>NZ_JBCJBG010000001.1:0-248610 GCF_039062315.1 Collinsella aerofaciens
TGGCTTGGCGTCAGCATGCCGCGATTCGGTCGCACGGAGAGCATTTCCCAATTGACAAAACTATAGGAACACCCCCCACGTAACTATTCTCCCCGCAGCGGCACAGCGAGGTCTTGTAGGTCCCTAGGCACCTCATGCGGAGTCTCTCGAGGTTGTAGAAGAGCCAGCCGAGGGCGCGAAGCAGCATGCGAATCATCTCCCGACGAAGGACTTGAGGTAGCCTGCGAGCGCGCGCAGCCTAGACGGGCCATACAGCGCGAGTGAGAGGACGAGCAGCGCAGCATCGATAGCGAGCCGAAGGGCCAGTCGATCGGGCAGCGCGAGTGCGACGACGCAGACTGCGACGTAGGGCAGAAGCCCCCTGAGCATGAACGAGCGGTCGCGTATGCTCTGGTAGTAGTGCTCGCCTATCGCCGTCTTGAGCGCGAGGCCCACGGCCGCCGCGCCCCCGACCGAGACGGCTCCGCCGCCCAGCCCGAGCACGGGCACGAGCGCCAGCGAGAGCGCCACGCTCGAGGCGAGCGTGGCGGCAGAGATCAGCAGATTCAGCCCCGACTTCATCTTGAGGTTGATGCCCACCCCCGCCGTCTCGCCGATGGTGTAGCACAGAGGCCCCAGCGCTAGGAACGGTACAAGGCGCGCCCCCGCGGCGTAGTTCGGCTTGAACAGCAGGAACGCGAGGTCGACGATCATGGCGAGCAGCATGCAGGCGCTCACAGCCACCATGACCACGGCCTCGTGTACGCGCATGATTTTCCCCTGCTCGTCGCGCGCATGCTGGTAGACGTAGGGAGCCCAGAAGGCGTTGAAGCCGCTCTGGATGAGGTTGACGGCCAGTGACACGGTGAGGGCCGCCGTGAACACGCTGATGTTGGAGAAGCCTATGAGGGAGCGGATAGCGAACTGCGGCACATAGTTGGTGAGTATCGCGACCAGCCCCGACGCCAAGAGAGGCAGCGAGAAGCGGGCCTCGTCGCAGTAGAGGGAAGCCTCCCCGCGCAGGTCAGGGGCGGCGAGCTGCGCGCGCTCGTGCGCGGCGGCGGCCACCAGGATCGGCAGACAGGCGAGCGCAACCCAGCCGACCGCCACTACGTAGCTCGTGGACACGACCGCCGAGACGATGTAAAGACCCTTTTGGATGACCGATACGGCGCCGGCAAAGATGGTGTAGCCCCACACGTCCTCCGCCATCCGGTAGCGCAGCGAGAAGAACCTGAGCGCGACGACGCACAGCGTGACCAAGCAGATCATCGCCGTCGCTGGCATGCCGGCCTCCCCGAACAACCACACCGACAGCGAGTCGTCGAACGCCCACGCCACGAGGCCCGCGGCCACGACGACGCACAAGCACGCCGAGACGCTAAACGTCAGCAGCCTCCTGCGCTGCCCCTCGTCCTTCGCGAGTGGGTAGAAGCGCACGTAGCCCTGGTCGAGCCCGAGGCAGAACAGGGTAAGCAGGACGTTGGTTACCGAGAAGAAGAAGTTGATCTTGCCGAGCGCGTCCTGGTCGTACAGGTGCGTCGACACCGGAACGACGACGAGCGAAAGCACCGCGCTCACGACGCTCACCATCGAGAAGCCGACTATCTTGCCGAGCAGGCCCCCGCGACTCATGAGCCGTCACCCCCGCGCGCAGTTCGCAGTGAGGAGGCCGAGACCGAGATCCCCAGCACCACCCAGAAGAGCAATCCAACGTCGAAGTTGTTCTGCGTGAGCGACACTTCGAGGCACTCGTGCACGAGCACGCCCACCAGCAGGGAGGCACCCACGCACGCCTGCCAGCCGCCTTCCTTCCCGAGGCGCTCCAAGACGAGCCATAGGAGGAGGAGCACAAACACGAGGCCGACCGCGCCGGACTGAAGGATGGTCTGCAGGTAGAGGTTGTGCGAGGAGAAGGACGTCTCGTACACCATGCTTGGGACCATGGAGAGCCCCAGGCCGAACACCTCGTGCCCCTTCACGGCGTCCAAGATCATCTTCCAGACGACCTCGCGGCCCGAGAAAAAGTTCTTGTTCAGCCACTCGCGCGACAACATCTCCAGGGAGTAACCCAGCTGCGTGCCGATCAGCGAGGGGTAGACGACCGTGAAGGCAAGCACCGCGACGAGCACGACGAAGAAGGCAACGCGCGCCACTGCGAGAAACGACCGTTTCTTGGAGACTGCGTGCAGCAGATAGGGTAAGGCCACTACCACGAGAAGCGCGAGCATCGCCGAGCGGCTGTTCGCGAACAGGAGCAGGACGAGCGCCATGGCGAAGACGCATAGGTCGGAGACCTTCGGCTTCGGCCCATCCATGGAGAGTAGCGAAAGGGCGCAGGCGCATATAAGCACGACGGCGAACGCGTTGCTGTGGACATAGAATGCAGCGTAGTAGTTCGTGACCCGTCCGGACACAAACCAGTAGACCAGGGCAGCGAAGAGCAGGGCGGCGAAGAGCCTCTTAACCTTTGACACGCGCGCGGGCGTCCATTCATAGCTCGAGAAGGCCAGGAGTGTCGCGAGATAGACCGCAGTCTGCACGAGGCGCTCCGCCGCGCTGCCGCCATTCAGCAGCCAGCATATGATTAGATAGCAGAAGAGTCCGACGGATGTCCAGACAAGCCCCCCGTCGAGCCTCATCTTGGTAGCCCCGGCCGAGGCGACGAGGAGCAAGAGCAGGTCCAGCGCAAGGATTGCGGCGTAGAGGGGCGTCTTGAGCGACGAGAGCGCGGCGATCGGCAGGCAAACCAAGCATACGAGGAGGAGGAAGACTATCGTGTTCTCCTCCCGCTCGACCTCCCGCGCCCTCACCAGCGCGCGCACGCGCCCCTTTTCTCGCGAGGGGATCAGGCCCGACCCCCTCGGGCCCGCTCCGCAAAAAGATATGTCAGCAGCACCGCGCATCCGCGCCCCTTTTCTTGATGAGCCGTGCCGGAACCCCACCAACGACGGAGTACGGCTCGACGTCCTTGGTCACGACGGCGCCAGCGGAGAGGATGGAGTGCGCACCCACGTTCACGCCGGGCAGGATGGTGACGCGCCGACCAATCCACACGTCGTCCTCTATGGTCACGGGGCGGTAGTCCTCGTAACCCTGCTCAATCATGGGCACGTCAACGCGGTCGTGCCTGTGATTGCGGGTAAGCACAACGCAATCCGGCCCCATCATCACGTCGCGACCGATGGTCACCGGCCCGAAGCACTCCGAGTCAATGCCCACCGACGAGCGGTCGCCCACAACGAGGCGAGAGTCGAACTCCGCGCCGTGCTCGATGTTCACGTCACGGCCCAGCTTACAGCCCATCAATCGAGCCACCCCGCCCCGCAGCTTCTTGGCCGGCGGGAAGCGGCGCGAGCGCGGCAGCAGTTTCGCAAGCATGCAGTACAGGCCCCTCGCGACCTTCTCCCTCATCGCGCTTCCTCCATGTTCCTACGGTAAATCTCCTCCACGCGGTCGAAGCAGGCGCCCACCTCGTAGGCGCGCTCCACGTAGGCTCGGCCCTCGGCCCCCATGCGGGCGCGGCGAGCCGGGTCGTCGGCAAGCGCCTCCAAGGCATCGGCGAGGGCCGCCGGGTCGCGCCGGGGCGTGACGACGGCCGTGTGCCCGCCGTCGCAGGCCTCCATAAGGCCAGGGATGTCCGATATGATAAGTGGGGTTCCGCTCGCCTGCGCCTCGACCGCGGAGACGCCAAAGCTTTCGCTTTCGCTTTCGCTTTCTACTATTGCGATGTCGAGGCCCGCCCACTCCCGCGCGGCCTCCTCCTGCGGGATGAAGCCGAGCCAGTCGAGGTACCCGTCCATGCCTAGCCTCGTGGCGAGTGCCTTCAGCTCGGCCTCCATGGTGCCCTTGCCCGCGATGCGCACGCGCACGCCCAGGTCTGGCCTGCGGTCATGCAGGAGCGCGCAGCCGCGCAGCAGCGTGTCGATGCCGTACTTGCGTTCAAGCGCCTTCACGGTGCCCACCACGAGGCCCTCGTGGGGCTCACGCTTGCGAGGCGAGAAGAGCCCCATGTCCACGCCGAAGGGCGTTATCTCGAAGTCGCGCCCCGTGTACTTGGCACACTCCTCGGCCATAGCGCGGCTCGTGGACATGAGCCAGGCAGGCTTGGCGAGCGAGCGCCGGACGACGGCGCGGTGCAGTGGGGACTTGCGCGGGAAATCGTAGACGTCGGAGCCCCAGACCGAGAGGTAGTACGGGCGCCTGCACGCGAGCGACGCCACAAGCCCGTAGCTCGAGGCATAGTGAGCGTGCACGACGTCGGGGTCCAGCTCCTCGATGAGGCGGCGCGCCACGCCGACGGTGGAGAGGTAGCCGAGCTTCTGCAACTCCGAACCCTGGCGGGCGCTGGGGTTTTGCAGGTAATGGACGGTGACGTTTTTCAGTTCGCGGATGGCTTCGGAGCGGCACTCCTCAAGGGAGAGGACGTGAACCCCGTAGCCCCGGAGCGAAAACTGGGACGCCCACTTGTAGGTGTGGTAGTTGTCGGCATTCGCTAAGTAACATATCGTCGTGGTCTTCTGCCGCACTACAGCCTCCAGTACCGGTACCCAGCGAACTCCGCCTTAGGCAGGACGCTCTTCACGTCCACGAGCACCTTCTCGGCGTCGGGCTTGTCAGCGAAGAGGGCCTTCACGTCGTCGCTGCTCATATCGCGGAACTGGCGGTGCGCCACCGCGACGATGAGGCAGTCGAGGTCGCGCAGCTCCTCCATGGGAACAAGGTCAACCCCGTAGGCAGCCTTGGCGTCAGCCGGGTCAGCCCAGGGGTCGCAGACCTGGGGCGCGATGCCGTACTGGCGCAGGCGAGCGAGAATGTCGTCCACCTTGGAGTTGCGCACGTCGGGACAGTCCTCCTTGAAGGTGAGTCCAAGCACGGCCACGCGCGACTTCGCGGGGGCAAGCCCGGCCTGTACCATCTCGCGGATGGCCGCGTCGGCCACGAATCCGCCCATGCCGTCGTTCACCTTGCGGCCGGAAAGGATAATCTGGCTGTGGTAGCCGAGCTTCTCGGCCTCGTAGGTGAAGTAGTAGGGGTCGACGCCGATGCAGTGCCCGCCCACCAGGCCCGGTCGGAAGCCCAAGGCGTTCCACTTGGTGTTCATGCCCTCGATGACCTCGGAGGTGTCGATGCCCATGCGGTCGAACACCATCGCGAGCTCGTTCATGAAGGCAATGTTTATGTCGCGCTGCGAGTTCTCGACGACCTTCACGGCCTCGGCGGTCTTGATGGTCGAGACCGGGAAGGTCCCAGCGGCGATCACGATGTCGTAGACCCTGCGGATGAGCTCGGCGGACTCGTCGTCCATGCCCGAGACCACCTTGCGGATGGTCGTAAGGGTATGCACGCGGTCGCCGGGGTTGATGCGTTCGGGGCTGTAGCCCACCTTGAAGTCCTCTCCGCACCTGAGGCCGGATTCACGCTCGAGAATCGGCACGCAGACGTCCTCGGTGACGCCCGGGTAGACGGTGGACTCGTAGACCACGATGCTGCCGGGCTTCAGGTGCTTGCCCAGCGTCTCCGACGCGCCGATGACGGGCGTTAGGTCGGGCGTCTTGTCCTGGTTCACGGGCGTGGGCACGGCCACGATGTGGAAGCGGGCCTCCTCTAGGCGCGTCGGGTCGGCCGTGAAGTCCACGGTCGTGTGAGCCAGGGCCTCGTCGCCTACCTCATTGGTGGCATCGTGGCCCTGCTTGTACTGCTCGACCTTGGCCTCGTTGATGTCGAAGCCGATGACGGGGACGTGCTTGGCGAACTCGACGGCGATGGGCATGCCAACGTAGCCGAGGCCTACGAGCGAGAGCTTGGCGTCACCTGCGAGCAGATCTTCGTAAAGGGTTGTGAACATTTAAATACTTCCTATTCTCTTGAGGGTTGCGTGGAACATCTGCCAGAACAGACAGTAGGCGGCGTACGGTAGCCACAGCCGCTCGATCTGTCTGTAGAGCATCCATGTGTTGCGGACGGCGGAGAGCTTGTTCGAACTGAGCGAGCCCGCCCGCTTACGGTTCGCCGCGAGTACTTCGTCGAGGCCGTGCAGCCTGTGGCCCGCCTTGATGACCTGGAGCCATGTGGCGGCGTCCTGCCTTTTGCGGATGTCGGGCATCACGAGAAGCGCCCGGTCCACGACGGCGGTGTCGAACATGACGGTGTGGCTGCACGTGGGCGGCTTGGTGAGAAAGCGGTGGTAGCCCACCTCGGCGTCCACGTGGACGTAGTTGCGATGATCCCCGTCCTCGTTCACCGTCTCGTAGGAGGTAAAGCACGCGCCTATGCGGCGGTCGCGCATGAAGCCGAGCTGGCGCTCGAGCTTCTCCGGCATCCAGTAATCGTCGGAGTCGAGGTAGGCGATGAAGCGGCCGCGCGCGTTCTCGAGGGCTCTGTTGCGGGCCTTGGCAGCGCCGCCGTTCTCGGGCTGTCGAAAAACGCGGAAGCGCGGGTCGCGGGCGGCGTAGGCGTCGGCCATCGCCGCGGAGCCGTCCGCGGAGCAGTCGTCCACGAGGATGGCCTCCCAGTCAGGCACCGTCTGCGCGACGAGCGAGTCCAAGGCCTCGGGAAGATACTTCTCGCAGTTGTAGAGCGGGATGATCACGCTCACCAAGGGCTTTGCATCCATGGTCATCGCCCAGTCCTCCTTTTTCCAAACATGGCACCGAAAGTGCCTGTAAAACATTTCCAGTCCATTCCGAAGCAACGGTTCCGCACGTAATGGAGCTCGATCTTCTGGCGCAGGCCACTCTCAAAGGTCGCGCCGTTGCGCTCAGTGGCCTGCCATAGGCCCGTGATGCCCGGGGCAACGCTCAACAGCTCTTCCTTCTCCTCGTCGGAGAAGTGCTGTTCCAGCTCATCACGTGTGATGGGACGTGGTCCGATAACGGACAAATCGCCCTTGAGCACGTTGAGGAACTGCGGCACCTCGTCGATGGAGCACTTACGGATGAACCTGCCCACCCTGGTGATGCGCGGGTCATCGTCGACCTTGCGCTCAACTTCCCACTGGTGCAGCTGCTCGGGACTAAGGTACTTGTGTACGTCGCTGGCGTCTGCCACCATGCTGCGGAGCTTAAGCACGCGGATCACCCGGCCTCCCCTGCCCACGCGCTCCTGCGTGTAGACCGGGCAGCCCGGCGACTCCGCGCAGATCGCGGCGCAGACGCAGGCCATGGGAATCGCCAGCACCACGGTGCACCCGGCGCTGAAGGCTATGTCGAACGCTCTCTTGCATATGCGGTAGAAGAGGGTCCCCGTCGGTTTCCTAGGCACGGGCTAGCACCCAACCAAGGAAATAGTCGTGGGAAATGCCTCTAGCAGGCACCCCCACGGGCGTATTACTTTCTGTTACTTCTTTAGCAGCCACAATAAAACTTACGTTCCTGTCCCCAGGAACCCCCCCCATCCACGGATTCAAAAACCAAATAAATTGCCAGTGCAACGTCTCCCCTACGTTTTGCTGGGGACGTCCAGCGCAAGCAGCTCCCTAAATGCGGAGTCGCCTTCGCCAAAGTCGACCAGGCACCAGCGCTTATGACGGTCGATCTTTTTAACGCGCGCCTCTTGCCCCACAAGTGGGCCCTGCTCTATGTGCAGCACGCCGTCTTCTATGCGCGCAACGCTGTTACGCACCACGCCGTCTTCGTCCAGCACGCTGCGGTACCAGTCCTGTGCGTCGTCCGGCATGGGCATGTACGCCCGCTCCCTACTGCCGGCAATGCGGCAGCCAAAGCTCAGTTGTGCCAAAGCCCTATCGAGCGCTGCGGCATCGTGCGTGGCAACGAAGAAATATTCCTTGTACATGGGTTTGGTTTGGAGCGACCATGCGCCGTCCCGCTTAAACCAGAACTCCTTTTGCATCACAAAAGCGTCCTGCATCAGCTCGTGCGGGATAATGCGGCGGACCTTTTCGCAGGTCTCGCGCTCTTTACCATTGGGGGTGTGGACCAGATACCAGCGGACGCGGCCGTGCTGGCTGTTGGTGGTGGCGCCGTTAAATGCGCCCGGCAGCTGCTCTTGGCGCCGTGCCGTCTGTTCCATGTTCTCGCCCCCTCTTTTTGGCTTTGCGATGCACGCAAATGCAGGGGCGTTTAGAACAGGCTTCTCGCTCGCAGCTAGGCGCAGTCGCAAAAGTACAGGTTTTTGTAGAGGCGTATGGAGATGCACCCATTCGCGGCACATTTTGTGCAATCTGGGAAAACGCGAGCAGTTTGCTCGTATAATGAAGCCCGTCGAAAGATACAAAAACCTGTACCTTTTTGCACAACAAAAAAGCCGCTCTAACCAGCGGCTTTTCTTCTATAGACAACAAAAAAGGCGACCGCCCGCGAGGACGATCGCCTTTGTTAATTCTTGTATTGTTTGTGCTAGGCGCGGGTCTTGATCTCCTCGGTCACCTTGGCAACAAACTCGTCAACACTCATCTGAACGGTCTCGTTGGAGCGATCGCGGACGGAGATGTTGCCGGCCTCGACCTCCTTCTCGCCCAGGATGAGCATGTAGGGCACACGGTCGATGCTGCGGGCCTCACGGATCTTGTAGCCGATCTTCTCGTCGCGGTCGTCGCAGACCACGCGAATGCCGGCCTCCTCCAGCTTAGCGCACACCTCGTGGGCGTAGTCGCGGCTCTTCTCAGAGACGGGAAGCGCCTTAACCTGAACGGGAGCCAGCCAGGTGGGGAACTTGCCCGCAAAGTGCTCAATCAGAATACCGATGAAGCGCTCGATGGAGCCAAAGCACACGCGATGCAGCATGATGGGGCGCTTCTTGGTGCCGTCGGCGTCCACGTACTCCAGGTCAAAGTTGAGTGGCATCTGGAAGTCGAGCTGGACGGTGCCGCACTGCCAGGTACGGCCGAGCGAGTCCTCCAGGTGGAAGTCGATCTTGGGGCCGTAGAAGGCGCCGTCGCCCTCGTTGACCTCGTAGTCCATGCCCAGCTTCTCCAGAGCGGTGCGCAGGCCCTCCTCGGCGCGAGCCCAATCCTCGTCCGAACCCATGGAGTCCTCGGGGCGGGTGGAAAGCTCAACGTGGTACTTAAAGCCAAACTTCTGGTACACGGAGTCGATAAGGTTGACCACGCCCACGATCTCGTCGGTCAGCTGGTCGGGGCGCACAAACAGGTGGGCGTCGTCCTGGTTAAAGCAACGCACGCGGAACAGGCCGTGCAGGGCGCCGCGCAGCTCGTGGCGGTGCACCAGGCCAATCTCGCCGGCGCGGATGGGCAGCTCGCGGTAGGAGTGCGGCTTGGAGGCGTACACCAGCACGCCGCCCGGGCAGTTCATGGGCTTAATGCAGTACTCTTCGTCGTCAATGACGGTGGAGTACATGTTGTCCTTGTAGTGATCCCAGTGGCCCGAGGTCTTCCACAGCTGCTTGTTCATGATGAGCGGCGTGGAGATCTCCACATAGCCGGCCTTGTGGTGGATCTCGCGCCAGTAGTCCAGCAGCGTGTTCTTAAGGATCATGCCGTTGGGCAGGAAGAACGGGAAGCCGGGGGCCTCGTCGCGCATCATAAAGAGGTCCATCTCGCGGCCGATCTTGCGGTGGTCGCGCTTCTTGGCCTCCTCCAGCATGTGCATGTGCTCGTCGAGCTCTTCCTTGGTGGCAAAGGCGACGCCGTTGATGCGGGTGAGCATCTTGTTGTCCTTATCGCCCTTCCAGTAGGCGCCCGAGACGCCGGTGAGCTTAAAGGCCTTCAGCGCCTTGGTGTAGCAGATGTGGGGGCCGACGCACATGTCGATGTAGTCACCCTGCTGGTAGAAAGTGATGCGGGCGTCGTCGTCCAGGTCGCCGATGTGCTCGACCTTGTACTTCTCGCCGCGCTCCTCCATAAGGGCGATGGCCTCGGCGCGGGGCTTCTCATACACGGAGAACTTGAGGTTCTCCTTGACGATCTTCTTCATCTCGGCCTCGATCGCGGGGAAGTCGTCCTCGCTGATCTTGACGCCCTCGGGCAGGTCGACGTCGTAGTAAAAACCGTTGTCGGTCGCGGGACCGTAGGCAAAGTCGGCCTCGGGGTACAGGCGCTTGATGGCCTGCGCCATGATGTGCGCGGCAGAGTGGCGGATGACGTGCGTGACCTCGTCCTGCGGGAGCTCGGCCACCGAACCGTCATTGTAGAGTGCCTTCATGGGTATGTTTTCTCCTCTCGGATGCCTGATGCAAGTGCGTGCGATGCGCTCGGCGTTTTTGACTTGCATCATTATAGGCAGGTTGCCTTGGTATACAAGCGCCCGCCGCACCTTAATGGCACGGCGGGCGATTTTCTACGCATGCTTCATCGTGTGGGGCGGGTTGCGCGTGTGGCTTGCGCGGTGCCCGTGGTTTGCGGCCGGCCCGGCGATGGATGCGTTACTGGATGCGAGTTCGGCAGTAGGGGCAAACCTTCCAGTGCGCATCGAGCGGGCGATGGCAGCTGGGGCACACGTTGCGAACCTGGGTGTCGCACACCGGGCAGACGACGAAGTCCTTCTCGATGGGCGCACCGCACTGCGGGCAGGTGCCGTACTGGGCAAGCTGGCGCTCGCGCAGGGCCATGTCCAGCTCCTGCTCCTCGCGGTCGGACGCGTAAGAGTGCGGACGCAGGACCAGGTAGGCAATGAGACCTACAAACGGGATGAGGGCGATGATGCCCCATGCCACGTAGGCGCTGGCGCCGCGGCGGCGAGCGTCGATGAACACATAGACGACCGACAGCACATACAGGGCGATGATAAAGCCAACGAAGGCATAGACGACGCCCATAAGCTGCGGCGACATGAGCTCGGAGATGTACTTGGACATTGGGGTGTACCTTTCGGATTATTTACAGTCCGGACAAGTTTACCACGGGGTTTGTTTATATGGGACCACGGCTGGATACGGGGCTGGCGCGGACACAAACATCTCAATCTGTAACAGGTGGAGGCGAAATCCGGGTCTAGATGTTACAGATCGAGACAAAACTTCAACGTGGTAGCCGGCAGACGAAGTTGTCGACGTCGCCGGGTCTCCCCTCGTCTGCCGTTGGCGGGTGTTGCGGGGCTGTTCGCCGCATTGCCGCCGCACTGGGGGTATGCAGACCGTAGGATAGTCCTATTGACAGCCTGTCAACTTGTCTGGGAGGCACCGTGGCAGAAACGTTTGATATCGCAATTGTGGGCGCAGGCATCACCGGGTGCGCCATTGCGCGGCAACTCGCGCGCTATGACCTATCCGTTTGCGTGGTCGAGGCAGCAAACGATATCGCGTTAGGGGCGTCGAAGGCCAACGGCGGTCTGGTGCATGCCGGTTACGATCCGGCACCGGGCACGATGAAGGCGCAGGTCAACGCCCGGGGTTGCGAGTTGTACGGTACATGGGCACAGGAACTGGGCTTTCTGTTCTGCCGCACTGGGTCGATGGTGTTGGGCTTTAACGACGAGGACCGCGCGCATCTGGAGAAGCTGCGGTGCAACGGCCATGTCAACGGTGTGCCCGAGCTGTCGATCGTCGGACCCGACCGCATCCACGAACTGGAGCCGCGCGCCAGTGCCGATGCAACGTGCGCGTTGTGGTGCCCCTCCACTGGCTTTGTCGACCCGTTTGAGGTTGCCATCGCCGCGCTGGAGAACGCCGTGGCCAACGGGGTGACGTTTATGCGGTCCGCTCCGGTGGAAGCGATTGAAGTCGCAGGCTCAGGCGACGACGCGCGCTTTACGCTGGCGACCCCCGCTGGCAACGTGCGCTGCCGCTACCTGATCAACGCCGCGGGCAACGGCGCCGCGAACATCTCGCATATGGCGGGTGCCGAGGAGTTCCAGATGGTCTGGCGTCAGGGCAACATCGTGGTGCTGGACAAGGAGCCGCGCACGCTTATGCCGCTCTACCCCGTACCGACGCCGATATCGAAGGGCGTTATCGTGACGGGCACCGTGCATGGCAACACCGTGATCACCGCCACGGCCGCCGTGCGCGAGGCAGGCGATACGCAGACCTATGCGAGCGATGTGAACGCGCTGCTGACCGGCGCGCGCAAGCTGGTGCCCGATCTGGATACGCGCCGCGTGGTGCGCGCATTTGCCGGCGGGCGTCCGGTCATTCAGGGAACGAACGACTTCTTTATTGGACAGTCGACTGTGGTGCCGGGGCTGTTCCAGGCGGCGGGCATTCAGTCGCCGGGCGTGGCGAGCGCGCCAGCCATTGCCGAGCGCATGGAGCTTGTGATGCGTGAGGCGGGCGTGGAACTGCACGAGCGGGCGGACTGGAACCCAATTCGCCGCGCGCCGGACGACTTTGACCGCACGCCGCTGGCGCGCAAGGAGGAGCTGATCGAGTCCGAACCCGCGTGGGGACAGATTGTCTGCCGCTGCGAGACGGTGCCCGAGGCCGAGATTGTGGCCGCGATCCGACGCCAGCCGGGCGCGGTTTCGGTCGAAGGCGTCAAACGCCGCTGTCGCGCCGGCATGGGTCGGTGCCAAAGTGGCTTTTGCCAGAGCCGCGTGGTAACGATTCTGGCCCGCGAGCTGGGGTGTGACCCTAGCGAGGTGCTGTTAGAGGATGTCGGATCTTGGCTGGTTGAGGGGCCGCTGAAGGGGGTGCGCTAGGATGGCGGAGTTCAAATCGAGCGCGATTGATAGCGATGCCGTTGAGGCAGTGCCAACGCAGGCATTCGACGTGATCGTTATCGGCGGCGGACCTGCCGGCATGGCGGCCGCACTGGCCGCGCATAAGGCCGGAGCGCGCGTGGCCATCGTGGAGCGCGAGCAGCACCTGGGCGGCATCCTCCGCCAGTGCATCCACCCCGGCTTTGGCCTGTCGCACTTTAAACAGGAACTCACCGGTCCTGAGTACGCGCAGCGCTTTATCGACCACGTGCACGCAACCGACATTGCGCTGTTCCTGGACAGCATGGTGCTTGGAATCGATTCGGGCGAGCCTACGGAAGACACCACAGTCCATACCGTCACGCTCATGAGCCGCGCCGGCATGTTGCAACTCACCGGACGCGCAGTCGTCCTTGCCATGGGTTGCCGCGAGCGCACGCGCAGCGAGATCAAAATCCCCGGCAGCCGACCCGCCGGCGTGTTTACGGCGGGTCTGGCGCAGCGATACATCAATATCGAGAACCTCAAACCCGGCTCGCGCGCCGTCATTTTGGGTTCGGGCGATATCGGGATGATCATGGCACGTCGCTGCACGCTCGAGGGGATTTCGGTCGAGGGCGTGTACGAGCTCATGCCGTACGCCAACGGTCTGCGCCGCAATGTGAAGAACTGCCTGGACGACTTTGGCATTCCGCTGCATCTGTCTACCACAGTCACGCGCGTGATCGGGCACGACCACGTGGAAGCCGTCGAGGTGAGCCAAGTAGACGAGCGCCTGGCGCCCATTCCGGGGACCGAGCGCATTGTTCCGTGCGACACGCTGCTGCTTTCGGTGGGCTTGATTCCCGAGAACGAGCTTTCGGTTGCCGCAGGCGTGGAGCTTGACCCACGCACGCGCGGCGCCGTGGTGGATCAGAGTCTGCAGACGGGCGTGCCGGGCATCTTTGCCTGCGGCAACGTGCTGCACGTGCACGACCTGGCCGACAACGTGACGAGTGAGTCCGAGAGGGCTGGCACGGCTGCGGCGGCGTACGCGCTGGGGACCGGTGCGGGCGCCGTTCCGGGCTGCGAGCTTACGGTCTCCCCTGCTGGCATCGCGGGATACGCGCTGCCGGGACGCATTACGGCCGCGGCGCTCACCAAGCTGAACTTCCGCGTGCGCCGGCCAGTCGATGCCGCCTGTGTGCGTATTCTGGCAGGCGACGAGGAACTGCTTACAGGCAAGGTCCGCCCGTTTAAACCGAGCGTCATGGAGAGCTTCCCGCTGCCGCCAAAGGTGATTCAGCGCGCACTCGACCTAGGTGCTAGCGAAATTGTCCTGTCCGTCGATCCCGTTGAAGAGGCATAGCTCATGAGCACCAATGCGACCGAAACGCTGCAGTTCAACTGCACGACCTGCCCATCCGAATGCCTTCTGACCGTAGAGGTGGAGCGCGTCGCCAATGGCGCCGCGGTGGAAGTGCGCTCCGTAACCGGCAACAACTGCCCGCGCGGCGATAAGTTCGCACATCAGGAGCTCACCTGCCCCATGCGCGTGCTCACGACGACCGTGGCCGCCTCCGGCGGCGACGAAGCCCTGCTCCCCGTGCGCACATCCGAAGCCATCCCGCTAGAACTCCACGCCCAAGCCATGGCCCTCATCCGAGGCCTAGTCGTCAACGCCCCCATCCGCATGGGCGACGTCGTCCTCCCCAACCTCCTCAACACGGGCATCGACCTCATCGCCAGCATGGACATCGACCCAGCCTAAGCAGCACATTTAGGACGAGGCTCTTTTAACTACCCCGCCATCCACCCCGCCCCTCCTCAATTGCGGTGAAATAGTTCCTGATTTCCGCCAAAACCCCGACATCCAGGAACTATTCCACCGCAACTATCCTTGGAATCGGTATATAGCCTGTGCCCACTTTAGTGCCATTTCAAAACTATGCTGGATTACGGGGCTGATTCGGAGACCCCCATCCATACCGGCAATTTTCGATTTTTGATAAGCCGTCTACCTGCGGTTTTAATTTCGCGATTCTTCTCATGGTCAAGTAATACAGGTCCAGCCCCGTAATCCACCATACTTTTGAAACCAGCCCATTTGGGACGGGCCTCTTTTAGCTACTTTTGCCCGAACGTTCGCTCAAATGATTTTTCTGGGACGGGGATGAAATAATCATTCCGCATGTTGGACGCAGCTAAAACCCCGTCGCAAATTGACTACCCTGGCATTGGGGATACCATGGTGGCACCCTAGCGAAAGGATGTTTCATGGCACATGTCGATGACCAGCGTGTGGCGCGCGTGCTCGATGCGCTCGAGGCTCAGCACCCCGGCGCACAGCTGCTCGTAAACGACCCGTGGTCGATTTATTACCTGACCGGTTTTTATGCCGATATGTTCGAGCGTTTTTGCGGTGTGCTGCTCGCGCGCGATGACGAGCCCGTAATCTTGGTCAACGCCCTGCATCAGCTACCCGAGTACGACAATGCCCGCGTAGCCTACCACACCGATACCGATGTCGTGGCCGATGCCATCGCGCGCGAGATCGATCCGACCAAGCCGCTTGGCATCGATACCGTCATGCGCTCCGGCTTTTTGATGCCCCTTCTGGAGCGCCATGCCGCCAGCGAGTTTTTCCTGGGCGACTTTGCCGTCACCGCCGCACGCACCTACAAGGATGCCACCGAGCAGGAGCTCATGCGCGCGTCCTCGGCCGCCAACGACGCCGTGATGGCCGACGCCATCGAGCTCGTCCACGAGGGCGTAACGGAGCGCGAAATTGCCGACCAGATGCTCGGCCTGTACCGTAATCACGGCTGCGAGGGCTTTAGCTTTCCGCCCATCGTGAGCTTTGGCGCCAACGCTGGAGACCCGCATCACGAGCCCGACGACACCGTACTCAAGCGAGGCGACGTGGTGCTATTCGACATTGGCGGACGTCGCCGCAACTACTGCTCGGACATGACACGCACGTTCTTTTGGGGCGAGACGGACGAGGAGACGGCACATATCTACGACATCGTGCGCCGCGCCAACGAGGCCGCCGAGGCGCTCATCGCCCCGGGCGTGCGCATGTGCGGCCTGGACCGCGTCGCGCGCGACGTAATTGAGGAAGCGGGCTATGGGCAGTACTTTACGCATCGCTTGGGACACTCGATCGGCCTGCAGGACCACGAGCCGGGAGACGTCTCGCTCGTCAACGAGCAAGTTGTAGAGCCGGGCATGACCTTCTCTATCGAGCCAGGCATCTACCTCCCCGGCCGCACCGGCGTCCGCATCGAGGACCTGGCCCTGGTTACCGAGTCCGGCGTCGAGATTCTCAACGTCTACCCCCACGATTCGGTCCGCCTAGACTAGACAATGCGGCAAAGGGACAGCCCCTTTGCCGCATCACATGAATGTCGCCACAAAAAACGGCCTATCTACTACGTTTAACCCGCACGGGTCGACCATAACCGACTTTTCGCAAAATCCGCAAGCCGTCTACCTGCGGTTTTAATTTCGCAATGTTCCGTGTGGTCGAGGGTAACCGGTCAAACGTAGTAGATAGGCCAATTTCATGGCAAGCGAGTCGACTCGGGGCACAGGGCAGCCAAAAAAGCCCCGTCCCAAATTGACTGCTTTTGAGTTGCGGTGATATACGGCCTGTTTGAGACTTCTGGCTTGTAAAACAGTCCGTATTTCACCGCAACTGATGAGGGGATGGGTTAGCGGAGCAGGCCGGCTACTTCGCCGGCTAGGGTGATGGTGCCGGCGGCAACGAAGGACTCGCCTGCGGCCTC
Organism: Collinsella aerofaciens; assembly: GCF_039062315.1. Classification (GTDB taxonomy): domain Bacteria; phylum Actinomycetota; class Coriobacteriia; order Coriobacteriales; family Coriobacteriaceae; genus Collinsella; species Collinsella aerofaciens_BG. The sequence goes on from NZ_JBCJBG010000001.1 coordinate 16,304, forward strand.
GAAGACCGCGAGGGCCTCGGATACGCTGGGGTACACACCCGCAAGCTTATCGACGTCCACAAGAGAGGCGAGCTCCTCTGCCGGCAGGGCGCGGTCGGAATCGGTCTGGGTCACGACTACGCGGGGGAACGCCGGAACCAAAACGTCAACGATACCCGCCACGTCCTTATCGGCCAGCGCGGCACACAGCAGCGTGGGGCGGTTCTCCACGCACGGATCGATCTCGTCCAGCGCGCTCACAAAGTTCTCGCAGCTCTGAGGGTTATGACAGGCGTCGATCAGCTTGAGCGGATCAGTTCCCAGTACATCAAAGCGGCCCGGCGTGGGGCAGCCCATAAGCGACGCATCGAGCTTGTCATGATCGAGTTCGCGACCCAAATACCCCTCGCAAAGCATAATCGCGCACGCGGCATTCTGCGGCTGATAGGCCGGCTTGACCATGCTCGACGTATAGATTGCACGCGGCGTGGTGCAGCTAAACTCAATCGTGTCGCCCACATGCGCCGGCACCTTAGTCGTGGCGTGGCTCACCACGAGTGGCACGACGCCGCACTTGCGGCAACGGGCATCCATCACACGCTGAACGCTCGCCTCATGCGTGCCCTCGCCCAAAACAACCAAGCGCCCGGGTTTGATAACCGCAGCCTTCTCCCCCGCAATGACTTCGAGCGTATCGCCCAAAATGCGTGTGTGGTCGAGCCCAATACCCGTAATGGCAACGGCGACGGGATCGGTCGCGCTTGTGGCGTCCCAACGCCCGCCCATGCCAACCTCGAGCACGGCAACGTCCACCGCAGCCTCGGCAAACACCACCAGTGCGGCAGCCGTAAGCAGATCAAACGGCGTGATGGTATAGGCACGCTCCCCCGCCGCCACACGGCGCGCATTCACGCGATGCCCCGCCTCCACAGCGGCAGAAACGCCACGGGCAAACGACTCATCGCTCACAACGCGCCCGTCGACCTCCATGCGCTCGGGATAGCGAACAAGCTGCGGCGACGTATACAGCGCGGTCTTGAGCCCCTCGCCGCGAAGGATAGCAGCCGTAAAACGCGTAGTCGAAGTCTTGCCATTGGTACCGGCAACCTGAATGCAATCAAAGTACTCGTCCGGACGCCCTAGCTCATCGAGCATATCGACAACCGTCTCAAGCAGAGGCCCAGCATCCCCAGAAATCCGCCCCGTATCAGCAGCCAAAGCAACAGCCTCACCAAACGAAAGCAACTCAAACGAGAACGGCACAGAATACGACCCAGAACGCTTAGCCATAACCCAAAGTCCCCCATAACAGAAAAAGAGGCCCACCAAAAAGAATGAGCCCCTCGCGTTGACAATATCAGCCTTTACCCGCTTGCAGCGAGATCAAGGCCACAACCCAGTGGCCCTAACACGCCAGATGCAAACAACCACGTAAACGAACTAGGAGCGGCCCGATGCTTTGCTCGCCGCAAGTTCCGCACGCAAAGGACAGCACTTAATGTGCTGTCCGTCTTGCGCAGGACTGTCCGCAGCGGAGAGCAAAGCGTCGGGACGCGCCCCCAAGTTAGGCCTACGAGAAGTCAGCAACCTGAGCAGTCAGCGCCGCCAGGATCTCCTTGAGCTCAGCTGCACGGTCCCTCTTCTTCTGGACCACCGCGGGCGCGGCCTTGGCCACGAAGCCCTCGTTGGCGAGCGTCTTCTCGCAGCCGGCGAGCTCCTTCTGAGCCGCGGCAATCTCCTTCTCCAGGCGCGCCTTCTCGGCCGAAAGGTCAACCTTGCCCTCGAGCACCACAAAGACCTCGACGCCGCTGTCGACAACGGCAATGCTCGCAGCCGGCTTCTCGACGTCGGTACCCATGACCAGCGAGGCGGTGTTGGCCAGCGGCTCAATCGTGGAGCGCAGGCTCTCGAGCTTCTCGACGTCCTCGGCACCGGCGCGCACGACCACGTCGAGCTCGGCCTTGGGGCTCAAGCGATAACGCGAACGCGTGGCGCGGGCGGCGGAAACGACGGTGCGACACAGCTCAAACGCGCGCTCGGCGTCCTCGTCGACGTACTTGGCGTAGTCGGCGGGCTCGGGCCACTTGGCGATCATGAGCGCCTCGGCGCGGTCCACGTTGCCCTCAGCGTCCAGGTCGAGCACGCTCGCCGGCATGTTGCCCCAGATCTCCTCGGTGACAAACGGCATAAGCGGGTGCATCAGGCGAATGGAGGTGTCGAGCACAAAGATCAGATTGCGCTGCGCCTGCAGACGGCCCTCGCCCTTCAGGCGGGCCTTGGTGACCTCGACGTACCAGTCGCAGACCTCGTTCCAGAAGAATTGCTGCACGCCGCGGGCCATGTCGCCAAAGGTGTAGTTCTCGATGCCCTCGGTGACCATCTTCACGGCCTTTGCCAGGCGGCTGAACATCCAGGCATCGGCAGGCGTCTCCACAACGGGCTCGCCGGGCGTGTAGCCCTCCATGTTCATGAGCAGGAAGCGGCTGGCGTTCCAGATCTTGGTCACAAACGACTTAGCCTGCTCGGTGCGCGGGCTGTCGATGAGCTTCTTGGTCTTCTTATCGATGTTCGCGTCAAACTTGACGTCCTGGTTGTTGGTGCAGAGCGTCAGCAGGTTGTAGCGCATGGCGTCGGCGCCGTACATGCCAATGAGATCCATGGGGTCAACGCCGTTGCCCTTGGACTTGGACATGCGGCTGCCGTCTTTGGCCAGGATCGTCGGGTAGATGACGACGTCCTTAAACGGCACCTCGTCCAGGAAGTACAGCGAGCTCATGACCATGCGGGCGACCCACAGCGCGATGATGTCGCGCGCGGTGACGAGCGCCGTCGTGGGGTGATGCCCCTCGAGCAGCTCCGGCTTTTGCGGCCAGCCCTGCGTGGCGAAGGTCCACAGCTGAGAGCTGAACCAGGTGTCCAGCACGTTCTCGTCCTGATGCACGTGATGACCGCCGCACTTGGGGCACACGTCGGTGTCAACGGTAAGGGCGTCCTCCCAGCCGCAGTCCTCGCAGTAGAACACGGGGATGCGGTGGCCCCACCACAGCTGGCGGCTGATGCACCAGTCCTTAAGGTTCTCCATCCAGGTGGTGTAGGTCTGCGTCCAGCGCGCGGGGTGGAAGGTGACCTTGCCGGAGTTGACGGCGTCGAGTGCCGGCCCCTTGAGCTTGTCGACGGCGACAAACCACTGCTCAGAAAGCCACGGCTCAAGCGCGGCGTCGCAACGGTAGCAGTGCATGACGGAATGGTCGTGGTCCTCGACGTGGTCGAGCAGATCATGCTCCTCAAACCACTTAATGACGGCCTCGCGGCACTCCTCGCGGGTCATGCCGGTGAACTCGCCGTAGCCCTCGACGACCACCGCGTGCTCATCGAAGATATTGATTTGAGGCAGGTCGTGGGCCTGACCCATGGCGTAGTCGTTGGGGTCGTGGGCCGGGGTGACCTTGACAAAGCCGGAACCAAAGTTGGCGTCGACATGCCAATCCTCAAAGATGGGGATCTCGCGGTCGACGATGGGGAGCTTGACGGTCTTACCCACAAAGGCGGCCTTCTCGGGGTCCTTCGGGGAGACGGCGACGCCCGTGTCGCCGAGCATGGTCTCGGGGCGCGTGGTGGCGACGACGATGTAATCCTGGCCGTTGACCGGCTCGGTCAGCGGGTAGCGCAGGTGCCACAGGTGGCCCTTCTCGTCCTTGTACTCGGCCTCGTCGTCCGAGATGGCGGTGGTGCAGTTGGGACACCAGTTGACGATGCGCTTGCCGCGGTAGATCAGGCCGTCGTGGTACCAGTCGCAGAAGACCTTACGCACGGCCTGGGCGTAGTCCTCGTCCATGGTGAAGCGCTCGTTATCAAAGTCGACGGAGCAGCCCATGCGCTTGATCTGCTCGACGATGATACCGCCGTACTCGTGGGTCCAATCCCAGCAGGCGTCAACAAACTTGTCGCGACCAATCTCCAGGCGGCTGATACCCTCGCTCTTGAGCTTCTTGTCGACCTTGGTCTGCGTGGCGATACCGGCGTGATCGGTGCCCAGCACCCAGCGCGTGGACTTGCCGCGCATGCGGGCCATACGGACGATGGCGTCCTGGATGGAGTCGTCGGTGGCATGGCCCATGTGGAGCTTGCCGGTCACGTTGGGAGGCGGAATGGTGACGGTGCAGTCGCCCACGCCCTCACGGCGCTTGTAGTAGCCGCCGACGAGCCACTTCTGCAGGATCGCCGGCTCGTTGGTCGACGGATCGTAGTTCTTGGGCATCTCTTCCATATATCTCTCCCTATCCCACCGGCGTGTCCGCCTGCTTGGTTTTCGCTCGGTCAGGTCCTGACTCGCACGAAGAGCACATTTAGCGCTCTTCGGCTCGTGCGGAATCTACGAAAACCAAGCAGGCGGACACGCCTTAGGTATCGATTACTTCAGTCAGAAGGTACTAACTTGACAATCTCACAGAATAGCACAGGCATACCTGCCGAAAAGGGACAGGTTTATTTTGGTAGGTTTTATCAGGGGAAACGACATTTGCCCATATAAAACCGACCAAAATAAACCTGTCCCTAAACGGCATGTCCCTAAATGGCAGGCCCCGCGGTGGTTGCCGCAGGGCCTGGATTCAAGCTATTTACCCGTAGATGCGCTGGGGCTGTTCTTCGCCCTTTACGGAGGCTTCGGTCACGATGACCTTGGTGACGCCTTCCTCGCTGGGCAGGTCGAACATCGTCTGCTGCAGCACGTCCTCACAGATGGAACGCAGGCCGCGGGCGCCGGTCTTGCGGGCAAGCGCCATGCGGGCGATCTCATGCAGGGCGGCGTCCTCAAACTCAAGCTCAACGTCCTCGAGCTGGAACATCTTACGATACTGGCGCACCACGGCGTTCTTGGGCTCGGTCAGAATCGACACCAAGTCGTCCTCGTCAAGCGCCTGCGTCTGGGTGACGACGGGCGTACGTCCCACAAACTCGGGGATCATGCCAAAGGCGTTGAGGTCCTGCGGGAGCACCTGACGCAGCAGGTCGTTCTCGTCGACCGAGGTGGGGCCGGCGATCTCGGAGTTGAAGCCCACACCCTTGTTGCCCACGCGGTCGGCGATGATCTTATCCAGGCCCACAAAGGCACCGCCGCAGATGAACAGGATGTTCGTCGTATCGATCTGCAGCAGCTCCTGCTGGGGATGCTTGCGGCCGCCGGTGGGCGGAACGCTTGCCACCGTGCCCTCAAGAATCTTAAGCAGCGCCTGCTGAACGCCCTCGCCCGAAACATCGCGGGTGATGGAGAGGTTCTCGGCCTTTCGGGCGATCTTATCGATCTCGTCCACGTAGATAATGCCCACCTGAGCGCGCTCAATGTCGCCATCGGCAGCATTGATGAGCTTGAGCAGGATGTTCTCCACGTCCTCGCCCACATAGCCGGCCTCGGTGAGCGCGGTGGCGTCGGCAATGGCAAACGGCACCTCGAGAATGCGCGCGAGCGTCTGGGCGAGCAGGGTCTTACCGGTACCGGTGGGACCGAGCAGCAAGATGTTGGACTTGGCGAGTTCCACCTCGTCCATATCGTCATCGAACTGCGAGCCCGTGCCGTCGTCAAAGGCAGATACCGCGGCGCCGCCCTCGATCACGCGGCGATAGTGGTTGTACACGGCCACCGACATGGCGCGCTTGGCGTCCTCCTGACCCATAACATAGGCCGAAAGCTCGTCATAGATCTCGTGCGGCGTCGGCACGTGCGTGATGACCTGACGGTCGTCCTCGAGCTCAAAGCCCTCGGTCTCGGGGTCCACGGCGGGCTGAGATGCAGCCTGGCCGTGGTCGTTGAGGAAGCCCGGCAGCTTGCCGTTGCGGGCAGCGTCCATAAAGTCCGAAGCCAGCGACTCCTCCAAAATCTCGGAGCAGGCGGCAACGCACTCGTCGCAGATAAAGATGTTGGTCGGGCCCTTTACGAGGCGACGGACCTGGCCCTGCTCTTTTCCGCAGAAGGAGCAGCGGATGGGGTTGCCGTTCTCGTCAAAGTTGTCCTGCATGTTACCTGCCATCCTAGGCGTCCTTCGCGGCGAGATCGCGCGAGGTGACGATACGGTCGATCAGACCGTAGTCGAGGGCCTCGGCAGCGGTCAGGTAATTGTCGCGCTCGGTGTCGGCCTGGACCTTCTCGATGGGCTGACCCGAGGCGTCGGACAGGATCTGGTTGAGCTCGCGACGGGTCTTCTTGATCTCCTCGGCCACAATCTCGATCTCGGTCTGCTGACCCTGGGCACCGCCGCTGGGCTGGTGAATCATGACCTTGGAGTGCGGCAGGCAGAAGCGCTTGCCCTTAGCGCCGGCCGAAAGCAGCACGGCAGCCATGGACGCGGCCATACCGACGCAAATGGTGGAGACCTGCGGCTTAATGAAGTTCATGGTGTCCAGAATCGCCAGGCCGGAGTAGACCTCGCCACCGGGCGAATTGATGTAGAGCGAGATATCCTTCTCGGCATCCTGGCTCTCAAGATGCAGCAGCTGGGCAACGACCAGGTTGGCGCTGACGGAGTTGATCTCCTCGCCCAAGAAGATGATGCGGTCGTTGAGCAGGCGCGAATAGATATCGTAGCTGCGCTCGCCGCGCGGCGTCTGCTCGATAACGTATGGCACGAGGGCGGAATCGAACTTAGCGATCATACGCATCTCCATTTCTCTCTTGCGGACCAAATTGGTTCTAGATAAACGTACGGTGCCCGCATGCTATGCATTGGCTGGCACCGTACGAAGCTACCGGATAACCGGTGTATAACTTTACCCCATCACGGGCGCACGCATGCGCTCGCGGGCAAGGTGGCGAGAATTACTCGGCGTCCTTGGCGGTCTCGTCGACCTCGGTCACCTTGGCGTTCTCGACCAGGTGGTCGACGGCCTTGGAGCGACGGATGGACTCGCGGACGGCAGGCATGCGGCCATCGGCGATGAACTCGGCCTTGGAAGCCTCGACGTCCTTGACGCCAGCCTTCTCGAACTCGGCGTTGACGTCGTCCTCGGTGACCTCAATCTTGAGCTCGCGGGCGAGGGCGTCGAGAGCCAGGGACTCACGGGCAACATCGTTGGCCTGCTTGTGCAGGTCGCCGATGAACTGCTCCATGGTCAGGCCGGAAGCCGGCAGCCAGGTGTCCAGGGTCATGCCGCGGGCAGCGAGGTTGGACAGGAAGTTCTGGCCAAGCTCCTCAAAGACGGACTGCTCGTAGTCGGCGTCCATCTCGTCGAGCTGCAGACGCTCGGCGAGAGCGGCGACGCAACGGTTCTCCTTCTCGGCCGGGAGGCGGGAAGCCTTGTCCTGCTCGATCTCGATCTTGATGGCGTCGCGCATGGCGTCGATGCTGTCGAAGCCAAAGTCGGACTTGACGAGCTCGTCGGTGAGCTCGGGGGTGTTGCGGACCTTGATGCCCTTAACGGTGACCTCGACGGTGTGGGTCTCGGCCTCCTCGCCCTCCTCGACCTCGTCGGTCCAGGTGACGGACTTGACGTCGTCAACGTTAGCGCCGATCAGGGCCTCGTTAAACTCCTTGGGGTTGCTGTCGCTACCGGCGATGAGCATGCGGCCCTCGGCGGCGAAGTTGTCGGCATTCTCGACGGCCTTGAGGTCGACGGTGACGTAGTCCTCGGCCTCGACGGCGCGGCCCTCGACGTCCTCGAAGGTGGCACGGTAGTTGAGGAGCATCTCGACCTGGTTGTTGATCTCGGACTCGGTGACCTCCGCGGGAGGCATCTCGATCTCGACGGCGTCGAAGGAGGAGAGCTCAGCGGCGGGACGCAGGGAGAACTCGACGGTGTAGGTGTAGTCCTCGTGATCCTTGGCAAGGTCGAGCTCCTTGTAGTCACCGCTCTTGGTGGGGACGATGTCCAGCTCGTTGAGGACGGCGGGCTCGTTGGCGGCGATCAGGTCGTTGGTGGCCTGAGCGAGGGTAGCCTCGGCGCCAAGAGCGGAGTCGATGACCGGACGGGGAGCCTTGCCGGCACGGAAGCCCGGGAAGCGATACTTCTTGGCGGTGTCCTTGTAGGCCTTCTTGATCGCGGCGTCGACGTCGGCGGCCGGGATGGTGACCGTAGCGGTGAGCTTGGCGTCCTTGACGTCAGAAGCGGTGATGTTCAACACGTTCCTCCTCATACTGCCCAGCTTATCTGAGGTGCTGGTACCTTTATGCAACAAAGTGTCACGACGGCCAGGGCCGACGCAAGTGCGATGGTGCGGGCGAAAGGACTCGAACCTTCACGGGAATCCCACCAGAACCTAAATCTGGCGCGTCTACCAATTCCGCCACGCCCGCATGAGCGCACAGACTAGGAATGATAGCAGATACGAACGGCAAGCGCACGCACACCTTTTACAGGCTCACGACCTCACCACGAGTGCGAAAGGCGAGACGAGTTGCCCCGCCCCGCCCATTACGAATTGTTCGCCGAGCCGCTACTCCCCCAGCAGGGCCTTCTCGGGCGTGATGGGCAGCGAGCGAACCTGATGGCCGGTGGCGTGCGCCACGGCCGAGGCCACGGCGGCGAGCGGCGTGTTGATGACGACCTCGCCGATCGACTTGGCGCCAAACGGGCCCGTCGGCTCGTAACTCGGCTCAAAGGCCACGCGAATGCTACCGATATCCAGGCGCGTGGGCAGCTTGTAGCTCATAAAGTTGCCGGTGCGCAGACGGCCGCGCTCATCGTGCTCGACGATCTCGTAGAGCGCGTGGCCGATACCCTGGGCAATGCCGCCCTCGGCCTGGACGCGCGCGAGCGCCTCATTGATCACGGTGCCGCAGTCGACGGCCGCCGCGTAGTCCACCACGGTCACCTTGCCGGTGGCCTTGTCGACCTCGACCTCGGCAATGCCGGCCATAAACGGCGGAGGCGAAACGGGCAGGCAGGCAGAGGCATGCGAGGTGAGCGCGTCGCCGCCCGCGATGTTCTTGACGCACAGGTTGGCAAAGTCGCGCAGCGTGAGGTAGCGGTTCTGCTCGCGCGCGGCACGCTCGTCGGACAGGCGCACGTACTGGCCATCAAAGACCACGTCGACGGCGTCCACGTCCCACATCTGGGCGGCCTTGGCGCAAATCTTCTCGCGCAGCTCGGTCGCGGCGTTCTTGGCGGCAAGGCCCGTCACGTACGTACCCGAGCTCGCGTACGAGCCGGCGTCAAACGGCGACACATCGGTGTCCACGCCGCGCACCACGATAAGCGAGCTCTCCACGCCCAGCTCCTCGGCGGCAATCTGCGCCAGGATCGTGTCGACGCCCATGCCGTTATCGGTGGCGCCGGTACCGATGGTAATGAAGCCGTCCTCTTCCAAGCGCATGTCGATGCCGGCGATATCCACGTTGGAGATGCCCGAGCCCTGCATGGTGAGCGCGCAGCCGAGGGCGCGCACGCGGTCGCCCAGGTCGACGGCCAGCGGCTTGTCGCGCCAACCGATCATGTCCATCGCGCGCAGCAGGCAGCGGTCGAGCGCGCAGGCGTTGAGCTTCTCGTTGTAGTACTGCGGCATGATCTCGCCCTCGCGCACGATGTTCTTAAGGCGCAGGTCGGCGGGGTCCATGTGCAGCATGTCGGCGAGCTCGTTGACGGCGCTCTCCACGGCAAACTGGCCCTGGGTGGCACCGTAGCCGCGATACGCGCCGCCGCGGTTGGTGTTGGTGTAGACGGCGTCCCAGCTAAAGCGGCTCGCCTTCACATGGTTGTAGATGGGCAGGCTCTTGTGGCCCGAAAGGCCGATCGTCGTGGTGGCGTGCTCGCCGTACGCGCCGGCGTTAGACAGCGTGTGAAGATCGATGGCCGTGATGGTGCCGTCGTTCATGGCGCCCAGCTTGACGGTCATCTGCATCTGGTGGCGCGAGTTGCCCGCAGTGATGGTCTCCTCGCGGGTGTAGCAGCAATAGCTCGGACGGCCAGTCTGCTGGGTCACGAACGCCACGAAAATCTCGCAGCAGCCCGTCTGCTTGGAGCCAAAGCCGCCGCCGATGCGCGGCTTGATGACCTGCACCTGCGACTGCGGAATGTCGAGCGACTGCGCGACCATGCGGCGCACATGGAAGGGCACCTGCGTGGAGGTGGTCACCGAGATGCGGCCGAACGCGTCGGTCGTCGCGAAGGCGCGGAAGGTTTCCATGGGCGCGGTCTGCGTGGCCTGGCTGGTGTAGGTGCGCTCAAAGACGATGTCGCTCTGGGCGAAGGCCTCGTCCAAGTCACCAAAGTCGCTCGTGCCGCTGCACACCAGGTTGCGCGAAACATCGCCGCCCTGCGGGAACATAAAGGTCACGTCGCCCTCGGGGTGGACCACGATGTCGTTATCGAGTGCCTGGGTAAAGTCGAGCAGCGGCTCGAGCACCTCATAGTCAACCTTGATGAGCTTAAGCGCCTTGTCGGCGGCTTCCTCGGTTTCGGCGGCGACAATCGCCACCTCCTCGTTTTGGTAGCGCACGAGGTTCTCGAGGATCAGGCGGTCGTAGGGACTCGGCTGCGGATAGCTCTGACCGGCGATGGTAAAGCGGCGCTTGGGCACGTCCTCGTAGGTGTAGACGCCCACGACGCCCGGCACCTTCAGGGCGCGCGAGGTGTCGATGGAGCGGATCTTGGCGCGGGCATAGGGGCTGCGCTTGAGTTTGACGATGAGCGCGCCGGCGGGCACCATATCGCCCGTGTAGACGGGACGGCCCTCGAGCAGGGCCTTCGAATCCTTCTTGGGCTGCTTGTGGGTGATCTGCTTGTAGGTGACGCCATCGCAGCTGGTATCGTTGACCGGCAGCTCGGGCATCTCAAAGCCCACCTGTACGCCCGATTCGTTGAGGAAGCGGACGATGGCGCGCAGCTGGCTCTCGTAGCCGCTGCAGCGGCAGAGGTTGCCGGCGAGCTGGCGCGACAGCTCCTCGCGCGTGGCGACGAGGCTCGGGTCCTCCTTGGCGGCGCGGGCAAGCGCCAGCACGTTCATGATAAGACCGGGGGCGCAAAAACCGCACTGCTCGGCACCTTCGGCAGCCATGGCGCGGGCAAGCGCCTCGGACTCGACCTTGAGGCCCTCGAGCGTGGTGACGGTATGTCCCTCAACACGGGCGGCGGGAACTGAGCAGCTCAGCACCGGGTCGCCGTCGAGCCACACCGTACACAGGCCGCAGTTGGTGGTCTCGCAGGCGCAGCGCACCGACGCGCAGCCCTGCTCGCGCAGCAGCGCAAAGAGCATGGTGTCGGGGGCAATCTGAACCTTGACCTTGCGGCCGTTGAGCGTAAAGGAAAGATCGATGAGTTTGGCAGCCATTAGCGCACCTCGCTAGAATCGACGCCGGGCACGCGGCGGCAGGAATACTCGTCCGTGGCGAACTTAGGGATCTGCACGGTCTCGAGCTCGCGGGCAAGCGCGGCCGAAAGCTCGATGCCGGCGGCGCGGCGCACAGCCTGCACGGCAAGCGGCGCCGAGATGCGACGGCGGTACTCGGCCGAGCCCCACAGGTTGGTGCCGTAGCTCAGGGCACGCACGGATGCGGCAAGGGCGCGAAGCTCGTCCTCGGAAGGCTGCTCGTTCACCAGGCCGCACGCCTCGCCCTGCAGCAGGGTCGCGCGCAGCGGACGGGCGCCCACGGTGACATGCCAGGTGTTGTCCCACCAGGCAGCGGTGACGTTGAGCGAGGGGAAGTCGGTCGCGGCCTTGCGCACGGCCTCATAGCTCGCGCGGTAGTCGTGCTTAACGACCACGACGTGCTCGATCACGTCGCGCACGTAGCCCATGTCCACGAACTCGGCGAGCGGCACGCGGCCGGCGCCCGTCAGCTCAACATAGGAATCGAGCGCGAGAAAGGCGGAGAGAACGTCCGAGAAGCCAAAGCGGCCGTAGATGCTTCCGCCAACCGTGGCGGTATTGCGCAGCTGCACGCCCACGATATCGTGGACGGCAAACTCAAAGACATTGTTGACAAGCGCGTTGAGCCCGGCATGACGCTCGAGCTGGCGCAGGGTACACATGGCACCGATGCGAAACTCGGTCTCGGTCTCCTCGATCTGATCGAGTCCGCAGGCCGAAAGGTCAATCGCCGTCGCCACACGACGCGAACCCAGGCGCATCCAGATGCCGCCGCCCACAATCTTGTTGTTGCGGTTCTTCTGTAAGAGCTCATAGGCTTCGGCCGCGTTTCCAACACGGACGTAGGTACCGAACTTGAGCACGTTCTCCCCCATCTCTTCACTTGTCCAGTACCTTTAAGTGTACCAAACGAGGGGGCATAGCTCGTGTCGGGACAAAATGAACCGTTTTCCTCCGTCGCATGCGGATCAAAAAAGGCTCCCAGCCAAGATGACTGGAAGCCTTCTGCGATGCTATATCGAGCGAAGATTTAGCAGACGCCCTGGGCGAGCATGGCGTCGGCAACCTTCAGGAAGCCGGCGATGTTGGCGCCCATGACAAAGTTGCCCTCCTGGCCATACTCCTTGGCGGTGTCGTCCACGTTGTGGAACATGCCGCGCATGAGCTGCTCGAGCTTGCCGTCGACCTCCTCGAAGGTCCAGGACAGGTGCTCGGCGTTCTGGCTCATCTCCAGGCCGGACACGAGCACGCCGCCGGCGTTAGCAGCCTTACCGGGCATGAAGGCGACGCCGTTCTCCTGGAAGTAGGTCGTGGCCTCGATGGTCGTGGGCATGTTCGCGCCCTCGCCGACCACCTTGCAGCCGTTGGCGACGAGCGCCTGGGCGTCCTCGAGCAGCAGCGTGTTCTCGCGAGCGCAGGGCAGCGCGATGTCGCAGGGCAGCTGCCACACGCCGCGGCCGTCGCCCTCGTGCCACACGGCGTTGGGCTTCTCGTCAACGTACATGGCGAGCGTGACGCCCTTGTCGTGGCCGGAGCGCTTCTTGTTGTAGACATGCTCGAGCACAGTGTAGTCGATGCCGTCGGGATCCTCGACCCAGCCATGGGTGTCGGAGCAGGCCAGCACCTTGCCGCCGAGCTGGGAGACCTTCTGGACCGCGTAGATGGCGACGTTACCGGAGCCGTGAACGACGACGTTCTTGCCCTCGAAGGAGTCGCCGCGGCTCTTGAGGTACTCGTCCACAAAGTAGACCAGACCGTAACCGGTGGCCTCGGTACGGGCGAGCGAACCGCCAAAGGAGAGGCCCTTGCCAGTGAGGACGCCGGTCCACTCGTTGGTCAGGCGCTTGTACTGACCGAACAGGTAGGCAACCTCGCGGCCGCCAACGCCCAGGTCGCCGGCGGGAACGTCGGTGTTGGGGCCGATGTGGCGATAGAGCTCGGTCATGAAGGACTGGCAGAAGTGCATGATCTCGTTGTTGGACTTGCCCTTGGGGTCAAAGTCGGAACCGCCCTTGCCGCCGCCCATGGGAAGGGTGGTCAGGCTGTTCTTGAGGATCTGCTCCAGGCCCAGGAACTTGAGCATGCCCAGGGTGACCGTCGGGTTAAAGCGCAGGCCGCCCTTGTAGGGTCCAATGGCAGAGTTGAACTCGACGCGGTAACCGCGGTTGACCTGGACCTTGCCCTGGTCGTCGACCCAGGGGACACGGAACATGACGATACGCTCGGGCTCGACGAGGCGCTCCAGCAGGGCGGCCTCCTCGTACTCGGGGTGGGCGTCGAGCGCCGGCTGGATGGTGCCGAGGATCTCGGTCGCGGCCTGGATGAACTCAGGCTGCTCGGGATAGCGGGCCTTGAGCTCTTCGAGAACTTTCTGCGTGTAGCTCATGCTTCCTCCAATGATGGGAAACGAAAAGTGTCGGTCGCGGCACCCCATGCGCCGCGAGCTTTATCGTGTATGGATAATATCGCACTGTTGCGGGAAAGTTTCGCATAAGCCGACGAGCAGATGTTTCGTTTTGATTACGATGCAGGTAGAGGCGTTTTTGAGTGCCTGACATGCAAAACCCGTGTTTCAAACCTGTTTCGTCCACGTGTTCCAAGCCACCACATTGGGGACAGGCACCTTTGTGGTGATGTTGGTGGTTAGAGGACGAGCTGATGGTAGTCGGCGGGGGTTATGCGGCCTTCGGTGGCAGCGCGGAAGGCGGCGAGTGCATCGCCCGAGAACGGCATGGCCCAGCACAGGCCGCAACCTGCGGTAATGGAGCCGGGCAGCGGCATGATGCGCCCGGGCACGCCGGCGGCAATACACAGCTGTTCGCATTCCATCACATCGAAGGTGCTGTCGAACGAAACGATGATTTTGCGTTCGCGATCGGGGGCATCGCCGAACGAGGCCTCGCGGTGTGACTCGCGATACGCAGCCGCCGCTGCCTCTTCCTCGGCCGTATGTCCACAGCCGCCACAGCCGCAGGTGCAAGGCTCGGACCCGTCGCAAGTGCAAGGTTCTCCCGTGTCGGGACAAATATCGTGAGACATGGCAACTCCAATCGTCTAGGCGAGTAACTCGGCCGCCGCAAACTCCTCGGGCGTATTGACGTTTTCGAAGCAGAGCGTCGAGCCGGCGACCGCGACAATCTGAGGCTCGTCCAAATACCCGGCGTTCACCCGGTCGATCAGGCAGCGGATTCGCTGACGGTCACCGGCGAGCAGCTCTTGGGCAACCGGCGCACACGCGTCACGGCGCCAGACGGCGCAAAGCGGCTCAATCCCCCGCTCCTCGCGCGGCACGCACACATCGAGCGCCTCGGCCTCAACATGATCGGCAAGCACGCCGATGAGTTCCGGCGAGACAAACGGCATATCGCAGGCGACAATCGCCACGAGCGGCAATCGGGCCGCGGTCAACGAGCTCGCGATGCCGCGCATGGCGCCCGCCGGCCCCTCAAGGTCCGACACTATTCGCGGCACCAGGCCGCCAAACGCGCGCTCCCTAAGGTAGGCAAGCTCGCTGGGACGCGAAGTCGTCACGACCAACTCGCCGGCAACTGGCGCCAGCCGACCCAGCACGCGTTCGATGAGCGGCTCGCCGCAAAACGCCATGCGCGCCTTATCGCAGCCCATGCGCGAGGACAGACCGCCCGCTTGGACGACACAAGAAAGATCGGCGCGTCTTACGGTAGTCATACGGCAAAACACCTCCATCGGCATGCTCGAAACCCGGTGCACGAAGCTAAATACAGCCGCCGAAATAGCGGCGCTACGAAAAGCTCGTGCAAAAACAAAACAGCGCCTTTGCGGCACGCAGCAAGACCGCGAGCACAAAAGCGCTGGTAGCGTATGGCGGGAACGTATGTGAATCGAACACATCCAAGACGTTTTGCACGCCTCGCAACGGTTTTGAGGACCGCGGAGCCCACCGGAGCCCATCCGTTCCCAAGTGCGGCGGTATTTTACCAAACCGAGAAACCAATCTAGCGCAGGGAGCGCAGGCCGCCGGCATTCTTGTCGAGCACCGTAAAGCGCACGGCATCCAGGTGCTCCAAGATGCTGATGGCGCGTTTGCGCGACACGCCCAGGGCCTCGCGCAGCACGCTCGTGGTGGCAGCGCCGCCGGCCGCCTCAATGGCGGCGGCAACGAGTTCGCGCGCATGGGCCTCGGCGGCAGCGGACAGGGCAACATCGCGCTCGACCTTCACGATCGAGCGGTTGAGCGAAAGCTCGCGCAGGGCACGCGTCATGGTGTCGCGATCGAGCTGCAGCTGCTCGCCCACCTCGGGCAACGTCGGTGCATCGAGGCCAGCTTCGTCCAGCAAGGCAACGATACGTTCGCAAGCCTCTCGCACCACGCGTGCCGCCGCGGCGGCCGAATGCGGATCGAATACCTCAGCGCCCTCGGCGGCGCACACGCCACGCGAACAGCCCTCGGCAATCAGAGCCGCGGCAACGCCTTCATCAGCGGCAGGCCACGCAGCATGGGCAACGGCGCCGGGCGTAAAGCCCGTCTCCTTGGGAGCCGCCGCGTGCATGGCTGACAGGGTCGCCGCCAGTGCATCCATCGCAGCGTCGAGCACGGAAGCATCTGCATACAGCGAACCATCCGAGCCAGCAAGCGCGCAAGCAGCGCCCTTCGCCACCAAATCGCGCAACGCCGCCTCAGCCTCACCGGGAACAAGATCGAGCGCCGCGGCAACATCAGCCGCCGTAACCGGCAGCATCTGCAGCGCCAGCCAAGCGCCCACACCGCCCGCGGTATCGCCGGACTCAAGCGCCGCAAACAGTGCGCGCTCGCCGGCAGAAAGCTCGCGCGAGCGACGGCAGCGCGAAAGCAGCACGCGCCCGCCGCCAATAAGCATAACGGGCGAATACGACAGCACCACGGCATGGTCTCCGGCACACAGCGGCAACGGGTCCTCCAGGCGCACCTGCACGGTACGGGTCTCGCCCACCGCCATGGGGGCCTCGCCCTCCAAAAGCATGATGCGGCCGACGACCTCGGCCGTGCCGGCCAACACATGCACACGCGCGCCCGACTCGAGCACGCGCGGCTTGGTGCCCTCGCGGCCCAGGTAGGTGAACGTCATCATAAAGCGCAACGTCTGGCCAAAGCGGTCCGCCACGCCCAGCATCTCGCCACGGTCAAGCGCCGCGACACCGTCACCAACTAGGTTGAGCGCCACACGCTGACCAGGCAGCGCGCGCGGCGTATCGCCATGCACCTGAATCCCGCGCACGCGACAGACCGTACGCGACGGCAAAGCCATTAGCTCGTCGCCCACCGCAACCGGCGCATCGTGCAGCGTTCCCGTTACGACAGTGCCGACGCCCTTAATCGTAAAGCAGCGGTCAATCGGCAGGCGCGGCGCGGCATCGGTGCGCTCGGCACGGTCGCGGCAGGCATCCCAGCAGGCACTTACCTGCTCGTCGAGCACCGCAAGCAGCCCGTCGATCCCCTCGCCCGTCTTAGACGACACGGGCACAATCGGCGCGCCCGCAAACACGGTACCCGACAAAAAGTCATCGACATCGAGCTCGGCAAGCTCGGTCATCTCGGCATCGGCAAGGTCGCACATCGTCAGCGCGACCACCATATGCGTAACGCCCAGCAGCTCCAGCACATGCACGTGCTCGCGGGTCTGCGGCATCACGCCCTCGACGGCAGAGACCACCAACACGGCAACATCAATGCCCGTGGCACCCTGCACCATGGCGCGCAGGTAATGCGCGTGGCCCGGCACGTCGACCAGGCCGACGATCTTGCCGCTCGGCAGCGCCAGCTCGCCAAAGCCAAGCTCCACCGTCATGCCGCGACGACGCTCGACCTCAAGGCGATCGGGATTCTTGCCGGTCAGTGCCTCGATCAGTGCCGACTTACCGTGGTCGACGTGGCCCGCCGTGCCAACGATAACGGGACACTCCACCAACGCCTGAACCTCACTCATCGAGCAATCGCCTTCTCAACGCACGCGGCGAGCGTCGATGCCGCCGTCTCGATATCGCGGTCACCCACGAGTGTGCGCACGTCAAACAGGACGCGATCGTGCGAGGCGCGCGTGACGACCGGCGTGTCGAAATCTTGGACGAGCGAGCGCTTGAGTGCGTCAACGGAAAGACGCTCATCGACGAGGCGCACGGCAACGCACATGGTGGGCAGCTCCACGGTAGGCAGCGAGCCGCCACCAGGGGTCGACGATTCCTCGACGATCTCCACCTGAACGGCACACGGGTAGCCAGCCTTATCGAGCCCGGCGACCATACGATCGCGCAGCTTGCGGGCACGTCGCTCCAAATGGGCCTGCGGCAGCGTAAGCATGCTGAGCACCGGAATATCGCGATGGGCAACATCGGCGCCGTCCATGTAGATACGCAGCGTGGCCTCGAGCGCCGTCAGCGCGAGCTTGCCCGGACGCAGGGCGCGCATAAGCGGATGTGACCCACAGGCCTGGACCAGATTGCGACGGCCCATGATAATGCCCGCTTGTGCGGCACCGAGCAGTTTATCGCCCGAGCACGACACCAGATCGAGCCCCGCCGCAACCGAAGCCGGCGTAGGCTCCTCGCCGCCGCGCACCAGGATGTCATCGGGCAACAGCGCGCCCGAACCCTGGTCCTCGTAGAACAGCAGACCATGCTTGTGGGCCAGGGCGGCGAGCTCCCTTGAGCTCACTTCCTCGTGAAAACCCTCGATGCGATAGTTGGAAGGATGGACCTTAAGGATCATGGCCGTTTCGGGCGTGATGGCGCGCTCGTAGTCGCCCAGGTGCGTGCGGTTGGTGGCGCCGACCTCGACGAGTTTGGCGCCCGAAGCCGCCATGACATCGGGGATGCGGAAGCTGCCGCCGATCTCGACAAGCTCGCCGCGGCTGACGATGACCTCTTTGCCTGCGGCATGGGTCGCCAGCACCAGCAGCACCGCGGCGGCGTTGTTGTTAACGACCAGCGCGTCCTCGGCACCGGTAAGCGAGCGGATCAGTTGCGCCACATGTTCCTTGCGCGACCCGCGCGAACAAGTGTCCACACTGTACTCGAGCGTGCTGTACCCGCGCGCAACCTCGGCCACGGCCTTGGCGACCGACTCCGCGAGCGGGGCGCGGCCCAAGTTGGTATGGATGACCACACCCGTGGCATTAACTGCTGGGCGCAGGCTCGGCAGCGCAGAGCGATGCGCACGCCACTCGATGGCCGAGGCCAGGTCGCGCTTGGAACGCGGGGCGGCACCGGCACGAATCGCAGCGCGCTCCTCGTCGAGCTCGGCCGTCACGGCAGCATGGACCACCGCGTCGCAGGTCTCCCCCGCCGCCTTCACCACCGGCCACTCGGCAAGCAGCTCGTTGACGGAAGGAATAGCGCGAAGGCGGGCGCGTACCTCATCGGACATGTTCTGGCTATCGCTCATGTGCGGCCTTTCAAAACCAAAGGTGAATCAATCGTTCGAACGTCAAACTATCAGCCAATTCGATCGGCTGAGTCAATCAATCGCTATTATCCTCGCGCGCCGCGATCTTTTCCACGCGAACGGCGTTTTCCTGAGTGAGCGCGGCGCCCGTCAACGGGTCCCAACGCAACGGTGTATGGTCGAGCGGGCCCACGCCCAAGGCTTGGGCGCCATCCGCGCCGGCGCCAAACGAACGACCACCGGGAGCAGCCGACGTAAAGATGCACGCCGGATGCAGATACGGCGTCGTCTCCACGCGCACGCGGTCGCGGCCCATTTCGCTCACGAGTTCGACGACCTCGCCGTCGGCGATGCCCATGTGCGCAGCAGCATCGGCATTCATCTGCACGGCGTCCAAGTCCGACCCCGCCTCGGCGGCACCGGCCGCCGCAAGCCTGCGCGAGGTATGCGACTCAAAGGGCCGGTTACCGCTAATGAGGCGAAACATCCCCAGGCCGGGCTCCACCATGGGCGCGACCCAACCGGGAACGCGGCCCAGGCCGGCTCGTTCCCATACGTCGCTTGCCAGCGCAATTTTGCCGCCATCCAAGGGAATCGCCGGCTCGCCCGTACGCGACGGCAACGCAACACCCGTGTCGGCCCAGCCGCGTTCCTTGAGCTCGTCCAGATCGATCCCAAAAGGCGCCACCTGGGCAGCCGCCAGATCGTCAGACGTAAACTGGAAATACTCGCCCACGCCACACGCCTGCGCCAGACCGGCAAAAATCTCCCGACCGGGACGTGTGCCGTCATGCTGCACGGGCAGCACGGCGTTGCGGTAGAACACGCGCGCATCGTTGGCGCCCGCCACCGTTCCCACGCCGCGGTCGACCTCCAGATACGTCACATCGGGCAGCACGAAGTCAGAAGCACGCGCCGTCTCGGACCAGCGAATATCAATCGTCACGAGCAAGTCGAGCTGCTGCAAAATACCCAACCAAGCCTGCGCATTGCCATAGCCCGCACCGGGGTTACTGGCATAGACGATGAGCCCACGCAAATCGCCGGCAAGAATCGACTGGCCGATGGTCGTGCACAGACCGCGCTCGGGGTCGACGAGCGGATAGCGTTCGGACCCCAACTTGGGCTCACGTGGCATCGACGGCGTCGCGAAACGCGCAGGGTCCAAATCGCCCAACGCAAGCGGTGTGGGCGGGTTGAGGGCACCGCCCGCATGTCCGATGCAGCCCAGCAGCACATCGACCAAACAGATAGCGCGCGCCGTCTGCGTACTGTTGGCATACGCGATACCGATGCCGCCATGAAAGCCCTCATCCACCACGGCGGCAGGCGCGGCGGCAGCCAGATCGCGCGCCGTGGCGACAATCTCTTCGGCCGGCACGTCGGACATCGACTCAGCCCACTCGGGCATCCAAGCACTGGCCGCCTGCGCCAGCTCATCAAAGCCCGTGGTATAGCGGGCAACGAACTCGTGATCGTACAGACCCTCGGCAATCAACACGTGTGCGATACCCAGCAGCAACGCCAGATCGCATCCGGGACGCACGCGGAGCCAGCGATCGGCAATAGCAGCCGAACCGCTGCGCCGAGGGTCAACCACGATGATTTTCGCCCCACGCCGGCGCGCGTCGTTGAGCGCATCGACCGACCCCATCGACGACGAATCCACCAAGGAACGCCCCAGGTACATGATGCAGTCGGTATGCGCAAGGTCGGAGGCGGGACTATAGCCCAGGCTGTGCTCCCAACCGGTAAGTCGGCTTACCTCGCAGGCACCGTCGGCACCGTACACGTTGGGCGAGCCCAGCGCATGCATAAAACGATAGGCCCAGTAGCGGTCGAACGAGGGCACGCCGAGTGTCATGCCCAGCGCACGAGGCCCGCGCTCGTCAACAATCCCCAAAAGGCGCTCGGCAATCTGGGCAAACGCCTCATCCCAGGAAATCGCATCAAACCCCGAGCCATCAGCTCGGCGGCGCATGGGATGCAAAATCCGGTCGCGCTCGTCAAACGGCATGTCCAGGCGATGCCGCCCGCGGGCGCACAGGGCACGCGCCGCGCACGGGTGCCCCGGCACCGGCAACTCGGCCACCACGCGACCGTCCTCAACGCGTGCCGCAAAGGCGCAATCGGCATAGCATCCCCCGCATGTAGTCACCACGGCGCGACCATCACGCTTCACAGCAGATGCCATCTCGATTACCCCTTTCATCAGCCAAACACAGCAGGCCAAAAGCCCG
Source organism: Collinsella aerofaciens (assembly GCF_039062315.1). Classification (GTDB taxonomy): domain Bacteria; phylum Actinomycetota; class Coriobacteriia; order Coriobacteriales; family Coriobacteriaceae; genus Collinsella; species Collinsella aerofaciens_BG. The sequence continues at coordinate 37,215 of NZ_JBCJBG010000001.1, forward strand.
GCAACGAGTCCCGGACCCAAAAAGCCTCCCGCACGGCAACGCCCCGCGGGAGGCCCAACGTCAAACAGACGATACCTTACGCCTCGGACTTCTTGGCGTAGATAAACCAGTAGCCGAGCGCGACCAGAACCGCGCCGCCCACGATGTTGCCCAGCGTGGCAGCGGACAGGTTAAACGCAATGCCCGCGGCGTTGAGCGCATCGGCGCCGGCGACCTTGGCACCGTAGCCGCATGCATGCATCACGGCGCCCATGGGCAAAAAGTACATGTTGGCGACGCAGTGCTCAAAACCGCAGGCCACAAAGGCGGCGATGGGCAGCAGAATGCCCACGACCTTATCGACCACGGTCTTGCCGGCGGTACCGATCCACACGGCCAGGCACACAAAGATGTTGCACAGGATGCCGCGGAAGAAGATCGTCACCCAGTCGACCGTCACCTTGCCGGCGGCGACGCTCACCATGGAATTGGCGACCGCCTCGCCGTTGAGCTTGTAAATGCCGGCCATGTACACCAAAAAGACGATGAACAGGGCGCCGACAAAATTACCGACCCATACGACGACCCAAGCCTTGAGCATCTGAGCCAGAGTGATCTTTTTGCTCTTGAGCGCGCAGACCATAAGCGAATTGCCCGTGAACAGCTCGGCGCCGCACACCAGCACCAGCACCAGGCCCAGGCAAAAGCACAGGCCGCCCACGACACGCTGAGCGCCCCAGCCCAGCGTGCTATCGCTCAAGAACACGGTAAAGAACAGGCCGCCGAAGGCAATGAACGCACCGGCGAACATCGCCAACAGAAAGGCCTTAGCGACCGGCAGGTTGGCCTTGGTCACGCCGGCGGCCTCGGTCTTGGCCTCGATCGCGGCGGGCGCCAGGCAATCGGGAGCGGGATATTCTGCCTTGGAATCTGCCATGTCAATCACTTCTTTCCTAATCAGCAGGGACAAGCGCTCCTATTGCTCTTGTCCCAAGCGGACAAAGTGGGAAAAGTCGTTGGCGGCCACGGCGTCGTACACGGCGTCGACGGCGTCAAAGACCTCCGGGGACATAGGGTTGTAAAACTCCGTATCGCCCGGCTGAATCCCTATGAAGACGATATCTTCGCACGATTGCTCGATTTCCTCGATCAGAATCGACAAAGGGAGCGAATGCGTGGTGAACATCGACTTGCGGGCCACATCGCGCTTGTCGAGCAAGCGGATGGACCCGACGGGCAGTGCCATGTCGGCGGCATCGACCAAGACTAGGCGAGGCGGACGCTCGCGCTTGACCTCGATGATGTCGTCCTCGGGCGTTTGCCCGCCGTCGATGGTGTACCAACCGGCAAGCGGCGCGTCCTCCATCTTTTTGGAGAGCACGGGGCCGGCAGCATCGTCGGCACGCAGCACGCTTCCCGCCGTGAGCACGATACCCGCAAACGGGGCGCCGTTCACACGACCATCCACAACGCGACCCATTACTGCAACCTCCCCGTCAGATACACGCCCGACACATCGCGCACGCGCTCCACCAGATCGCGGAACTTCATTAAGAATGCGACCTGCTGGGCATGCAGGCCAAAGTCGTCGTCGAACACCGAGATGCCGGCCTTGGCCGACCCGCGAAAACCGCGCTCGTCGAGCAGCGTGTCGCAGGCCTCGAGCAGCGACGGCACCGCTGCCTTGTCAAGCTGGCACTCGCCAAAGGAGCGGATGGCCTCGAACTTGGTTTTGGCCTCCCCCTCCGGCAACGCGTCGACGAGCGAATAGAACACATCCACCGGCACCGACAGGCGCGGCTCAAAGCAGTCGAGCACGCCGGTGTGGTGGCCCACGGCGAGCGTGTAGTACAGCACGTCGCAGGCCTCCTGGGGAACGTCTTCCTCGGTCTCCACAAACTTACGCGTGAGCTCGTAGAAGACCACCTGGTCGGGCGCGTGGTCCAGGCAGGGGTCGGCGACGCCCTCGGCGGCCTCGTCGCTTGCGCGTGAGGCATCGCCAAAGGAGCCGCCGAGCATGCCGGGACCCGCAAAGTAACCAGAGCGGTCCGTGAGCTCCATCTAGCGACCTCCGGCCAGCACCAGATCCTGCAGCGCCGAGTACACCTCGACGCGGCGTGGATCGTCCTGCTTGTCGATGAGCAGCGCCATGGCACCGCGGATATCGCCCTTGGGCGCGCCCTCGAGCGTATCCATGAACTCGTTGGCCAGGTCGCGGCCGTAACGATAGCCGCTCATGGCGCGAGCTTCGCGCTCGATGGCAACGCGCAGCTTGTACGGCACGCCGGGGTGCAGGATATCGGCCTGCTCGCCGGCGGCCTCCACCGTGGTCTCGGCATGGAGCTTTTGGTCCAGCAGACCGAGCGCCATGGCAAAGCCGTAGATGGTCTGCGCGGGGCTGGGCGGGCAGCCGGGGATGTAGACATCGACCGGCAAGATCTTGTCCGTGCCGCCCCAGACGCAGTAGTTGTCGTAGAAGATGCCGCCCGTGCAGCCGCACGCGCCATAGGACACCACGATCTTGGGATCGGGTGCGGCCTCAAAGGCGCGCAGGGCCGGCATGCGCATGGCACGCGTCACGGCGCCGGTGTACAGCAGCACATCGGCGTGACGGGGCGAGGGCACGACCTTGATGCCAAAGCGCTCGACGTCGAAGACGGGCGTGATGGAACCGAAGATCTCGATCTCGCAGCCGTTGCAGCCGCCGCAGTCAACACGGTAGACGTACACCGAGCGCTTGATCTTCTTAAGAAGGGTCGCCTTGGCCTTCTCGATGCTCTCGTCGAGCTCGATCTTGGTCGGGCGGTACTGAAGCCGCTCGGGCAAAAGCGTGGGTTCGGCCATGGTTACTCCTCCTTCGTATCAAAATCCATGATGATGCCCTCGACCGGCGCCGGACCGGCGGGAATCTCGGGCGCATCGGGGTTGAGCTCGCGGTCGATATACTCCGGGTTCACGCCGTGGCCGCCCAGGTACTCCATGCCGGGGCCCTGGGGCTCGCCGGACGCAAGCGTCTCGTTGGCAGCCATGCCGGCAGCGTTGCCGGTCTTTACGGCCGAAGCGGCGCGCAGGGCGTCGAGCTCGCGTTTGCACTCCTGGCACATACCGACGGTGCGGGCGGCCTGCTCGGCCTCCATGCCGCCGGCCTTTTGCAGCAGGCGCTTGGCGTAGTCGATCTCCTTGTGCGGGGCAAACGGCTTGCCGCAGCGCGAGCAGTGCTCGAGCGTATAGACGCTCTTGCTGGTGAGGTCGTCCTTACTCATGACGGCCAGCTCAAACTCCTCGGTGAGCTTGATGGCCTCCATGGGGCAGGCTTCCTCGCAACGACCGCAGAAGATGCAGCGACCGTAGTCGATCGACCAGGTGATGGTATCGGCCGCAAGGTCGGTGTCCATGCGAATGGCATCGGCCGGGCACGCCACGCCGCAGGCACCGCAGGCGATGCAGAGCTCGGCGTTGTGCTCGGGCTTGCCGCGCATGTCCTTGTTGGTGGGGAACGGCGCAAACGGGTACTTGACCGTCGCGTCGCCTGCCTTGGCGTTAACCTTCCAAAGCTTCAGCATATTAGAGCGCCTCCTCATCGAGCGGAGCGGCCATGGTGCCCTCGCCCGCAAGCGGCGACTTGTCGCGCCAGACGTTCTCGAACTGCTCCTTGTCGAGCACGTGGTCGCGCTTGGCAGCGACATCGGTCACCGTCACGCGGTCGGTGCAGGAGTAGCACGGGTCGAGCGATCCGACGATCAGCGCCGCGTCGCCCACGGTGTTGCCGCGGAACATGTAACGCAGGACCGGCCAGTTGCTGTACGTGGCCGCCTTGGCGCGCCAGCGGTAGCACTTCTGGTTATTACCGAGCATGGCCCAGTGCACGTCCTCGCCGCGCGGCGCCTCGGTGGCGCCGATAGCGTACTTGTGCGGGGTGTACTCCCAATCCGTGGTGAGGATGGGGCCCGACGGGCAGTTCTCGAGCATGGTCTCGATCATGTCGATCGAATCGTAGACTTCCTGGATGCGAACGGCGGTACGGCCGAAGGCATCGCAGGTGTCGGCCGTAGCGGCGTGCATCTTTTGGACGTCCGGATCGGCATAGCCATCGAAGGGATGGTCAAAGCGCACGTCGCGGGCATAGCCCGAGCCACGCATGAGCGGGCCAACCGGCGAGAAGTCGCGTGCGATCTTGCGGTCCAGAATGCCGATACCGCTCGTACGCTCGATAAAGTTGGGCGTGGAGAGCAAGACGTCGACGAGCTCCTGAACCTCGGAGCGCAGCTGATGGATGGTCGTGAGCGTGGAAAGCTTCTGCTCGGCCAAAATGTCGCGACGCACGCCGCCAATCACGTTGAGGCCGTAGGTCTTGCGGTGACCGGAGAGCTTCTCGGCCAGGTCCATGGACTTCTCGCGGACGCGGAAGAACTGCTGGAAGCCGGAGTCGAAGCCCGTGTAGTGCGACGCCAGGCCAATGTTGAGCAGATGCGAGTGCAGGCGCTCGACCTCGAGCATGATGGCGCGGATATACTGGGCGCGCGGCGGGACATGGATACCCTGGGCGCGCTCAACGGCCTCGGCGTAGGCCACCGAGTGGGCGCAGCCGCAGATGCCGCAGATGCGGTCGGCGAGGAAAGTCACGGCGTCATAGTTCAAGCGCGTCTCGGCGACCTTCTCCATGCCGCGGTGCACGTAGAACAGACGGTAGTCGGCGTCGACGATCGTCTCGCCCTCAACGAACAGGCGGAAGTGGCCGGGCTCGTCGGAGGTAATGTGCAACGGGCCCATGGGGACAAGCGTCGTCTCCTTGCCCTTGGTATCGGCCAAGAACTCGTAGTTTTCCATATCACTCGCGGGAGCGGGACGGAAGCGGTAGTCCATGGAGTCCTTGCGCAGCGGATACAGACCGCTGGGCCAATCGTCGGGCAGTACCAGGCGACGACGGTCGGGCAGGCCTTCGGGAATCAGGCCGAACATGTCGCGAAGCTCGCGCTCGCCCCACACGCAGGCGGGGACGAACGGCGTCACGGACGGGAACGTCATCTTGGCAGGATCGACCTCGGCGCGGACGGTCACCCAGCCGGGGTCCTCCCCCTCCATGGAGATGACGTAGTACACGGCATAGCGACCGCACAGGCTGCGCTCATCGTTGCCGATGATCACGGGAATCCAGCCGTAGCGCTCGTAGTACAGGTAGTGGACGGCCTCGGGCAGCTTGTCCTGCTTGACGGTAATCGTCAGCTGGTCCTCGCACTGCCACTCGACCTTCTCGATGCAGCCCGGAACGGCGCGGCGCAGGGCCTCGACATGGCTCTCGCAGCGACGGGCATACACCTTGTTCTCAGTTTCAATCATTCGTTACTCCACCTCGCTCTGAGCGGTCTCGGTACCGAACACAGCGCGGTACATCGGCGTCGCGTGAAGTTCCTCGGTGCTCTGCTCGAGCACGATGCCGGTCGCGGTCTCCACACCGTGCACGAGAGGCAGCGGGGTGGCGATGCCAAACCACAAGATCATGACAGCCAGGATGATTTCGGGGATAAGCATGAGCGCCGGGGCCTCATGCTTGCCCATGCCCTGGGGCGCATGGCCGAATACCGACTTGAGTGCGATGCGGGTGAGCGCGGAGATGGCCACGGTAAGACCGAGGGCGACCACGACGACCAGCCACATGGGACCGGCGGTAACACCGGCGACAAAAGTCAGGAACTCGGAGATAAACATGCCAAAGGGCGGGAAGGCACCAAGACCGAGCAGCGCCAGGACGGCGAGCGCGGCGGTTGCGGGGGCAACCTCGACGACGCCCTGGATCTTGGCCAGGCTACGCGTGCCAAAAGCGTGCTGGATGTTGCCGGACACGCAGAAGGCAAGCGTCTTGGTAAAGCCGTGGAACACGCAGTGCAGCAGGGCCGTGGCGATACCCAGCGGGCCACCGATACCCAGGCACAGGGCAATAACGCCCACGTTCTCCACAGACGAGTACGCAAAGCGGCGCTTGAGGTCGTCCTGGCGAAACATCGAAAGTGCCGCCACCAAAATGGACAGCGTTCCGACGATCAACAGCAAAAGTTGCGGATACTCGGCGCCCACGGCCTGGATGGTAAAGCCGTAGAAGCGCATGATCACAAGCATGGCGCACTTAAGCAGCACGCCCGAAAGCAGGGCCGAGACAGGGCTCGGGGCCTGGGAGTGGGCATCGGGCAGCCAAGTGTGCATGGGGAAAAGGCCGGCCTTGGTGCCAAAGCCGATCACGATAAACGCAAAGGCGAGGCGCATGAGCGTCGGGTCGAACTGGTCGGCATACGGCAGCACGCACGACAGGAACGCGGCCTCGTGGGCGTTGGGGATCACGTCGGCGGCATTGGCGTAGATCAGCAGCGTACCGAACAGGCCAAAGGCCACGCCGGCGGTGCAGACCATCGCATACTTCCAAGAAGCCTCGAGGGCCGTCTTGTTCTTGTAGATACCCACCAGGAACACGGTGGAAAGCGTGGTTGCCTCCACGGCGGCCCACGTGAGGATCATGTTGTTGGACAGGCACGCGAGCAGCATGGTGAACACAAACAGGCTAAACAGCGCAAAATACTGCTTGGCGCGCTCGGCGGGCATGGAGCCCTCCTCGATATCGGCCTTTACATAGGGAAGTGAGAACAGCCCGGTAAGAAAACCGATAAAGCCGATGAGCAGCACAAAGATGGCGCCCAGCGAATCGAGGTGGAACCACAGGCCAAGAGCGCTCGCGGTGTCGCCGCTCATAAGGACGTCACCGGCCGTCACAATCGACAGCACCAGGACGGCTGCGACGGAGACCAGGTTGAGACCGGCAAACACGTTATAGGACGTGTTCTTGGGCAAAAACGCCATGACCAGCGAGAACACCAAAGGAGTCGCGAGCAGGGCGAGAATCAACGTTTCCATGGACTACCCCCTCAGCTCGGACAGGTCGCGCGCATCGAGCGAGTGGGAGTCGTCCCAAATGCGACGCACGACGATGGACATGATGATGACGGCAAAGATGGCGTCGGTGGCGATACCGATCTCGATGATCTCGGGAGCGGTGGGGGCCAAAAGCGCGAGCGTCACATGGCTGCCGTTTTCCATGAGGCAGTATCCAAAGATCTGCTTCATGATGTTGCGCTGCGAAATAATGCAGGTGAGGCCCACAAAGAAGTGAGCGAAGCTAATAGCGAGCGCAGGCGTTGCGACCTCGGCCGTGGGCAGGCTGATCTGCGTCACGACGGCAAAGCAGATCGCGACCTCGACGGCGATGATGCAAATGGCCCACGCGGGCTTAAGGCCGGCCTTGAGCGATGCGTCGCTCGGCTCGCCCATCTTCTTGTATGCGCGGTTGAGGATGTAAGGGACCAGGACGACCTTAGTGATAAAGGCAGATCCAGCCCACATAAGCAGCTCCTGCGCACCGGTGGTAACACCGAGCGTAGCGAGCAGCCCCACGAGCACCAGCGACTGCACCGCATACCAGCTGATGGCGTGCTTGATGTTCTTTGAGACAACCACCATGGTGGACGTGACGATCAGAAGGCCGCCAAGGATGTTGACGATCGAATAACCCATGTCGTTCTACCTCCTAACCGATCCAGCTGGCCGAAAGCGGGCCGCTGACGATGACCATGATGATGAGCACGATGAACACGAACGCCATCGCGCGGGGAAGCGGGGCACCCGCAGCGACCTCTTCGCTCGGCTCGCCGGGCAGGCAATAGCCCATCCACTTGAGGAACCAGGCAAAGGTGGCGACGGTCTCGGCGACCATGATGCACACGAGCACCAGGATCGCGACGTTGCCGGCACCCACAGAAAAGCCGCCGGCGATGATCTGGAACTTCGAGAAGAACGTGTTCATGGGCGGCACGCCGGCAATGGCGAGCGCCGCGACACCAAAGCCCACGCCCGAGATCGGGTACTTCTTTACGATGCCGCGAAGCTTGGGCAGCATACGCGTGCCGAGCGTAAAGGAGAACGAACCGGCGATCAGGAAGAACAGCGTCTTGGCGAAAGCGTGGTTAAAGATGTGGCACACGGCGCCATCAAAGGCCAGCTGGCTGCCAAAGACCGAAAGGCCCAGACCAAAGAACACATAGGAGAGCTGGGCGATCGTCGAGAAGGCCAGCAGGCGCTTCATGTCCTTTTGCGGCAGGTACATCAGGAAACCAAAGAGCATGGTGACCATGGCGTCGACAATGGCGACCCAGCCCACGATCTCGGGAATCTCGCCGGCAGAGACGAGTGCACGCGCGAACACGCACACGCCGACCTTGACCATCGAGGCACCATGCAGGTAGGCCGAAACAGGCGTCGGCGCCTCCATGGCCGAAGGCAGCCACATGTACATGGGAACCTGTGCGGACTTGGCCCAGGCCGCAAACAGCACGAGCAAAAGGACGATGGCCTTGAGCTTGGCGTCGAGGCCGGCAATCGCGGTAATGGCGAAGGTGCCGGTGTGGGCAAACACGATAGCGGCGCCCAGATACAGGCCGAGCGCACCGATATGCGTGATAATCAGGGCCTTCATGCCGGCCTTCTTGGCCGTAGGCGTCATGTAGTAGCTAATGAGGCCCCAAGAGCACGCACCCGTGATCTCAAAGAACACGAGCTGGCCCAAAAGGGTCGAGCTGTACACGAGGCCGGCCATGGCACCGATGAAGGTCGCGAGGTACGCGTAGAAGCGGCGACGCGGCGCGTCGGGATGCTCACGGTTATTCTCGCTCATATAGGGGATCGAATAGATCACGACAAGCAGGCCGATACCCACAAAGGCGGGCGCGAGCAGCGTGCTCATGCGATCGAAGGTGAATCCCATGACGAGGGTCTGCCCAAACGAGATCAGGGGGACCTGCGTGTCGGGCATGCCGGCGCCAGCGAAATTCGCGGCGAGGGCAATGGTGCAGACCGTCGAGACGGCGGCACCCAAAACGCTGAACCACTTGGCGTACGGACGGGGGAACAGGGCGACGAGCACCGAGGCCACCATCGGGGCCGCGATAGCGACCAAGCCGAGAAGGGACAGACTGACTGCAAATGACATTGTTTCTCCCTTCTCCTACACGCCGACGACCACGAAGACAAACGCCAGAACGGCGATGCCCACGACGGCCCAGGTCTGATTGCCGAGCACCTTAAAACGCGAGCGCGAGCAGGAGTTCTCGATCACGCCGCATACGACAAAGTCGATCAGGCACTTCACCAGGAAGATGACCGCGCCCAGAACGGCGGCGGCGCCCATGGTCGCGGGCTCGCCCCAGGGGACGAAGATCGCGCAGAACCAGGCGACGACCAGGACCTGCTTCATGGACATGGCGAGCTTGGCCATCGCAAGCGACGGGCCGGAAAGCTCGGCGAGCGGACCTTCCTGGAGCTCTTGCTCGGCCTCTGCCTGATCAAACGGCAGCTTGCCGAGTTCCATGTAGCAGGCGATCGCAAAGGCGATGCCGGCGAGGATCACGGCGACCGGCGCATCGATCGCGCCCGTCATGATGTGCTGACCCATGGTAGCGATGTCGGTGGAGCCGCACACCAGGGCGGCGGCAAACAGCGCCAGCAGCATGGACGGCTCGATGAGCACGCTCATGAGCAGCTCGCGGACGCCGCCGATACCGGCGTAGGCGTTGGACGAATCCACGCCGCAAAGGGCGAAAAAGAAGCGGGCGAGCGCCAGGCTGTACATGATGGTGATGGCGTCACCAAAGACCGGGATGGGGCTTTGTGCCGTAAAAAGCGGCAGACCCATCGCGAGCATAAAGGCGACGGCGAAGAACAGCGGCGGCATAATGCGCAGCGCAAAGCTCGCGTCCTCGCTCTGGGACTCGGGGCGCGCAAAGAGCTTGGCCAGGTCGCGGTAGTCCTGCATGATGCTGGGGCCGCGACGGTTGTGCATCTTGGCGCGGATCACGCGACCGAGACCGGAGAAGAACGGCGCGACGGCCATGACGACCACGCCCTGCAGAACGGCAAGTACGATGTTGTTCATGCTCTCCCCTCCTTAACCCATTTGCACGGCGAGCACGAGGAACACCACGAGTGCCGCGACGATGTAGCAGATATAGATGCTGTAGTTGCCGCCCTCGAGCTTAGTCGCGAGGTCGGCGAGCTTTTCGACACCCTTATGCGGGGCATCGACGAGAACCTTGTCGGGTACGGGCTCCACAGCCTCGGCCACACCGGTGAGCTTCTGGAAGAAGTGCGCGATGGACCAGCAGACGGCCGTGCAGCGGTCGCGCAGCGTGTAGAGCGGCTGCATAAACCAGGACACCTCGGAGGCAAAGGTCGTGGCCACGACGGGCATATGCTCGTTGGGAGCATAGCCGCATGCCCACGGCTGGGACTTCTGCACCTTACCGACGGTCTTGAGCTTGCGATAGCCGCAGGCAAGGCCGACGAGCACCACGAGCGCAATAGCGATCGCGGGCGTGGAGGTGGCAGCGCCGGAGTACTGGTTCATGAGCTCCATGCCCTCGGCGGCAAACACGCCACCGTACGGATGCAGCACGGACGCGGCGACATCGACCAGCACGGGTGCGATCACGGGAGCGCCAATGCCCAGCACGACGCAGATGGCCGCGAGCAGGCCCTGCGCAAACACCATGGGGGCGGGAACCTCCTTGGCATTGGCCGCGGCCTCGGAGCGGGGCGCGGAGGCAAAGGAGACGCCATAGGCCTTGACGAAGCACGTGACAGCCAGCGCGCCGGTAATGGCAAGCGCGACGGCAGCGAACACGGCCACGATCATGACGGCCTTGTCACCCTGCATGGCGGCATTAAACAGCGACTGATAGGTAAACCACTCGGACACAAAGCCGTTGAAGGGCGGGATGGCCGAGATGGCAAGCGCGCCAATAAGGAAGCAGATGGCCGTTGCCGGCATACGACGGAACAGGCCGCCCATCTTCTCCATATTGCGGGTACCCGTGGAGTACAGCAGCGCACCGGCGCCCAAGAACAGCTCGCCCTTAAACATCGCGTGGTTAAACGTGTGGTAGAGGGCGGCCATCAGAGCCAGGACGGCGATGCCGACAGAGTTGAGCGCCATGGCGGCCATGGAGGCGCCGACGCCGAGCAGAATGATGCCGATGTTCTCGACGGAGTGATAGGCCAGCAGGCGCTTGATGTCATGCTCCTGCAGGGCGAAGGCCACGCCGAGGACCGACGAGATCGCACCGAAGACCATGACCATAAGGCCCCACCAGACCTGAACGCCCGAGGCGGAGAGCAGGTCGAGACCAACCTTGAGGATACCGAAGATACCGATCTTGATCATGCCGCCGGACATGAGGGCCGACACGTTGGACGGCGCCTCGGGATGTGCCTTGGGCAGCCAGCCGTGCAGCGGAATGATACCGGCCTTGGCGCCAAAGCCAAAGAAGGCGAGCACGAAGCACACGGATGCAACCGCGGGGCTAAACTGCGTGGCGCGGAAATCCGCAAAGGCAAACGAGCCGCCGGCGCAGTTGGTCATGGTGAGGAAGCTCGCCATGATGAGCACAAAGCCCACGTGCGCGATCACAAAGTAGAGCCAACCGCCATGGATGGAGTTCTCGTTCTCCTCGATCACGACCAGGAAGTACGAGGTCAGCGACATGAGCTCAAAGGCGACCAGGAACCAAAACACGTTGTCGGCGGTGATGACGAGCATCATGGACGCCACGAAGGTGTTAAAGAAGAAGCCGGCGCGGCCCTTTTTGCCCGGGTACTCATCAAAATAGTTGAGACCGTAGATCGAACCGGCAAACGCGAGCACCGAGATGAGCGACACGAACAGACCGGACAGCTGATTGAGCAGCAGCTGGAAATGGGCAAACGGGAAGAACACGATGGTGTCGACCGACGTGACATCGCCCAGCACGGCCTGGACACCGGCCACAAACGACAGCACGGCCGCGACGGCGCCGATCAGGCAGCCGGCGGTCTTGGCGGCGTTGTCGGCCTTAATCAGCAGAACCGAGGCGAGCGCACCGATGCACGAGACGGCAAGCGATGCGATAAACAGCGTCATGCTATCCATTGTTTACGCTCCCTTCTGCTTTCTCGGACAGGCCCTGGGCCACAGCGGTAACGTCGACGACCGGACCGTTTTCGATCGAGCGCAGGCGCTTGGCCTCGTCGAGCTCGCGATCGGCCGCGCCGCCCATGACGGTCAGCGCCTTGGTGGGGCACGCCGCCACACAATGCGGGCCGTCCGGATCGAAGGCGCACAGGTCGCACTTGACAGCGCAGGTGTACTGGCCGGGAGCCCACGTAAGCAGGCTGCTCAGGGACTTAGGATACGAAGGCGTCGGGTCGCACATGCCTGCGACACCGGCGATAGACGTGCCATCAGGATGGATGGCTCCGAAGGGGCACGCGATGGCGCACAGCCTGCACCCGATGCACTCCTGCTCCTTGACGTGGATGCGATCGCCATCGTGCTCGATGGCATTCACCGGGCAGACCTCGGCGCAGGGGGCACCCTCGCAATGGTGGCAGGCAAGGGCGGCCGAAATACCGCCGGTCTTCACGAGCGCCAGACGCGGCGTATCCTGAAGACCCTGCATCCGGTGGGCGTCGGCACAGGCGGACTGGCATGTTCCGCAGCCGATGCACCTCTCCGGGTTGATGTCGATGAAGCGGTTCATCCCCACTTCCTTTCAAAATAACGGGCCGGGCTCCCGAACGTACGGGACGCCCGGCCCAAAAAGCCAACGAGAACGGGACTACACGATTTGATTCACGTGTGTCTCGTCGTCGAACTTGGCGGCGCCGGGCTCAACATCCTGGGGAGCGGCGGCGTCCACCAGAGCCTGCTTGAGCTCGGTGTACTGACGCTCGACCTCGCCCTCGGCCCAGACCTGGTCGGCGATAGCGTCGACCTGGCAGGCGGAGAACTTGTCCTCGGGCGTATGCGAGACCGGGTCGACCTTGTGCATGGTCAGCTCGTTGCACTTGCCGATCCACCACTGGTAGGTCATATAGACCGTGCCCTTGTTGATACGGTCGCTCACGTCGGCGCGGCTATATACCTGGCCGCGGCGGCTGTGAATCGAGACGATGTCGCCGTTCTTGATGCCGCGCGCCTGGGCGTCCGCGGGATTCATGCGGACAAAGCCGGGCTCGTCGGCAAGCAGCGCCAGCGTCTTGCAGTTGCCGGTCATCGAACGGCAGCTGTAGTGGCCGACCTCGCGGACGGTGCACAGGATGAGCGGGTACTCATCGTCGGGAAGCTCGGAGGGCGCCTCCCAGTCGTGCGCCATCAGGTTGGCGCGGCCGTCCTTGGTGGTGAACTTGCCACCAGCGAACATGTCGGCCGTGCCGTGGTCGTTCACATCGGTGCTCTTGACCGGCCACTGGGCGTAACCGCCCTCGGGAGCCATCTTCTCGTAGGTCGCGCCCACAAAGTTGGGGCACAGGCTAATGCACTCGTTCCAGATCTGCTCGGTGTTGTCATAGTGCATGGGATAGCCCATGCGCGTGGACAGGTCCGCGAAGATCTCCCAGTCGTGACGGCACTCGCCCTTGGGCGGAACGGCCGCGTCAAAGTGCTGGAAGCTACGGTCGGATGCGGTAAAGACACCCTCGTGCTCGCCCCAAGAGGTGGCAGGCAGGATGACGTCGGCGAGCATGGTCGTCTGCGTCATAAAGATGTCCTGGCAAATGAACAGATCCAGCTCGGAGAGCGTCTTGCGCATACCGGCCGAATCGGGCTCGGTCTGCACCGGGTCCTCGCCGTAGTTGTAGAAGCAGTGCACCTTGCCCTCGTCGACCAGGTGGCCCAGGTCGGTGAGCTTGTAGCCTTCCTCGAGCGGGAGCTTTTCCTCGGGTACGCCCCAAGCCTTGGCAAACTTGGCACGCACTGCCGGGTCGGTGACTTTCTGGTAGCCAGGGTACAGGTTGGGCAGCATGCCCATATCGCAGGAGCCCTGGACGTTATTCTGGCCACGCACGGGCGCGAGACCGGAATTGGGTTTGCCGATCTGGCCGGCAACGCAGGCGATGGAGGCGATGGTGTGCACCGTCTTCAGGTTCTGCTTCTGCTGGCATACGCCCATACCCCAGCCAATGATGGCAGAAGGCTTCGCCGTGGCGTACATCTCGGCAGCTTGGTGGATCAACGCGGGCTCGACACCCGTGATGTCCTGTACGGATTCGGGAGTGTAGTTCTTGATGGTCTCCCACCACTCGTCAAAGCCGTTCGTATGCTCGGCGACGAATTCCTTGTCGTAGAGGCCATCGTTGACCAAGCAGTTGGCAAAGGCGTTGAGGAACGCGACGTTGCAACCGTTCTTGATCGGAAGGTAGAGATCGGCGATACGCGCGGTTTCGATATGGCGCGGATCGGCGACGATGATCTTGCAACCCTTTTCTTTGGCTCGCACGATACGCCTTGCGACGATGGGGTGCGAATCGGCAGGGTTATAGCCGAAGAGGAAAATGCAGCCCGCATCCTCCATACCGGGGATGGAGCATGACATGCAACCTGAACCAACCGTGTCCATCAGACCGAGGACAGTAGGGCCGTGTCAAGTACGGGCGCAGTTGTCTACGCTGTGGGTGCCGATGCACGCACGCGTAAACTTCTGCATGACGTAATTCGCCTCATTGCCGCCGCCTCGCGAGGAGCCGGTGGTCATGACAGCGTTAGGACCATATTCGTCAATTATGGCCTGCATCTTAGATGCGGTGAAATCCAGTGCCTCGTCCCAGCTTACGCGCTCAAGATCCGCGCCCTTGGTGCGGCGGATCATCGGGTGCAGTACGCGAGGAGTCAAGATCTTGGTGTCGTTGATGAAGTCGTAGCCGCTCATGCCCTTAAGGCACAGCTCGCCCTGATTGGTGATGCCGTTGAGCGGTTCGGTACCCACAACCTGGCCGTTTTGGACCAAGAGGTTAAACTGGCAACCGGCGCCGCAGTACGGGCAGATCACTTTATGCTTCTCCATGACACCCTCCTTCCTTTCTCTGCTACCGAATACTCGGTACTTATTTGACAATCATTGGGCCTGTCGTCCGACGCTTACGCCTCGTTTTCGATGGTGGCGCGGGCACGCTCGGCAGTCAGTTCCGCCAAGCGTTCCTCGTCTACCAGGGTGAGGCCCTTGGTCGGGCACGCCTCGGCACACGCCGGACCGCCGGGACGGTCCACGCACAGGTCGCACTTGAGCACGAAGCTCTTGGTCTGCGAACCCACGCGCACGTCGCCCATCAAGACGGGGACCTGCGTGGTCGCCACGCTCACGGCGCCAAAGGGGCAGGCCATGACGCAGCTCTTGCAGCCGATGCAGTTATCCTCGTTGACGCCGATACGATGGTTCTTTGGATCAAAGAACAAGGCGCCCGTGGGGCAGGCCTTGGCGCACGGGGCATCCTCGCAGTGATGGCAAGCCACCGGTGCGGAGATCTCGTAGGTGCGCGTCACGCGCAGGCGAGGTGCGGCGATGTTGCCGGGGATGTCGTGTGCCTCGATACACGCCGCCATGCAGGTTTGACACCCAATGCAGCGCGAGGAATCGGCTACGACTCGTTTATTGCCCATGTTGTTCACTCCCTCCTGAATCCCATGCCGGAGAAACCCTGTCGACGTTGCCCCGGACCGCCCGTGGTCCGGCATCGGCGTATCGAGCGCATGCGGCGAAACAGGCACTTCGATAGAGTTCCTCCAACGATATACAGGCTAAATATACGCAGCTGCAGGTGGCAAACTTGAGCATAGGCCCTGCAATACGGGTGTATTGCAGGGGTTTTGGCAGGTTGGAATTATTCTTGGGTAGCTATAAAGGTGAGTGTATTACATGCGTACGCTTCAGAGATTTTTACACACTCTCATTATGGATGTAATACGCATGTATTCATGTTCATGGTTATCAACTTGAGTGAAATAAAGTAATCGTTATAAGATGCTCAAGTATCGGCACATGCCGCATTTGACCGACTATATTGCACGCTCATTAAGGGGGCCAGTGATGTCATCGACTCAAAAACGAGCCATCCTGCAGGTGCGCATTCGCGAGGAAGACAAACAGCATGCCGAGCGACTCTACGACGCCATGGGCACATCGCTTGCCGAGGCCGTTCGTCTTTTTGTCGCGCAAAGCATTTTGATGCGCAAGCTCCCCTTTCAGCCGGTCGCCGTGCGCTCAAAGGACGGCACCGCCGCCTATGGATCGCTCAAAGCATATGGGGACCCCAATCGCCGCTCCGAGGAGCGCAATGCCTGGATTGAATACCTTGCTACAGAAAGCGACGATTCGATTTTGGGTCCCGAGGAAGTAGATATCCATGAGTAGCACCATCATCGACGAGACCGTCATCCTGCGCTACCTGCTTAACGACGACGAGGTCCTGTCACCGCGCGCCGCCAAGGTCATCGCCACGCGCACCGCTCGTGTCTACCCCGAAATCATCACGCGCGTCGTAGTCACGCTGCGCGACGTCTATAAGGTTCCCCGCGTTGAGATTGCCGCGGCCATGAAAAGGCTGCTCGATGACGTCATGGTCGACGAGCCCACCGTTGTCGCCCTTGCCGTCAAACTCTTTGGCAAGACCCATATGGACTTTACCGACTGCCTCCTCGCAGCCCGAACCGCCATCTACAACGATGATGTCGTGAGCTTTGGCAAGCCCATCATCCAAGGCATGATCGATTACCGCCACAAGCGCCAAACCGCAGCCGAAGCCCGCAACCGAAGCACCGACTCCACCATCGACAAGCTCCGCCACCAATCCCGCCACTAACCTCATCCCCGCCTAAGTTGCGGTGAAATAGTTCCTGGATTTAGGCTTATTCGAGCTTTTCAGGAACTATTTCACCGCAACTTTCTGTAAGGGTGGTTTTTAGTGCCGCCGAGGGGCACAAATCAACCATTTGCCGATATGTTTGGCTCTGACTCATGACTCTGACCTGCCCCGTCAAGCTTTTGGTCAGTTCATGGCAAGGTCTGACGGACCAAATATGGGATAGCGTAGTGTCATTCACTCCCCCTCGAGACCATGGGGTCGAAAATGAGTCATGATAAACGCTGTTCCAAACCGCAAGTAGAGCTGTTCTTCCGGTTATTCGAGGCCCATCATGGCGGGCGCCTGTTTGTAGCTACCAAAAAATGGGATGAACGCTGTGCCTACGCGCTCATGCAAAAAGAGATGATTATTCGACTCTACAACCATGTCTACGCTGATCCCGCGTATTGGAATGACCTCGGCGTCGAAGATCGCATCTTTCAATTGGCATCCGCTATTGCGGTCGTTGAACCGGATGCCGTGTTTTGTGGAGCAACGGCGGCACTGCTCTATGGCATCGGTTCTGCATATTCGCTTCTCGACAAGGTGCAAGTGCTGCTGCCGCGTTCCACCAGGCGCGATACGTACGAATTCGTTGAATACCGACGCTGGCGGCCGGGCGACGTATGGCAGCTCGGCCCGTTTACGTTAACGGATCCATATCGCACGGTGGTCGACATCGCCCGAACGAGCGCCTTTCGATATGCACTAGGCTATGTCGACGGGCTGGCTCGTGAGTACGGTGTCGAGCGTGAAGAATTGCGTTCATATGCACAAGCGAACTGCCGTGGACTGCACGGCATCGCGCGTGCATTTGAGGTTTTTGAACACATGGATGGCAGATCGGATAACGGTGGAGAATCCGAAGCGCGGGCGGCAATGATTCTGGCGGGAGTTGCCGCTCCCGAACTTCAGGTTGAAATCACTCGGCCTGGAAACGCCGGCTATTATTTGGCAGATTACGGCTGGCAAATGCCAAACGGCTCTTGGATGCTGGCTGAGCTGCATGGACTAGGCAAGTTTGAGGACGATGCCCAAAATGATCCGGAACATGCTGCGGCAAAAAACCTATCGAGATGCCCTCGTGCGCGACGCGAACCTGCGTGCCATGGGCCACAACGTCATTCATTTCAAGCTCTCAGACACCTACGATGTCAAAGCGTTCGGCTCCATGATGCGCGGCTACGGTATTCCAACCACAAAACCCTACGCAGACTCCTGACCGGCTGTCCTCATCTTCTCGACAACAGAACCCATCATCGACCCAGACCGCTCAGCCTCAATAAGTTGCGGTGAAATAGTTCCTGGATAACAGCTTTTGCGCCTAATCCAGGAACTATTTCACCGCAACTTAGGAGGGGATGCGGGGTCCCCGGCATGTTTACGAAAATGGCTCTGATTCCAAAAGGAACCAGAGCCATTCATCTATCTTATGGAGCGGGCGACGGGAATCGAACCCGCGTCATCAGCTTGGAAGGCTGGGGTTCTACCATTGAACTACGCCCGCAAGATATGGTCGGGACGACAGGATTTGAACCTGCGACATCCTGCTCCCAAAGCAGGCGCGCTACCAAACTGCGCCACGTCCCGAAGGTGTTGAGCAGCTAAGGTCTAAACCTTGCGTGTCCCAAAGCGAAGGAAATTATAGGGGAGACTTCCCGCCTGTGCAAGCGACGATACCCTAGCTCCTCGAATGTGCGACAAACCGGCTATGAAGTAGACCGATCACAAACGCCACCACGGCGACTGGTGCCCACGCAGCACCGATATCTGCCAGCGGCAACGCATCGAACGGCAGCCACGCGCCAGCAAAGAACGCATCGCGGACCGAAGTGATTACGCTCTGCACCGCGACAACGCCGCCGACCCAGACCCACACCTGCGGATGCGCGTCGCAAAAGCCGTGAGCCAGGCCCATAAGCACCAGCACAATGGCAACGGGATACAGGGCATTGAGCATGGGCACCGAGAACATGAGGATCACGTCGAGGCCCACGTTGGAGAGCACGCACGAAAACGCCGCGAACACAAAGGCGAGAATCGCAAAGGGACGGCGCATGGCCTCCTCGGAAGCCTCCGCTCCCCCTTCGACCACATACGTCTCGCAGAAGTAACGCGAGCAGCAGCTGATGAGGCCGATGCACACGTTCATGCAGGCGAGGAAAAAAATCGCAAAGACGACAACCGTGCCAGCAAGACCAAAGTGCATAGAGGCCGAACGCGCAAGGATCGCGGCGCCGTTGGTGGCATCGGGCATAACCGTGCCGAGCTGCATGCCGGCAAGCGCCAGGCCGCAGTAGATGATGGCCATGAGCACGCCGGCAATCACACCGGAGCGCGAAATCTCAAAGGCCACGCGCTTATCGTCGGTAACACCAAGCTCATGGATGGTCTCGGCGATGATGATGCCAAAGGCGAGCGACGCGAGCAGGTCCATGGTCTGGTAGCCGGTCAAAAAGCCCTGCACGGCAGCACCGGCATTGTAGGGAGTCTGCGGCGCGGCAGCGGGACCCAACGGCGAGATCACGGCAGCACCCACGACCAGCACGATGAGCGCAATGAGCGCGGGGCCCGTAATGCGCCCGAGCACGCGCGTGATGACGCCCGGACGCAGCGTGAGCGCAAACGCGACGACAAAGAAGCCAACGGCAAACACCAGGCGAGCCGTGCCGAGCGAGACACCCTCGGGCAGCAGCGGCACCAGCATCTCGAAGGCCGTAGAGCTTGTGCGCGGAATAGCCAGGCACGGGCCAATGGCCAGATACACCGCCGCGACAAAGAACTCACCGAACTTGGGGTGCACGCGGCCGGCAAGCTCGCGCGCCGTTCCGGCAAGCGCCACGGCGATAAAGCCCATGACGGGCAGGCCGATGGCGGCGATGAGAAAACCGAGCATGGCGACCGGCGTGGCAGAACCTGCCTGCAGCGCCAGCAGTGGTGGAATAATGAGGTTGCCGGCGCCAAAGAGCATCGAGAACAGGGCGATGCCGACGGTGACGACATGGTCGGAGCGCAGACCGCGCGGCGCGGATGAGGCCATAGACACACCTTTCGGGTCGAAACAAAAACGGGACGGGCAAAAACACCCGTCCCGCAAGTATAAACGGTCTAGCAGCTTTAGCAGGCTAAATCGCACAGAGCATCGATAGCAGTGTCGACTTCTTCGGTCGTGTTGAAATACCCAAACGAGAAGCGGACGACGCCCTGGCGCTCGGTCCCCAGCGCACGGTGCATGAGCGGAGCGCAATGGGCACCGGGGCGCGTCGCAATCCCCCACCCTTGCATGAGCGCGTCCGAGATCTCGGCAGAGTCGATATCGCCCACGTTGAGCGACACGATCGCCGAGCGCGTCAGCTGGTCAAAGGCGCCGTAGAGCTTAATACCCGGAATCTCGCGCACACCGGCAAGGAAGCGATCAGCGAGCGCACGCTCACGCGCCGCAATCGCCTCGACCCCGCCTTGTGCCTCGATAAAGTCGAGGCCGGCAGAAAGGCCGGCGATGCCGTGACCGTTGAGCGTGCCCGCCTCAAGGCGCGTGGGCCACTCAAGCGGCTGCAGCGCATCGAAGCTGTGCACGCCCGTGCCGCCCATGGCCCACGGAGCCACGTCAACGCCCTCCGCCACGGCCAGGCCGCCGGTGCCTTGAGGTCCCATGAGCCCTTTGTGGCCGGTAAAGCACACCACGTCGAGCCCCATGGCATCCATGTCAATCTTCGCCGTACCGGCAGACTGCGAGGCGTCGACGATCACCAGCGCACCGGCCACATGGGCCATGGCCGCCACGCGCGCAATGTCGACCGCGTTGCCGGTCACATTGGAGGCGTGCGTCACCACCACAGCACGCGTACCGGGCGTGACCAACCGCTCGAGCTCGTCGTAGTCGAGCACGCCGCTCGCATCGCAGCCCGCATGCTCAACCGTCATACCCTGTTCCGTCGCCAGGCGGTTGAGCGGACGCAGCACGGAGTTGTGCTCGAGCACCGTCGTGACCACACGGTCGCCAGGGTGCACCACGCCATTGATGACGGTGTTGAGCGCCGCCGTGGAGTTGGGCGTAAAACACACATGGTCAGCACGCGGGCAGCCCAGCAAGCGCGCAAGCTTGGCGCGGCAGCCGTGGATGGTACGCGCCGCATCGAGCGCACCCGACGTGGCGCCGCGCCCGGCATTGCCGAGCGAGCACATAGCCTGCGTCACGGCATCGATGACCGTTTGCGGCTTATGCATGGTCGTCGCCGCGTTATCCAGGTAGATCATCGCACGACCTCCCACATGTCGATCACCGTAAAGCCCTCGGTGGGGACGCCCGCCGCGGCAAGCTCGCCGCGCAGCAGCTCCTCATCCGCAGGCAGCGCCTTCCACGCCAAGCCGCAGCCGGCAGCAACCTCCCCGGGCACGGGAATCGTGCGCCCGGGAAGGCCGCGCTCGATGCATAGGGTCTCGCATCCCATGGCGGCCGCCGTGGTTGGAAACGTGATGACAAGCGCAGGGCGCTTTTCTCTCATGGCAATCCCGCCCAAACGCTACGGGCGCACGACGCGCACGGCCTGCTCCATCTTCTCCACGATCACGTACATGTTCGTGACCTCACCCACCGCGAGCTGGTCTTTAATGCCATAGTGGTCGAGGCAGGTACCGCAGGTGAGAATCTCGACACCCTGCTCCGCCAGCCCCTTCAGATCATCGAGCACCGGCGAGCCCTCGACGGTGAGCTTGGCGCCGCCGTTGTAGAACAGCATGGTCGCGGGCAGCTCCTCCTGCTGCGTCACGGCAAAGATAAAGGCCTTCATGAGCTTGTGGCCCAGCTCGTCGTCGCCACGGCCCATGCAATCGGTGTAGACGGAAATGACGAGCTTGCCCTTGCCGGCGCTGGCGTCACAGAAGGCAGCGCCATCCTGCTCGGGATCGGCCACGGCAACGGCGCCAGAGGTCGCCACGGTCACGTGCCACTCGGCGTCAGAAACCTTCTCGACCGAGGCCGTGCAGCCCTTCTCCTGCGCCATCTTGGAGATGTTCTTGACGGCAGTCTCGTTATCGACCGAGGTCACGACGGTGCCCTCGCCATCGAACTGCTTCAGGGCTTTGAGCGTCTTGACGACGGGCAGCGGGCAGGCATCGCCCATGGCATTGACTTCAATCTTGGTAGACATAGTTTTTCCTTTCGAATAAATCGTTTTAGAACGGCACATGGCTCAATAAACGTGTCGTTAACGGACAACGTGGACAGCAGGACCGCCCGGCTCCGCCTCGTACACGCGACCGACGACGGCGGCGATACGTCCCTCGGCATCCAGGCGGCGCGCAAGCTCATCCACATCGGCAGCAGGCGCCGCGATGAGTAGACCACCCGAGGTCTGCGGATCGTACAGCGCATCCAACATACCCGGCTCCAGGTCCTCGTCGGCAGCCACACGCGGGCCAAAGAAGTCCTGGTTGCGGTAGGAGCCCGCGGGGATAATGCCCAGACGCGCCATATCGAGCACCTGGTCAAAGAGCGGCACCGCCCCCGACGCAAGTTCAACCTGCACGCCCGAGCCCTCGGCCATCTCGCACGCGTGCCCGATCAGGCCAAAGCCCGTAATGTCGGTGCAGCCATGAAGCTCGAGTCCCTCGGCCAGACGAATCGGTGCCTCGTTGAGGGTGCGCATCGAGTCAAACATGGCTGCGGCCTCGTCCTGCTCGATGAGCTCACCCTTAATGGCCGTGGTGATGATGCCCGAGCCGATCGCCTTGGTCAGCAGCAGAACATCGCCCGCGCGTGCGCCGCTGTTGGCGAGCATGTGGTCGAGTGCGACAAAGCCGCTCACGGACAGGCCGTACTTGGGCTCGTCGTCGTTGATGGTGTGGCCGCCCGCGATGGAGCAACCCACCTCGACGCACTTGTCGGCGCCGCCCGCCAAGATCTGACCGGCCACCTCCACCCCCAGGCAGCTGGGTATGCAGAGCAGGTTCATGGCATGGCTCGGCCGTCCGCCCATGGCGTAGATGTCCGACAGCGAGTTTGCCGCCGCGATCTGGCCAAACAGGAACGGGTCGTCGACCATCGGTGGGAAGAAGTCGATGGACTGCACGAGCCCCAGGTTCTCCCCTACGCGAAAGACGCTCGCATCGTCGGAGGTATCGAACCCCACGAGCAAGTTGTCGTTATGCACATTGGGTAAATCGCCCAGGACCTGGGCGAGGGCTCCGGGAGCCAACTTAGCGGCTCAACCGCTCGCGGCCGTCATAGACGTGAGCTTAATCTGATCGTCAGCCATCGATACCTCCTCTCATCGGGCAATCATTTTCTCCCAGTATACGCATGAATGCGAGCCTACGGCGGATGCATTAATTGAGCGCCTGCGCGCGAATCGCCGCACCGATGGCACCGGCAAAGCGGGCCTGGGGCGAGGTGGTGACCGGCGAGCCCAGCAGCGCGGCCAGCCGCTCCACAACGTAGGCGTTCTCGCACAGGCCTCCCGTCAGGTAGTACGGAGCACCCGCCGCCTGCCCGGCCATAGTCGCCACGCGCGACACGACGCTTTCGATCACGCCGCGCGCAATGTTCTCACGCGGCTCGCCACGACCGATCAGGCTGATGACCTCGCTTTCGGCAAACACCGTGCACATGCTGCTGATCTTGGTGGGCTCGCCGGAACGCGCCAGGTCGGCCATCTGCTGTTGGGAAATACCTAGGCGCTCGGCCATGATCTCCAAAAAGCGCCCCGTGCCGGCGGCGCACTTGTCGTTCATGGCAAACTTGGCCACGCGGCCACTTTTTAGCTGAATGACCTTGGTGTCCTGGCCGCCCACGTCAATCACCGTGCCGTGATCGCCAAACAGGCGCACGGCGCCGGTGCCGTGGCAGGTAATCTCGGTCACGACCTTGTGCGCATAGGGCACGGCGACACGACCATATCCGGTCGCGATCACGCGCAAGTCGTCGGCAGCCACGTCATAGCCAGCCGCGGCAAGCTCGCCGCGCAAACGCTCGGCCGCATCGACCGACGAATATCCCGTCGGCATGACGCAGGTCCACGCAATGGCGCCATCCGTCTCCACCACCGCAGCCTTCGCGGCCGTCGAGCCTATGTCGATACCAATGCCAACCACAACATCCTCCTTCTATGCGGCAAAGCGGCTGTCCCCTTGCCGCGTTCGTCCTACAGGGTCTCAATAAAGGCGGCGATGCGGGTCTCGATCTGACCCATGTCTCCGTTGCTGTAGTCGGTCTCGATCTTCATGTACGGAATGCCCGCACCCTCGACGGCCTCCTGCATGCGCGCACTCTCAACGTTAAAGGTATGGCACGCCTGGAGCACGTTTTCGACCACGCCATCGACGTGGTACTTCTCGCACATGGCCAGCGTGTTTTCCATACGGCCGTCGTTTGGCGTCATGACCGAGCAGTTGATGTCTAGGTAGCGGTCTGCGATAGCGCGCAAGATGTCGGGAGCCTCCGGGTCGATCATCATGGCCGCCGTCCGTTCACCCGAGCAATCGTCCATGCACACGACCACGCCGCCGTTGGACTCGATGGTGCGACCGATCTTGTTGATCACGCCGCCCACCGGGCAACCGGTGATCAGAATGCGCTTGGCATCCGCCGCGACCGGACGCTCGCCGGCCTCGTAGGCCTCGCGCAGATTGGCGACCTTTTGCTCCAGCTGCTGCGTATAGGCCTCGATATCAAAGCTGAACGTACCGGCAAACATAGTGCTCATCAGGTCGACGCCGCTCATGGCCGCCGGCTGGTTGGCCTGCAGCGCAAACATCTCGAGCTGGGCAGCACGCAGGCGATTGCGACGACGGACGGCGGCGCGCAGGTCGTCATCAGCAATCGTAATACCGTAGAAGTTCTCGAGCTCCTCCTTGAGCAGACGGCACTCCTCGTACCAGCCCTCGCGCTCGTAGGCGCGATCGCGACCCTGCGGAAGATGCAGAATGTGCGTGCGCTTGAGCTCGTTGAGCAGCTCGTACATCTTCTTCTTGCCGTCGCAGGTGGTCTCGCCGATGATCATGTCGCTAAAGTACGTAAACGGGCACTTTTGCGAATAGGCAAAACCGTAGGTCGACTTGATGAGCGGGCAGAGGTTTGCCGGCAGCACCTTCTCGGCCTCGGGAATCACCTCGTCGGACGTACCGCACAGCGCCACGCTCGCAGCCCCCGCGGCATCGATAATCTCGAGCGGCGTATAGCTGCACAAAAAGCCGACCAGACGATTACCCGCCTGCTTATAATCCTTGACGCGAATAAACGCCGCCTTGCGCTGCTCGTTGAACTCCTCAAACGTGGACGGCAACGGCTGCTCAATATTTTCCGACATATAACTCCTTAACAAACCTTTTAGCCAACCAAGGAAACGGCTTTCCCAGGTGCCCGAGGTTGCCGTGAAAGATGAGCGCCGCATACTTTGGTAGCAAGCGACGGTTTGAACGGCAAGATCGGGTGCTTGGGGAAGCCGCCGGAACGTATCGCCCTAAATGGTTTCCAAGAAAGCCTCAATCCTGGTTTGCAGTTGGCCTGCGTCTTCGCCGGCGTAGTCGGTCGTGATGTGCATAAACGGAATGCCTGCCTCCTCGGCGGCCTTCTCCACGGCAAACGACTCCATCTCGTAGAGCGTGCAGAACTGCAAGGCCACGTCGACGATACCGTCGGCATGCAGGTCCTTGGCCATCTGGACAATGTCCTTCATACGCTGGTCGTTGGGCGTAAAGACAGCACAGTTGATCTTAAAGTAGCGCTCGGCGATGGCGTCGAGCATCTCGTCGACCGTCTCGCCGGACTCGTCGACCAGGTCCTTGTAGTAGCGCGAGCCCGTGCAGGACTCCTCGCCCACCACGACGCCGCCGGCCTTCTCGATGAGATTGAACAGCTTCCAGTTGGGCACGGCCATGGGCGTACCGGTGTACAGGATGCGCTTGGTCCCCTTGGGTGCCACACCCTCGCCGGCCTCGACACGCTGCTCGCACTCGGCAGCCATATCGTTGATGGCTCCGGTCAGGCGCGGCGTGTCGTCCATAAAGGCGGCCTGAACGGTCAGCAGGCTGTCGAGACCGCTGATGGGCGCCGGGTCGGCAGCGCGCGTGGCAGCGAGGCGCTGCAGGGCACGGCGCTTCTCATTGACGGCGTGGATGGCGGCCTTCAGACGCTCAGGCGTAATCTTGACGCCGCACTCGTCCTCAATCTTGGCGGCGAGCTTCTTGACCTCGGCCTTCCAGGTCACGAGCGTCGACTCGTCGTGTACGTTGGGAATATCCATGACGTACATGTTCTTTTGCGTGGCAAAAAACTCATAAGCCTTCTTCTTGCCATCGCAGGTGTTCTCGCCCACCACCAGGTCACTCGACTCAATGTAGGGGCAAACCTCGCCCAACTTAAAGCCGGCAAAGCTCTTGATAAGCGGGCAGGTATTGCGCGGCAGGTGCTCCTCGACCTTATCGGTTGCCCAATCGGCACCCGAGCACAGACCCACGGGGATACCGTCGCAGGCGAGCACAATTTCCTCGGGCACGTAGACGCAGAACGAACCGACGATCTTGGTGGCCTCGCCGGCCTCCTTCTTGTCGAGCATCTCCTTAATACGGCCGCTGTGGATGTTGGTGGCCACAAAGTCCAGGTAGGACGTGGACTTGGGGCGATTGTTCTGCGTCAGGAACATATCGCCGTACATCTGGCCCACGGCGCCCAGCAGCATATCGTGGTCGGCAAGATTCATGCCGAGGCTCTCCCACATCGGATGGAAATCAAATTCTTCAGCCATGACGGTTCCCCTCTCGAACCAAAAATGAATAGCTACGGTATTGCTGCACGGTGGGTGGCGAAAACCCAGCCGCGCTTAAACCCGGAATTTTAGGGAACCTGCTTTGCGGTCGATGATTTAGTTGTGCGTCGTCTCTCCCGGAGCCGTGAACACACCTGCTCATATGCGACTCCGAGCCATGTACAGGGCGCGCGTGGCAACGCGGCGAATGTATGTCGTCTGCGGCATATGCGCACCCTCCTTTACAAGTTGAGGTTAACTATATCAACGGTCGTCGACCATGCGAACACCGTTGACATTCGTACGACAACGTCGTGTGCCGTCGTTTAATAAATTGTCGTCTTGATTGATAAGAGTTTGTCATCCCTCATTCGGCGAACGACAAGACAAAGCCGTCGAGGCTTATATCCCCCGACGGCATTACCCGGCGCTATCGACAAACCAAATGGATCCTGCTGGCATCAAAATGCATGCGCAGCATCTCGCCTGCCTGCGGCAGCTCGTCGGCAGGTATGCCCACTTTGTTGACCTTCCACTGCAGGCGCGTCGGCGCATCGGCGCGCGGCGCGTCCAACAGCACCAAGCGCTCAAAACGCGAATCGCTCACGCGGGCCACATGCAAGTCGTAACTGTTGCGACCCCGCTCAGCACGGTTGTCCACATGGAAGTAGCTCGCACGAATGCCCAGGTACGCCACATTATCGGGAACCTCACGACCCACGTTAAAGCTCATGCCCCAGTCGAGGGCCTCAACTTCTTCGTCACCGATCTTGCGTGCCCGGCTTGTGTTCTTGCAGCCCGTCAGACGCAGCGCCGCTAGCGTCTGCGGGCTGCGGACCACGTCCTCGACAGAACCGATCTCCTCGACGCGCCCGTTATGCATCACGCAGATGCGCTGGCACAGACGGCATGCCTCGTCGATGTCGTGGCTCACGTAGAGCACGGTGCGGTTGCATACATCGAACAAGTCGAGCATGTTCTGCTCGAGCGCGCTCTTAAGATACGCATCGAGCGCGCTCATGGGCTCGTCGAACATAAAAATGCCCGGATGCGCCGCCACCATACGCGCAAGCGCCACGCGTTGCTGCTGCCCGCCCGAGAGTCGCGCGGGATAGCGGTCGGCAAAGTCGGCCAGACCGAAGATACCCAGGTAGCGCTCGGCAAGTTTTTTACGCGCCGCGGCATCGCCCGCGTCCTTTACGCCGGCGCACACGTTATCGGTCACCGTCATGTTGGGAAACAGCTGATAGTTTTGGAACAGCAGGGCGCATTTGCGCGCCTGGGGCGACAGGTTGATGCCCGCCGCCGAGTCAAAAAAGGTCACGCCGTTGACGACGATCTTGCCCTCGTCGGGCGTCTCCACACCGGCAATGCAGCGAAGTGTGCAGCTCTTGCCGCAACCCGAAGCACCGAGCAGCGCCACACGCTCCTCGCCGGCCTCGAGCTGCATGTCGAGGGTAAAGCCGGGATAGCGCTTTTTGATATCCAAGACGAGCGACATGGCCTATCGACCTCCCTTTGCGACCGTGTCATCGCGCATAAGCTCGGCCAACGCCTCGCGATCGATACGCAGCGCATCGCCGCCGACCGGGTCGAGCGAATCGGTCTGGCCACCCAGCTGCTTGGTCTGCTTGCGCTCCGCGCGGGACAGGCCGCGCTCGCGGTACTTTTGCGAATGCGCCGTGTACATATTGATGAACAGAATGACCAGGAAACTGAACGCGATTACGACAACGACCCAAAAGAGCGCCACCGACGTGTTGCCGCCCATCCACTCAAAGTAGATGGCGATGGGGATGGTCTGCGTAATGCCGGCGTAGTTGCCCGCAAAGAAAAGGGTGCAGCCAAACTCACCCATGGCACGCGCGAAGGCGAGCACCGTGCCGGCGGCAATCGAGGGCCAGCCGAGCGGCATCATAAGCCTGGTAAAGATGCGGCGCTCGGACCATCCCAAGGTTCGCGCGGCGTCGAGCATCTGCGTGTCGAGGCTCTCGAAGGCTCCGAGCGCCGTGCGGTAGACCAGCGGAAACGACACAACGACGGCCGAAATGACCGCCGCGGGCCAGGTAAAGACGATCGAGACGCCGTGCGCGATAAGCCACCGACCGACCCCGGTCGAGCGGCCAAACAGCATGAGGAGCAGGAAGCCGCAGACCGTGGGCGGCAGCACCATAGGAATCGTAAAGACCGAATCGAGCAGGCCCTTGATGCGACTCGAGGTACCCATAGTCTTCCACGCGGCGAACAGGCCCAGCGCAAAGGAGATCAGCAGGGCAAGGCCGCTCGTTTTAATGGACACCCAGAACGGGCTATAGTCGATGTCGCCTAAAAAGGAGGCCAAAGAGGTCAAGGGGCCCTGCTCATCCCGCAACACGACAGACGATGCTTCAACCATTTGAGCGCTATCAAGCCAACGCGCTCCGCCCTTGGCATCACCCGAGGCCGATGAAATCACCACATAGCGGTCCCCATCCGCACCGCGCTCGTCAAAGCCATAGGTATACCCACCGGCATCAAACGTTGTTTCCGCCGTGACATACCAAGGAAGATCCACGTCCCCTAGCTGCGCACCTCCCATACAGTTTGCGCTGTCGAGCTCGCAGACGAGGGCCTTGAGACCCGAAACGCACTCGTTGTCCTGCGGATCCAATCCATACTTCTCGACCGCCTTGGGCGATATCCACACCACAACGCGATCGGCAGCAGGCGCCACTACAAGGTCCACGTCCTCGTCAACAGGAAACCGGTAGCCCTCAGGCTGGCCCTCCATGGCACGAGCGGTCCCCTTGGCCAATCGCTCAAAACCCTCGATCCCATAGGAAAGCCCATGAGCGGTCGCAGCAACCCCGGCCCCGTCCTCAGCGTCCCCAGCAAACGCAAATCCCGGCACCCAGCAAAGCGCGAAGGTCAAAGCACAGGCGACAAGCATGCGGAATCTATTAAGCACGAACAGCTCCAAGCGAATACAAGGACGGAGTGAAACACAAAACGATGGAATTATCGCGCCAAGCCGCACTACTCGGAAAGCTCAAAGCCGTACTTAGCCCAAATCTTCTGAGCCTTCTTGTTGGACAGGCAAAAGTCGATGAACGCCTTGGCTTCGTCGGCATGTTCGGAGCTCTCGGCAACGGCACCCGGGTACACGATGGGCTTGTGCGAATCCTCCGGGCACACGAAGGCCTCCTCGATGCCGTCGTAGCGGAAGATATCGGAGCTGTAGACAAAACCGGCCACGCAGTCGCCCGTAGAGACATAGGCGGCGGCGGTGCCCACCTTATCGGCCAGCGCGACCTTGTCGGCGACCTCTGGAGCATACTCGCCGTCGTCACCCTCGGTGCCGGTGTAGAGGTCCACGGAGGCCAGGGCCTGGTTGGCATACTTGCCAGCGGGAACGGTCTTGGCGTCGCCAATGGCGATCTTGCCGTCCAGATTCGCGACGTCGGCGATGGCCTCGACCTTGGTGTCGGAGCCCTTGGCGCGAATGATCACGAGGTCGTTGACGAACATGTCCTCACGCGTGTCGGCGTCGACGAGCTCGGCGGTCTCAGCGTCATCCATGGTGCCCTTGGAAGCGGTGATGAGCACGTCGACGGCGGCACCGGCGCGCAACTGCTCGACAAGGTCGCCAGACGCCTTAAACTGCGTGTCGGCAAACGTGGTGCCGGTCTGGTCGGTGTAGAGCTCTTGGACCTCGGGCAAAGCCTTCTCGAGCGAGTTGGCAGCAAAGACTTGCAGCTCGACAGCTTTCTTAGAAGACGCCTCAGCAGAACCGGCATCGGATCCGGCCGGCTCAGACGTCTTGCCGCCCGAGCAGCCGGCAAGACCAAGGCTGGTAGCGGCGACAGCAGAAAGCGAGA
Organism: Collinsella aerofaciens; assembly: GCF_039062315.1. Classification (GTDB taxonomy): domain Bacteria; phylum Actinomycetota; class Coriobacteriia; order Coriobacteriales; family Coriobacteriaceae; genus Collinsella; species Collinsella aerofaciens_BG. The sequence continues at coordinate 67,540 of NZ_JBCJBG010000001.1, forward strand.
CGAATCCGCGGCGAGAAACCATATCGAACATATTCAACCCTTTCGGACCTTGTGCCCGGGTACCCCACCGCGGGCTATAATCTGCAATCAGATTATACTTTTGCGCGAATAATGATAGTGAGAAATGGTTCTCGCCAGAGAATATAGTTTCGAGTTAGCGTGCACCTCGGCGTCGCTTCGGTGGAAAACAAAAGCGGAGCAGCCGTTCAGGTCGCCCCGCCGCAGGTAAACCACTTAGTTGATATGTCCGCCGCCCGCTGTCATCTGAGCCGCATGCTCCAGCTGGTCCGCTATGGCCTCCCAGCTTTCGCGGGCGGCCTTCGTAGAACCGGGAAAGTTTACGACAAGTGTATGACCTCGTTGCATGCAAATAGCGCGCGAGAGCATGGCGCGGCGCGTCTTGGTCATGGAGTACGCACGGATTGCCTCTGCAATACCCGGCACATCGCGGTCGCAGACGGCACGCGTCGCCTCGGGCGTCACATCGCGCATCGAAAGCCCCGTGCCGCCGCAGGTGAGCACGACATTGGCGTGGCACTCATCGGCGGCTTCCACAATGGCATCACCAATCTCGCTGACATCGTCACGCACGACCACATGTGAGGCGACCGTCCAGCCCTGCGCCTCGATAAGTTCCTCGAGTGCGGCTCCAGCCTCGTCCTGGGCAAGGTCGCGCGTATCCGAGCACGTCACGATCGAAATCTTCAACTCCATAGCATTCCTCCTACAACACGGCGTCCTCAGGCAGGTCGACACGCACGACATCCACGACGTCGCCCGCCTTGAGCTCGCACGGCCCTTCGTCAATACGCAGCAGACAGTTGGCCCGCTGCATCGTGCCGAGCAGCGCCGAATTCTGCGTCTTAGCCTCGGTCACCAACAGCTCACCGGTCTCGGGGTCGCGCAAAACCGCGGCGCGATCGAAGAAGCGTCGGTCCTGGCGCTTCTTCACGCCGTGCGTCAATATCGCCTGCTGCACGGGACGCGTACCCTCGGCAAAGCCGCGCATCTTGCGGATCGCGGGGCGGGCGAGCATCTCAAAGCCCACATACGCCGCGGCCGGATTACCTGAAAGTCCCAGGTAGGGCTTACCTCCGAGCAAGCCAAACGTGATGGCCTTGCCCGGACGCATCGAGATGCGATCGAACAGCACCTCGCCCTCGCGCTGGACCAGCGCCGTCACGTAGTCGTAATCGCCCGCCGAGGCGCCACCGCTCGTAATGACAAAATCGCACTCCTGCATGGCACGATGCACCAGCTCGGCAATCGCCTGCTCATCATCGGGCGCAATGCCGTAGAACACGGGCTCGGCTCCTGCATCGAGTGCTTCGGCCATCAACGCCGACGAGTTGGAGTCGCGAATCTGACCGCGCGCCGGCACGTTACTCGGTGCGACCAATTCCGTGCCCAGCGAGATGATGCCCACACGTGGGGCAGCGTGCACCTTCACGCTCGCGTAACCGGCGCTTGCCAGCAGCCCCGCGCCCGCCGGAGCCACGACCTCGCCGGCGTGTATCACAACATCGCCGGCATGGGCCTCCTCGGCGGCAGAGCGAACGTTCTCCCCCACCTTGGCCGGCGCCGAGAAGAGAACGTGCGAGCCCTCGTTGCCATCGCCGTCAAGCACCTCGACGATCTCGTATTTCACTACGGCGTCGGCACCCTCGGGCACCGGCGCGCCTGTCATAATGCGGACCGTCTCGCCCGGGCCAAGAGCACCCTCAAACACATGGCCCGCAGCCTCGTGTCCGATAACGTCGAGCGTCACCGGCGTCTCACCAGACGCCTGCGCCAAGTCCGCCGAGCGCACGGCATATCCGTCCATAGCGCTGTTGGCAAACGGCGAGATGTCGATATCGGCCACCGCGTCCTCGGCCAAGGGAAAACCAGCCGCCTGCCACACGGGAATCTCGACGAGATTGGTCGGAGCAACGTGCGACAGAACAATCGACTGCGCGTCCTCCAGCGGAATGAGTTTCTCTGCCATATGCACCTCTTAATGCCACGGCGCACAACAGGAGCGCCGATTCTTTATGCTTGTCTCAGTATAATCCCCCGACGCGCGACCGCGATTTGACCTGTACCCGCAAATACACCTGTCGGCCGCAAGCTGCGAAACAGAATGGAAACCAACCCACCGGCTCGTCGCGCTTGCCGCGTTTTATAATGCTTGCGTTGCAACCTAAAAGAGGAATATATGGCTCATAACAACAAACCCGAAAGCGCAAACGAAGCGCAGGATCATTCCCAGCCGCTCGACGATGGCGGCTTTTTCTCCCTTAGCGACGTCATCATGGCCGGCAGGCGTCAACTCACCCGCTCCGAGCAGCTCTTGGCCGCCGACACACGCCGCAACGCCCGCAACCTGTTTGCAAGCGCCAAACTGCTCGCGCTCGTCGTCATTGTCTCGCTCGCCATGGGTGTTGCCGCTTGGGCATTTTTGGCCTCACTGAATATCGCGACCGATTATCGCGAGCACCACGTGTGGATTTACGCGTTGCTTCCCGTTGTGGGCGTTGCCACCGCATGGGTGTACAAAAACCACGGCCTTGCCGCCAAACGAGGTAACAACCTGGTCATCGACTCCGCCCTGGGCACACGCCTTATCCATATGCGCATGGCCGTCCTCACCTTCGTCTGCTCCACGCTCACGCACCTCACCGGCGGATCGGCCGGTCGCGAGGGGGCTGCGGTGCAGATTGGCGGCACTATCGCCAGTAACATCTCGAGCCTCGCCCACCTCAAAAAGCATGACCACCACGACCTCATGCTCGCCGGCATCTCGTCGGCCTTTGGCGCCGTATTCGGTTCGCCCCTTGCCGGAGCTTTCTTTGGCATGGAGATGTGCTTTATCGGCAAGATCGACTACACCGCAGGTATCTACTGCCTGGTCGCCTCGTTTACCGGCTACTTTACGTCGCTTGCCTTGGGAACCGAGTACGAGGCGAATGTTATCGCCGGCGTTCCCAACATGACACCACGGACGGTTGTCATCGTAGTCATCAGCGCCATCATCTTTGGTCTCACCGCACGTCTCTTTGCCTGGTCGGTTCGTACCGTCAAGAGCCTGTACGGCCGCTTTATCACCAACTACCTTGCTCGCGCACTCGTGGGCGCGCTCGTGGTGCTCGTGGCCTACGCGATGCTCGACGCCTGGAAGTATGCTGGCCTTGCCACCTGGCTCTCGGGCGCCGGGTTCGCCGGTAACACGACCCTTGCCGACGCAGTCATCAAGCTCGTGGTGACGGCGCTCACCCTGGGCGCCGGCTTCCAAGGAGGCGAGGTCACACCCCTGTTTGGCATCGGTGCGGCGCTCGGCGGTTGGATCGGTTGCCTCGTCGGAATCGACCCCAGCTTTCTGGCGGCGCTGGGCATGCTCGGCGTGTTCTGCGCCGGCCTTAACGTACCCATCACCACCTGCATGATGGCCATCGACCTGTTCCACGGCACGGCAGCCGGCTTCTTCGTGATCGTAGCGTTTATCAGCTATCTCGTCGGCGGCCACCGCGGCGTGTATCCCGCTCAGCGCATTATCTCGCCTAAACGCCGTTCGCTTATTGTGGACGAGGGCGGTACGGTGGCGGATGCTATCGAGCGCCACAACGACCTGATAGAGTAGACGTAAATATTCGCCGTGCAGCCACAATCGGGGGCAATTCGACCTGAACGCGACCGCACTGTCATGTCACACGCCGGGAGTCGCCCCATGCACGCAACTGATTTTGGTCGCACGCTCATCATCGCCAACCCCGCCGCCCAGTCGGGTGCGGCGCGCGAAGTTGCCGAGCGCCTGCAGCGCTTTTTGGACATGACCGCGCGCTCATCCCAGTTTGATCTGGTGCTGACCGAGCGCATGGGACATGCCAAGGAACTTGCCGCACGGGCCCAGGGCTACCGCACGGTTATCGCACTCGGCGGCGACGGAGTGATCCACGAGGTCGTCAATGGGCTCATGACGCAGGATGAGGCGGTCCGTCCCGCCCTTGCCGTTCTACCCGTAGGCTCCGGCAACGATTTTGCCCAGACCCTCGGTATCGACGATTTCTCCGGAAAGGATTTTGGCGCGCTGCTCACCTGCGAGCTGCAGCGTCAGGACATCGGGCGCATTCGCTCATGGAGCCCTGCGAGCGGCGGCGGCGAGGCTACCGTTGAGTACTACGATCAGACGCTTTCGGTCGGCATCGATGCCGCCATCGGCCTGGGCACCACCGAGCTGCGCAAAAAGACCGGCTTGACGGGCGCTCCGCTCTACACTCTCTCGGGACTTGAGCAGTTTGGCCTGCGCTATCGCAACTACCCCATGACAGTCAGCTTTGACGGCGCGCCCGCCGAGCGCGTGAGGGCGATTATCATGGCCATCCAGCTGGGACCCACCTATGGTTCGGGCTATCGCATCTGTCCCGACGCCGACCCGTGCGACGGCATCCTCGACGTTTGCTACGCCTGCGGCCCCGTCCCCCGTGCGGTCGCGCTTCCCATGTTCCTTTCGGCCAAAGATGGCCACCATACCAAGCTGCCACCGGTTCGCATGCGCCGCTGTCGCCATGCCGAGCTTACCTTTGAGGAGCCCGACTACCCCATCCAGGCCGACGGCGAGCCCGTCGTCGCCTCGCGCATCGAGGTGGACATCCTTCCCGCCGTTCTCGAGGTCTGGCACCCAACCCGCTAACCCCACCTAAGTTGCGGTGAAATAGGGACTGTTTATGCAGCTAAAGCCGCAAAACAGTCCCTATTTCACCGCAACGTATTGAGGAGATCATTCCTCCCCGTCCGGCTTGCGACGGTTGGCCTTTTTAATCGCGTTGAAGTGCTTGTCATTGAGTCTGCGCTGGCGCGATCGCTGAGGCACCTTGGTCTTTACGCGTCGGCGCGGTGGACGCCCGCGACGCTCAAGCTCTGCCCTCAGCTTACGCAGACAGCAGCTGCGATTCTGAAACTGACTGCGGCTCTCACGCGCCGTCACGACAATCCCCGTGGGCCCATGCTTCATGCGCACCGCCGAGTCCGTCGTGTTCACGCCCTGTCCACCCGGACCCGTCGCGCGAAACACCTGCACCTCGCAATCGCGTGCCAGCTCCTCGACCGACATCTCGGCATAGCGCGCATACTCGCGCCATCCCATCTTGTTCTCATCCATATCAATACCTCCCCTCATACAAAAAATGTGACAAAGGGACAGTCCCTTTGTCACATCGCATACCAATCGCTTGTGTTGCGCGCCTAGGCGAACGTGATCTCGCCGTTCTCGCAGTCCATTTCGGCGATACGGGCCAGGCTCTCAACGCGGAAACCGCGCTCGCGGAGCTTATCGCCGCCGCCCTGGAAGCCCTTCTCCACGGCAATGCCGATACCGGCAACCTCGGCGCCCGCAGCCTCGCAGATCTTGATAAGACCCTCGAGCGCGCAGCCGTTGGCCAAAAAATCGTCGATGATCAGAACCTTGTCGCCCTCGGACAGGAAGCGCTTGCCAACGATAACCGGGTACTCCTTCTGCTTGGTAAAGGAATAGATGGTCGTGGCATACTGCTCGCCGTCAAGGTTGATGGACTGTGCCTTCTTGGCAAAGACTACCGGCACGCCGCCAAAATGCTGGGCTGCGATGCAAGCCATGCCAATGCCCGAAGCCTCGATCGTCAGAATCTTGTTGATCTCGACACCCTCGAACAGACGGGCCCACTCGGCACCCATGTGGTCGAACAGCTCAACGTCGCACTGGTGGTTGAGGAAGGCATCAACCTTAAGGACGTTACCGGCCTTTACGATGCCGTCATGGCGAATACGATCCTCAAGCTCCTGCATGGCGCAACCCCTTCTCGCGGCAACGATACCGCGCGATTAATAAACGTTGTTCGATAGTCTACCACGGACCGACCCCCGCCCGCCCCACAAGCCGCATCGCACCATAAAGCTGCAAGACCAGTAGATAGGCCCGATTCGTGGCAAGCCTGCCACCACAAGCTAATGGCGGGCGCGCATCTTCACCAAACGCACCATGGCAAGCGCAAAGCCCACAGCGGCCACAGCCATAAGCACGTAGAACACCGAGCGAAAGCCGAACAGGAACACATCCGGACGGCCTGCAACAAAACTGGTCACGGCCTCGCCCATCGCCACGCTCATCTGCCCATATAGGATATTCGACGCCACCGTAATACCGAGTGCCATGCCGGCGTATCGCGCCAAACTGCCCAAGCTGCCCGCAAAACCGAGTGCTTCGCGAGGAGCTGAGCCCATATACAGCGAGTTATTGGGGCTCTGGAAAATCGACGTACCACACGACATAAACGCGACGCAGCACACGATCACAGGGATGGAAGAGTGCTCGTCGAGCGTGCTTACCGCAAAGAGACCGCATACGTACACGCCCAGGCCAACGGCCGTGGGACCCTCGCAGCCAACACGGTCCGAAACCGTTCCCGAAAGCGGGCCGATAAAGGCATTCACCATTGGCAGCGCCAAAAACAGCAGACCCGAAACGTCAGACCCAAACCCATGCGCATCCTGAAAATAGAACGGCAGGATAAACTCGGATGCGCCAATGCCAACGAACACGATGAGCATGCAGGCAAGGTTGATGGTGAAGGCCGAATTTGCAAAGCAGCGACGCGCGGCCCCCGCCAACGACATGGGGCGCTCGCCGGCCTCCGGCTTAACATGCGGCAGTGTGTAAAGCCCCACGATAAACGAGATGACGCCAATGGGCAGGTTGATGAGGAAGATGCTCTCCCAAGGAAAGCTTGCCACCAGCATACCGCCGAGCACGGGGCCACACATCATGCCGAGGGCCACGAAGGTCGCGAGAATACCCATAGCACGACCGCGCTCACGCGCCGGAAACGACTCGGTGATGATACCCATGTTGTTGGCCATAGCCGCCGCGCAACCGACGCCCTGAACAATGCGTGCCAGGATAAGAACCTCGAGCGAGGCCGAAAGGCCGCACAGCAGCGAACCGACCGAAAAGACGATGACGCCCAGCTGGAACACATTCACCTTGCCGCGCACGTCGCCCAGACGGCCAAACGGCAACATAGCCACGCAAGTCGCAAGCAGATACACCGAGCTTACCAGCTGGATGCGATCGAGGCCCACGCCCAGCTCCTTTTGCATCACGGGCAGCGCCACGGTCACGACGGTCGAATCCAGACACACCATAAACGTCATGATGAGCACGGTAAACAGAATCGCCCATTTGTTCTTGCCATGGGTGTCGCCCTCTAGGGCAATATGCTCGCGGCGCAGCTGCTCTGCAGTTTTCTCCATATCCATCCTTTCGAGTGGCCCAACGCAAAAAACGGGGCCCCAATCGCCAGCAAACAACCGCGATTGGGGTCCCGCCTACGGAATCGGAACTATATGTCACCGGAACCCCAAGGGGCACCGTCGCTTCATACGGGAAGCTAGCCTAGCACTGCTCAAGCGCCTGCTCAAGGTCGGCAATCAGATCGGCCGTGTCCTCGAGGCCGCACGACAGACGCACCATATCGGCGGAGATGCCGCAGGCGATGAGCTCATCATCGTTCATCTGGCGATGCGTGGCATTAGCGGGATGCAGGCAGCAAGTGCGAGCGTCAGCCACGTGCGTGGCGATCTGGGCGAGCTTAAGGCTCTTCATAAAGGTCTCGGCCGCCGCGCGGCCACCGTTAAAGCCAAAGCTCACGACGCCGCAGGTGCCGTTGGGCATGTACTTCTGAGCCAGGTCATAGTACTTGTCGCCCTCCAGGCCCGGATAGCTCACGAAGCGCACCTTGGAATGGTTCTGCAGGAACTTGGCAACGGCCAGGCCGTTCTCGCAATGACGCGGCATGCGCACGTGCAGGCTCTCGAGCGAGCTGTTCAGGAAAAATGCCGCCTGCGGGTTCTGCATGGGGCCGAGGTCACGCATGAGCTGAGCGGTTGCCTTGGTAATGAAGGCGCCCTCACGACCGAACTTCTCGGCATAGGTCACGCCGTGGTAGCTCTCGTCGGGCGTGGTGAGACCCGGGAACTTGTCTGCATGGGCCATCCAGTCAAACTGGCCATGGTCGACGATGACGCCGCCCAGGTAAGCAGCATGTCCATCCATGTACTTGGTGGTGGAGTGCGTAACGATGTCGGCGCCCCACTCAAAGGGACGACACATCACGGGCGTCGGGAAGGTGTTGTCGACCATCAGCGGCACGCCGTGGTCGTGCGCGGCCTTGGCAAAACGCTCAATGTCGAGCACGGCGAGGGCGGGATTGGCGATGGTCTCGCCAAAGACGAGCTTGGTGTTGGGCTCAAAGGCTGCCTCGAGCTCCTCATCGGTGCAGTCGGGGGCAACGAACGTGCAGGTCAAGCCCATGCGACCCATGGTATGAGCCAGCAGGTTGTAGGTACCGCCGTAGATGGCAGAGCTCGCGACCACATGATCGCCGGCACCGGCCACGTTAAAGATCGCGAGGAAGTTCGCGGCCATGCCCGAGCTCGTGAGCATCGCAGCGGTGCCGCCCTCCATCTCGCAGATCTTGGCGGCAACCAGGTCGCACGTGGGGTTCTGCAGACGGCTGTAGAAGTAGCCCGACTCCTCTAGGTCAAACAGCTTGCCCATGTGCTCGGACGTGTCGTACTTCCACGTGGTGGACTGGTAGATGGGCACCTGGCGCGGCTCGGCATCTCCCGGGTGATAGCCGCCCTGAACACATGTAGTACCGATGGTCTGCTCGCTCATATCTAGCTCCCTTGCCTGGGTTACGTTTTATTTGGTTCACGATACCGCTACCCCGCACCCCTCTCAACCCATCCCCAATGTAGGTTATGGGACAAATCGATCAGGGGCATTTATCTCAAGCCTTGGACATTTGCTCGATAGATAAAAATAGGGCATCCATGAAGCTCTCGATGATTACACGCACCGTCACGGGTACCATAGGCGGGTACACCGTGACCAAGGAGACAACGATGAAGCAAATCGATACGGCCCAGCTCGACATCACCGCCTGTCAGGCTCAGGCTGCCGAATACCACGCCTGCGGCTTTAACTGCGCACAGGCCGTCGCCTGCACGCTTGCACCCGCCGTCGGGCTCGACCCCCAGACCGCCTTTACCCTCACCGAGGGCTTTGGCGCCGGCATGGGCGGCATGACCGAAACCTGCGGCGCCATCTCGGGCGCCGTGGCCATCATGGGCTTTGTAATGAGCGATGGCATGGAAAACCCCAAGACCAAGAGTCAGACCTACAAGCTGTCGCGCGAAATCGCAAAGCGTTTTGACGAGAAGAACACGACGACCGTCTGCGGCACGCTCAAGGGCATCGGATCGGATAAGGGTCCGCTCCGCAGCTGCCCCGGTTGCATCGACGATGCCATCGAGATCGCCTGCGATATGCTAAAGCAGCTCGCCGAGTAAACACCAGCGGCATAAAACGACGGCCGGCGCGCTTGGGATCCATCCAAAAGCACGCCGGCCGTCGCCGTCAGAACTCGGCAAATTCGGGAGCGCCGACCTCGATCTCCTCGCGTCCCGCCATAAGCTCGCGCATCTTGGCGCAAAATGGCTCCTGCTCCCCCGCCTTAAACACCAAGTGAAGTGTAACGGTATCCGCGTAATCGGTATCCGAAACCTTGGCACCCGAATCCTGCGCCAAGCGAAGCACCTGCTCATACTGCGGATAGGCCACATGCACGTCAACAGGCACGACGCTTGTCATCTCGACGATCTGCCCGGACTCCCGAGCCGAGACCACCGCCGCCTGCGTCGCCGCGGTATAGGCGCGCACCAAGCCACCAGGCCCCAACAGCGTGCCACCAAAATAGCGCGTCACTACGCAGCAAACATTTTTGAGCCCCGCGCCACGCAGCACCTCGAGCGTCGGCATACCGCTCGTGCGGCTCGGCTCACCATCATCGCTCTGGCGCTCGCGTCCATCGACCAAAATCCACGCGGGAACATTATGCCGAGCGTCGTAATGACGCTTGCGAACCATCTCGATAAAGGCATTCGCCTCATCCTCGGACTCAATATGGACCAGCTGAGCAATAAACCGACTCTTGCGGTCCACAAACTCGCCCGAAGCCTCAATATTCGATTGCAGAGTAAAATAGCTGTCCAACAAAGCCCCTCAACAGAATAAAGCGCAGCAACTAACAGCCTCAATAATACGGCAAAGGCCGTACCGATAAGCCCTGTAAATAGAACAGTAACGCCGATGACCAGGCAAAAACAACGACATGCCAAGAACGGAACCGCCGATGATTCCGCCAAGGAAAGCGAGAACCCGTCAGCGCGAGCAAGGTGCCTTGAAAGACGAGGGCATTGACCTTATGGTCATGCCCGAAGGCTTGAAAGGCAGATTGCCGCGCTGACGGGTTCGCAGCGTCAACAAAGTGCCGAGTGGGCTTGTAAGCCGGGTTCTGTCGTGAACGGTCATTTATCTTGTCTGCACGTTACCATGCAGCTCCACGCACGCTACCCGAACGCGGACCGGGCCGGCCCATAGCGTTCCTATTCGCGCTTGCTCCGGATGGGGCTTGCCAAGCCGCCGTGTTGCCACGACGCTGGTGGTCTCTTACACCACCGTTTCAGCTTTTCCCTTTACGCCTTGCGGCGCAGGTGGGAGTCTTCTTTTCTGCGGCGCTTTCCGTCGGATCACTCCGCCCGGCCGTTAGCCGGCATCCCGCCCTCTGGAGCCCGGACTTTCCTCACGCGTGCTGCAAGCAGCACATCGCGCGACCGTCTGGCCCACTCAGCAGTGCAAGAGTGTAGCACACCGTTGCCGCAGGCAATGGCACAACACAAGCGTTCGACACGATAAACCAAGAACCGCGCTATGCAGTACAATAGAGTCGTCGATGGGCAACGTCGTCAGTCGAGACGCGACCGCGCTCCGCACCCCTCCGTCTACTCGGTGCGTTCCCGCCTCCTCCCCGAGGCGGGATGTCGGCATTTTTCATGCACCGACAACCCAATAGCCCGTGGACAGCCCGGGCAGCATTGCGCACGGGCAGCATCGCGTACCTCAGCAACAAATGCAAAAAGGGACCCGTCCATTGCGGACGGGTCCCTTAAAACAAGTGATCGTCAAACCGATTTACTCGGCGTCGGTCTCCTCGTCCTTCTTCTCGGAAGGCAGCGGGGTAACCTCGATCTCGACGCCCAGAGTCTCAGCAGCGGACTTCATGGACAGGGAGATACGACGACGGTCGAGGTCGATCTCCATGACCTTGACCTGAACCTTGTCGCCCACATGGGTGACCTGAGAAGGCTGATCGACGTGCTTGTTGGCCATCTCGGAGATGTGCACCAGGCCCTCGATGCCCTCGCCCAGGTCGACGAAAGCGCCGAACGGGACAAGCTTGGTCACAGTGCCCTCGACGATAGCGCCGACGGGGTACTTCTTGACCAGTGCGCGCCACGGATCCTCGGTGGTCTGCTTGAGACCCAGGGAGATGCGCTCGCGGTTGAGATCGACGTCGAGAACCTCGACCTCGACCTCCTGGCCGACCTTGACAACCTCGGAAGGATGGTTGACGTGGTTCCAGGAGAGCTCGGAGATGTGGATGAGGCCGTCGATACCGCCGAGGTCGACGAAGGCGCCGAAGTCGACGATGGAGGAAACGGTGCCCTGGAGACGCATACCAGACTTGAGCTTGGACAGGATCTCGGAGCGCTCGGCCTTACGGGACTCCTCGAGCACGACGCGACGGGAGAGGACGACGTTGTTGCGGTTGCGGTCCATCTCGATGACGCGGGCCTCGATGCGGGTGCCCATGTAGGAGGTGAGGTCCTTGACGCGACGGAGGTCGACGAGGGAAGCGGGCAGGAAGCCACGCAGGCCGATGTCGAGGATCAGGCCGCCCTTGACAACCTCGATAACCTCGCCCTCGACGTTCTCGCCGGAGTTGAACTTCTCCTCGATGCGGTTCCAAGCACGCTCGTACTCGGCACGCTTCTTGGACAGGACCAGACGACCGTCCTTGTCCTCCTTCTGGAGAACCAGAGCCTCGATGGGATCACCGAGTGCAACGATGTCTGCAGGGTTAGCGTCCTTGCGGATGGACAGCTCGCGGACCGGGATAACGCCCTCGGACTTGAATCCGATGTCAACGAGCACCTCGTCATGCTCGATCTTAACGACAGTGCCGTTAACGAGATCGCCCTCATCAAAGTCGGTAATCGTACCGTCGATGAGGTTGTTCATCTCCTCCTCATTGACATCGTCAAGAGAGAAAATGGACGAGTTCTGAATCTCACTCAAAGGTGGACCCCTTTCGAACTACGGGGCCCCGATTGCTAGGACCTACAGAAGGGTGCGACAAGCACACAACGTTTAGGAACACTCGGGAGCCGACAGATACTAATGTGACGCTTATGCAATCACGTTCGTATAGGTTACGGGGAAATGAGTTCGATTTCAAGCGTGAACTGCGATTTTTTACTCGTGTGGAGACTTTTTCGTAATCTTATGAACACACGTCTCCGCAACTTGACGATAACCAGCCAGGCATTCGGCTTTGGGGTAAAGTATCCGGAGCCAACGATTCTAGATCGATTTTTCGAGAAAGGTGCCCGCGTGCTCAAAGCAGTCGTTTTCGATATGGACGAGACGCTTCTCAGCATCAACCTCAACGCGTTCATCCTTCGCTATTTTAAGGATGTCTCTTCGATGCTCGCGGATATCGGCCGCCGCAGCCGCGGTGGCACGATGGCACGCCTCGGCACCATCTTGGTCGACCTCAACGCCAATCGCCGCAGCGGCACGGACAACCGCACCAATCTTGAGTTTTACCAAGAAGAGGTCGAGCGTCGATGCGGTATCCGCCTCTCCGATCCCATCATCTACGAGGCGTTTACCTACTATGATCGCGAAGTTCTTCCGTACAAGAACGACGATGTCATTAACGCACACGCCATGCCGGGCGCGCACGCCGCGCTCCAGGCCGTACAGAACGCTGGACTGCGTTGCGCGCTCTTTACCAACCCCAGCTTTCCCCAGGGGGCCATCGAGTGCCGCATGGGCTGGGGCGACCTGGCCGATGCTCCCTTTGAGCTCGTCACGCACATGGGAAACACCACCCGCTGCAAGCCCGATGCCACCTACTATCTAGAGCAGCTTCAGGTGATGGGGCTCGAGCCGCACGAGGTCCTTATGGTGGGCAACGATCCCAAACGCGACTTCCCCAGCCCCGCCTGCGGTATTCAAACCGCCTATGTTGGCCAAGGCAAGCCCAGCCGAGCCACCTGGCGCGGAACCATGGAAGACTTCGCCCGCGACTTTAACGCCGTAATCGAAGCCTTCTACGAACACCAAGTAGCCGACGAACTGTCCTAACAAACCTGGGTTTTGCCGATCATGATGTTGAGGATCTCGACATCGGTATCTTTCATACCTACACGGCCCACGTAGCCCATGCTGGCGATTGTCTGCTCGACGGTATCCTGGATCAGGCCCTCACCGGCGCGGAAGCCGCGGCCCTGCATGGCCATATCGTGGCCCAGAATCGCAGCATCGACGGCAGCCGAAATCTTGGCGGCGCAGCTTGCCTTGGCGCCATCGCACACGATGCCGCCCACGTTACCGAGCGTGTTCGAGACCGTCGCGCCAATCTGCTCACGCGTGCCACCGCACAGCCAGGTAATCGCGGCACCGGCACCGCATGCGGCGCAAATAGCACCGCAAAACGCCGAGAGCGCACCAATATAGCTCTTGATATGCACGGCGATCAGATCGGACAGCATCACGGCGCGCACCAGGCGCTCGTGGTCGCAGCGCAGGAACTCAGCATACTCCATAACGGGCAGTGCGCAGGTAATGCCCTGATTGCCCGAGCCGCACACAATGGCGACCGGCAACGCGCAGCCGTTCATGCGGGCGTCGGACCCGGCGGCTGCACGGGCGCGGGCACGGCAGGCGACGTCATCGGCACGAGCGCCCAACAGCGTACGGCCGACCTCGGCGCCCCAAGCGTGCGCCAGGCCCTCGGCACTAATCGCACCGTTCAGCTCAATCTGGCGCTCAACGGCAGCGCGGGCGTCCTCAATGTCACCGTCCTCGATAAAGTCGATGATGGTCTCGATCGACATGGGCGTGTTGGCGCTATCTACCGCGCGCTCGGCCACGACGCGCTCGGCGCAGGCGGCACACTCCCCCGCCGACTTGCCGCATACCGGAATACCGTCGAGCGTATGGCACGTGACGTTGGTGTGGTGGTCGGTGATCTCGACGACTGCGGTATGGCCTCCGGCCGTGGCAGTCACCTTGATGTAGAGGTTGGGCACACCCTCGACAAGCGACACACAGCAGTAGCCGGCGTCGGCGAGAAGCTCGGTCACGCGAGCACGGTCTTCATCGTCAACGCTCTCGAGCACCTCGAGCGCGCTCTTGGCGTCACCGCCCACGGCACCCAGCACGGCCGCCGCTTCAATACCGTGCATACCGCCCGAGTTGGGCACGGTCACGCTCTTAACGTTCTTGATGATATTGCCCGAGCAGGCAACGTCCATATGATCGGGTTCGCAACCGAGTGTCTGGCTCGCCAGCGCCGCTGCATAGGCAACGGCAATGGGCTCGGTGCAGCCGAGCGCGCAGACAAGCTCGCGGTTCAAGACATCGCAAAAAGCGGCATCACGGATGGAATCGGTAGGCATAGGTATCTCCTGCTTACATAACGAACTGGGCTCTCGATAATAGTTAACTCTTTTATTTGATAACAATGCATCAGAAACCGCAACCATGGTTCCGACGGACGGCGCTTAAGCGCAATCTGACGGCATTCATTCATGCGAAGCCGGTCTTGTTGCATGCTAAAGCGTTTGACCAAAAAACGCCCGAGCGTTTACACAAAAGTCGCGCTATCATGCAGTCGAACGCGGTAAAACCTTTAGCAATTCCGCCGCACGGACCAGAGAGGAACCACTCATGAAGATTGGTATCGGTAACGACCACGCCGCCGTCGAGCTCAAGAACATCATCTCCGAGCACCTGAAGGAGCGCGGCTGCGAGGTCGTGAACTTTGGCACCGACACCTCCGAGAGCTTCGATTACCCCATCGCCGGCTACAAGGTGGGTAAGGCCGTGGCCAACGGTGACGTCGACCTGGGTATCCTGATCTGCGGTACCGGCGTCGGCATCAGCCTGGCCGCCAACAAGGTCGAAGGTGTTCGCGCCGTCGTATGCTCCGAGCCCTTCAGCGCCAAGCTCTCCCGCATGCACAACAACACCAACGTGCTCGCCTTTGGCGCCCGCGTCGTGGGCTCCGAGCTCGCCAAGATGATTGTCGACGAGTGGCTCGACGCCGAGTTTGAGGGCGGTCGTCACGAGCGTCGCGTTAACCTCCTCAACGAGATCGACCACACGCGCGGCCTCAAGGTCGTCGACGAGGCCTAAACTACTCAGTGCCACAAGCTAACAGCAGGGGCCCGCTCGGAACTCATGTCCGAGCGGGCCCCTTCATAGATTTTGGAATAAAAAGGGCGCCGCGGATGGAATTCCGCAGCGCCCAAGCCACACGCTAACAGCTTTAAGGAGTCAAAGCTGGTTTAGCCAAAAAAGCGCTTGATCTCGATCTCGGCGTTCTCCAGGCAGTCGGAGCCGTGGATCACGTTGGCGTTGACATCGACAGCAAAGTCGCCGCGAATGGTGCCGGGGGCAGCATCAAGCGGGTTGGTAGCGCCCATAAGGGTGCGCATCTTGGAGACAGCGGAGAGACCGGAAACGACCATCTTGACGACCGGACCGCTCGTCATAAAGTCGCAGAGACCGCCAAAGAAGGGCTTGTCGGCCAGATGGGCGTAGTGCTCCTCGACGGTAGCGCGCTCGAGCGTGGTCATCTCCATGCGCTCGATGACAAGACCGCTGCGCTCAATGCGAGCAACGATCTCGCCGATCTTACGGTCGCGCACGGCGTCGGGCTTAATCATGATGAAGGTCTTCTCGATAGCCATAAGGTAGCCTTTCAAGTAGGTTCGCGCGTGCCCAAGTCCCATTCCGGCACCCGCCTGGACTGCATCGTAACAGAGTTTTAGCTGCAGTTAAACAAAAAGCTGTTTATTGAAACGCTGCAATTTATTAAAGCGCTCCATATGTGTCACTTCTGTTTCGAAGCCCGATTAGAGTACCATCCGACCGCCCATCAACCGCATCGAACAGAGCAGACGGTCGGTTGCCACCCGCGAACGTATCCCCTTCACAACCTGCCCAAAGGTCCTACAGAAGTTCTCGACAAGCCCCTCCCCCATAGCAACAAAATACGGGCGCCCGCAACAGAAGGCGCCCGTAAAAGCAAAACGATTTATCGATAAAAGGGCAATACGGCTTCAGCCAAACCCCTACTTTGCCCCGTGTCCCATCTCGACTACCTTGGTCAGCGATCCAAACGCGCCCTCGTCGGCCACGAGCTGTGACTCGGCACGCTGCAGCTGCGCGGCAACGGCGGCAGGAGCGGTGCCGCCCTCGGTCGTGCGCGCGGCGACAATCGACGGGATGTCGAGCGCCTCGGTAATGTCGCGCTCAAAGAGCGGGCTTGCCTCCTGGAACACCTCAAACGGCAGGTCCTCAAGATTACAGCCGTGCTTCTCGCACATCAGGACCAGATGCCCCACCACGGCATGTGCCTCGCGGAACGGCAGGCCACGCTTGGCCAGGTAATCGGCAACATCGGTGGCGGCAAGGTGTCCCACGCCGCACTCGCGCGCCATGGCATCCTCGTTGACGGTCCAAGTCGAAATCATTCCGGCCATAACGGACAGACACTGCATGAGCGTATGGGCGGTATCGAGCGCGCCCTCCTTGTCCTCCTGCAAGTCCTTGTTATAGGCGAGCGGCAAGCCCTTCATGGTCACGAGCAACTGCACCAGGTTGCCGTACACGCGACCGCTCTTGCCGCGGATAAGCTCGGCAAAGTCGGGGTTCTTCTTCTGCGGCATGATAGACGAGCCGGTGGAGTAAGAGTCTGAAAGCGTGATAAAGCCAAATTCGGAGCTCGACCACAGCACGATCTCCTCGGAAAGACGCGACAGGTGCATGGCCATGACGGAGCCGGCGTAATGCAGGTCGAGCAGGAAATCACGGTCAGAAACCGCATCGAGCGAGTTGGGAATCACGCCCGCAAAGCCAAGTTCGGCAGCCGTCATCTGGCGATCGAGCGGATAGCTCGTGCCGGCAAGCGCGGCAGCACCCAGTGGACAGTTGTCGGCGGCATCAAAGGCGGCCTTCAGGCGCGTAAAGTCACGCGCGAACATCCAGGAATATGCCAGCAGATGATGCGACAGCAGCACGGGCTGAGCGTGCTGCATATGCGTGTAGCCCGGCAGAATCACCTTGTCGTACTTCTTGGCCGCATCCACCAGCACATGGCGCAGCTCAAGATTGGCCTCCATGAGCTCCTTGGCAAGCGCCTTGACGCCCAGGCGCGTATCGGTCGCCACCTGGTCGTTGCGCGAACGCCCGGTATGCAAGCGCTTACCGGCCTCACCGATGCGACGCGTCAGCTCGCTCTCGATGGACATATGGATGTCCTCGTCGTTGATATCGAAGGTAAAGTTGCCGGCATCGATATCCTGTTCGATTCCGGTCAGGCCCTCGGCGATCGCCTGCTCGTCCTCGGCACTGATGATGCCCTGGGCGGCCAGCATCTTGGCATGCGCCTTAGAGCCAGCGATATCCTGCTTATAGAGATGCTTGTCGACCGGCAACGACGCGCCAAACTCCTGCGTGACCTCGGCCACGCCCGCCTCAAAACGACCGCCCCAAAGAGCCATGGAACCGTCTCCTTTCTCCAAATACCAAAACAAGCGCCCAAAGCAATGCGCCATATCGCTAAAGCGATTTTTCAACCGCTAGTTTTGCATATTCCCCACCGTGCGCGAGGCCATATAGCTAATTTGCAAAGAAGTGACGCACCATGCACTTGGCGCCCAACGTCTCCCTCCGGATGTTGCCCTGCGAACCGTCAATCCAAGCCTTCAGGCTCATAGGGACGTCCTCGACCTTTGCAGCATCGAGCTCGGGCGCGAGGGCAAGTAAAGCATGCACGACAGCATTGAACATAATGGATACTCCTCATATATAGGCGCAGAGCCGCCAAATTGATAGAAGGAGCCCCGCCGGACAACCCCGGCGGGGCTCGGACTCAGCCGCAGTCGCGGCGTCATATATGCGGGCGGAACGTAGGGGCCACCGATGTTAAGAAGTGTCAGCAAGCATAACGAAAGGTAGGGACCCCATGCGCCCGTTATGTATCACGCGGATGGGCCGCGCGGATACCAAGGAAAGGAAGACTTAAGCCTGGGCAGCGGCAGAGCTGGGACCCTGGACCTTGGCCCACGTCTTGAGCGACAGCGTATCGATCTCGATAAAGCCGGCGCTGGCTTTCTCATCAAACGTGGTGTCGCGGTCGTAGGTGGCCAGGCCGTAGTCGTAGAGGCTGAAGGGGCTCTTGCGGCCGACGACATGGCAGTTGCCCTTAAAGAACTTCAGACGGACGGTGCCGGTCACGAACTTCTGGGTGTCGGCCATAAAGGCGTCGAGCGCGTTTTTGAGCGGGCTGTACCACTGGCCGTTGTACACGGCGGTGGCCCAATCCTGCTCGAGCTTAATCTTAGTCTTGAGCAGGTCGCCCTCGACGCAAATGTCCTCGAGCGCCTTGTGGGCGGTGATGAGCGTCAGGGCTCCGGGAACCTCATAGCACTCGCGGCTCTTGAGGCCCACCAGACGATCCTCAACCAGGTCGAGACGGCCAAAGCCGTTGTCTCCCGAAATCTTGTTGAGGGCGATGACGATCTCGGAGAGTTTCATCTTCTTGCCGTCGACGGCGACGGGCTTGCCGGCCTCAAACTCAATCTCGGTATACGTCGGGGTGTCCGGCGTGTCCTCCGGATTCTTGGTCATAACCCAAGCGTCGTCGAGCGGCTCGTTCCAGGGATCCTCCAGGTGGCCGCACTCAATGGCACGACCCCACAGGTTGTCGTCGATGGAATAGGGGTTGTCGTTGGCACCCTCGGGAACCGGCACGTTATGGGCGTGAGCGTAGGCGACCTCGTCGGGACGGCACTTCAGATCCCACTCGCGAACCGGAGCGATAACCTTAAGCTCGGGGTCGAGGGCCTTGACGGCAGCCTCAAAACGGACCTGGTCGTTACCCTTGCCGGTGCAGCCGTGGGCGACGTAGGTCGCGCCAAACTCGTGAGCGACCTCGACAAGCTTCTTGGCGAGCAGCGGGCGAGACAGGGCGGAGAGCAGCGGATACTTGTTCTCGTACATGGAATTTGCGGCGATGGCCTTAGTCAGGAACTCATCGGAGAACTCGTCGCGCAGGTCGAGCACCTGGCAATCAAGAACGCCCAGGTCGAGCGCCTTCTGCTTCTTTGCATCCAGGCCGGTCTCCTCCTGGCCCACGTTGCCGCAAACGCAAACGACATCGAGATTCTTCTCGTCTTGGAGCCACTTGACACATACGGATGTATCAAGACCACCGGAATATGCGAGAACGACTTTTTCCTTGCTCATGGCTGTTTCCTTTCGCCCTTGGTAGCTAGTTAGAAAATCGGTCAGTTGCAAGTCATTTCGAGGTCAAAAACCGTGTGATATCAGGTTAAATAGCAATAATCAGCACATACATGCCCTAGAAACATGCAGCAATGTCGTGCTAAAACCCAACGACCTCAAAATGACTCTGTTGAGGCAATTCGCCCCATGCGGACAGAGACGATTGTTATCGTCGTCGGGAAATTGCGCGCTGGCGTCGGATGGCATTGTCTGCAGTAGTGATGATCTTTACGAACTGCATCTGCCTCTCCTTTCACCTATCGCCGGGCGCAATTCTAATATCGTAAACGGTACCTTTTCCTCGGTAAGCGGTTGTTTTTTCCGTCTCCGTTTTCGATGGTCGCTATATTACGCTAAAGTGCCCGCGGCACAAGCGACAACTTCAAATTTCTGAAAAGTTTTTTCATTACTTTGTGAATGGTGATGCAAACGCGCGCCAATCCTGCGAAAATACGCCCGACTACGAGTTAATGGTTATAACGTCTGAAACAATCTCGAAACGAAAGGCTCGCTTTTATGCAAACTTACGAATCGGACACCAATATCGGAAACATTAAGCTCATTGCCGTCGACATGGACAAGACGCTACTGACCGACGAGCGCGTTCTGCCTCAGGGCCTCGACGAGCGCCTAGACAAGCTCGCCGAGGCTGGCATCGTGTTCTGCCCCGCCAGCGGACGACCCGCCCCAAAACTCGAGGAGATGTTTGAGGACATCAAGAGCCGCATCGCTTTTTGCCCCGATAACGGCGCATGCGTGATATATCGCGGCAACTACATCTATAAGAGCACTATCGATGTGGCGCTGTATCAGCAGGTCTTGAGCCGCGCCTCGGAGGATCCGCGCGCCGTCCCCGTCCTGTGCTGCTTCGACGAGTTCTACGTACTTGCCCGCGACCATCAATACCACGACGAGATCAGCGTCTACTACAACACAATCAACTACGTCGATAGCTTTGAGGGCCTTGACGTCGAATCCAACAAGATTTCGATCTTCTTCCCCGCCTACGATGCCGAGCCAGCGTTTCGCGAGGACTACAGCCCTGCATTCTCGGATCAGCTCTACGTCACCAATGCTGGCCGCGAGTGGATCGACTTTATGAATCTGGGCGTCGACAAGGGGTCGGGCGTCGCGCACCTGTGCGAGCAGCTCGGCATCGATATCGCCGACGCCGCCGCCGTGGGCGATACGTACAACGACATTCCCATGCTGGAGCGCGTCGGGCATAGCTTTATCGTGGACAATGCCGAGGAGCACATGAACGCGCACGCCAAGTGGCGCATTCCGAGCAACAACGACGGGGGCGTACTGACGCTCATCGACGCTATCTTGGCGGCTCGTTAAACTCGTCGCCATGCCCGGGGCCGGCCGTTTGATTTTTGCTCGGTCAGGTCCTGGGCTCGCTCGAAGGCCACATTAAGTGGCCTTCGGCTCGTGCGGAATCTACAAAAATCAAACGGCCGGCCCCGGGCATGGCTACGTTGACTTGTTTGCCGCCTAGATGGCGTCTTGGCGTCTAGATACTTTGGCTGAATTTAATTGAATGAAGGGGGCTCCTTGTTGTCAAGGAGCCCCCTTCTGCTTTTGGTTTACTTTGGAATTGTGGGTGTGCCCTTACTTGGCATCTGCCCAGGTCACTCCAGTCGAAGCTTCGGCGATGAGGGGTACGCGTAGGTCTACGACGTGTTCCATGACGTCGCGGACCATAGCTGTAAGGCGCTCGACTTCGTTGATGGGGCACTCAAAGTCCAGTTCGTCGTGCACCTGCAAGATCATGTGGGCGGCAAAGCCTTCTTCTTCCAGACGGCGGCTTACGCGGGCCATCGCAATCTTGATGATGTCGGCGGCTGTGCCCTGCATGGGGTGGTTCATGGCCGTGCGCTCGCCAAAGCCGCGGAGTTGCGGATTTTTAGCCTTGAGCTCCGGAATATGGCGACGGCGGCCGTACATGGTCTCGGCGTAGCCCGTCTGCTTGGCACGTGCCACCACGTTGTCTAGGAACGTACGCACGCCCGGGTAGGCCTCGTAGTAGCGGTCGATCATGTCGCGCGCCTCGGCCATCGAGATATGCAGCGACTGCGACAGACCGTAGGCCTGCTGACCATACACGATGCCAAAGTTCACGGCCTTGGCGCGACTGCGCAAGTCGGGCGTTACCTCGGACACCGGCACGCCAAACACGCGCGCGGCCGTCTCGGCATGGAAGTCCTCGCCCTCGTTAAAGGCGCGCACCAGGTGCTCGTCACCCGAGAGATGTGCCAGCAGACGCAGCTCGATCTGCGAGTAGTCCACCGCCAAAAAGACGCTGCCCTCGCCTGCCGAAAACGCCGTCTTGACGGTACGCCCCAGCTCCGAGCGCGTCGGGATGTTCTGCAGGTTCGGGTCGCTCGAGGACAGGCGACCCGTTGCCGTGATGGTCTGGTTGTACGTGGTGTGTACGCGACCGTCACCGCGGCGTAGCGGGCCCAGCGTGTCCAGATAGGTGGACTTGATCTTAGACTTCTCACGCCAGTCCAAGATCAGACGCACGATTTCGTGGTCACGCGCAAGGTCACTCAGCACCTTGGCGTTGGTCGAATAGTAGCCGCGCTTGGTCTTTTTGAGGCCCTTGGTCGGAAGCCCCATAACGTCAAACAGCACATGCGAGAGCTGCATGGGGCTGCCGATGTTAAAGGTCTCGTCGCCTGCCAGGTCGCGAATGCTGCGCTCGACCTCGGTAATCTGGGTCGCCAGGCCCTCGGACAGATTGCGCAGGCGGTCGGGATCCACGAGCATGCCCGCGCGCTCCATCTTGGCAAGCACCGGCACGAGCGGCATCTCGATGCCGTCGAACACGTTGGCGGCGTTCTCGCGGGCCATGCGGTCGCGCAGCGGTGCGACCAGCGCCAGCGTCAAGGCCGCCGTGCGAGCGGCGGGCGCAGGAGCGTCCTCGCCGGCACCCTCTGCACCGCGCGCCGCGGGCAGCGCCATCTGCAGATAGGTATCGGCCAGATACGCCTCGTCAAACTCGGAGCGGTCGGAATCCAACAGGTAGGCGGCGACCACGGTGTCGAAGATGCGCGTGGAATCGACTGTCAGCGGATCCATGAGCTCGGACTCGGAAGAATCGATGGGCGAAAGCTCGTGCAGCAGCGCCTTCATGTCCGGGCTCGCCACGCGGCCCTCCATAAACAGGCGCGCAAGCACGCCGGCAATGACGCCGTGGGCGAAGTTGAAGCCATCGACTACGGCAGTGGTACCGCCGTCGCCCTCCTCAAGCGCAAGCAGCCCCTTGGACGTCGCCAGCCACAGCGTACGCGTCAGGCCAAAGAGCGCACCCTCCTCCTTGTCATCGTCCACCACGGCGGCAATCCACTCGCCCGCCTCGATCGCACGAGTAACCTCGGCGGCAACGGCAGCGAGCGCCTCGGCATCGCCGGCGGCAGCGCGCATAACGGGGGGAATCTCAAACGCGCTGGCGGTGACCGCAGCCCCACCCTCGCCACCGATGAGCGACAAGAAACGGTTCTGCATGGCCGTAATGCCGAGCGTGCCCAGCGCCGCGGAGACTTCGTCGGCAGAAAACGCCGGGAAGGACGTTTCGTCAAAGTCGAGCTCGACGGGCGCATCGGTGCGAATGGTTGCGACCTTGCGGCTCAGCAGGGCATCGTCGATGTGCGCACGCAGGTTCTCGCCCATCTTGCCCTTGACTTCATCGGCATGCGCGATGACCTCGTCCAGGCTGCCGTACTGCGCGATGAGCGCGCTCGCCTTTTTGGGGCCGATGCCCGGTACGCCGGGAATGTTGTCCGACGTATCGCCCTTCAGACCGTAGAAATCGGGCACGAGCGCCGGCGTAATGCCGTGATACAGGTCATCCACGCTCTCGGGCGTCATAATCGCCACGTCGGACAGGCCCTTGCGGGTCGAGACCACGTTGACGTGCTCGGTCACGAGCTGATACATGTCGCGGTCGCCGGTCACCAGCAGCATGTCGCAGCCGGCTTCCTCACCTAGGCGAGCCATAGTGCCCAGGATATCGTCGCCTTCCCAGCCCTCGGACTGCAGAATCGGCACGTTGAGCGCCGTGAGCAGCTCCTTAATCATCGGAAACTGCGCGTGCAGATCGGGGTCCATGGGCGGGCGCTGCGCCTTATACTGCGGCAGCATCTCCATGCGCACGCGCGGCTTGCCCTTGTCAAACGCCACGACCACACCGTCGGGGTTAAAGGCGTCGATCATCTTGAGAAACATGTTCAGAAAGCCAAAGATCGCGTTGGTGGGGCGACCGTCCGGCGCGTTCATGGTCGGCGGCACGGCGTGGAAGGCGCGGTGCATGAGCGAGTTGCCGTCGATAACGGCAAAGGTGCGGCGCTTGTCAGACATATTGAATACCTCGCTTTGGGCTGGGCACGGTTTGCTCACTCCAGTTTACACGCTCCCCGCCCCGAGACCACCGCACATCAAGCTCCCCCGCCACCGTAAGCCTACGCGTGATACGATGGCTCACGGTACATCAACCAGCACGATCGATCCGAAAGGAGCCTGCGTCATGGAGCGTCCCTGCGCATGGAAAAAGTACACGCCACAGCAAATCGAGGAGCTCGAGGAGCTTTGCCGCGGCTATAAGCAGTTTTTGAGCGAGAACAAGACCGAGCGCCTGTGCGTCAAAACCGGCATCAAGATGGCCGAGGAGGCGGGCTACGTCGACCTGGAGACCGTGATCGCCGAAGGCCGCGAGCTCAAGGCAGGCGACAAGGTGTACGCCGCCAACCACGGCAAGGACCTTATGCTCGTCAACCTGGGCACCGCCCCGCTCGAGCAGGGCTTTAACATCCTGGGCGCCCACGTGGACTCGCCGCGCCTGGACCTCAAGCAGAATCCCGCCTTCGAGGCCGGCGACATGGCCTACCTCGACACGCACTACTACGGCGGCGTCAAGAGCTACCACTGGGTAGCCTCCCCGCTCGCACTCGTAGGCGTCATCTGCAAAAAGGACGGCACCACCGTCGACATCAACATCGGCGACAAGGCGGATGACCCGGTCTTTACCATCTCCGACCTGCTGATTCACCTCTCGAGTGAGCAGATGTCCAAGCCTGCCAAGGACGCCGTCGATGCCGAGATCCTCGACGTGATCGTGGGCGGCCGTCCCGTCAAGTTTGACGAGGACGACAAGGACGCTCCCAAGGAGCCCGTCAAGCAGATGTTCCTGGACATCCTCAAGGAACAGTACGACGTCGAGGAGGAGGACTTCCTCTCCGCCGAGATCGAGGTCGTGCCCGCCGGCCCCGCCCGCGACATGGGCCTCGACCGTTCCATGATTTTGGGCTATGGCCACGACGACCGCGTCTGCGCCTACCCCTCCATGCTCGCCCAGATCAATGTGGCCAATGTCGAGCGCACGAGCATCACGCTCATCGTCGACAAGGAGGAGATCGGCTCCGTGGGTGCCACCGGTATGACGAGCCGCTTCTTCGAGAACACCGTCGCCGAGATCATGACGCTCGCCGGTGAGGACAGCCCGCTGGCCCTTCGCCGCGCGCTCGCCCGCAGCCGCATGCTCTCCTCTGACGTGTCCGCCGGCTTCGACCCGGGCTATGCCGGCAAGTTCGAGACCAAGAACGCAGCCTTCATGGGTCGCGGCCTGTGCTTCAACAAGTACACGGGCAGCCGCGGCAAGGGCGGCTCCAACGACGCCGACGCCGAGTACGTGGCCCTCGTCCGCGACATCATGGACGAGGCGGGCGTGGACTTCCAGACCTGCGAGCTCGGCCGCGTCAATGCGGGCGGCGGCGGCACCATCGCCTACATCATGGCCAAGTACGGCATGAACGTCATCGACTCCGGCGTTGCCGTCCTGTCCATGCACGCCCTGTGGGAGGTCGCTAACAAGGCCGATATCTACGAGGCCTACCGCGGCTACAAGGCCTTCCTCGAGCGCGCCTAACCAACCCTTGTAACTTGCGGTGAAATACGGATTCATCAGGGCTTCCAACGGGGAAAGCGGTCTGTATTTCACCGCAACTTTTTTAGCGGGAGGAGGATTCCGTGCTACGGGTCGTCATTTCGCCCGCCAAACAGATGCGGACAGCTCAAGATGCCTTTGACGTTTTGGGCATACCGCCTTTTGCACATCAGACGGCCCGGCTCCATCAGGCACTGCTAGGCATCGAACGCGAGGATGGCGCAGCAGGTCTTCAGGCCCTTTGGAACGTGAGCGACAGGCTGCTTACAACGTGCCTGGATACGCTTCACGAATTTATGCCCGTCCTGAGCGATGCCGACCTCGCCGATCCCGATATCGCGCGCCGAATCTCCCCCGCCGTCATGTCCTACCACGGCATCCAATACCAAAGCATGGCGCCCGAGGTCATGGATGCTGCACAGCTCGACTGGCTGCAAAACCATCTCTGGATCCTCTCCGGATTGTACGGATGCGTGCGGCCTTTCCATGGCGTTGAGCCCTATCGGCTCGAAATGGGAGCCAAGCTCGCCGTCGACAACGCCCGTGACCTCTATGCGTTTTGGGGCGACAAACTTGCATGCGCCATTGCGCCGACCGGCTCCAACACCACGGTCGTCAACCTTGCCAGCGCGGAGTACGCCAAGGCCGTTCTGCCCCATCTCGCAGGCGACGCCACAACCGTCACTTGTCTCTTTGGCGAAGGTGTCCGCAACGGCAAGCCCATCCAGCGCTCGACCGCCAGCAAAAAGGCGCGCGGCTCCATGGTGCGCTGGATGGCAGAAAACAAGCTCGAGGACGCCGCCGGTCTTACCGAGTTCAACCTTGGCTACCGCTATGTCCCCGAGCTCTCGTCCCCAGACAGCCTGGCCTTCATCAACGAGCAGGCATTCTAGAAGCCTGTCGCTAGCGCCGAACTCAACCTCGGCATGCTTTCATGGCATTCGGTGAACACCCCACTATTCCGCCAGACCGTCGGCCTTGGCGATCTCGCTCGTCGAGCCATCTTGGTAGGCAACCTTAACGTGCTCTACCTCGGACACCGCAACACCCGATGGAGGCTCCAAGCGCCATTCCGTCAGGGCGATATCCATGGTCGTGGGCACATCTCCTTGATCTTTGAGCTTCACCGTCAGCGTTTTGAGCGCCGTGTCAAACGTCACGCGTTCGATTTCTTCACCTGGAATGGACCCACCACTCAGCTGCAACTGCACAAACTCATCGCGCGGGTACCAATAATCGCCCGGAATGGCGAGCGTATTGGCATTACCGCCGGTACTCCTCACCGTCATAATCGGTAGGCCATCATCAGCCTCGAACTCCCATACAGCGCCGCCACGACCACCAAACGTCCAGATACAACAGGCAATCACCATCACGACAAGGATCGCAAAACCGATTGCGACTAGCCCATGATGGGCACGGCCCTCCTCGGCCGACACGTCCCACTGTGTCTCTCGATATAGATGCTTGTCTTCCATGTTCGCCTCCCCACGGGCATGCTCATCGCGTCAATCGTACCCATTCGAGCTATACTTGAGCCCACCACATAAACGGGGAGCTTGCAGGACAAGACGGCAGGCTGAGACTGGGCGCGCCCGCCCTGACCCGCAAACCTGATATGGGTAATGCCAACGAAGGGAGCCGTGCCAATGAGCACACAGACCGAGCCCAAGCTCGTCACGCAAATCGACTTCGCCCGCGCCGGGCAGATCACACCTCAGATGAAAGAGGTCGCCGAGCGCGAGCATCGCGACCCCGAGTACATCCGCGAGCGCGTGGCAGACGGCCGCATCGCCATTCCCGCCAACATCGTGCATATCAAAAAGGGGATGCGCGCCTTTGGTGTCGGCGAGGGCCTGTCCACCAAGGTCAACGTGAACTTGGGCATCTCGGGCGACAAGGCCGATGCCGCCGAGGAATGGAAGAAGGTCAAGATCGCCGAGGACTTTGGCGCCGACGCCATCATGGACCTCTCCAACTCGGGCAAGACGCGCCAGTTCCGCCAGCAGCTCATCGACGAGACGCCGCTTATGGTGGGCACCGTCCCCATGTACGACGCCATCGGCTACATGGAAAAGCCGCTGGTCAAGCTCACCAAGGACGACCTGCTCGAGGTCGTTCGCGCGCACGCCGAGGACGGCGTGGACTTCATGACCATCCACTGCGGCATCAACAAGTCGGTCATCGAGACCTTTAAGGAGACCGGCCGCCTCATGAACATCGTCAGCCGCGGCGGCTCGCTGCTGTTTGGCTGGATGGAGGTCACCGGTAACGAGAACCCGTTCTATGAGTTCTACGACGAGCTGCTCGAAATCTGCCACGAGTACGACGTGACGATCTCGCTCGGCGACTCCTGCCGCCCGGGCTGCCTCTACGACTCCAACGATGCAACCGAGACCGCCGAGATGATCGAGCTGGGCAAGCTGTGCAAGCGCGCTTGGGCCGCCGGCGTCCAGGTTATGGTCGAGGGCCCGGGCCACATGGCGCTCGACGAGATCGCCGCCAACATGAAACTGCAGAAGCGCCTGTGCCACAACGCCCCGTTCTATGTGCTCGGGCCGCTGGTGACCGATATCGGCGTGGGCTACGACCACATCACCGCTGCCATCGGCGGCGCCATCTCCGCCAGCTCCGGTGCCGACTTCCTGTGCTACGTGACGCCGGCCGAGCACCTGTGCCTGCCCAACGCCCAGGACGTGCTCGATGGCCTCATGGCCACCAAGATCGCCGCACACGCCGCCGACATCGCCAAGAAGGTGCCGCACGCCCGCGACATGGACGACAAGATGGGCCAGGCACGCCGTAAGCTCGACTGGGACGCCATGTGGAAGTGCGCGCTCGACCCGGTCACCGGCAAGAAGCGCTACGAGGAATCCCCCGCCGCCACCGAGGGCACCTGCACCATGTGTGGCAAGATGTGCGCCGTCCGCACCGTCAACAAGGTGTTCGAAGGCACGACGATCGACCTCGGTATGGAGGACTAACGCGTCACCGAAGCCACAATCGGTAACAAGGTGTTCGTCAATTGTTGACGTGTGAACATTTTCTTACATTTGCGTAAAGATTGCACCACCCGCCCGGGATCGGCATACAGCCGGCCCGGGCACTTTATAATGCAGGCAGAAGACCCATTTGAATCCGACCGAACAAGGGAGCGAACATGGATCGCAGTAAGGTACCCGCCGTTCTATCCATCGCAGGATCCGATTCCAGCGGTGGCGCCGGCATTCAGGCCGACATCAAGACCGTCACGGCGCACCACCTGTATGCCGAGACGACCATCACAGCCATCACCGCACAGAACACCCTGGGCGTCACCGCCGTGCAGAACATCTCTCCGGATATTGTCGCGGCGCAGATCAATGCCGTTTTTGACGATATCCGCCCCAGCGCCGTCAAGATCGGCATGGTTTCCTCTGCCGAGATTATCGAGGTTATCGCCGACCGCCTGAGCGCCTGGGACGCAAAAAATATCGTCGTCGACCCCGTCATGGTCGCCACCTCGGGCGCTCGTCTGATCGCAGAGGACGCCGCCGAAGCGCTTACACGCCGCCTGTTCCCGCTGGCGACCGTCATCACGCCCAATATTCCCGAGGCCATGGCACTGCTCGATTACGAGGTCGATTCCGAGCGCACGCAGCAAAATGCCGCCATGCTTCTCACCCGTCGCTTTGGCTGCGCGTCTCTCGTTAAGGGCGGGCATTTTGTCAACGAGGCCAACGATGTGCTAGCAGAGCCCGCGCCGCTCGATGACGAGGGCAACCATCTGGGCGATCCGCTCACCACGTGGTTCCGCCACAAGCGCATCGAGACCGGCAACACGCACGGTACTGGCTGTACGCTTTCGTCCGCCATCGCCTGCGCGCTGGCCCAGGGCATGGATCTTGCCGATGCCGTCAACGCCGGC
Organism: Collinsella aerofaciens; assembly: GCF_039062315.1. Lineage (GTDB taxonomy): Bacteria > Actinomycetota > Coriobacteriia > Coriobacteriales > Coriobacteriaceae > Collinsella > Collinsella aerofaciens_BG. Next base: position 96,895 of record NZ_JBCJBG010000001.1, read on the forward strand.
AAGGCCTACCTAACGGGCGCTCTCGCCGCTGGCTTTGACATGGGCAAAGGCTCCGGCCCCGTCAACCACATGTGGCAATACTAAGCCCCATCCCAAACCGCCACAAAGGGGACAGGCACCTTTGTGGCGGTTCCCGCAAACATCTCGATCTGTAACAGTTAGAGTCCATTTTTCGGCCCACCTGTTACAGATTGAGACATTCAAATTCCGCTGAGAAGAAAATCTCGATCTGTAACAGTAACTCGGCGAAATCGACCCTAGATGTTACAGATCGAGACAAACGACCGATATCGACCTAAATAATCTCAATCTGTAACATCTAGCCCGTTTTCGGCCTTACAGCTGTTACAGATCAAGACAAACCAACGAAACAAGCCACCGCAAGGGGAACTTTTGTACTGCTTAGGGCCGTACTACTCTCCGATCATCTCTTTGAGCTTGGCTGCCACGGCATGGCCGAGGCTCTCGTGGCTTTCCGGCATCATGTGCAGATAATCGATATCGCCCGGCTCGGCAAAATCGGCGGCATTCAAAAAGTCGCAGCCAAACTGTTCGGCAACATACGCATAGTATTCGGCAAAATGCTCCGAGGCCTCGACGGAGTGCTCGTCAAAGTCGGTCATATACACATCGGCGATCTGCGGCTTGATCTTGATAGGAGCCATCAGCAGAATGCGCGGACAAGGCGCAGCGTCGGTCCAGGGAAACGCGCGGACGGTGCGAATCAGCGCCATGGCACCGTCAGCGATATCGGCAGCCCCCACGCTAAAGACCGTCTTGCAGTCGTTGGTGCCCAGCATAATCACGATCGCGTCCAGCGGCTTATGGGACTCGAGCAGCATCGGCAACGCGCGGATGCCGTTGAGATTGGTGTCCAGATGGCACATGTCGTCGCGCACCGTCGTGCGGCCGTTTAGGCCTTCCTCAATCACGTGCCAGCCCTCGCCCAGGTCGCGCTGGGCCACGCCGCACCAGCGCACATCGTGCGCATAGCGCACCGCGGTGCCGTCGCGCATGCCCGCCGGATCATAGCCATAGGTATTGCTGTCGCCAAAGCACAGAACGTTTTTCATCGTAAGCCCTTCCTCTAGTAAAAAGCCGGCGGGAGCAGTCTCTCCTGCCGGATCGACCTATCTGTCAGCACATACCGATTACAGGTATTTGCGCCAGTCGTCGTCATCCTCATCGTCCTCAGCAGCGGCCTGAGCCTGCTCGGCGGCACGGGCGGCCGCGGCGCGGGCGGCCACCTGAGCATAGGACTCCTCGTTACACTCGGGGAAGCTTGCCAACACGTGCTCAAACTTGGCGAAGTCCTCATCCCAGCGCGTAGAGGGCACGGCAAAAAACACCTGCTTGACCTTGAAGTCGCCCGACGCAAGCTCCTTGCGGAAGAGCTCAGCCACGGCCTCGGCGTCAAAGCCGTTGTTGTCGCAGCCCCAAGCGCCCAGCACGAGCTTCTCGCGACCCAGCTCATCGCAGATGGCAAGCACAAAGCGGATGCGATCGCGCAGGGCATCCAGCAAGGCATCGTCACCCACGCGATACTCCTGGCGAGCGCGCTTGGCGTTGGGCGCGGCGGCAACGATCACGTCAGCATATGCATGTACGTGATTGCGGTCGAAGCGCACCGCAGGCACCACCAGCGCACGGTTGCGGTAAAGCTCGCAGTTGATGTTGCGACGACGGTTCTCGCCGTACCATTTGCGCTGCTTATCGAGCACGTTGTACAGGTACGAATCGGCACAGAGCGTGGCCTCCTGGCCCAGATAGCCCTGGATGTAGCCACCGCCCGGGTTGGTGAACGAGGCAAAGGCAAGCACGGCCATGTCACAGAACTGCGCGTAGCCTCGGCCGTTATCCAGAATGGCCTGCGTGGCAGAGGCGTCGAGCACGGTGACCTCGGGCAGGACCGGAGCGGGCTTTTCGGCGGCAGGCGCGGACTCGGCCTCCGTGGCCTCCTCGGCGGGTGCAGACTCGGCCACGGCCTCAGCCTCGGCAGACGCAACCTCGGCGGCCTCAGACTCCTCGGCGACCTGCTCCTCGGCAGCCGCAGCCGCTTGGGCCTTGGCCTTCATCGCCGCGACAAAGCCGGCAGGCATACCGTCGAACTCGCGCACGCCTGCAAGCGAGCGCTCGATATCCTTGGCGCACGCTTCGGACACAGTCGCCACGTGACGCTCGGCGGCCTTGGCACGGGCCTCGCGCTTGGGATTGGGCTGCCCTGCGCGATTGGGTCTGCGGTTACGGTTCCTGTTGTCGACGTCTGCCATAAGTGGTCACCTTTCTCGGTCTCTGCCGCTATCGGCTTTTCCATCCATGATACCCCGCCACGCACAAAAAAGACGGCCCCGAAGGACCGCCTTCCGCATCGATTTACACGTGCGCAAGCACCGCTGCAATTTGGCACTAGTCGCGACGACCAAGGATGTTCAGGATGCGCAGGAACACGTTGATGATGTCCACGAACAGGTTGGATGCCATGAGCACGGCGTTGGGCAGCGTGGGCGGCACCGTCGTGGCCACATAGGTGTCGTAGCCAATAAAGCCGGCGAACACCACGATCACGATCAGGTCGGTGATGGACTGCGAGACGCCCATAAACATCAGCACGATCTCGACCAGAATCGTGGCAAGCAGGATGCCAAAACCAATGCCGTACACACGCTGGAAGAACTTGGGGAAGGTCACGCCCAGCGCACCAAAGACAAAGGTGATGGCGGCCGTGGCGATAAAGGCAGTGTTGATGGTGGGCAGGTCGTAATTGGCAAGGCCAAACGACGCGGTCAGGCCAAAGGTACTCGCAAAGATTACGTAGCCCACAAGGGACAGACCCACAGACTGCTTGCCCGCGGCGGCCGACATCATGACCATGCCGACGATGGTCAAAATAAACGAGCCAAAGACCAGCGGCAAGGCGGCGCCGCTCATCATCATGCGGGCGAACGCCATGGTGCTCGTAAAGTAAGCACCGGCACCCATGGCGCAAAAGCCCAAAAAGATCAGGGCAGACATGGCAAGGTTGTACGCACGCGGCGACATCTCCTTGGCACGGCTTGCGCCGGTCTCAATGGGGCCGTTCTGATAACCCTGGATATCGTTCATAATATCGTCCTTTCAAAAGCGCCGCGACAGCGCCGTAGGTGACAAGATTCCTGCCATTGTACCCGAATGCCGCGCGCTCTTACCTGCGGCGCCCGCTCTCGAGCGTACGGTCGAATGCCCACACCCACCAACGCATCAGATGGGCCTGCGAGCCATCCGGTCGCTCGCGCGCCTGTTCTTCCAGATACAGTTCGGTCGCATGCCCACCAAAACGAACCTTATAGGTTGCCGTACGAATGCCGTGAACCGTTAGGCCAAAACCGGTGGATGAGACAATCTCGTCGATCGTAAAACAGCGACCGTCGACCCAGCAGACGGTAACCGGCACGACTTGTCCGCCCGCGAGAATGCGGGCCACGACGTCCACATACTGCTTGTGCACGCGTCGAGTTTTACCATCTGTCTGTCGATATTCCATGCCTCCTATTATCGAACGCATGTTTGCATATTGTAAAGCGAACAGGCTGTGGTTTTGGGATGTTGGGGCGCGCACGTGTCCTCATGGCGTGCTAGCAAAAAGAACACCCGCGGTCAACAGGGCAAATATTCAATGTTAGTGCCAAAAAATTCACTTCTCTCATCAGAACTCGGTAAAGAAACCCGCAGGAGGTGATACGATTTATCATGTTTTTGTAACGTGCCTGCAAACTTCGAGAAAGCCCATATATGGACGTAACGTTCTCAGCCTTCCTCGGCCAAATTGTGTCGAACCCAGTCCTTGCCGTCACCGTGATCCTCGCGCTCGGCGCTATCTTCGTCAACGGATGGACCGACGCGCCCAACGCCATCGCGACCTGTGTCACCACGCGCTGCATGCCCGCCCGCGCAGCCATTCTCATGAGCGCCGCATTCAACTTCCTCGGCGTGCTCATCATGACGCACTTTAACGCGAGCGTCGCCAACACCATCTCACATATCGTCGACTTTGGCGGAAACAGCACCATGGCGCTCGCGTGCCTCTGCGCGGCGCTGTTCTCCATCGTCGTCTACGGCGCCACGGCATCGCGTTTTGGCATCCCCACCTCGCAAAGCCACAGCCTTATCGCCGGCCTGACCGGTGCCGCAATCGCCCTCGGCGGCGCGAGCAGCGTCAACGTCCACGAGTGGATGAAGGTCATCTACGGCTTGGCGCTCTCCATCGGCCTGGGCTTTATCATGGGCTGGGTCCTGTGCAAGCTCGTCTCGATTCTTTTCGCCGCCGCCAACAGGCGACGTGCCAATGTCTTCTTTAAATATGCTCAGATCGCAAGTGCCGCGGCCATGAGCTTTATGCACGGCGCGCAAGATGGACAAAAGTTTATCGGCGTGCTCTTTTTAGGTGTCGCCTTTGCCAGCGGACAGACGAGCGTCGGCGACGCCGGCATCCCCATCTGGATCATGCTGCTGTGCTCGGCCACCATGGGCATCGGCACCAGCGTGGGCGGTGAGCGCATCATCAAGTCTGTCGGTCAGAGCATGGTCAAGCTCGAAAAGTACCAGGGCTTCTCCGCCGACCTGGCGGGCGCCGCAAACCTGCTGCTTGCCACGCTCACCGGCATCCCCGTGTCCTCCACGCACATCAAGACCTGCGCCATTATGGGTGTCGGTGCCGTCAAGCGCCTCTCGGCGATCAACTTCGGTGTCGTCAAGGACATGATGTTCACCTGGTTCTTCACCTTCCCCGCCTGCGGACTTATCAGCTTTGTCATGGCCAAGCTGTTCATGATGTTCATCTAGTCAAACCGAACGTCCATCCGGACCGCAATACCTCGCCCACCCGTCTTCGCCTCGAAAGGACCCACTCATGGCAAAGAAACCCGATTCGTTCTACTTTGACAACTACGTCGCCTGCGCCGACCTTGCTGTCCAGGCCGCAGAGTTGCTCATCAAGATTTTTGAGAACTTTGATCCCGCGCAGATCCACGGCATGCTCGAAGAGATGCATGCGATTGAGCATGCGGCCGACAAGAAGCACCATGAGCTCGAGGATGCCCTGCTCACTGCCTTTATCACCCCGCTTGAGCGCGAGGATCTGGACCTGATGAGCTGCTCGCTCGACACTGTGCTTGACCGTATCGAGGGCGTCGTGCAGCGCGTCTACTTCACCAACATCCAGAGCATCCACCCCGATGCCATTGTCATCGCCCACAAGGTGACCGACGCCTGCCGCGCCATGAAGGACCTTATGGTCGAGCTGCCTAATTACCGCAAGTCCAAGACCCTGCGCGAGCTGGTCATCCAGATCAACACCATTGAGTCCGAGGCCGATGAGCTCTACATCAACGCCATGCGCAACCTGCACGTCAATGGCAAGGACCCGCTCGAGGTCATCGCCTGGCGTGACGTCTACGCTTTCCTGGAGTACTGCGCCGACTGCTGCGAGAATGTGGCTGATGTCGTGGATTCGATTGTCATGAAGAACAGTTAATTGGGGGTACGTGTCCCGGCGGCGAAGGGCCGGCACCTGTTTGCTTTCTCACTCCGGCTGCGTGGCAGAGTCGTTCGAAAGTAAACAGGTGCCGGCCCTTCGCCTTACGTACCACCATTGGGAACTTTGGCTGATGGTTAGAATGCGATGGGAACCTGGATGATGCGGCCTTTTATGCCCGATTGGATACTTTGGGGCTGCATTGAGCGTTTGGCTGAGCGTAGCCTTGGGTACCTTTTGATTTACCTTGGATTGATTCGCTGACTTTGGAGGGTTTGGTTATGGGGTATTTGGATCTGGCTCGGTCTCGGTATTCTTGTCGTTTGTTTGAGGCTCGGGCTGTGGAGCAGGCTGTGGTGGATGCCATTGTTGAGGCTGGGCGTATTGCTCCTTCTGCTTGTAATAATCATCCAACCCGTGTGATGGTGTTGGATACACCCGAGCTTTTGGAGAAGGCGGCTGCTTGTCAGCCTCGGTTTGCTCGTGATGGGTCCATCTTTGGCGCTCCGCTCATCTTCCTCATTTGCAGCGTTACCGACGACGCTTGGGTTCGCCCCTATGACCAGATGAACTCCAGCGCTATCGACACCTCGATTGTTTGCGATCAAATGATGATGGAGGCCGAGGAGCAAGGCCTGGGAACGTGTTGGGTATGCCATTTTAAGCCCGAGCTAGCCCGAGAGCGGTTCAACCTGCCCGAGGGCGTCTATCCCTATCACATGCTCGTCTGCGGCTATCCTGCCGACCACATCGCCGATCCCGAGCATCGCGAGGCCCGTACCATTCCCCTCTCCGACTTCCTCCTCAAGTAGTTCTTGCGCATGCCCTAAAATCTACCTTTTACCGCTCACCCTTTCGCCGAGTTCTGCCCTATCGCACGCAGAGCTCGGCGTTTTGTTTCCCAACCCGTATGCAGCCACAAAAAAGGAGCCCGCAGGTGCGAGCTCCTCTTAAGGGCACTAGATTGTAGCTCTGGAGCTAGTCCAGGTCGTCGGCAGCAAAGTTGTCGATCGGGGCGAAGGGGTCAGCCACGGGAACAACCGGATCAGCGACAGGCAGCGGCTCGGCGGCGGGAACGGTCACTGCAGGAGAAGCCGCAGAACCGACCGGCGTGGAGGCCATAAGGTCGGACGGGAAGGAATTCTGCGCATCGTCCATGAAGTGCTGGATGAGCTTGAGGTACTCAGCTTTGAACTCCTCACGGGAAGCCTTCAGACGGTCGATCTCCTCGAGCTCGGCCTGCTTCTCGGTCAGGGCCTGACGGATGACCTCGCGGGCCTTGGCATCGGCTTCGTTGCGGATGCGCTCAGCGTTCTCGTTGGCATCGTTGACGATGCCCTCGGCGGTCTGCTGGGCAGCAATCAGCGCAGCGGAGATCTGGCGCTCCTGAGCGGAGAAGTCGGGTGCGGGAGCGGCCACAGGAGCGGCGGGAACGGCCTGAGCGGCAGCGTCCTGAGCCTGGGCAAGCTGGGCCTGCGTGTCGGCAAGCTGCTGCTCGGTGGCAGTCAGACGACCCTTAAGATCGACAATCTTGGCAAGCATAGCGTCAACCTCGGAGGACAGCGTCTCCAAAAAGACGTCGACCTCGGCGGGATCATAGCCGCGCTTGGCCTCAGAGAAAGTCTGAGCCTGGATGTCAGCAGGGGTAATAGCCATAACAAGTTCTCCTTTATCATCGCCTTGGCGCCGGGCGCCCGACGTAAGTTACTGAGCCAGTACTATACGAGTATACCTATAAGAAGCTGCAGAATCAGCCTCTGCACCAACTGCAACGCAATAATCGCAACGACCGGCGAAAAATCAACGCCGCCCATCGGCGGAATAAACCGACGAAACAGGTTGAGCCACGGACCGCAGACGCTATCGAGCACCGCGGCAATATCCTGCAGCAGGCCGCCCTGCTTCATGGGAATCCACGTCATAAAGCAATAGACCACAATAAGTGTGGAGTAGAAGTTGAACAGCGTGTTGACCAGCTGGACAATGGTGTAGATGTTGATGAGAATCTCCTCGTCTTGGGTTTACTTAAGGTAGCCGTCGGCGCGCAGCTTCTTGAGGTCCGAATCCTTGACCTCGCAGCCGGCGGGCAGCACCATAAACACGCGATCGCCCACCTCTTTGACCGTAGCGCCCAGGCCGCAGGCAAAGCCATAGCTAAAGTCCAGGACACGCTTGGCGACCTCGGTGCGAACGCCAACAAAAATCAGCGCAACGGGCTGCTTGGTGCGCACGCGGCGGACAACGGTCTCGACATCGTCATAGCTCTCAGGGCGCAGGACATAGGCAGGCAGCTGCGGCGTGGCGTTAATGATGTTGTTTGCATAGGCCGAGGCGTCGCTCGGCGCAGAAGCGGGCGCAGGCGCCGCGGCACGAGCGCGGGCGCTCTCGGCATAACTCGACGGCGTGTCGTAAGCGCCGGGGCGATAGCCGCCTGCGGCACTATCCTGAGAACGCGACGGCGGATTGTACGTCGTTGCATGACGCGAGTCATCGCCGACCAGCTGGCCGGAGCGCGTATACACGGCGACCGACTCGGCCTCACCGCGGCGCGTCTGGCCCAGCAGGCCGTTACTCGGCTCGTCCTGGGTATAGAAGCCCTCGCCCGAGGTACCGCTGTAGCCGTTGTTCTGATAGCCATCATCGTAGCCGTCATCGTAGCCGTAGTCGTCATCCTGGTCATAGCTCTGGTCGTAACCCTGCTGGCCGCCCAGGTGCATCTTATTTTTAATCTCGTCAAGGAAGCCCATGGTTGTGTCCTCTCACGGTTTAGTGCAGGCGCTCTGTAAACCAGTGCGCACTTCAGAGCCCTATTTTACTGCAAACTCCGGGCTAAATACTACCCTGCCCAGGCGAACGAGCGTAGAGCCCTCCTCAAGGGCAGGCTCAAAGTCCTCGCTCATGCCGCAAGAAAGCTCGGGCAGCCTCAGATCGGGATGCGCCGCCTCCAACTCATCCCTCAGCTCTCGCAGCCCGGCAAAGGTGCGACGCGCCACATCCTTGTTCCCGCGAGGGGCCATGGTCATAAGGCCCTGCACACAAATTCCCTCAAGTTCCGCAAGCTCGCCGGCAACTCCACGAATCTCATCGGGCGAAAAGCCGCCCTTGGACTCCTCGCCGCTCACGTTGACCTCGATCAGCACCTGTTGGGGAGCAGAAAGCTCGCCAGCTTCGATCTTGCGAATGGCACGGCTCGAGATCGCCTGCGCCAAATGAAGCGACCCCACCGAATGAATCAGCTCAGCCGAGCCCAACACCGCGTTGATCTTGTTGGTCTGAAGGTTGCCAATCATGTCGAAGCGCACCTCGGGCAGCTCCGGATGATCCGCCAGACCTGCAAGTTTGCGGACGAGCTCTTGCGGGCGGTTCTCGGCAAAATGGCGATATCCCACCTGGATGGCCGCGATGGTCTCATCGACGCCGACGGTCTTGGACACGGCAATCAAACGCGCGGCATCACGGGGCCTCCCGGCGCGATCGAGCGCGGCATAGAAACGCTCGAGTATCTGCTCGCGGCGAGCGCGCATTACATTCAAATAGTTATCCATTGCCAATCGCCTCCGCTAACAGCACAACAAGTAGTCCCATGCTAACGCAAGAGCGCAGCCCCGCATCCGCAAGGCCGCGCTCCCTTAGGTATTTACAATCTCTCAACGAACGGGGTACCCTACTCCTCGTCGTCCTCGGCATCATCCTCGTCCTCAAGATGATCCAGTAGGTAGCGAAGCCCCTCGCTCACCTCGTTAGCGGGCACCTTGGCAACATAGTGTGCATCGACGGCGGGCCTCATGATGACGCCCTCGCCCGAAGGCACGCGCATGCTCTCGAGCTCGTCCTCGTCCGTACGGGCGATATCGCCGGCAGTCATACGCTGTCCGGTCAGAAGGAAGGTCAGACGGCAGGCGGCATCGATGGAAATCGAGGCAATGCGATCGAGGTAGCGCGAAACCATGATGGCGCGGCGCAGGTCGTCATAATTGCTGTCGTCGTCCATAAAATCGCCGGTGTCCATGCGGTTAAAGGTACGGAAGAACTTCTCGTACGCCGCATGTACCGGCTCATCCTCGACGGCCAGGTTGCAGATGATGGACATGTCGTTGGTGACGAGCGCGGACAGCGACGAGCCCAGCACCTGGTACACGGCCTCGGCCTCGGCCTCAACCGTGCCGACGAGCTCCTGAGGCAGCGAGATGTCGGCCTTGACCATGTGACGCGTGGCGCGGCAGATCTGGCGAACCTTATCGGTCATGCGCTGCAGGTTAAAGTCGACGTAGATAATCGTCTGCAGCAAACGGAAGTCGGAGGCGACCGGCGACTGCGTAGCGATCAGGTTGTAGCACACGGCCTCCAAGTTGGCGCAGCGAGCATCAATCGAAAGCGTGCGCTTCTTGGTCTTAGTGGCGAGCTTGCGGTCGTCGGTCACATAGGCCTTCACGGCGTCGTGAAGGGCAAGATCGACGGCCTCGTAGATGCTCAACATCTCGTGACGGGCCTCGATGAGCTGACGGGAAAACAGTTTGCGCATGGTTCACTCCAATCAGTTGGGTGCGGTCATGCCGCCCGCACAGTGAATACGCACCGGACCAGGTCCGATCGGCTTGGGACTAGTCGCACCGATCAGCCAAAGCGGCCGGTGATATAGTCTTCCGTCCGCGAATCCACCGGGCTGGTGAAGATCGCGTCGGTTTGACCATACTCGATGAGCGTGGCGGGCTCACCGGCAACTTCCTGCAAGAAAAATGCGGTGTAGTCGCTAATGCGAGCGGCCTGCTGCATAGAATGCGTGACGATGATGATCGTCATCTCGGGCGCCAGCTCGGCCATCAGATCCTCGACCTTAGATACGGACGTGGGGTCGATGGCGGAGCAGGGCTCGTCCATCAGAAGGACATCGGGCTGCACCGCAAGCACACGCGCGATGCACAGACGCTGCTGTTGACCGCCCGAGAGCGCCAAACCATCCTTGTTGAGCTGATTGGATACCTCTTTCCAGAGGTTGGCGCGCTTGAGCGATTCTTCCACGATGTCGTCGAGGTCGCTTTTGCTAGTCACGCCCTGCAGACGAGGGCCAAAAGCGACATTCTCGTAGATGGATTTGGGGAACGGGTTGGGCTGCTGAAAGATCATGCCCACGCGGCGGCGAAGGTCGACCGGGTCAACGCCCTCGGCATAGATATCGTTGCCGTCGAGCGTCATGGCACCCTCGACACGAGTGCCCTCGATAAGGTCGTTCATACGGTTGATGCAGCGTAAAAACGTCGATTTGCCGCAGCCCGAAGGACCGATAAACGAGGTGATGGCGTTTTTGGCGATGTTGAGGTCGAGCCCCGTCAGCGCATGAAAGTCACCGTACCAAAAGTTGAAATCCTTGGCCGTGATGGCCGCTTGCTCCGGCGTGGGAGCGGACTGATAGACGGACATGGGACTCCTTAACTAGCGGCGCTTGCGCGACAGATAACGCGCAAACAGGTTGAAAGCCAGAATAATCGCCATCAGCAATAGCGCGGTGCCGTAGGCTGCGTTCATGTTGATGCCGTCATTGGCAAGCAGATAAAGGTGAACGGTCATGGGGCGACCGGAATCGAGCGGCGATATAGGCAGGTTGATGGCCTGACCCATGGTGTAGAGCACCACCGCAGTCTCGCCGATGGCGCGGCCGATGGCAAGGACGATGCCGGTGGCAATGCGGCCAAAGGCCGAAGGAAGCACGATCTTGGAGACGACCTGCCACTTGGTGGCGCCCAGGCCATATGCACCCCAACGGATATAGCGCGGAACGGCGCGGATTGCTTCCTCGGTGGTGCGCATGACGATAGGCAGCATCAGAAGTGCCAGTGCCAGGGCGGCCGAAACCATCGAAAGACCCAGGCCCATGGCCTCAACAAACAAGGCGTAACCAAAGAGGCCCATAACGATGGAAGGCACCGAGGCCAGAGCATCGGCAGCATAGCGGATGATGTCGACAATCTTGCCCTGCTTGGCGTATTCAGCCAGATAGACCGCAGCCAAGACGGCAACCGGCGTGCAGATGAGCATGGCGAGTGCCGTCACGTAGATAGTCGAGACGATCGTGGGCCAAATGCCGCCCTCGGCGTTTACGCCCTGCGGCCAGCCGAAGATAAAGTCGAGCGAGATATGCGGAAGACCGTTAATGACCACGTAGGCGATGATGGCGAGCAACACCAGGGTGGTGATATAGGCCGCGGCGCGAAACACGCCGAGCATAATCTTGTTGGACAGGTCCTTGTTGATGCGGCCCTTCTTGCCATGGGAAAGGGCACGCTTGATGAGCTCGCGCGACGAGGTCGCATCGACCGTCGTGTCAACGGAATCGGACATAGCCTACCCCCTCTTCTTTGAAATCAGGCGAACGATACCCACCAGTGCAGCTGAGATGATAAACAGGACCACGCCCATGCCAAACAGAGCCGAGCGATGCAGGCCCGAGGAATAGCTCATGTCGAGTGCGATCTGGCTCGTGAGCGTCGAGATGGGGCTCGAGATGCTATCTGGAATGACCGGGGCGTTGCCCACGACCATCAGCACGGCCATGGTCTCACCGATGGCACGCCCCATACCCAAGACAATTGCATCGACAATGCCCAGCTTGGCTGCAGGCAGCACGACCTTGTAGATGGTCTGCCACTTGGTGGCACCCATGGCATAGGACGCCTCGCGAATGCCCATGGGGATGGAATTGAGGGCATCGATCGTGAGCGTGGTAATGGTGGGAACGATCATGATGGCAAGCACAAACCACGCCGTCAGCGCGCCAAAGCCAAGACCGCCGGTCAGCTGCGCGATAAACGGGCGGATGATGACCATGCCAAAGAAGCCGTAGATGATGGAGGGGATGCCCGCCAGCAGGTCGACGGCGGGGCTGATGAGCCTGCGCACGCGCTTGCTGGCGATCTCGACCAGATATACAGCCGTGCCCACACCCAGGGGCACGCCCATGGCGAGCGCACCGACCGTCACCAGACCAGAGCCCGCCAGCAGCGACATGATGCCGTAGTGGCCCTCGGATGGCGCCCACGTAAAGCTAAAGAAGTCCGCCAGGCCGATGTCGGTAAAGACGGGCAGCGCCGAGTACGTGGTAAAGACAAAGATCAGGATAACGGTGACGACCGCCAAGAACGCGCAGGCAAAGAAGATCCACTGCAGCGCCTTCTCCTTGAGATAGGTGCTACGCGACACCAACGCCAACTCACGCTTTTTGGGCGTCTGAGCCTCCTGCTCAATCTGGGGGGTTTCCTGTGCTTCCACGCTACTCACTCCCCTTTCCGTCGTTGGTGACGGGAATAAAGCCCGCCTCGCGAATCTGCTTGTCCATCTTCTCGGACGTCACATAGTCAATGTAGCCCTGCGCCTGATGCGAAGGCGTACCCTTCACAAAGAAGTAAAGGTCGCGCGAGATGGGATAGCCGCCACTTGCGACCGTCTTCTCGGATGCCTCGACATGGTTGACCGAAACGGCCTTAACCGAGGTCGTGGCGTTGAGGCTCTCGACAAAACCCAGCGAGATGTAGCCAATGGCGCCATGCGAGCGGGACACGACGTCGCGCACTTGGCCCGTACCCGAAAGAACGGCCGAGCGACGATCGAACGGCGTGCCGTCCATCACGATGGTACGGAAGGCCTCGCGCGTACCGGACGCCTCGTCGCGGTTGATAACCTGAATCTTCAGGTCCTCTCCGCCGACTTCCTTCCAGTTGGTGATCTTGCCGGCGTAAATATCGCGGAGCTGCTCGGTCGAGAGATTGTCGACCGGGTTGTCGTCGTTCACGATGACTGCGATGCCGTCGTGCGCGATTACGATCGGGGTCAGGCCAAGGTCTTGTTCGTCGGCATTGAGGCCACGAGACGAGCTGGCGATGTCGGCCGTGCCGTTGCTGACGGCCTCGATACCCGCAGAGGAGCCAAGGCCGGAGACGAGCACATCGGTGCCGGCCTCTTCCTTAAAGCCCTCGGCTGCGATCTCGGCAATGGGAAGGCACGTGGTCGAGCCGGCCACGGTAATAGAAGATGTGGAAGATCCCGAGGAGCAAGCACACAGCGTGAGCGTAAGCACTGCAGCACTCAGGACCGATGCGATCTTTCTCATAGCATCACGCCGATCGCAGCATGGCGCCCACAGGTGCCGCCCTCGTTGCGGTAGGAATAAAAGCGGTCGTTCTGACGAACGGTGGAAAGCTTGGTGTCCACAATGCTGCTCGCCTCGACGCCGGCGTCCATCAGCGCCTCGCGAATGGCGGCGGAAAGATCGAGCATACGAGAAGCAGAGGCATCGATGCACGCGAACTCGGCGGCAAAGCGATCCATAAGTTCTTGGGACACCTCGTACTCGTCGCCCAGGATATGGGGCCCAATGTAGGCAGAGATGTCGTCCGGCTTGCAGCCAGCCGCCTCGCAGAGCGCTTGGCACGCCTTGGCGGAAATGCGCGCAATCGTGCCCTTCCAGCCAGAGTGCACCACGGCAAAGCCGCCGGGAGCCACCAGCACCACGGGAACGCAATCGGCAAAGCAAAGCATCACGGGTACCTCACGGGCCGTGCAGACGATGGCATCGCAGCCCTCGGCAATCTGCTCGCGAATATTCTCGAGATAATCGGCACCGTTCGAGGCCACCGTCACGACATGGTCACCGTGTACTTGATTGGGAACAAGCAGGTTGTGCTCGCACTCCGCGGCCCCTATGGCCTCGAGTGCGCGGCGACGATTTTCTTGAACGGCAAAGGGATCATCGCCAACATGCGAGCCCAGATTGAGTGAGGAGTACGCATCTTCGGAAACACCACCGGTGCGCTCGGTAAAGGCAAAACGAACATCGCGCGTCGCGCCCTCTACGAACGTAACTCCATCATGGTCGACACGCGAAACGCTGTCCGCACGTGCTGCCATACTAAAGCCTCCTAATAACACAAGTATCGCGGCGACGCCGCTGCAGTCCGTGCCATACGGCTGCCATACTTCAACAAAAGGATACCCGCAGCGGTAGGGACCAAACGTAAAGGGAACGTAAGGAGATTGGAGGCTTTCATTTACAAAGGCGAAACACAACAAAAAAGGGTGCGCCCAATCGGACGCACCCCATGCAGGTCGTTGATAAAGACGAACTAGAAGCTGCCGCGCTTGAGGAAGTCAGGAAGCTCAAACTGATCGTTGCCAAAGTTGGGAAGCTCGGTACCACCGACGTTGCGAGTCGGGGCAGCCTGAGCCGGGCTCGTGGCAGGAGCGGTGCGCTGCGGCTCGGCAGAAGCAGCGGCCTTGCTCTGGGACTGCTGAGCAGCGAAGAGCTCGTCCTGACGGTTGACGTTGGAGTCGGAGAAGCCCGTAGCGATAACGGTGATACGCACCTGATCGCCCAGGGACTCGTCCACAACGGTACCGAAGATGATGTTGGCCTCGGGGTCGACGGCGTTGGCGACAACGTCGGCAGCGTCGCTGATCTCCTGAATACCCAGGTCCTTGGAACCGGCAATGGAAAGCAGGACGCGCGTAGCGCCATCGATGGAGCTCTCGAGCAGCGGGCTGGAAATAGCCTGCTGGGCAGCGTCGACGGCACGGGTGTCCCCAGAAGCGGTACCGATACCCATCATGGCGGTACCGGCCTGCTTCATGATGGTCTTAACATCGGCGAAGTCCAGGTTGATGATACCGGGGACGGTGATGAGGTCGGTGATGCCCTGGGTGCCCTGGGAAAGGACGCCATCGGCGATTGCGAAGGCCTCAAGCATGGTGGTCTTCTTCTCGGCGATGTCGAGCAGCTTGTCGTTAGGGATAACGATCATGGTGTCGACGCAGTCGGAAAGCGTCTTAATGCCTTCTTCGGCGCTCTTCTTGCGCTTGCGGCCCTCAAACGTAAAGGGCTTGGTCACGACGGCGACGGTCAGCGCGCCGACCTCGTTCATCGCGATATCGGCAACGATGGGGGCAGCGCCGGTACCGGTGCCGCCGCCCTCGCCGCAGGTGATGAACACCATATCGGCGCCAGCGAGCGCCTCGGCGATGTCGTCGCGGGACTCATCGGCGGCCTTACGGCCGACCTCGGGGTTGGCGCCAGCGCCCAGGCCGCGGGTCAGGTCGGTGCCGATGTGCACCTTGATATCGGCATCAGAGATCGCGAGTGCCTGAGCATCGGTGTTGATGGCAACAAACTCGACGCCGCGGATACCCTCTTCGATCATTCGATTGACCGCGTTGGTACCGCCGCCGCCGACGCCGACCACCTTAATGACGGCAAGGTAGTTGTTGATCTCTGTCTCGTGCATGTCGGTCCTCCGAACAAAGGTTATTGCCATAGCATGGGTTGACCCCTGCGCACATTAACCTTCAAGTTAAAAGTAAATGCAAAGGTAAACCGTATTATGTTTGCACATTATGAACGTATCAGTCAAATAATTGACGGTGAAAACCAAACAAACCAGATAAACGGCGCGGTATGCCCCGTCAACAAAGGCCAGAAGACGCTACGAGGTCGGTGCGTTCCTAAACGTATAGTTGCCAGGAGATCGAACGTTGATATACGTCACGCCCTCCACCTGCGAAAGCAGCTTGGTAACGATACGCTCCTTTTTGGCAATGTCATCCGAATCTCCGAGCGACACCTCGATACCGTTATCGAGATTCGCCGAAATGGCCTCGACCGAGGGCGTGGAAATATCCTTGACCTGGCCCAGGAACTCGCTCGAGAATCCGCGGACGTAATCCAGGCCGGCCTTGACGGCCTTGGAATTTACGGCTTGCCCCGAAACCGGCGCGACATCGGCCGAGACATCGGTCAACAGCACGGCACCGTAATGTTTGGCTAGTGCCAGGGCGGCATCGATACCGTTTAGGGTGTTGGCACCCTCCCCCGTTGTGATGACATTGCCCTGGTCGTCAACATCAACCGAGGTAGACAGCGGTGCAATCCATGTGTCATCGTCCCCGATCGCCCATGCAAGATCGTCGGAGCTAATGTAGGCAATTGCGATAACCTTGCGTTCCGTCGGCGTGATGATGAGCGTATGGGGAAATTGACGCTGAACATCCACGCCCGAAACCCACGGATTTTGCTTGAGGCCCTCGGTGATCTGGTCGGGATTCACATTGAACAGCGACGTGTCCTCGGGCAGATCGATCAGCTGGATGGCATCGTGCTTGGTCACATGCTCGCTGCCCTGGATCTGAATATCGGTAGCGGCGAACAGGCCAGAGTTAATGACGACGACGGCAACGACTGCAAGCACTGCCAGAGCGGCAAGGATGCCGCCCACGATTTTGCCCTTGCCCTTAACGGCAGAAGCGGCACCCGCCGCATGATTTGCCAAGGCGCCGATCGATGACAACGGATTAGAGCCCTTTTTGCCCGATTGCGGTTTTGCGGAGGCCGACACCGACGTCAGCATACGTGGCTTAGATGCACCCAGCGCGCGACCGGGACGCGTCACCTTTGCCCCCAACGAGGGCTTGGGCGACGCTATGGGGCGAGAAGGTATGGCGCCCATCGCCGGTTTGGGCGTCACCGAGGGACGTGCCACCGGACGAGCAACATTTTTGGCCGCGGGGCGTCCGCCAAGCTGCGAACCGGCAGTCGAACGCTTGGCAGGCCGCACGGACCCAGCAGGCTTAGAAGGCATAACGGATTTACGTTGAGGCTGAGACGGTGCGCCGGAACGCCCTCCGGCGCGGCGGAAGGTTGGTTTCGATGCTCTAGAAGCCGAGGAATTTAACTTCCGGTCTGAGCTCGATGCCATACGCCTCCCTCACCTTTCCGTGCACATGTCTGATAACCGCGGCCACGTCATCGGCCGAGGCGGTTCCGTTATTAACGATAAAATTAGCGTGTACGGGCGAAACTTCCGCGCCGCCAACCGAAAAACCCTTTAATCCACAATCCTCGATAAGCTTGCCCACGCTCGCATCGGGCGGGTTACGAAATACCGACCCGCAGGATGCACAGCCCATGGGCTGTGTGCGCTTACGCCGCGTCAGGTACCGCTCCATACGTTCACGGATATCGGCCTTGGGCGCAGGTTTGAGCTTGAGCACGCACTCCAGAATGATCTCGTTACGCGGCAGGCTGCATTCACGGTAGCCCCAAGCGATCTCCGAGCCCGCGTAATGCTTGATGCCGGAGCTCGGGTCAAACGTAACGACATCTTCGACCAGCGAGCCAATCCACTCGGTTCGCGTGCCGGCATTCATGGACACGGCGCCGCCAACGGAGCCGGGAATACCGACCGCAAACTCAAGGCCCGAAAGGCTGCGCGACAGCGCGTCGTTGACTAGGCGAGCGAATATCACGCCCGCACCGACCGTCAGCGTACAACCGTCTTCGGCGACAACCGTACGCTGGAACTCACGCCCCAACGAAATGACGGCGCCGCGATAGCCAGCATCGGCAACAAGCAGATTAGATCCCTTGCCGATAATGACCCACGGCACCTGCTCACGATCGAGCACCGCCACGGCGCGACGCAAGGCATGATAGCTGTGACACGTCACAAAGAGGTCCGCCTTGCCGCCGATACGATAGCTCGTATGGCGCGCGAGGCGTTCATCCTCAATTACGTCCGTATCGATCATGCCCGAAAGCGCCATGACGGCGTTAAACAGACCCATGGGGTTTAAGCGTCTTTCTTGGCAGTCAGATACTCGATGAACTCGGGGCCGACCGTCGTGACGTCGCCGGCGCCCATGGTAAGCAGCAAATCGCCCTCGCCCACCATCTTCTCGAGCTCCTCATTGAGCTCAAGACGGCTCGAGCAGTACACGACCTCCTTGCCGGGATGCTTGGCGCGCACGGTATCGGCAAGCATCTTGGACGTGACGCCCGGGATGGGCATCTCGCCGGCAGAGAACACGTCAATCAACAGCAGCTTGTCAGCATTGGCGAATGCGTCGGCAAAGTCGTCGCACAGAGCCTGCAGGCGCGAATAGCGGTGCGGCTGGAACACGACGTCGACATGTTTGTAGCCCAGCGAAGAGGCAGCAGCGAGCGTCGCCTTGATCTCGGTGGGATGATGGCCGTAATCGTCAACCACCGTGATGCCGTCGATATCGCCCACGTGGGTAAAGCGACGGCGGACGCCTTCAAAACTCGAAAGTGCCTTAGCGGCGGCGTCGATATCGAGGCCTAGGACATGGGCGACGGTCAAGACGGCCGTGGCGTTGAGCATGTTGTGACGACCGGGGTTGCTCTTAATCTCGACAGCGTGCTCGGTGCCGTCCTCAAAGCGAACGATAAAGTCGCTCTGGATCCCCTTGACATCCGGATGCACGCAGACGATGTCGTTGGTCTCGGCAAAGCCATAGGAAAGCACATGACGGCCCGTCGACTTGGCAAGCTCGACCAGATGCGGGTCCTCGCCACAGACGATGACCGTGCCGTCCTCGCCCACCAGACTCATAAACTTGGCGAAGGTGGCCTCGATCTCCTCGATACCCGAGTAATGATCGAGATGGTCGGCCTCGACGTTGGTCACGATGACCACATTGGGGTTAAGGAACAGGAAGGAGCTGTCGGACTCATCCGCCTCGGCGACAAAATAGTCGCCCGAGCCGTTTTTGCCGTTGGTATCGTAGCCCTCGACAATGCCACCGATCAGGAAGCTGGGGTCCAGACCCATGCGGTCGAGCATGGTGGCACACATCGAAGAGGTCGTGGTCTTGCCGTGAGTACCGGCGACGGCGACGGTGGTGTAGCCGTGGCCCAGAGCCGAGAGCATCTTGGCGCGAGGCCACACGGGAATACCCAGCTCGCGCGCACGGACGAGCTCGGGGTTGGACTCGGGAATAGCGGTAGAGACCACGACGACGTCGGGCTTGACCTCGTCGATGGTGGCGGCCTCATGGCCCACATGCACCTTCACGCCGGCGCGGGTAAGCTGGCGAATATAGCGCGACGTCTTAAGGTCGGAGCCAGTAACGACATAGCCGCGCTCGTGAAGGACGAGGGCGATGCCGCTCATGCCGGCGCCACCGATACCGATAAAATGGGCGCTCTTGAAATCGGGCGCGGAGGTTGCAGTCTGGGAATCAGCCATGTGCTCGTGTACTCCTTGCGTAAACACTGCCTGTAACCCGTCTACTGTACCGCACCTACCGCATCCGCGCGAGGGCGACCCGCGATATCCCGTCTAACTAACGCAATCCTTCTACCGCGTCTGCCAAAAGGACGGCAGCGCGGTCCTGGGCCAAACCGCGAGCCGCCTGACGCATGGCATCGCGCGCCTGCGCATCATCGATAAGATGCAGCAGCTCATCGGCAAACGCCTGGGTATCGATATCGGCATCGGCGCAGAGCACGCCAGCACCGGCATCGACCAGATAGCGGGCATTGGTGGTCTGATGATCGGCCGTCGCATGCGGATACGGCACCAGTACCGAAGGTGTGGCAAGGGCCGCGATTTCGGCAACGCTCGAAGCGCCCGAGCGCGAGAGGACCAAATCGGCCGCGGCCAGCATATCGCCCATATTGTCGATGTAGGGCTGGACGCGATACCGCTTCGCCTCCTCGGGCATCAGGGCAAGAGCACGCTCGGTGTCCTCGAAGCCATCGGCGCCCGTCGAATGCAAAACATAGAGATTATCGCGCGAGAGCAACTCGTTTTTAAGCGAAGCCACGCGCTCATTAAGATGTTGAGCACCAAGTGAGCCGCCAAAAACCAGCAGGAGTGTGGCGTCCTCAGGCACGTCGAGAGCCCTGCGACCGCGAACCCGATCCCCCTCGATCACAGAACGGCGCACGGGGTTGCCGGTCATGAGCACATGGTCAGGATCGCCCTCGCGCTCAAACGCGGAACGTGCTGCCGGCACCGAGATGCAAACGCGGGCGGCATGCGAACTCATCATCTTGTTAGCAAGGCCCGGAACGGAGTTCTGTTCATGCAGCAGATACGGAATGCCCACGTCTTTGCACCAGCCCAGAAGCGGGACCTCGACATAGGCGCCAAAACCTATAGCGACATCGGGCTTGCAGGCTTTAGAAAAATGGCTGCCGAGCGCGCGCTTCGCCTTATAGACACGCCACAGCGAGCTCAATGCCGTCCAAGGGCGAGAGCGGTCGAAGCCCGTAACCGTAATCGGCACAAAATCGAACCCTGCCTCGGGAACCAGACGACCCTCGAGCTTATGCGACTGACCCACAAACACAACGTGGTGGCCACGGTCACGTAGCTCCTCGGCCAAGGCGAGTGCGGGGTTGATATGTCCCGCCGTGCCGCCGGCTGCGATAGCAACGGTCATCTTATCGGTCATGGTAGTCCCTTCGTACGCGCGGCCCCTGGCCGTCGGTGCGCAAGCGCGCCGACGGGTCCGAATTCAAGTCGATCCGATTATATCCGCCACCCGTATTGCGCGGCGTCGGTCGTTGCGGGCGACTCTGCGGCACCGAGCGCGGACGGGCATCCGACTCCGAAGCAAAACCGTTCAAGACGGTAAAACCGCCACGCGACGAGCGCTCCCCACGCGTATGGGGAACACCGGCAGTGCTCTCGTCCATAACGGCAAAGCAATCGCGACGACGATCGTATTCATCGCGTCGAGCGCTCTCGTGCGAGACGCGTAAAATAAGCCCAGCGAGCATGAGCGACACGATAATCGACGAGCCGCCATAGCTGATAAACGGCAGCGGCTTACCCGTCATAGGAAACACGTTGAGAATACCCAGCGCGTTGATCAAAAACTGCACCGCGAGGATAACCGCAGAGCCCGAAGCCATGAGCGCCCCGCGACGATCGGCGGCCTGCTCGGCAATTCGAAACGCCGAGTAGATCAGCATCGCAAACACCAAGAAAAACAGCAGCGTCCCCAAAAAGCCAACCTCCTCGCCAATGATGGCCAGGATGTAGTCGTTGTGTGCCTCGGGCAAATACGAGTACTTCATGGTTGAGTTACCGATACCGCGGCCGAACAGTCCGCCCGAAGCAAACGCCATAATGGCGAGCGTTGCCTGATACCCGTCTCCATATTCATCTGCCCAAGGGTTCAAGAGAACCTGAATGCGCACCATACGGTACGGCTCGACGACAAGAGCGATCACGATAATGACGGCGCCAGCAAGAATCGCACCGATAATGAATTTTGGGTCAAGACCGGCAAAGAGCGCCATGCACATGATCGTCAACAGAATAATCAGGATGGTGCCGAAGTCGGGCTGAATAAAAATCAAGACGAGCGATATGCCCAAATATAAGCCCATGCCCTTAAGGAACTCATTGATGTTACCGCCGGGCGAAAACACGCGATCGAGCATGATAGCAGAATAGGCAATGGCAAACGGCTTGAGAAACTCCGATGGCTGAAACTGAATGCCGGCAATGCTCAGCCAACGCGTAGCGCCACGGCTGCCGCTACCAAAGAGGAACACCGCAAGCAGCAAGATCATCATAGCGATAAGGGCAAGTTTAAGCGCCCCTTCGCCAAACCAGCTATCGGGTGCAACGCGCGCGATGAACTCGAGGGCAGCAACACCGACGACAGTGAACATAAACTGCCGGAACAAAAAGTAGGTCGCGGAGTCGTTCTCGTGAAGCGCCTCGACTGAAGATGCCGAGTACACCATAAGCAGGCCAAAACAGACCAGCGAGAACAGGCAGGTCAAAAAGACCAGGCGGGGTCGCATGATACGTGCGGGGACGCCGGCGATATAACGTTCGCCGATGCCCTGCGTGCGACGACCGGCGCGCGGCGTGCTGCGCTGCGAGGAAGCACGGTCCGAGTCGGGCCTCCTCATATTCTGTCGGGGGCTCTCCTCTCTCACCGGCAACCCCTATTCCATTTGCGTATTGGACGCAGCTGCAAGCTGAGCCACATAGTCCTTAAACACGCGACCGCGCTCCTCGTAGCCCGAGAACTCATCGAACGAAGAGCAGGCGGGCGACAGTAAGATCACATCGCCGCGGCTCGAGAGCGAACGGGCAACGTCCACGGCATCGCGCAGGTCGTCGGCCTGGGCGATATCGACATCACCGTCGACATCCGCTTCGTCCATAGCGGCGGTAAAGCGCTCGCGCGCGTCGCCAAAGCAGACCACCGAGCGAACGTTATCCATCACAACGCGGGCAAAGGAATCGAGCGGCGTGCCCTTATCGTGACCGCCGAGCAGCAAGATCACATCGTCATCGGGAAACGCCGTCAGGGCCTTTTCGACCGCATCGGTGTTCGTTGCCTTGGAATCGTTGACATAGCGCACGCCATCGATCTCGCCACAGGGCTCAACGCGGTGCTCCAGCGGCTGGAACGAGACCAGGCCGCGACACACACCGTCAACATCGGCGCCGACCGTCAGGGCCGCCGTGGCAGCACACAGGGCATTGATTACATTGTGATGGCCCGAAATCTTAAGCTCGGACGTATCGACGAGCGGGGTCTCGACGCCCTTCAGGCGAACGACCATCTTGCCATCGCGCAAAAATGCGGCGTCCTCGCCCGTAGGCTCGTCAAAAGCAACCTTGCAGATGCGACGGCCCGGAACATGGATGTACTCATCGAACTCGTGGATACCGGCATCCTCGACGTCAACAATCACCAGGTCATCGTCGACCATATTCTCGAAGAGCTTAATCTTGGCGAGCGCATAGTTCTTATGGCTCTTATGCCAGCCCAGATGGTCGGGGGTAATGTTGAGCAGCACCGCCACACGGGGGTGAAGCTCCTGGGTCGTTGCGATCTGATAGCTCGAAAGCTCCGCCACAAACCACTCGTTATGCGCACGGCCATCGATCTCGTTCACCGGAGGCTCGCCAATGTTGCCGACAGCAACGCTCGCCTCGCCCGCTGCCTTAAGCAGGTAATCGGTCAGTGACGTGGTTGTCGTCTTGCCGTTGGTGCCCGTAATGGCAATCCAATTTTGGGGAGACAGACGGTAGGCAAACTCGGGCTCACCCATAATCTGGGCAGCGTGATCACGGCCAGCCTTAAAGAATGCCGAGAACTCCGAGATGCCCGGACACGTCACGCATACATCAAACGCACCCTCGACCTGCTCGGTTCCGTAGACAAACGATGCCCCGTGCGCCTCGAGCGAGCGCGTGGCATCGTTGGGCTCGGATGTGCCGCCACCGTAAACGGTAACGGCACTCACACGCTCGGGATGTGCAAGCGCCCAGCGAGCGACATCAAGACCGGACTTACCCTGGCCCAAAACGAGCAGGCTAAAGACATCAGCAAGAGGCATGAAAGACCACTATCCCAACTGGAAGAACAACGCGAGGCCCAGGGCTCCGAAGGCCGCGGCGACAATCCAAAAACGGATGACGACCTTGGTCTCGGCCCAGCCCTTCTTTTCGAAATGATGATGAATGGGCGCCATAAGGAAGACGCGCTTGTGCGTAAAGTGGAAATAGACAACCTGGATCATGACCGACAGGGTCTCGACGATAAACAGACCGCCGATGATGAGGGAAACGACTTCGGTGTTGGTCATGATGGAGGTGCAGGCAAAAGCGGCACCCAGGGCAAGCGAGCCGGTATCGCCCATAAAGATGCTCGCCGGATAGCAGTTGAACCACAAAAAGCCCAGGCAGGCGCCGGCGCACGCCGTGCAGAAGATGGACAGGTTCACATCGCCGTGCAAAAACGCCATGGCAGCCATGGCCAGCATGGCGATCATGGAGGTGCCGCCGGCAAGACCGTCCAAGCCGTCGGTGAGGTTTACGGCGTTGGAAAGGCCCGCGATCATCAGCCAGCAAAAGACAAGGTAGAGCCACGGAAAAGAGAGGCCGCAAATGGTGGTCGAGAGCACACCAAGGTCGATCGTCAGGCCACCGGGGAAACGAATCTCGGGGGCGACGCCGCACCAGTTGACAGCAAGCACGGTAAAGGTAACGCAGATGAGGGTAAGGCCAATCATCTTGGCGTGAGGCGTCAGGCCGAGCGAGCGGCCGTGCGTGACAGAAGTCAGGTCGTCGATGAGGCCAAGAACGCCGGTTGCCAGCGTGGCGAGCAGCACAAGCACGAGCTCGGTGGTGAGCTTTCCCATCAAAAGGCAGGTCAGCGAAACGGCAACCAGGATGATGACGCCACCCATGGTGGGCGTGCCCTGCTTAATCAGGTGACGCTTGGGGCCATCGGCGCGAACCTGCTGGCCGATGCCCTCGACCTTCAGGAGCTTAATCCACCACGGCATAAGCAGCATCGCGATGACGGCGGCGATGCCCAATCCCAAAAATGCCTGGTACGTAGGATACGAAGGATTGCCGAACATGGACTAGCACACACCTTCCACAAAGCGATCGAGCTCAACGAAGCGTGAGCCCTTGACCAGCACGACATCATGCTGCTCAAGAGCGCCGCCCATACGGTCGAGCACCTGCTGATAGTCGGAGAACACCTGAATGCGGTCCTCATCCATACCCATCATGCGCGCGGCCTCGGCCATACGCTGGGCAAGCTCACCGCCGACACATGCGAGCATATCGAGCTTCTTGGCCGCCGCATAGGCGCCCACCAGCTCATGCATGCGAGGAGCCTCGTCGCCCATCTCGCCCATCTCGCCCAGAACCGCCATGCGCGAACCCGTGCACGAAAGCGAACACAGCAGGTCGAGGCCGGCTGCCATCGATTCGGCACTGGCGTTATATGAGTCGTCGATGACGCGAGCGCCGCTCTTGGCGCGCTTGATTTCCTGGCGATGCCCGGTAATCGTAAGACCCCTAAAGGCGGCATCGATCTGCTCGGGCGTCACGCCAAGACGATAGGCAACCGCCGCGGCCTTGACGGCATTGGGAACGGACTGCGCGCCGGGAATGGCAAGCAGTGTGTCGATAGTCTCGCCCAAGCCAAAATCGAGCGTAAAGACCGGGCGTCCCTCGTCATCAATGCGAATGTCGCACGCACGGACCTCATCGTCGTCCGAGACGCCCGCAAGCATCACGTCGACGCCCGCAGGCGCGGCAAAGGCGTCGCGGATGAACGGAGTAAAGTCGTCCTCACCACCCAAAACCAGCAACGGGAGAAGGTCTCCGGCGGCGCACATGCCGCCAACAATCTCGGATTTGGCACGAGCGATATTCTCGCGACTGCCCAGAATACCGATATGGGAGGTGCCGATCTTGGTCACAATGGCAAGGTTGGGATTGGCGGACTGAGACATGCGCTCAATCTCGTGAAAATGGTTCATGCCCATCTCGAGCACCAGAACCTCGGTGTCGGCAGGGGCCGCCAGCACCGTGAGCGGCATACCGATCAGGTTGTTGTAGTTACCCTTGGTTGCCCAAACGCGATAGCGCTTGGCGAGCACCGCGGCGAGCACGTCCTTGGTCGTCGTCTTGCCGATAGAGCCGGTAATGCCAATTACCAGGCAGCCAAGCTCCAAACGATAAGCGTGAGCCAGGCGCAGCAAAAACTCCTCGGGGTCATCGGTATGCAGGATGGCGCAGCCCTTCTCATGGGCCAGCGAAAGCAGCTCGGCATCGGGCTCGCGCGTCATCACTACGGCGCCGGCACCCGACTCGATGGCACGGGAAGCAAAGTCGTTGCCGTCGACCTTTTCACCCGGGAAGGCGACGAATATCGTGCCCTCCTCAACCTGGCGCGAGTCGATAACGCAACCGCGGCATACCCGATCGGCTTCTCCCGTCACGGTTCGGGCCCCTGTTGCGGCCGCGAGATTGTTGACGGCGATCTCTATCATTGCAGCTCCCCTGTAAACCTAATAATGCTATCGGCGTATTGTATCCCAGCGCCGCCTACGCGTGGTGCAGGGCGTGTGAACAACCCGGATTAACCGACTGGCCATTTCATAGATAGTAACCCCCTACTTGGTGCGCGGGACACCCAACACGTCAAGCGCACTGGCCATAATGGACTGGAACGGCACTGCGGCGGCATCGGAGCCTGACGGGGTTCCGTCAAGGGTGATATAGCACAGGACCTTGGGCGACTGCGCCGGGGCAAACCCCATAAAAGACGACATGTAGTTCTCTTTGAGGTAGCCGCCGTTCTCATCGGCGCGCTCGGCCGTACCGGTCTTGCCCGCCACGTCGTAGCCGTCCACCGCGCCGCCAACGCCCGTTCCCTCGGCAACGACCGTCTGCATACACGATGTCACCTGCGAGGCGGCCTCCTCGGAAATCGCGCGATCCCCCTCGCCCCAATCCTTTTCATCGCCCTTGCTCGACTTATAGAAGTGCGGAGTCATCATCACGCCGCCGTTCGCGATGCCGCCCACGGCACGTGCGACCTCAATCGGCGAGACGGACAGCGCCTGGCCAAAGCTCATAGCACCCAAGGTGGCACCATCGTACTGGTCGCGCTCCTTGACGATGCCCAGACTCTCACCCGGAAAATCGACACCGGAGCTATGACCGATACCCCACTTGTCCACATAGGTGGCAAAATCATCGGCACCGATCTTGCGCCCCACCAGGACAAAACCGACATTGGACGAACGGCGCATCATCTCGCGTACGTCCATTGTCATGGTGTAGTCACGCTTGTCGGCATCGGTAACGGTATCGTCGCCCACCTTGATACTCGCGGGAACCTCAAACGATGTGCTCGGGCGCACAACGCCCAAATCAAATCCGGCGCCCGCAACCAGCGTCTTAAAGACCGAGCCGGGCTCGTAGGCATCCGTCACCAGACGAAGGTTCATGTCCTCGGTCTTGGCGTTTTCCAAATTGGTCTGGTCGTAGGTCGGATACGAGCAGGCGGCCAGGATCTCTCCAGTCGTCGGGTCGGTCACCAGGGCCGACCCGTTTTTGGCCTTCGTCTTCTCGACCGCCTCGGCCAAGGCATCTTCCGCGGCGCGCTGAATGTTGACGTCGATCGTCGTCACGATATCCACGCCATCGATCGCGGCAACCTTTTTATAGGCACCGCCCGCGATGTAGCCGCCATCTCTTGCGCGCTCGCGCACAAGAGAGCCATTCGTTCCGGTCAGAAGCTCATCGTATTGTTTTTCGAGTCCCGTCAGGCCAGCGTTGTCCACGTTCACGACGCCCAGCAGCTGAGAAGCCAGGTTTCCATACGGGTAAACCCGCTTCATCGCCTGCTCAAAGAGCACGCCGGGTAGATTCTTCTTTTCCAGGGCGGCAGCGTCATCCTCGTCGACCTGGCGCTTGATATACACCCAGGAACCATCAGACAGCACCAGCTTGCGGCAGGTCTTTTTATCAATACCGGTAGCCTTGACCAGCGCCGAGACCGTCTTGTCGACGTCCTCGACAAGCTGAGGGTTCACGGCGACATTGCGGCATTCGACCGACGATGTCAGCACGTTGCCGTTGCGGTCGTAGATAGTGCCACGTTTGGCATAGAGCGTCTGTGAAAGCAGACGACGCGCGTCCGCACGCTCGCGCAGCTTGTCAGCATTCACGATCTGGTATTCGGCAAGACGGAAGACGCCCGCGGCAAGGCCAACCCCGATACAGCCCATAACGACATCGCGGCGAGGCAGCGGCGCTCCCGTAACCCATTCAGACGACGACCCCTTGCGCGCGCCCGTATTGCGTACCCGAGGTCCGCCCGAGCCACGGAGACGCGACGCAGGGTCGTTGCCATAGGACGGCCTCGCGTTGTAAGATGGCCGACCCGTTCCTTGATAACCAGAACGTCCCCGCGATGAGGGACGTCCAGAACCGCGACCCCCGTCGGAGCCGCGGCGATAGTCATTTGTCATACTCAGCTACCGTCTTTTTACTGAGCGGTCGCGGTCGAGCTAGCGCCCGCGGCTGCATCCTGCGAAAAATCAAGTGTAACGCTCTCGCTGGGCTCCACCATGCCATAAGCGCCCGCAAGGTCGCGAATGCGCGTGTCGGCACCATAGACCGAATGCATGACCTCCAGGTCGGAGCTCTCGTCGGTCGCCTTCTCGAGCGTGTTGGTAAGCGCGGCGTTGCTGTTGAGCACCTGGGCCGTAACGCCGGCGAGCGCCACGCGGGCGACACCGATCGTCATGAAGATGGCCGCAATGATGCAAAACGTTTTAAGAACGCTCATGAAAACCGGGCTTACCGCCTGGTTTGCCTGACGGCCCGCGCCCGTGTAGACATCAAAGCGCGGTGTGCGCTGCTCGCGGGGAGCAGCGGGGGCCTGCGGTGCCTCACGATAGGCGGGCATGGCGTTCATATCATAGGCGAGTGCTGCGTTTGAGTTGTTGTAGCCCATGATATGCCGCCTCCCATCCCGAGTACGTTGGTAGTGTGTTTAAGCTTCGTTTGTGGTACGAGCGGGAGGTCCAATATCGCGCGGTCGCGTCTACAGACGCTGCGCCACGCGGATCTTGGCTGATCTCGCCCGAGGGTTGCGCGCAACCTCATCGGGTTGGGCAACCAGGGGTTTGCGGGTGATGACCTTGAGTATCGGCACGTTGCCGCACACGCACACCGGAATCTCCGGCGGACACGTGCACCCCTGGCTCATCTCCTTAAAGTGGTTCTTTACGATACGGTCCTCGAGCGAGTGATACGAGATGACGCAGATGCGTCCGCCCGGGTTGAGCCACCTTGTGGCGGCGTCAAGCCCTCGCTCGAGCACATCGAGTTCGTGATTGACCTCAATGCGAATGGCCTGGAAGCTCTTCTTGGCTGGGTGTCCGCCATGCCGACGAGCGGCAGCGGGGATACCAGCCTTGATGATCTCGACAAACTGACCGGTGGTTTCGATCGGCTCATGCTCGCGGCGGCGCACGATCTCACGCGCGATCTGCGAGGCGAACTTCTCTTCGCCGTAGACGCGTAGAATCCGGGCGAGGTCGTGTTCGTTATAGGTGTTGATGACCTCAGCTGCGTTTAAGGTGTTGTTACCCGGATCCATCCGCATGTCCAATGGGGCGTCCTCGTTGTACGAAAAGCCCCTGCCAGGGATATCGAGTTGCGGCGACGAAACGCCCAAGTCGAACAGGAAGCCGTCGACCCCGGGCACCTCGGCCGAGCAAAGCAGCTCGTCCAAGTCGCCGAAGTTGCCCTTCAGCAGCCGGTGCGGCACGCCGGGAACCTCGCGGTCCAGACGGGCGCCAGCGGCCTCGAGGGCCATGTCGTCCTGATCGACGCCGAACAAAAGGCCGGTCTCCCCCACCTGCGCGGCCATCTTTACCGAATGGCCGGCACCGCCAAGGGTGCAGTCGCAGACGACGGAGCCGCTCTTTAGCTGCAGCGACTCAAGCACTTCGCCGAGCATGACAGGTTCATGCCGATATTCTTGTGTCAAGATCCCACGCTCCATCCGTTACTCGTGCCTTGCCCTTACGAGAAGAAGAGGTCCAGCAGGGCCTCGTCATCATCGTCCTCATCGGCCGTAGCGCGGTCCCAAACCTCAAGGTGGTCGTAGTTGCCCACAACCGTGACCTCGCGGTCGAGGTTCGCCTGCTTGCGGAGAGACTCAGAAAGACCGATACGACCCGCGCTGTCCACATCCATCGACGTGGTGCGCTTGTTGATCGCCCTCATGAGCTTCTGGTCGTTGATGTCACGCGGGTTAAAACCCTCGTGGCCCTCACGACCCGCGAAGAGTCCTTCGACCCACTTATCGAAGGCCTCGGCAGAGAACACGTACAGAGCATCGACATCCAGGGCTTTGAACACGCGAACGTGCTCTCCAAGCTCCTCGCGAAGGGGTGCAGGCAGGGATAGACGACCTTTTGCATCGAGATTGCGCTCGTATGCACCCGTCATTCCCATGTGCGCCCTCCCCTCGGTTACTCAGATGGCACGTACGCGGGGAACCACCCCGCCTGTCGACGTCATCAATAATATGGGGAACCGCCCCATTTTTCAACACCTTTCCCCACTCCTTCCCCCACCCCACCCCACCACTCCACCCCCAATATGTTGTAAAACACCCCCGAGCATATGTTCGAAAACACAATATGTTGTGTTTGCAGCAAAGGCGGGATGCCACCTGTAGAACCACGCCCGCGAACCTCAACCTTCAAGTTGACCTTGAGGCGATTTTTTACGTCCCTTTACACACCGTTCACATCGCCCCCAAACTCCCCCACCCACGGCACACACGGCCCACCACCGCGTCGGTGTCTAGCGAAAAATGGGACGGGCCCCAGATTGCCCATGTGCGCAAAAGTGCGTCTCGGCAATCTGGGGCCCGTCCCCTTTAATATTTATAAATATGCAGGTCAGCGAGGTGCTAGCGATGTGCCAGCGGATGCGCCGCCAGATAGACCTCGGTCAGTTGCGTGCGGTCGACATGCGTGTAGACCTGCGTGGTCGAAATATCGGCATGGCCCAAAATCTCCTGCAGCACACGCAGGTCGGCACCGCCCGCGAGCATGTGGGTGGCAAAGGAGTGGCGCAGGGTGTGGGGATGGAGCCCAACCAGCCCCACCTGGCGCCCATACCGCTCGCATATCGCATGCACGGCCTGGCGCGACAGGCGACGTCCGTTCTTATTTAAAAAGACCGCCGAGGTCTCCGTCCCGTGAGCATGCGCGGCCAGGAGAGTGCGCCCGTCACCTATATAGTGTGTCAAGGCGCGAGCCGCGCTTCCCACCAACGGGGCCAGACGCTCCTTGGAGCCCTTACCGCGCACCAGGACAAACCCGTCATCAATATGGATATCGCCCACATCGAGCCCAACCAGCTCACTCACACGCAAACCGCATCCGTAGAGCACTTCCAAGATGGCATGATCGCGCAGCCCCATCTCGCCCTCGGGAAAGTCTTGATCGAGCAGTGCCGAGACATCCTCCACCGAAAGGTATTCCGGCAGGCGATCTGCCTTTTTGGGCAGGCGCAACGCCGCCGTCGGGTTTTGGGCCACGGCCCCATCGCGCACCAAAAAGGCATGCAGGCCCTTCACGGCAGCAAGCGCGCGCTCCACCGAGGCGTCGGAATAGCCTCCGTCGCGGCGATCGGCAACAAAGTCCTCCACGACCTGACGGGTCACCTCTTCAAAAGACACAATGCCCGCCCGCTCCAGATAGGCGCAGTACGTCGTCAGGTCACGACGATAGGCCGCAATCGTGTTGCGCGCCAAGCCCCGCTCGACCGCGAGGTAATCGAGATACTCCCCCGCCACCACAGCGAGCGACGAGGGAGTAGCTTCGGTATGTTCTTGGTTCTCCGGCACCCTTAGTCCGTAGCGAGGTTCTTGGGCGTCACCTGCAGACGGTCGACACCCTCGTGCTGGCCGATCGAGGCGCGCACGAACTCGCGGAACAGCGGCTGCGGGTTGGTCGGACGGCTCTTGAACTCGGGATGAGCCTGGGTGGCCACATACCACGGATGTACGTCGCGCGGCAGCTCGACCATCTCGACCAGGCGCTCGTCGGGCGAAAGACCCGAGATTACCAGACCGGCGTCCTCGAGCTGGTCGCGGAAGGCGTTGTTGAACTCAAAGCGGTGACGGTGACGCTCGTAGACGAGCTCCTCGCCATATGCCTCGCGCGCGAGGGTATCGGCGGCGAGCTTGCACGGATAGGCGCCCAGGCGCATGGTGCCGCCCTTCTCGGTCACGTCCTCCTGCGAGCTCATCAGGTCGATGACACTATACGGGCCGTCCGGATCGAACTCGGAAGAGCTGGCGCCGGCAAGGCCGACCACGTTGCGGGCGAACTCGCACACGGCAACCTGCATACCCAGGCAAATGCCCAGATACGGAATCTTGTGCTCGCGGGCGAACTCGGCCGCGAGAATCTTGCCCTCCAGGGCGCGCTTGCCAAAGCCGCCAGGGACCAAGATGCCCGAGGCGTCACCCAGGACCTCGGAGACGTTCTGCTCATCGAGACTCTCGCCGTCGACCAGTTGGACGTCCACATGGCGATCGTAGAAGACGCCCGCATGGTGCAGGGCCTCGATAACCGACAGGTACGCATCGGGCAGCTGCGTGTACTTGCCCACGACGGCGATCTTCACCTTGTCGGCGTGATGGTTGGCGTGATTCTGCTTGCGCAAGAACTCGTTCCACTCGCTCATGTCGCGCTCACGCGGGTCCAGACCCAGGCGCTCGCAAATGCGCAGGTCAAAGTCCTGCTCGGCGAGCAGCTGCGGAACATCGTAGATGCTCGCGCAGTCCTCGTTGGTAAAGACACAGTCGGTGTCGACGTCGCAGAAGCTTGCGATCTTGCCGCGGATGGCATCGTCGATATGGTGGTCGGAGCGCAGAACGATAATATCGGGCTGGATACCAAAGCTGCGAAGCTCCTTGACGGAGTGCTGTGTCGGCTTGGTCTTGACTTCGTGGGCGGCGGCGATATAGGGAACGAGCGACACGTGGATGTAGCAGACGTTCTCGGGGCCGGCCTCCTTGCGATACTGGCGAATGGCCTCGACAAACGGCTGCGACTCGATGTCGCCGATCGTGCCACCCAGCTCGGTAATGACAACGTCAGAGCCAGTCTGCTCCTCAATGCGGCGGAACTTATCTTTAATGGCATTGGTGACGTGCGGAATCACCTGGACAGTGCCGCCCAAAAAGTCACCGCGGCGCTCGCGGGCAATCAGGCTCTTGTAAATGGCGCCCGTCGTAAAGTTAGAATCGCGGGTCAGGTTCTCGTCAATAAAGCGCTCGTAGTGGCCCAGGTCCAGATCGGACTCGTAGCCGTCCTCGGTCACAAAGACCTCACCGTGCTGGAACGGGCTCATGGTACCGGGGTCGACGTTCAGATACGGGTCGGCCTTCTGCATCGTTACCTTGTAGCCGCGTGACTTGAGCAGACGGCCCAATGAGGCCGCGGTAATACCCTTGCCTAGGGACGAAACCACGCCACCGGTTACGAACACATGCTTGGTCATATTGAGTTACCTGCGCTTCCCGTAGAAGTTGTCATACACATCTTACGGGTCTTCATTGTAATACTCGAGAAAGAAGCAGTTCGCCATTTTTCACCAAAGTGCTTGCATTTCTCCATCTCGAAACAAAACGCCGCCCGGGACCCGAGCGGCGTAACAACATCTTAGGCGGCAGATCGTTACCGATCGGCAAGCTCGTCCCTGAGCATATCCCGAACGAGCATACCCGCGCGGATGCCTTTCAGATACCACCCGCCACGCTCGGTAAGGCAAATACCATTTGCAAGCTGGCCGCCATCCTCGCTATAACGCGAAACGACCTCGATCAAACCGTCAGAATCCAAGCGCTCAATTGCGGCGCGGGCTCGATACGGAGACACCCCAACGTGCTCCGCAAGCGTTTTGCGCGAGAAGCCATATGTCCCGCCACTTTCGGATTGCTGGGCAATCTCCATCAACACCAGCACTTCGACACGCTTCATATCGTTGACACTCGCACGACCCTTGCCCGCCATGGCAGCCTCCTCTAACCGAGCACGAGCATCCAGCGCGCCGTGCACGACCGACACACCTCACGATGGCAGGTAATATCCATCATGCGGCATCCCGCTAAGGATGAAACAGTTACGATTATTGTATACCGCCCAAATTGTTTTTAGGCAGGTAAACGGCTATTTTTCGCCGAAATAGACGCTTTATTGATCAAAAAGCCGTACCGGGCGCTAACCCGATACGGCCAAAATGCGATGCAATTACCGCGGTACTTCAAACTTAGCGATGGAAGAAACCACGACGCTCAAACTTGGGCTCGCAGCACACGTTGATGCCCAGTTTACGCAACACCGTCTCGTCCGTCGGCGAGATAATCACGCTAAAGAAGGCATCGCAACCGCGCAGCTGCTCCAGGCCCGAAAGGACACGAGCGGCCGTCTCGCTCGTAGCCGAGGTGATCGACAGCGCCATAAGCGTCTCGTCGGTGTGAAGGCGCGGGTTTTTGCTGCCCAGGAAGTGCGTCTTGAGCTTGCTGATGGGCTCGATCGCCTCGTCGCTGATGACTTCAAGCTCAAGGTCGACGCCCGAAACATGCTTGAGAGCGTTCATAATGAGCGAACTTGCGGCGCCCAGGCGCGTGGAGGTCTTACCGGTCACCACGGAACCGTCCGGCATGACCATGGCGCCCACGGGACCACCCGTCAGTTGCTCCCTGGTTAAGGCCGCCGAGCGCGCCGGTGAGTAGTTCTTATCGATGCCGGCCTTCTTCATAATAATCTTGAGACGGTCGACTTGCTCATCGCCCACGCCGGTACGGCGCACATTTTCGACCGCGGTAAAGTAGCGGCGGACGATCTCCATCTTGGAAGCGTCGCGGCAGGCATCGTCATCGGTGATGGCAAAGCCGACCATATTGACGCCCATGTCCGTGGGACTCTGGTAGGGGCTCTTGCCTAGGATCTTTTCCATCAGGGCACGGACCACCGGGAAGGCCTCGACGTCGCGGTTGTAGTTGACCGTGGTCTTGTTGTAGGCCTCAAGGTGAAAGGAATCGATGATGTTGGCATCGTCGAGGTCCGCCGTGGCGGCCTCGTAGGCAATATTGACCGGATGCGTCAGGGGAAGATTCCAGACCGGGAAGGTCTCAAACTTGGCATAACCGGCGGCGGTGCCGTGCTTATGCTCGTGATACAGCTGTGAGAGGCAGGTGGCGAGCTTGCCCGAGCCAGGGCCGGGCGCCGTCACGACAACGAGCGGACGCGTGGTCTCGACGAACTCGTTCTTGCCGTAGCCTTCGTCAGAAACGATCAGATCGACGTCGTGCGGATAGCCCTCAATGGGATAGTGCAGCTTGGCGGGAATGCCGAGTG
The DNA here is from genome assembly GCF_039062315.1 of Collinsella aerofaciens. Taxonomy (GTDB): domain Bacteria; phylum Actinomycetota; class Coriobacteriia; order Coriobacteriales; family Coriobacteriaceae; genus Collinsella; species Collinsella aerofaciens_BG. The sequence goes on from NZ_JBCJBG010000001.1 coordinate 131,937, forward strand.
CATTCAGACGATTGCGGAAGACGTCGGCAGCGGGCTGACCGGCATACTGCGTGATAACCACGGCCGCGACAGCAAAACCGTTGCCGCGGAACAGGTCGACCAGGCGCAAGACGTCCTCGTCATAGGTAATGCCCAGGTCGCCACGGGCCTTGTTCTTCTCGATATGGTTTGCATTGATTGCGATGATGACCTCGACGTCGTCGGCAATGCTCTTGAGCATGCGGAACTTGCTGTCCGGCTCAAACCCCGGCAGCACGCGACTCGCATGATAGTCGTCAAACAGCTTGCCGCCAAACTCCAAATAGAGCTTGCCACCAAACTGCGAGATACGCTCCTTAATATGAGCAGCCTGCAGCTCGATGTACTTCGCGTTGTCGAAACCCTGGCGCATGTGTGGCTCCCGTCCCGTTTCCATTTAATGTCCTAGGCGATTATAACGGAGCCCGCCCTCCCCGATACCCAGACCATCAACAGGCACCAACCAAACACGCTCACCACAACCACCGGGGACCCGGGATAGCCAATTTGGGACGGGAAACAAGTCACTCAGCACCAACAATGAAAACATCGCAGGCAGAGCTGAAGCCAGCGAACGGGCACCAGAGCGAGCAAGCTTCCCCCTGCGCCAACAAGGGGAACGTCGCAGGTGGAGCATAAGTCAGCGAAAGCCCGTCAGAGTGAGCAAGGTGACGTGAAAGAGGAGGGCATAGGCCTTGTGGCCATGCCCGACGATTGAACGTCAGATTGCCGCTCTGGCGGGTTTGCAGCGTCGACCGGTTCCGCGGTTTGGTAAAACCGCGGAACAAAAAAGCGCCCCCTCCCGCGCACGGAACGGGAGGGGGCTAAAGGTAGGAGTCTACCGGTGGGTTGACCCCACCGGACAGACGATGACCAGGTGATCCTTTACAGGATCGTCAAGGTTTCCGTGGGGTACCCGTTGGGTACTTAGAGCATCACGCAAGCGACGGTCAGGATGATGGCGCAGACGACGGAGAGAGCGACGATGAGCTTAAGGGCAAACTTGAGCCAGGTCGTCCACTCGATCTTGGCCAGGGCGAGACCGCCCATGATGGCGCCGGAGGTCGGGGTGAACAGGTTCACAACGCCGATGGCAGAGGAGAAGATCATGACCATGACCTCGGGCGAGAAGCCGAGCTTAACAGCCAGCGGTCCCATGATAGGCATGGAGACGGTAGCCATACCAGAGGTCGAGGGGATCAGGAAGGACAGGCCGAAGTAGACCAGGAAGCTCATGGGAGCGAAGATCACGCCGGACAGGCCAGCCAGAGCATTGGCGGCAGCGTCGAGGACGTAGACGTCGAGGCCGGTGTTAGCCATGAGGACGGAGATACCACGGGCGAGGGCGATGACGAGAACAACGGACATCATGTCGGCAGCGCCGGTGATGAAGGTGTTAACGATCTGCTTCTCGGACAGGCCACCGATGATACCGATCAGGACGGCCATGAGGAAGAACCAGGTGGAAGCCTCGTCGAAGTACCACTGACCAATGGGCAGGCCGGTGATCAGGGCAGACCAGCCCTGGACGACGGCGTTACCGTCGGCGTCGTAGACAGCGCCAGCGTCGAAGAAGTTGGCGACGCCCTCGTTGAGGTCGGCCAGCGGAATGAAGCCGACGATCATGACGACGAAGGTGAAGGCAAAGGCGATCAGAACACCCTTCTGACGACCGGTGAGCTTGACCTCATTGTGAACCTCGGAAGCAGCCTTGCCGTGAGCCTCTTCGGCGTCCTTGAGCTCCTGCATCGACAGGATGGTGGAACCCTTGTCAGCCTTGACCTTCTTGGCATAGCTCATGACGAAGAAGATGGACATGGCAGTGGTAACAATCCACAGGACGGCACCGAGGCCGATGATGATGGACTGGTTGACCTCAATGCCAACGCCGGTCAGAGCGTCGACGGCAGCGCCGACGGCGAACGGGTTAACCGTGGAGCCCAGGCAGCCGCAGCCAGCGCCGAGCAGGACGGTAGCGGCGCCGACCATCGGGTCGAAGCCAGCGGCCATCATGGTAGCGGCAAGCAGGGCGTAGAAGGGAACGGTCTCCTCGCACATACCATAGGTGGTACCACCGAGGGAGAAGATGAGCATCAGCACGGGAATGAGCATGATCTCGTTGCCCTTAAGCTTCTGCACCAGAACGGCAATGCCGTTGTCCAGGGCGCCGGTCTCGGTCATCATGCCGAGGAAGCCGCCCAGGATCATAACGAAGAGGCAGACGGGCAGAGCGTCAGCGAAGCCCTTAATCGGGGCGGTGCAGAAATCGCTCAGACGGGCGGCAGTAACCTCGCCGCCGGACGTGCCGGAGACGATAACGGTAACTACTGCAACAATTGCCAGCAGAGCAAGAAGAATGGTGAACGATGAAGGCATACCGCGCTTTTTCTTAGCGGTCTCAGTCATAGTTCTCATCCCCCCTTCATAAATCATTTACTGATCTCGCCCGAAGCGGCTCTTCCGTGCCGTGCCTGCCGCTCGATGCGAGATTTTTACCAGATAAAGCCGCTCGGGGTGTTCAACAATACACCCCGAGCGAGATGCTAGATGCACTTACTTGAGCGTGGCGTACATGACGGCCTTGATGGTGTGCATGCGGTTCTCGGCCTCGTCGAAGACCTTGGAAGCGGGGCTCTCGAAGACCTCGTCGGTGACCTCCTGCTCGGTGATGCCGAACTGCTCGCACTTCTCGGCGCCAATGGTGGTGTTGGTGTCGTGGAAGCTGGGCAGGCAGTGCAGGAAGATGGCACCCGGGTTGGCCATAGCCATGACCTCGGAGGTGACACGATACGGAGTGAGCTGAGCGATGCGCTCGGCCCAGACCTCGTCAGGCTCGCCCATGGAGACCCACACGTCGGTGTAGATAACGTCGGCACCGGTGACGCCGTCCTTGACGTCGGTGGTCAGCTTGATGGTGCAGCCGTTGGCCTCGGCGATGGGCTTGCAGGCCTCGATGACGTCGTCGGCGGGCATGCACTCCTCGGGGCCGCAGGCCACGAAGTTCATGCCGAGCTTGGAGCAGACAACCATGAGGGAGCGAGCAACGTTGTTCTTGCAGTCGCCCATGAAGACGAGGGTCTTGCCCTTGATGTCGTAGTTGAAGTTCTCCTGGACGGTCAGGATGTCGGCGAGCATCTGGGTGGGATGCCACTCAGTGGTCAGGCCGTTCCACACGGGCACGCCGGACTTAGCAGCGAGCTCCTCGACGTCGTCCTGGGCAAAGCCGCGGAACTCGATGCCGTCATACATGCGACCGAGAACGCGGGCGGTGTCCTCGATGGACTCCTTCTTGCCCATCTGCGACGAACCCGGATCGAGGTAGGTGACGCCCATGCCCAGATCCATGCCGCCGACCTCGAAGGCGCAGCGGGTACGAGTGGAGGTCTTCTGGAAAAGCAGAACGATGTTCTTGCCCTCGAGATAGCGGTGCGGAACGCCAGCGCGCTTCATATCCTTGAAGTTCTTGGAGAGCTTGAGCAGGTACTCGATCTCCTCGGTGGTGAGGTCGAGGAGCTTGAGGAAGCTACGGCCGGAGAGGTTAACACCCATGGTTCGTTTCCTTTCGAAGAAATGAATTACGTAAGTAATTAGTGTAGCCCGTTTGACGGGCGAAACCGGTGCGGTTGTAGGGGGACCGCACCGGAAACGGAAAGACTTAGAGGTCCTCGCGCCAGAAGGGCATGCTCATGCAGCGCGGGCCGCCGCGGCCGCGGGAGAGCTCGGCGGAGGGCACGACGAGCAGGTCCAGGCCCTCCTTGTACAGCACGTCGTTGGTGACGGTGTTGCGGGCGTAGACGCAGATCTTGCCGGGCTCGACGCACAGGGTGTTGGAGCCGTCGTTCCACTGCTCGCGGGAGGCCGCGATCGGGTCGCCGCCGCCGCAGGGGATCAGCTTGACCTGGTCGACGCCGGTGGCGTCCTCCAGGACGTGCTCGAGGGTGTCCTCGATCAGGCGGATGTTCACGTCGCCCGGGTTCTTGCCGGCGGTCAGCTCGTAGACGCGCAGGGTGCCCATGATGGCGGGGTGGATCGTGAACTTATCGACGTCGATCTGGGTGAAGACCGTGTCGAGGTGCATGAAGGCGCGCGAGACCGGGATGTCGAAGGCAAGGATGCGCTCGACCTTGGAGTCGGAGTTCCAGAAGATGTTCTGGGCCATGACGTCGATAGCGGCGGCCTGGGTGCGCTGGGAGATGCCGACGGCGAGGGTCTTCTCGTTGATGTTCAGCACGTCGCCGCCCTCGGTGTGGAACTGGCAGTCGCGGCGGAAGTACAGGGAGACGTCCTTGTAGTCGGGGTGGTACTTGAAGACGTACTTGCCGTACAGGGTCTCGCGGTTGCGGGTGACCGAGTACATGCGGTTGAGGTTGACGCCCTCGCCGACGACCGCGAACGGGTCGCGGGTGAAGTAGAGGTTGGGCATCGGGTCGATGATCAGGTCGGACTCGGACTCGGAGTTGACCAGGGAGTCGAGGGTCGTGGACGCCGTGAGGGGCATGTCGATCTCGGCCTTGGTCATGCCGGCCATGGTCTTCTTGACGAACTCGAGGTTGTCCTCGATGGAGTCCAGCTTCTCGCGGACGATCTGCGGCATGTGCTGGCCGCGGATGCCGGCCTCGGCGATGTACTGGTCGGTGAACTCGGCGCGGGCGCCGGGGACCTGGTCGAACACCTCGGCGACGAGGTTCTCGAGGTAGAGCACCTCGACGCCCTGGTCCCTCAGGATCTGGGCGAAGGTGTCGTGCTCCTGCTGCGCGACCTCCAGGAACGGGACGTCGTCGAACAGGAGTCGCTCGAGCTCGTCGGGCGGCAGGTTGAGGAGCTCGTCGCCGGGACGGTGCAGGCAGACCTTCCTGAGCTTGCCGATCTCGGAAGGCACGTGCAGACCTTTCGTCATGGCCTCCTACCTTTCTTTCGGGCCCCTGTCAGGGCCGATTCGTTAGCGCCCCTCCGTGTGAGGCGTTATTGCTGACGACATATTTATATCCAAAATCAATCCATACTTCCACCTTGCCCCCGAACGGTTTTTTATAGGGGGTGAACGGCATACACATATACTTCACGCATGGCACACTTTGATTTAATAAAGTTTATTTACGTGCTTAAACGCGTTTTCAATCCAAATAGCAAATGGAACTAAACTTTGTTAAACCACTCTCAAATTGCATATTTCTAATAAAGCTATGAATAGAATTAGTGATTCATACCGCGTCTCAACCATTTTCATTTTTATTCAGAAAAAAGTTTGTCCTATTCATTTTCTGATTACAAGTTACCGTTTACCAGATGCTTGGTACCGTTCACCGGAAGCTCAGTATAAGGCCCAGCTGATATCGGCTCGCCGTACTGCCTCATTTGTAACATCTTGACTTCTCGGTATAGAAAAACGGACCCGATCCCCTAGGGAAACAGATCCGTTTTCGATTATCGTCGGCCAATTTGAATACGACCTACGAAGGGCGTCGTGATCCTAGCGATCGAACTCCGCCAGGGCCTCGCCCAAAAGCCTTAAGCCCTCGCGAAGAACGTCCTCGCTCGCGCAGTAACCCAGGCGCGCGCCGCAGGGAAGTTCAAAGCGGCTACCGGGAACCAGCAGCACCCCCCTCTCGGCCAGCAGGCGCTTGCAGAATCCCTCGTCATCCTCGGGAATGTCCAGCTGGATAAACGAGGTAGACACGCCCTGCGGGACCGTCCAGGAGACACGGCGCTGCGCGTCGATCCAAGCCTGCGCGATATCGCGGTTGCCAAACACGATCTTGCGGTTGCGCTCGAGGATCTTATCCTTGTGCTCGAGCACATAGGTCGCCAGGGCGTCGTTGAACACGCCGCCGCAAATCATGGTGTAGTCGCGGTAAGTGCGAATGCGGTTAGAGACCTCTTCGTCTGCCACAACCCAGCCCACGCGGGCCGCAGGCGTCGAATAGGTCTTGGACACCGAGTTGGTGACGATGGCTTTCTCGTACACATCAGCCATCGACATAAAGTCCTCGGTGTTCTCAAGCGGTAGGTACACCTCGTCGCACAGCGCATAGGCGCCAACCGAGCGGGCGATCTCGGCAATCTGGTCGAGCGTGTCGGCATCGAGCACCGTTCCGATGGGGTTCGATGCGTTGTTGATGCAGATGAGCTTGGTATTGGGACGCACCAGACGCTTGAGCTCCTCGATATCGGGCCTCCAGCCAAGCTCCTCGCGAAGCTCCCAGTACTCAACCTCGGCACCCAGCGTACGCGGAATCTCGTAGAGCGGCGCGTAGGTGGGCCACTCGGCGATAACATGATCGCCAGGCTCGACCACGGCCATGATGGCGTTAAGGTTGGCGCCCGTGCAGCCGTTGGTCTGCAGAATGTGGTCGAGATTGACCTCGCGACGATACAGCTTGGCGACCTCCGCCTTAAAGTCGGGCGAGCCCTCGATCCAGCCGTAGTTCATCTTCTCGCGATCCAGACGCTCGTAGAACGTAGCGCCGTCCTGCTCGTCGAGCGCGCGAAGCTCGCCCATGGTCAGCGATGAGATCGTCGACTGGGCAATGTCCCACGTAGCGCTCTTCTCCCAAACGTTAAGCCATTCCTCAACGCCAATTGTCTTGATATCCATGACTAAGCTCCAATCGCTAGAACACGGGGATGATGCCGACAAAGGTCATGGGAATCGAGATGATGCCCAAAAGGCAAAGAAGCCGTCACCGTTGGGGTATCAACGTGACCGCCTCTAGACATAATGGACACCTTATCTGATGCTAATTTAGCTTATTAGACAAGAATGGGGCGGTGCGAAAACCCGCACCGCCCCATTTGGAGACATCTAATGGCAGCTAGATGTTTGTATTAAGACCCGTACGGATCTTTGAAAACCTTAGAGGTCCTCGCGCCAGAAGGGCATGCTCATGCAGCGCGGGCCGCCACGGCCGCGGGAGAGCTCGGCGGAGGGCACGACGAGCAGGTCCAGGCCCTCCTTGTACAGCACGTCGTTGGTGACGGTGTTGCGGGCGTAGACGCAGATCTTGCCGGGCTCGACGCACAGGGTGTTGGAGCCGTCGTTCCACTGCTCGCGGGAGGCCGCGATCGGGTCGCCGCCGCCGCAGGGGATCAGCTTGACCTGGTCGACGCCGGTGGCGTCCTCCAGGACGTGCTCGAGGGTGTCCTCGATCAGGCGGATGTTCACGTCGCCCGGGTTCTTGCCGGCGGTCAGCTCGTAGACGCGCAGGGTGCCCATGATGGCGGGGTGGATCGTGAACTTATCGACGTCGATCTGGGTGAAGACCGTGTCGAGGTGCATGAAGGCGCGCGAGACCGGGATGTCGAAGGCAAGGATGCGCTCGACCTTGGAGTCGGAGTTCCAGAAGATGTTCTGGGCCATGACGTCGATAGCGGCGGCCTGGGTGCGCTGGGAGATGCCGACGGCGAGGGTCTTCTCGTTGATGTTCAGCACGTCGCCGCCCTCGGTGTGGAACTGGCAGTCGCGGCGGAAGTACAGGGAGACGTCCTTGTAGTCGGGGTGGTACTTGAAGACGTACTTGCCGTACAGGGTCTCGCGGTTGCGGGTGACCGAGTACATGCGGTTGAGGTTGACGCCCTCGCCGACGACCGCGAACGGGTCGCGGGTGAAGTAGAGGTTGGGCATCGGGTCGATGATCAGGTCGGACTCGGACTCGGAGTTGACCAGGGAGTCGAGGGTCGTGGACGCCGTGAGGGGCATGTCGATCTCGGCCTTGGTCATGCCGGCCATGGTCTTCTTGACGAACTCGAGGTTGTCCTCGATGGAGTCCAGCTTCTCGCGGACGATCTGCGGCATGTGCTGGCCGCGGATGCCGGCCTCGGCGATGTACTGGTCGGTGAACTCGGCGCGGGCGCCGGGGACCTGGTCGAACACCTCGGCGACGAGGTTCTCGAGGTAGAGCACCTCGACGCCCTGGTCCCTCAGGATCTGGGCGAAGGTGTCGTGCTCCTGCTGCGCGACCTCCAGGAACGGGACGTCGTCGAACAGGAGTCGCTCGAGCTCGTCGGGCGGCAGGTTGAGGAGCTCGTCGCCGGGACGGTGCAGGCAGACCTTCCTGAGCTTGCCGATCTCGGAAGGCACGTGCAGACCTTTCGTCATGGCCTCCTACCTTTCTTTCGGGCCTTACTGACCGAATGTATCAGCGCCCCTCCATATGGGACGCTGCTTGCTGACAGCTCTAGTTATATCCAAATTCCATGCGTAATGCTACCTCGCCCCCGAACGGTCAACAAAGTGCGATGAACGGTATATCGCATATGATTCCCCATGATGCACTTCAGTTTCGTAAAGCAGATTTTCCTAGGTAAACGTTATTTTTCTAGGAAATCAAGCTTGAACATTCAAAGTTATCCATGATTCAATATTGCATAGTGAAAACGGTTTTCTGCATATAAATGACGCTTGCCCTCGATTCGACCTACATTCGATTATATTCAGCTTGCTATCATTCTTATTCATACATTCTCACCAGTTGAGTGAGGATATAGATTACTTGCGAACGAGCAGGGCGTCAGTCCTATGACTTGTCAGCGTAAGAAGTAGGTAAAGATACCGTTCACGCGATACGTCCGTGCCAGTGGTCGACTAAATTGAGACAATAGTGAATTAGAGTTAGGCTACCGTCCCCTGCGGGGACTGAACGGACAGATGCATATGCCGAGCAAAATCGAAAAGAAGCAAAAGGCCGCCAAGCTGCGCAAGCCGCCGCGCGACTTCTCGTACACGCAAAACCGAGAGCTTAGCTGGCTGCGCTTTGACAACCGCGTGCTTGACGAAGCCTTCGACGAGACCGTTCCGCTGTTCGAGCGTCTAAAGTTCGTGTCGATTTTCGAGTCCAACCTCGACGAATTCCTTATGGTGCGTGTGGGCGGCCTGTCCGATCTGGCAGAGCTCAAAAAACAGCCTGTCGACAACAAGAGCAATATGACCGCCTCCGAACAGGTCGATGCCGTCATGGAAGAGCTGCCCGGGCTCCTTACCCGTTGGGAGTCCATCTTTAAGAGCATCGAGGGCAAGCTCGACGCTCTGGGCGTTCACCGCGCCCGCATCGATTCGCTTACGCCCGAGGAGCGCACCTTCGTAACCCGCTACTTCCAAGCCTACGTGTCGCCGGTCATCTCGCCGTTGGTCATTGACCCGCGCCACCCCTTCCCCAACCTGCGCAACGGCGCACTCTATCTGGCTTGTGGCCTGGACGGCGTCACCGACGAGGAGAGCCTGCTGGGCCTTATCGAGATTCCCGCCTCGATGAACCGCGTGGTCGAGATCCCCTCGCCCACCGGCACCTACTCCTACATCTTGCTCGAGGACGTCATCCTCGCCTGCCTGGATAGCTGCTTTGGCTCCTATAAGCCTCTGGATCGCGCGCTGATCCGCGTCACCCGTAATGCCGATATCGACCCGGACGGCGAGGGCGTCGAGGAGGAAGAGGATTACCGCCAGCACATGAAGCGCATCCTCAAGAAGCGCTTGCGCCTGCAGCCGGTGGTGCTCGCCGTATCGGGCTCCCTCGAAAAGCCAACGCTCAAGACCATCCGCAAGGCGCTCGAGCTTTCTCGCCGCTCGGTCTTTACCTGCGATATCCCCCTTGACCTGAGCTACGTCTTTGGCATTGAGGGCAAGATTCCCGAGCATCTACGCAACGAGCTGCTCTTTACGCCGTTTAAGCCGCAGCCCAACCCCGCCATCGATATGTCCCGCTCCATTCGCGAGCAAGTGCTGCAGGGCGACAAGCTGCTCTTTTACCCTTACGAGGCCATGAACCCGTTCTTGGACCTGGTGCACGAAGCAGCCTACGACCCCGAGTGCATCTCGCTGCGCATCACGCTCTACCGCGTGGCCAAACAAAGCCGCCTGTGCGAGTCGCTCATCGATGCTGCCGAAAACGGCAAAGAGGTCACGGTGCTCATGGAGCTCCGCGCACGCTTTGACGAGCAGAACAACATCGAGTGGGCCGAGCGTCTGGAAGAGGCCGGCTGCACCGTTATCTACGGCTCCGAGGGCTTTAAGTGCCACTCCAAGATCTGCCAGCTCACCTATCGTGAGGGCATGGCGCTCACCCGTCTCACGCTGTTGGGCACCGGCAACTTTAACGAGAAGACGGCCAAGCTCTACAGTGACTTTATGCTCATGACCGCCCATCCCGGTATCGGCGAGGACGCCAACCTGTTCTTCCGCAACCTGTCGCTGGGCAACCTGCGCGGCGACTACCGCTTCCTGGGCGTGGCGCCCGCCGGACTGAAACCGCTCATCATGCGCGGCCTGGACCGCGAGATTCAGCGCGCCCTTGTCGGCGAGCCCGCCCGCGTGTTCTTTAAGCTCAACTCGCTTACCGACCGCGAGGTCATCGACAAGATTGCCGAGGCATCGTGTGCCGGCGTGCGCGTGGACATGATCATTCGCGGCATCTCGTGCCTCAAGCCCGGTGTTCCGGGCAAGACCGAGAACGTGCACGTGCGCTCCATCGTCGGACGCTTTTTGGAGCATGCGCGCGTCTATGCCTTTGGCGTGGACTCGGACATGATCTACCTGAGCTCGGCAGACATGATGACGCGCAACACCGAGCACCGCGTGGAGATCGCCTTCCCGGTGCTCGACCCCACCTGCCGCGCCCTGGTGCACGAGTACATGGGCATGCAGCTGCGCGACAACGTGAAGGCACGCAGCCTGACGAGTGACGGCACCTGGGTTCCGGTGGAGCGCAAAGAGGACGAGAAACCCTTCAACTCGCAAGAAGCTCTGCTGGAGCGCGCGTATCGCAACGCCGAAGCCGACGCCGAGGCAGAACCCGCGCTCGCATCCCAGCCTGAGCCCGAGCCGCAGCCGGCCGCTCCCGAGGTCCAGAAGGTCCGAGCGACCGTTATCGAGCCCGAACCTGCTCCCGCAGCCCAACCTCAGGCACCCACAACAACCCCCGAGAGCAACGTGCGTCACAAGAAGCCCGCTGGCAAAGCCAATGCCATCGAGCGCCATCGCCCCGGTCGCGTGCGCATGGGTCTGGGCCTGATCGGTCTGGGTCTTAAGACGCTCATTACTGGCAAGACGAAATAGTCGTTTGTAGAAGCGCCCCGTATTTGAGGAATGCCCCAGATACAGGGCGCTTTTCCCTGCTACCATGGTTGCGGACAATACCGCGAATGACAGGCAGGAACATGAAGCTCACCATAGAATCGATGACGTACGGCACCGACGGTCTGGCACATGCCGACAACGGCAAGGCCACATTTGTGCAAGGCGCCGTGGCGGGCGACACCGTCGAAGCCGAGGTCGTGCAGGACGGCAAGTCGTTTATGCGCGCCCGCACGACCGAGATTCTGGAGCCAAGCCCCGATCGCATTCAGCCCCCCTGCCCCTTCGTGGGCATCTGCGGCGGTTGTTCGTGGGGCAATCTCTCGCGCACCGCTCAGCTTGCCGCCAAAGAGCAAAACCTGCGCTCCACGCTCGAGCGCATTGGCAAGTTCACCCCCGACCAGGTCAACGAACTTGTCCAGCCTATCCGCCACACCAAGGACGACTGGGGCTACCGCAATAAAATTGAGTTGGAGCCCACCCTCGTTAACGGACGTGTGCGCCTTGGCATGCACGGCGTCGATCCCAGTAAGATCGTGACTGTCGATGCATGCCCGCTGTTCGATAAGCGTTTTCCCAAGGCACTCAAATCGGTCGTCGGCGCGCTCAACTATCTGAGCGGCAGCCACGACCTGGGTCTGGAGCGCGTGGGCATTCGCGCTTCGCGTCGCACCAAGGCGCTCGAGATCGCGCTTTGGACGCCCACAGGCTCCTTCCCGCGCTCACAGGTCTCGCGCGTGCTGGCAGACGCCGCACACCCCACGAGCGTCGTGCGCGTCATGAGCAAGGGCGAGAAGAAGGCCCGCCGCGTTTCCAAGGTGGAGATGCTCGCCGGTGAGGGCTCGTGGACCGAGAACATCGCTGACGGCCAGATGCGCTTGTCCGCCCCATCGTTTTTCCAGGTCAACACCAAGGGTGCCGAGATTTTGATCGAGCTCGTTATGGACGCACTCGATCCGCAGGAAGACGAGCTTGCCGTGGACCTGTACTGCGGCGCCGGCACCTTTACCCTGCCGCTCGCCCGCCGCTGCGACTTTGTTGCCGCCGTCGAGGCCTACGGTCCGGCCGTGCGCGACCTGCGCCGTAACCTCGAGATCAACAATCTCGACAACGTCGACGTCATCGGCGGCGATGCCGTACGCGAGTTCCCCGACCAGGATGCCGATGTCCTGGTGGTCGATCCGCCGCGTGCAGGTCTGGCGCCCGAGGCCATCGACCTCATCGCCAGCACGAGTGCGCGCGATGTCGCCTATGTGAGCTGCGACCCTGCCACCCTGGCACGCGACCTTAAGCGCTTTGTCGAGGAAGGCACCTTCTCCCCCGTCAAGATCACACCGGTCGACCTGTTCCCGCAAACCTTCCACTGCGAAACCGTCGTCCACCTCAAGCGCAACTAGATTGTTTGCCCGAGACCACGCCCGATGATTTTTCTGGGATGGAGATTAAATAATCAATTTGTACCGAATGATTATTTAATCTCCGTCCCTTTTTAAACATTGGGAAATCGAGCGTGGCAAGCGCATGTCTTCGGGGTATAAGACGGCTAATTGTATGCCGCCTTACGAAAGGAACTCTCATGCCCAGCGTTGCAGTTCTCGCCGCCGATGGCTTTGAAACGATTGAATGCCTGACCATGGTCGATGTCATGCGGCGCGGCGGCGTGCGCGCCACGCTCGTCTCGATCATGCCCACGCGCGAGGTCGTGAGCTCGCTGCAGATTCCCGTGACCTGCGATGCGCTCTTTGACGAAATCAACTTTGACGAGTACGACTGCGTCGTGCTGCCCGGCGGCCTGCCCGGAGCCACCAACCTGCGCGCCGACCAGCGCGTCTGCGACGTAGTCTGCGAGTTCGCCGCGACCAAGCACGTTGCCGCCATCTGCGCCGCCCCGTTTATCCTGGGCGAGCTTGGCCTGCTCGAGGGACGCCGCGCCACGTGCTTCCCCGGCTTTGAGAAGAGCTTCCCCGAGGGAGCTTATACCGGCGAGAAGGTCACGCAAGACGGCAATATCATCACTGCCAGCGGCATGGCACAGTCACTCCCCTTTGCCTTGGAGCTGCTGCGCACGCTCGCCGGCGAGAAGGCCATCGAGAAGGTCGCCGAGGGCATCCAACTATGATTTTGGCTTCGCAATCGCCGCGCCGCATAGAGCTGATGCGCGAGGCGGGCTATAACATTCGCGTAATTCCCGCAGATATCGATGAAACGCCTTTTGATGGCGAAGCTCCGCTTACGCTCGTCGAGCGCTTGGCGCGTGCCAAAGCTGCTGCCGTCGCCGCCGAGCATGCCGAGCCCAATGAGTTGACCGTCGCGGCCGATACCATCGTCACCTTCGATGGCAAGATTTTGGGCAAGCCGGCAAACGAGGACGAGGCGCGCACCATGCTCCGCGAGCTTTCGGGCCGCACGCACCAGGTGGCGACCGGCGTCTGCATCGTTAAAGCCGGCGACGCTACAGCTCCGCATGCCGCCGAGAGCCTGTCCTTTGTCGATGTGACCGACGTGACGTTCTATGAGCTTACCGAGGAGCAGATCGAGCGCTATGTCGCCTCCGGCGAGCCCATGGACAAGGCCGGAGCCTACGGCATCCAGGGCACAGGCGGCCGCATGCTCGTGCACGACATTTCGGGTGACTTCTACAACGTGGTGGGCTTGCCCATCGCTCGCGTCGCACGCGCGATTCAAAAACTCTCGTAATTGCATCTGGCGCTGGGTATCCCCCGGCGCCTACAATTTTGCCGTACCGTACGGATCCCGACCGGGCACAAGGCGCGGCGGAAAACCGATAGGAGTTAAACATGGATACACTGCTCGAGGCCATTGACGTCTGCGATGTCGATGGCTTTTGCTATGGCAACTATACGGACGAGGAGGCCGGCACCGGTTGCACCGTAATCGTGGCACCCGAGGGCGCCACCGGCGGCGTTGACGTTCGCGGCGGTGCTCCAGCATCGCGCGAAACCGACCTGCTGCGACCCGAGAACACCGTCGACAAGGTCCACGCCGTCTGCCTTTCGGGTGGATCGGCCTTTGGCCTCGAAGCTGCAAGCGGCGTCGCTCGCGAGCTTGAGAGCCGCGGCATCGGCCTTCCCGTCGGCCCCACGCAGGTGCCTATCGTGTGCTCCAGCTGTATCTTCGACCTTGCCTTTGGTAACCCCACCGTGCGCCCCGACATTGAGGCCGGCATCGCCGCCGTGCGCGAAGCACTCGACCACACCCCCACCAAGCTCGAACAGGGCAACGTAGGCGCCGGCACGGGCGCTACCGTGGGTAAGCTCATGGGGCCTGCCACCTGCATGAAGGCCGGCCTTGGAGCTGCCGCCGTGGCACTCGGCCCCATCAAGGTGGGCGCCGTGGTCTCGGTCAACGCCTGCGGCAACGTTGTCGACCCCTTCACCGGCGAGTGGGTCGCCGGCATGCGCGCCGCCGCCGATAGCGACCAGATCGTCGACACGGAACTCGCAGCCTTTGCCGCCGCCGGATCCATGCAGATGCCGCTCGACCGCACCAACACCACCATCAGCTGCATCGTCACCAACGTGGAACTCACTAAGGCACAAGCCACCAAGGTCTCCCAGATGGCCGCAGACGCCTACGCACACGCCATCCGTCCCACGCACACCACCAACGACGGCGACACCATCTACACCCTCGCCAGCGGCAAACTGGGCGCCCAGGCAAGCGCCGCCGTTCCCCTAGACCTGCTGGGCATGCTCGCAGTAAGGGCCCTGGAAACTGCCATCGTAAACGGAGCCAAAACCGCCAAAACCTCCCACGGCATCCCCGGCGCCGCGAAGTAACCTAACCTGACCGGTTGCCCGGTGGGGCTTGGTTATGTTTGCTGCTCTACAGTCCTGGCTCGCACGAAGAGCACATTAAGTGCTCTTCGGCTCGTGCGGAACTCGCGACAAACATAACCAAGCCCCACCGGGCAACCTACCAACCAAGTCTTTTCAGCCCAGGCCCCTGTGTACCGCGCGTCGAAGATCTTCAAATTCAGCTTGCTGGCATAATGCGGGACATAGCAGAGGACCCCTGGTCCTTAACTTGATACGAGTTCCGCACGCAAAGGAGGCGCCAGTGGCGCCTCCGTCTTGCGCAGGACTGTTCGAAGTAGCAAGTTAAGGACCAGGGGTCCCCGTTACCCGGGCGTTTATGCACTAGTTGAATTTGAAGATCTTTGAGGCAAGACGGTATAGGCCGAGTGTGGTTTTGTCTCCGGCCCGTCCGCGCAGATTGGTGAAGAACCCGACCACGCCGTAGCGGGCACGACGATACATGCGCTCGTCGTAGGCCTTCAAATCATTCCACAGCGTCTTTAGGCGCTCGTCGGCGCAATCTTCCTCGGAAAGCTTGGTAAGCACCGAGCAGATCGCCATCATCATGGTGAAGTAGCCCATCATGTACGAACGCAGGCGCGACGACTCAACATCGCTGTACAGGTGGTACGACTCCATCATGATACGCGTAACACGGAACTGCTGGTCCAGACGCTTGACCATCGTTGCCTCGTTGACGCTCTGACCTTCGCGGCCGATAAAGTAGCGGTAGAGGTCGATGTCGGCGTAGTACATGGTCTTGCAACGCGGCAGTGGCACGTAGGCGTAGATGTTGTCCACATAGAACGTGTGCGGCGGCATGGGAAGGTTGGACTCGCGCAGCACATCCGTGCGATAGCACAGGCTGTGCATGAGTAGGTTCTGGTCCAGGCGGAAATGACCGATCTGATCCCAGGAAAAGATCTTTTTGCGCGGCAGGGCAAATTTGTAGCCAATAGCGGTATGCGTGCCCTCGTAAACCTTCTCGTACACGTAGTTCGAGATAAACAGGTCAACGCGCTGATCGCGCTCTTCAAAGCCACGCAGAATCGACAGCATAGTCGAAAGAGCCGCAGCGTCGAGCCAGTCATCCGAGTCGACAACCTTGTAGTAGGTGCCCTGCGCCTCGCGCAGACCCGAAAGGACGGCAATACCGTGACCGCCATTCTCCTGGTGCACCGCGCGGATGATTCCAGGATAACGGGCCTCCCACTCGTCGGCCTTGGCGGCCGTCTCGTCCTTGGAGCCGTCGTCCACCACGATAATCTCGATATCGGTGGCGTAATTGCTCCCCTCCAAGATGGAGGTGATGCAATGGTCCATGTCCTTGGCGGCGTTATACGAGGGAATACCGAATGTTATGACTTTATGCATGGCAGGCGATAATCTCATCCGAAAGATCGAGGGCGGAATTGGTCACAGCGTCCATATCGTAGTAACGATACTCGGCCAGACGACCCACCGGGTGGAAGTTCGTCAGGTTCTGGACGCGCTCAAGATAGCGCTCATAGAGCTCACGGTTCTCGGGCTCAAGAATGGCGTAGTACGGCGTCTCGTCCGAGCCGGGCGTATAGGCCTTAGAGTACTCCTTCATGATGGTGGTCTTGCCGGGCAGGACCTGACCGGTCATGTTCTTGAACTCGGTGATACGCGTGTAGTCCTCGCTCGTGGTGTAGTTGACGGTGCCCACGGGCTGGAACTGGTCCATATCGAGCGTCTCGAACTTCATATCGAGCGTGCGGTACGGCAACGCACCCAAGTCGAGGTTGAACAGCTCATCGAGCGGACCGGTATAGACAATCTCGCCGCCGTAGACCTTGCCGTCGATCTTGACGGTAGTCTCGTCGATTTCAAAGAGGTCACGGGCGTCCACGTCGCAGAACACGTCGATCAGGTCGTGGTCGAGCATGTGCTCAAAGAGCGCCGTGTAGCCCTCCTGCGGCATGCCCTGGAAGGGAGCTTGCGGGAAGTAGCGGTCATCATCGCCCACAAAGACGGGAACGCGGCCGGTGATCGAGGGATCGATCTGATCGGGCGTCTGGCCCCACTGCTTCATGGTGTAATGCAAAAAGACGTTCTCGTAGACGTAATCGGCGACCTCGGCCAAGTCGGGGTCGTTCTTCTTACGCAGCTCCATAATGGGCACCTTGACATCCTTGCCAAAGGTCTCCACGAGCTTCTGATACAGCTCCTCGCCGCGCTCGTCACCAAAGGCGAGCTTGAGACTCGCATGGTTGAAGGGCACGGGCATAAGGGTACCGTTGATGTTGGCGAGCACCTTGTGCTGATAATCCGTCCACTTGGTAAAGCGCGACAGGAAATTGTGCACGCGCTCGTTAAAGGTGTGATAGATATGCGGACCGTACTCGTGGATCAGGATTCCGGCCTCGTCAGTGCAGTCATAGGCATTGCCCGCAATGTGGCTACGGCGCTCCAAAACGGCAACACGATAGCCGATGGTCTCGGCAAGACGGCGGGCGCAAACGGCACCGGCATATCCAGCACCGACGACAATCATGTCGTACGCGCCGGCGTTAAAGCCTTCAGGCAGGCCTGAGGTAATCTGCATCGATACTCCTTGTCAAAAGCCACGGGCTCGTTAGCTGGGCTTTTCTCGAACATTCTTCGAGACATATTTATCAGAGCGATTATAGCGCTAATGCGTCCTATAATGAGCTTGCCACACAAGGAAAGCTCAAGCATCGCGGCGTACATAATTGAAAGGTAAACCCGCTAGCAGCGGGTTTATTCGTGAACAGCCGGGCGCCTGGAGCTTAGCGAAACGCTTGTAAGGAGTAACATGAGCGATTTCCTTAACCGTATGAAGTCTGCCGCCAAGGCCGACCTTAAGACGATCGTCCTGCCCGAGGGCGAGGATCCGCGCACCATCGTCGCGGCCACCAAGATCATCGAGGAGGGCCTGGCAAAGATCGTCATCCTGGGCAACCCCGACGAGATCGACGTTCCCGGCGCCACCGTCATCGACCCGCGCAATGCCGAGAAGCACGAGGAGTACGCGCAGAAGTTTGCCGAGCTCCGCGCCAAGAAGGGCGTTACCATCGAGCAGGCTCGCGCCCAGGTGATGGACGCCACCTACTTTGGCACCATGATGGTCAAGATGGGCGATGCCGACGGCCTGGTCTCCGGCGCCTGCCACTCCACCGCCGACACCCTGCGCCCTGCGCTTCAGATCCTCAAGACCGCCCCGGGCACCAAGCTGGTCTCGGCCTTCTTCGTGATGTGCACCGACACCCCGCAGTTCGGTACCGACGGCACGCTGATCTTCGCCGACTGCGGCCTCAACATCAACCCGTCCTCCGACGAGCTCTCCGAGATCGCCATCGCCTCGGCCCACTCCTGGTCCACCTTCATGGGCAACGTTGAGCCGCACGTGGCCATGCTCTCCTACTCCACCATGGGCTCCGCCGGTGGCGAGGTCGCAAAGAAGGTCCAGGAGGCCGTGAAGTTCTGCAAGGAGAAGGCTCCCGAGCTCGCCATCGACGGCGACCTGCAGCTCGACGCCGCCATCGTCCCCACCGTCGCCCAGCTCAAGGCCCCCGGCTCCTCCGTCGCCGGTAAGGCCAACGTGCTCGTGTTCCCCGACCTCGAGGCCGGCAACATCGGCTACAAGCTGGTCCAGCGCTTCGCCGGTGCTGACGCCTACGGCCCCATCCTGCAGGGCATCGCCAAGCCGGTTAACGACCTGTCGCGCGGCTGCTCTGCCGACGACATCGTGGGTGTCGTGGCCATCACCGCCGTCCAGGCTCAGATGGCTGAGTAGCGAACATATCCCCTCGGGACCCTACAGGGTAAAGCTCTGAAAACGTCCTCGGACATGTCGGAAGCCCCCGCTGCGCACTACGTGCGGCGGGGGCTTCCTCCGTCCTGTGGAATATTTTCAGAGCTTTACCCTGTAGGGTCCCTGCCGTCACGTGGCAGTCAGGGTATCTGGAGTGGACGGCGGCTTGGCTACGAGCTGAGGCTGAAGATCTGGATGGCCGGGTGCCGTTGCTGGGAGTGCAGGCGTTACTGGCGATGGTCACTTTGGGACTGGTATTTCCGCCTGCTAGCAAAAAGGCCTCCGGAGCTGTTGCTCTGGAGGCCTTTCGTTTACTTGCAAATGCGCGCGTTAGTTGTTCTTGGTCAGGCGCTCGACGTCGTGGGCGATCATGTATTCCTCGTCGGTGGGGATGACCATGACCGTAACGGCTGAACCGGCGGCGCTGATGACCTGCGGGCCGTTGCCCACGGCCTCGCGGTTCTTATTGTTGTCGATGCGTACGCCCAGCCACTCAAAGCAGTCGCAGAAGGCCTTGCGGATCGACCAGTCGTTCTCGCCGATGCCGGCGGTAAAGGTGATGGTGTCCACGCCCGCCATGGAAGCGATCATGGAGCCAGCCTGCTGCATGGCCTTGTAGGCGAACATATCGAAGGCGAGCAGGCAGCGCTCGTCGCCCTCGGAGGCGCGTGTACGGATGTCGCGGGCGTCGTTGGAGATGCCCGAGATGGCAAGCAGACCAGACTGCTTGTTCATCATGTCATCGACTTCCTGATAGCTGTAGCCGCCCTCGCGCTGGAGGTAGCACACGGTGGCCGGATCAATGGAACCGCAGCGAGTGCCCATCATCAGGCCGTCGAGCGGCGTGAGGCCCATCGTGGTGTCGCGGCACACGCCGTCCTCGATAGCAGCGAGCGAAGCACCGTTACCCAAGTGGCACGAAAGCAGACGGTGGCAGCGCGAACCCAGGATCTCCTTGGCCATCATCCACTCATAGCGGTGGCTCGTGCCGTGGGCGCCGTACTTGCGCACGTGGTACTTGTCGCACACGTCCTTGGGCAGCGCGTAGGTATAGGCGACCTCGGGCATGGTCATATGGAACGAGGTATCGAAGACCGCCACGTTGGGCAGCTTCGGATACTTCTCACGGCAATACTCAATCGCCGCGGCCTCGCCGTAGTTGTGCAGCGGGGCGAGCGGGGCCACCTCGAGAATCTTGGCCATAACCTCGTCGTCGACAACTGCGGAATCATCGAAGTGCCAGCCGCCCTGAACGATACGATGACCAATGCCATCAATCGTAAAGTCGGTCTTCTCGAGCTCCTCGAGCACACGAGCGATAGCAGAGCGATGATCGGGGAAAGGGACCTCCTCGGTCTGCTTGGCGCCACCGTTCTCGGAGTGGCCAAAGATGCCCATGTCCGAACCGATACGTTCGCAGTTGCCCTTGGCGAAAACCTCGCGGGTATCGGTATCCAAAAGCTGATATTTAAGGCTTGAGCTGCCGGCGTTGACAACAAGTACGTTCATGAGACTCCTTTGCAGTGCAATACGGTCGACGCAGACCCCTTAAGGCGGCCGCATTTTAATAAGAAGTTATCACAACTTGATAAATAGCTATCAAGCATATCGCCCAACGAGCACAAAAGAGGGGCCGAACGGCGCTCGGTCGTCCAGCCCCTCCCCTCTTGCAATTACTTGCCGTTGACGATGCGCTCGACGTCGGAAGCGATCATGAACTCCTCGTCCGTGGGGATGACGAAAATCTTGACCTTGGAATCCTTGGCGGACAGGCACCAAGCGCCGTCGCCGCGCAGGGCGTTGCGGGCATGGTCCATCTTGACGCCCATAAAGGCCAGACGGTCGGCCACGCCAGCGCGGACAGCCGGAGCGTGCTCGCCGATGCCGGCGGTAAAGACCAGGGTGTCCATGCCGCACATGGAAGCAGCCATCTCGGCAGCCTTGGCGGCAATCTTGTAGACAAACATGTCGAAGGCGAGCTGAGCATCGGGGTCACCAGCGGCGGCGAGCTCCTCGACGTTGCGGCAGTCGTTGGTCTTGCCGCCGGTCACAGCCAAAAGGCCGGACTTCTTGTTCATCATCTCGTCGACCTCGTCGAAGGTGTAGCCACCCTCGCGCTGCAGGTAGCACACGGTAGCCGGGTCGATGGAGCCGCAGCGGGTGCCCATCATGACGCCATCGAGCGGGGTGAGGCCCATGGTGGTGTCCATGCACTTGCCGTCCTCGATAGCGCACAGGGAAGCGCCGGAGCCGATATGGCACACGACGACCTTGCGGGCCTCGCCGTTGGTCATCTCGGCGACCTTCTTGGAGATGTAACGGTAGCTGGTGCCGTGGGCGCCGTACTTACGGATGTGCAGCTTGTCGCAAACGTCCTTGGGTAGAGCGTAAGTCTTGGCGACCTCGGGCATGTTGAAGTGGAAAGCGGTGTCATAGACCGTGACGTTGGGCAGGTCGGGATACTGCTCCAGGCAGAACTCGATAACGTTGGCCTCGGGGTTGTTGTGGAGCGGCGCCAGCGGGGCGACCTCGCGGATCTTAGCGAGAACGTCCTCGTCGACGAGGGAGGAATCGCCAAAGTACCAACCGCCCTGAACGATGCGATGGCCGATGCCCTCGATCTTGACGCCGTTGGCCTCGAGGTCCTTCAGGACGACCTCGATGGCGACCTTGTGGTCGGGGAACTCGATGTTCTCGGTCACCTTCTTGGAACCGTTAGCAGCGTGGGTGAAGGTACCGCCGGTAAAGCAGACGCGCTCGCAGGAGCCCTTTGCGGACACCTTGTGGGACTTGGTGTCGATGACCTGATACTTAAGGGTCGAAGATCCCGCGTTGACGACCAGAACGTTCATGTGTCTCCCTACTAACAGGCGGTGTGGCGCCGCCAGGTTACATACGCTTCAATAATAAACCCAAACGCCCTCGCGCTCGGGTTTATTGGCGTTGATATATAAGTTATCGGTGTCTAAATACTCATGTCCTTTGGCTTGTAAGACGAAATAGCGCGGGGATATACACCAAAGAAGAAATCCCGAGCGCGACAAGCAATACGACTCGAATGCCCGCAGCGCTGCTCAACACAGCGTTGAGCAGATAGAAAAGAACAGCACCCACCGCCACCATCTGGCTTTGAACCGAAATCAATGAACAGCGCATCGAAGAATCAGCAGCATTTTGAAAAATTGAGTATTTAATTGGAGCAAACAACGAGTACGCAACCGTCTGCAGCACATAGAACACGGGCAGCAAATTAGCCGGAGTAAGGGGGATCAAAAACAAAGCTGTCAATACTAAGCGAATGATGCCGCAAATACGCGCAAAACGGCCCTTGTCGACATGAGCAATCACACTGGGCACAATAAGCCCCATGGAGGCCGAGGCAAGGAGCTGGACCGCAATGGTCACACCCGAAGCGACGGAATTCATTCCGCGGCCCGCAAGCAGCAGTGAGAAAAAGTCTTCCAGGGCGACAAAAGCAAATGCCTGAGAACAGTCCATGATGAACGCTGAACGAAGAATGCCATTACACGCAATAGCGGCACCGATCATCTTCGGGCTAATTCCACGCTCAGGTGCCCCCGCAGTGCCCCCTCTTCGCATCTCAGGAATGCAGACAACGACAACCAACGTCAACACCATTGCGATGATATCTGCCGAAAGACCAATGAGATATGCACCGACAGACGAAATGAAACCACCCACGCAAGCGGAGATGGCATAAGAGGCATAGAAAACAAATCGCTCAACGACATTAAGTCTTACGAGCTGGTCCTGAGAGACGCTGTCAATGTAAATCGCTTCTATGGATCCGCTCAGACATGCAACGGCAAAACCTTTGAGAGCGAACGCACCGATTAAAAGCAGAGGGAAACGGACGAGAAGCAGGGCAGCGTAGTATCCAAGCATCCCCACGACGCCAACGAGACCGCTTGTCTTTCGTCCAAACCTATCAGCAATATAGCCAGTGGGAACTTCGAGGATGAACTTGCTCACTTGATATGCAATCATCATGCTAGAAATCGCCACTATCGAGAATCCGACGAATTCAAGGTAAACCGTCAGAAAATACAAAATGGTGCTGAAGTTCGACAGAAAAACGAACGTCATATAAAGCAAAACCGTACGGTTTTTCATGCTCCGCCCTCCAAGAGTCAACAATCTGAATCGGAATCTTGGAAAAGCATGAGGGCAAAGCCGTCAGTCATGTGTTACAAGGCGTCAACATTCACTTGACAACACGAGGCCAAATGGCCTCACGAAGCAAGATGACGCAATAGGTGAAGAAATACCGTCTGGTGTCGATCGGTCCAGGCATTTTGTCGATAGCAAAAGTAGATGGGCAAGGCTACGTCATGCGAGCCTTCAATAGAGCACTCGCTCACTTCCAATCCATCTGATGCGAGAGAAGAGCCAGAAAAACTCAATATCAATCCCCCGGCTTGAAGAAACTCAGCCTGCGCCCTGCTTCCGTATTCGACATCGCGAAAGCGGAAATTAACCAGCTGAGCTTCGGGACATTGATTGATTGCATTGAGACAGGGTGACAAATTAATGGGAACAGCGAGCCTGCCGCCCAGTAACTCACGAATGGTCATAGCGTCAACAGATTGATGACCAGCTGGGCATGAAAGAACCCTGAGCTCCTTTTCACCCATATATTTTGAAGAAAGGACGCTGTCCCGTGGTTCCTCAAACGAGATAGCCGCGTCCGAAATTCCAAGTATAAGTGATTCAAAGCATGTTGCCGTTGGCTGATGCCACACATCAAGATGAATCTGAGGGTGCGAGCTTTCAAACGAGTCGTACCAGTTTTCGGAAAAAAGGAGCCCCCGCCCGTGAAGACAGGGGGCGTAAAGACGGAAATGGCCGTCGGGCGAAACGCCGCCGTTCCCCGATTGAGCGTACTTTTTGAGATCGTCGACTTGCGCCAGGATCACGCGTGCACGACGCGCAAATTCTCTGCCCGCCGGAGACAAAACAGCCTCCCCCGCCGATCGGTCGAGCAAAACAATCTGATACTCAGATTCCAACTTTTTTATTGCCGACGAAACGGCCTGCGGACTCACGTGAACGGCGCGAGCTGCTTTGCGCACGCCGCCATAGTTCGCTACAGCTTGAAGGTATTCGAGTTGAGAGAGCTGCATAGATTACTCCAAAGGCAGCCAAGTCGACGGCCTACGCGCCCTCAGATGAGGTTCTCGCCCAGGTTCTTGCCACCGAGAACGTGCATGTGGAAGTGCATGACGGTCTGGCCGGCGTTGACGCCCTTGTTGGAGATGACGCGGAAACCGTCCTCCAAGCCCTTGGCCTTAGCGACCTCCTGGATGGCGTGAGCCATGGCGCCCATGGTCTCGGCAGGTACGTTGTCGGCGATGTCACTGTAATGCTTCTTGGGGATCACGAGCGTATGGACCGGCGCCTGGGGATTGAGGTCGTCGAAGGCGATGACCTGGTCATCCTCATAGACAACGGTCGAGGGGATCTCGTGGTTGGCAATTTTGCAGAAGATACAATCGCACATAGTTGGTTCCTTTCTCACAGACCAAGGTAATTATATTTGGTCGGGATGGCTAGAACGAGAGGTTGTCGTCGGTGTTGGCGGCTTCGCCGTCGGCGAGCACGTCGTTGCCGTCGACGTCCTTAAGAAGCACCGAGACCTTCTGCTCGGCATCGGACAGGCGGGTGCGCAGGCTCTTGAGGAGCTCGACGCCGCGGGTATAGCTCTCGAGCGATTCCTCGAGCTCCATATCGCCCGACTCCAAGCTGCGAATGATGAGCTCCAACTCCTGCGAGGCCTGCTTGTACGTAAGCTGCTCGACCGGGGTTTTCTCTGCCATATCTGTTTCCTTTCCTAAAGGTTTATCGCTATGAAACGCGGTCTACTCGACCGTATCGACCGTTGCCGCAACGTTACCGTCTGCCATGCGCACGCGGATGGCGTCGCCGGGCTTAAAGGTCTTGGCGCTCGTGGCCACCCCATCATCGCTGTACGCGATGGAATAGCCGCGGGCAAGCACCTTGAGCGGCGACAGGGCATCAAGCGACGCGGCAGCTCGGCCCAGGTCGGACGCGGGCTTGCTGAGCATCGAACGTCCCTGATGCTCCAGACGGGAACTCGCAAGCGTGAGCGCATGGCGCTTGCCATCGAGCCCCGAGGTGCTTGTAACCAGACGCTCGGGCAAGCGCTCAAAGTTGGAGCGGAATGTCCCGACCGAGCGTACTATGGCGCCCGACAGGCGATCAGCAGTCAGCGCAAGCTCCGATTCGCGACGCTCAACCATAAATGTGGGGTCGTTGAGGCACGGGCGGCACGCAGCCGCATCGAGTGCATCGCCCAAGCGAGCCGAATAGGTATCCCAGGCACGGCGACCACGCTGATCGAGCATCTCCAGGTCGACCTGGGCCGACCCAATCATCGATGCCATCGCGGCACCCAGGCGCTGATGGCGCGCCTCGAGTACATCGGCCAACTCCGTCATAGCCGGCGCCACCGATTCTGCCGCCGCCGTGGGCGTGGAGGCGCGGCGGTCGCTCACCATGTCGCAAATCGAGGTATCGGGCTCATGGCCAATGCCGGTCACCACGGGCACAGGACAAGCCGCCACCGCACGGGCAAGCTCCTCGTCGTTGAAGGTCATGAGGTCCTCGAAGGAGCCGCCGCCGCGCACCAGCAAGATGCAGTCGGGCGCTGGCGTGATGGCGGCGGCACGGCGCAGGCCCTCAATAAGCTCGGCCGGCGCACCCTCGCCTTGAACCTTAGCGCCCACGCAGACGAGCTCGACGAGCGGGTTGCGACGACGCAATGTGCGCTTGACGTCGTCGATTACGGCACCCGAAAGCGAGGTAACGACCGCCACGCGGGAGCAAAACACCGGGATGCGGCGCTTACGCGCTTCGTCCATCAGGCCCTCGCGGCGTAGCTTTTCGGCCAGTTGCGCCACTTGTTGACGCAGCAGACCCTCCCCCGCCAGCGAAAACGAGCGAGCGACAAAGCTCATGCGGCCCGTGGCCTTATAGAGATTGAAGCTGCCCTTAAAGCTCACCTGCATGCCGTCGCGCAGATCGAACGTGCGCTTGAGATAGGCGCCCTTCCAGATGATGCAGTCGACGGCCGCCGAGTCGTCCTTGATCTGAAAGTAGCAGTGGCCGCTTCGGGCGTTGGGACCACGAAAACCCGTGACCTCGCCCAAAACGCTCAGCTGCGGAATGGCATCGAGCGCGCCGGCGGCGATCTCCACCGCCTGGCTCACGCTGAGCTCCTTGCGCTCCTGATCGTCCGAACCGTCGAACTCGGCGGAAACGGCATTGCCGGTTAGATTCCAGCCCGCCACGCAGCCTCCTTTCGTCATCGTGCACATGGGCTCCGGCCCTGCGCAAATTCAAGTCCAACACATAGTACAGCGCCGCGGGGACACGAATCCCCGCGGCGCCTGCCTGTCCCATTTGTTATCGGTTGGAGTTTCTGTTGTAGCGAGCCATAAGATAGAGCAGCTGAATAATCGAGGTGAGCGCCGCAGCCACATAGGTAAGCGCGGCGGCCGTCAGCACCTTCTTGGCACCGTTGACCTGCTTGGAGCTCATACCCGACTGCTCAATATACGCCACGGCACGCCGGCTGGCATCAATCTCAACCGGCAGCGTAACCAGTTGGAACAGCACGCTAAACGAGAAGAAGATCAGTGCGAGGGTCGTGAGTCCCGCGATGTTCATAAACAGGCCCAAGAGCAACACGATGGTCCAGGTGTTCTGGGTAAAGTTGACGACCGGCACGAGGGCGGTGCGAACCTTCATCATGGCGTAACCGCTTTGACGCTGGGCGGCATGGCCCGCCTCGTGGCAGGCGACGGCAACGCTTGCGACCGACCCGCCCGAACGGTTGGCATCCGAGAGATACAGGTTATTGTCCTGCGGGTTGTAATGGTCGGTGAGCTCGCCGGCGACACCCTTGATACCCACGGCGTTGCAGCCGTTGGCGTCGAGCATGCGGCGAGCGACCGTGGCGCCCGTGTCGCCGTCCGAGCGAACCTTGGACCAGGTTTTGTACGTCGAGTTGATATAGTTCTGTGCGGCAAGACCAATCACCGTGCAGACAAGAACAACCAGCAGGTACAGCGGGTCGATGCCAAAGCCGTATCCATAGTAATAAGGCATGCGAATTCCTCCGAATCGAGTTACACGTTGGAGGCATTCTACCCACTCAAGCGGCTAGGCTTCCTTACAGCAATTCAATTTTGCCATCTTTGACCGTCAACCCCATGTTGCCCGAGAGCAGATCGTCCAGGCGCGAGCCCACAAGCTCAAAGCGCCAGCCTTCGCGCAAGGGGCTCTGCTCGGGATGCTCAATGTAGTCGGCCAGGTCATCGCGCGAGGCAATGACCGAGGTCGCCACTCCCGAGCGTTCGGCAACCAGGCGGATGAGCGCGTACATGAGATCCGTCACGCTCTCCAACTCCGGAGAGATCTGGCGATGCCCGCGCACCATGAGCGGCAGGCGATCGTGCGGGCAGCTTGCGCCGCGCTTGATGGCCATGAGCGCACCGTCCACGTCGCGCTCCCCCAACTGATCGGTACCGCGAATGCTGCGGAACTCCTCAACGCGCACGGGATTGCGTTTAACGAGCGCAAGCAGCGTGTCGTCGGACATGACCCATTTGCGCGGGATGTTGCGGCGCTCGGCGCGGTCCTCGCGCCAGGCGGCGAGCTCGCGCGCGATACCCAGCTGGTGACGACTGCACGAGTTGATGCGTTTGACCTTGCGGAACGCCTCGTGGCGATCGGCGCGATAGTGCGACTCGTCAGCCAGCGGGCGCAGCTCGTCGAGCACCCAGTCCACGCGGCCCAGCTCGCGCAGGCGGCTCATCATCTCGGTATAGGCCACGATCAGATACTTGACGTCATCGATCGCGTACTCAATCTGCTTATCGGTCAGCGGGCGACGCGACCAGTCGGTCAGTGACTCGGTCTTGGGCAATGAGACGCCGCAAAACGTCTGCACGAGCGCGCCGTAGGAAATCTGCTGACGCTCGCCCAAAAAGGCGGCGGCCACCTGCGTGTCAAAAATCGGACGCGGCAGCACGCCTACGGTATGGAGCATGACCTCCATATCCTGCGAGCAGGCGTGGAAGACCTTGGTCACGCTCTCGTCGGCCATAAGCTCGGCCAGCGGCGATAGGTCGTCGATTACCAGGGGATCGACCGCTACGCTCTCGGCAGGGGTGGCAATCTGAACCAAACACAGACGCGGATGGAACGTGCGCTCGCGCAAAAACTCGGTATCGACGGCAATCGCGTCGAACTCACGGGCGCGCTGGCAAAAGTCGAGTAGAGCCTGATGTGTGGAAATGTACATATCAACCCATCGAATAAGGTTAGGCCCGAAAAACACGGGTAGGATATCGGCATTGCCTTACAACTATACTCGGTTAGTCACAGAACGGGAACGTAAGTATGCGCTGCCTTATCATCCACAACCCGGCATCGGGCCCCAGCTCAGATGAAATCTACGCATTCACGTACGCCCTCGCGCAGGGCGGCGACGAGGTCGTGATGCGTTTTATCGGCGATGGTATGGAACCCGAGGATGCCGTGGCGGACGTGCGCGAATTCGATCGCGTGGTCGTTTCGGGCGGCGACGGCACCGTCTCCAACGTGCTCGACCAGATGCGCGGGTGCGGTGTCCCCACGCTCGTCTTCCCCTCCGGCACGGCCTGCCTGTTCTTCAACAACATTGGCAACGCCCCCGAAGCCGCGGCGCTCGCCAAGGCCTGCCGCGCCGGTCGCACGGTCAAAGTGGACATGGGCGAGCTCTTTTGGCTCGACGAGGACGGCAACGAGAAGCGCCACGGCTTTATCATCATCGCCGGCTCGGGCTTCGACGCCGAGATCATGATGAAGGCCGCCCCCACCAAAAACGACATCGGCGAGATCGCCTACTTCCTCTCCGCGCTCGCCACGCCCAACCCCACGGTGGCGCACTTTACGATTGAGCACGACGGCATTGTCGAGGAGCTCGACGGCATTTGCTGCATGGCCGGCAACACCTCGGTCATCCAAAACGACATCAACCTGTTCCCCGACTGCCGCATGAACGATGGCATGGTCGACATTGCGGTCATCGAACCCGTAAAAACTGTGCAGCTTCTACCGACTGTGATCACCGCCGCACTCGACCCCGCCGGCAAGGTACTCGGGCGCCCGCAGTTCAAGATCATCCAGACCAAGGAAGCCAAGATCACCTGCACCCCGTCGCTGGGCATGCAGTTCGATGGCGAGATCATCTCCAGCAACTCAGGCGTCTTTGGTGCCCGCGCACTTCCGCAATGCCTCGACCTCATCGTCGATGAATTCTCACCGCTTGGTAAATAGGAGGACCCCATGAACGACAATCCCCTGATCGGCTTTATTGTCATCGTCTTGGCCATGCTCGTCGGTTACGCCATCAACGTGATTCACCGCCGAAAGAAGTAATTCCACATTGGTCTGATATTCATCCAATTATCGTCTCTCCCGTTGTTTATGCAAATCCTAAACAGCGGGAGAGTTTTCTTTTTGACCGCCGTCTAATGCTTTATTCAGCTACAGTAAATGCAGGGTGTCTTTATTTAACTAAAGCCATAAAATGAGTATTATTATCCGTTCATCGTATATTTCTTCACGCTCATCGAGTAAAAGCTGTTGTCGAATGAATACTCTTTACACTTCCTTTAGGCTAATAGATGTATTTATTAGCTGAAATCCTGCACGGTTCCGCGGGGTTTCAACGGTTGGGAGGGATTATGAGGTTTACTCATCCTGTCAACACGCTCAAAAAGCTCGGCTGCGGCCTTGCGTTTGGAGCAGCGGCCATCATGGCCATGCCGACTTCGGCACTCGCCTGCACCCAGATCTACATGGGCAGCAAGCTCACGGCAGACGGCAACACGTACTACGGCCGTTCCGAGGACTTCGGTCCGCGCTATGTCAAGCACTTTGGCATTGAGCCCGCACACAAGGACGGCAACGAGTACACCTCGGTCGAGTCCGGTTTTGAGTACAAGTCCAAGGGCGCAACCTACCGCTACACCTTCGTTCGCGACAACCCCTCACAGTGGGAAGATCGCTACGACGCATATTCCGAGGCAGGCATCAACGAGAAGGGCGTCTCCTGCTCTGCCACGTTGAGCACCTCCTATAACGAGAAGGCCGAAGAGGCCGACCCCATCACCGAGGAGACTGGCATTGGCGAGTACAGCTATGCCAGCGTCATCCTGGGCGAGAGTGCCACGGCCCGCGAGGGCGTCGAGCTCATCGGCAGCCTGATTGACGAGCAGGGCGTCTGCTCCAACGACCAGATCATCATCGCCGACAGCACCGAGACCTGGCTGTTCGCCGCGCTTTCCGGCCATCAGTGGATTGCCATGAAGCTCGCCGATGATATCGCCTCGCTCAACCCCAACATCGGCAACCTCACCTATAACGTCGACCTCGATGACACCGAGAACTGTCTCCATTCCGAGGGCATTGAGTCCATGCCTAAGGAGAAGGGCTTTGCCGAGTACACCGACGGCAAGTTCGACGTCGCCAAGACCTACGGCGAGGAGATCAGCGAGGCTGGTATGCACCAGTGGTCGCGCTATATCCAGGGTCGCGATTACTTCATGGCTCCGCTTGCCGAGGGCACCGACTACGAGATCGTCAAGGACGAGCGCGAAGACGCTCGCGCGACGACCGGCGCCCTGGTCCACGAGATGCAGCCGCTGTTCTTCCAGCCCGGCAAGTCCGACTGGAACACCTTTGAGATGATTCGTTCCTTCGCCGCTCGCGGCGAGAATGTCGCCGGCCTCAACGCCAACACCGACGGCGCCTATGCCATCGGCTCCAACCGCAACACCGAGATCCACACCTTCCAGATCCGTCACGGCATGGATCCCGAGATCGCGACCATTCAGTGGGAGATGCTCTCCAACGCCGAGTTCTCCGTCGCCATCCCTCTCTACTCCGCACTGCTCACCGAGGTCAGCCCCTACTTCAGCGATCAGGATGTCTCCTTCGATCACTGCGAAGAGGAAGACGTCGTGAACAACGAGGAGCCCAAGAACTCCATCAACTACGTCCTCATGGACATCAACACGCTCGCCTATGAGAACCGCGACCACTGCGCCACCGGCGTCCGCGCCTATCTCGATGCCCTGCAGAAGGAACTCATCGAGCAGAACCTGACCGTCGACGAGGCCATGCAGGCCGAAGAAGGCACCGAAGCCCGCACCGCCCTGGCCAACAAGGCCGGCAAGGCTGCAACCAAGAACACCTATGTTAAGTGCAAGGCCATGCTCGAGGAGATGCGCGACTACCTCAAGGAGGGCGATTTCTCCGAGGAGTTCGTCCCGAGCGACTACGATGCTGACAACGACTGCCTGGTCGAGTCCATCACCTACGCCGACGAGGCCCTTTCCGATGAGGACGTGGCCGAGCCCGAGGCCGAAGAGGAAGAGGTCACCGAGGAGAAGTCCGAGGGCAACAACATGGCCGCCATGGCCGTTGGCGCCGTCGTCATCATCGGTGTCTGCGCCTACGTGATCTATCGTCGCAAGAAGGCCTAAGGCCCTCATGTCCTAGCTGAGCGGGCAAGGCAGCAATGGCAGGCTCGCCCGCTTAACCCGCCTTTTGACCGACGGGAAACCCGCCTGAAATCTTTTCAAAAAAGATTTCCCCGCACACACTTTGCTGTGCTATAGTGCAGCGCAACAGCAACTAGGTGCGACCGTACCATGGCATCACGAAAGGAGCCACCGACATGAAGAACGCGATGAAGTCTCTCAACAACTGGTGGTGGCGTGATGCGAATACGATCGGTCGACGGTGAGTCCCTCACGCCTGTTTTTGCGCTCTAGGTGATTGGAAGGCCTCCGGTTTCGACCGGGGGCCTTTTTCTATCTCGAGCCCGATCGCATTCGCATCACGCGCCTCCGCTTTTCTCTTGCACTCCCATTCCGAAAGGATTTTCACCATGTCTCAGAACACCACCGCCACCCAGCCCCGCACCGTCCAGACCGCCGACCGTGGCAAACTCGATGTCCGCGCCCTCGTCCTGCTTGCCATCCTGCTCGCCGCCGGCTTCATCCTCAACTTCACCGTCGGCAAGGCCATCTCAGGCATCTCGGGCGGCATGATCAGCCCCGAGTTCATCATCTCGGCCTTCTGCCTCACCATCCTGGTCGTTCGCCCCAACATCGGCCAGGCGCTCGTCATTGGCCTCATCTCGGCTGCCGTGATCCAGATCACCACCACTTCGCCGTTCGTTGATTTTGCCGCCGAGGGCATCGCCGCCATGCTCATGGCCGGCATCGTCAATGCCGCCGGCAAGAACGGTCAGGTCAAGCCCGCGATCGCCATTGTCGCAACCTTCCTGACCACCTTTGTCTCCGGCGTCATCTTCATGGTCATCAAGATGGCCATGCTCGGCGTGGTCGGCGAGCTCGCCGCCGCTATGCTGCCCGTCGTCGCCATGACCGCCGTCTTTAACGCCATTCTGGTCGGCGCCCTCTACTTGCCCATCCAGAAGGCCCTTAGGCTCAACTAACCCGTTCGGCTTTACGAGCCACCCCATCTTGGCGTTCATTCGTCGCTCGCGTGCCCAAGTACGCTTCGTTCCTCTTTCGCGCCAACCTGGGGCCCCTCGTAAAGCCGTCTCCGTGCTTCACCACCAAAGACCGTCCCAAACAACGAGCTTTTTTGGGACGGTCTTAAACAACTGGTCATTTAAGACTGTCCCCAATGACTATGAAAGGTATCCATGGAAACGATCATCAACGTCGACGATGTCTCGTTCTCCTATGGCACGCAGACCGATCAGGCGCTCAGCCACATCTCGCTCAGCGTGAACAAGGGAGATTTCATCGGCATCATCGGGCCCTCGGGTGCCGGCAAGTCCACGCTTACCGCCTGCCTGTCGGGTGCCGTGCCCCACCACTACACCGGCACGTTCTTTGGGTCCGTCATGGTTGACGGCCACGACACCTGCGAGGTCTCGCTCACCGACGTGTCGCAAATCGTCGGCAGTGTGCTGCAGGATATCGACACGCAGATGGTCGCTTCGGTCGTCGAGGACGAGATGCTCTTTGGCCTCGAGAACTTTGGCGTTCCCCACGACCAGATCGAGCAGCGCGTGAGCGAAACGCTCGAGACCGTCGGCATCAGCGACCTGCGCGACCGCGAGATCGCCACCCTCTCGGGCGGACAGAAGCAAAAAGTGGCCATCGCCGCCATTCTCGCCATGCGTCCGCGCGTCTTGGTTCTCGACGAGCCCACCGCGGCACTCGACCCCGCCAGCTCCACGCTGGTTTTCGAGACCCTGCGTGAGGCCAACCGTGCACTCGGCATCACCATCGTCGTCGTTGAGCAAAAGGTCGCCCTGCTTTCGGAGTACTGCAACCGCGTGCTCGTGCTCAACCATGGCGAAATCGCGCTGCAGGGCGAGCCACACGAGGTCTTCGCGCATACCGACGAGCTCCGTGCCATCGGCGTCGACTGCCCTCGCGTCACGCGCATCTTCAATAGCCTCGAGGCCGATGGCCTGGTAAGCGGTACCCCTTGCTTGGATGTCGATGAGGCCGAGCGCCTGATTTCGGGCATCGTCGACCCCGCACACGCGGCCATCGAAGCCCAGACGCCCACCGGTTCCCCGCATGCACCGTCGCTGCGTCCGCATGCCAAGGACGCCGAACCCGTACTCACCTTCGACCATGTCGAGTTTGCCTATCCCAATGGCGGCGCCGCCGTCCACGACCTCAACCTGACCCTCTATCCCGGCGAGCTCGTGGGCATCGTCGGCCAGAACGGTGCCGGCAAGACCACGCTCACCAAGCTGCTCACAGGCCTGCTTAAGCCCGCCTCGGGCAGCGTGCGCGTCACGGGACTGGATACCGCAGCCGTTCCCACGAGCCGCATCGCCCGCGAAGTCGCAACCCTCTTCCAAAACCCCGACCGCCAGATCTGCAAGGACACCGTACTCGACGAGGTGGCTTTTGGCCTGGAGCTTGCCGGCATCGACCGTGCCGAGGCACTGCGTCGCGCCCAGCTCGTCATCGACCGCTTTGGCCTGCCTGCCGATGAGGCGCCTTTCTCGCTTTCGCGCGGTCAGCGCCAGATGGTGGCACTCGCCTCTGTCGTGGTCGTAGAGCCCAAGATCGTCGTGCTCGACGAGCCCACGAGCGGCCTTGATTACCGCGAGTGCATGACCGTCATGGAAACGGTGCGCACCATGGCCGAGCGTGGTTGCGCCGTTATCATGGTCTGCCACGATATGGAAGTCGTCTCGGATTTTGCCGAGCGCATCGTGGTGATGGCCGACGGTCGCATCCTCGACCGCGGCCGCACGCACGAGCTATTCTCGAACATCGATCTCATGCGGCGTGCCTACGTGGAGCCTCCCCAGGTTATTGAACTCTCGCGCCGTCTGGCATCTTCCGTCTCGCCCGCTTTTGCGCAGGTGAGCGAGGTCACCGATGTCGTTCGAATTACCAAGGAGATGGTCCACCGTGGTTAACGTCATCGACTACATGCCGGGCGATACGCTACTGCATCGCCTGAACCCCGTCGTCAAACTGGGCCTCGCCGCCGCCATCATCGTCGGCATCTTCTTGTCCGACACCTACGTGGCGCTGCTGGGCTTTTTGGCACTCACCCTTGCGCTGGGCGCCTATGCCGGCGTCGTCGACCGTCTGTTCTCGCTGCTCAAGTTGCTGATCCCGCTCGCGCTTATCATGCTGGTGCTCCAGCTGGCCTTTATGCGCGATGGCAACGTGGTGTGGGGCTTTATCACCGACACGGGCCTCATCACAGGATCGAAGGCCTGTCTGCGCCTACTGGGTGTGGCGTTACCACTCATCCTCATGCTCATGGTGACCAAGCTCAACGACCTTGCCAACGCCTGCGTCGAGGTGCTGCACGTACCGTATCGCTATGCCTTCACCTTTACCACGGCGCTGCGCTTTGTGCCGGTGTTTGGTCAGGAGATGAACGCCATCATGGAGGCGCAGACCGCACGCGGCGTCGAGTACGACACCAAGAACCCCATCAAGAAGCTTAAGCTCATGCTGCCACTGTGCGTGCCACTGCTCATCTCGAGCGTGGGCAAGACCGATGCCACAGCCTTGGCGGCAGAACAGCGCGGCTTCTATCTGCGTACGCGCGCCAGCTCGTACAAGCGCTACCCCATCAAGGGCCTGGACATCGCCGTGCTCATCGTCAGCATCGCCCCCATCGCCATCGGCTTCCTGTTCTAGTTCACCACCGACAGCAACCGCCCAACGCAAAAGGCCTCGGCTCGCACCAAACGAGCCGAGGCCTTTACTGTTTCACCAGATAAAACCTACCAAAATTAACCTGTCCCTTTTTGGCGGGTCGGAAGCTAGAGGCGGTAGGGGGCGCCGCTGCGGATGATGGATTCGCGCACCAGGACATCCATGGCGTCGAGGGTGATCTCGGGCATCTCTCGGTACTTTTGCAGCACCGAGAGCTCGGTGCAGGCCAGAATGACGCGGTCGCAGCCGCTACGGGCGAACTCCCACATCACGCGGTCGAACTTATCCATATCGGGCTCACGTCCGGCCTTCACATCATCGTAGATAAGCGACATCACATCGTTCTGACGTTTCTCGCTGGGATAGACAACCTCAACACCCGCAGCCTTACATTCGCGGCCGTAGACGCCCGCGCCCACGGTTCCGTCGGTGCCCATGATGCCAATCTTGTGCACCGGCTCGGCCGGCATACTCAGGTTGGGGTCGAACTCGCACTCCCCCATCACCGCACCGGCCAGAGCATAGCGCACCGACTCACGCGGCATGTGGATAATCGGCACCTTCGTAAACGACTGGATCTGGTCGTAGAAGTAGTGTGACGTGTTGCAGGGAATAGCAATGTGCGCACAGCCCAGCGACTCGAGTGCCTGGGCACACTCTTTCATGGTCGCCAGCAGCTTGGCATGCTCGCCGGTCTTAATGGCCAGCGTGCGGTCGGGCATGGTCGACTTGGAGAGCACCACCATGTCGATATGTTCCTGATCGCAGGCAGCAGCCGTATGACGCACCACCTGGTCGTAGTAATACGACGTGGCCTCGGCGCCCATGCCGCCGATAACTCCCAGCTTTTCCATCGCCGCCTCCTTGGTGACGCTTGCGCAATTGCGCGTATCATACCCGCGCCCGCCCGATGCAAACCGGACGGGCGCCGCGCTCATCTACTTGTAATACGTCTTGAACAGCTTAAAGTGGCGCAGCTTGGTGTGCCACATGCGCAGCCAGCGGTTAAAGACAAAGTCGCCCTTCATAAACGAAGGGTCGGCGCCCTTGCCTTCCTTGTCCAGGCGATGCACCTTAGCGCGCAGCTCGGGATCCTTGACGTACTTGTCGACGACGCCCATGGGGACGACCATCCACAGGGCCTCGTCCTGAGCCGTCACAAACTCCGGCTCAAATGGACGGTTGAACACATACTCGTCCACCACATACTTGGCAACGTTAAAGCCACTGTTAGTGACGTAGTAGTTACTGCGGCCCTGGCGCGTGTTGAAATCGAAGAACTTAAACGAGCCGTCGCGCTCGTCGTACTTAACGTCAAAGTTGGAATAGCCCACAAAGTGAAGGTCCTCGAGCAGCTTGCGCACGCCGCCCATGAGCTCGTCGTTGGGCTCGGTAATGATACAGGCATGGTTGCCAACGCCATGGGGCTGATGCTCCTCGAGCAGTACGTGGCCCAGGCACATCATGCGCACCTTGCCGTTGCGGTCGGAATAGCTGGTGAGCACGTGCATGTACTCGTCGTTGCCGGGCACGCGGTCCTGCAAGATCAGGTCGTCGGTGTAGCCGCTGGCATACGAGTCGCGAATGACCTGTTCCAGCTCGGCACGGTCGGCAATCTCATAGGCCTTTTTCTGGCCCTCGAACTCATGCTGCCACCACATGATGCCGTCAGAAGGCTTCAGAATCATCGGGTAAGGAAAATCGATCTGGTCGAGCACTTCGGCAGGCGCC
Organism: Collinsella aerofaciens; assembly: GCF_039062315.1. Taxonomy (GTDB): domain Bacteria; phylum Actinomycetota; class Coriobacteriia; order Coriobacteriales; family Coriobacteriaceae; genus Collinsella; species Collinsella aerofaciens_BG. The sequence continues at coordinate 168,648 of NZ_JBCJBG010000001.1, forward strand.
TCACCCTGGGCATTGAGCATCGCCTTGGTAAAGGTAAACGTGTGCGGATAGGGCACGCCATGCTTCTCGCACAGCTCGTAGAAGATCTCCTTCTTCTGGCACTGCTCGAGCATGCTATAGGGAGCGTAAGGCGCGACGATGTTATCCGCCAACTCATGGGCATCCTTGGCCTGAGCCACGAGGGCGACATAGTTGTCGCCACAGCCCACAAGGACAATCGTCTTATCGGCATGCGCTTGGGCAATGCCGTTGACGGTTTTGAGCATCACGGGCATGGTATCGATATCCACGTTGGGCGTGTAGTCGATAATCTGGCTGCGGTACGCAGGACCCGTCTGATACTTGCCAAAGACCAGACTCTTGACCTGGTACTCCTCGTAGAAGGCGCGCGCCACCGAATAGGCGTTGATGTCGCCACCGAGCAGCACGGGAATGAACTCGCGCTCTGTAAATTGCAATGCCATGGAAACTTCCTATCATGAACTGCCCACACAACGGGCGGTCTTTGCGCAACTGAATTATTCTAGCGTGCCAAGCTGCCGGCGCCCAAAGCTCCACCGTATCTATGGCAATCGACGTAATCGTCCAGCACGAAGGCCAGCACGAAGACGACGCTCACTGCGTATGACAATAGGAAATGAACCTACCATTGTTGTAGGATTCAGCGTATTGACATCCTCGAGCGAAAGGCGCACACGTGCCCCAAGACCATCCGACCGATAATCCCATCCTCAATGCTGCGAAGCGCGAGCTGGCGGAACGTGCGAAAGCGACCGCTCCCCTGTGCACGGCAAACGACGCCTACGAAGGACCCGCCCGCTTCGTCTCGATCAACACGTCGGCACACAAGGGCACACGCAAGTCGCCCGTCGCCGATGGACACGACACCGTTATAGAGCAATTTGGTCTCGCCACCGATGCACACGCCGGACATTGGCACCGCCAGGTCTCTTTTTTAGCCGCGGAGTCCATCCAGACGGCGCAGGCACGCGGGCTCGACGTACACGAGGGTGACTTTGGAGAGAACTTCACAACCCGGGGCATCAACCTGCTCTCGCTCCCCTTGGGCACACAGCTCAAGCTTGGAAGCGACGTGCTCGTCGAAATCAGCCAAATCGGCAAGGTCTGCCACACCCGTTGCGCCATCTACTATCTCGCCGGCGACTGCATCTTTCCCCACGAGGGCATTTTTGGCGTGGTCCTAAAGGGCGGAGAGGTCCATATCGGCGACGATATCCAGGTAGTCAAACTCGGCGACGGCTCCTGTTCGTTCACCCCCGCCGAGGCGCTCGAAGAGATTGAGCAGGCTCGTCAGGAGGGCACGTTGTAGTTGTAAAACCCCACGTTGAGATAGCTTTTACAGCCCTAAACTTCTCTCAAACAGGCCCCCGTAACGTTAAAGTTGAACTCTATGGTTTCTCAACAATTCATCATAACTGCAGGTCAAAGCCAAAGCCTCAAGTTCAACTTGACCCTTTGGAACCTTTAAGGTTCAAGTTGAGGTCGAAAGCAGTAGTAGAATACCGTTCGAACCATAACCTACGATTGATTGCAGAGGGACTGGATGCAGCATTCGAATCATCGCACCGCAGCGCTCATTGCGTCGAAGCCGGCTCGTATCATCACGAGCGCCGTGCTCGCCGTTGCGCTGACGGCCACGCCGATGCTCTCCCCCGTTGCGGCGTATGCCGCCTCGCAGGCAACGCAGGACCAGCTTTCCGCAGCCCAGCAGAAGATCGAAGCCGCCACGAGCGCCTACAACGACGCCCGCACCAAACTCGATGACCTGCAAAAGCAGATTGACTCCAATGAGGCAAGCATCGAGGAAATCGAGGCTAAGCTTCCCGAGCAGCAGGCCAAGGCAAGCTCTGCCATGCGCGATCTGTACAAGTATCAGAAGGGCACCAATCCCATCGTGAGCTTCCTGGTCAACGCGCAGAGCCTGGGTGAGTTCATCACGACCTGTAAATACACCAACCAGATCACGAGCTCGAGCGTCGACGAGATCGAACAGCTCAATAACATGCAAACCGAACTCGAGCAGAACAAGGCCGAGCTCCAGCAGGCCAAGTCTCAGCTTGAGGCAGAGCAGAAAAACGCCGAGGATGCGCTGGCGCAGGCCCAGCAGCTCCGCAGCGAGGCGCAGGCAAAAGCCGAGCAGGAAAATGCCGCTGAGCTTGCCAAGCTTGAGGCCGATAAGGCCGCTGCCGCCGAGAAGCTCTCGGGCGAGGGCGTAAGCGGCAGCAATTCCAGCAGTCAGGCCACCAACACCAACACCACCATCGACACCACGGTGAACAACGCCAATACCGGTAGCTCCGATTACGATTCGTTCATTAATGAGTGGACGAGCCGCATCGACAATTATCTCGCCGGCTCCCCCATGGCAGGCCAGGGCTATAACTTTGCCGTCGCCGCTTGGAATACCGGTGTCGACCCCCGTTGGTCCCCCGCCATCGCCTGCATCGAGAGCACCAAGGGTGCTTATTGCGCCAATTCTTACAACGCCTGGGGCTGGAGCGCCCGTGGCGGCGGTTGGCGCAGCTTTGGCAGCTGGAGCGAGGGCATCTCCGCTCACGTTGCCTATCTGGGCGCCAACTACGGCTCCACCCTTACCCCGGCAGCGGCCAAAAAGTACTGCCCGCCCACGTGGCAGGACTGGTACAACAAAGTCGCCGCTCAGATGAACCGCATCTAAGTGCAACTGCAAAGGGCCCCAATGGGGCCCTTTTCTTTTAGGTAGCGGAGGTATCGACGACGCCGGTCGCATTGGCAACCGCGACTATGACGATCATGCATAGGAGCAGCACACCCAATGCCTTGAGCCAGAGTTTCGCGAGCTTCTTGCCGCGATAGCTGTCGAGCAATGCGAATCGCCGACGAAGACGGCGCTTATCGAGCAGCGCAAAATGCATAAGCACCATAAGGCCATCGACAAAGAAAAAATACTCGATTATGAGAAGCCACGTCGGGTAGCTTTGGTTTGCTCCGGTGGGATGAAAGACGGCAAAGTGACTACCGGCAAAGAACACAAGCAGCGAGAAGCAGACGAGCATATTCCAAATGCGCCCCAGAGACTCCGGAACGCGAGAGAGCAGACCGCATGCAGCGGAGGCGGCAGGGCCAGGAAGCCCTGCGGGGTTCTGGAGCCCTTGGGGCGTCAACACCGTCTCCGAGGCCGGAGTACGGACAGGCGCAGGCGCAGAAGGCCGCACGGGGCGACTCAGATCGTATGCCGCGCGCGTCGCCCGTCCCAATGCTTCCGCACTCGCAAAACGCTTGGCCGGGTCGAGCGCCATCGACATGCAGACGACATCGGCAAGTGGAGTGGAAATGCTGCGCGTCTCGCATTGCTCACGCATGTCGAGCCCTGGTTTAGGGTCGACTCCCGTCAAGCAGAAGAACAACAGGGCGCCAAGTGCGTAGACGTCGCTGCGCACACTCGTCTGCCCAAACCCATACTGCTCGGGCGGCGCATAGGGTCGCGTGCCAAACTTGACGGTATCGGCATCGGCGCCATCGCGCCATGCGCGGGCGATCCCCAAGTCGATAATCACCAGCGATGAAAATGTCAGGCCGTCATCAGGCGTATAGTTGGCACCTGTCACGATGATATTCGACGGCTTGAGGTCGCGATGGATCACCGGCGCCGACGTCTCCCCCGCTATTGCAAAACCGGCGTGGAGCTCGCCCACGGCATCGCATAGGGCAGGATACAATTCACGCGCATAATCGGGGGTGGCTCCCAGACGGTCCACCAGCGCCCCGAGCGTCTCCCCTTCGATGTATTCCATAACCACGTTGAGCTCGTCGCCCACACGACGACAATCGACGATTCTGGGCAGGTGCTCAAAACGCCTGCCTGCCCGCTGAGCGGCAAACAGGCGCTCGTATGCCCCGCCGATTTGAGCCGAAGCATCGATGCGTTTACGGACAAAGGGGCCGAGCGAACCACCGCCGGTTCCTTCAAAGTACACGAGCTCGGTTGTTTCAACGGACGAGTGCTTAAGTACACGCTCCACACGATAGCTGTCGTCGCGATCGAGCGACGCCAGGTGCTCGGCAAGCGCTGCGGTCAGCTCGTCATCGGAATATGTTGGGGTCTGAGTATCCATAGCCTCCATCATAGCGCAGGGCGCAGACACCCCATGGCATCCGCGCCCCGTTCGCTTGCATCGTTGTTCGACAGCTCCGCCGGCTCAGATATCAGCCGCTAACTCACCGTCTCCTCGCCAAAGCGATACAGCTCCTCGTTGACCTTTTGGAGGCTGCACCCGCGATCGATACAGAAGATGATGATCGCATCGCGACGGTCCTTACAATTGAGGATGTTGGCACCCGCCGCCGTCAAGGCGCGGTTGGTCTCCTTGAGCGTTAGCGCCATGGCGAAGGCAATCTGCAGCACCTTATTGCGACTCGGATGACGCGCACCGGTAAAGATCTGATAGCCAAAGGTCTCATTGAGATCGGCCATACGAACCACGCGCGAGCGCTCCAAGCCCTTTTCCTGCAGCAGCTGCTGCAGGTAGTCCGAAAGCGACGGGGTGGCAAAGTCGTGCTCCTTGATATAGCCATCGATGTTTGGCGCGTCGAGAAGCTCATTGAGTAACTCGTCAGTCAACTTTTGATCGGGCATACGACCTCACCTCCCATACGGCGCAACGGTAGCGACATGCTAGGCCAACACCCAGCTTGCAGTGGCAGACTTATCAAACATGTTGGCAAAATACAGTGCCTTCTTGATATCGCCATCAAAGTAGATATTGCCCGCCACGGAGCCACCGGCGGAAAGGGTACCAGACTGCAGCTCATCGGAGCCCTCGCTGTAGTAACCCTGGTTCTGTTGAGCGCCGTTGGCGTCCTCGCCCTTCCAGTCGTAGATGTTGTAATCTGCGCCCTCATCGCCATTGTTGACGTACGTGACGTGAATGCCCGTCATGGTCGAACCGTCATAATTTGTGAGGCCGGGCTGGACGGAATCGACAACGACGGAAAGACCGGCAGGCGTGGTCACCGTCGCACCAACCGCCAGGTCAGTCGTAGACTGCTCTTCCTTCTTCGCCTCTTCCTTCTCGTCGCCATCGCCAGCGTCCTCGGTGACGGTCGCCTTATCGCTACCACAACCGGCAAGAAGACCGGCAGTCCCCAAGGCGACGGTGGCGAATGCGCCAAGTGCAGCGCGACGGCTCAGCAGCACTTCATTTTCGAGCTTTTTCATTATGCATCCTTCCTACGATCCGGCTACCGCGCCGGCACACAGCACATCGTAGGAAGGATTAAACTTGAATTCATTAGCTGAGAGCTAAGGTTGCCGCATAGAAGAGCATGAAGCGCGTGTCCATCGCCGATGACACCTCGAGGCCTGCCAACATCGTTCTCAATTTTAAAACTGGAATTGTTACACTTAAAACAGCGGAATTTCACCGTCATAGTTTTCCGCTTTTTCCAATAGCGGTCCTTTAGCCCCCATCGTAAACGCGATGTCGCTGCTGCGGATAGAGAGCAGCTCCATTCCGGGTCTCACCTTCAAAAAGTCCATCATTTTCTTCGTAAGAAGAATTTGCCCCTCCTGTGAAATCTCTATCCAGCAGTAGGAACGCCCCTTGTATTTAATAAATTCGCCAGAACCTGCTGAGTAGTCAAGCAACGGTGGAGTATCGTCCAAAATGTGACCAAGCTTTGACGGATGCAAAAGGCCTTTCCGGGTGACGCAGAAGCCACCGGTAATCTTACTTCCGGTAAAAAGATATACTTTTCCTTCATCTGCAATGCGATATTCTTCCATTGCCTGTGGCGGAATCCGCAATGTTCCATCCGTCCGAATGAGTGATTTCCCGAAAATAAATTTTCCTCCCTTATTCATTTGTGGCATAAAAACACCTCCTGAAATACCGATTTTCCAACAATACAAGCAGGAATTTTTTTATCATCTGTATTTTTTTCTTTTTCTTATGAGTCGAACCCAAGCAAAGAAATGAAGAGCCAAGACATAACCATGCTATAGCCATAGAACTTTCATTTCCACTCGTAAAGCCAATAGCTGACGCTATGAAAAACAGAACTGATGCAATGTAAAAAATCGAGCGAGCCTACAAACTCGAGCAGGAAATGGCCGTGGTCGAGCGCGACGTTGACACGCTTTTGCGATGAGCTGGCATGGGGCTGGCGATCGCGGCCTGCATCCCCGTGTTGCTGGCGGCGGCACTCTCACGCCAAACGCTTGCGCATTCGGATTGCTACACAACGAATGAAACATATTGACGTGGAGCGCTGTTCATTCAGAGTCCGCCCCTCGCCTCATCCTCAAGAGGCTCATCGAAGCCTACCCCACCGTGACGGATTCCCCGGTAAAGGTGCTCACAAGTAACAGGATAAAGAAGGCCAAATAACTGATGCTCAATAGGTAGGCGACGACCAAAAAGATAGTCCATCCAACATTGGTTTTACCGTCGGCACGACGTTGCTCGCGGCAACGATAGAGCCAAATCGTCACACCAATAGCAGCAATCAGCAACACGAGTGCCGCCGCGGCCAGTCCAGCAAGCGCAAACATCACGCCAATGCTCACAGCGATGACCGGAAGTAGCAGCAAACCGCACCCGCATCCACCCGGACTATATACGGCAGGCTGTCGGCGTCGCCTCATCGTCACTCCAACCTCAACGTCTTTGAACACTACAATGCGATAACCTGCTGGACAGGAACGATCTTATCCAGTTCCGGTTCGATCCGCCTTTTCTCGGCCTCAAGGTCAAACGCCACCTGAGCGCGCAGCCAATAACCATCCGTCAGGCCAAAATAACGGCAAAGACGGAGGTCGGTGTCGGCCGTCACGCGACGTTTTCCCAAGACAATCTGCCCGATACGCTGAGCCGGAATCCCGGTCTCTTTCGCAAGGCGATATTGAGAAATGCCCATGGGAACAAGAAACTCCTCTTTGAGAAGCTCACCAGGAGTCACTGGCGACAGCAAATCGGACGAGGTCTCATCACTTGTAATAATCGACGATTTCGACATTCCAAGCCATCTCCTGTCTCCACTCAAAACAGACCCGATAGCGCTCGTTAACACGGATGCTATATTGACCGGCACGATCGCCCTTCAAAGCTTCCAGGCGGTTGCCCGGCGGAACGCGAAGATCATCAAGCGAAGCACAAACCTGCAGTTGGCGAATCTTCCTCAGCGCAACGCGCTCAAAGGGCACGAACCTCCTGACCCGCACACCCATGGCAAAGCGTTCGGTATCCTCATCTTTATACGATGCAATCATAGTATCGCCTTACGTTAGTAACGTCAAACGTTTCTATAGACTTACATCTCTATTATATCGTACGTTTGTTCGTGTTTTCTAGAACAAATAGTCCTTCACGCCTTAGTCAAGCGAAAGTAATCGTTTGTAGACATCGAAGCCTTTGAGAAGAATCTCCTCGTCGAAGAGCATGCTATCAGTATGCAGAGCGCTTGTGGCATAAGCGGGGCAGCCATCCGAATCACTCGGGTTGTCTTGGTCCTCTGGCATACCCGTGCCCAGCAGGAAAAACACGCCCGGCAGATGGCGCTGATAGAACGCGAAATCCTCGGCGATCAGCAGCGGCTCGTCCACAAGTTGCAGCTCGGGCAAGGCAGGCGCAATGTGGGCAAACAACTCGGGGTCGTTATCGACTGGCGGATAGCCCTCGGCAAAGTCGAGATCGTACGTACAGTCCGTTGCGGTGCACGCCTCGTCGAGCGCACGGCGTACGCCCTCGCGCGCACGGTCGAACATGGCGTCCGTAAACACACGCAAGCTACCGGCAACATGGGCCTCCCCCGCCACCGCATTGCAGACGGTGCCTGCCTGCAGCAGGCCGAACTTGCCAATGCAGGGCTCATCGGCACCCAACTCGTCCATGAGCTCGCGCTCGGAAACTAAGAACTTGGCCGCTGCCAGCGCGGCATCGTGCGATTCCTCGACTGGAACGCCGTAGGTCTTGGCGATATGGATACTCGTGCCATGGATATGAATGTGCGTCTCGCTTGAGCGCGCCAGCAGCGGACCGGGGCAGCTCGCCAACGTGCCGGCGGGCAGATCGGGCCACACATGAAAGCCAAAAATGCGGTCGGCCCCGTAGCGCTCGAACACGCCGCTCTCGCATACCGTCTTGGCACCACCGGTCGTTTCCTCGGCCGGCTGGAACACAAAGAGAACGTTGCGCCTAATGGCGCCTGGCTGATCGCGAATCGTACGGTCGACATACGTCGCGGCGGCAAGCGCCATGGCCATGTGTCCGTCATGTCCGCAAGCGTGCATCTTGCCGGGATGGGTCGAGGCAAAGGCCGCTCCCGTCGCCTCCGCGATGGGCAGCGCATCCATATCGGCGCGAATCGCCGTGGCATGCGCGGCATCAACGCCGGCGTCGAAGAAAGCACAGACGCAGCTGGGGCACGGATGGGTCACTTCGCAGGTGAGCGGTGCCAGCACGCCCTCGATATAGGCAATGGTTTGCGGAAGATCGAAATCGAGCTCCGGAATGCGATGGAGATCGCGGCGATAGCGACGGAGTTCTTGGAGCTCGGTCATAGAGGATCCCTTCGTGAGGCACATCTGTTGCAACTTATTGTGATACAGGATTGTGGCGCACATGTTTCTAGCATATCCCTGCATTTTTTAAACGTTATATACGAATACTCTTGTTTGGTAAAGTGCAACGTGGTAGGGTCGTTACCACTTGATAGAGGCGCGGGCACGAAGAACCGCGGGCGAGCCGGCAGGCTTTGACCCCGTGGGGAGGCGAAACCCGCCGAACTGGGCTTTTCGGGCACGAACAACCTGGTGGGCCTGCGGGGAACACCCACAGGACTGTCTGCAGCAATGCGGGAGCGCTATCCGGACATGGGGTCCACGCTATGCGGATTCGATGCGCAGATGGCGCCGTCTGGATAGCGAGGTTTACGGGACATGGCATTGACCCCCAACGAGGCGTATGCGGCCAAGCAGCCGTTTGTGGACAAGGAGACGCTCGAGCATATCGTCGAGCAGTTCCCCACGCCGTTTCATCTATACGACGAGGCGGGCATCCGCCGCAACATGCAAGAGGTGCGCGACGCCTTCGCATGGAACCCGGGCTTTAAGGAATACTTTGCCGTCAAGGCCAATCCCAACCCGGCGCTCATCTCCATCCTCAACGAATACGGCTGCGGCTGCGATTGTTCGAGCTATACCGAGCTCATGATCGCCCGCTCGCTGGGCATCACGGGACACGACATCATGTTCTCGTCCAACGACACGCCAGCTGCCGACTTTGAGCTCGCCGAGAAGTTGGGTGCCATCGTCAACTTTGACGACATCAGCCATATCGAGTTCTTTGAGCGCGTTGCGGGGCCCATCCCCAAGACGGTCAGCTGCCGCTTTAATCCAGGCGGCCTGTTCCAGCTCTCCAACGGCATCATGGATAACCCCGGCGACTCCAAATACGGCATGACCACAGAGCAGCTCTTCGAGGCCTTCCGCACGCTCAAGGCCAAGGGCGCCGAGGACTTTGGCATCCACGCATTCCTTGCCAGCAACACCGTCACCAACGACTACTACCCCAAGCTCGCGCGCATCCTTTTTGAGCTTGCCGTGCGCCTGGAGCGCGAGACCGGCGCACATATCGCCTTCATCAATCTGTCCGGCGGCGTCGGCATCCCCTATCTGCCCGAGCAGCAGGCCAACGACATTCACGCCATCGGCGAGGGGGTGCACGCGGCCTACGACGAGATCCTGGTTCCCGCCGGCATGGGCGATGTGGCCATCTGCACCGAGATGGGCCGCTTCATGATGGGCCCCTATGGCTGCCTGGTCACCAAGGCCATCCACGAGAAGCAGATCTACAAGGACTATATCGGTGTGGACGCAAGCGCCGTCGATCTGATCCGCCCTGCCATGTATGGCGCCTACCACCACATTACAGTAATGGGTCAGCCGGGTGGCGACGACAAGACCACAGCGCCCGTCACGGACACCTACGACATCACGGGCAATCTGTGCGAGAACAATGACAAGTTCGCCATCGATCGCGAGCTGCCGCATATCGACATGGGTGATGTGCTCGTGATCCACGATACCGGCGCGCATGGCTACTCCATGGGCTACAACTACAACGGACGTCTGCGCTCCGCCGAGGTCCTGCTGCGCCCCGATGGCGCGGCCGACCTCATCCGCCGCGCCGAGCGCCCGGGCGATTACTTTTCCACGCTCGACGTGCTGCCGTGCGGCCGAGAGCTGCTGGCCAAGTCGCGCGCCGAAAGCGCCCGCCGTCGCGCCCAAGACGAGCGCCTGGCAGTCGCAGCTCAATGGAACAAACGCATCCAGATCGCGGAGGCGAAGGAGAAGAACATGGACATCCGCAATCTCGAGGGCTCAATCGTCGCCCTGGTTACGCCGTTTAAAAAGGACGGCAGTGTCGACTTTGACGCGCTCGAGCGCCTTATCGATTTCCACTTGCAAAATGGCACCGACGCCATTCTCACCCTGGGCACCACCGGCGAGAGCGCCACGATGACCGATGACGAGGACAACTCCGTCGTCGCCGCCGTGGTCAAGCATGTTGCAGGACGCGTCCCCGTCATCGCCGGCTCAGGCTCCAACTCCACGCAGACCATGCTCACCAAGTCGCTTACTTACCAGGGCTTGGGAGCCGACGGCCTGCTGCTCATTACCCCCTACTACAACAAGTCCAACGAAGAGGGTATCTATCAGCACTTTAAGACCGTCGCCGATGCCGTTGACATCCCCTGCATCCTGTACAACATCCCCGGCCGCTGCGGCTGCGGTATCAGCGAGCGCAACGTAGAGCGCCTAGCCGCGCACCCCAACATCATGGGCATCAAGGAGGCCTCGGGCAACGTCGCCTACGCGGCCAGGATCGCCCACCTGCTGTCCGACGATTTCCGCATGTACTCGGGCGAGGATGCACTCACAGTGCCGCTCATGAGCCTGGGCGCTTCGGGCACCATCAGCGTGTGGGCCGACGTGCAGCCGCAGCTTGTACACGACATGTGCCGCGCTTATCTGGACGGCGACGTAGCGCGCGCCCGCGATATCCAGATTGCCGGCCAGCCGCTCATCAACGCCCTCTTTAGCGAGGTCAACCCCATCCCCGTCAAGGAAGCGCTCGCCCAGATGGGCATGATCGAGGCAAACTACCGTATGCCGCTGTGCCCCATGGCAGACGACACGCGAGCCGCACTTACCGATGCTCTGAAGGGAGCTGGTCTACTTGATTAAGACCGTCATTATGGGAACGGGCCGCATGGGCTCGCTCATCCGCACTACCGCCGAAGGCATTGTCGACGCCGCCGGGCAGCCCGTTTTTGATATCGTGGCCCAGATTGGCTTCGATTTGAGCGAGCTCGAGAACGCACCGGCTGCCGACGTCATCATCGACTTCTCGAACGTCGCGACCTTCGACGCCGTCGTCGCCTATGTCGAGCGCACGGGCGCGGCGTTGGTCTCAGGCACCACAGGCTACACCCCCGAGCAGATGGACCGCCTGCGTGAACTGGGCCAGAACACCCGCGTTATGCACTCGGGCAATTACTCCATCGGTATCGCAGCCCTGCGCCATCTGGTAGCGCAGGCTACACGCGAGCTGCCCGGCTTTGACTGCGAAATCGTCGAGACGCACCACAACCAAAAGGTCGACGCCCCCAGCGGCACTGCCAAGCTACTGCTCGACGCCGTCGTCGAAGCCGAGCCCGAGGCAGGCTACCACCCCGTCTATGGCCGCGAGGGCATGTGCGGAGCACGCGATCCCAAGGAAATCGGTATGCACTCGCTGCGCGGCGGCACCGTCGCCGGCGTGCACGAGGTGAGCTTCTTTGGCCAGGACGAGGAGGTCACGCTCACCCACCGCGCCACGAGCCGTCAGATCTTTGTCAACGGCGCCTTGGCAGCCGCGCAGAAGCTCGTCACCCGCGAACCCGGCTTCTATACGTTCGACAAGGTCATGTTTGCCTAACCAGGTATCAACCGAATCCACCCAAAGGAGAGATAGCAAATGAGCAACGCAGCCGAGATGGATGCACAGGAGATTATCAACTACATCGCCACCGCGCCCAAAAAGACGCCCGTCAAGCTGTACGTGCGCGAGAAGCCGGGCATGAAGGTTGCCTGGGGCGACGCACATGTCTACGGCGGCCGTCGCGGCAAGACCGTCTTTGGCGACTGGGACGAGCTCAAGACCATCCTGGACGCCAATGCCGATTCCATCGATTACTACGACGTTGAAAACGATTGCCGCAACTCCGCCGTGCCCATGCTCGACCTTAAGGGCATCAACGCCCGCATCGAGCCGGGCGCGATCATCCGCGACCGCGTCGAGATTGGCGACCGTGCCGTCATCATGATGGGCGCCATCATCAACATCGGCTCCGTTATCGGCGAGGGTTCCATGATCGATATGGGCGCCGTGCTGGGCGGTCGCGCCACCGTGGGCAAGAACTGCCACATCGGCGCCGGCACCGTGCTGGCAGGCGTTGTGGAGCCCGCCAGCGCCACGCCCGTCATCATCGAGGACGATGTCATGATCGGCGCAAACGCCGTGGTCCTGGAAGGCGTGCACGTGGGCAAGGGTGCTGTAGTTGCCGCCGGCGCCGTGTGCGTCGAGGACGTCCCCGCCGGCGCCGTCGTGGCCGGTGTCCCCGCCCGCGCCATCAAGATGCGCGACGAGAAGACCGACAGCAAGACCGGTCTCGAGGAAGGCTTACGCCGGCTCTAGAGGCGTGTCAACCTGCAAGGAAATGCAGTTCTAAGCAAAAAGGCCGAAGCTCCATTGGGGCTTCGGCCTTTGTTTTTCTGCAGCGTCCAAGCGCAGTTTATCGATTCTCAATTGACCCGATGTTCTTGAGCTCGATGGAGATGAGGCCGTTGGGCTCGTTGACAAACTCGATGTACTCAGAGTTCGAACCCATCTCGGCCGGGAAGCTGATCTCGATGCCCGTGTCGGTACGGATCTTGTGGTTGCGCACCGCCGCGCGTTCGACCTGCTTGCGCTCCACGGGCACACGCTCAGGCACCTTCTCCTCAGTCAGTGCCGCGCGCACGCTCTCCTTGATAACCGGCTCGTCCTCAAAGACCTCATCGACGATATCCCAAGGGGGCAGTTCCTCGTCATCCTCAACTTTCTCGGCAACAGCAGCCTTAACCTTGGCGAGTGCTACAGCCGTGTTGGCACCGTGCTCCTCGGCGACTTCCTCGACCACACGCGTCACGGTGTCGATGACCTCCTTGCCCGATACCCCCGTGTCGCACTGCAGCAGGCCATCGGGAATGAGCATGCGATCCTCGCCGGCAATCTTGCGCTTCTTATCCACATAGCCGATCTCCATGGTGCTTGCACGCACGATTGCATAGCTCGGCACCTTTTGCGAGGGATTCGGCAGAATGGCGTAGTGGCGCGCAATGTCGTTGCGCACCTCGCCCTCTTCGCGACCCACCTCGTGCATAAAAGCCTGCTTGGAGCCCAGCAGCATCACGGCAAACCAGCGGGCATCCTCATCGTCATCAAAGTCCGCCACAAGCACGTCAGTGGACTCGGCTTTCTCGGCCTTGGTAAGTTCGGAAGAGATGAACTCCGCAATCTGCTGAGACAGATCCACGAACTCACGCTCACCAAAGAAATAGCCCTTGAGCTCGCCGCCGAATGCGGAGTTCTCGGCAAACGTGGCACGCTTGTTATCAGCCGAGGTACGAGCGCGCCGCAGGTGCGTGGTTACGAAATTACGCACGGTACGACTTTCGATATCGAGCTCGCGCTGGCTCATGACGTTGACGGCAGAGTCAAAGTCCAGGATATGCAGAATCGCGTGATTGATTTTCATATACGGCATTCCGTTCTAGATCGATCTCGGCACGAACCAGTATAGCGGTCGATCCCGCCCCAGGCGCATCGAAGATTGGTGCATCGGGGACAGGTTGCTTTGCACCAATGGTTAGCGCAGGAGCTCGGACTGCCAAGCCTCGAGCTGTTCTGCCAAGCTCTTGCCGGCAGCGGGCATGTCGATCTGGGGACGTTTGGGCAGAAGCGCACACTTAAGAATCGCAACGATAGTCTGCGAGACAAAGCGTCGCGTATCCTTGTCAAAGCCTTGCGCAGCCTGGAGCATCACGGGCAGGCTCTCGCGCAGATTCCCAGCGATATCCGCAAACCGCTCAGCACCCGTAGCCTCAAGCACGGAGAACAACGCATCTACAAAACGCTCGCGCTCGTTAGGCGACACCGCAAGCAGCATCTCGCGAATGGAGCCATCAACGTATCGAGCACCGGCGGACAGGCGCTCACAGTACACGAAGTCGCGACCATCAACCACCCAGCTAAAGGGATTATGCTGAAGCAGGCTGAACTCGGTGCTCTCAACGATGGCATAGTCCTCCTGTGTCTCGAACATCATGCCAAAGATCGACGACCGAGGTAGCGTCTTGTCGATTCGACCGGATAGATCGGCGAAGGCGTTGCCGCTCAGAAACTCCTCGACGAAGCCCGGACCATCATGGGAATACGCCCGTTCGATTCGCTCACGGGCGACATCGGGGCACATCGCCGCACCGTACACCGCAAGGTTTCCACCCTTGGAATGACCTCCGCACAAAAGCGGCCCGTCAATCGCATCCGCCGCCTCGTCTACATAACGCGCCGCGGATTCCTGGGCCGGCACAGGACACCGGAACGCCATGTTAAAGTCCTCTTTCCAGCCCACAATCGTGCTGTCGGTCCCCCGGAAGGCAAGATAGCTAAACCCCGCCGGAAATCGGAACGTCATGGCCGCAAACTGCTCCGTTGTCTCGGCATCACTCACGCTACGATAGCCGCAAACACGAACGCCACGGTAGCGAGGGCTTGCTGCCACAGCCTCCAACAGGGCACGACTCCCCTCCGGATCCCACAGGTCGCCAATCATGTCTTGGTAGCACTCGGCGCGCAGCAGCTCGCGTACGTCTAGGCCCTGCCAGTTCGTCAGCTCCGCCATATCACCCGGCAAACGCAAATAGGACAACCACGCAAAGACCAGGCTGTCCACCGCGCAGAACGGCCGCTCCTCAAACGGATCAAACGCCGTCTGAGCATAGGTCAAAAAATTAGGCGAATCCGACATGGCCCTCCCGTCAGCTGTGGTGCATTGGGGTCAGGTTACTTTGCACCAAAAAGGCGCCCGAGCCGTGTGGACCCGGACGCCTTCATTGTAGCTTTTCGCTCTAGCAAGCTTGATTTAGCAGGAGAAGTCGACGCTGTCGATGATGTCCTTGAGGGCCTTGGCGGAGGCGGTGAGCTCATGCTGCTCGTCATCGTCCAGCGGGACGGGGACGCGGCAGACAACGCCGTCGCGGCCAACGACAGTCGGCATAGAGATGGCAAGATCAGACAGGCCATACTCGCCCACCATGAGCGAGGAGACGGGCAGAACGGTCTGCTCATCGCGCATGACGGCGGTGCAGATACGCTTGACGGCCATGGCGACGCCATAGTAGGTGGCGTGCTTCTTCTCAATGATGGTGTAGGCGGAATTCTTGACGTCCTCGGCGATGCGCTTCTCGGCGGCTTCGTGCTCCAGGTGGCCGTGAAGCTCGCAGAAGGTGTTCAGCGGAACGCCGGCAACCTGAGCGCTGGACCAAGCGACAAACTCGGAGTCGCCGTGCTCGCCCATGACATAGGCCTGGACATCGCGCGGGTCAACCTCGACGTGGGCACCAAGCATCTGCTGCAGACGGCCGGTGTCGAGCACGGTGCCGGAGCCGATAACATGGCCCTCGGGCAGGCCGGACATCTTGATGGCAGCATAGGTCAGAACATCAACCGGGTTGGAGACGATTAGCAGAATGCCGTCAAAGCCAGACTTCTTAATCTCGGGGATAATGGACTTAAAGATGCTGACGTTCTTGTTGACCAGGTCCAGGCGGGTCTCACCTGGCTTCTGGGCAGCGCCAGCGGTGACAACGATCATGGCGGCGTCGGCGACATCGGAATAATCGCCGGCGTAGATCTTCATCGGCTCGGCAAACGTCATGCCGTGCGCGATATCCAGGGCCTCACCCTCGGCACGGTTTTTGTCCACGTCAATGAGGACCATCTCGGAGAACAGACCGCTCTGCATCAGAGCGAACGCCGAAGACGAACCGACGAAACCGCAGCCGACAATAGCGACCTTCTTCTCGTTAACCATTAGAAACTCCCATCTCTCTCCACAAACAAGCCGCCCGGGAACGACCCGAGCGGCTTGCCGTAATCCCAATACATCCAATCGGGACTTTGATTATGCCCCTATTCGCAGCCAAAAATCGACCGTTTACCGAAATTGTTTGCAGTATTCGTAAAATAACTGCACGAAATCGGTTTCGAGCTATTGACGAGTCGAAATTACTTTCTAATACAGGCCCGCCTCGCGAATGGCCTCGACAGCCAAAGCAATCTGGTCGGGCGGCAGGACCAGCGCCATGCGCACGTGTCCCTCGCCCGAAGGACCAAAGCTCGCGCCCGGCGTCACCACAACGCCGGCCTTCTCCATGAGCTCCTCGCAAAACGCCATGGAATCGGTGCGACCACCGGGAAGCTTGGCCCACACAAACATAGAGCCATGCGCGTTGGGACGCTCCCAGCCCAGGCCCTCAAGACCGTCGCACAGGGCATCGCGGCGCTCCTGGTACTTCAGACGCTGCGCCTCGACCTCATCGCGCGGACCGTTCAGGCAGGCGATGGCGGCCTTCTGAATCGGGAAGAACATACCAAAGTCGATCTGGCTGCGCAGCTTGGCAAAGGCAGAGACCACGTCCTCTCGGCCGACCAAAAAGCCGATACGCGCACCGGTGACGTTAAACGACTTGGAGAGCGAGAAGAACTCAACGCCCACCTCGAGCGCGCCGGGATACTGCAAGAAGCTGCCGCCCGGCTCGCCGTCGAACACGATGTCGGAGTATGCGTTGTCATGGACGATGAGCAGGTCGTGCTCGCGGGCGAAAGCGATAATCTCCTCGTAGACCTCGGGCGTACCCACCGAGCCGACCGGGTTCGCGGGCAGCGACACGATCATATATTTGGCACGATCGGCCACCTCGGGATCGATGCCCGCCACATAGGGCAGGTAATTATGCTCGGCAACCAGCGGATAGTATTCGAGCTTGGCATCGGCGATCTTGGCACCCGCCTCAAAGACCGGGTAGCACGGATCGGGAACCAGAATGGTGTCACCCGGATTGAGCAGGGCCAGGCCCAAATGGCCCACGCCCTCCTGCGTGCCGTTGCACGACTGCACCATAGACGGCGTAATGCCCGAAACGCCAAAGCGACGCTCATAGTAATCGCACACGGCTTGCTTGAGTTCGGGCAGGTCGCGCAGGGCATACTTCCACATCTCGGGATCTTGGGCTGCCTGCGTGAGCGCCTCGACCACGTGGTCGTACGGCTTAAAGTCGGGCGTGCCCACACTCATGTTGTAAATGGTCTTGCCCTGAGCCTTCAGCGCGAGAAGCTTGTTGTTGAGCGAGGCGAAGACCTCCGCGCCAAAGCGGTCGAGACGCTGCGATGCCTGCATGGTGCCACCTTTCGATATGAAAAACGCGGCGCTCCGACAAGAGCGCCGCGTGATACGGGCCATCAGATTGCAAAAGTGTAACGCTTGCAACCCCCGTATTGGTTCAATTTAGCCAACCTTAGTCAACTGGATTGAGCGCGTCGATCTGCGCAAGCCACAGACGCGAGCTGGCGTCACTCGGCATACGCCAATCGCCGCGCGGGCTGAGCGTCACCGAGCCCACCTTGGGACCATCGGGCAGGCAGCTGCGCTTAAACTGCTGGGCAAAGAAGCGGCGGTAGAACGTACGTAGCCACGTGTGGACGGTCTTGACATCGTAGACGCCCTCAAAGCTCTTGAGCGCCATGCGGTAGATCTTGCCCGGCTCAAAGCCAAAACGTAGCAGGTAGTAGAGGAAGTAGTCGTGCAGCTCGTACGGGCCCACCAAATCCTCGGTCTTCTGCGCAATCTCGCCGTCGCCCGTGGGCGGCAGAAGCTCGGGGGACACCGGCGTATCGAGGATATCGAGCAAGACCTCGGCAATGCGCCCGCCAAAGACATCGGCGGCATAGCGCACCAGATGGCGCACAAGCGTCTTGGGCACGCTCGCGTTGACGACGTACATGCTCATGTGGTCGCCGTTATAGGTAGCCCAGCCGAGCGCCAGCTCCGACAGGTCGCCCGTGCCAATGACAAAACCGCCAGCCTGGTTGGCCAGATCCATCAGGATCTGCGTACGCTCGCGGGCCTGGCTGTTCTCGTAGGTCACGTCTTGGACGGCCGGATCGTGCTCAATGTCCTTGAAGTGCTGCTCCACAGCCGCATGGATCGAAACCTCGCGAAAGCTCACACCCAAGTCACGAGCGAGCGACTCGGCATTGGACTTAGTGCGGTGCGTCGTGCCAAAGCCGGGCATGGAAACCGCCGTGATACCCGTGCGCGACAGCCCCAGTGCATCGAAGGCACGCACGGTCACAAGCAGCGCTAGCGTGGAGTCCAAGCCGCCCGAAAGGCCGATGACCGCAACCTTGGTACCTGTGTGGGCGAGGCGGGTCTTGAGGCCCGCAGTCTGCAGACCGAGGATCGTCTCGCAGCGCTCGGCCAAGTCGCCGTGGTCGGCCGGCACAAAGGGCGCGCGCGGGAAAACGCGGTCGATATCGCAGGCATCGCGCAGGACGGGAGCCTCGGAGAGCGTGCCCTCAAAAGAGAACTCAATGGTCGTGGCCTCCGGCGCATCGTCCGCGCGCGTCCACGTCGTCGAGCGACGGCGCTCGGCAACCAGACGGTCAAGATCGACGTCGGCCACCGCCATATCGCAGGTGAGGAGCTTCGTGGCGGCGAGCTTGGAGCCGTTTTCGTAGACGAGGTTCTCGCCCGCAAAGACCATGTCGGTCGTGGACTCGCCCTCGCTCGCGTCCGCGTAGGCATAGGCGCAGTACAGGCGCGCGCTCTGGTTGGAGATTAGGCTGCGGCGGTAATCCGCCTTACCGATAATCTCGTCCGAAGCCGACGGATTGAGGATCACCGTCGCACCGGCAAGCGCCATCTCGGTCGAAGGGGGCGCCGGCACCCACAGGTCCTCGCAGACCTCAACGCCCAGCACCATATCCTCGGCACCTTCATCACAGCAGCGGTAGACAAGCCCCGAACCCAGCGGAACCGGACCCTGACCGGCAAACTCGACCCACACGGGATCCGCAGGCGATGGAGCAAACCAGCGACGCTCATAGAACTCACCATAGTTGGGCAGATACTTCTTGGCCGTAAGACCCAAAAGCTCGCCCGCGCAGCACACGGCAGCGCAGTTGTAGATATTCTCGGCAACTGCAACGGGAAGACCGATGGTAAAGACAATCGGCAGATCGCGGGTTTCATCGAGAATGTGCACAAGTGCCGCCTCGCAGGCATGCAGCAGTGTGCGGTTATGGAACAGATCAGCCGCGGTATAGCCAGTCAGATTAAGCTCGGGCAACACCAGCGCGCGAACGCCGCGCTCGGCAGCATCGCGAACAGCCGCCAGCGCAACCTCGGCATTGCCCTCGACATCGGCCACGCGAATCCGCGGCGACGCCGCCGCCACACGCAAAAAGCCATCGTTCTTATTAGCCGAAACGCAGCATTGCCTTGTTGATCTGGACACTGGAGGCCCCTTCTACCCTGAGATTCAGTCTAACGGACGTTCACATATCTCTAACTAGCCAAAGCAACCTCCCAGTTTACTGAGACGCCAGCCTGTGCTAAGAGCATGTATTTCAAAATTAAGGCATATCAACGTCACATCTGCATATCAGCGTCACATCTTTCGCAAATAATTCAATTGAAACACAACTACCATCATAATTGAAAATACACCAAGTCCTGTAACGAGAATTGAGAACATCGCGATGCTCGTGAACAGCGAAACAAGGAGTGTTGAAATAACAACAGCAACCGATTGCAAAGACTCCCTAATTGAAAACAGGCCTATCGATTCAGATCCGTCTCTCGCCAAATCCTGCAGCGATGTTATGAGAAGCACATCTTGAATGGCGTTTCCGGCACCGACGATAAAAAGGAAAATAAACGATATCCCAGACGCATAGCGATAGCCAAACGCCAGATACGCACCGAGCGCAAGATACGTCACAAAACAATATGATTTAACGCAATCGGAACCACTGATTAAACGACCATATATTGTATTTCCGAACAACAGTCCGATTGTAAGACTACTCTGAAGGAATCCGTATTGTATCGATGACGAGTCAAATTGCAATTGCGCTATAGCTGGCAAAAGAGAATTCAGAGAGCCGAATGCCACGCCACTAGAAATATCGATTAATAGGAAACCAATTGCCAAGTGCTTCGCGCTAAGATCGCTAAATGCAGTCCTGTATTTTTCATTTTTGCTTATCCCCTCTTTATCATTAACCTCGATAACCGACGGAACATCTCGCAGCAACCAGAACGACACGGCAAAAGAAAGCGCGTCTAATGCAAGAACAGCCTCCGCCCCAAATTGAGCGACAACAAAACCGCCGGCAACTGGCCCCAGAACCATCATCAAATTCTGCAGAAACCCAAACGAATTATTAATTACGTCGCGATTGATACTATTCGTATTGGCTCTTAACAACGAGTAAAAGCAGGGCATTTCAACCGTTCGGCAAAGCGATACCGCGCACGTAATAGCAAACATACTCCATTTACTATCAACAAAAATATAGCAAACGAATAATCCCGCGCGAATTAAGTCTGCCAATCTCATGGCCTGCAGTGTCCCGATACCCATCTTCTGAGGCAGCTGCGCGAGCGCAACTGAAAACAGAGAGGGGGCAAATCTGCAGCAGACCATCAAAGCAGTTGCAGAAACATCGTGAGTTACCTCGTAAATCAGCATTGGCAAAGCAATATTCGCACACCAATTGCCTATTTCGCTTATCCCTCTAGCAATATATAGGACCCGAATCGGATGGCTAGCTCTCAATACCGTGAACATCACGATTAACCTCGTATTTCAGGCCTCGTTCATCCCTTAATAGGAATCCATAATCAACCAAGTACCGCCTCAACACGGCATAATCAGGATAGAGCTGTGACAGCACACGATTAACCTGAAGCTCCGTATAACTTGAATTTAATTCAAAGAAAGAGACGGCCCATAGCAGCATGATTCTTTTATAGCTTTCCTTTTTTGGAATTGAAACCAGCTCGCCATTCTTGAGAAATCGTTTTTTAAAGTCTATTAGCTCATCCATTCACATCCTCCATTTCATACGCATCTAATACTAAAAATGCATACGCTTTAGGTCATCGCATTCAGCTTCTTTATTCGAACTAAACTCGAACTAATCTAAATTATTTGCTCAAACACTCTTCGAAAGCTCGTTTTTCACTCTGAGTAAAATGCCCTTCCCAGTCAGTCCACGAACAGGAAGGCAACTCACAACGAGCGGAGTCGAAGCCCTCTGCCGTCGGTCGCTCAAAATGTACGATAACCTTTTCGATATCGCCATCTGTAATCAGGTCAGAATGAATGACCTCGGTACCGTCTTCGAATGTCATATACGGGTACATCACGTAAACCACCTTGCAATCGTAAGTCCAGTTTAGCATCAAGCTATTTCGCCAAAGACAGCAAGCCCCCCTTGATGAGTTGATGGTATCTGTTAAATGTCACGTACGATTCACATCTGGTGGGTACCCTGATGGCTGCATGAAACGAAGCAGATTTACACCGGGAGGACCCCGTATGACAACCAAGTACACCGACGCGCCGCGCACGCGCGTCATGACACCGGCATCGCTCAACAACGGCGTTCACGAAAACCATTCCATCGGACAGACCATGGCCATCGCGCCCAAAAAGGGCCTGTTCGATGACATTTCCATTCCTCAGATCATTGCCGGCGCCGCAGCCGCCGCCACGAGCGTGGCGCTTGCCTCCAAGATTGGTATCGCTGGTTCAGTAATTGGTGCTGCCGTGAGCTCGGTCATCACCGTTGTGTCCTCGCAGGTCTACCGCCACTTTATCTCTGCCAGCGCCAAAGCCCTCAAAGGTACGCACGCCGCCGTCGACTACCCTGCCGGCGCCTACGAGCCCGTTGAGTTTAATGCCGAGGAGCACCTAGGCGGCGCCGCGACCACGCAGGAAATGCGCCAGGTTGCGGGACGCGCGACCACGGCACGCGTCGCCCCTAACAGCCTGCGCGCCAAAGCCGCGGCAGAGCGCAGCCAGACGCAAAAGAAGGTCATCATCTTCTCGATCGCCATCGCCATCGTCGCGGTCATCGCCTGCGCCGGCGCCATCCTTATCACCACCGCCGGTGAGGGTCTGGGCGAGCGCCCCGAGCCAATCCTTTCGTCGCGCACGACCGAGAGCGATGCAAATGGCAACACCCAGTCGCAAGATCAGCAGGCACAGGCGGACGGCACGCAAGACAGTTCTACCTCTACCGATTCGTCCTCGAACACCCAAAACCAATCGCAGGGCACCGATTCCTCTACGGCCAACAGTGGCACGCCGTCCGGCACGACCGACTCAAGCCAAACGACTGACGGTTCACAGCCGAGCACGGGCGGCCAGACGAGCGGCACCACTTCGGGAACGGGCACAGCAGACAGCAACAACAGCAATTCGAGTGGCACCACATCGGGCACGACATCTGACAGTTCAAGCCAAGGCACGACATCGGGCAACTAGGCGCTGCATCCCCAGATAGGCAACCTGTACAACGGGCGCGAATCGATAGCGGTTCGCGCCCGTTTGCCTTGGGTGCCGCCATGGCGAACGCTATGCGATGGTAAGATGCTTTACGTGTGTAAAGAGGAGATTTGCCATGAGCAAGACAATAGTTAGGCCCACGCTATCGCTGGGCAACCACATCTATCTGTATCGTCTGCTGCGCGATGCGATTGGATGCGGCAAGCAAACGTTTATGACGCAGGTCGAAGAGGCGCTTGCCGCAGGCGACATGACTGCTTATGACCTGGGCTTTGAGTCCACGCGCGAGCTGCTCGAGGAGCTCGACGACTGCATTAAGCTGACCGTCTTTAAGGGCGGTCGCCTGTATGCCACCGTCATCGCCAACGATGCCTGGGATGCCGCCCTTGCCAAGGGCGAAGACAAGCTCAAGGCCACCAAGGGCGCCAAGCAGTCCTACAAAAAGAAGAAGCGCGGCGAGAAGGACCTGAAGGCCGTGCGCCCCAAGCACGTTAAGCGTCCCGAGCCCGCAGTTGAAGCTGTGCCCGAGCCCGAGCCCGAGATCGAAGTCGCTATTGAGGTAACGGCAGAAGCCGAAACCGAAATCGCCGCCACGACCGATCCCGAAGTCATATCCGAGCAGGAAGTCACTGCTGAGCTCAACGAAGCTCCCAAGTCGACAACCGAAGAAGCCGCTAACCAACCCGAGACGTCTGCGTTCCAAAACAGCGATGTCTTTGGCGACGAGGCCGAGGACGATCAGCCCGCCGATCAAGGCGCTTCCGAGTCGACGCCGGAGCCCGAGACGCCGCAGCCCGCCATCTCGCTCACGGTCGTCTATGACCCCGAGAACGCCAACGCCGGCATCACCACCATGGCATCCACGCCCATCGAGGCAAAGTCGAGCGTCGAGAATGAGAGCGCGACGCAGGTTGAGGTTAAAACTGCAGCCGCAGACGCGCCCGTCACCGTGGAGCCCGCAGATTCCGCGATCAAGCCGGATTCGACGCCGGAGCCCGCACCCGTCATCGAATCCGTGCCCGCCGCTGCTTGCGACCAAATTCCCGCACCGGCACCGTCTCCGGCCCCCGCTGCAGCACCGGCCCCCGCACCCGCAGCACCGACCATCCCCGAGGACTTCCCCGTCGATTTCGCAACCGAGGTCTTCTGCCCCGGCCCGCTTCTGCACCAGTTGTCGACCTATCTCCCCTACGGCGCCGATACCCTCGGCATCGTCGGCGAGTACTACTGGATCGCCCGCGAGCGCGGTACCATCGAGGCCGCGCGAAACCGCGCAAACTTCCCCCTGCGCTACACGCAGGCCGGCGAGCGCCACGAGGTTACCGTGCGCATCCGCCGCAACACCACCGGCGGTCTCGGAGCCGCCTGGACCATCGACAAGGTCGAAGCCCCGGTCGAGTAAAAAACGGCCTCGGATAGCCAATTGACCATCCGAGGCCGTTTGAATTCAGGCCTTTTAGTTGTCATCGGTGCATATAGACACCAGAGAAGCAAGCTCATCCTCAAGTTGCGGAGCAAAGTATCTAAAAGAAACCTGCGCTCCAGTCGGTATCGACTCAATCATATTCGCAGCATTATCTGAAACTCGGTACGATGCAGTTTCACCTGTCTTCAAATCCTCTATTGAGCAGACAGCGTCTTCAGCATCAATCGACCTAAGCACGCCTTTTCCTTGTAACATCACATCGGCATGCCCGCCAGCTATTTCTAATGAACCTGAGTCTGTCGCAGTCACTTCTCCGGAACCTCCGCGCGATATCTCTTCCTTTGTTGAACAGCCCACCAATGAAGCCATCAGCACCAAAGACAGAGCTAGACGAATCGCCCTACTTCGAAAAAGTCGTTCCATAAGTCCACGCATAATAGCTCTGATCATACTTCAGGAAGGATAAAGATGAATTCCAGCCGTCCGCTATGCCAATCATCTGCCTTGTCTCTCCAGTTTTCTTACCAGTAAGTGTGGCGTAAGCCTCCGCTGTTACAGAATGGGCTGATCCGTTGTACAAACTCGCATGTAAAACATTCGGTCTATTAGAGTTAATCTCATTTTGGATGCTCGCGATAGCCGGAGAGGAGACAGTGCGGGCGATAAGAGTACTTCCTCTGCTTGCGCAGTAATTTGTAAACCCCGTTGCACAGGTTGATATCGGCGTTCCACCCAAAACAACGCCGGGAACAGTCTGTTCTTCATCGGAAAGAGCATGGGTATTGGTGTAATTCCATATCTGCATATATTGCGAAGGGTCGCTATATAAATTGGCAATGCCATACAGTTCCGCAACGTTCGAAAAAGCTGTCACCATACAAGCATAGTGGGCGGTAAGCCTCTTAATCTCGCTTTCATCATATGACATAAACTGAGAAATGGAACGAAATCCAGATACTGTGTAATCCTGCATTTGAGTTGCGTAAATTACAACATCGTTCCAGCTTGAAGGTTTATTCGATAAAACGACAGGCCGTCCTTCTATGGAAACAGCCGGGATTGTTCTTCCGCAATTTGTTGTTATTGAACCGTCCAAAGATTGCACGCCGAATTCGAATGGATTGATCATTACGACTGGGTTATTGAACGAATAAGACTCGACACCAAGATCTCCTCCCCGATCCATAGGGCTGACTAAGCCGTCTCCAAAACGATATCCCGTAAGTATTTCATCATCTGAAGCATCTAAAACCAAATAGCCCGCGGCTCTATTGGATGTCACAACCGGAACAATGTAACCAAGCGGGGACCCATCAACATCTACAAAAGGAATAGGGTCAGAAGGCGTATACGAATAGCCGAGGAGTCCCTTTATATATTTATCGGCAAGCTCTTGCGCAATTTCAGAAGTAAATTGTATCTGCTCACCATCAATATTGCCCGTCGAAGCAAAAACCTCTTTCGGACGTGCGGCTAAGGCGACAATTGAAGACGCGACAAGTTGCAGAAAACGACGACGCGAAAGCATATGTTCTTCTTTCTAGAGAAGCGACTAATAAGGTACTCCTATTCTATAATCTTTTTTGTAACGTTACAGCACTGGTTATATTTCAATTCGATTTGCTTATGTCCTTGCAACCCAATGCGGCTTTACGTTTTAAACGGAATTAGAAAATCACTCATAGCAAAAACGGGCTTTAATCCCAAAGAGATGACTTTGATTATGAATCAAACCAGCAGCTAGGGCATAGCTGCAGTGCAATTGCTACAAGAAAGGCCGCCCTTGGTGGCGGCCTTTCTACTTGCTACTAGTCACGCGTCAGCTTGCGGTGAATACGATGCGGCTGGGCTGCGTCCTCGCCCAGGCGCTCGATGCGGTTGGCCTGATAGGCCTCGAAGTTACCCTCGAACCAATACCAGTTGCCCGGATTCTCGTCGGTGCCCTCCCACGCCAGAATGTGCGTGGCGACGCGGTCCAGGAACATACGATCGTGGCTAATGACCACCGAGCAGCCCGGGAACTCGAGCAGCGCCGCTTCGAGCGAGGACAGCGTTTCGACGTCGAGGTCGTTCGTGGGCTCGTCGAGAAGCAGCAGGTTGCCGCCCTGCTTGAGCGTAAGCGCCAGGTTCAGACGGTTGCGCTCGCCACCGGAAAGTACGCCAGCGCGCTTCTGCTGGTCCTGGCCCTTAAAGCCAAAGCTCGCCACGTACGCGCGGCTCGGAACCTCGGTCTCGCCGACCATCATGTGGTCCAGGCCGTCCGAGACGACCTCCCACAGGTTCTTATCGGGGTCGATGCCGGAACGGTTCTGGTCGACGTAAGAAATCTTGACGGTCTCGCCCACCTCGAGCTCGCCCGAAGTCAGCGGCTCCAGACCCACAATCGTCTTGAACAGCGTGGTCTTACCGACACCGTTGGGGCCGATGACGCCCACGATGCCGTTGCGCGGCAGGGTGAACGAAAGGTCATCGATGAGCACACGACCGTCGAACTCCTTGTGCAGGTGATGGGCCTCGAGCACCTTGTTGCCCAGACGCGGGCCCACGGGGATGCGGATGTCGGTCCAGTCGAGCTTCTGGCTTGCGCGGGCCTCGGCCTCCATCTCCTCGTAGCGAGCCAGACGGGCCTTGTTCTTGGCCTGGCGGGCCTTGGGCGAGCTGCGCACCCACTCGAGCTCGGCCTCCATGCGCTTGGCGAGCTTGGCGTCGCGGTTGCCCTGCGCCTCGATACGGGCGGCCTTGGTCTCCAGATACGTGGAATAGTTGCCCTTGTAGGGATAAAGGTGGCCGCGGTCGACCTCGCAAATCCACTCGGCAACGTTATCCAAGAAGTAGCGGTCGTGCGTAACGGCCAGCACTGCACCCTGGTAGTTGTGCAGGAAATGCTCGAGCCACAGGATCGACTCGGCGTCCAGGTGGTTCGTGGGCTCGTCGAGCAACAGCAGGTCGGGAGCCTCGAGCAGCAGCTTGCACAGGGCCACGCGACGGCGCTCGCCGCCGGAAAGTACGTTGACCGGCATGTCGGAATCGGGCAGCTGCAGGGCGTCCATGGCCTGGCCGAGCTTGGAATCGATATCCCAGCCGTCGGCGGCGTCGATCTCGTCCTGGAGCTTGCCCATCTCGGCCATGAGGGCATCCATGTCGCAGTCCGGGTCGCACATCTCCTCGCCGATCTTGTTGAAGCGATCGACCTTGGCGATCATGTCGCCAAATGCCATGCGCACGTTCTCGATGACGGTCTTGTCGTCGTCGAGCGGCGGCTCCTGCTGCAGGATGCCCACGGTGTAGCCGGGGGTGAGCCTGGCATCGCCGTTGGAGACCTCCTCGATGCCGGCCATGATCTTGAGCAGGGTCGACTTGCCCATGCCGTTGGGACCCACAACGCCGATCTTGGCACCGGGGTAGAAGCTCAGGGTCACGTCGTCAAGGATTACCTTGTCGCCATGGGCCTTGCGAGCCTGATACATCTGGTAGATAAACTCCGCCATATGCCTGTTCTATCCTTTCTACCTGCTGTTTCCCTATTCTTGATTCGCTTTAGCGGAAACGAAATGAGGAAACCAGCTCTGAAACTTAACGAAAAAGGGGCATGGTTGCCCACGCCCCCTAATACTACCTGGGAAAAGTCCCCCTTAACACACTATGAACTGCGTACGCTAGTTTTCCGCAACCTTAGCGAACGGCTCGCTGCGATTTGCGCCACAGCAGATACGAGTAGACGTAGACGGCTCCGACCGAACCAAACGCCAGAACCGCAATCACCGCGGCGACGACTTCACTCGAAAGCACCGCACCCGCCACGCCCATCACAATCAGGCCAACACCCAGCACCATAAAGCAGGCACCGCCAAAGCGCTGCGTACGGCGCCAGTTCTCAGGATCGGCAAGTGCCCAGGGCGTCTTGATACCGAGCGTATAGTTCTGCTTCACACGCGGCAAGTAGTTGCCTACGCCGATGAACAGCAAACCGATAGCACCGGAAATCAGCACGTTGACCGAACCGACCGCCGGCACCACGCCCCAGACCGTAAGCTCACCCAACCAGCTTATGGCACACATGAACAAGGTGAAGGCGATTACGAAGCCCTGGTAGAACTTGCCCGAGGTTCGATATGCCTCACCTTTGGGATCGATGCGCGGCACCACGCAGAACATTGCAAGAAGTGCCAGAGGCAGCACGCCGAGCGCGGAGGCCATCCAGCTAGGGCCCCAACCGTCGACGGCGCCGTTCGCTCCCCAGTGCGTGGGAATCTGCGCAGGCAAGCTCGGCATCACCATGAGGTGCGCTACGACATTGGCGACGCACAGAGCGACCAGCGCAATCCACACGCGCGACGATACCCCCGTGGGGTGAATGCCCTTGTTTTCGTTATTCATCCTTATCACCTTCCGTGTTTGTAAAGCCCATAAACCAGCCAATTAAATCCTGCATGACGGTGGTGTTTAAGCTGTATACGATGTTTTGGCCATGGCGCTCGTCGGTCACCAACCCGGCGTTTTTGAGCGTCGCCAAGTGATGGCTCAGCGACGGCTTACTGATATCGAAATGCTCGGCAAGCTCCCCCGCTGTGCAATTGCCCTCGCGCAGCAGTTCCAAAATGTGACGCCGTGTAGGATCGGCAAGCGCCTTAAAACCCTCTCCCGGCATAAGACCACCTCTCATCATCTCTCATGACGTGCATACTATACTCGATATTTAGATGTTTGTCTAACTATCTAACCGCAATGCTTCAAACCACATCAAAGCAAACGCCATCGCAGCCTATGGGCGATTACCTATAATGGCGATAGCTAGAACACGATTCACTTCCCCATCGGAGGATGTCTATGGCAGAAACCGCAGCCGCAACTCCCATCGAGACACGCGACACCAAGCTCGAAATCATCATGGGCCGCGAGGCGCTCGACAAACTCGCCGATGCTACGGTGCTGGTGCTCGGCTGCGGAGGCGTGGGCTCCAATTGCTGCGAGGCACTTGCCCGCGGCGGCATTGGTCATTTTGTAATTCTGGACAAGGACATCATCGCGCCCAGCAATATCAATCGCCAGGCCATCGCCTTTCACAGCACCGTCGGCAAGCGCAAGGTGGACGTGATGGAAGCCATGATTCGCGATATCAATCCCACCGCCACCGTTATCAAACGCACCGAATACCTGCTGAGCAACAACATCGACGAGTTCTTCGCGAGCGTTTTGGAGCAGACGGACGGCAAGCTCGACTACGTCGTCGACGCCATCGACACCATCTCGGCCAAGCTCACCATTGCCAAATATGCTCAGGACCACGACATTCGTTTGGTTAGCTCCATGGGCGGGGCCAACAAGCTCCATCCCGAGTGCCTCCGCTTTGCCGACATTTTCGATACGGTACGTGACCCCATGAGCCGCATTATGCGCAAAGAATGCAAGAAGCGCGGAATCAAGAGCCTACACGTACTGTTTAGCTGCGAGGAATCGGTTAAGACACAGCCCCGCGACCCTTCCAACATCCACGAGCGCACCGAGTTGGGCACCGCCAGCTTTATGCCGCCCATCATGGGCCAGATGATCGCCGGCGAGGTTATCCGCCAGATCAGTGGCCGCGGCACCGAGCGCGTGCGCGCCGATGGCCAGCGCCTGGACTAGCAGGATGCCCTACGATGGAACCGCGATTCTTTGACGCGCATTGTCACCTTGACTTGATGCTCAGCCCCGATGCTGCAGCCAGTGAGTCGGCGGCATTGGGTCTGGGGCTCTTTGACTGCGGCGTCAATCCACGCGACTTTTCGGCCGCTAACGAGCGCGCCCGTCGCCAACCAGGCATCATCGCCGGCATTGGGCTCCATCCCTGGTGGCTCGCCGACGGCCGCTGCGGTCCTGCCGAAGTCAATCTGCTTTGTGAAGTTGCTGCCCAAGAGCGCTATATCGGCGAGGTCGGGCTCGACTTTTCCGCGCGTTTTGCCGGAAGTGAGCCGCTACAAATACAGGCATTTGACCGGCTCTGCGATACACTCGTGCAGCATCCTCTTACTGGGCGCGTGATATCAATTCACGCCGTTCGTTCAGCAGGAGCCGTACTGGACGTCCTCGAATCGCATGGACCACTCATCCCAAACTCCGACTCCCCCGTTATCATCTTCCACTGGTTTAGCGGCACTTCGGACGAACTCGTCCGCGCGCGTAATGCGGGCTGCTATTTTTCCGTCAACGAACGCATGCTCGCCACCAAGCGCGGTCGCGAATATGCCCGACAGATTCCACTCGACCGTCTACTGCTCGAGACCGATGCGCCAGCCGAACCAAACACAGAAACAAGCGCGCAGTCGCTCATCAGATCACTCACAAGGACCTCAGAACGCATCGCCTCGCTCAAAAACTGCGACGCAAAGCGCATCGAGTCGGCAGTTTTAGCAAATTCACGCTCTGTTTTTAGCCTTCGCTGACCCCTGTGGTCAAAAAATGTCAAATATGAGTACTGTTACCGAAATGGATACATTACTTTGAGCTTTCCGACCACCAGAATGATCTACGATTGTCCATTAACTAACACTTTTACAGTCATTCCTCCTACATTTTCGCAAGTTTAAACCCCTCCAAACGCTTAAATCACGTCTGAAGGGGTCAATTATGCTGCGACTAAATTAGTCACAGTACTCATATTTGGCATTTTTTGACCACCGAGTCACAGGGAGGCACTAATGCAGCTCCCTGAGCCCGCTCGGCTATTCGGAAATCGGCGCCCCGTGGCCCCAAGAGCCTTCCATGCCGCATACGGTCGAGGCAAACCTGGCCGCGAAGTCAAGCGCCCGCTCAATAGCCTCAGAACCATCCTCACCGCGCTTGGCGGAATCGAGATAGCACATCAAAAACGAGGTGAGGAACGAGTCGCCCGCCCCCATGGTGTCCTTCATGTCCGTTACCGGTTTAGCCAGCTGGCGGTAATAACGCTCGCCGTCGTAAGCAATGCAGCCCTCGGCGCCCGCCGTAGCCGACACAAAACGCGGACCCAGGCCCTTCACCCATGCCAGACGCTCGCGAATCTCGTCCTCACTCGCGGCATCCGCCGCACTAAAGAAAGCGAAATCGACGTAGGGCGCAATCTGCTCGTAGTACTCGTCGGTGGAGTCGTCCGAAAAGTCAAAAGAGACCGTGACGCCCGCAGCCTTCAGCTTGGGCAGCTCGCGCTCGGTAAAGCAATAGTTGCCCGAATGAACCACATCGAACTGCTTCATGTACGAAAGGTCAAAGCGATCGAGGACATAACGCGCATCGCCACGGATACCGCCCTCGTTGGAGCCGAGGAAGACACGGTCACCGTCAACGACGGTCACGCGAGCCGCTCCGTTCTCGCCAATCATCTGCTCGCACTTGTCAAGCTCGATACCCTCATCCTCGAGGCTTGCAATGACATGCTCGGCAGCGGCATCATTGCCAAAAATGCCCATGTATGCGGAGCGTGCGGCACCGCATTTCTTGGCATAAACGGCGAAGTTCACCGCATTGCCGCCGGGATACATGGTGTGGATATGCTCGTAGCGATCGACGACGTTGTCGCCAAATCCGAGCGCGTTAACGTTAAATGCCATGGCCTTTGCTCCTTCTAGTACTCGACAACACCCATATAGCGACGGAAATCGGGATCGTGATCAAACACCTTGCCGCGTGCGGCACGCAGCTCGCAGTTCATGGCGTAGAACAGCACCGGGTCCAGATAGGCACGGACGCTCGCCGGCACGGCTTCCATACCGTACTCCTTGGCATCGAGCACCATCAGCGTATCGGTATGCGTCTTAAGGAACGCCAGGGCGCGCTCGTCCATAGCACGGCACTCGCTGGAGCCCATCTGCAGGAAGTAAAAAACGCCATCCTGAGTAGCCTCGAAGGGGCCGTGGAAGTACTCGGCAGAGTGGATGTAGCTGCAGTGCTGCCACTGCATCTCCATAAGAGAGCAGATAGCGAAACCGTAGGTCTGGCTAAAGTTGGGACCGCTGCCCAGAATATAGAAGAACTCGTGCTCCTGGCAAAGCTTGGCAAAGCGATCGCCCAGCTCGGCATTTACCTTCTCGCGTGCCGGGGGAAGAATCTTATCCATCTCGGCGATACCGGCATACATATCGGCAAGATCGGCGTAGCCCTCCTGCTGATCGAGCAGCTCGGCCGCAAGCGACAGCGAAATGCCAGCGGGGACCTCAGCCTGCGGCACGCCCTCGCCCCACGGGTAGACCCACGTGGTCCACTTGCCGGAGTCGATCTTGGATCCAGCGTTGTCGGTCTGGGCGATCACCGTAGCGCCGGCAGCAAGGGCAATCTCGCAGCCCTCGACGACCTCAGGGGTGTTGCCACTGTGGCTACAAGCGATGACCAGGGACTTCTCGCCCAGACGACGCGGACGCATGATATCGAACTCGCGAGCCGTATAGATATACGAAGTGAAGGTGGTTGCCTCGCGCTGCAGAAGCTCATGGGCCGGGATCAAATCGATCATGGAGCCACCGCAAGCAATCCAGTAGACGCTGTCGAACTTGCCCTTCTCGGCAATTGCCTCTTTGATCAGATCGTGTGCGTTCATATCCAGTTCCTTTCTTATTTGGCCCGCAATCAATGACGTTGGTTGCGTGGCCGATGGTTGTTTTAGTCAATCAGATATTTCTCGAATGCGGCCATGTTCTTGGCATCTGCCGCCGCCGGGTCATCGTAGTAACGACCGTCCGTGATTTCCTGGCCCAGCATGCCGTCGAAACCATGGGCGTTGAGTGTGGCGACGAAGGCGTCCATATCGTGCTTGCCATCGCCCCACACCAGATGACCATACGGATCACCGTCGATAAAGTGCATCTCGTGAATTGCCCCATCACCAAAGGCGACAAACCAGTCCTCGAGCGTCTCGCCTGCAACGCCCATCGCGGTTGTATCAACCATGGGCTGTAAGTACGGGCTCACGACCTCGTCAATCATGCGCTTCGCATCGGAAACCGTCGTCACAAGGTTGCTCTCCTCGGGACGCAGGCTTTCCATCGTAAGCACCAAACCGTGCTCGCCGGCATACTCCGCCAGAATGGACAAGTGCTCGCGGCTGCGCTTCCAAGCTTCCTCGCGGTCCTCGTCCCAGTCGCCCCAGCCCGAGTTGACGGACATACGGTCGCACCCAAGTACCTCGGCAAGCTCAATGCCGTGCTTAAAGTACGCCAGGCTGCGCTGCTCATGCAGCGGTTTGCGTGCGCAATACTGCCAAGGATAGACAACATTCTCGGGGCACAGAGTACGATACCTAAGCCCACGGTCTGCAGCCTTTTTCGCCAGGACCTCAGCCTCAAAGTAGCCCGTGTGGTCGAGCGTCACATGCGGCTCTGCACACCACAGCTCAATGGACTCAAAGCCCAAGCGCTGCTGCACATCAAGGAAGTAATCGAGCGACCACATGATGTAGTGGATATTCATGCCCGCAATCTGCTCGCGGTGCAGCGTCGGTTTGGATTCAGACATCTTATGCCTCCTTATTTCGATCGAACACGATTTGTCCATCCGACATCGTCATATCAACCGCAAGATCGCGTGCGTCGCGATAATCGAGGTCAAACACATCCCGATCGAGCACGCAGATATCGGCAAGCTTGCCAACCTCAAGCGTACCCAGCTCGTCTTCGCGCATCAGATCGTACGCGCCCCCGGCAGTCCAAGCCCGCAAGAGCTCGACAAGCGTCAGCGTGTTGACCTCATTCACGGGCAGTCCGTCGGCGAAGAATCCGCCGCACGCGCTGTAGATTGACTCGCCCAGGCTCGGAATCAGCAGCGGCAAATCCGTTCCACAGCACACTGTGCATCCGGAATCTTCCATGCCGCGGCGATTCCAGCTGTGTAAAAGTCGCGTCTCGCCAATTTGTCGACGCATCATCGACAGGCAATCCTCGCGCCGGTCCAGCGTCAGAATCTGCGGATAGACCTCGCAAATTCCACCTAACTTGCCAAACTCGACAAGATCGGTCGGGTCAGAGTTCTCGAGATCGGTAATCGCATGGCGGCGAAGCATCCGTCCATGCTCGTCTCGAGGCAGCGAGGCATAGAGCGCCACGGTGCGACGAACGGCGCCATCGCCCTGGCAATGCAAGGAATATCGGAAGCCGTCAGCATCAATTGCACGCAGCTCGCTCTCAATCAGATCCCACTCTGGCTCCTCGACGACCGTCTTGCCGGCAGCGCCCGCATCGGCCGAGTCCTCATAGGGGTCTATCATCTCTGCAAGCCCCGCCCATACGCCGCGATCGGTCATACGGTTGAAGCCAGAAAAACGAACGAACGGTCCCCGGAAGCGCTCTCGTGCCTCGCGGGCATATGCCAGATTTGCACCGGCGCCCACCGGCTGCGACATCATAGAGACGCGAACCGTCAGCTCACCAGATTCCTCACGGCGAGCCATTTCGTCGGCAAAGCCATAGTAGTCATCAAACGCCATTTCCTTGATGGCGGTAACGCCACGCTCGTTAAGCATGCTCATGTAGTCCGAATACCCGGCACGCACCTCGGTCAGCGCAAGGAAATCACTCATCATGCGCCAGATCTTCTCGGCATAGCACGCCTGGGGTGTAAAGCCGTATCGCGCACTGGCGGCAGCATTGAGAACGCAGGTCTCCGCACCCGGTGTAAAGCAGACGACAGGGATATCGCCAAAACAATCGTCAAACACAGCTGCCGTATTTGCGTTCTCGGCATCCGATGCCAACGTTTCGGGTAGGTTGTGGCCAAAAGCCGCCGCGCAATCCGGATGATCTTCTTTCCATGCACGCAAGAGCGACACAGCCTCTTTGGCATCAGCGATGCCGGACAGATCAGACCCCAACGTCCGCAGCGCCCAACCTGTATAAAAGGTATGCACATCGATCAGGCCAGGCATGACAGTGCGGTCGCCCAGGTCAACTACATCGTCCGCCTGGGTCAAATACGAAGTTACCTCACACTTGGTGCCAACAGCCTCAATTCGATTGCCACGGACCGCTACGAAACCTTCAAACGGCAGGTCCCCCGTACCGGTAAAGACGCTCTTAGACGTCAGGACCGTCAAACGATCAGACATCACAACCACCTACACCGGAAGCATGCCAGAGATTGCCGTTACGATCAGGCCAAAGACGACCATGAAAATGAAGAACTTCCAAATGGTCTTCCACCATTGGCCAAACGAAATCCTAGCCACGGCAAGACCGGCGACCGTCATGCCCGCCACGGGGCTGATGGTGTTGATGGTCTGGTTGGCAAACTGGAGCGCGGTGACGGCCGCCTCGGGATTGAGGCCCATGAGCTCGGTCAGGGGGCCCATAACGGGCATGGTGAGAGCCGCCAGGCCAGAACTCGAGGGAACCAGCAAAGAGAGCAGACCAAGGACGACATACATAAACGTGGTGTAGACGGCGGCGGGTGCACCGGCGAGCGCGGTAGCGAGCGCCTGGAGGATGGTGTCGATGATCATGCCGCCCTCGGCGATGACCAGAATACCGCGAGCGATACCGATAACGACGGCAGCGTACGCAAAGTCGGCGAGACCCTTAACGAACTCCTCTGCGATCGTCTGCTGGTCAAGGCCGCCCAGGATACCGGCAAGCAAGCCCATGCCAAGGAACACGGCGGAAATCTGATTCATGTACCAGCCCTGGGTAACAAGACCCCAGACGATAATGCCCATACCGCAAGCAAAATCGATAAGCACGAGCTTCTGACGGATAGTGAACTCTTCCTCGATGGAGGCATCGGTCACGGAAAATTCAATACGCTTGAGCTTATCGTCCTCGTACACAATGGACGACTCGGGGTTTTTCTTGACGCGCATGGCGTAGCGCATGGCCCATGCGATACCGACGGCAGTGAAGATGACCCAAGAAACGGCACGCAGCCACAGTTGCGGATTACCCTCGATGCCAATGATGCCTTGGGCGATCAAAACATTAAACGGGTCGATGGTCGAAGCACAATATCCCAGGTTAGGACCAAGGAAGCAGATGATGAATGCCGTCATCGAGTCATAACCGATACCCATCATGATGGGAATGAAGATGGCATAGAACGGCAGGGCTTCCTCAGACATACCAAACGTAGTGCCACAAATGGACAGCAACGTCATCGTGATGGGAATGATGAGGATGTCCTTGTTCTTGAGCTTTTTAATCACACGGCTCATGCCGGCATTCAAAGCGTTGGTCTTGGTGATGATCGCGAACGATCCGCCAATCAATAAGACGAACGCAACGACGTCGGCAGCCTCTTGGATACCCTTGGTGGGCGCTTGCAGAACCGCGAAGATATCCTGACCCAGATTGATGGTCTCGCCGGTCTCGGAATCGGTGTAGTTCTTATCGACCTGCTCATAGGTTCCAGCAACGGCGACTTCACGCTCGCCCGCCGCTGTCGAAATCGTCTTGCGCTGATACTGACCAGAGGGAACGATCCAAGTCAGGACCGCAAAGACAACTATCAGCAAGAACATGATCGTATAGACATGCGGTAATTTGAACTTAAAACGTCTGTTTGTCTTCTTCGCCTTCGTATCTGACATAGATACCTCCAAAGAACTCGAGACTGCATCGCATCTCGCTTCAACGTTTGCACAATGCAAACGTTCTATGACGTTCCATAGATTACCAGCAGCTTTTCCCGTCATCAAGATAATTTCAAACTGATTGCCGCAACGCGGTTGAACGGTCGCGTTCGCGCCGTGAACGGTATGGAAGCGCCCGGTGAGATGATCCACCGGGCGTTTCCATTCGCAATGTCCTAGATGTCAAAAACGTAGCGAGACCCAACGATCCGCTGACGACCGATGATAAACGGCCGCCGTTGCTCATCGAAAAAGAAGGCTTCCATATAAAACAAGGGTTCGCCAACGGGAACCGCCAGCAACCGAGCGACCTCGGGCGATGCGCACGCGATCTCGAGCGTGCACGGGTCGGTAAACGCGGGCATGCGGCCAGTCTGGTTGCGCACGAACTCAAAAATGGATTGGTTAGATAGAGGCGCCGTTGATAGATAGGCGTTGTCCTCGTAAACGTATATGTTGTTCTCAAGCATGACGGGGACGCCATCGGCAGTACGCACGCGCTCAACGCAAATCAAGTCAGTTCCAACGGGAACACCAAAGAAATGTGCTTCGGTGGAATCCGCCGGCAGTATCTTTCTCGAAATGACACACGCCCCCGGTTCCATTCCGTTAACGCGGCATGCGTCCGAAAAACTCTGAACGTCATCCTTCTGGCGAATCTTGCGCTTGAGCTTGGGGGCATTGACAAACGTGCCTTTCCCCTGTCGCTTCGTTAGATAGCCCTGCTGGACGAGCTCCTCAATAGCACGTCGCACGGTAACGCGGCCAACTTTATAGCTCTCAGCCAATTCGAATTCGTTGGGTATCCGCGCGCCTGCCTTGTAGGCGCCGGAGTTGATTTCGTTTTTAATGATATCGATAACCTGTTGGTACAGCGGTATCGCTGCTTTACCGTCAGTTAGCCCTTCAGTCGGTGGCATATACCCTCTCCAAGCACGATTAAGTCTAAAGCGGGCTCAGGGGCATTCAACAAGCCCTTAAGCCCGCATTAGCTTAAAGTATGCTAGGTGTCGCACCAAAATGTTGGCTATTTACTCATCAGACCCGAAAAACGCGCAACTACCGCGCTCCTAAGAAAGCGTGAGCAGCTCCGGCAGCTGGTCGATAATCTTGTCCGCGGCATCCTGGCTAAAGCCAAAGCGTTCCTCGCGCTTGGCAATGACTGTCAGGCCGGCTCGCTTGCCAGCGGTGATGCCGGGCACCGAATCCTCAACGCAGCAGCAGCGATTCGCGGGCAGCCCCAGCAGGTCCAGCGCATGCAGGTAGATGTCGGGCTCGGGTTTGCTCTCCTTAAACTGCTCGCCGCTCACCACATACTCAAAGGCATCAGACAGCCCGCATGCGTTGAGCACTTCCTCGATGCTAACCATGGGAGACGAGCTGGCAAGCGCCACGCGAACGCCACGGCGCGACAGCTCTCGAATCGTATCCACGGCGCCTGGGTTAATCAAAGCCTGATAGTCACGCGGACGCTTATGCGCCCACTCGTCCCAACGGGCCAACGCCTCCTCGCCAGTGAAGTGTCCCTTACCGGCGCGCTCAAACCAATCGACCAGCATATGCAGGAAGAACTGATGCGAGGTACCGACCTGCCCATTCAACTCCTCTTGAGTCAGATTAAGTCCAAGCTCCTTGGCAAACGCGGCAGTCTCGCCCAAGTAGTAATACTCGGTATCGACAATGACGCCGTCCATGTCAAAGATAACGGCGTCGAACGGAAATGCGGACACGGCACCCTCCCTAGCAAAAGGACGCCCGCAAGCAGGCGCCCGAGCCATGCATTAATCGGCGATTCTAACCCAGCAGCTTATCCAGCGCCACCGCAATGCCATCTTCGTTGTTATCGGCGGTCACCATCTGGGCTACAGCCTTAACCTCTTCGACGGCGTTACCCATGGCAACACCGGTGCCGGCCCACTCAATCATGGACTTGTCGTTCTGGCCGTCGCCAAACGATACGACCTCACTGGCATCGATGCCGAGCTTGGGCAGGGCACCCTCGAGTGCGCGGGCCTTGTCGATACCGGGCGCCGTGTACTCAAAGTACCAGTCGGCCGTAAACATGCCCGAAAGCGTCTGCTTAAAGGGCGCATACATCTCCTCGTAATGCGCCTGCAGGTAGGCCGGATCGCCCGCCGTCAGCAGCTTGTCCACGGGATAAGCATCAGCGACCTCATGCAGGCTCTCCACCTCGCGAATCTTAAGATCGCACGCATCGCGCTCGTATTTGACGATGTTTTTCTGCGAGCCGTCAGGCAGCGTGATCATGCAGTGATACGAATCCACGACATGCAAATCGCGACCGAGCGAAATCATAGGGATCACGTCAAAATTACGCAGGTGATCAATCAGACGGTGCAGCTCGTCAGCCGGCATAGCCTGGTCAAAAAGGACCTCATCGGTCTGAGCGTCGACCACATGCGCGCCATTAAAGGCAACCAGCAGACCGTCATGGTTTTGAAGGTCGAGCTCCTGCGCCAAGGCGTGCAGTCCCCATGCGGGACGGCCCGAAGCCAAGATGAGCTTAATGTCCGACTCCTGCGCCGCGAGCAGCTTCTCGCGCGTACGCGGGCTAATCACTTTCTGATCGTTGGTGAGCGTACCGTCGATATCCATCGCGATGGCTTTGATTGCCATATATGCCTCCCTGTCATTGAACAACCTTGTCTGAGCCATCATACAGAACACCCATCGCGACTCCGTTTACAACGGGCAAAAAGTCATATTGTCTCGAACATGAACGGCGTGTGGTCGTGAAGCTTTATCGCTCAGGTCAAATACGTCTGCTAGCGACGCTCATCCGTCGGTGCGCCCTCGACGATCGCGATGCCCGCCGATGCGCCTAACGCGCTGGCGCCGGCCTCGATGAATGCGCAAGCCTCTTCGTAATTATGGATACCGCCCGCCGCCTTGATTGCCACGGCATCGCCGAGCACCTCGTGCATCAGCCGCACGTCCTCGAGCTTAGCACCGCCAAAGCTTCTGCCGGTCGATGTCTTAAGGAATCCCGGCTTGGCCTCCAGCGCGATCTCGCATACACGGCGCTTGGCGGCGTCGTCGCCGTCCAGCTTGCACATCTCGACGATTACCTTGTCAGTGATGCCATGCGCGCGACAAAAATCAGCAATGGTAGTCATCTCGCGCTCGATGGCATCAAAATCGCGGTTCTCGATCGACCCCTGATTCAAAACGTAGTCAATCTCGGTAAAGCCACACGCAGCGTATTCCTCAAACCTCGCAAGCTTCTCCTCAAGCGTCATAGTGCCCTGGGGAAAGTCGATGGCGCCGGCAAGGATGATGTCAGAGCCCTCGAGCATGGCGCGGCCCGTCTCGTACTCCTGAAGGTTCGCGAATACGCAGCGAAAGTTGTACTTTAACGCCTTCTCGACATACTGCTCAAACGTGTCCTCGGGGGCATCGATATAGTCGATGTATTTATTGATGGGTTTGGCAAGTGTCATGCTGGGCCTCCTTGTTCAGGACTGACAACCGATTCGTGGTTTCACGCGAAATACCACGTTCAATGTACGCCCGACATACAAGGACAGCGTCCGCATTCCGACAAGTGGTATGAAATTAGCTGTAAACGTATATTTACAGACAGCGAATGGCACCGCACGCGGATGCCGACAGCAAGACATCCCCCCTCAATACACCCTCATGCCCCTTTACTGTTTGCGGCCAGAAATGATGAGCTGCACAACGTCGTTAGCGGTCGAATTCGACCTCTGACGACGTCACGCGACTCATCGTATCCGACCGACAACAGAAAAGGGGCACGTTCGCATAGCGTGGCGCTTGACGGTTGCAAAACCACCCCATTTGAAACAAACGCAAAAAAGTACTTGCAAAGACGCGTTCCGACATATAAGTTGATAAAAGACCGCCGTTGCGGTTTTAAGTAGATCGAGCATATGAAGTTTGAGTTTTAGCGTGTAAGAGAAGGAAGATCGGCAAAGTACAACCCCAAACGCAATGACAACTTAATGAGGTAACTGCCACATGTGAGGCACCCAGGGCATTGCTGTCTCGATTTTGAGCACGATGCCTTCCGCCTTGCACGGGCCGTTCCATCCCGCCCCTGCAGCAACTGCCTCACGGGCTCATTGAAAACCGCATAGCACCCCAACGTCAGCACATCACCCACGGCAAGCACATCACTCACGACAACCGACACATCAACAAACAGCACGAACATCAACCGATTGGAGAAGCTATGACAAACCACCACGCTGAAGACGGCGATAAGAAAAGCATTCTGGATGCCCGCATTGAGCGAGCATATGCAAACGAATATGACGCCGCCTTTGCCGCCGCGACCATCAAGAACTACGCGTCGCTACCGCTCGCGACAATCTTGGCCGACCACCCTCAACTGCTGAAGCGCTGCACAAAGATCATGGGCGACCCCGACATTCGCAAGCTGACGGACCCCTATGCCCCAAAACGCGACAACGATTCGTACGTTCTTACCGTAGGCTGCCTAGCCCATATGCTTACGGCGCTCGACACGAAACTCAAGCTCGAATGGGAACCCGACGAGCGTCATGAACTCGAAAGCAAGCGGAACACCCTGCGCACCGCACTGTTCCTTCCGTTGGACGGCCTCAAGCGCTGCAACGTCGAGCTCAATACACAGGCGCGGCAAAAGCCCGGGACCACAGGGCAGAAAACTCCAAGACCCCATGCGGCCATCGTCGACCGCAACCGATATAACCGCATGACCGCGCACTTTTCCGCCGAGGGAGCAGCCATAAGGACACTGATCGACCTGCTGTGCCTCCTGAGCATCAACGAGCTATTTGAGGGCTATCTCGCCCTTGTTCCCGCGACGGCACCCAAGTCGGTAGCAAAGATCATCGAGACCTGCAGACGCCAGTTTGAGCGCCATCGCAATGGCAACGAGATGAACGCCAGCATCGCGCAGTACTACGCGGCTCATTACAAAAATGACGGATGTGCCCCTGTCGAGCATCAGCTGCGGCTCGCCTACACCACGCCCGCCGCAACGCTCTATCGCTTTGGAGCCCTTGGCGCTTGCGAGCCGCACGAACAGGCAGCCTGCCCCACAACCGAGCTCGATCTCAGGCTCGGACGAACCCTGTAGCCTGCCAGCCCCTCCGCGGGCAACAATCCTATTCTTCCACAACACAACCAACAGAAAGGAATCCTCATGGACACCAATCATTCCCCCATCATCAGCCCCCTCACCATGCGTGAATCCGCCCGAGGCATCACGCTCACCAGCATTTACGATGAGATGCTCGCCCGTCGCGAGCTCTCCGTCATGGGAAACATCGAAACCCCGATGGCCCACGACCTATGCCAGCAGATCCGCCTGCTCGATGCCACCGACCCCAGCCGCCCCATCACCATATTTGTCGCCAGCGCCGGCGGAAGCGTGCGATCGGGTCTTGCGATCTATGACGCCATGCGCCTCGCATCGTGCCCCATCCGCACCGTCTGCCTGGAATTTGCCGCGTCCATGGGCGCCGTGATCTTTATGGGCGGCGACGATCGCCGTATGGCGCCCCATGCAGAGCTCATGATTCACGACCCGCTGATCCCCCAGGGGGCAGGCGGCTCGGCACTTGCGCTGCAGGAAACCAGCCGGCGTCTCATGCAGACCCGCAAGACCCTCACGCAAATCCTCTCGGACCGCAGCGGCCTCACGCTCAAGCGCATCCAGTCCCTCACTGCAAAAGACACCTACCTTTCGGCCGAGCGCGCCGTCGAGCTCGGCTTTGCCCACGAAATCCTCTCGACCACCAAGGAGGTCGCCCATGTCTAACCTCGCCAGCCGCCTCGCCGCATCTAAGTCCGCATCGTCCACCATCCTCGCCAAGGATCGAACGCTTTCCTGCGACACCCGCCAAACGGGGCTCAACAACAACGCACTTGTGATCGGCCCCTCGGGAGCCGGCAAGACCCGAAACGTCCTCAAGCCCAACCTGCTGCAAATGAACGCAAGCTACATCGTGCTCGACACCAAAGGCACGCTCTGTCGCGAAGTGGGACCCGTGCTGGCAGCCCACGGTTACCGCGTACAATGTCTCAACTTCGCCGACCTCAACACCGTCCCGGCCCTTGCGCCCGGCATCGAGCGCTGCGGCTACAACCCCCTAAGGCACATTCGCCGCAAGGCGGACGGCAGGCCCAACCAGCAGGACATCCTCTCGGTGGCAAAGGCCATCTGCCCCATCGAGGACAACAACCAGCCTTTTTGGGATCATGCGGCGGCAAACCTGCTGTCGTGTCTTATCGCCTACGTCACCGAACAGCTACCCGCCGACGAGCAGACGATCAGCTCGGTCATCAAGCTGATCGAGCACCTGCAGGACGGTGCCACGGGTCGATTGTTTGACGACCTGATCACGACCGACCCCCAAAGCTATGCCCTCTCGCTATGGCGGCGCTACGCCATTACGCAAAATGCCGAGCGCATGCACGCGAGCATCGTCGGCATCCTTGCCGAAAGGTCATGTGTCTGGGATTCGACGGTGCGGCACAGCTCTATCGTGAGTGCCATCAGGTGGACTTCGCTTCCATGGGGCATGTCCCCTGCGCCCTGTTTGTAACCGTGAGCGATATCGACCGCAATCTCGATCCGCTGACCGGCCTCTTTATTACGCAGGCGTTTATGGGCCTCATTCGCGAGGCCGATAGGCAGCCCGACGGCAGCCTGCCTGTGCCTGTGCGCTTTATGCTCGATGACTTCGCAAATCTGCAGATCCCCCAGATCGACAACGTGCTCTCGATTATCCGAAGCCGCAACATCTGGGCAACGCTGCTGTTGCAGTCGACCAATCAACTCGATGCGCTCTATGGCGAGGCACGCGCACGCTCCATCATGGGCAACTGCGACACGCATCTGGTGCTGGCGTTCCAGGATCCCGAGAGTGCCCGGGTGTTTTCCGACCGCGCCGACGCGCTGCCCAGCACGCTCATGGCGACGCCGATTGATCGCTCGTGGCTCTTTGTACGCGGTCGCGCTCCCGAACAGGTCGAGCGCTTTAAGCTCGAAGACCACCCGCTCTACGGTGAGCTGCCCGAGGCGCAGCGAGGCCATGCGGAGGTCGAGCTCTAGGCGCAGGGCCTCGCAGCGCGCGGCGCCCCGGCGAAGATCCATAAAGGCCGTGCACCCCGGGGCCACGGCAAAGCAAAGGGGCCCGCATCCAATGGGATACGGGCCCCTGACTATAAGGCGCGATGTGTCAACAGCAGCGACTACTTGCGGTGGGCGCGGTAGAACTCGATGAGCGCCTGGGTCGAAGCGTCCTGCTCGGCCTTGGCGGCATCATCGTGGAAGGCAGGGGTGATCTGCTTGGCAAGCTGCTTGCCCAACTCGACGCCCCACTGGTCGTAAGAGTCGATGCCCCAGACCGTACCCTCGACAAATACGATGTGCTCGTACAGGGCGATGAGCTCGCCGAGCGCGAACGGGGTCAGCGTGTCGCCGAAGATCGAGGTCGTCGGACGGTTGCCCTCAAAGCAACGGGCCGGGACGATCTGCTCGGGCGTGCCCTCGGCGCGCACCTCGTCGGCCGTCTTACCAAAGGCGAGTGCCTTGGTCTGGGCCAGGAAGTTGCCCAGGAACAACTCGTGGACATCCTGGCCGCTGTCGGTTGCGGGGTTGGTAGTGTTTGCGAAAGCGATAAAGTCGGCCGGAACCACCACGGTGCCCTGATGCAGCAGCTGGTAGAAGGCATGCTGGCCGTTGGTGCCGGGCTCGCCCCAGAAGATCTCACCGGTATCGGAGGTCACAGCGCTGCCGTCCCAGCGGACGTGCTTGCCGTTGGACTCCATGGTGAGCTGCTGCAGGTAGGCCGGGAAACGGTGCAGGTACTGGCAGTACGGCAGCACGGCGTGGCTCTTGGAACCGAAGAAGTTGACGTACCAGACGTTGAGCAGGCCCATCAGCGCGACGGCGTTGTTCTCGAGCGGGGTGTTGCAGAAGTACTCGTCGATGGCGTGGAAGCCCTCGAGGAACTGCTGGAAGCGCTCGGGGCCGAG
Organism: Collinsella aerofaciens; assembly: GCF_039062315.1. Classification (GTDB taxonomy): domain Bacteria; phylum Actinomycetota; class Coriobacteriia; order Coriobacteriales; family Coriobacteriaceae; genus Collinsella; species Collinsella aerofaciens_BG. The sequence continues at coordinate 213,375 of NZ_JBCJBG010000001.1, forward strand.
CACGACGATCAGCGACAGGCCCACAGCGGAGTCAACAGAATAGCGGCCGCCAACCCAGTTCCAGAAACCGAAGGCGTTGGCAGGGTCGATGCCGAAGGCCTCGACCTTCTCGAGTGCGGTGGAAACGGCGACGAAGTGCTTTGCCACAGCCTCGGCGTTCTGCTCATCGGAGCCGTCGATGGCGCCCTGAGCCTTGAGCTGCTCGAGCATCCAGGTCTTGACCTCGCGAGCGTTGGTGAGGGTCTCAAGTGTGGTGAAGGTCTTGGAGACGATGATCACGAGCGTGGTCTCGGGATCCAAGCCCTTGAGCTTCTCAGCCTGGTCGTTGGGGTCGATGTTGGAGATGTAGCGGCAGTCGATACCGGCGTCGGCATAGGGACGCAGAGCCTCGTAAGCCATGACCGGGCCCAGATCGGAGCCGCCGATGCCGATGGACACCAGATGCTCGATCTTCTTGCCGGTAACGCCCTTCCACTCACCGGAGCGCACGCGCTCGGCGAAGGCATACATGCGGTCGAGGACCTCGTGCACGTCGGCGACGACATCCTGGCCGTCAACGATGAGCTGGCCCTTCTCGCTTGCCGGGCGGCGAAGCGCGGTGTGCAGGACGGCGCGGTCCTCGGTGGTGTTAATGTGCTCGCCGGAGAACATGGCGTCGCGGCGCTCCTCGAGCTTTACCTCGCGGGCAAGATCGCACAGCAGCTTGACGGTCTCATCGGTCACCAGGTTCTTCGACAGATCGAAGTGCAGGTCACCGGCGTCAAAGCTCAGCTTGTTCACGCGGTCGGCGTCAGCAGCGAACCAGGCCTTGAGGTCGATACCTTCGGCCTCGAGCTTCTCCTGATGAGCCTCGAGCGCCTTCCAAGCGGCAGTCGACGTAGCATCGATAGGTGCGGCAACAGTTGCCATAGAGTCCTCCTCAGCATACGGGCGCACGCCTCCATGCGCCCGGACATTCAGATGCCACTATTCTAGCGCAGGTCAAGACTACAATCAGCGAGCGTTGCCAATCGGCCCCCAAACGGCAACCGATTAAAAAGGGACAGGCTTATTTTGGCAGGTCAAACGCTTTACCAACCAAAAACAACCCGTCCTTTTATGGCAAATATTAGGCCGCGGCGCAGATGCTACCGAGCAACTCACGCAGAGGAGACCCGATGCCCTCCAGCAGTTCGGGCGCGATAATGGCAAAAACGGGAACCTCACCGATGCCCACGACAGCAGGCGCCTTGCCCTCCGAGACAATGCATCCATAAGGGACAAAACCGTCTTCGCCGGCATCGAGCGCCGCCATGCGACGCGCGAGCTCGCGCGCAAAGCCAGCAGTATCGGCATCGCCAATCGCCAGGACAAAGTCCACGCCTTCGTCGGTCGCCAGGGCCACGGCTTCGTCGATCAGCTCGTCTCCCCCGTCGCCCTCAAACGAGCCGCAGCGAAAAAGCACGCGCTCGAGCAGGGCTCGATCAAGCGAGCCAAGTGCCGCCGAGACAAGCTCATCGCGCGTATGCTTGTCACCGCCCAACACGACCAGCGCCTTGGTGCCACCGTAGTGAGCGACCAATCGTCCGCACCAGCGAGCCACGTCTCCATCCGCAACAAGGCGCGTCGGCATACCAAACCCATAATTGACCATCTTTCCCACAACCCTTCCGTGCGCATAGGCGGTATCAATCGTTAGGCTCATGCTACGAAGCGAGGTTTTCCGAGCTGTTTCGCACTCTTTAGAGCTGCGTTAAAACCCAATCCAACCGCACGACCATACCTACCAAAACAAACCAGTCCCTTTTTGACAGGTTTTGACGATGTCCGGACGAGCGGGTATTATCGAACAGATATTCGATAAGAACATGTGTTTGATGGGAGGACGCGTGGGGCACGAGCGTCACACCTATATCTGCATCGACCTCAAGACGTTTTACGCTAGCGTCGAGTGCGTCGACCGCGGACTCAACCCGCTCACCACCAACCTGGTCGTTGCCGACGAATCGCGCGGGCGCACGACCATCTGCCTCGCCATCACACAGGCCATGAAGGACTTAGGGATTCACAATCGCTGCCGTCTGTTTGAGATTCCCGACGGCATCGACTACATCAAAGCCGCACCGCGCATGCAGCACTACATGGAAGTGTCGGCGCAAATCTACGGCATCTATCTGGAATACGTGAGCCCGCAAGACATTCACGTCTATTCAATCGACGAATGCTTTATCGACGTGACGCCCTATCTAGACCTCTACCATACCAATGCCAAAGGCTTTGCCTGCATGTTGCGCGATGAGGTCCTCGCGCGCACCGGCATCACGGCGACGGTCGGCATCGGCCCCAACCTATTCCAGGCCAAGGTAGCGCTCGATATCACCGCCAAGCACGTACTCAGCCGCATCGGCATACTCGACGACGAGACCTTTCGCAAAGAGATCTGGCCCCATCGTCCCATCACCGATATCTGGGGCATCGGCCCCGGCGTGGCAGCACGACTCGAAAAGTATGGCGTCTACGACCTGATGGGTGTCGCCGCACTCGACGAGAACCTGCTCTACGACGAGCTCGGCGTCAATGCCGAATATCTCATCGACCATGCCTTCGGGCGCGAGCCGACAACCATCGCCGATATCCAAGCCTATCGCCCGCAAGCAACTTCGACCACCACAGGACAGGTGCTCTCGAAGGGTTATGCCTACGAACAGGCCTATACCGTCTTGCGCGAGATGGTCGACAACGCCGTTTTAGACTTGGTCGATAAGCACGTGGTCTGCGACAGCATCTCGCTCTTTGTGGGCTACGCGAGCGAACGCGCCGACATACGCCGCCTCGACGCCAGCGGTACAGCGCAGTATGTGGACGGATGCGGGCACCTGCGCTCGAGCACATCGAGTATCGAACCCACCGCAACCGCCGACCCCGAGCTCGCGCCCCGTGCGCCCAAGCCCGTCCAGCGCGATGACGAACGGCGTCGCCTGGTGCGCGAAGCGCAGGCAATCGATGGCATCTTTGTGGGAGAGCATGGCGGCAAACCGCGCGGTGGCTATGCCGCACTCTTTGCGCACTCTAACGCCTCGCGAAAGCTGAGCGAGCGTACCAATTCGTTTAAGAAGATCATGGGCTATTTCGATGAGCTCTGGGCGCATACTGTCGATCCCAAACGACCGGTCAAGCGCATCAACCTGGGATTTGGCAACCTCATGCCCGAGGAATTTGCCACCATCGATCTATTCAGCGATATCGAGGCCGATGAGCGCGAGCGCGACCTGGCGCGCACCGTCCTGGCCGTGAAAGGCAAGTACGGCAAGAACGCGCTCGTCAAGGGATTAAGCTTTACCGCCGGCGCCACCGCGCGCGAACGCAACGAACAAGTTGGAGGACACCGTGCCTAAACCCAAACAACAGCCCGTGCGCCCGCCGACCGCCTTCGAGCGCTTGGCGGACCCCGAGGGCAGACGCCGCGCCGCCGACCCCAACCTCACTGCCAACGGTGCCGTGCGCGCCAACCGCGCCGCACAGTTTATGCCCTTTGCCGCCCTCACGGGATACTACGAACTCGTGCGCAAGCAGGAAATCACCATCGAGCCAAAACGTGAGCTCACGGAAGAAAAAGCCCTCGTGCTTTCTAAAAAACTCGAGGGTCTCAAACGTGGCGACTTGGTTCGTGTCACCTATTACGATACATACGGCTATCGCAGCCGCACCGGCATCCTCGACGAGGCGCTCCCCGCCTTCAAGCTCCTCAAGCTCCGAGACATCGCCATCGACTTCGACGGCATCCAAGACATCGAACTGCGCGGACGAGCCTAGCCAAGGAAGCGCATCCAGAGCGACGCCTACAGCGTCATGACGTAGTAGCCCGCGTCTTTCACGGCCGTCTCGAGGACATCACGATCAACCGGCTGCTTAGAGCGCACGCGTGCCGTGTGGTCCGCATACGTCACCGTTGCCCACACGCCATCCAGTGCATTGAGGGCATTGGCTACGTTCTGAGCGCAGCCGTCACAGCTCATGCCGCCGATGAGCAGCTCATCGCTATAGGGATAGTGTGACGCATCGGTATCCACCACAACAACCTTTTTGGCCTTCTTGCCGCTCGCACCATCGCTGCAACAACTCTTCCCATGTGTCGAAGCGGCAATGCGACGCAGTCCAAAAAACATGCCGACGGCAATGACGGCCAGCACGATGAGATTCGCAGGGCTGAGCAAGTCACTCATGCGTTCCCCTTTCAAGTAGCCCTATCTAGATACCCCCATGGGGTGTCCCCATCTTAACCCAAAATCATGTCTGTTCGGTCAATTAGTTTCCCTCTTCAAACTTTTTTGTTGACCATGGCTTACTTTCGTGTATAAGTTTTCCTAGGCTAACAGTTTAGATCCGTAAGGAGCACCGTGACTCGAACCATAGACATCCCAACGTTTCAGGCAGCAGTCGTGCGCAACTGCTCCCCCACGCTCGCGGGAATCAAGCCGGCATCGCTCTTTACCTATCCCGGCGTTTACGCCAACCAAAACGGAAAACCCAGCGCCACCCATATCGAAGAGCGACGCTCTCGCCTGCTCGCCGTCATAGCCCAATGCAACCGCGAGCTCCAGCCACTCGGGATCCATATGAGCGTTTTGGTCTGGCGCCCCTGCGGAGCGCTCATCTATGTGTACCGCCCTGCAGACCTCATGCGATACCTCTCCGACCCCCGCGCCACGACGGCGCTTGCCGCCGAAGGTTACGATGTCCACAACCTGCCCGCGTCCCTGGTGCATCTCGCCGCGCGCATCACGCTGGCAAGCAGCAATGCCGCAGAGAGCGCCTATAACGGCAGCGTCTGCGCGCTCGCGCGAAATAGGCACTGCGATACGGGGTGCATGTGCGAGTTCCCCCACGAAATTGGCTATTTTTTGGGCTATCCCTACGAAGATGTCCATCAGTTTATCGTCCAGCACGGCGAAAACTATAAGGTCTTTGGCGCATGGAAGGTATACACAAACGTTGAGCAGGCGCTCACGACCTTCGATTCCTATCGCGCATGCACGCAATACCTTACCTACATCTATCAACAGGGCTGCACCCTGGGACAACTTGTCCAGGCAACCCGATAGAGCATACAAAACGCGGCCGCACGCCGCACAACCGAAAGGAAGACATATGAGCAAGATCGCCGTCGTCTACTGGAGCGGTACAGGCAACACCGAGGCCATGGCAAACCTCGTCGCCGAAGGCGCCACGTCCGCGGGCGCCGAGACTGAGGTCATCCCCTGCGCCGACTTCTCTGCCGACAAGGCCACCGAATATGATGCCTTCGCCTTCGGCTGCCCCGCCATGGGCTCCGAGGAACTCGAGTACGATGAGTTCCAGCCGATGTGGGACGAGGTCAAGGAGACTCTCGGCGACAAGAAGGTCGTCCTCTTTGGCTCCTATTCGTGGGCCGAGGGCGAGTGGATGGACAACTGGAAGGCCGACGCCGACGAGGCCGGCGTCAACGTCGTGGACTCCACCATCTGCTACGACGCGCCCGACGACGAGGGCGAGACCGCTTGCAAGGCCCTCGGAGCCGAGCTCGCATAACGAACCCAGGACCTCCAAAAGAGCCTGCATCAAAGCGCATCCCCATCCCTACAAAAGAGCGGGGGCTGGATTCAAGTCCAGCCCCCGCTCTTTAATAACGGCAGTTACATCAACCGGCTACGAGATATTGCCCAAAAACGCCTTGGTGCGTTCGCTCTTGGGGTGGTCGAAGACCTCGCTCGGCGTACCCTCTTCTACAATGACGCCTCCGTCCATAAAGACGACGCGGTCGGCGACATCGCGGGCAAAGCCCATCTCGTGCGTCACGACGATCATGGTCATACCGTCGTGCGCCAGGTCGCGCATGACGCCAAGGACGTCGCGGACAAGCTCGGGATCAAGCGCCGACGTGGCCTCATCAAAGAGCATCACATGCGGATTCATCGACAGGGCGCGGGCGATGGCAACGCGCTGCTGCTGGCCGCCCGAGAGTTGGCTCGGCATAAAGTCGATACGCTCGGCAAGACCGACCTTGGTCAGCTCCTCGACGGCAATCTTCTCGGCCTCTTCCTTGCTGCGCTTGAGTACCTTCTGCTGCGCGAGCATGACGTTCTTTTTGACTGACAGGTGCGGGAACAAATTGAACTGCTGGAACACCATACCCAGATGCGTACGTACCTTGTTAAGGTCGACGCCCTTGGCGCACACGTCCACGCCCTCAACGACAATCGAGCCGCTCGTGGGATGCTCCAGACGATTGATGCAGCGAAGCATCGTCGACTTGCCCGAGCCCGAGGGGCCCAAGACCACAACGACCTCACCCTTGTGAACATCCAGATCGATATCGCGCAGGACCACGTTGTCGCCAAAGGCCTTCTGGAGGTTCTTGATACTGACGACGACCTCGTTCGAGTTATTGGTTTCGCTCATGATAGGACCTCCTTACAGACCGGCGATGTGATCGGCAGGCGTCGCGACAACCTGTCCGGCGCTCTTGGCGGGACGCTTCTTCTTGGTCTCGGCCGTGCCCAAAAGCCTCGCCTCAAGACCGCTCACCAAGCGAGCGAGCGGCAGGGTGATGACCAGATAGAACAGGGCGGCAACCACATACGGCGTGATGGAGCCCGTCGTGGCCACGATGGTACGGGCGTTCATGACGATCTCGACCACACCCACGGCCGCAAGCAGCGACGTATCCTTGTAAAGCAAGATAAACTCGCTGGTCAGCGTAGGCAAAACATTGCGGAACGTCTGCGGAATCATAACGTAGAGCAGTGTCTGGAAGGCATTCATGCCCAGAGAGCGAGCAGCCTCGTTTTGACCCTTGGGGATCGATTGAATACCGGCACGGAAGATCTCACACAGATAGGCAGACGAATTCATGGCCATGACGATGACGCCGAGCACATAGTCATCAACCTTGACGCCGGCCAACGGCAGACCGAAGAACGCGATATAGATCTGCAGGAACGCCGGCGTACCGCGAATGATATTCACGTAGATACCGGCAAGGCAGCGCAGGATGCGCGACTTGGAAATGCGCATGAGCGATAGGGCGAAACCGAAGGGAATTGCCAGCGGAAACGCCACAAGCACGATCGAGAGCGACATAAGGAAGCCCTTAAAGACGATCGGCAGGCTCTGAACCAAAATGACCGGGTTCAAGAACAGGCGAAGGAACATGTTGGAATTCCATGCCTCGACCCACGGCTGCTCCTTAAGGTCGGCCAGGAAGTTATCGAATGCCGTCACGCCCTTGATCTCGACGGAAGGAATCTTGGAAATCTTCTTGGTCGAACCGTCGGCGAGCGTATAGGTGCCGCTAAAGGCCTCATCGCCGCCCTCGACGGGAAACGTCACGCCGTAAACCTCGACACGGAAATAGCCGCCGGCAGGCGCCGTCTCGCCAAAGTCGATCTTGAGCGTCTGGCCGTCAGCCTTGCACGTGGGCTTCATGGGCGTACGATCCATGAGGTCCTCACCCGAGAGCATCGTCAATCGCGTGTCATCGGTACCAAACGTCGTGCCGTCGACAAACGTCAGCGAAAGACCGCTCAGCTCCTCGTCAGCATCGGCCTGAACTTCCCAGGTGATGCGCGTCTCGGTGCCGCCGACCACAGCGCTGCCCGAACCGGTGTTGGGTCGGGCGGTAATCTTTGCGGTCTCAAGCGCCTGGGCGGTCGTGGGCGCATATGCCCCCGCGCACACCAGCGCGAGCGCCACGGCCATGACGCAGGCTAGCTTTTGGAGCAAGGCGGGCAGTGAAAAACGCTGCTCCGCGGCCCCTTTGTTCAGTCGAGACAAGGTGGCTCCTATCGTAGAAGTTGCCGGCAAAACGAGACGGAAACGCTCTCCGTCAAGAGAAGCGCAAAGGCCCTCTCCGCCAAAACGGAAAGGGCCCGCGCGCAATCAAGTAGCTATTTTACTTGATATTGTACTTAGCCATGAGGGCGTCGACGGTACCGTCGTCGGTCAGGTCCTTGATGGCCTGGTTGATGTCGTCCTTGAGCTTGGTGTTGCCCTGGTTGATGGCGATGGCGTACTCCTCGCCGGTGCTGATCTGCTTGATGGTCTGGCAGGTGTTGAACTGCTCGGCGGTCAGCTGGCTGGCAACGGAGCGGTTGGTGACTACGGCGTCACCCTTATCGGACTGCAGGGCGCTAAAGCACTCGGTGGCGTCCTTGTAGGGGACGATCTTGGCCTTGGGGAAGTTCTCCTGGGCAAAGGCCTCGGCGGTCGAGCCAGACTGGACGATGATGGTAGCGTCGGCGCTGTTGAGCTTATCGCTGTAGTTGTCGGCCGTGATGTCGGTGTTATCGACCTTGGTCACGATAGCCTGATCGTCCATGTAGTAGGAATCGGAGAAAGTGACTTCCTTCTCACGCTCGGGCGTGTCAGTGATAGCCGCGATGGCGACGTCGTACTTGGCGCCCGAAGCAACGCCGGGGACGAGCGTGTCGAAGTCGTTGTTGACGTACTCGACATCCAGGCCCAGCTTGTCGCCAATAGCCTTGATGAGCTCAAGGTCAAAGCCCTGATAATCGCCGTTGTCATCCTTGTACTCAAACGGAGCGTACTCGGCAGAGGTGCCGACGGTCAGCGTACCGTCCTTGACGAGCGCATACTCCTTGGAGCCGTCGACCTTCTCGACCTTAGCGTCGTCAGAGCTGCTGGAACCGGCATCAGAACCAGAGGTGGCGTTGGACGAGCCGCAGCCCGTCAGTGCGAGGGCGAGCGCCATGGCGCCCGTGGCGGCAAATGCGCCAAGCTTCTTGAGCTTCATAATCAGTCTCCTTCCAATGACCCCACGTGATTCAGGGGCCTGCAAAAACTGAGGGCTATTATGCACCCGCATGGAAGAATCCGCAATTAGAAAACTGATTGAAACAAACCCATAACGTGAATGGAGCACTCCACTTTATGACAGTCATTACTGCTGCAACGACCTTAACAGTTTGATTTCAGCCGCATAACCTGCAAGTTCGTTCGGTGTCTCCAAAATGAATGGCAATGCGCGCAAGCGGCTATTCGATACAATATTCTGCATAACCTGCATACCACCGCCAAACTCTTCACTACCCAGATAGCCCTTACCGATGCATTCGTGGCGGTCCTTATGGGCGCCGCAGGGATTCTTGGAGTCATTAATATGCACGGCGCGCAAGCGCTCGATACCCACCACACGATCGAACTCGTCGAGTACGCCGTCCAGATCGTGGACGATGTCATAGCCGGCGTCATTCACATGGCAGGTGTCTAGGCAAACGCCCAGCTTGGCCGACAGCTCGGGGCGCGCGGCAGCAACGCCCTCGATGATGCGCGCCAGTTCCTCAAAGCTGCGGCCCACCTCGGTGCCCTTGCCGGCCATGGTCTCGAGCAGCACCGTCGTCTGCTGGCCCTCAGACATCACCTGACACAGGGTGTCGACGATCATCTGAATGCCGGCGTCGGAGCCCTGCCCCACATGCGCACCGGGATGGAAGTTGTAGTAGTTGCCGGGCAGCGCTTCCATGCGACGCAGGTCCTCTGCCATGGCCTCCAGGGCAAACTCGCGCGCCCGCTCTTTGGCCGAGCAGGGGTTATAGGTATACGGGGCATGAGCCACGAGCGGGCCAAAGTCGTTTTGCTCCATAAGCTCGCGCAGGGCCGCCACGTCATCCATGTCAAGGTCTTTCGCCTTGCCCCCGCGCGGGTTGCGCGTAAAGAATGCAAAGGTATTGGCGCCAATGGATAGCGCCGTCTCCCCCATCGCCCGATAGCCCTTCGTCGTCGAAAGATGACACCCAATCGTCAGCATCTCCAGCTCCCCCTCATCAGTTGCGGTGAAATAGTTCCTGTTTGGCCCCTATTCTGCCGCAAACAGGAACTATTCCACCGCAACTTATAAAAGGGGCATCAGAGATGCGGGCCGCCAAGCGCTACGGCTACGGGCGCCAACGCCATAATCCCCTATGCGTCAGCACCAAGCCCTAGAGGGCTAGACGGATTGCATCGATAATGCGTGCGCAGCGCTGTGTGGCGGCAAGGGGCATGACGGGACTCTCGAGTTTCCCCGCCCGGATGAGCTGGGTCGCATGCTGAATTTCGCCGCAGAAATCATCGACCTCAAACGGGGCATTTATTTCGAGCACTCGTCCGTCGGAGCACTTCACATGGGCGAGCTCGGGGCGATGGAGGCGCTCGATTTCCAACGAGCCCCGCTCGCAGGCAATCGTTAAGCGGCTTTCATATGCTGCTTTGCCGTCGCACGCCATATGAATGGGTATGCCGCCGACGCTCATATGGATATCATCGGCCCAATCCACGTGACCGCCCGATACGTCACGCCAGCGAACTTCACGAGACGAAACATCGCACGCACCCGCAAGCAGATCCTCAAACCACCCGACCGCATAGCAGCCCATGTCATATAGACAGCCACCCTGCAACGGATCGAGCAGATAACTCGAAGGGGACTCACCATAATCGAGTTTTTGCACGCTTTCGATCGAAACGATACGGCCGAGCTCGCCTGACGCAAGCAAGCCCTTCACGCGAGTATGCATCGGACAAAACCGATTTTTCATCGCCTCCATAAACAGCACGCCGTGCTCGCGAGAGGCGGAGGCAATCGAGAGAGCCTCTTCTTCATTCAAAACGGCCGGCTTTTCGCACAGCACGGCCTTTCCGGCGCGCAGCGCGCGACAGGCCCAACGCGTATGCATGCCATGTGGAAGAGCCAAGTAGATTGCGTCGACATCGGGGTCGGCAATCAGCGCATCATAAGCCGCATCGCCGCTATCGTCAGCCGTGGCATAACTGTGCGCGGCATCAATCGAAAACGCCCTGCAAAACTCCTCAACATGCGAAGGAGTGCGACCGGCGGCAGCCACAAGCCGTGCCCCGTCCACCTCCTTGAGCGACGATGCAAATCGATGCGAAATGCGCCCAGCGCCCAAAACGCCCCAACGAACCTCACGCAAATCATCACATGAATCCCGATGGCCCACGACAGCCCCCTTCAGTTGCGGTGGAATAGTTCCTGTTTGGCCCCTATTCTGCCGCAAACAGGAACTATTCCACCGCAAGTTATAAAAGGGGCATCAGGAGCGCGTTTTGCAAAAGGCTTTAAGCGCGGCCGTTACGGGGCCAGGCTGGAAACGTCGGCGCACATCGTCGAGACGCTCGGGAATATCGATGTGCTGCGGGCAGTGACGTGCGCATTTGCCGCACTTGACGCAATTGCTCACCAGCTTGGGCTCGTTCGTCCGCACCGCGCTCGCCGTAAAGTATTGAGACAGCCCCGTAAACCAACTATGCGCGTAGCTCGCATTGTAGGCGCCAAAGCAACCGGGAATATTGATGCCCTTGGGGCACGGCATGCAGTAGCCGCATCCCGTGCAGGGCACGCGATTCGATTTCTCAAACTCTCCCAGCACACGTGCAATGGTATCGAGCTGCTCTGTCGTCATCGAATCCGGCAGCGCACGATCCGCCAATGCCGCGTTCTCGTCCACCTGCGCGGTATCGGTCATACCCGAAAGCAGCATCGTGACTTGAGGATGGTTCCACACCCACGAAAGGCCCCAAGCAGCCGGCGTCTTCAGGTACGGATCGCGTACGTCATCGAGCACGGCGCGGGCCCGCGGAGGCAGTTTGCCCGCCAGGCGTCCACCCAAAAGCGGTTCCATCACAAACACCGCGAGTCCGCGCTCGGCGGCTGCCATGAGTCCCGCCGTTCCCGCTTGGTAGCGCTCTCCGGCATAGTTGTACTGGATCTGGCAAAAGTCCCAGTCATACGTGTCAAGCATCATGAGGAAATCCGCCGCACTGCCGTGGTACGAAAAACCTATCTGGCGAATACGCCCCGCAGCCTTTTGGTGCGAAATCCAGTCCTCGATACCCAACGCTACCACGCGCTCCCACTGCACGGGCGAGGTGATGTTGTGCATAAGGTAATAGTCGATATGGTCGGTTCGCAGGCGACGCAGTTGCTCGTCGAAGAACCGGTCGAAATCCTCTGCGCACCTGCACGAAGCGTGCGGCAACTTAGTCGCCAGCAACACCCGGTCACGCAGCCCCAAGCGCTCAAGCGAGGCGCCCACGCACACCTCGTTACCGGGATAAAGATACGCGGTATCCAGATAATTAATCCCCTGCTCCACCGCACGGGAGATGATGACATCGGCCGTCTTCGCATCGGGGTGTCCCGGCGCACCGGGAAACCTCATGCAGCCCAGTCCCAGCGCCGAGATACGGTTGCCGCTTTTGGGGTCAACGCGATATTGCACTGCCCCTCCTCTCCCCTCGAAGCCTTAATGAGGCGAAACACAACGGCCGCGCCATCGAAACACATTGGAATCGCAATCGAGAACGTATCGTAACGCAGCAGAAATCGAGCCGTCACGACACCGCTTTAACATCAGCAAAAAGCCCGATGAAAGGAGGCGACCGTGATCACACGTGAGGATGTCTACCCCTATCCCGGCGAGCAGTACATCCTCTCGGTCGACCGCTATCAGATCGAGGTCATGGACCATCTGGACGAACTTCCCGCCACAGGCGCCGTCATCTTCTGCACCTTCCCCAAGGTGCGCGATGGCGTTGGATATCCCGCACGCGTTTTCGCGGTCTGCCCCGCAGCGTAAGCTCCGCGCGTCCATTCATTTAAAAATCGCCGCCCTGCATGCACAAGGTGCGCTGGCGGCATACAATCCATCAGGCGCCCCTTACGCGGGCGCCTTTTATATGGGGAGATGATTCGCATGCAGATCAACAAGGTCACCTTTATCGGCAAGGGCGGCGTCGGGCTACTCTACGGCAGTATGATCGCCCAGGCACTCGGCAACGATGCCGTCGAATACGTCATGGACGACGCTCGCTTTGAGCGCCATGCGAACGACGCGCTCACCGTCAACGGCAAGCCCTGCGTACTCAAGTCCGTCCGCGCCAGCGAGGCGACACCCGCCGATCTGGTCATTCTCACGGTCAAGACGACTGGACTCAACCAAGCACTCAAGACCATGGAGCGCGTCGTGGGACCCAACACGCTCATCGCCTCGCTGTGTAACGGCATTACGAGCGAGCAGAAGATTGCCGAGCGCTTTGACTGGAAGCACACCGTCCTGGGTATCTGCCAGGGCATGGACGCCGTATTCCTCGACGGCGCGCTCACCTTTACCAATGCGGGCGAAATCCGCTTTGGCGCAGCGGCCGATACGGATCCCGCAACCATCACCGCAATCGACGAGCTCTACACGCGCTGCGGCATCGCCCATACCGTCGAGAGCGACATTGTGCACCGCATGTGGGCCAAACTCATGCTCAACGACGGCATCAACCAGACCTGCATGGCCTACGGCGGGACCTACGGAAGCGCCACGGAGCCGGGCTCCGAGCAGCGTCGCTGCTTTGTTTCTGCCATGCGAGAGACGCTTGCGGTCGCCAACGCCGAGGGCATTGAGCTGACCGAGGCAGACCTGACGCAGATGGTGCACCTCATCGAGGGAATCGACCCCACCGGTATGCCCTCGATGGCGCAGGACCGCATCGCGCAACGAAGAACCGAAGTCGAGGAGTTCGCGGGCACCATTTGCCGCCTCGCAGCCAAACACGATATCCAAGTGCCGCAAAACGATTGGCTCTACCAGAGGATTCGCGAAATAGAAAGCAGCTGGTAGCCTCGGCCGCATCGCGACGCGCGCAATACAAGCAGACAGGCCTTCGCGAGGATTCCGTCTTCGCGAAGGCCTGTCGCATTTGGCTCGAGGCTAAAACTGAGGTCTATTTTGCGATTCCGGAACCTCATCCTCGTCATCGCGGCAAAGTAGCACGCCGGCGCTTCCCAGCAGCGCCGCTGCAATCAAGGCGCCCACAACCACAGGAGCGGCGCCCATAGCGGACTGCAAGCCGGCAGTTAACGCCGCCGTCGGACCAAGACATCCGATCAAAAGGGCAACGACGGCAATAGCGACATCTCGAGCGTTCATGGGACCACTTCCTCCACGAGAAAGACTTTGTTTCTCGGGACTTAGTGTGCCCAGCGCCCATATGCGCGGCGTACTGCCACGGTAAGCGCTCTGTTAACCCAAATGCAAATAAAAACGGACGCCCTTACGTTGCCCTAAAACTCGGTAAAGGCGCCCGTCCATCATGTGCAATCGATGTCGGCAGATTACCAACCGGTATAGTAGTCGGTAGTTCCGGCTGCGCAACCCGAATCGTAGACCTTGCACTCGCCCTTAGAGCCCGTAAAAGTGGAGCCCTGGGACTTATCGCTCGCTGCCACAACATAGTAGCCGTCGGCATCGCGCCAGAAACCCTCGGAATCCTGAGTCCACTCGCCCGTGCGGTGATGGTAGAGCACGTTGCTGCTGTAATAGGTCTCACGACGACCGTTATAGTTATTGACGCCGCTCGAGCGCGTCAGGCCCGAGCCGTTCGCGTAATACGCAGCAGACGCGTAAGACGAGCCGGAGCCGGCGTTGTAATACAAAGCCTGAACGGCCTCAGCGGCCTCGGCTTCGGCGGCCGCAGCCTCGAGCGCCTCACGCTTGGCATCCTCAAGCGTCGTGCGCAGCTCATCGAGCTCGGTCGATTTGGCGTCGACCTCCTCCATCGTCAAAAGACCGCCCGCACCATCGATACAACCTTGCAGTACAGCGCGCTCGTCATCGGTGGCATAGTCACCGTACATGTTCATGATGATCTGGGCGCGGACCTCCAGGGAATCGCGCTTGGCCCCCATAGAGGCGTTCCACTCCTGCATGGAGCCAAAGCCGTCGCCGCGATAGTCGACGGGCTGCATCAGCGTCGCCTCGGACGGCGTGGATCCGACCGTGTCGGACAGTGTTGCCGCGTGGGCATCGGTTGCGCCGGCGCCCGCCAAAAGTGCCACAGTCAGAGCGGCGGAAAGGGCGGCGGCTTTCGGTTTTCGTGAATCGATCCTCATGTAGCTGGAAACCTCCGTAGTGAGTTTTTGCTGCGATTAAGCTGCGTGTGATTCGATCGCGCTGCATAGTACCCCGAGCAAATCGCGACCTGCGGTTTTTCTCAAAAGGTGCACGTCATTTGCGTAAAACTCACATCCTCTCAACAGGAGTTTTCCACATCTCGATTGCATAAAGCATGTCAAAAACCCTGTAATAGCGCCCTCCCTATGCAAAAAAAGGCGCCTACGCAACCATTGCTTGCGCAGGCGCCTTGAGCAGGCATTTTATGCAGTTATACCTATCGAGTCGCAAGGGGTCCTTGCACAAGTCGCCCTACTCGTCCAGTGCGGCAAAGGCCTGCTTCAGGTCCCAAATGATATCCTCGGCGTTCTCGGTACCGATGGAAAGACGAATCGTGGAGGGCGTGATGTTCTGCTCGGCGAGCTCCTCGGCAGAGAGCTGGGAGTGCGTGGTGGTAGCCGGGTGCACGACGAGCGACTTGACGTCGGCCACGTTGGCGAGCAGCGAGAACACCTGCAGATGATCGATGAACTTCCAAGCTGCCTCCTGACCACCCTTAATCTCAAAGGTAAAGATCGAGGCGCCGCCACGGGGGAAGTACTTCTGATAGAGCTCGTGATCGGGGTGCTCAGGCAGGCTCGGGTGGTTCACCTTGGCGACGTGGCTGTCACCAGCCAGGAACTCAACGACCTTCTTGGTGTTCTCAACATGACGGTCAACGCGCAACGACAGGGTCTCGGTGCCCTGGAGCAAGACCCAGGCGTTGAACGGGCTGATGCAGGCGCCCTCGTCACGCAGCAGGATAGCGCGGACATAGGTTGCGAAGGCGGCGGGACCGGCAGCCTCGGCAAATGAGACGCCATGGTAGGAGGGATTGGGCTCGGCGATCTGCGCATACTTGCCGCTCGCCTTCCAGTCAAAGTTGCCGCCATCGACAATCACGCCGCCCAGCGAGGTACCGTGACCGCCAATGAACTTGGTCGCGGAGTGGACGACGATATTGGCGCCATGCTCCAGCGGACGGAACAGATACGGGGTGCCGAAGGTGTTATCGACAACAACCGGCAGGCCATGCTTCTTGGCAATCTCGGAGATGGCGTCGATGTTGGGGATGTCGGAGTTGGGGTTGCCGAGCGTCTCGAGATAGATGACCGTGGTGTTGTCCTTGATGGCACCCTCGACCTCGCCCAGGTTGTGGGC
The DNA here is from genome assembly GCF_039062315.1 of Collinsella aerofaciens. Lineage (GTDB taxonomy): Bacteria > Actinomycetota > Coriobacteriia > Coriobacteriales > Coriobacteriaceae > Collinsella > Collinsella aerofaciens_BG. The sequence goes on from NZ_JBCJBG010000001.1 coordinate 229,493, forward strand.
GTCGACAAAGGTGGTCTCGACACCAAACTGGGAGAGCGTGTGCTCCAGCAGGTTGTAGGAGCCACCGTAGATGGTCTTCTGAGCCACCACGTGGTCACCGGCTTGGGCAAGAGCCTGCAGGGTATAGGTGATGGCAGCAGCACCGGAGGCGACGGCAAGACCTGCCACACCACCCTCGAGTGCGGCAATACGGTCCTCAAAGACGCCCTGGGTGGAGTTGGTCAGACGGCCGTAGATGTTACCGGCGTCGGCAAGACCAAAGCGGTCGGCGGCGTGCTGGGAGTTGCGGAACACATAGCTCGTGGTCTGGTAGATAGGCACGGCACGGGAGTCGGATGCAGGATCGGCGCTCTCCTGGCCAACGTGCAGCTGCAGGGTATCGAAACCAAAGGTGTGCTCGGGGTTGTTGATAAACTGGCTCATGATGATCTCCTTGATCGAACGAAAGTAAATAAAAAGAGAGAAATAAGTCGCTGTCTCCTGATCACGCCGACGGGCGCAAGCAGGAGCCCGGCATTCGTCTTGGTAAGCAATTCATATGCGGGCCTCCTTTCGCATCCCGGTTCCGTGGTCGGCTTAATTACCTACCGCCTTTGTGTGTTTTGAATAGTACGAGCATTGTTTCGCTCGGTCAATCACTTAAAAGCGCTAACCTGTTATCGGTTTTTTAGATAGCTATCGAAAGGACGGGCGTCGATGACCCTCCAGCAGCTTCGTTTTCTGATTGCCGTGGCAGAGTCCGGCTCAATCAACGCCGCAGCTCAGCGCCTCTATACCGCTCAGTCCAACATCTCAAACGCCGTCAAAAGCCTCGAGCAGGAGCTCCATCTGGAAATCTTTACGCGCTCCAGCCGCGGCGTCACGCTCACCAACGACGGTACCGAGCTCTTAGGCTATGCGCGCCAAGTCGTGGAGCAGGCCGACATGCTCGAGGCCCGCTACGAGGACGGCGGCACACCCCAGGCGCGCCTTGCCATCTCGGCCCAGCACTACGCTTTTTCGGTCGAGGCCTTTGTCAACGTCGTCGAGCGCTGCCGCGACAGTAAGTTCGAGTTCATCATGCGCGAGACCACCACCTCGCAGATCATCGACGACGTCCGCGCATTTCGCAGCGATATCGGCATCCTCTATCTGGACGACTTTAATACCCGTGTCTTGCAGAAGGCCTTCGCCGATGCCCGCGCAAGCTTCCATCCCCTCTTCGACGCGACGGTCCACGTCTTCGTTAGCGAGCGCCACCCGCTCGCACGCCGCCCCCAGCTGTCCCTTGCCGACCTCACACCCTATACGCGCTACAGCTTTGAGCAGGGAACCTCAAACTCCTTCTATTACGCCGAGGAACCTTTTAGTTATATCCCCTGCGACCGCAACATACGAATCTCGGACCGCGGGACGCTCACTAACTTACTTATCACGTCGAACGGTTACACCCTATCGACCGGTGTCCTTTCCAATGAAATGCAATGGGGTATGGCATCGATCCCGCTAGCAGACGCCCCAACGATGCACGTAGGCTATATCATGCACGACGAGCGCAAGCCCTCTCCCCTCTTGCAACAATACCTCGACGAGCTCAACCGCATCATCCATGCCAACTAACTGTCGGAAGACGGGGTAGAAATCGTAGATAGCTAGCCCCCGGCGGGCATGGCGCTACAATGGTCACTCACACGAAGCGTACCCAACGAAAGGAACCATGTGAAGGTCATCATCTATACCGACGGCTCGGCCCGATCAAATCCGGGACACGGCGGCTACGGCGCCGTGCTCAAGTACACCAACCCCGCCGGCAAGACCTTCACCTCCGAGCTTTCGCGTGGCTACGCCAAGACCACTAACAACCGCATGGAGCTCATGGCGGTCATCGTGGCGCTCGAGGCACTTAACCGCCCCTGCGAGGTCGAGGTCCATTCCGATTCGCAATACGTCGTCAACGCCTTCAACAAACACTGGATCGACGGCTGGAAAAAGCGCGGGTGGAAAACTGCCAACAAGCAGCCCGTCAAGAACCGCGACCTGTGGGAGCGCCTGCTTGCCGCAAAGAGCAAGCATAAGGTGGAGTTCATCTGGGTTAAGGGGCATGCCGGCCACGAGCTCAATGAGCGCTGCGACGAGCTCGCCACCACCGCGGCCGACGGAGCCAACCTCGATATCGACACCGGCTTTAGCGAGAGCGACCTGTAACGGCGTTTTCGCACGCTTTTATGTCCTCCCGCGCTACACTCGTCCTGTAGGCCAAACAACGCAAGGGGGACACATGCTGCGCATCGCAACCATCGGCACATCCATGATCACCGACGACTTTATCCAAGTCGTCAATGCCAACGACCAGGCTACATTCGTAGGCACGCTCTCGCGCGACGCAGATCGTGGCGCCGCCTTTACCGCCGAACACGGCGGCGAACGCAACTTCACCGCACTTGACGAGCTTGCGTCCGCCGACGACGTCGACGCCGTCTACATCGGCAGCCCCAACGCGCTCCATCACGAGCAGGCGCTCGCCTGCATCGCCGGTGGCAAGCACGTCATCGTCGAGAAGCCCTTCTGCGCCACCGAAGCGCAGGCACTGGAAGTCTTCCGTGCTGCCGAGGCAGCAGGCGTCGTGGCCCTCGAGGCCATGCGCCCGCTTCACGACCCCGCCTTCCACGCCATTGAGGACGCTCTGGGCGAGATTGCGCCCATTCGCCGCGCCTCACTGCGCTTTGGCAAGTATTCCTCACGCTACAACGAAATCCTCGCTGGACGCGCCACCAATATCTTCGACTGCAATATGGCATCGGGTTCCCTCATGGACATTGGCGTCTACGCCGTCGAGCCCATGGTCGAGATTTTCGGCATGCCCTCTGGTCTCACCAGCATGACCACGCTGCTCGACCCCTCAACGCAAGAGCTCACCCATGGCCCCATCGACGGTTGCGGTTCCATTCTCGCCAGCTATGGCGGTGGCCGTATCTCCGTCGAGCTCGCGCACTCCAAAATTACGAATGACCTGCTGCCCTCGCAGATCGAAGGCGAGCGTGGCACTATCCAGATCGACCATCTGTCCACGCCCCGCAACGTCCGCATCGACTATCGCGGCGACGTCGTACGCGGCTCGGCGACCGAGGCACCGCGCGAACAGGACGACAACGGCCGCGCGCTCGATCTGCCCAAATCGAGCAACACTATGGAATACGAACTCATAGACTTTATCACCGCCATCGGTAATATCGATAACGTTAAGGAAGAGATCTGGGAGACCCCGGCGGGACGCCACGAGCTCGGCCACTACCGCGATGTCACGCTCGTCTCGCTCCGCATCATGGATGCCGTGCGTCAGCAGGCCGGCATTACCTTCCCCGCCGATTCAGTCAAGCAGGCCTAGCGATGGGCCTCTTCGATACGTTCTTCTCCAGCGTCACCGGCAGCAGTCGAGAGCCTCAAAAACCATCAAACATCGAGCTCGAGCTGCGCCGCAGGCTTACTGTGCTCGCAAGCGACGAAGCCACTCAAGACACTCCCCTGCGCTACTTCCTGCACTGGACGGGGCAAGTCCAAGGCGTTGGTTTTCGCTTTACCAACACCAACCTCGCGCAGGCACGCGCACTCACCGGCTGGGTGCGTAACATGGAAGACGGCTCCGTCGAGATGGAGATACAGGGGGCTCCGGCAAACATCCTATCTCATCTCGAGGCGCTTCATGCCTCCTACGAGCGCATGGGAACGCGTTTTCGCCTCGCAGACGCCCAGGCCCGAGCCCCACTTACCAATGAAGACGGTTTCAGTCCTCGTTATTAGTATTGTGTGCTAAATACGGTATCATTTACCTACGACCGTTGACAGAAAAGAGGCGAGGCGCATGGCGGTGCAAAGAAGAAACACCAAGCAGCGGAAGCTGGTTCTTGACGCCGTGCGCCAAAGCTATAACCACCCCACCGCCGATGAGATCTACAACGCCGTGCGCGCGCAGGATGACAAAATCAGCCGCGGTACGGTCTACCGCAATCTCAATCTCTTAGCCGACGCCGGCGAGATCCTCTCCATCAAGACGCCGGGCGGCAGCCGCTTCGATCGCACGATCGAGCCGCATGCGCATATCATCTGCACCTCGTGCAGCCGCGTCATCGACGTACCGCTCCCCTTCGATGCCCAACTCGACGCCAAGGCGTCCGAGCAAATCGGCTGGAACGTCACCTCGCACTACACCATCTTCGAGGGCCTCTGCCCCAACTGTAGGTAGATTTTGGGACATGCCTACTCAGCAAGTAGACGACACAGCTCTTCTTCAACCGCGCGCACGTAGCGGACACGGTCATTGACACCGCGCATGCTGGGATTGCAGCTCTCCATCAGATAGGGATGGCCCACCACGTTGAGCATGTCGCGATCGTTTTCGTTATCGCCAAACGCCATCATTTCGTTAGGTGAGATCCCCAGCGCGCAACCATAATCGGCAAGCGCGGACCCTTTGCCCGAATCAAAGCCGATAAAATCGGTCCATTCGGTTCCCGACGTCATCACGTCGACACGGTCGCTAAAGAGGCGCTCGAAATACTCCAGCGCCGCCGGCTGCTCTGTCTCGGGCGTTTGAAACGCAATCTTAATGACATCCTCGTCAATGTCCTCGGGACGGTCGACCACCGCCACATCGCAGTGGACCTCGTAACGCAAATGGTCGACGAACGCATCGTTGCCGCTCATGGTATAGAGGTGCCCCTCACACGAAAGGGTCACGTCGGCATGGGGAAAGGCGACCACGGCATTCGCGATATCCATAGCAAGGCTACGCTCCATGGAACGCTTGACAACGGCATGCCCCTCGCTCATCACCAGGGCTCCGTTTTCGCACACATAGGCGAGCTCATCGGCCACCGGGGCAAACAGATAGCGCAAGCTCGCATATTGACGGCCGCTCGCCGGCATAAACACGATACCGCGACGATGCAGCTCATCGATGAGCTCAAAGGCCTCGGAACGCGGCTCGCGCTCCCCCGGATGCAGCAACGTGCCGTCCAAATCGCATGCAATCAGCCTGATTCCTTCAAGACCCATATGCTTTCCCCCCACAGCATCTCATCAACAGTAAGACGGACTTTGAATAGTTGCCTCTCAAAGTCCGTCTTACTTATACGCACGTTAACCGCGTGCCTTCTTTACGATCGTAAAGTCTGGAGCCATACTCACAACGACATCCGCCGCGCTCGATGCAAAGCGTCGACCGGCATCGAGCTCGCGTGTGACCACCGAGAGCCGAACGCCCTCGATACCCCGGAGCATGCGACCCAAAACCGGTTGCACCGGCGTATACATGCGCACGGTATGCTCGTCCGAATCGCCTCGGAAAAGCGGCGCGTGCATATTACCGATCTCCCAGCACGCATGTGCGAGCACAATCGGATCCATGCGGTCGACTTCGACCAAATAGACCTCGGCGCTGCGCAGGCGCACGACAACCGCCACGGGCACCGCGCCCGTGCGGTCGACAGCGAGCACGTCACCGTCGGCAAGACGCTCGCCATCAGTGGCATCCAGCCGGGCATTCACCGTGCGCCCCAGCTCCGTCACGCCCACAAACAGGCGCGCATCAGCCTGGTCCCAATCGAGTAGCAGCTCGTCAACCTCAAAGACGCCACCCAGCTCCCGACGAAGCAGGAGTTCATAGGACGGGTCGTTGAGATTTCCCAAGCGCTCCGTAGCTACCAGGTCCACGGACATCAACTAGTCCTCGACCTCGACGAGCTCGATATCAAAGTTGAGGTCCTTGCCGGCGAGCTCGTGGTTGGCGTCGAGCGTCACGGCCTCGGCCGTCACATCGATGACCACGGCGGGGACGGGCATGCCGCTCGGCGTGGACAGGAAGAGCTTCATGCCCTTCTCGATCTGCTCGATATTGGGAACCTGCTCGGCCGGGAAGGTCAGGACCATCTCGGGGTTGCGCTCGCCGTAGGCATCGACAGCAGGAATGTGCACGGTCTTCTTCTCGCCCACCTGCATGTCGACAACAGCGGCGTCGAAGCCCTTGATCATCTGGCCGGCGCCGCAGGTGAACTCCAGCGGCTCGCCGCGATCGTAGGAGCTATCGAACTGCGTGCCGTCGTCGAGCGTGCCGCGATAATGGGTCTTGACCTTCTTGCCCTGGTTGGACATGGTAACCTCCGTGATAAGGGCGGCGCACAACGCGGGCCGCCGTGAACATATGGCGCTAACTATACCCTAGTCATACAATTCAAAGACAGTTTGCAAAGAAACGCTGCAACCGGAGGAACCATGGCATATCCCGTATTTGACCTACACTGCGACACCGCCGACCGCATCGGCTGGGCCACGCTCGATCTCGACCTGCGCTTTACCGCCGGCACCGACGGCTATTTCCCCGGCGACGAAACGCATCCGCAGGATTTCGACCTCATCGAGGGCAACGCCTGCGCCATCTCGCTCGCAAAGATCGGCAACACGCCATGGGCACAGTGCTTCGCCACGTTTGTCCCCGACGAGATTCCCACCGCCCACGCCGCGCGCTTCCAGGCGCAGATCATGGCGCACATGAGCGGTCAGGCCATGCTCAACCACGACCGCATGGTCAACGTGCGCAGCGCCGCTGACATTCGCCCTGCACTCAAGGACGGCAAGGTTGCCTGCATCCACACCATCGAAAACGCCACGTTCTTTGCCGAGGACCCCGCGCTGATCGAGGTGCTCAAGAGCCTGGGCGTTCTCATGTCATCGCTCAGCTGGAACGCGCAGGGACCGCTCGCGAGCGGCCACGACACCCACGCCGGCCTCACCGCCGCCGGCATCGAGGCGCTTACGCAGATGGAACACGCCGGCATGGTGCTCGACGTCTCCCACCTCAACGATGAGTGCTTTGACGAGGTTGTCGCCCATGCCACGCGCCCCTTCGTCGCCAGCCACTCCAACTCCCGTACCGTCTGCGGCGTCAAGCGTAACCTCACCGACGACCAGTTCCGCACCATTCGCGACATGGGCGGCATCGTCGGCCTCAACTACTGCAGCGAGTTCCTCTCCAACGAAGCAACCGACGAGACCGCCGCAGACGTCACCTTCGACCAGCTGGCGGCACATATCGAGCATTGGCTCGACCTGGGCGGCGAAAATGTCATCGCGCTCGGCGGCGACTGGGACGGCGCCACGGTACCCGCTTTCCTCTCCGATGCCAGCATGATGCCGGAGTTCCAGAACATGCTCTCCAAGCACTTTGGCAAGACCGTGATGCAAAAGCTCTGCAGCGACAACGCGCTTGCCTTCTTTGAGCGTTATTAATTTCACATCCCTTGAGCGGGCCGGCATGTCAAGCGATCGACATGCCGGCCCATCCCCAATCTGAAGGATCACTTTTGACGCAGCAGTTTACGATTTCCGTATCCCGACCGGATGGCACATCCATCCCCGTCGTCGTTACCAAAAAGCGCGTCAAGAACTTCAACCTACGCGTCACATCGAGCGGTGAGGTCCACGCCAGCGCACCGCTCGGCGCCAGCCGCGAGCGTATCGAAGCGTTTGTGAAGCGCAACAGCGCCTGGATTATCGGCAGACTTGCCCAGCGCGAGCAACGTCAGGCGACGGCGCGAGAACCGCTCAGTCCCTCGTCCATCATTGCACTTTGGGGCAAGCCCATCACGGTACAGGATGCGCTCGACCACAACTTTGCATCACCCGCACCGCGACCCAAGCAGGCTACCTTCGCAAGTTTTATGGGTACCGATGAGCCAAGTGGGCGCACGCAGGCAAAGCAGCTCACGGCTCTCGACGGCCTAACGTCCGATGAGCTCCAAGCCCACATCGACCAGCTCTATATGTCCGAGGTCACATCAGCGCTGCGCGATATGGTGCACGCATACGAAATCGCAATGGGTGTCACCGTTTCCCGCGTTTCCGTACGCAGCATGAAAACGCGCTGGGGCTCGTGCACGCCCAAAACCGGCGCCATTCGCATCGCACGCGAACTTGCCGCCTACCCCGTCGAATGCCTCGACATGGTTGTCGCCCACGAGCTCGTCCACTTGCTCGAGCCAAGCCACAATCAGCGGTTCCACGCCCTCCTCGACACGTACTGCCCCAACAACAGAGCTCTGTCGCAGCGGCTCAAAAAACCGCCCATAGAGACGTATTAGAACCGGTTAGCGCACGCGCTCGATCTCGACGCCGCAGCTTGCCAGGGGAAGACCGACGGGCGCCCAAGGCTTATCGAGCTTAACACGCACGCCAAGCAGCAAGGGGTAACGACGTAGTAGCATCGAGGCCACACCCTCGGCCGCGGCCTCGATGAGCTTAAACGTATGCTCGCGCAGATAGCCGTCGACATCGTGGCACACCGAGCCGTAATCAATCGAGGCATCCAGGTTATCGTGCTCCCCTGCCGCGCGCAGGTCGGCATAGAGCACCAAGGACACGACAAACTTCTGCCCCAGGGCGTTCTCCTCGGGATACACGCCGTGGTTGGCAAAGACCTCGAGACCGTCGATAGTAATGCGGTCGGCATGGCGCAGGTCGTCATAGCTCACATGAGGCACTGCCGTTGCGGTGGAAATCTCGCCCCTGCCACGACGGGCGAGCTCGGCGCCCTCGGTCTTGGTTGCATTCTCGGGCAGTTTCTTGTTGCTCATCGCGATCGTCTCCTTCGTTCAGAACCCCGACCGCGCATACCGACTACACGCGAATCGACAGGTTCTTTTTATCATCGCTCCAGTTGCAGGCATTGCGCGCAGGGCATGCAAAGCAGGCGCGCGACGCTTTGTCGGCTGCATAAAGCAGACGCTCAAGCGGCTGGCTGTTCACGCGCAGCTTTCGATGACCCAGAATGGCCGTCTTAATGGCTGCGGCATCTGCCGGCTCAAACGCCACGTCTTCGGGCATGCCGCCGAGAATCGCATCAGCGACGCGTTCGCTTGCAACATCATGGGATATACCCGATTCATACTGTTCATCTTTGCCGATATCGTGAAGAAGTGCCGTGGCATAGATGACCTCGCGGTCAAATTCGAGTTGCTCCTCAAGATTCTTGATCCACATAATGCGCGCGACATCCAGCAGATGGTCAATACCGTGGCGGCAAAAGATGCGCCCCGATTCCAACTGCGCAATGTTGCCCAGATGCCGCCGGAACAGCCCGTTGGCACAGATGTAGTCAATGCGAGGCATGGCACCAAAGGGGGTCAGGCCCGAAGCCATAAAGCCACGACGCGGCGTTCCCTCATCGGTCTTCGATGCAAAGTCGTTGACGACCCTCATGGTTAGCGGCCCAGCATCCTAAAGAATCGCTCCTCGAGCGACGGATCAGTCTCAAAGACACCGCGACGAGCAAGCGTTACGGTCTTGGTGCCGGGCTTTTGCACGCCGCGCATGGTCATGCACATATGCTCGGCTTCCATCAGCACGATTGCCCCTTGGGGGGCAAGATATTCCATGAGGGCATCGGCAACCTGTGTACACAGCTGCTCCTGCAGCTGCAGACGACGGGCATAGACCTCAACCGTGCGAGCAAGCTTAGACAGACCCGCCACGCGGCCGTTAGGGATATAGCCGATCGCAGCCTTGCCATAAAACGGCAGCAGATGGTGCTCGCACAGCGAGTAAAACGTGATGTCGCGCTCGATAACTAAATCGTTCGAAGCGACGGCAAAAGTTTTGGACAGGTGCTCCTCAGCGCTCTGGTCCATGCCGCCGGCAATCTCGCCATACATGCGGGCGACGCGTGCCGGCGTCTCCAGCAGGCCCTCACGAGTTGGGTCCTCGCCTATGCCCTCAAGCAACAGCTTTATGGCGGTCTCAACTTTTTCCTGATCGACCATCTAGGCCTCACTCTTCCGATTTTGCGTTCGCGCTATGGTACCACGCCCTCCGGCATCGGCCACAAGCTACATAGTATGGGTCGAATAGACCGGATCGTCTCGCCAAAGCTCCACAGCGTCGCAAAGCGAAACGCCCTCGCGCGCGGCACGAGTGCGCGTGGCGTTCATGTCGATCACCCGCTGATTACTCGAACCCCTAAAACGCAAGGAGATATCGTACAGGTCTTGAACGAAAGGGCCGTCCACCAACATATCGAGGCAGGCAAGGATACGGTCCGTCGCCTCGGTATGATGACGGCCGCCCGGCATAAGTTCCTCGAGCACGTCGCCGGTAAAGCACCAAATGGTCTTCCCCGACTCCACAGGATAGGCAGCACGCACGCGTTCGATAAATTCAACGAGACCCGCCTGATTCTCGGGCTCCATCGGCTCCCCGCCCAGAATCGTCAGTCCATCAATAAAGGGATGGTCGAGACTCTCGATAATCTTATCCTCGACGGCGCGATCGAATGGCTCGCCCGCGGCAAAGTCCCACGCGACGGAGTTAAAGCAGTTCTTGCACCCACGACGGCACCCACTCACAAACAGAGAAGTACGAACACCTTCCCCATCAGCAATGTCGAAATACTTAATGTTCGCGTAGTTCATAGATAACTCTCCCGGGAGGCCGGGACATATCATCCCGTCCTCAAACATTCTCGGCCTGCGGCCTGCGAAACTGCGGGCGGGACGATATGTCCCGGCCTCATGCAAAGGGTAACTCAATGAACGAAGCGAACATCGAGTATAGGGTTCGAGGTCTAATAAAAACTTTGTTGCAGCTCAACCGTCATCACAAGCAAAGCGTTGTTGCAAGTCAACTCATTTCCGCTAAGAACTTCGAGGGGTGAGCAGGCCGCATACTGCATCTCAGCTACGTCAACTTGGCCGCCCCGTAGCGAGGCCCCGGACCTTTGCTCGATATGAGTTCCGCACGAACAGGAGGCGCCAGTGGCGCCTCCGTCGTGAGCCAGGACTGTCCGAAATAGCGAGTAAAGGTCCGGGGCCTCGCTACGGGGCGGCCTGGGATGGTTATTAGAGATGCAGCACGCGGTCGCGGATCTCCTCGGTTCGACCCTGGTTCCAGAATTGGGTACCGATGTAGCCGCACGTACGACGGGCGACGTTCATCTTCTCCTGATCGCGGTTGCCGCAGTTGGGGCACTCCCACACCAGCTTGCCGTCATCTTCGACAATCTTAATCTCACCGTCGTAGCCGCACACCTGGCAGTAATCGCTCTTGGTGTTGAGCTCGGCGTACATGATGTTGTCGTAGATGTACTGCATCACGCGAATGACAGCCTTGAGGTTGTCCTGCATGTTGGGAACCTCGACGTAGGAGATGGCACCGCCCGGCGAAAGCTGCTGGAACATGCCCTCGAACTTGAGTTTGTCGAATGCGTCGATCTCCTCGGACACGTGGACGTGATAGCTGTTAGTAATATAGCCCTTGTCCGTCACGCCCGGAATAATGCCAAAACGGCGCTGCAGGCACTTGGCGAACTTGTACGTCGTCGACTCCAACGGCGTGCCGTACAGCGAGAAATCGATGTCGCTCGCGGCTTTCCACTCCGCACACTTGTCGTTCATGTGCTGCATGACCGCCATGGCAAAGGGCGTGCCCTCCTTCTCGGTGTGGCTGTGGCCCGTCATGTACTTGACGCACTCATACAGACCGGCATAACCCAGACTAATGGTGGAGTAACCGCCCACGAGCAGCTTGTCGATCGTCTCGCCCTTCTTAAGGCGCGCCAGGGCACCGTACTGCCAAAGAATCGGCGCGGCATCCGAAAGCGTGCCCATCAGGCGCTCATGACGGCACAGCAGGGCACGGTGGCACAGCTCAAGGCGCTCGTCGAAGATCTTCCAGAACTTGTCCATGTCCTGATGCGAGCTCAGCGCGACATCGGGCAGGTTAATGGTCACAACACCCTGGTTAAAGCGGCCGTAGTACTTGGGCTTGTTCGGATCATAATTGAGCGCGTTGGCCACGTTGTTAAAGCCGTTGCCCGAGCGATCGGGCGTCAGGAAGCTGCGGCAACCCATGCAGGTGTAGCAATCGCCGTTGCCCGCGGTCTCGCCCTTCGACAGCTTAAGCTCGCGCATCTTCTTCTCGGAGATGTAGTCGGGCACCATGCGCTTGGCGGTGCACTTCGCAGCCAGCTGAGTCAGGTAGAAGTACGGGGAATCCTCGTAAACGTTATCGTCCTCGAGCACATAGATAAGCTTGGGGAACGCCGGAGTGATCCACACGCCAGCCTCGTTCTTAACGCCCTCATAGCGCTGGCGAAGCGTCTCCTCCACAATCATGGCAAGGTCATGCTTCTCCTGGGGCGTACGGGCCTCGTTGAGATACATGAAGACCGTCACGAACGGTGCCTGGCCGTTCGTGGTCATAAGCGTCACGACCTGATACTGAATCGTCTGGACACCGCGGCGGATCTCGTCGCGCAGACGATCCTCCACGACCTCGCGGACCTTTTCGGGAGATGCGGAAACGCCGAGCTCCTCAAGCTCGCGAGCAACCTCGCCGCGAATCTTTTGACGGCTCACCTCGACGAACGGGGCGAGATGAGTCAGCGAAATCGACTGGCCGCCGTACTGGGAGGAAGCAACCTGGGCGATGATCTGCGTCGCGATGTTGCAGGCCGTCGAGAAGCTGTGCGGCTTCTCAATCAGCGTACCCGAGATAACAGTACCGTTCTGGAGCATATCCTCCAGGTTCACCAGGTCGCAGTTATGCATGTGCTGGGCAAAGTAGTCCGAATCGTGGAAGTGAATCAGGCCCTCGTTGTGAGCATCCACGATCTCCTGGGGCAGCAGCACGCGCTGCGTCAGGTCCTTGGAAATCTCGCCGGCCATGTAGTCGCGCTGAACGGAGTTGACGGTCGGGTTCTTGTTGGAGTTCTCCTGCTTGACCTCTTCGTTATTGCACTCAATCAGCGACAGGATCTTGTCATCGGTCGTGTTCTTCTGGCGCTTCAGGCTCTGAACATAGCGGTAGATGATGTAGTGGCGAGCGACCTCGTAGCAGTCGAGACGCATGATCTCGTCCTCGACCAGATCTTGGATCTCCTCGACCGATACGGTGTGACCGGCCTTCTCACATGCCTCAGCGACGTTTTGTGCTGCGTAGATCACCTGGCGGTCGGTAAGGCGAGAGCCTTCCTCGACCTCCAAGTTTGCGGCGCGGATCGCATTGACGATCTTATCGATGTCAAAGGTAACCTCGGTGCCGCTGCGCTTGATGATCTTCATCCTCTTGCCTCTTTCGCATCGTAGCCTCATTGCGCTTCAGAGCCAAACGATGCCCGGCAGGGTTTGGCCCTGTCTTGCGGCGCCGTTACGCAATCTGTGTTCTCGATAACCATAGGCCCTCATGCGGACAATCCTCGCAGCCAATCAAGGGGCTCAAAGATCCATCCAAATGGGGCGAATAAGGTCCTCGTTCTCTGTCCGTCATCTATCATACGACAAAGAGGCATCTATATCCTGTATTCTTTTTTTAGGTCAAACACAACATATAGTGTTTCAGCAGGTCAAAGCAATTGGTCAATTTGCAGACGCATTATAAATGAAGGCCTCTTGGCAGACTGCTAAAACGTTATCAACCCAACTACCTGCACAGCAGTTTTGAAACCCCCTCAACCGTGCCGCCGCCAAATAGCACCAAAACCAAGCCGCTCACGCCAAAAGAATCCAAAAGATTATGCTTGACCAACATGTTGCGGTCATGATGGGCCAGGACACATGCAATCTGCCGGCACCCCTACGGGATGCGAAGACCATCGCGTACGGACCTTGGATCAATATTTGATGACTTATTTGGCGGCGCGCTTGGTGGCAAAAAACAAAACAGCCCAGAGGACATAGCCTCTGAGCTGCGAACATTTGGTGGGCGTTAGAAGATTTGAACTTCTGACCTCTTCCGTGTCAGGGAAGCGCTCTCCCCCTGAGCTAAACGCCCAAATGGAGCGGACAACGGGGCTCGAACCCGCGACCCCAACCTTGGCAAGGTTGTGCTCTACCAACTGAGCCATGTCCGCCTGCGAGGATTTAATATACGGGATGATCGCCCCGAATGCAAGAACTATTTTCGAATAATTTGAAAATAGTTCGAGCCTCTGGAACGGATTGACCAATCAGGCGAAAAGAACTGATGACCCACTCCCCCGGCCACAACAGCGAGCGGGCTCCGGGTGCCCCAGGTTGCCGCGAAAGAGGAGGGAAGCGTACTTTATGTACGCGACCGACGATTGAGGGGCAAGATGGGGCACCCGGAGCCCGCGCAGCGTCAACAAAAAACGCGGTTTGTTAGAACCGCGTAAGATAGTTGGAGCGGACAACGGGGCGTCCGCGTATCCGCTTCGCGGATCCGCACCGACTTCGGCCACCTGCCGGCGACCTCGCCAGCTCGCTACAAACGCTCCGCGTTTGCTTAGCGCTCGCTCCCTCTCGGGTTCGAGCCCATGCGATGGGTACGAAAAAGCCCGGCTACCGTGGTAGTCGGGCTGCTGCGTTTGGAGCGGACAACGGGGCTCGAACCCGCGACCCCAACCTTGGCAAGGTTGTGCTCTACCAACTGAGCCATGTCCGCATATGTAAAACAAAACGGGCGCCGGAGCGCCCGGATGTTGCCTGGAGGCGAAGCCCGGATTCGAACCGGGGGTAAAGGCTTTGCAGGCCTCTGCCTTACCACTTGGCCACTTCGCCGAAAAAGGACCGTTAAGAACGGTCCGGAAATGCAATGGAGCGGACAACGGGGCTCGAACCCGCGACCCCAACCTTGGCAAGGTTGTGCTCTACCAACTGAGCCATGTCCGCTTGCGGGTTATTAATTTACGCGAGTTATCCAAAAGACGCAAGTACTTTTTTCAAAAAAGTTGCTCAAAGCAAGTTCACGCAGGGAAATCATGTCAACCCAAAGCGCTAAGCGCGCGATTCCAATGCCGAGCTAAACAGCTTCACCATCCGAACGCGTGTGCCGGCACCATCCGTGCGACGGGTAACCTCCACATTATCGACGAGCATGCGCATAAGCTTGATACCACGTCCGCGTTCCTCAGATGCCACCGGCTCGCTCGCCCCATCGATAGAATAGCCAGCGCCCCGATCAAGCACCTCGAGCACAACACGGTCCCCGTAGGCCTGAACCGTCAGGATACAGCCAACACCGCCCGCATGGTCATACGCGTTACCCAATGCCTCCCCCAGCGCCAATGCGACGTCATAACGTTCATCACGCCTCAGGGGAAGCGATTCGAGAAGCTCGGCCACACGGTGCCGATAATACGGGAGGTTCTCTATGCCTCGCCGCACTTCGACGCTCTTGCTCCATCGTGGCAACTCTCCCACCGGAATAGCGGGAATCGACTCACGCGCCGGACCCGCAACATGAAGGATGTCGACAAGTCGGGCAATCTCCAAAAAGCGAATGACCTCATCGGAGGCGTTAACGAGCGAAAGCAGGCCCTCTCGCCTCATGAGCTCTCTGGCACGTGTAAGCAAAAACGCCAAACCCGTCGAGTCGATAAAGCCCACGGCCTGGCAATTGATGACAACACGGCGCACGCCCCGGTCGATCAGATTATCCAACCGTGGGCGCAGCACGGACACCGAGGCGATGTCGACATCACCCGGTGGCGTCAGAACCGCTATGTCATTCCACTCATTCATACGACCATGGTTCCCCAAAAGAGCTCGCTCGATGCATACGTATCTGCAGCTGCGCAGATTTTGCCCGTCAAGCGTCGCGGCCTACGATCGGCCCCGTAAAAACTCAAGGGAAACCAGCGCGATGTCATCGTCCAACGCCGACTCGGTAAAGCGGTCAAGCTCGCCCAAGACCTTACCGCAGATTCCCGATACGCCCTCACCCGAGACAGAGAGCAGAAGGTCACGAAGGCGCTGCTCGCCAAAGAAAGCACCCGAGCGATCACGTGCTTCGATTGTTCCGTCGGTATACATGAATAGCATGTCACCAGGAGCGAACGTAAACACGCCTGTCTCGTACACCATGCTCTCAAAGGCGCCGATCACGCCCGATTGGCACCCAAGGAGCTCCACTTCTCCCCCTCGGATTTCTCCACCGCCAAGCGGCGTCGACGAGGGCCTAATGACCATAGTGGGAGGATGTCCCGCAGAGCAATAGGTAGCGCGACCCGCTTTAAGATCAATCTTGGCGATAAACGCCGTCACAAACGTCTCGACCCTCGAAAAGCCCATGAGCATGCTATTGAGCGAGCGGGCCATACGGGCGGGCCCAGCACCCTCCCAGGCATAGGCCGTCAGCGCCGTCTTGACGAGCGCTGACATCGACGCCGCCTCGATTCCTTTGCCGGATACATCGCCCAAAATCATAACGGCGCAATCGTCGGGAAGACGGACAAGAGTATAGAAGTCGCCGCCGACCAACGCCGAATTCGTTGCCGAAAGGTATACCGAATCGGTCGCGATACCCGGAACGTCACCAAGCGAATTTCTCATGCCAATCTGGAGGGTCTGAGCGATATGGCGCTCCTCGCGCTTTTGAGATTCGCCCTCGTAGATCAGTTCAAAGTCATGCGCCAAGTGCACCAAGTAGTCATATTCAAGGTCATCAATCGGCTCTTGACTACCGTCACGAAGCAGCAGCGCGCGCGTCGTCGGGCCTTTCGCAACAGAAGCAGGAACGATCGCGTCGTTGCTGTGCTTGCCATCACCCTCAGAGCGCGGGCGCCCCGCCTCGATGCCGGTGTCGACGTAGAGACCCTGGCAAGGCAGACCATGCGCCCTAAGCCAGCCTCCCATAGGCATCGATTCGTCAACGCGAGTTATACGGACGTGTTTAAGATCCTCGGCACTCGTGCCGCCCAAAACAGACGCCTCAAAGCCATCAGAGCCAACCCCCAAACGTGCCGCTGGCGCCGTCGTGGAAAAGAAAAGTTTCTCGGGATCGTCCGGCAAAGCAACGCGACTGCCGCCTTCAAAATCTATGACATAGGAGCCCAGACTGACGTCATACTCAACAGGGCAAAAATGACAGTTGAGCATATTGCAAATCTCGGACGATACCGCCTGGGTAGCCGCAGCGGAATCGTCTAGAAAGGTAAACAACTCATCACGTAAGACATTGAGCGAGCGGCCGAGCTCGGCCGTGCGACGAGAGCGAAGGCTCGATGCCATGCCGACCAGCTGGATAGACAGGTAATCGCAAATGACCTCGAGTACATTAACGTCATAGGCGAGCGGTGCCTGAGGGCGCTTCCAACCAACTTCCAGCACGCCAAGGATCTGCGTACCGTAAAAAACGGGAAGACAGATCTCGCTGCGGTACGGAGGCATATCCTGCACGCGCAACAGGTGCTTAGAACGATTGTCCAGGTCCATGAACATACCGGAGGCAGCCCTATCACCCTCAAGGTCCTGTTGAATCGACAAACGACAGGCACGCGACTCGCGAAGCACATACGTCGGAATGCCAGCGCCATACGGCAAAAACTCGGGCAGGTAGCTGTCGTGCAGCTCCTTGGAAACACCGCGAAGCTTAAAACCGCCGCTCTCAGAAAAATAAATAGCGGCACCCGAAGCATCGAGCGTTCCTACAAGCTGGTTCAAAACGGTATCTAACAAACTAGGCAGCTCATCGGAGCCCACCGTGCTCATAATGACCGACAAAGTGCCCGAAAGGCGCTTATTCGCCACTCTAAGCTCCGAAAGCGCACGCTTGAGCTGGCGGTCGTGCGAGTACTGCTCTTCGATGCTATGAAGCGCCACCAGAACACGCGGCGCGCGGCGCCCAAAAATACGAGGCGGTGTAACCGAGCCGGCACAAACCAAGACGGGAATAAAGGAGCCGTCACTCAGCTTGAGCATCAACTCGCTCTCGGTTCCATTGGTCTCAAAAGGAAGACGATGCTCTGACGCGCGTTCAAATGCTGATGAGTACAAGAGGTCTTTAACGTCCCCGTTGATCACATCGGAACGCTCCTCGCACATCAAGTCGAGCAAGCGGTTATTCACATGCAGAATGGTTCCGTCGAGCTCACAAATGATGACAGCATCGCTCGTGATCTCGACCAGTTGGGCAACGTCCGCCCACTCATTGCGCTCAAGCGTTTCCATCGTGAACCTCACCGTCTATCGGTAACAAAAAAGCCTCCGAAGAGGCTTCTCAAATGCGATGGTGTCGGAGGCGGGACTTGAACCCGCATGACCAAAAAGCGGTCACTAGCACCTCAAGCTAGCGCGTCTGCCAATTCCGCCACTCCGACATGCTATGTTGTTGACTCGCGGTTCGTTTTGTTGAACCCGCGCGTTCAACGAGGAAGATAATAACCTATGTTTCGAGAACTGCGCAAGCACTTTTTTGAAAAAAGTTTACGAATTTGAAAATGCGCAGGTAGATCTATATGTCCGGCCCCGAATCGGTGTTGCCTCCCGGCGCGTCCTCGGGCATGAGCGATATTTTGCTGCGCACTTCGTGCTGCAAAATATCGCTCCCCCTGCGGAATGCGCCGGGAGGCATCACCGATTCCGGCCCTACGTCCACGTACTCCAGGCACCGTTCTCAAACATGTTCTGAGGGCTGATATTAATTTGGTGGCTCGGCCTTGCCGAGCCCTTATATGAAGAGGCCGGAGCCAAGGCTCCGGCCTCACACAATTCCCTATCAGATTAAGCGAGCGATCAGGGAATCGCACCCCCCTGCCGAGTTAACGTAGGGCCCGCCCTGGTGTTACTTTTCAGAACACCCCGCAGGACGCAAGAAACCCCCGCCGCACGAAGTGAACTGCCTCCCATTTCTTGGACATGAGAAATGGGAGGCTTTTTATGCGTGTCGACTTGAGGGTGAAGCACGACATCGAGGCCAGGAAGGCGGCGATCGAGCTCTTCGAGCGAGGCCACGGCTCCGAGTCGGCGGCGAAGGCGCTGTCGGTCCCGCGCGACACCGTGAGACAATGGCTCTACGTATACCGGTCGTTCGGAAGCGAGGTGCTGCTATCCATGGACGGCAAGCAGGCCAGGTACACATATGAGCAGAAGGTCGCCGCCGCCTCGGCCGTGGTCGACGGCGGCATGAGCAAGCGGGACGCCATGGAGGCGTTCGGCGTCATGTCCCTGGCGCCGCTCAAGAGATGGTGCGCGCTCTACCGCGAGGGCGGCGCCGAGGCGCTCAGGCCCAAGCCCAAGGGCCGGCCGAGCGGTTCCAAGGCGAGGCCGCGCACGCGCGAGCAGGAGCTCGAGGAGCGCTGCCGAAGGCTCGAGACCGAGGTGGCCTACCTAAAAAAATTGCGTGCCCTGGTCGAGAGG
>NZ_JBCJBG010000002.1:0-206746 GCF_039062315.1 Collinsella aerofaciens
AGGGCGCGACCAGAAGGTCAGCGCCCTTTCGTTTCACGTCACCTTGCCTCAAATGCGGCCCGCTCGCTGACTTATGCTCAACCTGTGGCGCCATTTTGCCTGAAGGCACCTTGCTCGCTCTGGCGGGCTTTCGCTCATATGACCCAATCCGCTGTCAAGAGCCACAATGGCCCCGCCGACCGCTTGCAATCGGTCGGCGGGGCCTGCCGTTGAACCCGTCCCGGTCCGCCCCCGGCATGTCGTCGACGCCTTCGGCTCAGTCTCATATCCGCGGATACCGTTCTGCCGGCCCGCACTCCATTCCTTCGGCGGGGTTCCCCAAGTCTGTCGAGGCGCATGCGGAGGGCTCCGCGCGCACAGCGAAATAGGGGGTATCCCCGAAGGCCGCCCGGCTCGCCGGGACGGGGGCCATGTCTATTCCGCGCCCTCCCGGCACATCATGCCGAGGGCCCAGAGCCACCTCACGAGCTCGGCCGCGGTGGCCGCGTTGGCCTTCGCCGCGGGCACGCCGCGGGCGAGCATCCCCTCGCGCCGCCGCAGGAGCCGCTCGGACCCCTTCCTCCCGTGCATCCTTATCTCGAGGGGCACGCCCGTGTCCCTCGGCATGAGCTTCGGCTGGTGCCGTGCCGCGGCGTAGCACCATGAACCCTCAACGGCCAGCTTCCTCACGAGCGCGTTGCCCGCACCGCTGATGCCTCCGAGCCGCACGGAGCCGCCACTCGACCTCTGACTCGGCGCGAGGCCGAAATAGGCCGTGACCTGCCTTCCGGAACGGAACCTCGTGAAGTCGCCGACCTCGGCCGAGAAGGCCGCGGCCAGCGCGAAGGCGCAGCCCTTGATCGACTGGAGGGCGGCCACCTCCGCGGCGATCGGGCCGGCATCCACGGCGGCCCCGTACTCGGAGAGCAGGTCCGCCCGGGCCTCCGCCGCGGCCTCGACCTCGTTCCTCAGGGCGGCGAGCGCCCGAACCCCGCCATCGTCCTCCGGCCTGACCTTGTCGAGCCACCTCAGGAAGTCGTAGGTCCAGTACTTCCTCGGGTTGCCGGCGGGCGTGGTGCCGCCGTAGACGAACCCCCGCCTTGCGAGGAAGGCGAGCAGCCGCTGCCTGGCGGTCGCCAGGCGCGCGGTCGCCCCGTCGTAGGCGCCGGCGAGGTCCCTGATGCCCTCGACCTCGGGGGAGGGGACCCATACGGGGGAGATGTCGTGGGCGAGTATCGCCTTGGCCATCCTGGCGGCGTCGTTCCTGTCGTTCTTGGAGGCCGAGTCGGCGGCCGACCTGGGGATCTTCGAGACCGCGGCGACGACGCACTCGACGCCGAGCCCGGCGAGCTCCCGCTGCGGGGCGAAGCCGAGGTAGCCGCTCTCGTAGGCCGCGAGCGACGGCCCGGGGAACCCATCCATCCACCCGGCGATCTCGCCCCAGGGGTTGCCGGGGAACCTCCTCGTCACGGCCTCGCCGGTGTCCGCGTCGAGGGCGCAGACGGTGGTCGACCTCAGGTGGACGTCCATCCCGAACGCGGTAGAATACTTTGGCATGGGAGCCTCCCAACCTCGTTGCGGCGCGGCTGCGCCTATGGCACTTCAACATCATTGTCGCAGCCCCGACCCGCGGTCACGAGCGGGGGCTCCTATCTTTTTAGTGCCCTCGGATTGGGTCATAGTGTCTGTCGTTGACAAAGCATCGGCGTTCCCTTGGCTGTTGGATGTAGTCGTTGGGGACGTTCTTAAATGACTAGTTGAAAGGGACACTCTTGCCGGCACTTGGGGACAGTCCCTAAGTGCCGGCAGATTGGGACACTCCTTTGCAAGGTGGCGCTGAAGACCGTCCCCAACGACCAGTCGTTTAAGAACGTCCCCAACGACTAGCTCGGGAACCTGATCCTAATGCACTAGTTTCTGTCGAGTCGGTGCTTCTTGCGGGTTGCCCGTATAATGGTTTGCGTATGAACCGCAACCAAGGAGTTCCAGTTTATGGACCAGAGCCTTTTTAAATTCGACCTGATCGCCGAGGATCCGACGACGCATGCGCGTGCCGGCGTGCTGCACACCCCGCACGGCGACATCGAGACGCCGATCTTTATGCCCGTGGGCACCAAGGCAAACGTCAAGGGCATCCCCACCGAGACCGTCAAACAGCTCGGCGCCCAGATCGTGCTTGCCAACACCTATCATCTGTCCATGCGTCCCGGCGAGGACACTATCGCCGAGCTGGGCGGCCTGCACAAGTTTATGAACTGGCACGGTCCTATCCTCACCGACTCGGGCGGTTTCCAGGTGTTCAGCCACAACGACGCCGTCAAGCTCACCGACGAGGGCGTGCGCTTTATCGTCAACGACTACGACGGCCGCCACGTGTTCTGGACGCCCGAGGACAACATGGAAATCGCCATGAAGCTCGGCTCCGACATCTGCATGCAGCTGGACCAGTGCCCGGGCTATCCCGCCACGCGCGCCTACGTTGAGCGCGCGGTGGAGCTGTCGAGCATGTGGGCCGAGCGCTGCTACAAGGCTCACACCCGCGATGACCAGGCGCTCTTTGGCATCGTCCAGGGCGGCATGCATCTGGATCTGCGCCTGCGCTCTCTGCGCCATCTGGAGGAGTGCGGCGACTTCCCCGGTTACGGCATCGGCGGCTACTCGGTGGGCGAGGACCACGAGACCATGTTCGAGACCCTGGCGCCGCTTGTGAGCGAGTACATGCCCAAGCACAAGCCGCGCTACCTGATGGGCGTCGGCAACCCGACGACGCTCGTGCGCGGCGTGGGCGTGGGCATCGATATGTTCGACTGCGTGCTGCCGACGCGCACCGGCCGCATGGGCACGGCATTCTCCAGTGAAGGTCGCCTTAACTTCCGCAACGCGCGTTTTGCGCACGACGACGGCCCCATCGACCCCACCTGCACCTGCCCGGTGTGCACGGGCGGCTACAGCCGCGCGCTCATTCGCCACATGGTCACGCAGAAGGAGATGCTCGGCGGCATCCTGCTTTCGATGCACAACATCTACTACCTGCTCAACCTTATGCAGCGTGCTCGCCAGGCCATTATCGAGGGTCGCTATGGTGCATTCGTGAGCGATTGGATGAATAGCCCTGCCGCGGTGGATTACTAAGGGCGGCGCGGGCGCTTGCAGGCACTCGCGCGATGTCGAGACCGCGTGCCAATCGACCGCGCGCAGCCGTCGCCGGGCATCGCATTCGCCGGCGTCGGTTGCGCGACCGCTAACCGATAGCTTGCAAGCACTTGATACATCGTGGGTACCATACCGAATAGTTGATGTTCGGGCGGGTGTTTGGCGCATGGCGTCGACCCCGCCCGTTTTTCTTTTTCTCGATAGGAGTACCCATGATTAAGAACGAGAATGTCGAGGGCGAGCCTTCCTACGACGAGACGTACCGCCGCGGCCCCGTGGTCATGCGCGGCCCGATGATTCCTAAGGACAATACGTACGCTAACCTGCTGGCGCCCGAGGAGTCGACCGACTGGTTGCATGCCGATCCGTGGCGCGTACTGCGCATCCAGGCCGAGTTTGTCGACGGCTTTGGCGCGCTTGCCGAGCTCGGACCTGCGGTGACCATCTTCGGTAGCGCCCGCACGCCCAAGACCGATACGCTCTACAAGGCGGCGCGCACCGTCGGGCGTAAGATTGCCCAGCGCGGCGTGGCGGTTATCACCGGTGGCGGCCCCGGCATCATGGAAGCGGCCAACAAGGGAGCGGCGAGCGTCAACGGCAAGTCAGTTGGTTTGGGCATTGAGCTGCCGCACGAGCAGGGGCTCAACAAATACGTGAACCTCGGTATGGACTTCCGCTACTTCTTTGTGCGCAAGACCATGTTCGTCAAATACAGCTCGGGCGCTATTGTGTTTCCCGGCGGGTTTGGCACGCTCGACGAGATGTTTGAGGTGCTCACGCTGGTGCAAACGCACAAGGTCAAGCGCATGCCGCTTGTGCTGGTAGGCAGCGAGTACTGGCAGGGCCTATTCGACTGGCTTAACGGTCCGGTGATGGACGCCGGTATGATCAGCCCGCTCGATCCGGAGCTGGTGCACATCACCGACGACCTCAACGAGGCCGTCGACATCGCCCTGAGCGGGCTGATGTAGAGTAGCTAAAATGGGACGGGGCTAAAAAGACTGGTCTGAAACGTTTGATATCAGTCTTTTTAGCCCCGTCCCAAATGAACTGCTTCTAAGTTGCGGTGGAATAGGGATTGATTTGCGGCTGATAAGCCAAAAACAGTCCCTATTCCACCGCAAGTGGTAAAGGTGCCCCTAGTGAATGGGCTGGTAGCGGGGGCAGTAGCTGATGGCGATGGCGTCGACGCCTACGTGGGTCGCGATGGTGCAGCCGATGGGGCCGGTGCCGGCGTCTACGTAGTCCTGGCCCGCGAGCGCCTGGTTGACGAGCTCTTGCTCCTCGGCGGCGCCGGTCGTGAGCACGCGTACACTTGAACCCGGGTGTTCAGCCAAAAATGCGAGGCAGTCGGCCATGGTGTTCGCGACGATGCGCTTGGCGCCGCGGCCCTTCTTGATGGCCTTGATCTCGCCTGACTGCCACTCAGGCGAAACGGCCAGACGAATGTTGAGCATTTGCGTGAGCTGGCCGGCGAGTTTAGGTGCGCGGCCGTTCTTAACGAGGTTTTCGAGCGTGCGGGGAATCAGCAGCAGGTGGGCGTCGGACAGCGTCGTGCGGATCTGCGCCTCGGTCTCGTCCAGGCTGCGGCCGTCCTCGCGCATGGCGAGCGCGTACTCCACCAGCAGGCCCTCGGCGCCCGAGCCGGTGCGCGAATCGATGCAGCGCACGTCGAGCTCGTGGGTATCGGCAACCTGGCACGCGTTGGCGTAGCAGGCAGACCACTCACTGCACAGCGAGATAAAGATGGCGCTGTCGTGGCCGTCGGCGCGCACGCGATCGAAGAGCTCCTTGAACTCACCGGCGCTCGGCTGCGAGGTGTGCGGTAGCTGCTCGGAGCCTGCCATGCGGGCGACGTACTCCTCGGCGGTGATCTGCACCTGGTCGAGCAGGTCCTCGCCTTCGATAATCACATGCAGCGGAATCACGTAAATGCCGAGCTCTTGGGCGCGGGTGGGGGAGATGTCCGACGTGGAGTCGGTTATGATGGCAAAAGACATAATTGCACCTTTCGTTGGGGCGCGACGGCGCCGCCTTCTGAGAGCAAAGTGCGACAAGTATAGTGGAGTTGCTCTACATTGCTAGGTTAAATTGTTGAATAGTCAACAGTTTGAAGTGTCGGTGTGGAAATCGTCAACTGGGGAAGAGGGATGCCGATGGAGGCACTGGAGATAAGCAGGCGGCCGGTCGTGCTGTTTGATTTTGATGGCACGGTGGCCGATACGGGTCGGGCGGTGATGACCTCGACGCGCAAGACGCTGGCCGCACGCGGGTTTTCGGAAGCGCAGATGGGTGACCTGCGCCGTATGATCGGGCCGCCCCTGTGGAAGAGCTTTCACGACTTTTACGGCTTCTCGCGCGAGGAGTCGCTTGTGGTGGCCGACGAGTACCGCGCCTTTTTTGATGAGCTGGGACCGGAAGAGTACCCCGTGTTCGATGGGATCCCCGAGCTGCTGGATGGGTTGGCCGCTCAGGGTAAGCGTTTGGCCGTGGCGACGTCGCGCGTGGAGGCGAAGTGTATCGACATGGTGCATGAGCTGGGTCTTTCTCAGTTTGAGGCGGTGGCTGGCATGAATCCGCTGCAGGGGCGCGAGACCAAGGCCGATTCGGTCCGCGATGCCCTGGCAGAGCTCGGTATGACGGCGGGCGATGCCGTGATGATCGGCGATCGCTTCAACGATGTGGAGGGCGCGCACGCAATGGGCGTACCGTGCATCGGTATCTATTCGGGCGCGGCGGCGCCGGGCGAGCACGAGGCGGCGGGTGCCGATGCAGTGGTGCACTCGGTGGCCGAGCTTGCTAAACTTTTCGCTATATAAGTACTTGATGTGAGGGGCGGGCGTACCCGTCGCTCATTGGTAAGGAGGCAGTCCATGAATCAGGTGGAGCAGAGCGTTGCCGAGTATGTCGACGAGGTCTGGGAGGATGTCGTCGCCGATATCGAGCAGCTGGTGAGTTATCCGTCCGTGGCAGTTGCTGCCGATGCAGGGCCCGGCGCGCCGTTTGGCCGCCCGGTCCGTGACGCGCTCGACTGCGTGCTCGGCATTGCGCAGAAGCTCGGCTATCAGACGAGCGACGATGAGGGCTATGTGGGCATTGCCGATATCCCTGGCTGCGGCGACAAGCAGCTCGCGACCATCTGCCACGTGGACGTGGTGCCCGCCGGCCCCGGCTGGAACACCGACCCGTTTGCGATGGAGCGTCGCGAGGGCTGGCTGCTCGGCCGTGGCGTGATCGACGACAAGGGCCCGGCGGTGTTGTCGCTTTATGCCGGCGCGTACCTGCTCAAGCACGGCATTGTGCCGCGCTATACCTTCCGCGCGCTGCTGGGCTGCGATGAGGAAGTGGGCATGTCCGACGTTCACCATTATCTGGAGAACCACGCAGACCCCGACTTTTTGTTTACGCCCGATGCCGAGTTCCCGGTCTGCAATGCCGAGAAGGGCCAGTTTGGAGCGACGTTTGTGAGCCCCAAGATCGACGGCGGGCGCATCGTGTCGTGGAGCGGCGCCGAGGCGAGCAATGCCATTCCGTCGCAGTCCATCTGCGAACTTGCGATTGCCGCCGATGAACTGCCGGCGCCGGTCGAGAACGCCGACCGCCTGGAGATCACGGCACTCGATAACGGGCATGCGCAGATTTTTGCCCACGGTATTGGCGGTCACGCCTCGATGCCCGAGGGGACGATCAATGCCGTCGGCCTGATCGTGTCGTATCTGCGCGAGGCCGAGGACGCGTTTGGTGCACGCGATGAGCGCCTGCTGACGCCTGCCGAGCACGAGTTCGTCAAGTTCCTGGCCTTTGTGCATGCGGATGCCTATGGCCGCGGCCTGGGTATCGATGCGACGAGCCCGGCGTTTGGCCCGCTTACCTGCAACGCTGGCGTCATCCGCGTGGCGGATGGCCATATTGAGCAGGTCATCGACGTGCGCTTCCCCGATAGCACCAGTGCCGATACCATCCGCGAGCAGCTCGACCCGCTCGTGGGCCGTTTTGGCGTGACGTGCCAGCTGGGTCGCGCTAAGGTGCCGTTCTCGGTGTCTGCCGACGATCCGGCCGTGAAGGCGCTTATTGATACCTATAACGAGTTTACGGGCAAGCATGCCGAACCCTTTGCCATGGGCGGCGGCACGTACGCGCGCAACTTTGCCCGCGCCGTCTCGTTTGGCCCCGAAGAGACCGGCCTGGAGCTGCCCGCGTGGGGCGGCCAGATGCACGGTCCCAACGAGTGCGCCAACGAGGAACAGCTCAAGCAGGCGCTCAAGATCTATATTGTTGCGATCCTCCGTTTGAATGAATTAGAGCTTTAAGGTTTCGCGGTTTCCCAATCTAAGTTGCGGTGGAATAGTTCCTAGAATGGGCCATTTGATGGCCAAGCAGGAACTATTTCACCGCAACTTTGTTTTTATTGGTGTAAAAGGTGTGCCATGTTCTGCGCTGGATTGTTATCCGTTTGTAAAGGCTGGGCAGAGCTTGCGGTAAGGGTCTATCAATAGCCCGTAAGAAACCGCAGATAACGCGGCCGTCGCCCGATCGGGGCCGTATCTTTCCAAACAGCAAAGCGGGCAGGGTGCCCGCGAGTCGCATGTACGAAAGGAAGATCATGCTCGATCAGGCTTATTCTCGTCGTCAGTTCCTCGGCCTCGCTGGTGGTCTTGCCAGCATCGTCGGTCTCGGTCTCGTTGGTTGCGGCGGCTCCGGCGCATCCGACGCCGCCGACAAGGGTAGCGCTGCTGCCGAGTCCGTCTCCGGCGAGGTGACCTACGACGGTGCCTCCTCGTTCCAGGCTCTCGTCGAGGCTGCTGCCGAGAAGTTCATGGATGCCAACCCGGACGTCTCCGTTTCCGGCTCGGGCAACGGCTCGGGCAAGGGTCTGACCGCTGTCGCTGCTGGCACCGTCACCATCGGTAACTCCGACGTCTTCGCCGAGACCAAGCTCGAGGCCGACCAGGTCAAGAACCTCGTCGATTACGAGGTCGCCGTCGTTGGCATGGGTCCCGTCGTCTCCAAGAACGTGACGGTCGACGACCTGTCCCTCGAGCAGCTCAAGGGCATCTTCTCTGGCCAGATCACCAACTGGAAGGAGGTCGGCGGCGACGACGCCAAGATCGTCGTTCTCAACCGCAAGGCTGGCTCCGGCACCCGCGCTACCTTCGAGGCCGCCGTCTTTGGCGACGAGGCCGTCGACTTTAAGGGCGACGCCGAGCTCGACAAGTCCGGCGACGTCCAGACTCAGATGGGCAGCACCGACAACGCCATCTCCTACCTCGACTTCTCGCACTTCGATGATTCCAAGTTCAACGCCATCAAAGTCGAGGGCGTCGAGCCCAAGAGCAAGAACGTCACCGACGACTCTTTCAAGATCTGGGCTACCGAGCACATGTACTGCGCAAAGGACGCCGACGAGGCTACCAAGGCCTTCCTTGAGTTCATGCTCTCCGACGACGTCCAGGGCAAGCTCGTCGAGGAGCAGGGCTTTATCCCCGTCTCTGCCATGAAGGTCGTCAAGGACGCCAGCGGCAAGGTCTCCGCTAAATAAGTAATCGCCCCCGGAAAGGTTTGCAATGGCAAAACAGCTGCCAAAGCGCGACCTTGAGAACGTGGGCCTGGGCGTCACGGGCGCGTGCGTAGCGCTCGTGACGCTTGTCGTTGCCGCGCTCATCTTTATGGTCGCCCAAAAGGGCCTCTCGGCTTTTTTCAAGGACGGCGTTTCGGTCGTCGAGTTCTTTACCGGCACCAAGTGGGACCTGGCCAACACAGCCGAAAGCGGCCTGCCCTACACCGGCGCCCTGCCCCTGATCGTCACCTCGTTTGCGGTCATGGTGCTCTCCACGCTTATCGCGCTGCCCATCGCCATCGGCTCTGCCATCTTTGCGGTCGACATCCAGCCTAAGTTTGGTTCCAAGGTCTTTCAGCCGCTTATTGAGCTTTTGACCGGCATTCCCTCGGTCGTCTTTGGCCTGATCGGCTTTCACGTGGTCGTCGGCCTTATGAAGAGCGTTTTCCATGTGAGCACGGGTCTGGGTATCTTGCCCGGCGCTATCGTGCTGGCAGTCATGATTCTGCCGACGATGACCACGCTTTCGGTCGATGGCCTGCGCGCTGTGCCCGACGGCTACCGTCAGGGCTCGCTCGCACTGGGCTACACCCGCTGGCAGACCATCTGGCACGTGGTGCTCAAGTCCGCAATGCCGTCGCTCATGACCGCGGTTATCTTGGGCATGACCCGCGCCTTTGGCGAGACGCTCGCCGTGCGCATGGTCATCGGCGGCATCGAGGCCATGCCGACGTCGCTGCTGTCGCCGGCGTCCACCATCACCACCACGCTCACCACGTCCATGGCAGTCTATGCCGAGGGCTCGGCCCAAGACGATGTTCTGTGGGCGCTCGGCCTGCTGCTGATGGGCATGAGTCTCATCTTCATCCTGATCATCCACCTTATCGGCCGCAAGGGGGCGAAGGCTCGTGGCTAGCACGCGTATCCACATCGACGAGGCGAGGCTCGGGCGTGTCCAAAAGCAGGACCGCTTCGCCACGGGCGTGTTGACGGCGATCGTCGCCATCGTCATGCTCATCGTCGTCTCCATGGTGGCCTATATCCTGTTCGAGGGCATCTCGACGCTGTTCCAGCCGGGCTTTCTCACGGAGCCGTCGCGCGCCAACGGAACGCAGGGCGGCGTGCTCTACCAGCTGTTCGACTCGTTCTACCTGCTGCTGATCACCCTGATCATCTCGGTGCCCATCAGCCTGGGTGGCGCGGTCTTTTTGGTTGAGTACGCGCCGGACGGACCCATCCGCGACATCGCCTCCACCGCCATCGAGACGTTGTCCTCGCTGCCTTCCATCGTCGTCGGCATGTTCGGTTTTCTGGTGTTCTCGGTGCAGCTGGGCTGGAAGTACTCCATCATCTCCGGCGCCGTCGCGCTCACCATGTTCAACATCCCCATCCTGGTGCGCGTGATCCAGCAGGCGCTCGAGGACGTGCCGCAGGCCCAGCGCGATGCGTGCCTGGCCATGGGCCTCACTCGCTGGGAGGCCACGCTGCACATCCTGATCCCCGAGGCCATGCCTGCCATCGTGACGGGCATCGTGCTTTCGGCCGGTCGCGTGTTTGGCGAGGCCGCAGCACTGCTTTTTACCTCGGGTATGAGCTCGCCGGTTCGCCTGAACTTCTTGAGCTTTAACCTGTCGAGCCCCACCTGCGCTTGGAACGTGTTCCGTCCCGGCGAGTCGCTCGCCGTGCACATCTACAAGATCTATGGCGAGGGCAGCCCCGAGGCCCAGCAGATCGTCTGGGGCACCGCTGCACTGCTGATGATTTGCGTGCTGCTGTTTAACGTAATCGCCCGCATTGTGGGCAAGCAACTGGCAAGGAAGATGACGGCCGAATGAGCGAGATGAATGTAACGCCCGCAACCGAAGCGGCATCGTCCGACACCCGGGACTTCCTGTCGAGCGTGGGGGAGAGCGAGAAGCGCGTGCGCGTGAGCGGCAAGGCCGTGAGCGACGAGGTTGTGCTCTCCACCAAGGACGTCAACGTGTACTATGGCGACCACAATGCACTGCACAATACGTCGCTCGACTTCCACAAGGGCGAGATCACGGCGCTCATCGGGCCTTCGGGCTGCGGTAAGTCGACCTTCTTACGCAGCCTCAACCTGATGAATCGCGAGATTCGCGGCTGCCGCGTGGAGGGCGAGATCAACTATCGCGGGCGCAATGTAAACACCAAGACCGAAAACACCTACGAGCTGCGCCGTTCCATTGGCATGGTGTTCCAGCAGCCCAACCCGTTCCGCAAGTCCATTCGCGACAACATCACGTTTGCGCCTAAGCGCCACGGCATCACCGACCGCGACGAGCTCGACCGCATGGTCGAGGAAAGCCTGCGCGGCGCGGCGCTTTGGGACGAGGTCAAGGACAAGCTCGACAAGAGCGCCTACGCGCTTTCGGGCGGCCAGCAGCAGCGTCTGTGCATTGCGCGCACGCTGGCGCTCAACCCCGACGTGATCCTGTTTGACGAGCCCTGCTCGGCGCTCGACCCCATCTCGACGTTGGCGATCGAGGACCTTATGTCGTCGATCGTGGCCGACCGCGCCATTGTCATCGTGACGCACAACATGGAGCAGGCGTCGCGCGTGTCCAACCGCACGGCGTTCTTCTACATGGGCGATATGGTCGAGTACGACGAGACTGACGAGATTTTCCAACGGCCCAAGGATAAGCGGCTGAATGATTACCTCACCGGCATGTTCTCCTAGTCCGGGACATGCTTGAGGCCCGCGGCGGCCACGGTTGCCGCGGGACTGATTGGAGAGGCGGGTCATCTCTTTTGGGAGATGGCCCGCCTTTTTGCTCTGCGACCGAAACGACCGCCACAAAGGGGACAGGCGCCTTCGTGGTGGTTTGGGGTGGGGCTCGCTGCTATCATGGACAACGTTGAATTTCTACGAAGGAGCAGGGCATATGGCGATTCTTTTGGGATGCGATTCCGTCAGCCTAGAGTTTCCCACCAAGCATATTTTCGATAG
Source organism: Collinsella aerofaciens (assembly GCF_039062315.1). Taxonomy (GTDB): domain Bacteria; phylum Actinomycetota; class Coriobacteriia; order Coriobacteriales; family Coriobacteriaceae; genus Collinsella; species Collinsella aerofaciens_BG. The sequence goes on from NZ_JBCJBG010000002.1 coordinate 11,664, forward strand.
CGTGACGCTCGGCGTGGGCGAGGGCGACCGCATTGGTATTGTCGGCAAAAACGGCGACGGCAAGTCGACGCTGCTGAGCGTGCTCGCCGGTACGCTGGAGCCCGATGACGGGCGCGTGACGCACCGTCGCGGCACCACGATCGGTCTGCTCGGCCAAAAGGACAACCTGGTCGATACCGACACCGTGCATCATGCCGTCGTGGGCGACACGCCCGAGTACGAGTGGGCGTCGAGCCCCCGCACACGCCAGATTCTGGCCGGCCTTATTAGCGATGTGCCCTGGGAGGGCACGGTGGGCGAGCTTTCGGGCGGCCAGCGCCGTCGCGTGGACCTCGCGCGCCTGCTGATCGGCGACTACGACGTGCTCATGCTCGACGAGCCCACCAACCACCTGGACATGCGCACCATCAACTGGCTCGCGCGTCACTTAAAGGCCCGCTGGCAGCGTGGCCAGGGCGCCATGCTCGTGGTCACGCATGACCGTTGGTTCTTGGACGAGGTCTGCACCAGCATGTGGGAGGTCCACGACGGCCAGGTCGACCCCTTCGAGGGCGGTTACTCGGCCTACATCCTGCAGCGCGTGGAACGCGACCGCATGGCCGCGGTTACCGAGGAGCGCCGTCGCAACATGGCACGTAAGGAGCTCGCGTGGCTGAGCCGCGGTGCCCAGGCTCGTTCCACCAAGCCCAAGTTTCGCGTGGATGCCGCCCGCGAGCTGATCGCCGACGTGCCGCCCGTGCGTGACGAGCTGGAGCTCAAACGCCTCGCCGTGAGCCGCTTGGGCAAGCAGGTTATCGATGTGGTCGACGTGGATGCCGGCTATGCGGATACCGATGGCGTGCCCAAGCAGGTGCTCACCGATGTGACCTGGCTCATTGGTGCGGGCGACCGCTATGGTCTTTTGGGTGAGAATGGCGCTGGCAAGTCGACGCTGCTTGATGTGATCCAGGGCAAAATTGCGCCCACGCGCGGCCGCGTGAAGATTGGCCAGACGGTACGCTTTGGCGTGCTGTCGCAGCAGCTCGAGGAGCTCGAGCCCTACATGGGCGACACGATCCGCGAGGTGCTCAGCAACTATAAGAAGTACTACGTCATCGACGGCAAGGAGACTTCGCCCGAGAAGCTCTGCGAGCGCCTGGGATTTACGACGCAGCAGCTCTGGAGCCGCATCGGCGATCTTTCGGGCGGCCAGCGCCGTCGCCTGTCGCTGCTGCTGACGATCCTGGACGAGCCCAACGTGCTCATCCTGGACGAGCCCGGCAACGACCTGGATACCGACATGCTCGCGATTGTCGAGGACCTGCTCGACGGCTGGCCCGGCACGTTGATCCTGGTGACACACGACCGCTTCTTGATGGAGCGCGTGACCGACCAGCAGTGGGCGCTGATCGACGGTCACCTGACGCATATGCCCGGCGGCGTCGACCAGTACCTGCGCCTGTGCAACGCCACCGCCGAGGGCGAGCCCGTGGGTGCGCCGAGTGCCAAGACCGGCACGTTTGACACCGGTGCCGCGGCGGCTGCGGCCGAAAAGCCCAAGTCGAGCGGTCAGCCCAACGGCCTTTCCAACGCCGAACGCCAGAAGCTCCGCCGCGAGGTGAGCTCGCTCGAGCGCAAAATGGAGACGCAGCGCGCACGCGTGGAGGAGGCCGAGGCCGCGATGACCCAGGTCGACCCCACCAATTACACGGCGCTGGGCGAGCAGCAGGCAAAGATCGACGAGGCCCACGCCGCCATGGACGAGTTGGAGATGGCGTGGCTCGAGGCGAGCGAGAAGCTCGAGGGCGAGGAGTAGGCGAGGATGATTAAGGCTGCGTTTTTCGATATCGACGGCACGTTGCTGAGCTTTAAGACCCATCGGATTCCGGCGTCGGCGCAGCGGGTGCTCGATAGCTTTCACGAACAGGGGATTGCGTGCGTAATCGCCACGGGTCGCCCGACCTACCAGATGCCGGATTGGCTGTTCGACTTGGGTTGGGATGCGTACATTACGCTTTCGGGCCAGCACTGTTTTGATTCCGAGGGGGTTTACCGCAGCTGCCCGATCGATCCGGACGACGTTGCGGTGATTGTGGACCAGGTGGCGCAGGGGCGCTACGACTCACTGTGCATGCAGGGCGAGAACTCGTTTGTGAACCGCCTGTCCGAGCGCGTGGTGACGGCTGGCAGCAACGCGGGAATCGTCTACCACGAGGAGCCGTTTGAGCATGCCTTTGACGCGCCGGTCTATCAGTTCTGTGCCTTTGTTGACCCAGTTGACGAGCACATCGTGACCGATGCCGTGTCGCATTCGCTCACCACGCGCTGGTGCGACCTGTTCTGCGACATTATTCCGGCCAACGGCGGCAAGGACCTGGGTGTGGCGGCGACGCTGGAGCGCCTGGGCATCGACGCGAGTGAAGCGATTGCCTTTGGCGACGGCGAGAACGACCTGTCGATGTTCTCGGCCGTGGGCACAAGTGTGGCCATGGGCAACGCGCAGGATACCGTGAAGGCCGCGGCGACCTATGTGACGACTGCCGTGGACGACGACGGCATCTACAACGCCGCGAAGTACTTTGGACTGTTATAGCTGCGGCTCGGCACTTGGGGACGTTCCTTATCTGCCGGCACCTGGGGACACCCCTTGCGGGGCGTCCCCATTTTGTTTTCGTCCCGCACGTTTTGTGAAACATGGCTAACTTTTAGGCAAAGTAGTAAGACATGGGCAACTTTTGCGGTAAAGTAAGCTGTGAAAAGTATCCAAAGGCTAACTAGCAATCATTGCGAAAGGCGGCCCATGGCCCTACGTGAATCCGGAGAAGACTATCTCGAATCGATCTACGTTCTGTCGGAACGTCAGGGCATCGTGCGCTCGATCGACGTTGCGGAGTACCTCGGCGTAACCAAGGCGAGCGTTTCCAAGGCCATGGCGACGCTGGAAAGCAACGGCTATGTCGAAATGGGCAAACGAGATGTTCATCTGACAGAGCGCGGTCTGGAGGTCGCGCGCCAAATGTGGGAGCGCCACTGCTTTTTCGTGGGGCTTTTGGAGGATGCAGGCGTATCGGCCGAGGTGGCGTCGCAAGAGGGCTGCCACATGGAGCACTGCCTGAGCGAGGAGAGCTTTGAGAAGCTACGGGCGATGCTGGGACGGGACGGTGCTTCGGCGCCAATAATGACCGACTAGCACTCCCGCAGCGGCGGGCCTCCCGCGCCGGAACGGTGCGGGACAGCGACCGAGACGAGTGGTCCCACCAACTAAGTCCAACTCAGACAAGGAACCCCGCCAGCAAGCGATGCCCAAGAACCGCCAGCAACGTCATCGCAGGCCGGGACCGGGCTTGGTTTTGAAAACACTTCGCAGCGCGAGGCCCGCCTTTCCGTTGCTCCGCAGGAGCAGGAAAGACGGGCCTCATGCGCGAGGACGTTTTCAAAACCAAGCCCGGCCCCGGCCGGACAGCCACGTATGCTACAAGTTCTTGACACCCATCGCGCGCATGGCGTTCAGGATGGCGATGATCGCCACACCCACATCGCCGAACACAGCAAGCCACATGTTGGCGATGCCGAGCGCTGCCAGCACCAAAATCAGCAGCTTAATGCCCAGCGCAAAGATGATGTTCTGCCAAACAATCGACATGGTCTTGCGCGCCACGCGGATCGCGCGGGAGATGTTGGACGGCTTGTCATCCATGAGCACGACGTCCGCCGCCTCAATTGCGGCGTCCGAGCCCATAGCGCCCATGGCGATGCCAACGTCTGCGCGGGTAAGCACGGGTGCGTCGTTGATACCGTCGCCGACAAAAGCGAGCTTGCCCTTGCCGCTTTCGCCCGCGAGCAATGCCTCGACGCGCTCGACCTTGTCGCCCGGCAGCAGTTGCGCATGGAACTCATCGAGACCGAGCTGCTTGGCCACCGCAGCCGCCACTTCTTCGCGGTCGCCCGTGAGCATGACGGTGCGCTTGACGCCGGCGGCGTGCAGGTCGCGAATCGTCTGCTCGGCATCGGCCTTTATGGTGTCGGCAATTACAATGTGGCCGGCATAGATGCCATCGACTAGCACGTGGAGGATGGTGCCGACGACCTCGCAATCGGGCGCTTCGACTCCGGCCGCGGCGAGCATCTTTGCGTTGCCAACGACGACGTGCTTGCCGTCGATGGTTGCCGTCACGCCGTGGCCCGCGTCGTTGGCGGAGTCGCTAACGCGCTTGGGGTCGACCTCGCCCTGGTAGGCGACACGCACGGACTGCGCGATGGGATGGTCGGAGAACGACTCGGCAAGGGCGGCGACCTCGAGCAACGACTGCTCGGTATAGCCGGCTTCGGGGTGTACCGCCACGACCGAAAACGTGCCGTTGGTGAGCGTGCCGGTCTTGTCAAAGACGACGGTGTCCACATCGGCGAGCGTCTCGAGGTAGTTGGAGCCCTTGATGAGGACGCCCAGCTTGGATGCGCCGCCAATGCCGCCAAAGAAGCTGAGCGGGACGCTAATCACGAGCGCGCACGGGCAGCTGACGACCAGGAAGGTCAGGCCGCGCAGGATCCAGTCGGACCAGGCGCCGGTGACCAAGCCGCCGCCGAGCGCGAGCACCGCGGCAGCGCCGGTGACGGCGGGCGTGTAGATGCGGGCAAAGCGCGTGATGAAGTTCTCGGTGCGCGCCTTCTTTTCGCTGGCGTTTTCTACGAGCTCCAGGACGCGCGCGACGGTGGATTCGCCAAATGGCTTGGTGGTGCGCACGTGGATGAGCCCCGTCATGTTGATGCAGCCGCTGATGATATCGTCTCCGGTTTTGGCCGGGCGGGGGACCGACTCACCGGTAAGGGCGGCGGTGTCGAGCTGGGTTTCGCCCTCGACGATGACGCCGTCGATAGGCACGCGCTCGCCGGGCTTGACCACGATCACGGTGCCGACCGCGATGTCATCGGGGAAGACCTGTTCGAGTGAGCCGTCGGGTTGCTCGACGTTGGCGTAGTCGGGTGCGATGTCCATCATGGCGCTGATCGATTTACGGCTCTTGCCCACGGCGTATGCCTGGAACAGCTCGCCGACCTGGTAGAACAGCATGACGGCGGCGCCTTCGGCCATGTGCGGGTCGGTATCGGGGAAGAGCACCATGGCAAACGCGCCGATGGTCGCGGCGGCCATGAGGAAGCTCTCGTCGAACGCCTTGCCGCGGCGGATGTTGTTGCATGCCTTTTGGAGCACGTCGTAGCCGGCAATCAAAAACGGCACGAGGAACAGTGCGAAGCTGGCGTAGATGTCGCCCGGGGTGCCGAATGCGGCGGTAAGGGTACCGAGCTCGTCGAGGGCGTACACCACCGCAAAAATGCCTAGCGCTACCAGGATACGATTGCGCTTATGCTCAAGGGACTCTTTCTTCTTACGCTTCTTCTTTTTCTTTTTGGGATCGGCGGTGGTCATGACTCGTATCCTCCCATTTGAATGAATGAACACTCGCTCATATAATTTCGCGAGCAAAGGCCGCGGCAAGCGCGGCCTTGCAGGTTGGCGTAAACCCGGGCTAGAGAATGATCTCGCAGTCCGGTTCGGCGTCGGCCGTAAACTCTACAACGCGGTTGAGTACCTCGTCGAACTCGGCGTCATCGGCTTCGAGCGTCAACTTCTGGGTCATAAAGTTGACGGACACGGATTTGACGCCCTCGAGCTTGGCCAGCTCGTCCTGAAGCTCACGCGCGCAGTTGGCACAGTCGATCTCGTCGAGTTTAAACTGCTTTTTCATGGTGGGTTCCTTTCTCTGTATTTGCGGCTTGGGTGCAGGCCGCGCTGGTACCGTGGTTGGTCGCTATTCGCAGATGTGGCTCATGCCCTGGTTGAGCATGGTGTAGACGTGGTCGTCGGCGAGCGAGTAGAGGATATTGCGCCCGTCGCGCCGGAATTTAACCAGGTGCGACTGCTTGAGTGTGCGCAGCTGGTGCGACACCGCGGACTGCGAGGTTTCGGTCGCTTCGGCGATGTCTGCCACGCAGAGCTCGCGGCCCATGAGGGCATAGAGGATCTTGATGCGCGTGGTGTCGCTGAAGACCTTGAACAGGTCGGCGAGGTCGTAGAGAAGCTCCTCGTCGGGAAGGTCCTCGGGCGAGCAGGTGGTGGGGATCGCGGGCTCGGTGGCCTCGGTGTCGGGTTTCATTTCATCAACGCGGATGCTCATTGCAATATCCTTTCATATGAACATGCGCTCATAAAACTTGCTTCCGATTATATGAGCGCATGTTCATATGTCAATAACGTTTAAGTAATTCATCGGACAAAATGATGGGGAATAGTGGACGAGACCCCGGACTGAGCGGTTTTGATAGTCGATGCCGAGGTGGGTGCCCCCGCGCCGTGCAAAAATTGGAGTATTCTGCAATTATTGGGGGTCTGTTTATCTATTCCCGGCCAAATAAAGCCGCTCAAGAGTTATCCAAGGGCGGTAAACAGACAAGATCTTCCTCAAATGTTGCCTAACGTTCCCCTTCGATAGCGTTTTTGTTTCTCATTTGGATTAACTTGTGGGTGTTGGAGGGCCGACCCTGCTGAATATTCGCAATTTTGCACGTCGCTAGGGTACCTACCTTGTTAGCCGGCCTAGTCTCCGGCCCCGAAGACCCTGCCCTCGGGCGCGAGGCTGCTTGTTTGGGCAAATGATGGGCTGTCGGATTCGACAGTCTGCATGTCATCGATTGCCGGAACTTCATTAATTGTCGGGTCATCCAGCGTGATGCCTTCGAGTGTTGCTTTTTCGAGGTCGATTCGTTGGCGCTCTTCGGAATCCTGGCGAAGCTGCTTCTGAATTCGCTTTTTCTCTTCTATAAACCTTCTGAGCACAAACTGTCTCAGGTCCTCTTGCATGATTTGAAAGTCTTTTGGCAGACGCGAGGGGCGTATGCCCTCTTTCCGTTGGATCGCTTCCATGACCCTAACGAAAGCGCTGGCATGCATAAAGGAATAACGGCTGACGGTGATGATTCCGTATCCCATGGACGCAAGCGCATTCTTGCGTTCCTCATCGATGGCGCGGTCTTCTTCCGCGTCATGATAAAAACCGTTGTATTCAATGTCTGTGCGAGATTTCTTTAGATACGCATCCATAAAGAACTTCTTGCGTCTCGTGAGATTCTTTGCGGCGGCGGTGACCTGCACCTCGTAATCGGTCTCAATTCCCTTAATACCAAGCCCTCCTTCGCTTTTGGGCAGCGTTAGCATCATGACAAAGGCCGTTTCCATGGGAGACCGGCATCCGTCGCGCACACATTGGATCGCCTTTCGGGCAAGGGCCAGACCGTCGCATCTGGTAATGGAATTAAAGAACTGCTTTAACCTCTCGGTCGAGGTGAGCGCGAAACGCTCGCTATAAGAGGTGGAAGAGCCGGTTCCAAGGGAGTAAGCGCTGCACAATTCAAAGTAGTACTCCACCAGTTCGCGAAAAGGGAGATAGGTGGCGGCCTGAAGTGCGCAAAGCTCAACGCTAACAATGAAGATGCCATCTTCAAGCTCTATAAAGCGTGAGTTCGAGAATCGTTTTGAAGAAACGTGGCATTGACAGTTCACTGCATAGCGCGCATTCCTGCGATGAAACACCATCACCTCGAGGGAATCATTTGCGTCGAGGGAAACATCATGTTTGGTGAGCCATTCTGCGGCTGCGTCAAGGAGCGTTCCGGTGGGACATGATCCGTAAATCGCGGCAGGGTTACAGGACTCGATGCCTTTCGCAGACACCGAATGCGCGGCCTGGTAGACCGCTTTTGCAGTGGTATGTGACAATACGATACTCATGGTATATATCGTGTCAGCTAATGCCGTGTTGATGGCGCTGAGTGAAAAAGTCGTTTTAGAGGTCTAACCAAATGCTGTCCAAAAACTTGACGCAATTATGAGTTGGTATGCCCTAGATAAAAGTTTTCGCAGCTTAGCTATAGCATATAACTACTCAACTGCCGCACATTTGATAGTGATGCATCACCATCCGATAACGAATTACGTGTCGGGAATTGGCCGAAATCGTTCAAAATGAGGGTTCAGAATTTGTGATGGCAGATTTATTTGTGGAACGTAGGGCGGCCTCGCTGCGGGGGGGGGTTCCCGCTGCGAGGCCGCTCGTGATCTACGCCGGGGTTTGTCGCAGGCGTTTCTACTTGGCGAATAGGTTCTTGAGGTTGAACTCGGCTTGGACGGTGCGGAGCATGAGGTCGGTGTCGTCCAGGCCCAGATGCTGCTCGTTGGCGTCGGCGGCGAGGGTTCCACGGCGGCGCGCCCAGTTCTCGAGCGCGGCGGGGGCGGATTCGCGGGGGAGCGAGCGGACGTCGGCATCCAGGCTGCGGCAGATCTGGCGCGAGTCGATGACGATGATCTTGCCGGCGCGGCGTGCCTCGGCGTAACCGTCCAGATGAATTTTGAACCAGCTGTCCTCGAACGCGGCGTTATGCGCCATGTACGGGTACTTCTTCATAAGCTTGAGCAGCTGCTTCTGCAGTTCCTTGTTCTCGCGGAAGGGCGTTTTGCCGTCGATGTCGTCCCAGGTGATGTGGTGGATATTCGACAGCGGCACGTCCTCGCCGCGATAGATGTCGGGCAGGCCGCAGTAGTGTGCCTCGGCGTCATGCGGCACGGCGTCGCTGGTGAGCTCCATGATTTCCCAGCCCACGTTGATGATGTAGCCGCGCTCGGGCGCGCGACCGGTGGTCTCGATGTCGATGCCCAGCACCGTGCCTTGGATGGGCTTGCGAGCGTAGGCGACGCCGAGCGCGTCGCGGTCGCCGCGGATCTCGCGCATGACGGACGCGGCAGTGCGCTTTTGCATCTTGCCGATGGCGGCGCAGGTGTCGGCGTCGGACAGGCCGCGCGAAAGCGTCGCGGGCGTCACGTTGCGCAGGCGCGCCTCGCCAATCTGGTCGCACAGGTCGCGGTTGCGATCGGCAAGGTCGCGCACGGTGGCAAAGTCGAAGCCGGGGTCGCCCTCGGCGGTAAAGTACTCGGTCTCGAGCACCTTGAGGGCCTCTTCGCCTTTCTGACGTTCGGATTCCATGGCGCCGTGATCGCCATAGATAAACATGGGAATAAACGGCTGGCGCTCGTATTCGAGTGCTTGTGAAACGTTCATAGACTGCTCCTTGGACGGGCCGCGTCGCGCGGCTCGGTGGCATTGAGTTATGGCGAGATGATAGTTTGCCATGGGCAACTATTGGCATCGCGCCTAGGACAACTACAATACCCTAGTTGACCGCTAGGACTTTTACAATGCTGCCGAAAGACACGAAAGGTTCCATCCTTCATGGATTTGCTGATTGATATTTTGCTCGACGCTGGCAAGGACACGCTGTCGCTGGTGCCGTTTTTGTTGGTGACGTATCTGGCCCTCGAGACCTTGGAGCACGTTGCGGGCGACAGCGTTAACGGCGCCATCAAGCGTGCCGGTGCCGCGGGCCCCGCGGTTGGCTCGTTGCTGGGCATGGTGCCGCAGTGCGGCTTTTCGGCCATGGCGGCCACGCTGTATGCCGGTCGCGTCGTGACCTTGGGCACGTTGGTGGCGGTGTTCCTTTCGACCTCCGATGAGATGCTGCCGCTGTTGCTCGCAGAGCAGGTGCCCGTGCAGACTATGGCGATGCTTTTGGCTTCGAAGGCACTGATCGCACTGGTCACGGGCTTTATCGTGGACGCCGCCATTCGCGGCCTGCGTCGTAACGCTCGCGCGCATGCGGCGATTCGCCGTACCGTGCTGGGAACCGCGGCCAACCCGGCCCACGTGAACTGCGCGCACGACGACCACACTGGCGGTGACATCATCGACGAGGTGGCCGAGGCGGGCGTGAGCGCCGACCACATCCACGAGCTGTGCGAGCGCGACCATTGCGGTTGTGATGAAGACGAGGACGAGCACGAACACGGACACGGACATGGCCACGATCACGGTCATGAGGGCGATCATGAACACCATCATGGCCACGGTCACCCCCACTCACACGAAGGTGCGCCCGTCCTGTCGATTATCCGCAGCGCGATCTCGCACACCGTGCAGGTATCGATTTTTATTTTCCTGGTGACGCTGGTCCTAGTCGCCGTACTCGAGACCTTCGGCGAGTCCGCAATCGAGCAGTTCCTGCGCGGCAACGAGACGCTTGCGGTCCTGGGCTCGGCGCTTGTTGGGCTGATCCCCAACTGCTCGGCCAGCGTCGTCATCACACAACTGTACCTGGAAGGCGCGCTGCAGCTGGCCCCGATGCTCGCCGGCACGCTCATCTCTGCCGGTGTGGGCTATCTGGTGCTGTTCCGCACCAACCGCAGCGCCCGCGAAAACGTCCTGTTCCTGATCATGATGTACGTCATCGGTGCCGGCTGGGGTCTCATCCTATCCGCCTTCGGCCTCTAAGTGGGCCTAACAAAACGGGCTTCAAAATAGCCATGCTCGGCGCCTGCACAATGCGGCGACGCATGGCATTTTGAAGCCCCTTTTTTGTTGAGCCATGGATTTTGAGCGCTCACACCGCCCAAAGCAAAAAAGCAGATTTCCGGACATGTCCCAAAAATCTACCTTGGTTAGCGCAGCAGCTCGGTGAGGTTGCGCTTAAAGCGAGCGCGGTCTTCGCTGGTAAATGCCGCCGGTCCGCGAGTGCGTCCGCCGGCGCGGCGCACCTTCTTTTCCTCGTGGCGAATAAACAGTTGCATGTCGATGGTCGCCTTGTCGTAGACGCGCCCGCGCACACCGATTGCGGCGGCATCGCGGCCGAGCACCATGCTCGCCAAGCCAATGTCCTGCGTCACGACTACGTCGCCCGCCTGCAGGCGTTCGACAATGGCAAAGTCGGCGCTGTCGGCGCCCACGCTCACATCGAGCGTCGTGACCCAAAAGCCGCGTCGCGCGTGCTCGGCATCGCGCGGGTCGTCGCGGCGAATGTGCCGTTCCAAGTTTTGCGTGCTGTTGCCGGCGATAACAACGGCGACGCCCGCCCGCCGCGCGCAGTCAATCGACTCGCGCGTGACCGGGCAGGCGTCGGCATCAATAAAGAGCGTTCGCGGCATCTAGTGCACCAGTTTGCCAAATTGAATAGCGCGAACAATCAGCGTTACGCCAAACACCAGCAGCGCGGCGCCGCTAAAGATGACGAGCATCTTGGCCGACCACAGCGGATAAATAAACACGAACATGCCGGCGATGATGGAGAGTGCGCCGCTCAGGATGGCGAGGGCACGGTTGGACGAAAGCTCGGACTCCAGAATGGACATGACACCTTCGACAATCCAGCCAAAGCCGGCCACGATAACCACCATCGTGGTGAGCGTCGCGGTCGAGAAGGCCTGGTTGCGCAGGATTATGACGCCGCCCAGAATAATGAGTAGGTTGGAGATGATGCTCGTCACGCGCCAGCCGGTGGGCAGCAGCGGCTCAAAAATGGCAGTGAACAGCCTGATGGCAGCAGTGATTACAAAGTAAAAACCCAGGACGGTCGTCAAAAAGACGAGGGACTTGGCGGGTGCAAAAAGCAGCGCGATACCAGCAATGAGTGCTAAGACGCCCGTGATGGCGTAGATCCAGCGTACGGCCTTGACGGCTTTGCCCGCCATGCTTTTCTCGTCAAATCCAAACTGGCTCGATTTTTGGTCATCGTTCTTAAAGATGCCCATAATGTCTCCTTTCCGTGCGGCGTAAGCCTTGATCGTTACAACCAGTATCGCTTAAAGGCGCTGGCGTATGGGTCGGGGAGGGCGAAACGTAACCCAAAGGTCCCGAATTGTTTCCGTTGTTCCCCACGTCGCGATTTTCTATTCAACAGGTGTAGAACATTGCAGCCCTGTTCGTTATTGCCTACGTTTTAGGTTAGATTTTCCTAAGGACAATTGGCTTGTATTGGGGGTCCCTATGAACGAAGCAGTTCCCGAGGCACCGTCGAGTGTCGAATCGATGGCAAAGCAGGGTTGCGAAAAGCTCGGCTTGGACGCGTTTGATGCGTTGGTTCGCCGCGCCCGCACGTGCCGTCGCTTTGACGAGTCTATGCGAGTGCCGCGCGAGTTTTTGCTCGAGCTGGCGGAACTTGCGCACCTGGCTCCCTGTGGTGCCAATGCTCAGCGTCTGCGTTTTCATGTGGTAAGCGGTGCAGAGGACTGCGCGCGTGTATTTGACGAGCTCGCATGGGCCGGCGCACTTAAGGACTGGCCGGGTCCTGCCGAGGGTGAGCGCCCGACCGGCTACATCGCGATTCTTGCTGAGCGCGCCGTTCCGGGCAAGCCCGCCGCTCCCATTACCGATGTCGACACGGGCATTGCCGCGCAGACGATGATGCTCGCCGCCCGCAGCGCCACGCCCGAGGTGGCAGCCTGCATGTTCAAGGCCTTTACGCCCCACGCGATCGATGCCATGGGGCTCGATAACGACAAATATGAGCTCAAGCTGATCATGGCGTTTGGCGTTCCGGCCGAGACACAGGTGATCGATGCGATCGATTCCAACCCCGACGGCTCCATCAATTATTGGCGCGACGAGGCGCGGGTGCACCACGTACCCAAGCGTCCGCTTGCCGACGTGCTGCTGTAGTTGTGCGTCGTTGCGGCGCAATCCGGCGGCAAAATCACCACAAAGACTCCTGTCCCCTTTGTGGTGGTACGAGGGGAGGGCATGTGGCCGATCTGTATTTGGTGCGGCATGGGCAGACTGAGCTCAATGTGCAGAGCATTTTGCAGGGCTGGCACGATTCGCCGCTTACGGCGCGCGGGCGTCAGCAGGCGCTGGCGACGCGCGCGGCGTTTGAGGCGTGCGGCGTGGCCTTTGACCATGTGTATTCCTCCCCGTTGGGCCGGGCGCGGCGTACGGCTGAGCTAATTGCTGGTGAGGGCCGCTCGATAGAGCTGGTCGATGACCTGCGCGAGTGGCATTTGGGCTCGCTGGAGGGTACATCAAATCGCGAGATGCCGCCGCAGCCCTGGGGCGATTATCCGGTGGCCTTTGGCGGCGAGTCGGAAGTGCAGCTTCAGTCGCGCATGGTCGCGGCGCTGTCCCGCATCATGGCCAGGCCGCAGCACGACTGCGTGCTGGCGGTTTCCCACGGCTCAGCCTGCCAGGAGTTTCTTGAGTATGTGACTGGCGAGGGAGAACTACCCGACAACGGTGCCGTGCTTCATTTTGGCTATTGCGACGGGGCGTTTTCGCTCTTGGGTTGGTAACGAACGAAAGGACCCCTATGAATAAAGATCTGTATCTGGTCCGTCATGGACAGACGATATTCAACCTTAAGCGTATTATTCAGGGCTGGAGTGACTCGCCGCTTACGCAGTTGGGATGCGACCAGGCGGCGCGTGCCGGCATGTTTTTGCGTGCGCGCGGCATTGAGCCCGATCATGCCTACACCTCCACACTTCATCGCACCGAGCAGACTATCGCCAACCTGTGGCCGGGCTTGGCGTACGAGCGTCTGGACGGACTGCGCGAGTGGTTCTTTGGCGACTTTGAGGCCGAGCGCGTGATGCTTATGCCCGAGCGCCCGTGGCGCGATTTCTATCGTCAGTTTGGCGGCGAGGGCCAGATGCAGGTGCGCGAGCGCATGGTGGCGACGCTGACCGAGCTTATGCAGCGTCCGGACCATGCGTGCGTGCTCGCGGTAAGTCATGGCTCGGCTATCAAGGAGTTTATGGATCACGTGAAGGGCGCGGCGGCAGACGAGCGCGACCGTGTGCCGGGCAACTGCTCGGTGCTGCACTTTGCGTTTGACGACGAATCCGACACGTTTGAGCTGATTGAGATTTTTACGCAGGAGGATTACGCACGCGAGCTGGGCCTTGAACCGCTTGTGGCTACTGCAGGTCCGCAGCGCGGATAACGCGAGCGTGGCGGCTCGGGTCGCCGGCATAACTTCTCGACGCAAAAGGGGCGGAGATACATGTACCTGCTGCATCTCCGCCCCCTGTTTGTTGAGCTGCCGATTTTTGTGCTGCGTGGTCTGGTCTTGCTAGAACCGCGCGACTTGGTGCGTGAGCAGACCCGTCGGAACCTGCGGCGCGGCGCCGGCGATCTGCGCGGCGGGGAACAGTGCGGCTACAGCAAAGTTGAACGGCTCTTTGCCCGTGTAGGTGCCGGCAGCATGGGCATCGTCGGCCAGGAGCTGTGATGCCTCGACTAGTGCGGCAGCGTAGGCAGGGTCGTCGGCCAGTGCCGGCTCCGGCGCCTGGTCGAGCATGGCACGGATGGCGCCGACGGCGTCCTCGCGCTTGACCTCCCACACGCGGTGCGTAATGCCCGCGGGGTCGGTGACGGCGTAGAGCGAGGCGCCCTCTTTGGCAGCGCCCAGGATGATGTCCATGACGGGCGACGCCTCGTAGGCGAGCGACACGGGGCGCGGCTGAACTTTGAGTTCGGCGATCGCGTGCGTAGCGGCGGCCACGTCGGCGCTGGCATCGCCCTTGCCGCCCGCAAGTACACTCGTCGGGCAGATCGCCACGACACCCGTCACACGTCCCGGCTCGCCCGAGCATTCGTACACGTAATACGCCGCACCCGGGTCCTTGAGCATCAGACCATCGGCAATGGCTCCGCGCAGAGCATCGTTGCCGCTCAGGATGCTGCCCATTGCAGGCAGCGCCTCGAGCACGCGGTCCTGAGCCGGGCGGATGCAGGGAAACGGAAGTGCTTTCATGGGCGGTCCTAACGCACGAGTCGGTTTGTTCGCGGCTTATTATGCCCCAACTTGGCCGCTCGCGTCCCAGAGCACGTTATCGGCGAGCGCGATTAGCACCTGCTGACAACGAACGATATCGGCGTGGGGCACATATTCGTTGGGCTTGTGCGCGAGCGCGAGCGACCCGGGACCGTAGCTCATGCAATTGCGGTTACCTGTCTTGCCGGCAATGACGGCGGTGTCGGTGTAGCCGGTAAAGAAGCCGACGGTCGTGTCCACGTCCGTCACGTCATCGGCGGCACGCATGAGCGCTGCTAGAAGGGGAGAGTTCGGGTCGCGCTCGATGGCGGGGCGGTCGCCCGTCACGGTGTAGCTGCCATGGCAACCGGGAACGGCGGCTTCGGCGACGGCGATGGCCTGCTCTACCATGCGCGTCGCGGCGGCCGTATCGGTCGGCGGGGTCAGACGCATGTCGACCCAGACTTTGGCGCGGTCGGGCACGACATAGGGGCGATATCCGCCCTCGATTTGGCCAAACGTGATGGTCGAAGGCCCCAGCTCATCGTGCGCGGGCAGCGCCATAAACGCGCGACGGAGCGAACACACGACCTCGGCTATGGCGGCGACGGCATCCGCGCCCTTCCAGGGCTGGCTCGCATGCGCCGTCACGCCAGTCATTTCAATTTCGAACCACGTACGCCCCTTGTGCGCTACCTGGATCTGTCCGTCGGTGGGCTCGGTGTCCAGCACCCATTCACGCGAGCCGACCCAGCCGGCATCGATAGCTGCCTCTGAACCACGCATAAAGTCTTCCTCGTCGACCGAGCAGATGAGTGAAAAGCCGCGGTGGGGCAGCTCGCCTTCTGCCGCCACGCGCTCGAGCGTATGGACCAGTGCGGCAATGGCGCAGGCCAGGCCACCCTTCATATCGCAGGCACCACGGCCGTAGAGTTTATCGTTGCGCACGATCGCTCCGAGCGGCGGAATGTCCGCGTCCCAGCCATCGCCCAAGGTGACGGTATCCAAATGGCAGATGTAGACGAGCCGTGGCTCGTCGCTTTGGCCCGGCACGGTGACCATTAGATTGCGGCGTCCGGGGAGTACTTCGTGCTCTGCAATCTGCACGGCATCGAGTACCGGATAGCTCAGCTGCGCCAACCGTTCCTCAACCAACGCTTTGATATAGCGCTCAATCTCGTCCTCATACGCACCCGGGTCTGAACTGTCGATCCGCACGAGCCCTTGCGTAAGCCGCCAAGCAAAATCTGTATCAACCATAGGCACCTCACAGATAGTTAGGTCAACATACAGATTGTATGCCAAGAAGCGGCTCAGTGCATTTAATGGAGCGCTCACAAAAATGGGGGCGCCTCTCGTGCGAAAGGCGCCCCCGCGGGCATTCAATGTCAGCGACGGGCAGGCCACATGGGGAACTGCCCGTCAGGTCAGTCGGCGCTACTTGATCACGCGCACGCGATACATCGACGGAATCTGCTTGAGCGCCTCGATGGTGCTGCTGTCTAGGTGTTCGTCGGTGTCGAACATGGTGTAGGCGTTCTCGCCGGCGGACTCGTTGGTCATACGCTGCACGTTGGCGTTGTCCTTGGCCAGGATGGCCGTGATCTGGCCGATCATGTTGGGCACGTTGGCATGCAGGCAGGCAATGCGGCTTGCAGCGCGCGCCTTGCCCATGCTGCAGGCGGGGTAGTTGACGCTGTGTGCGATGTTGCCGTTCTCCAGGTAATCCTTGAGCTCGCTGATGGCCATGTCGGCGCAGTTGGCCTCGGCCTCGCCGGTGCCGGCGCCCGAGTGCGTGGTGATAAACGTATTGGGCATCTTGACCGTCTTGGGCGTGGCGAAGTCGCAGCTAAACCAGCTGAGCTTGCCCTCGCGCAGGGCGGCGTCGACGGCGTCCTCGTCAATGATGGTTTCGCGCGCGTAGTTGATGAGCACGGCGTCCGGTGCCAGCAGGTTAATCTGTTCGGTGCTGATCATGCCGATGGTGTCGGCCTTGCTGGGCACGTGCACGGTGAGGTAGTCGCAGCCGCGGCAGAGATCCTCGAGCGTGCCCACGCGCTGCACCTCGCGGCTCAGCACCCACGCGTGCTCGACGGAAATGAACGGGTCGTAGCCGTAAACGTCCATGCCCAGATCGACGCAGGCGTTGGCGACCTTGGAGCCCACGTTGCCCAGGCCGATGACACCGATGCGCTTGCCCTTGAGCTCGCGGCCCACAAAGGCCTTCTTGGCCTTTTCGGCATCGACCTGAATCTCGGGGTCGTCGGCGTTGTCACGCACCCAGTTCATTGATTGCACCACGCCGCGGCTCGAGAGCACCAGCATGCCTAGGACGAGCTCCTTAACGGCGTTGCTGTTGGCGCCGGGGGAGTTAAAGACGACGACGCCCTTCTTGGCGTACTCCTCGACGGGGATGTTGTTGACGCCGGCGCCGCAGCGGGCGATGGCGCGGATGCCCTCGGGCAGCTCGTAGCCGTGCAGGTCGGTCGAGCGCATCAGAATGGCGTCGGCCTCTTCGGCGGTGCTCACAAACTCGTAGCCCTCACCAAACTCGACCTTGCCGTCCTTGGTAATGTCATCGATGGTTTTAATCTTGCGCATGGAAAACTCCTTAGCAGGTTTTGATCTATACAGGGTGGTCTGAGATGGCTGATCGGCCCGCGCGTTGCGGGCTAGTTAGATCGCGGGCTCAAACTAAGCTGCGCTTCGAAGTCCTTCATGTACGAGGCCAGTGCCTGCACATCTTCCATGGTTACGGCGTTGTAGACGCTAGCGCGCATGCCGCCCACCAGGCGATGGCCCTTGACGTTTTGAATCTGGTGCTCTGCCGCGCCTGCGACAAAGGCCGCGTCGAGTTCGGCGTCGCCGGTGCGGAAGGTGACGTTGGCGATGGAGCGGCTGTCGGCCTGTGTGGTGCCATGGAACAGCACGCTGTGCTCGAGCAGGTCGTAGAGCAGGTTGGCCTTGGCCCAGTTGCGCTCGGCCATGGCGGCAAGTCCGCCGGTCTGCTCAACCCAACGGAACACCTTGCCGCACACGTAGATGCCAAAGGTGTTGGGCGTGTTGAGCATGGAACCCTTGGCGGCCTGGGTCTTAAGGTCCAGGTACTGCGGCGTCTGCGCAAAGGCGGGGCCATCTGCGATGAGGTCGTCGCGCACGATGGCCACGGTCACGCCCGCGGCGCCGGCGTTTTTCTGCGCTCCGGCGTAAATGAGCCCGTAGCGCTCAACGTCGAGCGGCTGCGACAGGAAGCAGCTCGAGACATCGGCGACCAGCGGCACATCGCCACAACTGGGCAGCTCGTGGTACATGGTGCCAAAGATGGTGTTGTTCTGGCAGATGTAGACGTAGTCGAGCCCGTCGCCTGCGGCCTCGGCGGCAATGCGCGCATTGATGTCGGCCATGTCGGGGATGCGGTCGAAGTTGGTGTCCTCGGAGCTCGCGAGCAACACGGCCTCACCGTACTTGGCGGCTTCTTTGTATGCCTTGTTGGCAAAGTTGCCGGTCACGATGTAGCCGGCGCGGCCGCGGTGCATGAGGTTCATGGGGATGCCCGCAAACTGCAGCGTGGCACCGCCCTGTAAAAACAGGACACGGTAGTTGTCCGGGATGCTCAGCAGACGGCGCAGGGTTGCCTCGGCGTCGTCGATAATCTGCTGGTACATGCTAGATCGATGGCTCATCTCGAGCACGGACATGCCGCAACCGCGGTAGTCCATCATCTCGTCGGCGATCTCGGCGAGCACGCTTGTAGGCAGCGCGGCCGGGCCAGCTGAGAAGTTGTGCACACGTGCCATCTTCTAGTCTCCCTCGTAGTCGTTTGAACGTTCGGGATACTTTAGCACAGTGGAGCGCTAGGCGCGACCGTATCACAGCAAAACCCGAGTGCGCCGCTATGATTTACAGGATGGTTACATGGGGGAGGGGTGCTTTACTCCTCAGGCAAATCCAAATCTGCGAGCGAAGGCATGAGGCTTTCTAGGCGCTTGATCTCTTCGTCGCAAATTAGCTACCTCCTGCCCGCTACGACGCGAGCGTGGCGATGACGGCTTCGTCGCCGGCGTATATTAGGGTGTTGCCGTCGGGGATGATCGTTTGGCCGTCGCGCTTGAGCATCACCACGATAAAGGGGTGCTTGCCCTGCGGCACATCGCGAAGACGCTGGCCGGCCAGGCGACCGTGGGGGGTTACGGTGACCTCGCGCAGCGTAACCTCGGCACGCTCTTCGAACGTTGGGGCGGCCATCACCAGCAGATCGCCTTCCTGGATCACGGTATCGCCGTTGGGCAGCACCGGGTGCGCCCCGTCGCGCAGCACCAGGACCACGAGCATGTCCGTCGCGCTGCCAATATCGGCGAGCGAGCGCTCGGCAAACGGATGGCCAGCACCCACCTTGAGCTTTACAAATGACATGCCGTCTTCGTCGCGATAGTCGTTAAAGGTGCGGCGCACGTCGCCGGTCGCATCGATCATATCGAGCTTCTTCGCCACCGCTGGCAGCAGCGAGCCCTGCACCACAATGCTCGACACGGCAATCACAAACACCAGGTCAAATAGGTCGTGTCCGCCGGGAACGCCGGCCACCACGGCAAAGAGGCTAAACACGACCGAAGCTGCTCCGCGCAGGCCCGCCCAGCTTACGAGCGCGACCTGGCGGGGGTTCGTCTTAAAGGGCGCCAGGAGCACGCCGACGGCGATGGGACGGCTCACGTAGAGCATAAACGCCATGAGCGCCAGGCCCGGCAGCAGCATCTGCGGCAGGCGTGCGGGCGTGACGAGCAGGCCGAGCAAGAAGAAGATCGTCATCTCGGCCATCTCGGTGAGGGTGTCAAAGAAGTGCGCCATCTCGACCTTGCCGGTGATGTCGCTCGCACCCAGCACAATGCCGGCCAGGTATACGGCCAAAAAGCCGTTGCCGCCCAGATAGCTTGGTAGCGCGTAGGCGACGATCGCCACGGCGAACAAGAAGATGGTCTGCGCGCCCTCGGCCGTTGCGTGTGCGCGTTCAATCAGACGGCCCGCCGCCCAGCCGATGGCAAGGCCCAGGCCCGCGCCCAGGATAATCTGCTTGGCCAGCAG
This sequence comes from Collinsella aerofaciens, assembly GCF_039062315.1. Taxonomy (GTDB): domain Bacteria; phylum Actinomycetota; class Coriobacteriia; order Coriobacteriales; family Coriobacteriaceae; genus Collinsella; species Collinsella aerofaciens_BG. Next base: position 31,347 of record NZ_JBCJBG010000002.1, read on the forward strand.
TGCGGGAATGTTGATGTCGCCGCCGGCCGCGAGTGTGGCGAGCACGGCGGTGAGCATGTAGGCGACGGGGTCGTTGGAGCCCGATTCGACCTCGAGCAGCGAGTCGGTGCCGCCCTTCAGCGACAGGCTGTGCTCGCGCAGAACGCTAAAGACGCTGGCCGCGTCGGTGGATGCCACGACTGATCCCAGCAGCAGGCCGCCGATCCAGTCGAAGCCCAGCACGAAGTGGGCGAACACGCCGGTGATGCCTGCGGTGATGACGACGCCGAGCGTGCTCAGCAGCACCGCGGGCACGGCGACGGGCTTGGCGCGGTCGATGTTGGTGTTAAAGCCGCCGTAGAACATGATGAACAGCAGCGCCGTGCTGCAGACGGTTTCGGTGAGCGCGTAGTCGCTAAAGTCGATATGCGCCGGGCCGTTGACGCCCAACAGCATGCCGAGCGCGATAAAGATGAGCAGGGTGGGGAAGGGGAGTTTTTTGCCGACGGGTTTGATGGTCAGGCACAAAATGATGACGAGGCCGATAAAGAGAAGGATCTGGTTCATAGATGGTGTCCGCTCCTGGGTGGTTGGCGTGGCACGGTCAGTTGTCTGCGGTTATTTGTACCCAAAGATGGTGGGTTTATGGGGTTGGATTGCGGGCGTGCGCGATATCGTCATAGACGGCTGCCGTCTTTGCCTCTGCTCGGAAACCCTTTCCAGCTTTATTGCAACGGAGTACAATGGGTAACGTTTAAGTTCAACTTGAAGTTTTAGTTGCGGCACCGGGCTTCGGCCGCAATGCAAGGAGAGGCGTACCATGGCGATCTATGTGACATCTGACGCTCACGGGCACGTGCGTGCGCTTGACGAGGCCCTGTCTAAGATCTCGTTGACGTCCGACGACACACTGTACGTGCTGGGCGACATGATCGATCGCGGGCCCGATCCGGTCGGTGTTATTAAGCTCGTGCGCTCGCTGCCCAACGCCCGCGTGCTCAAGGGTAATCACGAGCAGATCATGCTCGATGCCATCATTGGCCAGGATCCGCTCGATGCCGAGACCTGGGATATCAACGGTGGCTGGACGACGCGCGAGCAGCTCAACGACATGGAATTTGAGGCATACGAGGAACTCGTGCGATGGATGGCCGCGCTGCCGCTCTACGCGGTGGTCGAGACTGCCGAGCGGCCGTACCTGCTGGTGCACGCCGGCATTCAGACCGAGGCGGCGCGTGCGTTTTTGCTTGAGCATGGTGTCGATTGCGGCGACGGCAGGGGAGCGGTCGATGCCGATCGCGAGCTGCTGCAGCAAATGCTCGCCGTACAGTCGTCCGATGACTTGCTCTGGATTCGTCACGGCTATTGGGATGTGCCGACCGGGCTGCTTTCTGCCGAGGGCAAGGGTCCGGTCGTGGTGAGCGGTCACACGCCAACGGTGTCGCTCGGGCGTTATTGCGAGGTCGGTGGTCTTGCGGGGCTCGATGAGGAGTCGGGCCGCGGGCAGATCGTGCGCCTGGGCGGCGAGGATGCCGCCGGTGTGCCCGATCGCATCGACATCGACTGCGCTGCCGCCACCGGCTCCGAGTTCGGTCGCGTGGGCATCCTGCGCCTGGACGACGGGGCGGAGTTCTACGCGAACATCAACCCGGGCGAATAATCGGTGCAAGGGGTAGCTAATTTGGGACGGGGCTTTTTTGACTACTTTCGCCCTTCTGCCCGCTAATTGATTTCTCTGGGACGGGGATTAAATAATCATTTGGCTGCCCGCTGGCTAAGTGAGTAGACTTTTTTGGAAATGCCGAGCACCCAACATATTTGCCTCAATAAAACCGCAGGTCACAGACTTGTGCTCTGTTGGTGTGGTCGGAGATTCGGTAAAAGTCTACTCACTTAGTTTTGCGTGATGAATATTGTCCGCAACGAGACCCCAGACGGGGTGATTCCATCGCAAATTCCGGTGACCGGGCAGCTAATTAGGCGCCGTATGGGTTGCGGTCGCGTTCTATGCGCTGGCGGATGTGGGCGTACTCGATTATCAGTAGCACCAGGAGTAGGGCCATGATGGCTAGGTAGCTCACCACAGCGCCCATCAGACCCAGCAGCTTAATCAAGATCACCGGCAGCACCACGCTTACGGCGAAGCAGATCAGGTAGATCTTGGTGACGTCTCCAGCGTGGCGTAGCACCGTGATGATGGCGTAGATAAAGTCGATGGCCGCGGTGACGCCGCCGGCGACGACCATCAGCAACGCCAGCGTACGGTAGCGCTCAAAGCTGAGGCCGTACATAAAGCTCATGAGGGGAATACCGGGACCTGCCATAAATGCGGCGCACACGCCGGTGATGGCCACGATCAGCGCCATAACGGCAACAATAATCAGGTCAAAGCGACGACGCTTGCGAGGATTAGCCCAAATGCTCGACAAGCGCAGGAGCTGCGGTTTATAGATAAATCCAATGCTCAACAGAATAGCCTGCGCCGGAAAGAACAGGGCATTAAAGTACAGCTGATATTTGTATGCCAGCTTGCCTTCCATCACAAACTTGGGCATGCTCTCAATTAGGTTGAACAGGAATAGCGCGCCAAAGAGTGGGGCGCACTGGACAAACAGGTGGCCGACCTCACGCAGGCTTACGCGGCGCGATTTTTCGGTCTCGAGCAGGGCGAGCGGCGCGGTGACCAGCACGAGCGAGGCGATCGCGGCGATGCCCATGGCCATGGCCGCGATGGGCATGCTACGCGTGAGGAACAGCGCCACGCTGAAGACCGCGATGACGCCGACGGAGCGTAGCGTTTGACTCATGCCAGCCAAGTAGAGCTTGTCGGCCTGCTGCAGGCGGCCTTCGTACACGTCGGCGACGCCGTCGATCACCTTGTAGAGGTAGACGCCCAGGCCGATCGTCGCCATATGCGCGTCATAGCCGCGGGCGCTGCTGTACATGAGGCCGCAGCCTAGGGCGAGCGCTCCGCAAAGCCAGCGGTTGAGCTGGTAGGAGGCAAAGGACGTCTTTTCGTCGATGTCTGAGACCTGGAAATTGCGCACGCCGTAGTTGCACGCGATCATGATGAGCGTGCCGGTGACGAAGGCGATGGAGAATTTGCCTGCTTCTTCGGCGCCCACGAGCTGTGTGGACACGATGGTGAGCAGAGGAAACGCCATGCCCCACACGGCGGTGCCCAGGGTATTCCAGAGATAGTCGCGGCGGGTGGCGTGCTCCTCGTATTCCGCTTCCTGCATGGAGAAGCCGCCGCCGTAGATGGCGCCGAGCAGGCGGTTCCACCAAGCGTTGACCATGCGGCGGACGGGGCCGGGCTCCTGATCGCGTTCGCGCCGGCGACGTGTGGCTTGGCTGCTATCGGGTCCGCCGGCGTTGCGCTGACTCAGCTCCTGGATGCGTGCGAGCTCTTCGGCCGTGTGGGAGGCAGGGAAGAGGCCGTTCTCGATGCGGCCGCCCTGGGCCTTCGCGGCGCCGTCTTTCAATGCAGCGGGGTTGGAGATGCCGTTGCGGCGGGCGATGGCGCGGCGAATGCTATCGAGGGGCGTGATGCTCAAAGCGGGGTCCTTTCTATTGCTGCGCTCTAGTATAGTCGCGGTGGTATCCATTCGTGTTTTTGAACAGGTTGTTCAATAATTTCGGCGGCGCCATTCAGTAGTCGGCACTTAGGGACGTTCCTTATGTGCCGGCACTTTGGGAACGTCCCTAAGTGCCGGCATCCGGGGACGCTCCTTGAATGTTGCCTGTTCAAGAGTGTCCCCAATGACTAGTCGTTTAAGAACGTCCCCAATGACTGGGCCGCTTGCCTGCGATTTTTGACCGTTGGGCGGGCTTGCCGCCCTTGCCGCAAAAACGTTTTTGCATATCGGGTACAACGGGCTTTACGTGAGTAAAGTGCGCGCCGCGTCCACGTGCCGCGTTTTTAAAGGAGGCCCCATGCCTGGTGTTACCCCTGCAGAAGTTCTGTCCAATTTTGGCATTACGCTGGTCGAAGACCCCGCTGAGAACCAGCCCCGCCTGCTGGTTGACCTGCCGGCAGCCGAGCTCGTCGAGCATGCCATCCGCCGCAACGAAGGCCGCATGGCATCCAACGGCGCGCTGGTGATCGAGACGGGGGAGCGTACCGGACGTTCGCCCAACGACCGCTTTATCGTTGACACCCCCGATGTCCACGACAAGATTGCCTGGGGCGCCGTCAACCGCCCGCTGTCCGTCGAAAGCTACGAGGTCATCAAAGCCGGCATCGTCGACTATCTCAACGAGCGCGATGTGTTCGTCACCCGCGGCATGGCCGGCGCCGACCGCAACCATACGCGCCGCCTGCTCGTCGCCTGCGAGCGTGCCAGCCAGGCGCTCTTCATTAAGCAGATGCTCGCCCGCCCGCTCGCCCGCGAAATCGCGCGCACCGGCGAGCCGGACTTCTGCGTGCTCGCCGCGCCGGGCTACCAATGCGACCCTGCCATCAAGGGCCTCAACTCCAGCGCCGCCGTGGTCATCAACTTCCAGGAGCGCGTGATTTTGGTCGCGGGTACCGGCTACTCCGGCGAGATCAAAAAGTCCATCTTCAGCGTTATGAATTACCTGCTGCCCGTCGAGGACGACGTGCTGCCCATGCACTGCTCGGCCAGCATGGATCCCGTCACGCACGAGACCGCCGTGTTCTTTGGCCTGTCCGGCACCGGCAAGACCACGCTTTCGGCCAATCCCATGCGCCTGCTGATCGGCGACGACGAGCACGGTTGGTCCGACATGGGTATCTTCAACATTGAGGGTGGCTGCTACGCAAAATGCGAGGGCCTGGACGCCTTCCACGAGCCCGAGATCTTCAACGCCGTCCGTTTTGGCGCCATTTGCGAAAACGTGGTGCTCGACGAGAACCGCAAGCCCAACTATGACGACATCTCGATCACGCACAACACGCGCGTGGCCTATCCCGTGGAGCACATTCCTAACGCGTGGACTAAGGGCATGGGCACCACTCCGAGTGTCGTGCTGTTCCTGACTTGCGACGCTTTTGGCGTGCTGCCGCCCATCTCACGCCTGACGGCCGATGCCGCCATGTACCACTTTGTGACGGGCTTTACGGCTAAGATTCCCGGCACCGAGGTCGGCGTCACCGAGCCCACGCCCACGTTCTCTTCGCTGTTCGGCGAGCCGTTTATGCCGCTCGACCCCATGGTTTACGCCAAGATGCTTGGCGAGCGCATTGCCGACGGCCGCACGCGCGTGTACCTGGTCAACACCGGCTGGATTGGCGGCGGCTACGGCGTGGGCCATCGCATCGAGCTGGCCTACACGCGCTCGCTGGTCGCGCGCGCCCTCGACGGCACCATCGAGGACAGCGAGTTCGTGCACGACGATATTTTTAACGTCGACATTCCCACGACGTGCCACGGCGTGCCCGATGGCATCCTGGTGCCGCGCCAATACTGGCAGAGCACCGCGCGCTATGACGAGGCCGCGCACAACCTGGCGGTGATGTTCGAGGAGAACTTCGAGAAGAAGTACTCGCACCTGCCCGAGTCCGTCAAAGCCGCCGGTCCGCACGCTCAAGTACACGCCGACGCCCGTCATCGCGGCCGCGGCCTGCTGGGACTCCGCCACTAGCTTCGCCGTGAGTCCATATCCACCACAAAGGGGACAGGCACCTTTGTGGTGGTTTTGCTCGCGTGGATGACTCGGGTTACAATACGCCTGACATATCGTCCCCTTCTCCGGATGGGGACAGCGCAAGCGTTCTTGTGACGGCACCGTAGGACTTTGAAGGTGGCCGTTGTAAGGGCGCTTTTTGTTTAGGCGCCCTCACTCGGGCGCGCACAATGAAGGGAGAGCGTATGAAGAGCTTTATTGCCGAGGATTCATTCTGGGAGCTGTTTCCGCAGGCAGCGGTCGGTGTTGTGGTCGTGGAGGGCATGAAGCCCACGGCTCAGATTCCTCAAGAGGACGTGGATGCGATTGCGGCGTTGCTCGACCGCGCCAATATCGATGCGGAGCGTCATCTGACCAGCGACACTATCAGCGAGAACGCACCGGTCAAGGCATGGCGCGAGGCCTATCGTCTGTTCAAGACCAAGAAAGGCGCGCGCTGCTCGATCGAGAACTTGCTCAAACGCGTGCTCAAAGGCAAGCCGGTGGGCCACATTACGCCCGCGGTGGATATTTACAACACGGTGTCGCTGACCTACGCGCTGCCCGTGGGAGGCGAGGATCTGCATGCGATCGAGGGGGACCTTCGCCTGAAGGTGACCGACGGTGGCGATGCGTTCTTGCCGCTTGGCGAGGAGGCGGACGATCCGACGCTGCCCGGCGAGCTCGCCTACATCGACGATGCGGGCGCTGTGTGCCGCTGCTGGAACTGGCGCGACGGCGTTCGCACGGCGCTGTCCGATGATTCGGCCGATGCGTTCCTGGCGATTGAGTGCGTGGAGACCGAGCGGATGGGGGATTGCCAGGCTGCGATCGATCGCTTAGCCGAGCTGCTTGAGCGCTATCTGGGAGCGACGGTTGTCATTAAGACGCTTGTGACCCGCGACAATCCTTGCGTGGAACTGTAGCGGCGCCTAGAACCTATTGATGCCCCAAACCACCACAAAGGTGCCTGTCCCCTTTGTGGTGGTTTTTATGTTGATGGGTTAACAAATGGGGTATTTGGGTACGGGTGTCGCCTTATGCGACTAAGATGTTTACCCGTTAGCATTATGCAAGCGAAAGGCGGTCGTCTCCCATGCAGCAGAGCGACGAGACACGTTTCGAGGACTTTGTCGGACTGATCAGCGGACTCTACAAGGAGATCCAGCGCATTAAGACGTCTGAGGGCGCTAGGCTGGGTCTCAAGGGCTCCGACGTTATGTGCCTGTACTATCTTGAGCGCAGCAAGGATGGCCTGACTGGCGCCGACCTGGCTCGCATGGCAGGCGTGACCCGCGCCGCCGTCTCGCGTACGCTCGCGCATCTGGAGGAGGGTGGCTACGTCGAGGTCGATGATTCGGGCGATGCCGCCGTTAAGTATCGTGCTCCGGTGCGCCTGACCGCTCTGGGCGGCGAGAGCATGAGCGAGGCGGACCGCATCATTCGCGAGGTGCTCGATACCACCGGTAAGGCTATGGGTGTGGAGCAGCGCGAGCAGATGTATGCGTCGCTGCGCACGATTCTCAACACCCTGCGCGAGATCTAAGGCCGCCAAGGCATTTGCTACCCATTAACAACTGCATCGTCCCGTTTTAAGCGCGTATACCGTGCCGGGGCATTGTTGTCAAAATTCCCTGCGCGGGACCTGCGCAAGAAAGGATTCGTTATGTCCGTCCGCATTATTACCGATTCCGCAAGCGATTTGTCTCCGGCGGAACACCCGGCGCTGGCTGTTTTGCCGCTGTCCGTCACCTTTGGCACCGATGTGTACATGGATGGCGTCGACATCGATCACCAGCGCTTTTACGAGATGCTCGTGGAGCGCGATGAGCTGCCCAAGACCGGCCAGGTCAACCCGTACGCGTTTTCGCAGGCTATTGCCGAGGCGCGTGAGGCCGGCGATGAGGCTGTGATTATTACCGTGGGCGCTAAGCTATCAGGCACCAACCAGAGTGCCCGTACCGCACTTGCCGAGGCACCAGGTGGCGACGTGTTCGTGGTAGACAGCAACAATGTCACCCTCGGCGAGCGCGTCCTGGTCGAGTACGCGCTGCGCTTGGTGGACGAGGGCCGTAGTGCGGCCCAGATCGCGGCGGCCGTCGAGGCCGTGCGTGACCGCGTGGCCGTCATCGGCCTGCTCGAGACGCTGGAGTACCTGGTTCGCGGCGGTCGTCTATCTGCTGCGGCCGGCGCCGTGGGCACGCTGCTCAACGTGAAGCCCGTGGTGGCTGTCGAGGACGGCCTTATCGTGCAGCTGGGCAAGGCGCGCGGTTCCAAGAACGGCCGCAACCTGCTGAACCAAAAGGTCGAAAAGTCAGGCGGCATCGACTTTTCCATGCCGCTGGCGCTGGGCTATACGGGCCTTTCGGATGCGGTGCTCAAGAAGTATGTCGAGGACAGCGCGGCACTGTGGGCTGGCCACACCGAGGGCGAGTTGCCCGTTCACACCATCGGCGCCACCATCGGCACCCACGTAGGCCCCGGCGCCGTCGCCGTAGCCTTCTTCCAGCCCGCCAACTAACCGACCTGCCATAAACCACCACAAAGGGGACAGGCACCTTTGTGGTGGTTTATGCTTTTCCGGGTGGAAGGGAGCGAGCAATGGCGTCTGAGGGCTTTTTTGAACGGGTGTACGAGGTGGTCGAGCAGATCCCCGAGGGGATGGTCGCCACGTATGGCCAGGTGGCGCTGCTTGCCGGTCGTCCACGAAGTGCGCGGTACGTGGGGTATGCCCTGCATAGTAATCCGCGCCCCGGCCAGATTCCCTGCCATCGTGTGGTGTTTGCCGACGGTCGCATTTGCGAGGGCTTCGCTTTTGGCGGTCCCGATGCTCAACGTGAGCTTTTGCTAGGGGAGGGTGTGGCGTTTAAGGACGACATGCACGTCGACTTGGCCGCCTGTCGCTGGCCTGCCGGGCTCTAGCGGTTCTGCCGTGGCGAAAACCACCACAAAGGCGCCTGTCCCCTTTGTGGTGGTTTTACGCTGTAGGTTTACCAGAGCTAACTTATGGAGAAGGTGTGTTGGCGTACTTTGCCGTCAGAAAGTAAACCACGGTGAACTATATTGGTTTCAGCAACGGAGCAGGCAATAGGCGATGAAAAAGCCTGCCCTGTTGAGTTTGATTCGCATTCCTCCCCTCTGTGCGATTCAACGGTGTACTTCGGGAACAGGCCCGCTGGCAACTAGCTGCCGGCGGGCCTGTTCCTGTTTGTCGAGGGGGTGCGATGGACGGAGCCGAAGCGGTCCGGCTCCAAAAAAGGCGGACGCCGTAGCGCCCGCCCTAAAGCAATCGAAAGCTCAAGCCAGCAGATCGGTCTAGTACACCATGCCCATGGCGTCCTGAACCTCTGCCAGGGTCTGATCGGCGATCTCGTTGGCGCGACGGTTGCCCTCGTGCAGCACGTCCTTCACGTAATCCAGATCGTTCTCGTAGCGCTGGCGACGCTCGCGGATAGGTGCGAAGTACTCGTTGACGGCCTCGGTCACGTACTTCTTGAGCTGGCCGGAGCCGCCCATGCCAATCTCCTCGGCAATTTCGACCTCGGAGCGACCGGTGCAGATGGCGGCCGTCGAAAGCAAACCGGACACGCCGGGGCGGTTCTCGGGATCGAACGTGATCATGCGCTCAGAGTCGGTCTGGCTCTTCTTGATGCGCTTGGCCGTCTCCTCAGCGGTCATCGAGATGTTGATGGCGTTGCCGTAGCTCTTGCTCATCTTGCGACCGTCAAGTCCGGGCAGTAGCGGGGTCTCGGACAGCAGCGCCTCGACCTCGGGGAACACCTTGCCGTAGCGGTTGTTAAAGCGGCGGGCGATGGTGCGGGTGAGCTCGATGTGCGGCAGCTGGTCGCGGCCGACGGGCACGACGTTGCCCTTGCAGAACAGAATGTCGCAGGCCTGGTGCACCGGGTAGGTGAGCAGAAGGCCGGTAAGCTCGTGGCCCGAGGCCTCCATCTCGGCCTTGACCGTGGGATTGCGCGCCAGCTCGGCCTCGGAGACCAGCGACAGGAACGGCAGCATGAGCTGGTTGGCGGCGGGCACGGCGGAGTGAGCGTAGATCATGGTCTTGTCGGGGTCGATACCGCAGGCAAGGTAGTCCATGACCATGTTGTACACGTTGTCCTGGATGTGCTCGGTGGTGTCGCGGTCGGTGATGACCTGGTAGTCGGCGATGAGTACGTTGGTCCTGGCGCCCATGTTCTGCAGCTCCACGCGGCCCTTGAGGGTGCCAAAGTAGTGACCCAGGTGCAGACGGCCGGTGGGGCGGTCGCCGGTAAGCATGGTGAACTTCTCGGGCGTCTTGGCCAGGCCCTCGCGAATGGCGTTGCTCTTTTGCAGCGCGACTTCGTAGCTGTTCTCGTTTGGCATGATTGCTCCTAACGTTCGTTCGCAGGTTTTGATGATAACGCGTTTATTGGAGGGGCGGGGCGTAAGTAGGCGAGGGGCGGGAGAGGGGTGGCTTGTGCGATGGGCGCGGCGTGGCCGCGCTTGGCCAACGGTGCCTTGGCACATCCTCGGCAGCTTGCCCTAGAGCTTGTGGTGGCGCTCTTCTTTGCGCTCCTCGGCTGCCTGCTCCTCCTGCTTAAAAGCGGGGTCGTCGGGGGTGACCAGCTCGTCCTCGTGCGTGCGCTTGTTGTAATGGTGGCGTAGCACGGGTTCAAACAGGTGTAGGTGCTTGGCGAAGGCAGCCGAGCCAATGGCGAGCACGGTAAAAATGAGCACGCGCATGGGCACCTCGACCTGATTGATGGCGGCGGCGCCGGCCGAAAGCATAATGCACCAGGCATAGATGAGCAGCACAGCCTGTTTTTGGTTGTAGCCTTCTTGGATCAGGCGGTGGTGGATGTGGCCCTTGTCGGCCTGCCCGATGCTAATGTGGGCGCGCTTGCGGCGCACAATGGCGCTAAACGTGTCGATGATGGGCACACCGGCAACGATGAGCGGGATGATAAGCGAGGTGAGTGCGGCGGTGCGGCTCACGTTGAGCAGCGAGATGGAGCCCAGCGCAAAGCCCAGAAGCAACGACCCCGAGTCGCCCAAGAAGATACTTGCGGGGTTGAAGTTGTAGCGCAAAAAGGCCAGACAGGCGCCAAAGAGCGCAATGGAGAGCGCGGCGGCGTCGATGCGGCCCGAGAGAACAGCCATCGAAAACATGGTGAACGATGCGATGCCGCAGATGCCCGTGGCCAAGCCGTCGAGGCCGTCGATGAGGTTAATGATGTTGGTGAATGCCACCAGATAGATCACGGTAATGGGGTAGGCGAGCCATCCGAGCATGATCTCGCCGGGAGCAAACGGGTTGACGATGACGCCGATCCGCAGGCCGCCCATGCAGGCGATAAGCGCGGCGAGGACCTGTCCGGCCAGCTTTTGCTTGGGCGTGAGCTGGAAGACGTCGTCGATGGCGCCGGTCGCAAAGATAACGGTAAAAGAAAGCGCAAGTATGGGGTAGCTGATGTGCAGACGGGGGTGGGGCACCAAAACGGGCGGCCAACCCAGGTACCAGGTGCCTAGGATTTGCACAGTGCAGGCGACGACCAGGCCCAAAAACACCGCCGTTCCGCCCAAACGCGGGATGGGCTTGGTGTTGATGCGGCGCTTAGAAGGATAGTCGACGGCGTCGAGCTTGATTGCCAGGCGCTTGACCAGGGGTACCGTGAGGAAGGTCGTGATAAAGGCCGCCGCTGCCACGCATAGGTACGGTATGTAGCTCGGGGATGAAGCCATGAATCTAAAAACCGCCAAGCGTCGAAGGAAAAGGTCAGAAGAACGCCATGCGCAAAGGGCATAGCCGAACCATAATACTCGACCAAGGGGGGTGCATGGAATTGCACGCAGCGATAATCACGCGCTTACCAGATATTGGGATGTTGTCGATGGCTTGTCGGGATGCCGGCGGGGATCCATATGGACTGTAATGGTGATTTTCGGCAAAAGAAAACCACCCCCCACGTTACGAAAATGAACCCACCTAAAACAGGTGGGTGCCCTCATCGACTGTTCCAGCGTCCTTAACAACGAAGGATACCTGTACTAGGTACGACTGTGTGGGCTCCCTAAATAAACGCGACGGTTCACCCAGTTGCTCCGCGGGGGGCGGAATACCTACATCATAAAGCGGCACTTTATCGATTCCAGTCTTGACATTACAAAAATCGTGTCGGACGATTACGGCGCCTTGGGCTCGAGCCGTCTGTGGGGTTGATCCCTTTACGTTTGAGCTGCTGAATCGTTGTTTTGGAGCATGGTTTTATGCCGACGTCGTTGACCGAACTTTTTTCGCCCGCCTGCCATTTGTGTCCGCGCCGTTGCGGTGCGGCGCGCGATGAGGGCGTGCACGGCGTCTGCGGTGCTAACGACACGCTCAAGGTGGCCCGCGCCGCGCTTCATATGTGGGAGGAGCCGCCTATCTCGGGCGAGGCCGGTTCGGGCACGATCTTCTTTAGCGGCTGCTCGCTCAAATGTATCTACTGCCAGAACCACGAGATCTCGACCGGCAATTTTGGCCTTGAGATTTCGCCTGAGCGCCTGGTCGAGATTGTGCTGGAACTGCAGGACCAGGGTGCTAACAACATCAATTTGGTGACGGCGACGCACTATGCGCACCTGTTGCCTGCCGCGATTGCCGCGGCACGGGCGCGCGGACTGGTTATCCCAATCGTCTACAACACGAGTGGTTACGAGCGCGCGAGTGCCGTGGCGGCGCTGGGCGACCTGGTCGATGTGTGGCTCACCGACTTTAAATATGCCGATGCCGGGCTTGCGCAGTCGCTCTCCCATATAAAGGATTACCCGCGTGTGGCCGTGTCGGGTCTGGCCCAGATGGCGCGCGAGATCGAGCGCCGCGGGGGAGAGTTGGTGGACGAGGACGGGCTTATGAAGCGTGGCATGATCGTGCGTCACCTGGTGCTTCCGGGGCATGCAGACGATTCGTGTCGCGTGCTGGACCTGGTGTGGCAGACGGTGGGCGACGTGCCGATCTCGGTTATGAACCAGTACACGCCCAATGCGCTCATGCGCGAGCAGGGCGGCGACCTGGCACGCGCCGTGACGCGTGAGGAGTACGAGCAGGTGCTCGACCATGCCGACGACCTGGGTTTTACGACGATGTTCTGGCAAGAGGGCGGCGCGGTAGACGAGAGCTTCACCCCCGCCTTCGACACCACCGGCGTCCTCACCAGCGCAAAGTAGAGCGCACGCTGATGATTTTTCTGGGACGGGGATTAAAAAATCATCGAGAGGATCGCCTGTTCGAAAAGTTGTCAAAATAGCCGCGTCCCAAAAAGACTGGTTATTGGGCGTTGACAGTTGGCGAGCCGTAGGTAAAATATCGACTTGTCCTGGGGACGTAGCTCAGTTGGGAGAGCGCTGCCGTCGCATGGCAGAGGCCGAGGGTTCGACTCCCTTCGTCTCCACCCATGGATTTGATAAGCCGCTGACATTGTGTCGGCGGCTTTTTTTAAAAGAAAGGGCTATATCATGGCCGAGCTTGAGTCCCAACCATTGTCCGACGAGGAGCGCGCCGAGTTGGAAGAGCTCCGCGCTGAGAAGGCCCGCCGCGAGGCTCGGGAAGAGGCCCGTCGCGAGCGTGAGGAGCTGGCTGCCCTGCGTGCCGAGCGTGCGAAGGCCGAGGAGGCCGCCGCGAACGCCGCATCCGCATCGGCGCCCGCGCCCGCACCCAAGCCCGCTGCTGCGAAGCCTGCACCTGCCGCGCCCAAACCTCAGCCTAAAAAGGCCGCCCGTCCCAAGTCCGTCGAGCCCAAGCCGAGCCGTGACGAGATGACCTTTGCCCAGCGCATGGTTACCTCCAAGGAGCCTATGGGCGAGAACGAGATCCCTGGCATGGCGCCGGCTCAAAAAATCATCATTGTCCTTGCCCTCATCGCGTTTGTCATCTTTATGGGCTACACGATCCTGACCAGCATGGGCCTGCTCTAACCGACTCGCATCGGGCGTCATGTCCGCATGCTCTGCTCTCGTCCAACCCTCAAATTCTGCACCACACATCCGAAAGGTCGCCCCATGGCTTTGACCGACATCTCGCATCCCACCGACATTGCAATGCTCACCGATCTGTACGAGCTCACTATGGCCCAGGGCCTGTGGGAGAGCGGCAAGGCCAATGAGCAGGGTTGTTTTACCGCGTTTTACCGCGACCATCCCTTTGGCAGCGCCTATGCCGTCATGTGTGGCACCGCCGAGCTGCCCGAGCTCGTCGAGAACCTGCGCTTTACGCCCGAGGATATCGACTACCTCGCCTCGCTTGAGGCCCCTGCCGGCGGCGCGATGTTCAAGTCCGCATTCCTCGACTACCTGCGCGATTTTCGTGCGCATGTAAATATCGACGCCGTCCCCGAGGGCGAGCTCGTCTTTCCGCGCGAGCCCATGGTGCGCGTCACCGGTCCTGCGCTCGAGTGCCAGCTGCTTGAGACGGCGCTGCTCAACATCGTCGGGTTCCAGACGCTTGTCGCCACCAAGACGGCGCGCGTGGTGCTCGCCGCCGACGGTCGCCCCGTGGCGGAGTTTGGCCTGCGCCGCGCCCAGGGTCCCGATGGCGGCCTGGCCGTTGCGCGCGCGAGCTACGTTGCCGGCTGCTCCTCTACGTCCAATGTGCTCGCCGGCCGCCGCTATGGTATTCCCGTCTTTGGCACGCATGCGCACAGCTGGGTGATGAGCTTCGATTCCGAGCTCGAGGCCTTCCGCGCCTTTGCCAAGTCGAGCCCCAAGAACTGTACGCTGCTCATCGACACCTATGACGTGCGCGAGGGCTGCGAGCATGCCATTACGGTTGCCAAGGAGATGGAGGCGGTGGGCGAGCGTCTGTCGGCTATTCGCATCGACTCCGGCGACCTCGCCAAGCTCTCCAAGTATGTTCGCGGCCGTTTTGATGCCGAGGGCCTGCCCTATGTGGGGATCTCGGTTTCCAACGATCTTGACGAGTACACGATTCAGTCGCTGCTGGACCAGGGCGCGCCCATCGATAGCTTTGGCGTGGGTACCAAGCTCGCGACCTGCTATGACCAGCCGGCGCTGGGTGGCGTGTACAAGCTTTCCGCCCGCCGTGCGAGCGAGACAGATCCATGGACGCCGGTGGTCAAGCTCTCCGAGCAGCCCTATAAGCGCACGATCCCGGGTGTGCAACGCGTGCGCCGTTATTACGACGGCTTTGGCGGCCCAGTCTGCGACATGATCTACGACGAGGACCATCTGGCGGGGGAGGGCGCCGCGCGCGGCAATACCCTCGTGGCCGTGAATGATGCCGCCCTGGTGACCGACGTGTCCGAACTTGAGTATCGCGAGCTGCTGGTGCCGATCGTGCGCGATGGCAGTGCGGTGGCTCCGCGTGAGAGCATCCAGGACGCGCGCGAGCGCTGTGCTTGGGCGCTCGATCATCTGGACGCAGCTTTCAAGCGCTTCCTGTACCCGCAGACCTATGTGGTGGGCATGGAGCAGGGCCTGGCTCAGGTGCGCGACGAGCTCGTGCGCAAGAACATGGCCGCGGCTTCGGCCTTCCCCTGGGCAAAATGATCCGAAGGGGACGGAGGAAAACGGATCATTTTCGTCCGTCCCGCACCGGGTGCCCCGGCTGCTCCAGCTCGCCCGCCTGCTCAACACTCGATTGGTTTGACGTATGACGACTTCTTATAAAACGATGGTGGTAAAGATCGGCTCGTCCACGGTGGTGGGCGCCGACGGCAAGGTCAACCGCGCCTTTATCGGCGGGCTTGCCGATCAGGCCGCAGCGCTGCGCAAGCTCGGCTGGCGTCTGGTCGTGGTGAGCTCGGGCGCTATCGCCTGTGGCTATCCCGTGCTGGGCTTCGACCGTAAGCCGGTCGGCGACCTGCCGAGCCTGCAGGCCTGCGCTTCGGCCGGCCAGTGCATCATCTCGTCGGCCTACGACGAGGAGTTTCATGCGCGCGACCTGCTCACCTCGCTCGTGCTGCTCACGCGTCACGACACGGCGCGCCGTACGTCCTACCTGCACGCGCGCGACGCCCTGCTGCGCCTGGTGGAGCTTGGCGTGGTGCCGGTCGTCAACGAGAACGATACCGTTACTGTCGATGAGATCAAGTTTGGCGACAACGACACACTGGCGGCGCTTGTGAGCTGCCTGGTTTCTGCCGATCTGTGCGTGACGCTCTCGGACATCGATGGGCTCTATACCGCCAATCCGCATGAGGACCCAACGGCCGAGTTTGTCCCGGTCGTGCATAAGATCGATGCCAAGATCATCGCCTCGGCGGGCGATTCTTCCACATCGGTGGGCACGGGCGGCATGATTACCAAGATCCGCGCGAGCCGCATTCTGATGACGGCGGGCATTCAGAGCGTGATCTGCTCGGGCGAGGAGCCCGATGCGCTCGTGCGCCTCGCTCGCGGCGAGAGTGTGGGCACGCTGTTCGATCCGCCGGCGGAGCGTCTGGACATTGCGCCCCGCAAGCTGTGGATCGCGCTGGGCGACAAGGCGCATGGCTCGGTGACGGTCGATGACGGCGCCGCGAAGGCGCTGGTCAGCCGTGGCTCGTCCTTGCTCGCGGTGGGTATTCGCGAGGTCGATGGCACGTTTGCCGAGGGCGATGTGCTCGACGTGTGCGACCCGAGCGGTATGGTTGTCGCGCGTGGTATTGCCGAGGCCGATTCGGACGTGCTGGAGCTTGCAGCCGGACGCCGCCAGGACCAGATTGCCGGCAACCGCCTGCTGGCAGACCTGGCCGAGAAGCCCGCGATTCATCGAGATAATTTGATCGTCTTCGCCTAACCAATTGACGCTGCAAACGCCCCTAAGCGGCAATCTGACGTTCAATTGTCGGGCATGACCAAAAGGTCAATGCCCTCCTCTTTCACGTCACCTTGCTCGCTTAGGGGCGTTTTCGCTTTCCGTCCTCTACCTGCGGCATTGTCGTTGCCGGCACTTGGGGACGTTCCTTTTGTGCCGACAGGCGGGGACACTTCTTTGCTAGAAGATCTGGCGCAGGTCTCCGCGGTTGAGGGCTTCGTCGAAGAGGTGCTTGAACACCGCGCTGCCGTGCAGGCCATCGTGCTCAAACTCGTTGGTCACCCAGGCATGCGAGTTGCCAATGCGGCTGAGCGTATCGAGCTGCAGGCCCGAATCCACGTACATGTCGTCGAAGTACACCGCAGCCTGGAGTGGTACTTCGTTGCAGGCCAGGCGCTGCGGGTCGTAGATCTTGTCCCAGCTGGTGTCCTCCATCAGCAGATCCATGGCGGGCTTGAAGGGCTTGAGCTCGGGCATCTGCTCAAACATCCACGGGAACATAGCCTCACCGGTAAACATGAGCGGGCGCGCGAGCGTGTCGAACTCGGCGCGATGGGCCTTTTCCTCGGCTGCAGCCCAGTGAATGGGCATGGTGTCGCCGTCGGCGTAGATGAACTCCTGCAGCGTCCAGTAAAGCGGATTCGTGCGTGTGTTGGTGCGCTCGAAGGCGCGCATCAAAAAGCTGTCGGATACCGAGGAGCCGCAGCTTAGCGTACCGTCGCCATCAACAAACGCGTGGTCGATAATCCAGTGCATGCGCTCAAAGCTCGGCTTCATGCCAAAGTCGCTGCCCATAAGCTGCAGGCGTTCGACCGTCATCGGCGAGCCGTCGGGCAGCACGGGCTTCTGGGCCTCGAGCGCATCGGCCAGGGCTGCCACGCGGTCGACGTCAGCGGGGTAGCGGTCATAATACTGCTGCGTCTTGGCGGCCATGCGCGGGAAGGTGTGCGCGTAGACCTCGCTTGCGCTCGCTGGCACGTGTGGAATGCCGCCGCAGGTAAAGCTTGCCGCCACGCCTTCGGGGAAGAGCGACAGATAGCTCAACGTCAAAAAGCCGCCGTAGCTCTGGCCGAGCGTGACCCAGGGCTTGCCGCCAAAGCCCACCAGACGCAGGTACTCAAAATCGCGCACGATGGAGCTGGCGAGGTGGCGCTTGAGGAAGTCGGCCTGCGAGCGTGCTGTATCGGCGCCGGCGGCCGTTGCGCGATCACCCAGTGCCTTGATCGTGCGTCCGTCCACGCAGCTACTGCGTCCGGTGCCGCGCTGGTCGGGAAGGACCACACGGAAGTGCTTGACGGCCTCCTCGATCCAGCCGTCGCTTGTAGGCGACAGCGGACGCGGGCTCTCGCCGCCGGGGCCGCCCTGCAAAAACAGGAGCAGCGGCAGATCGTCGTTGATGCGGTCGGGCGCGCAAACCACGCGGTAGAAGAGCTTGATGCTCTCGGGCGCGCCGGCGATTGGTGCCGGCATAGCGCCGCGGCGCATGGTGCTGCCGACGGCCAGGAGCATCGGCTCCAGGCCGCGCCAGTCAAGGGGGACGTCGATGCTGTGGTCCTCGACGTAAAGGCCGGGGACGTGGTACGAAGTGATGAGGGCCATGTGAGTCTTCCGTTCGTTGCGGTGTTTCGGGTTGACCAATTCTACCGCCGCGGGCGAGGCCATGCGCAAATCGGCTACCATGGTTGCAAACTTCTAGGAGAAAGGGCCGCCCATGTCGGTCGATATAGCCACGTATGTCCACGATCTTGCCGTTGCCGCCAAGGCAGCGTCGGCCTCGCTTGCCACGGCGAGCGATGAGCAGCGCCAGGAGGCCGTGCGCGCCATGGCCGCAGCACTGCGCAACGGTGTCGACTCCATCGTCGCCGCCAACGAGCTCGATATGTCCGCCGCGCGCGATGCGGGCACTTCGGCCGGTCTGCTCGACCGTCTGCTGCTGACGCCTGAGCGCGTCGAGGGCATGGCCGCCGGTTTGGAGAAGCTCGCCGAGCTGCCCGATCCCGTCGGCCGCGTGCTCGACCACCGCGTGCTTGCGAGCGGTGTGGACCTGACCCGCGTGAGCGTGCCGTTGGGCCTGGTCGCCATGGTCTACGAGGCGCGCCCCAACGTGACGGCCGACGCCGCAGGCATCTGCATCCGTACCGGCAACGCCTGCATTCTACGCGGCGGCTCGCTGGCCTATCACTCGTGTGCCATGATCGCCGAGCTGCTGGCCGATGCGCTCGAGGCCAAGGGCTTCCCGCGCGAGGCCGTGTCGATGATCGAGTCCACCGACCGCGAGGCCACTGGCGAGCTCATGAAGCTCCGCGGTATCGTCGACGTACTCATTCCGCGCGGCGGTGCAGGCCTGATCCAGCGCTGCGTGCGCGAGTCGCTTGTGCCGGTGATCGAGACGGGCACGGGCAACTGCCACATCTACGTGCATGAATCCGCCGACTTTGATAAGGCGCTCAACATTATCGTCAATGCCAAGACCCAGCGCGTAGGCGTGTGCAATGCCGCCGAGTCGCTGCTGGTCGACCGTGCCGTTGCTGATCGCTTCCTGCCCGCAGTCGTTGCCGTGCTGCACGACCACGGCGTACTGATTCACGGCGACGAGGCCACGTGCGCCGCATGCGCCGACGCTGGGCTTGCCGAGGGCGACAACTACGTCGCCGCGACTGAGGAGGACTGGGGTCGCGAGTACCTGGCGCTCGAGATGAGCGTGAAGGTCGTGGCAAACGAGGACGAGGCCATCGCACACATCAATCGCTACGGCACGATGCACTCCGAGGCCATCGTTGCCGAGGACACGGATGCTTGCGAGCGCTTCCTCGATGCGGTCGATGCCTCGGCCGTGTACGCCAACGCCAGCACTCGCTTCACCGACGGCGGCGAGTTTGGCCTGGGTGCCGAGATCGGCATCTCGACCCAAAAACTCCACGCCCGCGGCCCCTTTGCCGCCGAGGCCCTCACCACCTACAAATACAAGCTCCGCGGCACCGGCCAGGTCCGCCCCTAAACCCCTCGTAAACGAAAAACCACCACAAAGGTGCCTGTCCCCTTTGTGGTGGTTTTAGGTGGCGTGGGCGGTTAGGCCTGGAAGGTATCGCGGTCGGGGGCGAAGGACTGCATGGCCGCGATGGTGCGGTCAAAGAGCTCGGGGAGCTCCCAGCCCAACATCTCGGCGCCCTGCGAAATCACGTCGCGCGAGCAGCCGGCGGCAAAGCGCTTGTCCTTGAACTTCTTCTTGAGCGACTTGGTCGTAAAGTCCATAACGCTCTTGCTCGGGCGCATGATGACTGCAGCGCCGATCAGGCCGGTGAGTTCATCGCAGGCAAACAGGATCTTTTCCATCTGCAGCTCGGGTTTGGGCAGCGAGGTATTGAAGTCCGACGTGTGCGTCTGGATGGCGCGAATGAGCTCGGGAGACGCACCTTCGCCCTTAAGAATCTCGGCAGCATAGATGGTGTGGTTCATGGGGTCGTCCTCATGCTCCTCCCAATCCAGGTCGTGCAGCAGACCGACGATGCCCCAAAACTCCTCGTTCTCTGGGTCGAACTCGCGCGCAAAGTAGCGCATGGTGCCCTCGACCGTCTCGCCGTGGGTGATGTGGAACGGATCTTTGTTGTGCTCGTTGAGCAGTTCGAACGCACGGTCGCGGGTGATTCCGGCGGTAAGCGGCTCTGCCATAAGAGACTCCTTGTGCTCGTGGGTATCGATAAGAATGAATACTACTAGAACAAGAAAACCACCACAAAGGTGCCTGTCCCCTTTGTGGTGGTTTTTGGCGCGGATGGGTTAGTTGAGGGCGGCTTGGGCTAGGCGAGCTTCGGCGTCCTCCTCGGTGACGCCCAAGGCCACGGCGAACTCCTCGATGGAGCGGCGCTTGGCCTCCTTGAGTACGCGCATGTAGTAGGAGCTGGGTTTTTTATCAGCTTCCTCGGCCTGGCGAATGCGGTGCATCATGGTCTTTGCCACGCGGACCGTCTCGGGCGCGCCCAGCTTGAGCTGCTGCTTAAAGTGTGTCTCCTCAAGCGAGCTGTTGCGCTCGGTAAAGGTGTCGCACTCCAACTCGTCATAGTGGCTCAGCAGGTGCTCGGCATCTTGCTGCGAGATGGCGGCGTGCAAACGGTCGGCCTGCGCCACGGGGTACATGAGGATCGTCTGCGCATGTCCCTGCTTGGTCTCGAGTAGCAGCATGGGCTGCGGTGTGTCGTCCCTAAAACCGACGACGGTGCAGACTCCCTGGCCCGGATGAATGACGTGTTGACCGATTGAGAACATGCTACCTCCAACTTATACGAATTTACGTATGTCTAGAATAACACGCTGACGTGCGCAAACCCGTACTTTATGCAGGAAAAGCACACAACTCTGATAGGTAAGAGTATTCGATAACAGACGCAGCTCATTCACACCTTTATGCATTTTCAACGCCTGCATAATCTGCAGGCAGACCGGCATCTTTGAGTGACTCCATACAAGCTGTAGTCATTTTTGTGCATATGCAATATCTATTAGCTTTACCCTGCGACAGTGCCCGTCGCTTGTGATAGAGTGCTACAAACTCTGGCTTTTGCCCTACGAGTGACCAAGAGCTCGGGGGCTTTAACACAAGGAGGATCTATGCCCGAGAAGATTGAAGAGCTGGTACGCGCTGCGCTTGCTGCGGCCCAGGAGGCCGGCGACCTTTCCGCATTTGAACTTGACGATTGCGCTATCGAGCGACCGGCTGACACTTCTCATGGCGAGTGGACCTCTACCATGGCCCTGAAGTCCGCCAAGCTGGCCCACTGCGCCCCGCGCAAGATCGCCGAGGCCATCGTTGCCCATATGCCCGAGGACCCCGCGATCGAGAAGGTCGAGATCGCAGGCCCCGGCTTCATCAACTTCTACCTCTCCGTTGCCGTCAAGAATGCCATCTTTGGCGAGGCTCGCGAGAAGGGCATGGACTTCGCTAAGTCCAACGTCGGTGGTGGCCTGAAGACCCAGGTCGAGTTCGTTTCCGCTAACCCCGTCGGCCCCATGCACATCGGCCACGGCCGCTGGGCCGCGCTGGGCGACTCGCTCTGCCGTGTGATGGACCACGCCGGTTACGACATCCAGCGTGAGTTCTACATCAACGACCACGGCTCTCAGATGAACACCTTCGGCAACTCCATCAGCACGCGCTATATGCAGCTTGCCGACATCATCGCCAAGCAGGGCGTGGATATCGACGAGGCTCACAAGCTGCTGATCGCCGACCGTGACGCCTTTGTTGCCGACGAGAACGACGAGCACCCCGAGACCCATCCGTATCAGGACAACTTTGCCGAGACCCTGGGCAAGGACTCCTATGGCGGCGACTACATCATCGACGAGGCTGCCGAGTTCTGGCGCACCGACGGCGATAAGTGGGTCGACGCCGACCCGCAGGAGCGTATGGAGAGCTTCCGCGAGCGCGGCTATGTGAAGATGGTCGACAACATGCGCGACCTCTGCCACGCCGTCAATTGCGACTTCGATCGTTGGTACTCCGAGCGTTCGCTGTATGTGAAGGACACCGAGGGTGAGACCGCCGGCACCTCCGCCGTCGACCGCGCTTTTGAGAAGCTCGACAAGATGGGCTACCTCTACACCAAGGACGGCGCCCTGTGGTTCCGCTCCACCGACCTGGGCGATGACAAGGACCGCGTCCTGATCAAGTCCGACGGCGAGTACACCTACTTCGCCTCCGACGTTGCCTATCACTGGGATAAGTTCCAGCGCGTCGACCACGTCATCGACATCTGGGGTGCCGACCACCACGGCTACATCGAGCGCGTCCGCTGCGTCTGCGACGCCCTTGGCTATCCCGGCAAGTTTGAGGTTCTGCTGGGCCAGCTCGTCAACCTGCTGCGTAACGGCAAGCCCGTCCGAATGTCCAAGCGCAAGGGCACCATGGTGACCCTGCAGGAGCTCGTCGACGAGGTCGGCTCCGATGCCGCTCGCTACACGCTCATCTCCAAGAGCTCCAACCAGATGGTCGACTTCGATATTGAGGCCGTTAAGAAGCGCGACAACTCCAACCCGGTCTATTACGTGCAGTATGCTCACGCCCGCGTGTGCTCCATCCTGCGCCGTGCCGCCGACGTTACGCCCGAGCAGGCTGACGAGATGGGCATGAAGGCCGTCGCCGAGAAGGCCATCGGCGAGAACGTCGATTACTCGCTGCTGACCGACCCGACCGAGCTTGCCCTTTCGCGTAAGCTCAACGAGCTCACCGACCTCATCGCCAGCTGCGCTCGCGACCGCGCCCCGTTCCGTCTGACGCACTTTGCCGAGGAGCTTGCCGGCGACTTCCACAGCTTCTACGCTGCCTGCCAGGTGCTGCCGAGCGAGGGCCGTCCCGTCGACCCCGAGCTTTCGCGTGCCCGTCTGGCCGCTTGCGATGCCGTCCGCGTGACGCTCGCCCTGGTGCTCACCCTTGTTGGTGTCTCCGCTCCCGAGCAGATGTAAGCTGCGGGTCATTTAACCGTGTAGGTTCGGCTTTGCTGAGCCCTATAAGCCCGATCTCCATGCGGAGGTCGGGTTTTTTGCAAACGCCGACGTATTGACGAATTTGGAACTGCTGGAAATACGAAACTATGCCGGTTCACTACGATGAATATGAGAAATTCCAACCACGCCAGCTTTTCGCAAAAAAGTGCAGGGCATCTACCTGCGGTTTTAGTTCAACAAGTTTCGGAGTGGTCGCGGTTGAGCGATTCATCGTAGTAAACCGCCATAGTTTTGGCGGAGGCAGTCAGATTTGTGGGTGTTAAACCAAAGAGTGCCCCTTTTGACTAGTCGTTTAAGAGCGTTCCCAATGACTAAGTTGCAGGTGGCGGCGGTTGTGTTACACTAATGCCGCGTATATGACGCAATCATCTCGATACAGATCAATGATGTCCGTCGTTTTGAACGGAACTAGACTGTTTAGCCGCCCTGAAGGTTTATGCAGGGAGCATGTGATCACAGGGCTTGAAAAGAAAGTTGAGCAAACACTGTGTCTGATCAACAGCAAGAAAACGAAATAACGACGACGCAAGCCGCTCCCGCTGCACCGGTTGCGTCGGACCAGGTCGCGGCGCCCGCGCATGCCTCGGCTCCTGAGACGCCTAAGGCTGCTTCGACGCCTACGCCTGCAACGGCTGAGAAGGCCGTGCCTGCAACTGGTGAGGAGGCTGCTCCGGCAAAGCCCAAGCGTACGCGCCGCACGGCCAAGCCTGCTGCTGACGGCGAGGAGGTCACCAAGCCCAAGCGCCGTACCACGCGCATGACGCGCGTCAAGCGCACCGTTGCAGCTGACTCCTCGGCGCCGATTTCCGATGAGGTCGCGCAGGCACGTGCGTTGGCGCAGATTAGCGAGGCTCAGGTGGTGCGCGCCCGCCGTCGTGCTGCCGAGCGCGAGGCCGCGGCTCTGACCGAGCTTGCAGCTCCGTCTGTGCCCGAGACGCCTGCCGCCACCGAGACCCCTGCCGCCGACCAGCCGACCGAGAAGCCGGCACCGCGCACACGCCGTCGCACGGCTGCTAAGGCCGAGCAGGTTGCCGATCAGGTAACCCTCGAGCTCACCGAGGCTTCGGTTCGTTCCGCGGCAGGGGAGGGCGCATCGCCTGCTGAGTCCGCTGCGCCTGTCGAGGCCAGCGAAGTTCCCGTTGTCGATCCGGCTTTGCGCCCGCACCGTCGCGGTCGCAAGCCCAAGGCCTTCGTCGAGGCAGAGAAGGCCGCAGCCGCAGCTGCAGCCGCTCGGGATGCTGCGGCGACCGCCGAGTCTGCAACCGCTGCCGATGCACCCGTCCAGGATGCTACGACTTCCGAGGCCGCTCCCGCCGATGTCGAGCCCGCCGACGTCCGTCCTGGTCGCAGCCATCGTACTGCTGCTAAGCGCACGTCCAAGGCCAAGACTGCCAAGAAGGGTGCGTCCGAGGATTCCGCCGAGACGACCGCCGATGCATCGACTGATGCCGCCGAGCCCCAAGACGTCGAACAGTCTGCGTCCGAGAAGCCCAAGCGCGGTCGTAAGAAGTCCGCTAAGGCCAAGGCGTCCGAGCAGCAGGCCGAGGCCGAGCTGCAGGGCGATTCCAAGGCCGAGGCCAGCGATGATACTGCGGCTAACGCCGATGCCGCCGCAACCGATGGCGCCGCGCCCGCCGAGGCCGAAGACGGCGCTCGCCCCAACCGTCGCCAGCACAAGCGCAACGACGAGCGCAACGAGCGCAAGGACGAGCGCAACAACGACCGCCGCAACCGCCAGCGCGATCGCAAGCAGCGCAACAAGGAGCGTAATGCCGCTCCCACCGAGCCCACGCTTTCGCGCGAGGAGCTCGCGGCCATGAAGGTCGCCGAGCTGCGCGAGAAGGCCAAGGAGTTCGAGATTGAGACGACCGGCAAGAAGAAAGCCGAGCTCGTCGAGGAGATCTACGTCACCGCCGCGAAGGCCGAGGGCTTCCGCGACATCAAGGGCATCCTGCAGATTCGTCCGGACAGCTCCGGTATCATCCATGCCCATGGCTACATGAAGTCCAACGACGACGCCTTCGTGCCCGCCTACCTCATCCGCTCCGCGCGTCTGCGCACGGGCGACGTCATCGAGGGCTCGCTTCGTCCTTCGCGCGGCGGCGACAAGCGCGCCGGCCTCGCCAAAATCACGACCGTCAACGGTCTAGACCCCGAGCAGATTCGCAACCGCCCCAAGTTCGGTGACCTCACCCCGGTCTATCCCAACGAGCCGCTGCGCATGGAGCATGGCAAGGACTCCATTACCGGTCGCGCCATCGACATCGTGTCGCCGATCGGCAAGGGTCAGCGTGGCTTGATCGTGTCCCCGCCCAAGGCCGGCAAGACCACAATCCTCAAGAAGATCTGCCAGTCTATCTCGATTAACAACCCCGAGGTGCACCTCATCTGCCTGCTCGTCGACGAGCGCCCCGAAGAGGTTACCGATATGCAGCGTTCCATCAAGGGCGAGGTTGTGGCGTCGACCTTCGATATGCCCGCCGACAACCACACTCGTGTGGCAGAGCTCGTCATCGAGCGCGCCAAGCGCATCGTGGAGCTGGGCGGCGATGTCGTGGTGGTGCTCGACTCCATCACGCGTCTTGCCCGCGCCTACAACTTGGCGGCGCCCGCCTCAGGCCGCATCCTTTCGGGCGGCGTCGATTCGGCGGCACTGTATCCGCCCAAGCGCTTCCTGGGCGCAGCCCGCAATATCGAGAACGGTGGCTCGCTCACCATCCTGGCCTCTGCCCTCATCGACACCGGCTCCAAGATGGACGAGGTCATCTTTGAGGAGTTCAAGGGCACCGGCAACATGGAGCTCAAGCTCGACCGCGACCTGGCCGACCGCCGCATCTTCCCGGCTATCGACCCCGTTGCCTCCGGTACGCGTAACGAGGACCTGTTGGTTGACGAGCAGATGCGTCCGTTTGTCTTTGGCCTGCGTCGCATTCTTGCCGGCATGAACAACACCGAGCGCGCAGCTGCGTCGTTTATCAAGGGTCTTAAGGGCACCAACACCAACCAGGAGTTCCTGGTGCGTTCGGCCAAAAAGCACAGCGACTACGAGCAGACGTTCTAGGTTGTCATCCACACGCAGCGATAGTCATCAATGCAATAAAGGGTCGGGGCTTTGAGCCTCGGCCCTTTTCTATATCGCCGCTCCGCGCTTATTTTTGACCATAAGACTGGCAAGCAGCAGGTTTCCCGTTTCAATCCGACATCGTCGCTTGCAATCGACAGGGCGGTTTCGCATAATAGCTTTTAAGCTTCGCGACGGATAACGCAGATGAAACGAACCATATACCGTTGCTTTGGGGCATAGCCCCGCTTCATCTTCTCTCGCGCAGCCAACTGAATGATGCGATTTGGGTGCTGGAAGATGGGGAGAGCTCATGGCTTCTTCTGATGCAACACAACGAGCAGTCCTTGCCGGACTTTCGTGCGGGATCGGCCTTGCCGCTCCCGTGGTTATGTATGCCGCGACGCTGCCGTTTTCGTCTGTGAACGAGACGGTCGTGGCGGGTGCGGTTCCCTTCGCCGTGGGCGCGGTGGCGGGCGTGGGCATCTATGCCGCCTCGCTGGGTATCTCCGAGTATCGTGCGCAGCGTGAAGAGCGTCTGTTCCAGCCCGATGCCATGGGCGGTGCCGCCAATCTCAATCAGCATCAAAGCGAGTTCAAGACCGCCTCGATTTCAGCTCAGCAGCAGGATGCGACTCCTTACGCTGCGGCTTCTGATTCTCAGGCTCAGGCGGAGCAGTCTACCTCGGCATTCCTTTCCGGCCTGACTGGTGCGTTCCAGCGCCGTCATGCCGATGATGGTGTCCCTACCATCGCTCGAGCCGCAGATGCTATGGACGAGGACGAGGCTTGGTCCATGATCGACAGTATGCTTGACGACGATTCGCCGGTGAGCTGCGACCCTGCACACTCGCGCGACGTCTATCAAGTCGCCATCGACGAGCTCACCAACGGCGGGCAGACCGGCTCCTTCAATCGCGACGACATCGCCGCCGCGGCACGCGCCGTGTCTGGCTCCCAGGCCGCCCCTGCGGGCAGCACGGCGGCTTTCGTGGCACTCGTCGCCAACGCGGCAGCCAATAACGCCTACAGCGCTACCTCGGCGGACGCGAACGCTTCTGCCGACAATTCGTACGTTGATGAAGCCATGGCCGCGGACGAGGAGGCCGTTGCCGCCCGCCGTGCCGCCGAAAGCTCGCTGTGGGGCGCTCCTGCCCAGCAGCAGGCGGCTGAGGCTGCGCCGTACAATGTAAACCTCGCCAGCATGCCTATCATCTCCGGTGCCGCGGATATCGATTTCGATGACCTCGATGAGCCTGCAGCCATCACTGCATCGATTGATGCCCAAGATCGCATCGACACCGGCGACCTTCCGGATGCCTCACTCGAGGTTGATGTCCCCATGGCTGATTACTCGGGCCACGAGGACATGTGGGCCGCCGCCACCGCGATTCTGGATGAGATTGACGAGCCTGCTCCTGTTGCAGCCCCCGCTCCCGTCGCTGCCCCTCAGCCTGCTGCCCCCGCCTATGTCGGCCGTCACAGCGCTGTGTTCCCCGAGGATACTGCCCGTATCTCGCGCGAGAGCATCGAGCGGGCCGAGGCTATTGCCGCCGGCATTATGGAAAACCGTCGTCACGAGCGCGTCAATCAGATCCTCGAGGAAGAGATCGAGCGCCTGCAGTCCTCTACCGCCAAGCGTACGGGCCGTGCCTACCTGAGCGTTATCGAGGGCGGTACCGCCAGCTTTACGCCGCTGCGCGCGGAGGCATAATTGCCGCATGGTTAAGCTCGATCGAAAATGGGCGCTTGCCGCCTGCGCCATGGTGCTCGTCATTTGGGGCAATTCGCTGGTTCCCGGTACGGGGTCTGGTTCGTTGAGCCTGTCGATCATGGAATCCATTCGCGGCTTTTTGCAGGCCCTGGGATTTCCGTACGAGTGGGTGACCAACTTCGTCGTGCGCAAATGCGCTCATTTTACCGAGTACATGGTGCTTGGCATCTTGGCGACGCACGCCTTTGACCTCGAAGGCCGGCGCACCTTTGACGTGCTGCTGCCCACGGCGGTGTTCCTGCTGCTGATTCCTTCGATCGACGAGACGATTCAGCTCTTTGTGCCGGGACGCGCCGGCATGATCACCGATGTGATGATCGACTGCTGTGGAGCGGTAACGGGCGTTGTGCTCCGATATCTACTACGATCGCTCATATGTGCCAAAAAGGCCGCCTAGGACGTATGCTTGGTGCTAGGCGGCCTTTTTTATTAGAGGGCTTATATAGGGCGTGGTGGCGTCGTTCCGTAGGTTGGATTTGCCGGGCGCGCCACGCCCTGTGGGTGCGTCTGTTACTGAAGCGCCTGCGCGCCCAGGGCCAGGCAGCCCATGATGCCCTGCTTGCCCTCAAGGCTGTTGTTGACAATATAGGTATCGATGTCGTTGACCTCGGGCGTGACGATATAACCGTTGAGCATCTCGGCGCACTTCTTGCGCGCGAGCGGCACGATGGGGGTGTGGTCGGCCACGCCGCCACCGATGATGATCTTTTGCGGCGCGTAGCACAGCGTGTAGGTCATGAGCGCCTGTGCCAGATAGCCTGCGAGCAGGTCCATGGCCTCCGGGTCATCGGCCATGTCTCCGGCGCTCTTGCCATCCCAGCGCTTTTTAACGCCGGGGCCGGCGATGAGACCCTCGAGGCAATTGTCGTGGAAGGGGCAGGCGCTGTGCTCGCCAATGGTGTCGCGCGGGTCGCGCGTGACCAGGATGTGGCCGGCCTCGGGATGCATCATGCCGTGTACGAGCTTACCGCCCGAGAGCACGCCGGCGCCCACGCCGGTGCCGATGGTCAGATACACAACGTCAGTGAGGCCCTGGGCGCAACCAAAGGTGACCTCGCCCAGGCAGGCGACGTTGACGTCGGTGTCGTAGCCGCAGGGGATATTGAGCTCGTTTTGGATAGTGCCCAGCAGGTCAAAGTAGCGCCATGCCGTTTTGGGCGTCTCCAGGATCTTGCCGTATTGGGGCGAGGCAGGGTTGACTGCGGTGGGGCCAAAGGCGCCGATGCCCAGCGCGGCGATGCCCTTGTTGGCAAACCATGCATTGACGGCCTCAACGGTCTCCTGCGGGGTCGTGGTCGCGATCTGCTCACGCTCCAGGACCGTACCGTCTGCATAGCCCGTGGCGCAGACCATCTTGGTGCCGCCGGCCTCGAGCGCTCCGATAAGCTGCTGTTCTGCCATAGTATTCCTCTCTCTGGGACGAGTTGCTCCGTGACTAAAGTATAGAGCTCTAAACCATTTTAGAAAGCGCTATAAAAAGAAGCCTCGCAACGCGGCGGGCGGTGCGAGGCTTCTTTGGTTACTTTAGTTGCCGGGCCGTCCTTACCCGCGCGGCTTGATTTTATCACGTAGCGACTTGAGGTTCTCCAACGCCGCGTTAAGCGTCTCGTCTCGCTTGGCAAAGTGGAAACGAATCAGATGGTTGACGGGCTCGCGGAAGAAGCTCGATCCGGGCACGGCGCCCACGCCCACCTTAGACGCGAGGTCCTCGCAGAATTCGAGGTCGCTGTCATAGCCAAACTCAGAGATGTCCATCATGACGTAGTAGGCGCCCTGCGGCACGTTGTGTTCAAGACCGATGCTGTCGAGTCCCTGGCAGAACAGGTCGCGTTTGGCGGTATAGAGGTCGAGGACCTCCTGGTAATAGCTGTCGTCGAAGTTGAGGGCGGTGACGACGGCTTCCTGCAGGGGAGCGGCGGCACCCACGGTGAGGAAGTCGTGGACCTTCTTGATGCGCTCGGTGATCTGCGCCGGGGCAATGGTGTAGCCCAGACGCCAGCCGGTGATGGAGTACGTCTTGGACAGCGAGCTGCAGCTGATGGTGCGCTCGAACATGCCAGGCAGCGTGGCCATATAGACGTGCTCGTGGGGCGCGTAGACGATGTGCTCGTATACCTCGTCGGTGATGCAGTAGGCGTCGTACTTTTTGCAGAGGTCGGCGATAAAGGTGAGCTCCTCGCGCGTAAAGACTTTGCCGCAGGGGTTGGAAGGGTTGCACAGGACGATGGCCTTGGGATCGTTGTCGCGGAAAGCCGCCTCGAGTGTCTCGCGGTCAAAGTCGAACGCAGGCGGGTTGAGCGGCACGTAGATGGGCTCGGCCCCCGAAAGGATTGTGTCGGCGCCGTAGTTCTCGTAGAACGGCGAGAAGATGACGACCTTGTCGCCGGGGTTCGTGACCGTCATCATGGCGGCCATCATGGCCTCGGTGGAGCCGCAGGTGACCACGATGTTCTCGTTGGGGTTGATCGGCATGCCCATAAAGTGCTCCTGCTTGGCGGCAAGCGCCTCGCGCATGGCCTGGGAGCCCCAGGTGATGGAGTACTGGTGATAGAGCGGCTTGGGGTCGGCGGCGATGGTGCTGAGGCTCTTGAGCAGCTGCGCCGGGGGATCGAAGTCGGGGAAGCCCTGCGAGAGGTTGACGGCGTCGTACTTATTGGAGATGCGTGTCATGCGGCGGATGACTGAATCGGTGAATGTTGCCGTGCGATTGGAGAGTTCTTTCATGACGGTCCTTTCGAGGGTTTGCAGTGGGGCAAGTTTACTCCTATGAAAAGGGTGGGAATTGCTCGAAACGCGCTCGAAAAACTCTTTTCAAAATTCTTGAAAATTGGGGCTTGCATCGCATGGCGTTCCTTGCAATAATAGTCGAGCGCGAAGCGCACAGGACACGGTGGGTGTAGCTCAGTTGGCTAGAGCGACGGGTTGTGGTCCCGTAGGTCGAGGGTTCGAGTCCCTTTACCCACCCCAGTTCTTGCTTCGTGTTGATATCGGGTCGTTAGCTCAGTTGGTAGAGCAGGGGACTCTTAATCCCAAGGTCCAGGGTTCGAACCCCTGACGGCCCACCACACGATATCTCCTTTAAAGTCCGCCATAACGGACTTTAGCTTTGGGTCGTTAGCTCAGTTGGTAGAGCAGGGGACTCTTAATCCCAAGGTCCAGGGTTCGAACCCCTGACGGCCCACCAAAGCATGTTAAGACGGTCAACGAAAGTTGGCCGTCTTTTTTTGTTGACCTCGTATGGGGTCGAACCCGAAAGGGCGCGGAGCTTAGAAAACGCGTAAGCGTTTGCCAGCGCAGCGCGCAAGGCGCCTTGGCGCCGCAGCGGCCGCCTGCGCAGCAAGCTGACCCCCTGACGGCCCACCAAAGTAACCCGGA
Organism: Collinsella aerofaciens; assembly: GCF_039062315.1. GTDB lineage: Bacteria > Actinomycetota > Coriobacteriia > Coriobacteriales > Coriobacteriaceae > Collinsella > Collinsella aerofaciens_BG. Next base: position 62,439 of record NZ_JBCJBG010000002.1, read on the forward strand.
ATATTTACAAATCGAGTCTACCCTGTGGATCGGCAAAGCCGTCAGTACCCTCCTTGAGTTTCTTCTCGTCTGCCTTCACGCGACGCTCGAGCTTCTTTGTGTCCTCGGCAGATGGTAGATTTTCGGGGACAATTCCACGGTCGATGAGGCTGCCACGCACGCTTGTGTTGTTCTCGACGTGCTCTTGCTTGATCTGGTCCAGACCGTACAGGTCGTGTTCCTCTGCGTTGAAAGCAGTCATCGAGTTCGTAAGGTCCTTTGCTTTGATGAGGACATCGGCTAACCTGTCCGCCAATGCCGCGCTCTTGGGTACGCCGAGCTGCTGCTTCATTTCCGCCGTGCTTCTGCCGCCGAATAACGCCTCATCGCCCTTCGACTTGATGATCGCGAATCCTTTGGAGTCCACGCCGCGTTTGAACGCAATACCCGAGAGCTGTTTCTCTGAATCGGATAGCGAGTGACGCGCCTGCAAGCGCTGAATCTCTGCGAAGCGCTGCTCTATGAGCTCTTGGCGGCGCGTCTGCACGGCAAAGTATGCCTGGGCGAGCGCGATCTCTGGCTTGTTTGAATCTCCGTTCTGCGCGATTAAATAGCATGCATAGCGCGTAAGTTTGTAGTCTTTAACCGCGCGAGCGGCGACACCGGCAGTTACCATTTTCGTGGTGTCACGAAAATGGGAATCAACTGGAGTTTTGTTTGTTTCGCATGAGACTTTTGCCCTCTTAACAACTTCGGCGAAGTTCTCCCATCGAGTGTACCCCATGGGTTCCATTAAATCGCGTGCGAGCCAATACTCAACGCCGTCTTCCACATTGGCGTAGCTATCAAGTTCGATACGCCACTTCTCGATATCTCTACTGTCCATATCTCCTCCTCGCTGGTCTATTTTCTATGCGGGCTTTGCCCGCTCTGTATTCAGAATAAGGATACGCTGTCGTGCGGACACGAATGGGCCCCGTGCTGCTTCGAGCTCACGGGGCCCATGGATATCGATTGGTTGTGTTCTGCTTTAGATAGGTGTCCGGTTTAATCCGCTCGATAGTGCGACCCGAGACTTTCGGTTCGCTTGCGCATGGCTTTGACCATTTCCTGTGCTAGTCGAATCTGCGATTGCAGGCGGGCGAGGGCAGCGATTTCGCTGTCGTTGGCATGTGGCTTATTTAGAGCCGTGGCTTCGTCTTGCAGGCTTTCAAGCTGTTGCAGGGCCTCGGATAGGCCTGTTTCGGTCCTGTTGATCATGCAATAGGTGCTCATCGTGTGCCTAAGGCTGTGTGTCAGGCGTTCGGCATCTGTTGTGGCAATGCCGTACTGGGGGAGGGTGATATCCGCCTTCAGGGCTGCCTCAGGCTCCTTCTGCGCTGCAAGGGCTGCCGATGCGCCCGCGACGCGCCCGAACACGATGCCGTTGGCGCTTGACAAGCCACCAATGCGGTCGGCGCCGTGCATGCCGCCTGTCGCCTCGCCGCAAGCGTAGAGGCCCTCAACGCCCGTGTGCGCGGTCTTATCGATCTTGATGCCGCCGTTAGCGGCGTGGGCATACATCGCAACGCGCATCTCGTCGGTCGGCGCGATGCCGTGCTCGTCTTGCAGCCAGGTGGCAAAGGTCTGCACAAACTCTGGGACATCCTCGCGGGGGAAGTCGTAGTGGAGTGCCAGGCCTTCGACACCTGCCTGATCGATGACGAGATCGATAGCGCGGGAGGCCAAGCGTGACGTGAAGGGACCATATCCAGAGCGCTGCTCGAGCAGGTCGTTCAGCTTGTCGTCGGCAATATCTACCGGCTGGTCTACATGCACGTAGCGCCAGGTTTTCTCGTTGAAGACCAAGTTACGCCTGGGCTCGATGAAGCCGGGCATCATCTGCATGAACTCTATATTAGTAAGTGTTGCGCCGTGCGCCAGTGCGATGGCCTGCGAGGAGCTGAGCACATCAGCCGACGTAAGGCTGCGCTCGAACAGGCCGCCTGTGCCACCGGCTGCGATGATCGTGGCCTTGGCAGCAAAGGGCACGATTCGATTTTCGGTAAGGTCGTAGAGTACGGTTCCGGTTATTCTGCCGTTCGTGTCCTCAACAAGGTCGATAAGCTCATGGCGGGGGAGCAGGCGAATGCCGAGCGACTCGATCCAGGTCGTCAGAGCGTCCTCAAGGGGCTTGCGGGTGAGGCCGCGCCACATGCGCGTCTTGTGGTCAAAGCAGGGGATAAATTGCTTTTGTTGAGCACTCTTGGCGCTTTGCGGACGCTGGAGCTCAACGCCCAGGTCTTGCTCGAGCCAGTCAATCGCTTGGGGAATGCCGTGGACGAACGTTTGGACGAGTTCGGGGTCGGCGACACCGCCGCCGACGGTCTGGATGGTGTCGATGAGGTCCTGCTCGTCGTCTTCGTCGACGGGACCGATGAGGCCGAGGCCCCAGGTACCCGGGAAGAAGCTCGATCCACTCATGGTCTTGCCGGCGCTTGCCACAGTGACGGTTGCACCCGTGCGTGCCGCTTCGATGGCGGCACAAAGGCCCGCAATGCCAGATCCAATTACCAGTACATCAGTCGATTCCATCGGATTCCTTTCTCGTCCGGCGCATTGTCGCACGGGTGATCGGCAATGGGGCCGCAAAGACCCGTCAAATCGGTAAAGGGCAAATATGGCAGGTGGGCGTCATGGACGCTCTGACGCTCCATCTCTTCACATCTCGTATTTCGCCCCAGCTGATATATCGGCATTAGATACCCTGCGCCAGCGCAAACAAAAAGAGCCGCTACCCGGGTGGGTAGCGGCTCCAAAGCTCAACTATCTGAGCATCGCGCGGGCGCGATTAGGCCTTGAGGGCCTCTTCGACGGCGACAGCGCAGGCGACGGTGGCACCGACCATGGGGTTGTTGCCCATGCCGATGAGACCCATCATGTCGACGTGCGCAGGCACTGAGGAAGAACCGGCGAACTGGGCGTCGGAGTGCATGCGGCCCATGGTGTCGGTCATGCCGTAAGAGGCAGGGCCGGCGCCCATGTTGTCCGGGTGCAGGGTACGGCCAGTGCCGCCACCAGAAGCGACGGAGAAGTACTTCTTGCCAGCCTCGAGGCGCTCCTTCTTGTAGGTGCCAGCGACGGGGTGCTGGAAGCGCGTGGGGTTGGTGGAGTTACCGGTGATCGAGATGTCGACGTTCTCGTGCCACATGATGGCAACGCCCTCGCGGACGTCGTCGGCGCCGTAGCAGTTGACGGCGGCGCGGGGACCATCGGAGTAGGGGATGGTCTCGACGACCTTGAGCTCGCCCGTGAAGTAGTCGAACTGGGTCTTCACGTAGGTGAAGCCGTTGATGCGGGCGATGATCTGAGCAGCGTCCTTGCCCAGACCGTTGAGGATGACGCGCAGCGGCTTCTTGCGAGCCTTGTTGGCGTTCAGAGCCAGGCCGATAGCACCCTCAGCGGCAGCGAAGGACTCGTGACCGGCCAGGAAGGCGAAGCACTCGGTGTCGTCGGAGAGCAGCATAGCGCCCAGGTTGCCGTGGCCCAGACCGACCTTGCGGTCCTCGGCGACGGAGCCGGGAACGGTGAAGGCCTGGATGCCCTCGCCGATGATGGCGGCAGCCTCAGAAGCGGACTTGGCGCCACGCTTGACAGCGAGAGCGCAACCGAGGGTGTAGGCCCACTCGGCGTTCTGGAAGGCGATGGACTGGGTGTTGTTGACGATCTCACGCGGGTTGAAGCCCTTGTCGGTGCAGATCTGCAGAGCTTCCTCGAGGGAGGCGATGCCGTTGTCGGCGAGGCACTTGTTGATCTTGTCAGCGCGGCGCTCGTAACCTTCGAACGTAACAGTCATAGTTATTTCCCTCCCTTTCTACTCGTGAACCGGGAACACGCTGGCGACGGAGTGAGTCTCCTCGTCGGTGCGCGGGTCGATGTACTTGGCAGCGTTCTCCCACTGACCATAGTGGCCCATAGCGCCAGCGATGGCCTCCTCGGGGGTCTTGCCGGCCTTGACGGCGTCGGTGAACTTACCGAGGTTCAGGAACTCGAACGCGATGATCTCGTTCTTGTCGTTGAGAGCCATGCGGGTGACGTAGCCCTGAGCGAGCTCGAGGTAACGGGCGCCCTTGGCCTTGGTGCCGAACATGGTGCCGACCTGGGAGCGAAGGCCCTTGCCGAGGTCGTCGAGGGAGGCGCCCACGGGCAGGCCGCCCTCGGAGAACGCGGTCTGGCTGCGGCCGTAAACGATCTGCAGGAAGATCTCGCGCATAGCAACGTTGATGGCGTCGCAGACGAGGTCGGTGTTGAGGGCCTCGAGGATGGTCTTACCGGGAAGGATCTCGGAAGCCATGGCGGCAGAGTGGGTCATGCCCGAGCAGCCGATGGTCTCAACGAGGGCCTCCTCGATGATGCCGTCCTTGACGTTCAGCGTGAGCTTGCAGGCGCCCTGCTGAGGTGCGCACCAACCCACACCGTGCGTAAGACCGGAGATGTCGGTAATCTCCTTAGCCTGGACCCACTTGCCCTCCTCGGGGATGGGTGCGGGGCCGTGGTATGCACCCTTGGCAACGGGGCACATGTTCTCCACTTCCTGTGAGTACTGCATGCCTCTCCTCTCTATCGTGTTGGCGTCCCGTCTGGGGGTCGTGGCTGGCGATTGCCGGGCGACCCTTCGAAAGGGACATGACATGCAGCCCCTATAATACCGCGAAATGCACGGAATATTCGGCGAACGGCTCAGTTTTCGTAGCGAGATGCGCGGAACTTTCAATTGAAACGGTTTAACTCTATATTCTGTGGTCGTGCACTTCCGTAGAGGGGGTCCGTCTTGGGCAAGCTTTTGGTCAGCTTTTGTAAGCGTTGCAGGGGTTGACCTGTTGCAACGGTGCCGTTCGCCGCCTGTTTACTGCCTTTGGCCGCGCGAGCGAATTGTTTTGCGTGAATGTTTTGATGGCACGCTTCAATCGTGCTGTATTGGATGGCAAGCAGATCCCGGCGAAGGGAGCGCCATGCAGCGCGTTTGGAGAACGGTTACCGGCTTTTACCATGTCTGTGCCCGCGGTACGGGCAAGCAGCTCATCTTTGAGGGCGATGAAGACCGGTGGGAGTTCTTGGAGCTGATGCGTGAGTGCTGCCGCAAGGCGGGCGTGACGGTTATCGCCTGGTGCCTTATGGGCAATCACGTGCGTCTGGTGCTTGCAGATTACGAGGATGCGATGAGCGCGGCGATGCACCGGCTGCTTTTGACGTACGCGCGGCGGTTCAATAAACGCACGGGGCGCACAGGGCATCTGTTCCAGAACCGTTTTGACCGGCGCTCGCTCGATACCGACTGGCAGGTGATGGAGGCTATTCGCTCCGTTCACGCCGATCCGCAGGAGGCGGGCATCAGTCTTATTGAGCGTTATCCCTGGAGCAGCTTTCCGGAGCATTTGTGCGCTTACGACGGTGACGCGGCCGATGTCGCGAGGGGATTTTCTGATCCTTCTTGCGTGCTTGAGCTTTTTGGTTCTGCCGAGGGCTTTATTGCCTATTCGCTTTCGACGCCCGACGGCGGCGAACCGGCGCTGCGCGATATGAAAGAGACAGAGTGGGAACGCCACGCCTTTGCCGACAAGATGGCGAAGCGCCTGGGCGTGCCGCTCAACGGGGTTAAAACTGCACCGACGGCGCAGCGCGATACCGTTATTGTTGGATTGAACAATGCCGGCTTTACGGTGCGCCAGATTGAGCGGTATACGGGGATTGGCAAAAGTACCGTTTCTCGTATTGTGCGCGCCCGTGCGCGAGCGGCGGTGCGGACTGGCGGAAACGTGGTGTAGGGCCGCCGGTGCACCGCAGCTGGGGTCGCCCATACGCCACAGCTATTGTTCTAAAAGCTCGGGTACGGTAACTGCACTTCTTAATTTGCATAGAACAGACGCCGTTATGCATAAAATAACGCCTTAGCTCGGTTTTGCCCGTACCTACCCCCGTCTGCGCCGTGCAAAAAGCGGAGTTTTCTGCATCGTGGTACTGTCGGCACCGCCGCAATTTTGCAACATATGGGCTCTGAAGCTATTTATGCCTGCCGATGCGCTCCCGAAGCTCATGTTTGCGCCCCTGAGACCACGATGCTTGTTCTAAAACGCAATATAAAGGCCACTGGAGATGTTGATTAACGCTTCCAATGCGTATACACACGGCTTGGCGTGCTGAATACTCGCAAAAATGCACGCCGCACCCTAGGGGACCTGTCTGCGGCAGGCGTGAGGCGAGCCGGAGCCCAGTAAGACGAGGCTTGGGACATTGCCTGGCGTGCCCGTGGTCCTGTCACAAGTTTTAGTACGGTGGAAAACGCTCGTGTTCGTGGTTGGCCGTGCGATAAATGACAGACGGGGCGTCGGACGCATGGGCTGCGTGTGCGCTCGTTATGAAAAAGCCGAGCCGCCCGTATCGGGCGGCTCGGCAATCAAAATCCTTGGATTTGGGGCATCCGCTACTGGTTAGCTTGCCCCTCGAGCATGCCGTCGAGGGTGCGCCAGGCGAGCTCGGCGCATTTGACGCGGGCGGGCATGTGCGAGATGTCCTGGAGCTGGGCGGCCTCGTCCAGGTCTTCCAGGTCCTCCTCGGAGAGCTGCTCGCCGCGGATCATGGCGAGGAAGAGCTCTGCCAGGCGGTGAGCTTCCTCGACGGTCTCGCCGGTGATGAGGTCGGCCATGATGTCGGCACTGGCCTGACTGATGGCGCAGCCGTGGCCGGTAAAGGAGGCCTCCTCGATCACGCCGTTCTCGACGCGCAGCTGCAAGGTGAGCTCGTCGCCGCAGCTGGGGTTGATGCCGTCGTGCTCGTGCGTGGGAGCATCCATCTCGTACTTATAGTCGGGGTGCGAGTTGTGCTCCATAAATGTGGTGGAGGTGTACAGATTACCCATTGAACGTGCTCCAAACGTGATGTAGGCCGGCGATGAACTTGTCGATGTCGGCCTTGTCGTTGTAGAAGGCCACGCTGGCGCGGCAGCAGGCGAGGTTCTCGACGCCCAGCCAGGTGAGCAACGGCTGTGCACAGTGGTGGCCGGCGCGAATGCAGACGCCGTCCATGTCCATGATGCTCGCGACGTCGTGCGGGTGGATGCCCTTGACGTTAAAGCTCACAACGCCGTGGTGGTTGTCCCAATAGATGGAGCCGATGATCTGGACAAAGTCGAGCTGCATGAGCTCGCCCATCAGGTAGTGGACGAGTGCCTGCTCGCGGGCCTGGATGTTCTCGTAACCCACCGTGTTGACCAGGTAATCAAGGGCGGCGCCCGTGGCGAAGATGCCGGCGGCGTCCTGCGTGCCGGCCTCGAACTTCTCGGGGACGGGCGCCCAGACGGCTTCCTGCTCGGTGACAGAGTCGATCATTTCGCCGCCGGTGAGCATGGGCGGCATGGCGTTGAGCAGGTCCATCTTGCCCCACAGCACGCCGATGCCCATGGGGCCCATGGCCTTGTGCGCGCTAAAGGCAAAGAAATCGGCGCCCAGATCGGCCACATCGACCGGCATGTGCGGCAGCGACTGCGCGCCGTCGACGACCAGATAGCCGCCGTACTTGTGCACGAGCTTGCCGAGATTCTTGACCGGGTTCTCGACGCCCAGCACGTTAGACACCTGACCCACGGCCAAGATTTTGGTCTTGGGGCCCACCTTGGACAGAACCTCCTCGGTGGTGAGTTGACCGGTCTTGGTGGGGTAGAGGTAGACGAGCTTGGCGCCGGTCTCGCGGCAGACCTGCTGCCACGGAATCAGGTTGGAGTGGTGCTCCATGATGGTGATGACGACCTCGTCACCGGGCTCGAGCACCGTGGGTGCAAAGCTCTTGGCGACCAGGTTGAGCGACTCGCTCGTGTTGCGGGTGAAGACGACCTCGTTGGCCTGTGAGGCGCCGATGAGGTCGGCGATCTGCTGGCGGACCTTCGCGATGGCGTCGGTTGCCTCGACGGACAGCGAGTACAGGCCGCGCAGGGGGTTGGCGTTCATGCGCTGATAGAAGTCGCGCTCGGCGTCGAGCACACAGGCAGGGCGCTGCGCGGTGGCGGCGCTATCGAGGAAGGCGATCTCGGGGTGCTGCTGGAAGAGCGGGAACTGCGCCTTGTAGGGGTTGGTCTCGATGTCTACGGTGGGCCAGCCGCGCGAAGCCTCGTCGCTGGCGTCGAGCTCCATGGGCTCGGGGGCAGTGCAGGTATCGCATTTAACGTGCTCGGTGTCGATCATGCGAGCTCCTCTTCAAAGTTGTCGATCAGGTTGTTGCCCAAGCGGACGACGGCGGCGCGGGTGCGCTCGTCGGTCGCGGAAAGCGCGGCGTCCTCCAGCTTGGCGCGGATGAACAGGTCCTCGGCGGCATTTTGGTCAAGGCCGCGGCAGGCGAGATAGAACAGCTGCTCGTCGCGGACGTGGCCGATGGTGGCTCCGTGGTTGCCGGCGACGTCGTCCTCGTCGCAGAGAATGACGGGGACGGTCTTGTTGTCGACGCCCTTGTTGGCCAAAAGCACCGTCTCGCGCTCGGTGCCGGTTGCACCCTTGCAACCGTGCACGAGGTCGATGGTGCCGCGGTAGACCTTCTTGGACGTGCCGGTCAGCACGCCGTTGGCGTCGATCTCGCACTCGGTCTTGCGACCGCGGTGGCGCAGCTCGTAGTTAAAGTCGCGCACCTGCTCGCGGGCGCCCAGGTAGTCAGTATCGATGGTGACCTTGGCGGTATCGCCCAGCAGGTCGCCGGCAAGGCCGGTGGCGCTGGCGCCGGCACCCAGGACGGTGTGCTGCACGTTGACGCGCGCGCCCTCGTCCAGGAACAGGCCGGTGTCGTCGAGCGCGATCCAGCTATCGTCGAGCGTCTGCGTGCAGGTCACGTTGACGGTGGCGTACTCATGGGCGCACACGCGTAGCACGGATCCCACGACGCCTTGGCCGGCAACGGGGGAGTCCAGGGCAATAAGCAGATCGAACGTCGACTGGGGACGGGCGACGACGTCGATGGCGGCGATGGCCGCGGCTGCATCGACACCGCTCACGCGCACGGTAACCGTGGCGTGCTTGTATGCGGGCACATCGATGACGATGCGCTTGGTGGCGTGCTCGGCCAAGTAGGCGTAGGCAGCCTCGCCCATGCCGGTCTCGAAGGCTTCAGCAGGGGAGAGCTCCTCCTCGAGCTTGATGGCACCGGCCTGGTAGACAGAGGTGGCGGGCACGTCAAGCTCGGTCTCGGGCGTGATGCGGGCGCGGTCGGCGGCGTCGCCGGGGGCGGAGGCGCGCCGCTCGGGGAAGCGCTCGGCCATGGCGTCCATGGCGGCGTCGAACGCGTCTGCCACGCCAGCAAACTGCTCGTCCAAGCCCTCAACCTCAATGGTCTCGGCGGGAGCGGCAGCAAGCTCGTCAGAGAGCTCGAGCTTGGTCTGATTCATCTTCAGCCAGCCCCATGTGGCAGCCGGCATCGCATTGACCTGCTCAAGGGTGGTAGCAGCGGTGTTCGTGGTCTGATTCATTATCCGATCGCTCCTTCCATCTCGAGCTTGATCAGGTTGTTCATCTCGACGGCGTACTCCAGCGGCAACTCCTTGGAGACCGGGTTGGCAAAGCCGTTGACGATCATGGTGCGGGCCTCTTCCTCCGAGATGCCGCGGCTCATCAGGTAGAACACCTTGTCGTCGCCGATGCGGCCGATGGTGGCCTCGTGGCCGATGTCGACGTTCTTGGCGCGGATGTCCATGGCGGGGATAGTGTCGGAGCGGCTCTGGTCGTCGAGCATCAGTGACTGGCAGCTCACGGTTGCCTTGGAGCCCTCGGCCTTGGGCGTGGCCACGATGGAGCTGCGGAACGTCTGGATGCCGCCGCTCTTGGAGATGCCCTTGGTCTCGACCGTTGCCGAGGTCTCGGGCGCGTTGAGCACGACCTTGCAGCCGGTGTCGAGGTTCTGACCGGCGCCGGCAAAGGTGATGCCGGTAAAGCTCGAGCGGGCGCGGCGGCCATTGAGCACGCTCATGGGGTAGAGGTAGCCCACGTGGCTGCCGAAGGAGCCACTGATCCACTCGATGTCGCCGTCCTCGTCCACGCGCGCACGCTTGGTGTTGAGGTTGTACATGTTCTTAGACCAGTTTTCGATGGTCGAGTAGCGCAGGCGCGCACGCTTGCCCACAAAGAGTTCGACGGCGCCGGCGTGGAGGTTGGCCACGTTGTACTTGGGCGCGGAGCAGCCCTCGATAAAGTGCAGGTCGGCGTCGTCTTCGACAATGATGAGCGTGTGCTCAAACTGGCCGGCGCCCTTGGCGTTGAGGCGGAAGTAGCTCTGCAGCGGAAAATCGAGCTTGGTGCCCTTGGGCACGTAGACAAAAGAGCCGCCCGACCACACGGCGCCGTGCAGGGCCGCAAACTTGTGGTCGGTGGGCGGGATGAGCGTCATAAACTTCTCGTGGATGAGCGGCTCCCACTGCGGATCGTGCAGGGCCTCCTCGATGCCGGAGTAGACGATGCCCATCTTGGACGCCGTGTCCTGCATGTTGTGGTAGACCAGCTCGGAGTCGTACTGCGCGCCAACGCCCGCCAGGTAGCTGCGCTCGGCCTCGGGGATGCCCAGGCGCTCAAAGGTGTTCTTGATGTCGTCGGGCACCGACTCCCAGTCGTGCTTTTGGTCGGTGTTGGGCTTGACGTAGGTGACGATGTTGTCCATGTCCAGGCCCTCGATGGAGGGACCCCACGTCGGGTCGGGGAAGCGGTTGAAGATCTCGAGGGACTTGAGGCGCAGGTCGAGCATCCACTGCGGCTCGTCCTTCTTGGCGCTGATCTCGCGCACGATGTCGGGCGTGATGCCGGCGTCGAGGCGCTCGAATCCCTCCTCGCCATAGGTGAAGTCGTAGAGGCTGCGGTCGATGTCCGCGACCTCGGTGCGGTTCTTGGTCATTGCGTTGCCCCTTTACGCCTGCTGCTCGGCAGCGGCGGCCTCGGCCTGGGCGCGCTGCTCGGCGGCCTCGCGCTCGAAGGTCTCAAAGCCGTTCTTGTCGATCCAGGGAATGAGCGAGGCGTCGTCCTCGCGTACGATGTGGCCCTTGACCATAACGTGGACGCGGTCGACATCCAGGTGCTCCAGGATGCGCGTGTTGTGCGTGATGATAAGCATGGAGCCGTCGCAGCTCTTGCGGTAGGCGTCCATGCCGTGGCTGACGGTGGACAGGGCATCGACGTCCAGGCCGGAGTCGGTTTCGTCCAGGATGGCGAGCTTGGGCTGTATCAGCAGAAGCTGGAGCATCTCGACCTTCTTCTTCTCGCCGCCCGAGAAGCCCACGCCCAGCTCGCGGTTGAGGTAGGCGGTATCCATGTTGAGCTCGGCCGCGAGCTCCTTCACGCGGCGGCGGAACTCCTTGCCCTTCATCTCCAGGCCGGGGCGGCCGGCGATGCTGGCGCGCAAAAAGCTCGACAGCGGCACGCCCGGAATCTCGACCGGGGCCTGGAAGCTCAGGAACAGGCCGGCGCGCGAGCGCTTGTCGGTGGTGAGCTCGGTGATGTCCTGGCCGTCAAAGACGATGCGGCCGTCGTTGACCGTGTAGACGGGGTCACCCATGACCAGGTGGCCGAGGGTGGACTTGCCGGCGCCGTTGGGTCCCATCAGCACGTGGGTCTCGCCGGCGGCGACGTTGAGGTTGACGTTGTGGAGGATGGTCTTCTCGTCCACGGAGGCGGTCAGACCTTCGATGGAAAGCAGCGGATTTGCGCTCATGCTGTCCCTCTCTGTATATGGTGTACTCATAGGTGTACTAAACCCTAGGAATCTTCTCGGAATAAAGTTACTATGGGTTCGGCGATAGTCAAGGGAAAACCCGACTAATCCACTCGACTTTTTAGATGTGGGACATAATAATCAGGCTTGTTTGCCCCGCGTGCATAAGATTTGGGACAAACAAGCCTGGTATTTTGTCTCGGCTACGATGAGAGGGTAGGTATGCTCATTTCTTCTAAGGGCCGCTATGCCCTCCGTCTGATGATCTATATCGCAGCGCTTGGTGACGCCGAGGGCAAGATTGCCCTTCGCGAGGTCGCTGACCGCGAGCATATTTCACAAAAGTATTTGGAGCAGCTGGTTCGTCCGCTCATGAAGGCGGGCCTGCTTAAGAGCGTACGCGGCAAGGGCGGCGGCTACATGATGGCCAAGGATCCAGCCGAGGTGCGTGCCGGCGACATCCTGCGCGCCGTCGAGGGCAGCACGGCTCCAGTGGCGTGCGATGGCATCGACAACAGCTGCGCCCGCAGTGACCTGTGTTCCACCGTCAAGTTCTGGCGTGGTCTGGACGAGGTCATCGAGAACTATGTCGACGGTGTAACGCTGGCTGACTTGGCCGCCGTCCCCGAAATCAACTTCGATATTAAGCTGTAGGGGTGCAAATGGCATCTCTCGACAAGGTGTACAAGCAAATCGAAGTTTTTGCTCGGGAATGTGACGCCGAGAAGGTTGTGCTGTTTGGTTCCCGCGCTCGAGGTGACAATTTGCCTAAGAGCGATATTGACATCGCCGTAGCAGGTTGCCGGGATTTCGGCCGTTTCTCATATTTGATCGAGGAGCGTCTTGATACTCTTTTGGATGTAGATGTCGTCAATCTCGACGAGTCCTTATCGCAGCAATTGCTCGATGAAATTGCCAGGGATGGTGTGATTCTGTATGAAAAAATATGAGAACTTTGCCAGCGCCTTGGTGAATCTTGAGGATGCGCCCAATCAGGATCTCAACAATGATTTTGTTCAGAGTGGATTGATTAATAAGTTCAATCTTCAATTTGAACTGAGCTGGAAGCTCCTTAAGCGTCTGCTCGAGTATGAGGGCGCCACGCTTGCCGCGTCGGGGTCTCCTCGTGCCATTTTGAAGGAGTCCTACCGATTCTACGACTTTATTGATGAGGCGGCCTGGCTAGATATGCTCAGAGATCGCAATACGAACGTCCATATCTATGACAACAAGCTCGCTCAAGATTTGATTCAGCGCATCTTGAACGTCTATATCCCTGCTTTCTGCCAGTTGAGGGACGGGTTGATGGAGCGTTACGGCGAGCTTCTGTTGGCGCCCGACGACCAGTTTGTTTAATTTCTTAAGATTTCGTAATTCCTTAAGATTTCGCGGAGGGTTGTTGCCGTTTACCGAGGGGTTGTTGTGCAACAACGGGCGAGCTGCAATACTGATTTTATCTTTGCAAACTGAACTTTAACTACACCAATGCAGGGAGGATCTTATGCAGCCCAAGCATTCTGCTATTGTCGCGGGCCTGACGCTGGCGCTTTCGTTTGGCGCCGTTACCGCACCCGCGCCCGCCGCCGCCGAGGAGCCCACGCCGGGCGTTGCCTCGGATGCCACCGATATCGACAAAGGTCTCTACACCCAGCAGTCCTTCTCGGGCGTGCTGAGGTCGGTCCAGGGCGTTTCGTTTGTCAACGTGACTCCCGAGATGAAGTACTTTACCAAGTACGAGAGCCATGGCAACTACAACCAGGGCTTTTCGTATGGCGACGGCTACAACGCGCTGGGTTATTACCAGTTCGACCGTCGTTGGTCGCTCATCCCGTTTATGAAGCAGGCCTACAACTACAACCCCGAAAAATACTGCATGCTCAAGGATGCGATTGATCGCGGCAGCGAGATTTCCAACACGAGCAATGCCATGTACGAGAACGGCCAGCTCACCGAGCTGGGCCATATCGCGCAGGATGCCTTCCAAGGTGCTTATAACACCGATCCTGCTGAGTTTTCGGCTCTGCAGGATGCGTATGCGTACAACTCGTACTATGCGGTGACCGAGGCGTGGCTTAAGAGCGCTCTTGGCATTGACATCTCCGGCCGCGCCGATTGCGTCAAGGGCATGGTGTGGAGCATCACCAACATGTGCGGCACCGGTGGCTGCAGAGACTTCTTCCGCTGGGCGAATCTTTCCAACGATATGTCCGACCGCGAGTTTGTGACGGCGCTTTCCAACAGCGTGGTCAATAACGTGGCGACCAAGTATGCAAGCCAGCCCCAGTACCACGAGGGCTGGAAGAACCGCTACCGCAACGAGCTAAAGGACTGCCTGGTCTATATCGCCGAGGACGAGGCTGCCGCTGCGAAGGACAACAAGCCCGTGCAGCCCGAGCCCACGCCGGCGCCCTCGCCGACACCTGATTCGAATGACGACTCGAGTGACGATCCCAACGATGACAGGATGGATGCGCCCTCGACCGATGCTGACGGTAATGGCTCTGCTGGTGGCACTACCAACGACGGCTCTACCTCGAACGGCTCCGATTCGAACGGCTCTGCTGCGGGCGGTTCGCCTTCAAGCTCTGTTGGCAATACGGACAGCGACGTTTCTGGTTCGACCGACGCTGACAACTCTAACTCATCTACCGGCTCGAGTGATTCGTCCATTGGCACCGGCTCTAACAACGGCTCCGGCTCTGGCGCAACCCCTGATTCCGATGCTTCCAAGGACGACTCGAATAAGGCGCCGGACGCTCCCGTTGCTTCGCCGGACAAGAAGCCTTCTTTCTCCGTGCAGCTTGGTTCTACGCTGGGCTCTTCGCTGATGGCTGGCGTCAATAACGGCTCGGCCCAGAACAAGGGCAACTCTGATCAGGTTTTCACGGAAAAGACCGAGGCCGCAAAGGGCGACTCCAAGGACAAGGCTTCCGAGAAGACCGAATCCGATAAGGGTTCTAGCTCTGGGGAGAAGGACGACAAGTCCGCTCAGAAGAAGGACGAGGGTAAGAAGTCTGAATCTGAGGATAAGGACGAGAACAAGGGCAAGACCGAGGACGGAAAGCAGCAGGGCGAGGACGGCGGCAAGGGCAACACCGACAACCAGAACCAAGAGCAAAATGACTCCAAGACGGTGACCACTACAACCACGACGACTACAACGACCAAGTCATCTGGCGGTAACATGCCCAAGACGGGCGACCTTATCGTTATGGCGAGCCTTGCCAGCGCGAGCTTGGCCACGCTGGGCGCTACGTCCATCGTGAGTGGTAAGCATAAGCTCGATCAGCAGAAGAAAGCTTCTGGGGAGGACGGCTCGGAGGAGTAGCCTCTTGGTTGCTAGATAACTAAAGAGTTGGGACGGGGTCCGGTGCGAATGCGTCGGGCCCCGTTTTGTTGTGCAACGATTAGTTGTGCCCCCTCACACCTCTTGTTGCTACCGTTGCCCGATATGTTTGCGCGGCGTCATCGGTACATGCGATGCGGTCATTACAATTGGCATCGTGCTGCGATTTAGGGGGAACGTTTTGGTGTCTGAACAGGCAAATGTTGATTGTGCTGCTGGCTTTGGCGTGCGCTTGATCGGCTGTGCCGACGATGCGGTTTTGCCCATTGGCATGCACGACTATGCGGAGACCCTTGGTTGCTGCATGCTGGTTGACAAGACCATGTTTATTGCTGATGTGTTGGACTGCGACGCGTCCGTTGTGGTGTGCTGTCGACCCGAGGGTTTTGGCAAGAGCATGAACTTGTCGATGCTCAGGGCTTTTCTGGAGCGTCCGGCGGTCGGTCGCGCCGGTCGGATCTCGTTTGCCGATGCTCAGATTTGGGATGCGAACGGCGGGCGCTATCGGGATGAGTATGCTTGCTATCCGGTGATATCGCTGGACTTTTCTGGCGCTGCGAGGTGTGGCCCCGCTGTTGCCGGCGTCGTGCGCGATGCCCTTTCGGGCGAGTGCGCTCGCTTGTTGGCGCTCTTGGAGGCTCCGGATTTAGCTCGAGATAAGGTGCGTCACATCGAACGTGTCGCGCGTGGCGTGGCGAGCGCGGACGAGGTTGACTCGGTGCTCGGTGTGCTCATAGAGCTGCTGGAGATTGCCTGCGATGAGCAGGTTGTATTGCTCGTTGATGGGTACGATGCGGCGTGGTCTCGCCGTGCGAGCGCGAGGGACGCTTCCGACGCCGATCCGGCAGAACTACTTGACCGTGTGCTGTTCGACGCCATTGCCACTGCGCGTGATTCGTTGCGGCTGACGTGTCTGATGGGGGAGCGTCCCAGTCCTGCCGAAGTGGCGCTTTCTTCGCGCGGCTGCTCGTATTGTCTGACGACGCCGCTGTCGGCGTGGTGTGACCGATGTTTCGGTTTTTCGGATGCCGAGGTCGAGGCTCTATTGAATCATGCTGGGCGCGAGGAATACCTGGATGATGCGCGTGAATGGCTCGAGGGGTATCGGTTTGGCAGGGCCTATTGCTCGAGTCCAGAGCGTGTGATCGGTTTTCTGGGCCGAGGTTGCACGGCTCCTGTGCGTGCCGATCTGTATGGATATGCCGATTGCCTGAGTAGGGTAGTTGCCGGGTGGAATCTCGACCGCCTTTCGGTCTTGTTTGATTTGCTCGAGGCCCATGGGTGCGCTGAGGTCCCGCTTTGTTTGGGCACTGCAGAGCCAGATGTCTCGCCTGACGATGGCATGTGGACAGCGCTGTATCTGTCCGGTTTTCTCACGACGGATATGACTGAGGAGCCAGAGCATGGCGATCGCCTCCGTGCTTTGCGATTGCCCAATAACGAGCTTCGTCAGGCCTTGCGTCTAGTGATTATTGAGTGGTTTGAGTGTGCCGCAGAAGACATTCGAGACGTCGATGCGTTTCGCGACGGGCTGTGCCATGGGAACGAGGATACCGTGAGGCGGGCGCTAAGCCGCATCTTGGGAGATGCGGGAATCGGTGCGACCGACCCAGATACGCCGCTGCCATATCATCTGCTCTTGCAGGGGCTCTGCTTTGGCTTGCCGGGCTATGCCAATCCTGCCTCGAGGCGAAAGTGTGGCGCGGATCGCTGGGACATCCAGGTTTTTCCCACGGGCGCCGTGTTCGACATAGCCGATACGATCGGTATGCTCGATGAACGTCCGCTGATAACGATCAACATGATGTATGACCCCGGTGTGGATGCGCTGGGCCTGGAATTGCTGGCCGTGCAGGCGCTGCTCGACATAGAGCGCGACGGCATCGACGAAATCCGTGTGCCACGCCCCGCCATTGGACGCATGCGCTGGGGGTTTGGGTTTGATGGGCAGCATGTGGCTACGGTGTGCCAGCGGCTTTAAGCGCCGAGGTGTTTCCGGCTTCCGTTACTCGGTGTCCTTCATGGGCGGCATGGGCTTCCAGTTGGGATCCTTGACGATCTTGCGGGCGTCCTTCATGCCTCGGCGCAGCGCCGGAATACCGGTCTTAAAGCACTTGTCAACGGCAGCCAGGCGAATGAACTCCTTGCAGAAGGTCGCGACGTTGCCCAGACGGAACAGCGCGGGGTGATAGTCGCCGTAAATCTGCATGTAGCGGGCCAGATAACCGCGGTTGCGCATGATGTAGTAGCGGTTGGTGTCGCTCGTAGAGTTGAGCTGGCGCTTGCCGGCGATATCCCAGTTAGAGACAGCGCGGGCACGCTTGAGCACCACGTCGGCAACAACGGCGGCGGGGAAGTGCTGGCTGGCCACGTAGCCGTAGCAGGCATCGTCGCCGTAGATGAAGAATCGCGCATCCGGCAGGCCGATCTTGTCGACCACGCGGCGCGAGAACAGGCCGCCTTCAAAGCACAACTGGTTCATGGCGCGGTAGCCCTTGGGGCCCAGGTCCCACTTAGCGATGGGGTTGGGGATACCAAGCGAAAGGATGAGCTGGTACTGCCAAAAGAAGGCGCCGCCGTCAAAGTCCAGGCGCGAACCCTGGATGACGTCGTAGCGGTCGGTCCACTTGGCAAGACGCTCGATGCCTTCGGGGATGACGAGCACGTCGTCGTCCATCACCCAGAACCACTGGGCGCCCAGGTCGTAGGCGCATCTGGTGCCGGCGGAGAAGCCGCCCGCACCGCCGCCGTTTTCGAGCTGCGGGGCGTAGATGACGCGGTCGGTGCCGCCCTGCGCGTCGGGCTGCTCGGTGTCGATGCCCCACAGGTTGGCCAGGCGCTCGTTGAATGCGGTGCACATGGCCTCGGTCTCGCGCGAATTCTCGTTATCGACAATCACGATGCGCCAGGGCGTTGCCGTGAGCTCGGTCATGGAGTCGAACAAGTTGGCCAGGAGTTCCTGGCGCTTGTACGTAACGACGACGATGGCGAGCTTATCGATGGGAGCGGGAAGGGTTGAAGGCATGGGGCAATATATCCTTTCACGCGCGGCGGGCGAGTGCAGCGCGGAAGCTATCGAATACGTCCTTGGGACTGTCCTATTGTAAAGGCTCGGCGCACCTTGGCGGCAAGCTTTGAATAAAACGCAGGAACCTGCCACGGCTGTAGCGGCTTTAGCGTCTGACGGCAGCGTGTCTATTGCCGCTTGAGCTTGCGAGCGATAAGGCTTCTAGCTGCGTCGATGGTGAGAAGCGTCAGGGCAAAGACGATGCTAATGACGGTACCCGTGACGATGTATATAGCTACCGGGCTGTTTTGGCTGACCAGTATGTTTGCGAGCAACGTATTGAAGACGGGACGCCACAGGCTACTGGTGAGCGACTGCATCACATAGAAACCAAGCGTGGCGGTCGATAAGGTGACGATGACACCCGCAGTCCGCGGATTGCCTGAGGCCCTGCGCCGGGTCGCCGCAAAGAGCAGAGAGGCGGCAGCGATGGCAAACGAGATCAACGAGGTTGATTTGTAGGAGAGGACTGCCATCGCCGTGAGGTTGCCGGTGAAGGAGAGTGCTCCTTCCAGGATGGTGGCGAGCGCCAAAACCGTTACGAGCGAGCGCATGCCCAAGGCGCCCGCCCTGTCCGAATCCATGGCGTCGGTTACGTCGCGGAGCAGTCCGCCGATCAAAAACGCGACTACGTACGTGGTAGCGCTCATGAGCTTTTGGAGCCAAGAAAACTCGCCGGCGCTTGTCGCACTCATGGCGGCCAAATACCCGTTAACAACGAATACGAGGATTCCAACGGCGATGACCGTCGTCGTGTAGGTTTTCTGGGAGAGTCGGCTCTTGGCCAGTCCAAACCATGGCGCCATGAAAACTGTGGCGGCATAGACCCAGATAAACTCAAGCCCAAGCGTGTACCAATAGTGCGTATTGAGGGTAACATCGGGAATGGGTGAGACGACCGTGGACCACGCGAGCGCCACGAGGCAATAAAACGCAGTGGGCATAATGACCTTGCCAAGGCGCTGCGCCGTCCGTTGCATTTGCGACTTCCACGTTGCTCCACCGTCCCAAGCACGCGCGGCCGAAGCGATGAGAAAATAGCCCGAGATCATAAAGAAGACCTCGTTGGCCCAGCAGCCAAGCAAGTTAATAAAACCGAGTACGCCGGAATAGGGGAACATCGCAAGTGGGGCATATTCCACGGCGCCGACGCAGACGGCTTGGAAGGTCCACTGAAAGGTGTGGAACACCGCGATGCCGGCGACCGCGACCAAACGCAGCGCTTCGGTGGGTATGTTGCGTGCGGCTTTGGGCTGCATGACGTCCTTTCTTATTGGTTTGCCTCTGCGGGCTCCATAGATTATATAAACGCCCGCTGGCGCGCTGACCCTTTGATACCATGAAACGACAGGTATTTCCTAAGGAGCACATTTGTCTACTAACGCCTCTGGCAGCCCTGTTCTGTCGCTGCTTATTCCCATTTACAATGTTCAGCGCTACCTGCGCGAGTGCCTCGATTCCGCCCTGGCGCAGACGCTCAAGGATATTGAGATCATCTGCATTAACGACGGGTCGACCGACAACTCGCCGGCGATTATTCGCGAGTATATGGAGCGCGATAGGCGCGTCAAGATGATCGACAAGGCCAACAGCGGTTACGGCGACTCGATGAACCACGGTCTGGAGATGGCGCGTGGCAAGTACGTGGGCATCTTGGAGTCCGATGACTTTATGGCGTCCGACGCACTCGAAAAGCTTGTCTCGGCCGCCGATAGCAATAATGCCGACTTTGCGAAGGCGAACTTTGATTTCTACTGGTCTAAGCCCGAGGAGCGCCGTTCGCTGCACGAGATGTTTAAGGCCAAGGACTGCGGCAAGCCAGTGCACCCGAGCGATACGACGCAGTTCTTTAAGCAAAAGCCGTCGATTTGGTCGGCCGTGTACCGTCGCGATTTTCTTGAGCGCAACGGCATTACGTTCCTGCCGACTCCGGGGGCATCCTTTCAGGACACGTCATTCGCCTTTAAGGTGATCGCGTGCGCCGATAAGGCTGTTTACCTGCACGATGCCGTGTTGTCGTATCGCCAGGACAACGAGAATTCCTCGGTCAATTCTTCGGCTAAGGTCTTTTGCGTCAATACCGAGTATGCCGAGATTGAGCGTTGGATTCGAGAGGATTATGCCCGCGACCACGCAAGTGATGACGTCGCGCGCATGCTCAAGTTCAATCAGCTCATTAAGTACGATTCGTACATGTGGAACTACGTGCGCCTGGCGCCCAAGTTCTATAAGGAGTTCCTGGTTCAGATGGCCAAGGAGTTCCAAGCGGCCTTGGACGCCGGGGACTTTTCGCTTGACGACCTCAAGCCGTGGAAGCGCGCGAATCTCGCTGCCATCCTCAAAGATCCCGAGGGCTGGGTTGACGAGCATCCGAGTTTTGCGACGGATGGTGCCTTGGGGCGTGCTAAGTATTACGCTTCGGTTGGAGGCCCAGGCGTGGTCGCTGCCTTCCTCATCGAATCGCTGAGGGGGTAGGTCGGCATGGGAGAGGCCTCGTGTCCTAAAGCTACCATTGTCGTCCCCGTTTACAACTCTGCGCGTTCCATTCAGCGATGCCTCGATTCGCTGTTGGCCCAGTCCGAGCGCTCGATTCAGGTTGTCTGCGTCAACGACGGTTCGACTGATGATTCGTTGAACGTGTTGCACCAGATCGCGCAGGCCGACGATCGCGTACTGGTGATTGACCAGGAAAATGCGGGTGTCTCGTGTGCTCGAAATGCCGGTATCGATACCGCCGAGGGTGAGACCGTCTTTTTTGTGGACGCCGACGATTATATCGATGTCCGGACGGTCGAGCGCGTGCTGCATGCCATGGAGTCCGCAGATGCCGAGGCCGCCGTTTTTGGCGGCGTTTGTGAACCTGCCGATGCTGCCCCCAAACGCGTCCAGCAACTCATGAGCCCCAAAGCCGGTACCTTCGGCGCCCGTGATCCCCAACTGCTGTTCCATTCGAATGCGCAGCCCTATGCCTGCCGCGCGGCTTTTTCGCGCGAGCTGCTCAATCGCGAGGGCATACGTTTTGCCCCCGGCTTGGCCTTGGGCGAGGACGTTGTGTTCCAGTTTGCAGCTTACGCGCTGGCCTCAAAGACCGTCGTCATGCCGGTCAGGTTCTACCACTACGTGATGGAGAGCGAATCGGCGACGCACGAGTTCAACAGTGCCGAGGCACGCGCCAAAAAGCTCGACGCACACATGAGGATGCTCGAGGAAGTTATGGAAGACTGGGCGGCCTACGGCCTTTTGGACCTGTGCCCCGGAGAGCTGATTACCTGGTTCTTGGACCTTATCGTGTTTGATTTGGCGCGCTTGGATGCCGATGGTTTCCGTCGCGTGGCCGGTCGCGTCAATATGGATTTCACGACGTTTTTGGGAACGGAGTGGGCAGATATGCCTGCTAAGGGCGCCGTTTGCCGTGTTGCCCATAAGCTCGTTGCGGCGACCTCGGGCGTTTCGATGGCAGACGCCACGCTGTTCTATCTTTCGACCCGCGGTCTCAAGGCCTGCCTGGAACGCTTTATCTAATTCCAAGCGGTGCCGCCCGCCGCAACTCGGCTGCTAAAATAACCCTGTTACACGCTATTCAACAGGAGGTTCTCTTGCAGAACTCTGATACCCCTAAAGTTTCGTTGCTTATTCCCATTTGCAATGTTGAGCGCTACCTGCGCGAGTGCCTCGATTCCGCTGTGACACAGTCGCTCAAGGACATCGAAATCATCTGCATCAACGATGGCTCCACCGATAGCTCGCCGGATATCATTCGCGAGTACATGGCACGCGATGCGCGCGTCAAGATGATTGATAAGGCCAACAGCGGCTACGGCGACTCGATGAATCGCGGCCTGGAGATGGCATGTGGCGAGTACGTGGGCATTTTGGAGTCCGATGACTTTATGTTCGAGGATTCGCTCCAAAAGCTGGTTGCCAAGGCTGACGCCGAGCACGCCGATGTTGTTAAGGGCGACTTCTACCTGTACTGGTCCACGCCCAGCGAGCGCCGCGAGTTGTTTGGGATTATCGACGAGTATATGACGGGTGCGGCGTATCGTCCCGTCGATCGCCCGGGCATTTTCTACCGCAAGCCGTCCATTTGGTCGGCCATCTATCGTCGCGAGTTTCTCAACGACAATCAGATTCGGTTCCTTCCCACGCCGGGTGCCTCGTATCAGGATGCGGGTTTTAACTTTAAGGTCTGGGCAAGCGCCGAGCGTGCTGCGTTTATTGCGGATCCCATTTTGTGCTATCGCCAGGATAACGAGAAGAGCTCCGTTAATTCGCCCAACAAGGTGTTTTGCGTGTGCGACGAATATGCCGAGATGCAGCGCTTTTTGGATGAACGCCCCGAGCTCAAGGCTCGGCTCCAGGGCATTTTAATGCGCATGAAGGTCGATACGTACCGCTGGAATGACGAGCGTCTGGTCGATGAGTTGCGTGAGCGGTTTTGGGAGAAGGCGTCTCCCGAGCTTAAGGCTGATTGGGATGCCGATCGCTTTGACCTGTCGCTCTTCGACCCGCGCGGCGAGACCGACCTGCGTTTGATGGTCAAATCGCCCCGTGCCTATATCGATTCGCGCTTTGGCTTTAAAAAGCCGGGCAAGCTCAATACTTTTAAGCACTACTTTAAGATAGGCGGCCTGCCGCTGGTCTGGCGCGTGCTGACGTATCAGCGTACCTACGGCGATAACCCGCATCCCGACGACGTGCCGGTGGCACAGTAGGAGCGCGTGACCATGGCTACCCCTAGGATTTCCGTCGTCGTTCCCATCTACAAGGTGGAGGAGTGCCTGGCATGGTGCCTGGACTCCCTACTCGCGCAGGATATGCCCGATTGGGAGGGCGTGCTGGTTAACGATGGTTCGCCGGATGGTTCGCGCGACATCGCCGCTGCCTATTGCGAAAAGGATACACGCTTTAAGCTTGTCGATAAGCCCAACGGTGGTCTGTCGAGCGCGCGCAATGCGGGCATCGCTGCGTCCACGGCGCCTGTCGTTGCGTTTTTGGATTCCGACGACCGGTTTACGCCTGATGCGTGCCGCGTAATCGTTGATGCCTTTGAGCGTGAGGATTGCGACGTTTTGACCTTTGGCGCAAACCCGTATCCGCTGGAGGCAGGGTATCCGTGGCTTAACTACGTTTTGAGCCCGCGCGATGCGTCGTTTGAGGGCTATAGCTCCGACCTGCTGTTTAAGGAAGCGTCTCGCCCCTTTGCATGGCGCACCGCTTGCAAGCGCGCTTTTTTGCTGGGCAACGGGATCGTGTTCGATGAAACCGTTAAGTATGGCGAGGACCAGGTCTTCGATTTTGCCGTCTATGGTCGCTCGCGTAAGACCGCGCTTATCTCGAACAAGCTGTACGACTATCGCGTGGCACGCAAGGGCTCGCTCATGGACACCATGCGCTATGACGATGAGACGCGTTTGCTGGAGCACGTGAAGATATACTCCGCGGTGCTGGCCGATTGGCGCCATGATGGGCTCGATGCCCAGCATGCCGATGACCTGGCGTACTTCCTGTGTGATCTGGTACTGTACGATGCACTCAGGCTGCTGAGCTCGGGCTGCGGCAAGGTTTTTGCTGCCGTTGCCGCGGCGCTTGATGGTTCTGCCGTGGGCAGTGATGCTGCGCTCGCACAATGCGCTCCTTCTGTTGCCGCTATGGTGCGTGCGGCACTTATCGGTAAGGCTCCTGCTGCTCGTTCGTGTAAAAAGCTCATGTTCGCTTACGACGTCTTGAGGTTTGGGCGCCTGGGCGCGTGCAAGCGCATGGCTGCGAATGCTCTGGGAAAGCGAGAGGTGTAGATGAGTATCAAGCGTTTGGCGCTTTGCCGCAGTCAGGGTCGTCTGTTTGTTCTGCTTCGTTTTGTCGGTCAGGATATCGCGAGGCTTATTGAGCAGGAGGGCTCCCAGGTTTTTGCTCACGCGACGACCAATGGGGCATGCGTGCCGTCCTTGGCACTGCCGGTCGATCACGGCCGCGTGCTTGCGCTTTGTCCCTCCGTTGCCGATTATGAGCGCGAGCTTGTCGTCTTGGTGCTTCCGTTTATGGACGGCTCTACAATTGACGTTTCATTTGCGTCCGGCGGTAAAAGGCTGGGCTCTATTCGCCTTGACAGTCGTATTGCCAAGCTGGAATCTAAGGTTAACTACAAAGCAAAGCCTGCGATGTGCGCGCTTATCCGCGATGCCCAGCGTGGCGAATGCTGTGGTCGCTACGAGATCGATGCCGTTCGTTATTTACCGGCAGATGAGGGCGCCGTCTGGCGCTATGAGGTCAAGTGGGCGGGAGACCCCCAGTGCGCCCCTGAGCTACAGGTCTTCGATATGCACATGAATGCGATCGATGCCACCGTGCATGTTTTTGAGTCGCAGGTCGATGTTCTCCAGCAAAACGGATGTCGCGTCAATAAAACGTATCTGAGCGTTGAGATGCCTCAGGATATACGCGATTTTGTCGCGATTGCGGCTGATCCTACGGGTCAATTCCAGAGCGGATTTTGCGCCATGGATGGTCGTTTGTACAACGGCATGGTCGACGACAGCTGGAATCGCATGAAGGATGCACGCGCGGACGACGCCGCTTATCGACGTTGGTTTGAGCAGCATCGCGCAAAGCCGGGTGATTTGACGTGCCAGCGTGTCGCTTCAGCGGCATTTGCCTATAGGCCGCTCGTGAGCATTGTGGTGCCATGCTACAAGACCGATCAGGTCTACCTGCGTGAGCTGCTGGACTCGGTGCTATCCCAGAGCTATGACAACTGGGAATTGCTGCTTATGGACGCCTCACCCGAATGGGATGTGGTGGCCAATCTTGCGGCCGCCGCCAATGACGAGCGGGTTTATTGGATTGAGCTGCCTGGTAACGGCGGCATTGTACTCAACACCAATGCTGGCATTCTGCAAGCGACGGGCGACTACATCGCATTCTTAGACCACGATGACATCTTGGAGCCGGATGCGTTGTTCCGCTATGTCGCCGCGTTGAATAAAGCGGCAGAGGGGGAGCGTCCGCAGGTCCTGTTCTGTGACGAGGACATGTTCCAGAAAACGGGGGAGTGGGGTCAGCCGGTCTTTAAGACGCAACTCAACGTCGACCTGCTCTATAGCCATAACTGCGTGACGCATTTTCTGATGGTGGAGAAGGCGCTTATCGATCGCATTGGCATGTCGCCGGAAGATGTCGCGGGCGCCCAGGATTATGATCTGACTCTTCGCTGCCTTGCATCGGGCGCACGGTTTGAGCATATTGCGCACGTGTTGTATCACTGGCGCGTGCATCCCGGTTTCACCGCCGATGACTTTGCAGATAGCAAACCTTACGCCATTGAAGCTGGTCGTTTGGCGCTGCAGCGTCACTTTGACTCGCTGGGCATTTGCGGAACGGTCGAGGAGACCGAGACGTCGTTTGTCTACCGCGTGCATTATGCGCTGCCGGAGCCTGCGCCGCTGGTGAGCATTGTGATTCCCACCAAGGACCACGTTGAGACGCTCGATGCCTGTGTGATGTCGATCGCCCAGAAGGCCACGTATACCAATTACGAGATCGTCTTGGTGGAGAATAACAGCGAAGCCCCGGAGACGTTTGCGTATTACGAAACCCTGCCGGAACGCGTGACCGCTACGTCTGGCGGTAAGGGCACTGCGCACGTTGTGTACTGGCCGGGTGAGTTCAATTACTCCCAAATCATCAACTTTGGCGTTGAGCATGCCAGGGGCGACTACCTGCTGCTGCTGAACAACGATACCGAGGTCATAAGCCCGGACTTTATTGAAGAGATGATGGGCTATCTGCAGCGTCCCGATGTGGGTGTGGTGGGCGCTAAGCTCTATTTTGCCGACCATCTGGTGCAGCACGCTGGCATTTTGGTTGGCGTGCGTGGCGCACTTGCCCATGCCAACCAAGACTTCTCTGCAAAGCGCGAGGGCTATCTTGTCCGCGCGGTGCGGCCGGGCAACTATAGCGCCGTAACGGGCGCCTGTCAGATGGTCCGACGCGACGTATTTGAACAGGTTGGCGGCTACAACGAAGAATTCGCCGTCGGCTTTAACGACGCGGACTTTTGTCTGCGCGTGTGGGAGGCGGGCTACCGCACCATCTTTACGCCCTATGCCGAACTGTACCACTACGAGTTCACCTCGCGCGGCAGGGAAGAAGCCAACGAGAAAAAGCTGCGCCGCTGGAAACGCGAACAGGCTTTGTTCATGCAGCGCTGGCCGGAGTTCTTCTTGACGGGCGATCCGTGGCTTGGACCAAACCTATCCTCCGAGAGCGAGTACTTCTCGCGTTAAGGCAATAGTTTTAGGAAGTCCTAACCTTTCTTTTGGTATGCGCTTGGAAGAAAGAAACGTGTGGACTACTTAGTAAGACGAATTGCGAAAACTCGATACTTCCGCGATAAGTTTATACAGGCTTATGCAGCTCGATATTATCCGATATCGTCTGCAAGTAGATTTAAAGCGATGATTGACCGTGCGAGGCATAGATTTTATTTTTGGAGGGGGCTTAATGGCAAAGACAATACGAGATTCCCGTATCGAATTACTTCGCATTGTCCTTATGTGGACGGTAATGGCTCATCATTTCGTTGTTCACAACGCTGATTCTGTTTCCGCATTTCCTGGTTCGTTTACTAGGTTTTTCTACAATATCTTTTTCTATCCAATTGGAAGAACTGCGGTCGGCTGCTTTGTTGCCATAACAATCTGGTTTGTTGCGGGGAAAGTCGAATATTCCATAAATAAGGCTGTTAAACGGATAGCTTCAATCGAAGGCACGGTTCTCTTTTATAGTATTGCGCTGGGTTTTTTCTTCATACTTCGCGGCGATATTCAAGTAAGTCCAACCAATTTGATAGATATTTTTGCACCAACTCTTACTGGTTCTAGTTGGTGGTTTGTAACCGTCTATGCTTGGCTTGTATTTTTGCTGCCCTTTATAATTCCAGCTTTGCATGCGTTGGGCCAGAAACTACATCTATATCTAATAGTCTTTCTGGTCTCTGTCTTTGGATTCCTGCGTTATGTGCCGCTCTTTTGGATTCCCATCGACGGGCTACTAGTGGATTTTATTATAATTTGCGTTCTTGTTTCCTATATTCGCTGGTATGTAGATTTGTCAACAGTGGATATACGGTGCCTGGTTGCCTGCTGCATTGCTGCCTTTGTGGGAGTTGCAATCTCGTTTTATGGTCAATTCCATTTTGATGGTTTGCTGGGTTCGACATTTGCGAATTTGTATAACGGCTTTTTCGGTTCGCCGGCGTCTATTTTTTCGTTAGCTATAGCCATCTCGGTCTTGTTGATTGATTTAAAAATGCCGCATTTTTCCTCCCGTTTCGTTAACGCTATCGCAAAACTTTGTTTTGCTACTTACCTTATTTCTGACTATGGGCCCATTCAAAGTTGGCTTTGGAGCTCGCTGTTTCCCTTTACGCGTGTCGGCGTTGGGCTGGGAATATTGCAGGTACTTTTTGTTCCAACGGTTGTGTTCGCGATCTGCTTAATGCTGGAAGGTCTCAGGAAGCTCTTGGGTGGTTTCATCATACGTTTTATCGGTCCTTGCGATTTGTTAAATAAAGCTTTGTCGTAGAACCAAGACTTTTGACATTTTCTTCCGCATACGTGAGTTGACGACGATCCCTCTACACAGGTGATGGAACGATTGGGATTCTGTACCAGCGTTCTCTGGTTGTAGCGGATTGGTCGATAACCATCTAGGAAAGTGCGTCGTGGGCACGCAAGGCCAGTTATAGGCATGGTAACGCCCACGGTTGTTGCAACTAAGACGACTATCACCGAGGCTGCTGTTAAGAAGCCGATCGAGCCGAAGGCTGACGTGGTAACCGTTGCGAAGTTATCTGAGACCGTCGATGATGACTCGGTTGACATGCCTCTGGTGCTTGTGTTGTTGGAGGCGCTATTAATTGCTGTAGAGGCTTCGGTTTAAATCAAGGAATCGTACCGGTTTCCACACCAATAGAATGCGCTGGCCGCATATTACGTATCGATACGGGCATGGTATTGCGTTTTTTAATTTGCGGCCACAAAGATGCCTTTTGCAAAGCGTGAGGGCCATCTTGCCCGTGCCGTGCGCCCGGGCAACTTCAGTGCCGTAACGGGCGCCTGTTAGATGGTCCGGCGCGACGTATTTGAGCAGGTTGGCGGCTACAACGAGGAATTCGCCGTCGGCTTTAACGACGCGGACTTTTGTCTGCGCGTGTGGGAGGCGGGCTACCGCACCATCTTTACGCCCTATGCCGAGCTGTACCACTACGAGTTCACCTCGCGCGGCAGGGAAGAGGCCGACGAGGAAAAGCTGCGCCGCTGGAAGT
The DNA here is from genome assembly GCF_039062315.1 of Collinsella aerofaciens. GTDB lineage: Bacteria > Actinomycetota > Coriobacteriia > Coriobacteriales > Coriobacteriaceae > Collinsella > Collinsella aerofaciens_BG. The sequence goes on from NZ_JBCJBG010000002.1 coordinate 90,861, forward strand.
GCGAGCAAGCACTGTTCATGCAGCGTTGGCCAGAGTTCTTTTAGTACGGTGATCCCTGGCTCGGGCCGAACCTATCTCCCGACAGTGAGTACTTCTCGCTTTAGGAGCGAAGTAATTCCAAGATCCGGCAAAGTGTCCTCAAGAGCTGCAAGAGCGGTGGGGGCAATTGTTTGCCAGTGTTTGATTCAGGAAGACCATGTCTAACTTTTCTACAATTAATGGCTCGATCATTCTGTCAATGAAGCCTCAGACGCCTCTGATGCAAGCGAAACACTGAGGCATTTTGCTGTATTTCACGGCTATGTAAACGCTTTCGCCGCCTGCCGCGTCTTTAAACGAATTATGTCGAATTGCTTGCTTCAGTGGATTTTCGTGTCACTGGTGCTTGCGCTGTTTAGGTGCGGCTAATTGCTTCAAAACTCAGTGCTTTACGCTGTATCTTTGGAAGGGCGAAAAACCCGCTGAGTACGCTTGTTGTCTTTTGTAGGGGCAGGTTCCATCTGCCTTTATGACAATTCCCGTGCTTTGGACAACTGGACTTCCGATGCAGAGGATATTGTAAGATAATTTATCCTTAGTATCATTATTTGTGATGGGGGATACAATATGAAAAAGGCATTGCGTGCCTCAACAGCGTTTTCTTTAGCTGCACTCTTGACGATTTCATCCTTGATGAGTCCTGTAGCCGCTGCTTATGCTGCGAATAGCGTGCGATCTGTGGATATTACATCAGATGCTGCGTCCGCAGACGATCCTGCAGCTTCACATGACGAGGGCGCTGCCGACGGAGACATAGCTGTTGAGCAATCGTCGCCGGCGGGCGTCGACGAATCGGCTGATGAGGATTTCGGTGTAGATGCTTCTTTGGCTGAGCCGCAAACTGAATCGACTGATTCTTCTTTTCAATATATATACCTTGCCTATCCGAACCTTATTAGCGGGACTGACCAAGTCGTCGCGTTTGCAACTCCTAATGACAGCGATACCATCGCCTCCGCAACACTAAACTATGTTAGCGCCAACGGAGTTCAGGGAGCGGTTGACGCTTCCGCGCGGGCTGTAAATTCTGCTGCATTTACATTTGGCTCGAAGCTAGATCTCAATACATATTTTCTTACTTCAATAACCTATGTTCTGCAGGGCGATGATGCTGAACATGAGATTGATCTCTCTGACAGGGATTATTCTTTTGCGGTTGTTGAGAGCTCTGCTAATTCCGAGGGCACTTCCGTTTACTATGCGGACGGCGAAGGCAATGCTGTTGAGGCCCAATCCATCAAACAGGCGTTGGAGTGTGCTGATTCACCGGACGGCATTTCTACTTATGCCACACGCTCAGCTCGAAAAAACGTTCGGGTAATTGCCCTTGATGCTGGCCATGGCGGCACTGATCCCGGCGCACAGGGAAATGGAAAGAGTGAGGCGGATTTAACTTGGAAGATTGTTGCTGCTTGCAAGAATAAGCTTGAGGCGTATGGCTTTAAAGTCGTTCTTGCGCGCGAGCAAAGCGGCGGCTACTCCGGAAATGATTTCCTTTATCGTGTCCAGCGATGTGTGAGTCAAGGCGCACAGGCCTTTGTTAGCTTCCATATTAATTCCGGTTCTCCTGTTGCCCATGGCGCTGAGGTATATGCCCCCACTGCCAATGAATATGATTACACGCAAGTTTCAGTCGAGCTCGCGAATAAAGTTATGAACAACCTCGCTTCTATGGGGCTCAGCTATCGCGGTGTATTCCAGATGGAAGTTGGAGATGAGTTTGCGGTCATCCGTTGTGCCCGCGAGCAAGGTATTCCCGGCATCTTAATCGAGCATGGCTTTATTTCTAATGCGGGGGACGTGTTGAATTATTTTAGCGATGCTGGTTGCAAACGCCTTGGCGAAGCTGATGCCGATGCGATCATTGCGCAATTTCCTAAGTCAACTTGGCTCGATTATTCTTCCGTATTCGATGCTAATTACTATTTGTCGCTTTATCCCGACGTAGCCAAAGCTACTTCTGGAAATAGTGATTTAGCTCTAGACCATTTTATTAACTATGGCATGAGCGAAGGCAGGCGCGGCTCTGCTAACTTTGACGTACAGAGTTATTTTAATGAGTATCCAGATTTAAGAGCTGCTTTTGGCTTTGATTTAGTTAAGTACTATGAGCATTACGTTACAGCTGGAAAAGCGGAAGGAAGGCATGGGACCGGATGCTCAAAGATTGAAGGATATGCTACGGCTATCAATGGCGTTGATTATTCATCCGTTTATGACCCCTCATTTTATCTATCGAATAACGAAGACATTCGTAACGCTTTTTCTAAACGAAGCCCCGCTGGCGTTGTAATGATTAACGATGCTGCCGTGCTGCGCCATTTCATCAACTGCGGCATGGCGGAGGGACGGCGCGGGAACGAGTCCTTCGACGTACTGAGCTATTACAATAGATACCCCGACCTTCGTCGCGCATTCGGTGCCAACCTCACAGCTTTATATGGCCATTACCTCAGCAGCGGTCGCGCTGAGGGGAGGATCACGACCGGATGCGATTCCCTCACGGGTGCTGTTGTTTCGCAAGGCGGTACCGATTATTCCCCCGTTTACGATTTCGACTTCTATACCTCTAACAACGGAGACGTCCTGAGTGCCTTTACAACCGTCAGGGGCGGTCTGAGGTTCGTTGACGATGCTGCCGTGCTGCGCCATTTCATCAACTGCGGCATGGCGGAGGGACGGCGCGGGAACGAGTCCTTCGACGTACTGAGCTATTACAATAGATACCCCGACCTTCGTCGCGCATTCGGTGCCAACCTCACAGCTTTATATGGCCATTACCTCAGCAGCGGTCGCGCTGAGGGGAGGATCACGACCGGATGCGATTCCCTCACGGGTGCTGTTGTTTCGCAAGGCGGTACCGATTATTCCCCCGTTTACGATTTCGACTTCTATACCTCTAACAACGGAGACGTCCTGAGTGCCTTTACAACCGTCAGGGGCGGTCTGAGGTTCGTTGACGATGCTGCCGTGCTGCGCCATTTCATCAACTGCGGCATGGCGGAGGGACGGCGCGGGAACGAGTCCTTCGACGTTTACGGCTATCGAAATCGTTATATGGACCTGAGGAAGGCTTTCGGACTGAACCTGAAGAACTATTACATGCATTATTTGAATTGCGGCATTAAGGAGGGACGCAATGGCGCAAGTATGACTGGATATGAAGGTCTTATTATGTCGCCCGCTTATTCAACCTATCTAGATGCCGCTAATCATTTCACAAAGATAATGGGCTCTAAAGGATTCCCTTCAGCCGTTTACGCGGATAGGGGAGCGTCGAACATTAGAGATTTCTGCAAAATTCTATATGAAGAGGCTCAGTCGGAGGGTGTCTCGCCTGAGGTTTTATACGGACAGGTGGTGAAAGAAACGGGGTATTTAAAGTTTGGAAATTTGGTCCAGCCTAATCAGTGCAACTTTGGAGGCCTTGGCGCCACTGGGCCTGGCAACCCAGGCTATAGCTTCGGATCTGTTCGTGAAGGACTACGAGCTCAGGTTCAACATCTAAAGGCGTATGGTTCAACGGAACTCTTGGTCAATCCATGTATTGATGCTCGCTTTAAATATGTCAGTCGTGGTTGCGCTCCGAGAACCATTGATTTAAATGGTAAATGGGCTGTTCCTGGCGTTGGATATGGTGAAAGCATTGATGCAATCGCTAGAGAGGTTATTGGTTAGGCTATTTAATTAGATCTAAAATCGATTGGGTAAATTTGACTGATAGTTTAAAGAAAAACATTACATGGAATACTGTTGGCTCTATTGCATACCTTGCTTGCCAGTGGTTAACGACAGTTGCTGTAGTTCGACTATCGTCGGATTTTAACTATGCCGGAGATTTATCTTTGGCAATGACAATCAGCAATCTATTTGTTCCGATCGGTTTATATAAGATTCGATCCTTTCAAGTATCCGATCTTTCATGTGAGTATTCTTCAGGGGAGTATATTGGTTTTCGTTTAATCACAATAGCGCTGGGGTTTGTTTTCGTAATGCCTTATGCATTCTTTACCTGTCAGCAGTCTTCTCTTCTTCCCGTGTACCTCTATTGCATATATAAGTCAATTGAAGTCATGGTTGATGTGTTTCATGGCATTGATCAAAAAGCTGGAAATATGATTTATTGCGGTATGTCGATGCTGCTGAGGGGTATTTTGTCTCTACTGGTGTTTTGTGCCGGAATGTATATTTCACATTCTCTTGTGTTGAGTATCGTTCTGATGATTGCGGTGTCTCTCCCCGTGGCGATTGTTGATGCACATTGGGCCTCTAATTTCGATTTGATTGTTCCTTCTTTTAGGTTCAAGGCGATGACTGAACTGTTTTATAAGTGTCTTCCCGCTACGGTTGGGGTTTTTTGTTGCGCTGCGGTTACATCCGTTTCGCGTCAGGAACTTGCTACCGTGCTGGGGGCCTCAATGTTGGGTGTTTATTCCTCGGTGTGTTCTCCCGCAGCAATCGTTCAGGCGGGTGCTGCTAATGCCTATGCCCCTTTGCTCGGCGCGTTTGCGAGCGCTAGTGAGTCGGGGGATAAAAAATCATTTAATACTATGTTGATGAAGGTCGTTCTTGGCGCCCTTGTTTTGTCCATTGTTATTTTGTTCGCTTGTTTTATCTGCGGCGACTACATGTTGGGGCTAATATTTGGTGACCAAATCCATCAGTACTCTTTTTTGCTGTACGGTGCGGTTATTAGCTCTCTGCTTACGGCGTTTATCGGTTTCTTTTCCGACCTGACGATTGTTAAGAGAAAGATGGCCGGTAATCTTGTCGGTAATTTAGTCGCCTTAATCGTTGCTGTCCCCCTTTCTGGCTTATTGATTCAGCTATTTGGACCTAACGGAACGAGTGCTGCAATTTCGCTTGCTTATTTTGTCGGATGTGTCGCGATGCTTCCATGCATTATTCGGAAATAATGCATCAGAGATTCGCTAAATACATAGATATAAAAGTGTTTGGCTGAAGCTACATAACCACTTGCAATGACTTCTTAAACGCTAATTGGTGGTGTTATCAGTTTTAACGTAGGTATAAACGCTTTTTAATTCTAATTTATGCGCAGTAGTCGTCTTTTCGTTTAGGATAAGAAGCGTATCAATAGGTTAAGCATTGACTTGCATTTTGTTTTAGTTTCATTCGCCTTTAGTTTATTTAATTGGAGCTTGAAATGTGCGATAGTGTATTCAAAGACAGGACCCTTATGATCACGGGCGGCACCGGCTCGTTCGGCAACACCGTGCTCAAGCACTTCATGAACACCGACCTGGCCGAGATCCGCATCTTCTCGCGCGACGAGAAGAAGCAGGACGACATGCGCCACCGCCTGCAGGAGAGGTCCCCGGAGCTCGCCTCCAAGGTGCGCTTCTTCATCGGCGACGTCCGCAACGCCCAGAGCGTGCGCGACGCCATGCACGGCGTTGACTACATCTTCCACGCCGCCGCCCTCAAGCAGGTGCCCTCCTGCGAGTTCTTCCCCATGGAGGCCGTCCGCACCAACGTCATCGGCACGGACAACGTGCTGCACGCCGCCATCGAGGAGGGCGTCGACCGCGTCGTGTGCCTGTCCACCGACAAGGCGGCATACCCAATCAACGCCATGGGCAAGTCCAAGGCCATGATGGAGTCCATCATCTACGCCAACGCCCGCAACGGCGCCGGCCGCACCACCATCTGCTGCACCCGCTACGGCAACGTCATGTGCTCGCGCGGCAGCGTCATCCCGCTGTTCATCGACCGCATCAGGAAGGGCGAGCCGCTCACGGTCACCGACCCCAACATGACCCGCTTCCTGATGAACCTGGACGAGGCCGTGGACCTGGTGCAGTTCGCCTTCGAGCACGCCAACCCCGGCGACCTGTTCATCCAGAAGGCGCCGGCCTCCACGATCGGCGACCTCGCCGAGGCCGTGCAGGAGGTCTTCGGCCGCGTGGGCACGCAGGTCATCGGCACCCGCCACGGCGAGAAGCTCTTCGAGACCCTCATGACCCGCGAGGAGCGACTGCGCGCCGAGGACATGGGCGGCTACTACCGCGTGGCATGCGACTCGCGCGACCTCAACTACGACAAGTTCGTCGTCGACGGCGAGGTGGAGACCCAGGCCGACGAGTCCTACACCTCCCACAACACCGAGAGGCTCGACGTGGAGGGCACCATCGCCAAGATCAAGACCGCCGAGTACGTGCAGCTGGCCCTCGAGGGCCGCGAGCACGAGGCGGTGCAGTAGGGTGCGCGTCCTCGTCACCGGCGCGAATGGGTTCGTGGGCAGGAACCTCTGCTGCGCGCTGAAGAACGTCCGCGACGGCAAGGACCGCCGCGATAAATACCAGGCGCTGCTCCCGCTCGAGGTCATGGAGTACGACGTCGACTCGACGCCCGGGGAGCTGGAGGACTACTGCTCCCGCGCCGACTTCGTGTTCAACCTGGCCGGCGTCAACCGCCCCGAGGACCAGTCCGAGTTCATGGAGGGCAACTTCGGGTTCGCCTCCACGCTGCTGGACACGCTCGAGCGCCACGGCAACAAATGCCCCGTCATGCTGTCCAGCTCCGCGCAGGCGAGCCTGTCCGGCCGCTTCGAGGGCTCCGTATACGGCGAGTCGAAGCTCGCGGGGGAGGGCCTGTTCCGGGAGTACTCGGAGCGCACGGGGGCGCCCGTGCTCATCTACCGCTTCCCGAACCTCTACGGCAAGTGGTGCCGCCCGCGCTACAACTCCGCCGTGGCCACCTTCTGCGACGCCATAGCCAACGGCCGCCCCTACACCGTCAACGACCCATCCGTGGAGCTGGAGCTCCTCTACATCGACGACCTCGTGAACGAGATGCTGGGCGCCCTGCTGGGCGAGGAGTACCGCTGCGGCTACGAGGGCCTCGAGAGGGTAGAGGGAGACGGGTTCTGCTATGTCCCGGAAACCGACGTGAAGACCCTGGGCGAGATCGTCTACCTGCTCGACAGCTTCCGCGACAGCCGCGAGACGCTCTCGGTGCCCGACCTTGCCGAGGGCTCCTTCTCCAAGAAGCTCTGGAGCACGTTCCTGTCCTACTACGAGCCGGGGCACTTCGCCTATAGCCTCAAGCCCAACACGGACGCTCGCGGCTCGTTCACCGAGTTCCTGCGTACGCCCGAGCGAGGCCAGGTCTCCATCAACGTCTCGAGGCCCGGCATCACCAAGGGTAACCACTGGCACATGAGCAAGTGGGAGAGGTTCCTGGTGGTCTCCGGCACCGCGTCGATCAAGCTGAGGAAGGTGGGGGAGGACGCCGATGGCAACCCGTTCCCCGTCGACGAGTACGTCGTCTCCGGCCCAGACATGCGCGCCGTGGAGATGATCCCCGGATACACGCATTCCATCACCAACCTGTCCGACACCGAGGACCTCGTGACGGTCATGTGGGCCAACGAGCCTTTCGACCCCGAGAACCCCGACACCTACTACGAGGAAGTCTAGAGGTTTTGACCAGATACGCTCACATTTATAGCGTTCCAAATGGGTCCACTGGGCGCATTATGATGAAGGAGCATCTTGCTCTTATTGATCAAGGACACGAATCGCTTGCTTGCTGGGGAAGAAGAACGCCAGCAAACACTGCCAGTGAATACTGTTTTGGGTCATCCGCTAATTTTTTACTCGACGTTGGGCTTACTCTCCTTGACGGTAGGATAGGTTTTCATTCAGCGAGGCAAACCGACGCGTTGATTCATCGTCTTGATGAGTTCGATCCTGATGTGGTTCACTTGCATAACCTTCATGGCTATTATTTGAATATTGATAAACTATTTAAATGGTTGATGAAGTCTGATTGTCGCGTTGTATGGACTTTGCACGACTGTTGGGCTTTTACCGGCCATTGCCCTTATTTCACCTATTCCTGCTGCAATCAATGGAAAAACGGCTGTGGTGCCAAGAGATGCCCTCAACTCATGGGGTATCCTCCAACTATTAATTCTGCATCATGCAAATGGAGTTACGAGGCCAAACGTTCGATTTTCACTTCGTTGCCTTCTAATCGAATGACTATCATTACCCCTTCAAAATGGCTGGCTGGACTGGTTGCTTCTAGCTATTTATCAAAGTATCCGATTGAGGTTGTGCATAATACGATTGATCTCAACGTTTTCAAGCCACGATCAAATAGTGAAGTATTTAGCGTTAAAGAGAAATACGGCCTCGATTCAAGAAAAATTATTTTAGGAGTTGCCTCTCCATGGTCCAAGCGTAAGGGTCTTTCAGACTTTTATGCCCTTGCGGATATGCTTGACTGCTCCGAGTATTCTATTGTGCTGGTTGGACTGAGTGCTAAGCAGATGAAACAGCTACCTTCTGGGGTAGTTGGTATTCCGCGAACCGACTCCCAGATAGAGCTGGCCTCACTTTATAGTTCTGCCTCCGTTCTATTCAATCCAACATACGAAGATAATTATCCTACGGTCAATCTTGAGGCTGAGGCTTGTGGGCTGCCAGTCGTTTGTTACGATGTCGGCGGATGCTCTGAGACTTTGCATAGGGACGATTCGAAACTTGTTGAGTGTGGTGATGTGCAGGCCGCCTCATTACTGTTGGCAAAATATTAGACTCTGTTTTAAGGAAACCTATGAATTCCAATATTTGTTTTAAAGACGACGGCCGCCTGAAGCTGCTGGTCATCGTGGGCACCCGCCCCGAGGTCATCCGCCTGTCCGAGGTCATCAAGAAGTGCCGCCGCCACTTCGACTGCCTGCTGGCGCACACCGGTCAGAACTACGACTACACCTTGAACGGCATCTTCTTCCGCGACCTGGAGCTCGCCGACCCGGACGTCTACCTGGACGCCGTGGGCGCCGACCTGGGCGAGACCGTGGGCAACATCATCGCGGCCTCCTACAAGCTCATGGTCCAGGTCCAGCCCGACGCGCTCCTCATCCTGGGCGACACCAACAGCTGCCTGTCCGCCATCGCGGCAAAGCGCCTGCACATCCCCATCTTCCACATGGAGGCGGGCAACCGCTGCAAGGACGAGTGCCTGCCCGAGGAGACCAACCGCCGCATCGTCGACGTGATCTCCGACGTCAATCTTGCCTACTCCGAGCACGCACGCCGCTACCTCAAGGACACCGGCTGCGCCCCCGAGCGCACCTACGTCACGGGCTCTCCCATGGCCGAGGTCCTGCGCGCGAACCTGGGCAAGATCGAGGCCTCCGATATCCTCTCCGAGCTCGGCCTGGAGCCGAAGAAGTACATGCTGCTCTCGGCGCACCGCGAGGAGAACATCGACACCGAGGCCAACTTCACGAGCCTGTTCACCGCCATCAACGCGCTGGCCGAGAGGTACGACATGCCGATCCTCTACTCCTGCCACCCGCGCTCCCGCAAGCGCCTGGAGGCCACCGGCTTCAAGCTCGACCCGCGTGTGCGCATGCACGAGCCCATGGGCTTCCACGACTACAACTGCCTGCAGATGAACGCCTTCGCTGTTGTCTCCGACTCCGGCACCCTGCCCGAGGAGTCCAGCTTCTTCGCGAGCGTCGGCCGCCCGTTCCCGGCGGTGTGCATCCGCACCTCCACCGAGCGGCCCGAGGCGCTGGACAAGGCGTGCTTCACGCTGGCCGGCATCAGCGAGCGCGGCCTGCTGCAGGCGGTCCGCACCGCCGTCGAGCTCGACGCCGAGGGGTCGCTGCCCGAGGCCCCCGTCCCCGACTACGCCGACGAGACCGTGTCCACCAAGGTGGTAAAGATCATCCAGAGCTACACCGGCGTCGTGGACAAGATGGTGTGGAGGAAGAGCCTGTAATGACTAGCTCGTGCGCTGGTAAGAAAATACTTGTCGTAACGCAGCATTTTTACCCGGAGACTTTTCGAATTAGCGATATTGTCGAAGGTTTTATTGAAGACGGTGCAAGCGTTGACGTCCTTTGCGGTATTCCAAATTATCCTTCAGGCGAATGGGCCGAAGGATATGGTTATTGCGGCCATCGTCACGATGATTACCATGGTGCGTCTGTCTTTCGGTCTGGTGAAATACGCCGAAAGGGAAACACTTCGGTCCGCATTTTCCTGAACTATATTAGCTGGCCGATTACTGCATCTCTCAAGGCATTGAGGCTCAAAAATAATTACGACGTTGTATTTTGCTATAACACAAGTCCTATTTTGATGATAATTCCGGCTAGGTTTGCTGCATGGCGAAATAAATGCCCTCTTGTCACCTATGTCTTGGATATTTGGCCCGAAAATTTGTACACCGTTTTAAACGTCCAAAATAGCTTTCTGAGAGCTTTTGCCAAATCTTTTTGCGACAAGCAGTATGCTGCCTGTAATAAGCTGATTGCCTTGAGTGACTCTTTGGCCGACAACTTATTTCATCGGATTAAACCTTTGAATCCGGATATTTCGATAAGTGTAATACCTCAGCACTGTGAGGAGGTTTACGAACAAAAGAGTTTTTCACAGGAGCTGAGATCGCAATTTGGAAGTCAGTGTGTTTTCCTTTTTGCCGGATCAATAACTCCCGCACAGGGTCTTGACACAGTTATTGAGGCATTCTCGTATGCAATCAAAAATAGTTCTGTTGAGATGAGGCTGCTAATTCTTGGCGATGGCATGTCCAGAGCGGAACTGCAGAAGACCGTTGCAAATAAAGGGCTGAGCGGGTTCATTTTGTTTATTGGGCGCGTTGATCCTGAAGTTGTGCCCATGTATTCAGATATTGCAACGGCAATGATTGCACCATTCGCCGACAATCCCGAACTAGAGCTTACTATTCCGGCGAAGATTTCAAGTTGTATGGCGTCTTCGAAACCAATACTTGCTGTAATGCGCGGTGAAGGGGCCAATGCGGTTCGTTCTGCTGAATGCGGGTTTGTATCCAATCCCTCAGATGTTAATGCGCTTGCTGATAATATGGTAAAAATTGCTTCAATGAATAAAGATGCTATTGAAGCTTTAGGATCTAATGGCTTCAATTATTATCGTGAGCATTTCTCGAGATTGGTTTGTTTGGATAAAATTAAGCAGGTTTTATTTTCAATATAGGTCCGATATGGATCGTTGGGGTTTTAATGGATGAAATGTTGAGAGTGCTGGTAATCATTCCTGCCTATAATGAGCAAGCCAATATCGTACAGACTGTTTCATCGGTTGTTGAAGCTGGCTATGATTATGTAGTGGTGAATGATGGCTCAACCGATAAAACTCTATCCATCTGCCGTCAACATGGATTTAATGTCCTTGACCTTCCGCAAAATTTGGGCATTGGTGGTGCTGTTCAAGCCGGTCATAAATATGCGTTCAGGCATGGTTATGACATTGATGTTCAGGTTGATGGTGACGGCCAGCATGATCCTTCTTATATTGGGAACTTAATCGAGCCGATTATTGATGGTGCCGATTTGTCTATCGGTTCCAGATTTGCCGTTCCCACGGAAGGTTTTCAGTCTACATTTTTAAGGAGAGTAGGTATCCGATGGCTTTCTGGTTGGTTGAGATTATTTACCGGAAAGACGATTAAAGATCCTACTTCTGGATTTCGCGCGTGCGGCAAAAAAGCTATAGATTTGTTCTGTAGGGACTATCCAGATGATTATCCAGAGCCCGAATCTATTGCCGCAGCATTAAAAACTGGTCTTTCGGTGGTTGAGGTTCCTGTACTTATGCGCGAGAGGCAGGGCGGAGTGTCATCAATTTCTGGCTTTTCTTCAATTTATTACATGATTAAGGTTTCGCTTGCAATTTCCATGGCCTGTTTTGTTTATAGAAAGGCGGCTCACTGATGAGTATGATAATTCGCGTGGGCGCTGTCGTAATTTTTAGTGGCCTTTTCTTTTATGTCGTTTCCTTAGTCGGTAAAGGAAAGCTACTTTTAAAGTACTCGCTACTATGGCTTTGCCTGTGTGTTGTGGCACTATTTAGCGTTTGCTTTCCGGAGTTGATTTATCGAATTTCAGATTGTATTGGGTTTATTAGCCCATCGAATTTCGCTTTTCTTGTTGCTGTAGTACTTTTATTGATGATTTCTTTATCTCTCAGTATTGCGATTAGCAGACTCGTTACGGCTTGCAAGAACTTAACCCAACGTATTGCGATTCTTGAAAATGAGAATGATGTTTTGCGAAATCAGAAGGATTAATTAAAGACGGAGTTTAGATTAACTGTATGAATAACTATTTAGCAGCGGAAGCTCGAAACCATCGTGTGTGCAGCGGCTTGTATCGCCTTTACCATGTCGGTATTTTTGCCCTGCCGTTATCTTTTGCACTGATATATCTGTCTTTGTTCGTTAATTACATTGATGCTTTCTATGGCACGGTTGGCTTTACAATTGCCAACCCGATGCTTAATGACGATATGGCTGTTCTATTTGTTGCTGGATTGACTATTATATTTGTCATTTCTGTAATCAAATTGGTAGAGTATAAAAGCGATTTTTTGTATAAATATCGATGGCTAATCGGTATGACTGTTGCGATACTTGCCGTTGCTTTTAAAATCAGCGGTTCATCGCTTGGAATGTGGAGCATTATGCTCCCTGAAAACGCTGGTACTCCGTTTTGGGGTATACCGAGGTCCCTTCGAAGCGATGAGTTCTCAGTTGGAACTCTGTTTCAGCTTTCTCAATCCCATAATGGCTATGCTCCAATTTCGGAAATCCTGAGAGGAGATTTAACGGATGTCCGGATGGTTTATGGCGCTGCCTGCTGGAGCGTAATTACGTTATTTAGACCAGTGCTTTGGGGTTATTTGTTATTTGGTTTTGAATTCGGCCTAGCGTTTGCTTGGTCCGCGAAACTATGTCTAATGGTCCTTGTCTCTTTTGACTGTGCCTTTCTCATTATTAAGTCAAAGCCGCTCAGCTTGCTCTTTTCATGCTTGCTTTGTTTTTCGCCACTAATTCAATGGTGGGGCACGGGCGAGGTGATTCTTTATGGACAAGCCCTTGTCTTGTTGTTGGATAAGGCGCTCTTTACTCGAAAAAAGAATATCAGGGTTATTGCGATAGCTGCCATAGCATGGCTATGTGGTTGTTACATAATGCTCTTGTACCCTGCCTGGATGGTCCCATTTTTCTTCATTTTTGCCTTGATGGGTGTTTTTAGAACAATAGAGTATTATCAAACATTAAAATATAACGCCCAACATTCAGTTCTTGCATGGTCGCTAAGTGATACTTTTGTTTTAGTATTCTGCCTGTTGATCTCAGCGGGACTAATATTCCTTTCATTCTTCCAGTCCTCTGAAGCAATGACATCTGTTATGAATACCGTTTATCCTGGTGCGCGCTTTGAAACAGGCGGAAGCGGACTTCCCGAACTTTTTTCTTATGCAATTCCACTCTTTTATGCCTTTGATTCACCGCTGGTTTCAAATGAATGCGAAATTGCAACCATTCTTTGTTTCTTCCCTCTTGGAACGCTTGCATCTCTGCTCTGTTTTATTAAAAGGCGAGAATGGCAGTTATTTGTGCTTACGGCACTTCAATTGTTTTTTCTAGTCTTTGCATTTATTGGTTTTCCGTCATTTCTATCTCGAATGACCTTAATGTATAACGTCCCTGTTCTGCGACTATTGTTTCCTATTGGTTACCTCGAACTTCTCCTATTTTTGATTTCTGTCGAAAAGGCTAAAGAGTCCCAAGGGAATAACAGCTCCATTGGTTATTTGCCGATTATCTTAATAATTGGTCTTATTCTGAGTTCAGCATTCCAGGTTTTCATCCTTCTTTCTGCTAAATATCTTGTTGCAAGGATGCTGTATCTGTTGATGCTTATATTGTTCTGTCTTTTTTCGTGCCTTTCGTTTTGCTCCTTTATTCTTGGAAAAAAATGCACTGGTTTATTCGCTGCTTTTGCGATTTGCTTCGGAGTAATTCCAGGGCTCTGTATTAATCCAATTCAAATCGGTGCGGCTCCACTAACAGATACGAATTTAGAGTCTCTCGTTAATCAGTTCGTGGAAGAGAGTGATTATTCAGATAAATGGGTTGTCGATGGTTCTTGGACAGTTGCCAATCTTTGCGCTGCGTATGGAGCGCCTGTAATTAACTCCACCAATGCTTATCCCGATCTATCGCGTTGGAATTCTATCGATGATAATAACGAGAACGAGTACGCATACAACAGGTATGCTCATATCGTTGCTAATGTATTCGCTCCATCTACGTCATTTAATTCTACGCAGGATGATCTCTTCACAGTGAATTTGACTGAAGATGATTTAAGGCAGCTTAATGTGAAGTACGTTATGTCTAGTAGGGATTTGACAGAGTATTCATCTGTTGAATTGCAAATTACGCAATTAGGTTCAGCAAACGGGTTCTTTCTTTATAAATTAACCTATTAGGAATAAGGGGCTGTCGGTTTAACCGACAGCCCCTTATTCCTCCTTTACCTGCTCAGAATTAAAGTGTCATAAGCGTTTTTAAATTTGATAATACAAATTCCCGTTGACGATGTTGCTGTTTATATACGGATCACCCTTCACGTAATACTCTGGCCATAGGTAGTTGAGCAGTGAGTATTCCCTATGGAATCTCATTTTCTTTTCATCGCTGATTTCATAGCCTCGTGATAACGACTCGTAATGATACAGCTCGGTATCGGGTGTATATACAACTAGATAGTTGTGACTTCTCACTTTGAGGCAATAGTCAACATCATTAAAAGCAACAGCCAGTTCTTCTCTAAAGCCTCCGACTTCGTCGAAAACAGCTCTCTTAGTCATCAGGCATGCTGCGGTTACTGCGCTTAAATCTTGTGTGCGGTCGCATAGATTGAAGTAACCCCATTTTCCTCTGGGGTAATCTTTTCCGAGGTGGCCGGCTCCAATTCCGCCGATGCCGACGCCAGCATGTTGCAGGGTATCATCGCTGTAAAAAAGTCTTGCGCCTACGATGCCAACTTCTTTTCGCGAACAAATGCCCAGCATGTTTTCAATCCAGTTTGGAGTTATAACTTCTGTATCGTTGTTTAACAAGAGAAGGTAATCGCCCTTTGCTTTGCTAGCGCCAAAGTTCATCAGTTTTGAAAAATTGAATTCTGCACCCCAATATTCGATGCGGATCGTATCGGGATAGCATTTCTCCAATTCAGAGTAGTACTCGAATGTTTCTGGGTTCTCGCTGTTGTTTTCGATAATGACGATTTCGTAGTTATCGTAGGTTGATCGTTCAATGATCGACTTAATGCACGTATCGAGAACAGAGGGATGGTCCTTTGTCGGAATAATGATTGATACAAGTGGATGACTATCTGGAACTGCGTAGGTAACTTTATATGTGAAGGGGTCGTTTCCGCGATAAACCTTTGCTGAAACGTCAAGTCTGTCCAAATGGGCCTGTACGGCTTTGACGCCAGCATCCCATGCATATAGCTTTGAGTTCGGGTCACCTGCAGTTGAGTTTTCGGTAATTCTCCAGTGGTACAGAATTTTGGCCACGTGTACCACATTCCGTGCGTTTTCTATCGCTTTAAGCGTCAAGTCGTGGTCTTGAGCTCCATCGTACTGCTCGTCGCCGTACTCCAGAGAATCGAATAGTGTTTTTCTGATTGCAAGAAAATGGCAAATATAATTAACGCTTCGCAGCAAGTCGATGCTTAAATCTGGTTTAAAGAACGGATCTCCATAGCTGCCATTGGCAAACAGTTTGTCTTCGTCGCAGTAAATAAGATCAGCATTGTTTTCAGCATTAATTGCACGCGCGTATTCATAAAGCGCCGAGGGCTCTAGAGTATCGTCGTGGTCCAAGAAGCAAATAAAATCTCCTTTCGCTTCTTTTGTCCCGGCAAGAGTGTTTTTGGAAATGCCGGAATTGTTTGCCAGCTCTATCACCTTAATGCGCACGTCTTTATTCTTAGCAGTTTCGACCATATCTACAAGCGCGCTGTTATCTGGGCTTGCATTGACTAGCACGAGCTCCCAGTTTGAATAGCTCTGCTTAAGAACCGATTCCACCATTTCCTTGAACAGTTTTTCGGGTGTGTTGAATAGGGGGACGACGATGCTAAACAATGGCATTTCCTTGAAGGTGACCATCGATTGTTTTTCGAGCATTGCCGAGCTTGCCTTGTGTTGATCGAGCCATTTTGGATATGCAGATGGGTCAATTGAAATAGGCTTCATTTTCGATGTGGTTAAAATGCGCAGCTTTTCAAGCTCTTCGTTATCCGCAACAGCAAAGCTGTTGAAGCTCGGATGGTTGTCGTCTTCGATTGTGAAGATTAACCTATTTGTGCTATTAGGAATCCGAATCGAGTATTGAATTTCACGGCGTTTTTTATCTGGGGCAAACCACAGTGGAATCGTAATGTCATCGGTGGTAATCGGCTCAATCTGAATGCGAGTCATTGAAATATCGAAGCACTTGATGGCTATCTTGTTGTCGTTGCGCTGAGGGAGTTTAACTGAGCAGCGAAGAATGGCCTCGTCTCCATCTTCGATAAACTCGTGAAAACGCATGCTTGCTACATCCAAGTCATGCTTATCATCATAGTTCCTAATGGAGTGGGACAATTCATTCTTAATTTTGTAGTTTAATCTTGACGCCCATTTTGCCTTGCTAAAGCAAATTTTAATGGCAGCGTAGGCATATTGCGCACTCAAATCTTTAATCTGAATATCGCAATCACCAGTTCCCAGGTCGGGAAGAACTACGACGTATTGATTATCATTTGATTCGTATGGATAGATTGAGCTCGGTATCGTTGTCCCGTCGCTCTTTGATGCAGTCACCTGAATACTTGATGCATCTACCTCTACATTTTTTAGGAGAATATACATCTTTCCGCTTCCACGGCAAATGCAATCCACGTTAATTTTCATTTCAATTTACCTTTCCGTAGCACTAAAGATACATTTACTACTTCACTCAGATTTCAAGTAGTTTCTTTCGTTTAATTAACCTAGTACAGGTAGCCTTTCGATTCTTTCCTGGTATCGAATGCGCGCTGCTGCAATTCGACGTTCATGCCATGTAGCCATAGTTGAATTGCTTTGCTCGTCTAGCAGATGAATGTTTTCATATCCAATTGGATGCTCATACGCTTTAGGGTCCGCTATATACATTTGCACCGCTTCGAGATTTTTGCTGCACCTTTTTCGTAAATCGGGGTTTCCGTTTAAAAGAGAGCCAATAGAAAAATGAGGATGCGCAACTCGATGCTCATTAATGCCAATTGCAATGAAATGTTCCAAAGCTCCTAGAGGGTCGTTCTTATATCTATCGAAGAGATCTTCGTAATGATTTACATAAAAGGAATAATTAAATACCGATGAATAGTCCACCCCGTTAAATATGGCCTTAGCGGAGGAATCACATGTAAGCTGGGGTCTTGTCCGAGGCCACGTGCATCGATCGATTGTGAGAGCATCTTTATTTGCTGGGTTAAAGATGCGGCATTCATAGCATTTTAAGTCATGCTTTCTAAGGAAAACGTTGAGCAGTCGTTCTGAGATAAAGCCAGGCATCCTTTGTTGATAGCTATCGCGACCACTTATATAGTCAATCCGCTTATCAAGTTGTTTTTCAATTTTGAAAAGCCACTTACAATATCTGTCCATCAGTTCCTTTTTGCAAATAATCATATTGCAGGGTGAAAAAGAGTGCCCCTCGCAAATTGCTTCATCAAAAGCGTCCAAGTAGTCAGGGCGTTTCGTCCTGATAATTTCCCTTGCATGTAGCAGATCTGTCGAAGAATGGATCATTCTATACTGCTCGGCAACAGTGATTAAGTTGCACCCGATTGAGCTTGTGCAGGGTTCTTTGGCTGCAACAATACAGTCATAATTAGCAAGAATATTCTCAATTTCATAGTCTCTGAGCATCTGCTTCGAGTTGCTGGGCGACTCAAACGCCCTTCGATAATGCGTGAGCCCAACTATTGACTCAGGAGAATTCTTCCATATCCAATAGAGGCCGGTAAGCTCGCAGTAGTGTTTGTTTTTCTGGGAAATATTGTCGCCTTGATCGTCGTACTGCCATCCAGCTCGACGGTTTTCTTCTGGAATGAAGCTTGCCCCGACGAAGAGCGGCTGGTAAGGTACCTCTGCATCAATGTTAAAGTGCTTATGCGCTGCGATATAAATCTTCACGTTATGGTCGTTCTTTCCGTGCCGAGGCAATTAGATGCCCTGTTCAATGGGTACCGCTCATATATTTTTAATTAATATGACCGATAGAGCTTATTATATAAGTCGTAACTAAATGAGTTAAATGACACGGAGGACTACATGAAAGGCATTATCCTCGCCGGCGGGTCCGGCACCCGCCTGTACCCGCTCACGCTCGTGACCTCCAAGCAGCTGCTGCCGGTCTACGACAAGCCCATGATCTACTACCCGCTGTCCACCCTCATGCTGGCGGGCATCCGGGACACCCTGGTCATCTCCACGCCGACCGACCTCCCCAACTTCGAGCGCCTGCTCGGGGACGGCTCGCGCTACGGCGTGAACCTGTCCTACGCCGAGCAGCCGAGCCCGGACGGCCTGGCCCAGGCCTTCGCCATCGGCGAGGACTTCATCGCCGGCGAGCCGTGCGCCCTGGTCTTGGGCGACAACATCTTCTACGGCAACGGCCTGTCGCGCCACCTGACGCGCGCCGTCCAGAACGCCGAGTCGGGCCGCGCCACGGTCTTCGGCTACCACGTGGACGACCCCGAGCGCTTCGGGGTCGTGGAGTTCGACCGTGAGGGGAGGGCCGTCTCCATCGAGGAGAAGCCCGAGCGCCCCAAGAGCTCCTACGCCGTCACCGGCCTGTACTTCTACCCGGGCGACGTCGCCGCCAAGGCGCACGAGGTAAAGCCGTCGGCCCGCGGCGAGCTGGAGATCACCACGCTCAACCAGATGTACCTGGAGGAGGGGACGCTGTCCGTGGTCACCCTCGGCCGCGGCTACGCGTGGCTGGACACCGGCACCATGGAGAGCCTGCACGAGGCCGCGGAGTTCGTCCGCGCCGTGGAGCACTCCCAGGACCTGCCGGTCTCGGTCCCCGAGGAGATCGCCTGGGAGAACGGCTGGATCACGACCGCCGAGCTGGAGGAGGCCGCCAAGGCCTACGGCAAGTCGGTCTACGGCCAGCACCTGAAGAAGGTCGCCGCCGGCGAGATCGTCAACAGCCCGCGCGAGTACTAGCGCAAGCTTGTTTTCTTTCAGGGGTCACCGTTTATCTGGTGGCCCCTTTCGTTATGATTACGTTGACCATAAAGACAATATGATTGGGAGTGGATGTGTTAAGCGTCTACTTTGGCGATATGCCAGAAGCGATTTACAACACAGCGACATATTTCAAAAACTCTTACCGGTCTTCTTGGATTACGGATCCCTATGCAGTCTCGATAATTAAAGATGTCGATCGATCGGTTGTTGTCTCCGAAAACGTCATCGAAAGCCCTGTGCTTGGATCCATCTCCCCACTCCAGCTTTCTGGTGGCGTGAAAACGCTGCTGCTTATGAGATTTGATCGTAAGCATATTTTTAACGCTTCTACCTGTGGTGACAACTGTGCCAAGTGGATTCTCGACATGGCGAAAGACCGCAAGCTCGTTGTGAATCTCTATCATGTGATGGACTTTGGCCGCGAGGATTTTAAAATCAAAGTCGTGAACAGCGGCCGAATCGTTCATAACATGGCCGAATTGATTCACGAGTCGATTCCGTATCTGTAGGTGCTGCTTATGAACGGTTCGCATCTTGTTAAGATTTCCCGCCGTAGGGGAACCAAGTACACATTTACCATCAAGCGGAACATCACTATTGTGCGTGGCGATAGCGGCACGGGTAAGACGACGCTGTTTGACATGGTCGCAGACTACATGCGAACGGGCGAGCAGTCGGGCGTTTCCTTGCAATGCGATTGTTCCTGTGTCGCCTTGACCGATTATGATTGGCGAAACCAGCTTTCGTCCGTTCATGACTCGATTGTATTTGTCGATGAGGGCTTAAAAGAGATCCATTCTGATGAGTTTGCCCATCATGTGCTGTATTCCTCGAATTATTTCGTGCTGATCTCAAGGGCTGATTTCCCCAATCTTCCGTATAGCGTGGATGAGATTTACAAGATTAAGACGAGCGGAAAATACCATTCTTTCGTCCCTGTTTATCAAGATCGCGGGAATCATCGTTATGCTATTTCCCGGTCGGCGCCAAAACAGGACTTTTCTATCCTTCTATGCGAGGACAGTAAGTCTGGTTTCCAGTTCTTTAAACGGCATTTTGCTGACAGTGAGCTTACCTGTACTTCGGCCATGACGAACAGCGCGATTTTGGGCTGGTTGGATCAGCATCTCGACGATCGCGTGTTTGTTGTCGCGGACGGGGCGGCATTTGGGTGCTATGCGGACCGCGTCCTTAAGCTGCAAGACATTCACCGCGATACTGTTACGGTTTGTCTTCCCGAGTCGTTCGAATGGCTTCTGCTGAGCTCCGGCGTAATTTCAGGGCTAGATGCCAAAGCAGTTCTGCAAGAGCCGGAAGCGTTTGCAGACAGTGAGAAGTTTAAAAGCTGGGAGGACTTCTTCTATAAGTACTTACGCGATAAAACTGGGAATTCGGTCTTCCGGTACGACAAAGACTGCATTCCGGAGGCGTTTTGTAGGGGAAGTAATTCTGCGAAGGTTATGGCTCTTATCGCGTGCCGAAATGTCCGATAGTTTTGTTGAATAGTGTCGCGGCATCACTTCCTGCGGCATACTAAAGAAGCTGTACATGCTTCAGATTGGATTTTCATGTCTGAGATCTTCGAACCCAAGAACATCATCGTCACGGGCGGCTGCGGCTTCATCGGCAGCAACTTCGTGCACTACGTGGTCAACAACCACCCCGGGGTGCACGTGACCGTCCTGGACAAGCTGACCTACGCCGGCAACCCCGAGAACATCGCGGGGCTGCCGACGGACCGCGTGGAGCTCGTCGTCGGCGACATCTGCGACGCTGGGCTGCTCGATGAATTGGTCCCCGGCCACGACGCGATCGTCCACTACGCCGCCGAGAGCCACAACGACAACTCCATCGCCGACCCTGAGCCGTTCCTGCGCACCAACGTGGAGGGCACCTTCCGCCTGCTGGAGGCCGTCCGCAAGCACGGCGTCCGCTACCACCACGTCTCCACCGAC
Organism: Collinsella aerofaciens; assembly: GCF_039062315.1. Classification (GTDB taxonomy): domain Bacteria; phylum Actinomycetota; class Coriobacteriia; order Coriobacteriales; family Coriobacteriaceae; genus Collinsella; species Collinsella aerofaciens_BG. The sequence continues at coordinate 111,970 of NZ_JBCJBG010000002.1, forward strand.
GAGGTCTACGGCGACCTGGCGCTCGACGACCCGGCGAAGTTCACCGAGGAGACGCCGTATCACCCGTCCTCGCCGTACTCGAGCACCAAGGCCAGCTCCGACATGCTCGTGCGCGCGTGGACCCGCACCTACGGCCTCCGCACCACGATCTCCAACTGCTCCAACAACTACGGCCCCTACCAGCACGTGGAGAAGTTCATCCCCAGGCAGATCACGAACATCATCGACGGCGTCCGCCCCAAGCTCTACGGCCGCGGCGAGAACGTCCGCGACTGGATCCACACCGAGGACCACTCCTCGGCCGTCTGGGACATCCTCACCAAGGGCCGCATGGGGGAGACCTACCTCATCGGAGCCAATGGGGAGAAGAACAACATCACCGTGCTCCGCATGATCCTCGAGGCGATGGGGCGCGACCCCGAGGACTTCGACTGGGTCGCCGACCGCCCCGGCCACGACCGCCGCTACGCCATCGACTCGACCAAGCTGCAGCGCGAGCTCGGCTGGAGGCCGGCGCACACCGACTTCGCCGAGGGGCTCAGGGCCACCATCGACTGGTACGTCGAGAACGAGTCCTGGTGGCGCCCGGCCAAGGAGGCCACCGAGGCCAGGTACAGGGCCCAGGGCCAGTAGGCCGAACCCCGGCGTACCGCGCCCCCGGTTATCCAACCTCTTCGATAGGAGCTTTTCCCACATGGCTGACATCGCATTCGAGAAGGACCTCTCCGTCGCCGAGACCGGCATCGAGGGCCTGAAGGTCGTCGACCTCGCCGTCCACGGCGACTCGCGCGGCTGGTTCAAGGAGAACTGGCAGCGCGCCAAGATGACCGCCCTGGGCATCCCGGACCTCCGCGTAGTCCAGAACAACATCTCCTACAACGACAGCCGCGGCGTCACCCGCGGCATCCACGCCGAGCCCTGGGACAAGTTCATCTCCGTGGCCCGCGGCTCGGTCTTCGGCGCCTGGGTGGACCTGCGCGAGGGCAGCGAGACCTTCGGCAAGGTGTTCACCTGCACGCTCGACCCGAGCAAGGCCATCTACGTGCCGCGCGGCGTGGGCAACTCCTTCCAGGCGCTCGAGGACGGCACCGCCTACACCTACCTGGTCGACGCCCACTGGTCGCTGGAGCTCAAGAGGACCTACACCTTCGTGAACCTCGCCGACCCCGAGCTCGACATCCAGTGGCCGATCCCGCTCGACCAGGCCACCGTCTCCGAGGCCGACCTCAGCCACCCGATGCTGAAGGACGTCGTCCCCATGGCGCCGAAGCGCACGCTCGTCACCGGCTGCAACGGTCAGCTGGGCCATGCGGTGCGCTCGCTCGCCGAGGAGCGCGGCGTCGCCAAGGACTTCGACTTCTGCGACATCGACACCTTCGACATGTCCGACCCGGACGCCTACGCGCAGTACGACTGGTCGCTCTACGGCACCGTGATCAACTGCGGCGCCTACACGGCTGTTGATAAGGCGGAGACCCCCGAGGGACGAACCATCGCCTGGAAGGCCAACGCGACCGGCCCGGCCCTGCTCGCCCGCACCTGCGCCGAGCACGGGATCACGCTCGTCCACGTGTCCTCCGACTACGTCTTCGACGGCACCGCCGAGGTGCACGACGAGGAGGAGCCCTTCTCCCCGCTGTCCGTCTACGGCCAGACCAAGGCCGCCGGCGACATCGCCGTGGCAGGGTGCCCGCGCCACTACATCATGCGCAGCTCCTGGGTCATCGGCGAGGGCCACAACTTCGTGAAGACCATGAAGGGGCTGTCCGACCGCGTCGCCGACCCGGAGGACGGGCTCGCGCAGGTCACCGTCGTGGACGACCAGCTGGGCCGCCTGACCTTCACGCGCGACATGGCCGAGGCCATCTTCCACGTGCTGGGGACGCACGCCCCCTACGGGACCTACGACTGCACCGGCTCCGGTGCCGTGAGGAGCTGGGCGGACATCGCCCGCGCCGTCTTCGAGGCCGCCAACGGCAACGGCGAGAAGGTCGTGCCGGTCAGCACCGCCGACTACTACGCGAGCGCCGCGGGCCCCATCGCCCCGCGCCCGGTCCACTCCGTGCTCGACCTGTCCAGGCTCGAGTCGGTCGGGTTCCACATGCCCGACTGGGAGGAAGAGCTGGGGGAGTACCTCAAGACGCTCTAGCCGCTATTAACTTTTCGAGAGCAAAAGCCGCCGCTTGTTAACGGTGGCTTTTCTTGTTGGTGGCTATCTGCGCAGTGGTGCCAATAGTATTCTGCGGAAGATCTACCTCTCGCTTGTCTCGGTGGCGGACTTGCCGGGCTGGTCGTCGTAGGCGTATTTGCTGTACACGTTGACCTCCCACTGCTTTTTTTCGACCTTTGCCACAGAATCCAGGATGAATCCGGTTGCAAGGCTCAGACCACAGAGGAACATAAACGATGCAGCAAGTATGGCAGTGGGGAAACGCGGGACCAGGCCGGTCTGAAAGTACTCAACAAAGATAGGAATGCCCAAAACCAGGCCGATAATCGCGAATAGAAGCGCGACGAGGCTGAAGAACTTCAGCGGGCGGTAGTCCTTGAACAGCGTGCCGATCATCGCAACGACTTTAATGCCGTCGCTCACGGTATTGAGCTTGGACTCGGAGCCTTCCGGACGGTCGCGGTACTCGATGGGCACGTCTTTGATGCGCCAGCGGTGGTCGACGGCGTGGATCGAGAGCTCGGTTTCGATCTGGAAACCCTCGGAAAGCACAGGGAAGGTTTTAACGAACGGGCGGCTCATGGCGCGGTAGCCTGTCATGACGTCATCGAAGCTGTAGCCATAGATCCACTTGATCATGGCGCGGACCAGATTATTGCCAAAGCCGTGGAAGGCACGCTTGTTCTCCTCGGCGTAGGTGCCGTTGGAAAGGCGATCGCCTACGGTCATGTCGGCCGTGCCGTTAAGGATGGGCTCGCAGAGGGCCTTGGCCGCCTCGGCGGGGTAGGTGTCGTCTCCGTCGACCATCAGGTAGCAATCGGCGTCGATATCGCGAAACATCTGGCGGCACACGTTGCCCTTTCCCTGACGGGGCTCAAAGCGGACTGTGGCGCCGTGCTCGGTGGCAATGCGTGAGGTATCGTCCGACGAATTGTTGTCATAGACATAGACCGTCGCCTGCGGAAGCTCGCGGTGAAAGTCATCGATGACTTTGCCGATCGTGAGCGCTTCGTTGTAGCAAGGGATGATGACGGCGATGGATTCAGAATTCACTTAATGCTCCTTATACATTCAATCCTAGAAAGTATAGCCGTTTGGGCCTGGCATCCTAAGATGTGGGTTAGTTCTCCAGTTTTGTTGCGCGAATCGTTTGCATGGCCGTCGGGTCTATACTGTTCGTTTGTCAACGATTACGAGTAAAGGAGTTGCATCCGTGTCGGATCAGACAAAGCAACAAGAAACTCGCAGTCTGCCTGCGACGTTTGCTAAGAACGAATTTGAGAAGGACGCGTTTATCCTTCGTCAGCTGGTTACCAAGGATTTTAAGATCAAGTATCGCCGTAGCGTTCTGGGCGTCGCATGGTCGGTGCTCAACCCGCTGCTGATGATGATCGTCATGGCCATCGTGTTCTCGACGATTTTTGGCCAGGGCCGCAATGGCTCAATGACGCCCGAGATGTACCCGCTGTACTTGATCGTGGGTAACATTACCTTTGCCGTCATGTCTGAGTCTACTAACCAGGCCCTGACGTCGATCGTGGGCGCTGCCCCTCTGCTCAAGAAGGTTAAGGTGCACCGCTGGGTTTTCCCGGTGCAGAAGGTGCTCTTCTCGCTGGTCAACTTTGCCTTCTCGCTGGTCGCCGTCGCCATCGTCATGCTGTGGTTCCGCGTTATGCCTTCTTGGCACCTTATTCTGCTGCCGGTTTGCCTGCTGCTGCTTATGTGCTTCTGCATGGGCCTGGGCATGATGCTCTCTGCTCTTACGGTCTTTTTCCGCGACGTTATGCATCTATGGAGCGTCGTCATTACGGCGTGGACTTACATTACGCCCATCTTCTGGACGACTGACTACATTGCGCAAATGCCGCATCTCGTGCGTATCTTGATGTATGCGAACCCCATGTTCAACTACCTGCAGTTTATGCGCGATATCTTTCTGTTCCAGACTACGCCCTCGCTTATGACGTTTGGTATGTGCGTTGCCTGGGCGGTTCTTGCGCTTATTATTGGCTATACCGTGTTCCATAAGTCCGAGCGCAAATTTATCCTCTACATTTAAGGAGTGCTGTGATGACTGAATCTGTTGTTGATTACAGCGAGCAGCCTCTGGCTGTCGAGGTCGACGACGTCACCATGATCTTTAACATGGCGTCCGAGTCGCTGACCAATCTCAAGGAGTACTTCATCAAGCTCGCCAAGCACGAGCTGTTCTTTGAGGAGTTTAGGGCGCTTAAGCACATCTCGTTCGAGATTCATCGCGGCGAGGTCGTGGGTCTGGTCGGCACCAATGGTTCCGGTAAGTCTACGATGCTCAAGATTATCGCTGGCGTGCTTGAGCCTAGCGAGGGCAGCGTTAAGGTGCACGGTAACATCGCGCCGTTGATTGAGCTTGGTGCCGGCTTTGACCCCGAGCTGACTGCCCGCGAGAACATCTATCTGAACGGCGCCCTGCTCGGCTATACCAAGGAGTTCATCGACGCCAACTTTGACGGCATTATTGAGTTTGCCGAGCTGCAGAACTTTGTCGATATGCCGCTTAAGAACTTCTCCTCGGGCATGGTGGCGCGTATCGCCTTTGCAATTGCAACGATTACCGAGCCCGATATTCTGATCGTTGACGAGACGCTGTCCGTCGGTGACGTGTTCTTCCAGCAGAAGTGTGAGGACCGTATCCAGCACTTTATCCAGAGCGGCGACGTGACGGTTCTGTTCGTTTCGCACTCCATGGAGCAGGTTGAGCGCATCTGCCAGCGTGCCGTTTGGATTGAGAAGGGTGACCTTCGCATGGATGGCCCGGTCGATGAGGTTTGTAAGGCGTATCGCGAGCAGTTCAACTAGGTTATAATTACTTGCGCCTGACAGGCTTGCGCTTGCTTGGGCGTGCGGTTATTTGCTCCATTAGCTCAGTTGGATAGAGCAGGGGACTTCTAATCCCAAGGTCGACGGTTCGAATCCGCCATGGAGCACCATCGTTTATTAAGCCCGGACCCCTTGGTGGTCTGGGCTTTTTTCATATGCCGGTGTTTGTTATTCTTGCCGGGTATACGTTCAGGCCAAAGCCGTGGCGTGAGCTGCTGAGCCAGTCTGGCGATCTTTGCGATCCATGCGGTCGATTGGTTTATTATTTGTCAGACCATGCCTCTGCTTATGACACTGCCGGCATCGTGGCTCTTCGCATCGATTGCGCGCTGTGCCTGCGATATTGGATTGGCGTACGTGATTAAGAAGGCGTAACGACAGCGGGGAGGACCAACTTGGTCCTCCCCGCTGTTATTTATTCAGTAGTGTTGCGGTCTTACTTTTCGAGTCGTTCCCTCAGCAGCTCCAGCGCATGCGCATAGCCCTGCAGGCCCTCGCCAGTGATGGTGGCAAAGCACGCTAGGCGTGCGTAGCTTACCTGGCGGAAGTCCTCGCGGGTCTCGACGGCGCTGATGTGGACCTCGACGGCGGGGATGGCGACGGCTTTGAGGGCGTCGAGGATCGCCACGCTGGTGTGCGTGTAGGCAGCCGGGTTGATGACGATGCCGTCGACCTTGCCGTAGGCCTCCTGGATCTTGTCGACGATGCTGCCCTCGTGGTTGGACTGGAAGACCTCGACCTCGTCAAAACCCTGTGCGGCACCCGCCTCCTGGCAGATCTGGACCAGGCGGTCGTAGTTGTCGCTGCCGTAGATGCCCGGCTCGCGAATGCCGAGCATGTTGAGGTTGGGTCCGTTGATGACGAGTGCTTTCATGGTTGCTTCCTTTGTGGTTGGGCGGGCGGTGAGGCGGAATGAAAAACCACCACAAAGGTGCCTGTCCCCTTTGTGGTGGTTTTTGTTAGAGAGCGGGTGGGAGGGTGTCGAGGACGGCGCGGGCGGTGTTGGCGGCGCAGTCGCGCGAGTCGATGATGTGGTCGGCCCAGGCGCGGTAGCGCGGCATGCGCTGTTCGGCGAGCTTATCGATGCCATCGCGGGCGGTGATGGGGCGTCCCTTATGAGCGAGTTCGTCGAGCTTGCGGTTGAGCATCACGATCTGGCTGTTCTGGTGCAGCAGCGGATAGTTCTCATCGCGCGTGACCACGCCGCCGCCGGTGGAGAGCACCAGGCCACTGCGCTTGGAGATGTCGGCTAGCGCCGCCGTCTCCTGCTCGCGGAAGGCCGCCTCGCCGTGCTCGACGATAAAGTTGGCGCAGGGCATGCCCAGGCGCTCCTCGAGGGCGCGATCGAGGTCGATGTGCTCGCGGTCCGTGAGCTGGGCGATCTGCTCGCCCACGCGGGTCTTGCCCGAACCTGGCATGCCAATCAGGGCGATGTTCTGCTCGCGGTGAGACAGGCGCTCCGTTACGTCCAGGATGCGCTCGCGCGGGGTGACCTGGCCGGTATAGCGCTCGACGGCCTGTGCCGCCTGGGCTACAAGCATGAGTAGGCCGCCGATGCAGGGGATGCCGCGGCGCTCGGCCTCGAGCATCAGACCCGTGCGGGCGGGGTTGTAGACAATGTCGATGACGCCCTCGAGCGCATCGAGGCCTTCGAACGTGCAGGGAGCGTCGGGGCAGTGGGGGAACATGCCGGCAGGCGTGCAGTTGACGAGCAGCGCGGCATCGGATTGCTGCGCGATGTTGTCGTAATTGACCTCGCTTGTGCGACCCACGGGTACGACGATGGCGCCCAAGTCGTCGAGCACCATGCTGGCCGTAGTGCCGGCACCGCCGGTGGCGCCGAGCACGAGGGCCTTCTTACCGGCAACCTCTACGCCCAACTCCTCGACCAGACACTGAAAACCAAAGTAGTCGGTGTTGTCGCCGCGCAGGCGGCCATCGGGCAGGCGTGTGATGGTGTTGACGTTGCCCATGCGCTCGGCCAGGGGACTCAACTCGTCCAGGTATTCCATGACGGCGCGCTTGTAGGGGATGGTTACGTTGGTACCTTCCCACTCGTCGCCCGTCATAAAAGCCTCGAGATCCTCGGGCTCGCGCTCAAATCGCACGTACTCGAGCCCCGCGAGCTCCTTGTAGATGGTCGGGGTGTAGCTGTGGCCCAGCACGCGGCCCAGCACGCCGTAGAGGCGGGTTGCGGCGGTGTTGGTCATCTAGAGTACCTCCGTGTAGCTGCCAAAGTAGGTGAAGCTCTCGCACACGTCGTCGATCGAGTCGAGCAGGTCGTCGAGGGCCTTGCTGCCAAAGGGGCAGTCCAGGTCAAAGTAGAACATAAACTCGAAGTCGCGCCCGGGGATGGGGCGGCTCTCGAGCTTGATGAGGTTGATGTTGAGCGCGTAGAAGCGCTCGAGCACGCGGTAGAGCGCGCCCGGCTCGTTGGCCGTGGTGATCATGAGCGAGGTGCGGTTGGCACCGGGATAGACGCGCGGTTCGCGGCTGATGACGACGAAGCGCGTGTAGTTGTTGTCCGAGTCCTGGATGTTGGGCTTCAGTACCTCGAGGCCATACAGCGCGGCACAGCTGCGCGAGGCGATGGCGGCGACGTCGGTGCGCTCGGAGTTGGCGACCATCTCGGCCGACATGGCGGTATTGGGGTACTTGGTGGCATGCAGGCCGTGGCCCTCGATAAAGCCGGCGCACTGGGCAATGGCTTGGCCATGGCTGTAGACCTCGCGCACGTCGGCGAGCTTGGTGCCGGGTTTGACGAGCAGGTTGTGATCGATCTTGAGGCGCAGCGAGCGCACGATATGAAAGTCGAACTGTGCGAGCAGGTCGTAGACGGCGTTGACTGAACCGGCGGTTGAGTTTTCGATGGGCAGCACGCCAAACTCGCAAAAGCCGTCGCGTACGGCGCGCATGACGCCCTCAAAGGTCTCAAAGAACGCGATATCGGGCACGTTGAAGAGTTTGCACGCGGCGATCTGGCTGTAGGCGCCTTCGACGCCCTGGCAGGCGACGGTGGCCGTCTGAGGGAAGGGCGTGTCAAAGGCTGCGGCCGTGGCATGGGCCTTTTGCGACACCGTGATGCCCCTGAGCTCGTTGATGTAGCGCTGCTGCTCGGCCTTGCTCATGCTCATGAGGAGGCGGAACAGAGTGATGGTCTGGGCCTCATAGCGCTCGGGTGCGCGGCTGGCGAGATTGTTGAGCTTGGAGCGTTCGCGGGCGGGGTCAAAGACGGCCTTGCCCATCTCGATCTTGGATTTGGCGACTTCGGTGGCAATGTCCATACGCTCGACAAAGCTGTTGAGGAGCGTGGTGTCGATGCCATCGATGGCCTGGCGAATATCGGCAAGGTCCATGGAGGCCCCTTTCATGTGTCGGTGATTTTTCTGGGACGGCGATTAAAAAATCATTAGGTACACAATGATTTTTTAATCCCCGTCCCAGAAAAATCACTGGGTGGGCGTGGGGCCGGAGTTGGCCCCCGGAGATTTTTAGCGCTGGCCTGCGTCCTCGAGGAGGGCGTCCCAAATCGCGAGGGCGGCGGCCGCCTCGGCTACGGGGACGGCGCGCGGGACGATGCATGGATCGTGGCGGCCGTGGACCGAGAGCTCGGCGTTTTCCATGGCGTCCATGTCCACGGTCTGCTGCTCGCGACCGATGGAGGGCGTAGGCTTCACGGCCATACGCCACATGACTGGTGCACCGGTGGAGATGCCGCCCAGGATGCCGCCGGCGTTGTTGGATTCGACCGCAATCTCGCCGGTCTCGGCATCAACGCGGTACGGATCGTTATTCTCGCTGCCGCGCATGGCGGCTACGGCAAAGCCCATGCCAAACTCCACGCCCTTCACGGCGGGAATGCCAAACGCAATTTGCGCGATGCGGTTCTCGATGCCGTCGAACATGGGGTCGCCGATACCCGCGGGAAGCCCGTAGATGCCGCACTCCACGATGCCGCCGATGCTGTCGAGCTCGTCGCGCGCGGCCAGAATTTCCTCGCGCATGCGACCGGCAGCGGCGGCGTCGATGCAGGGCAGGTCGTTCGTAAGGATCGCCTTGCGGTCGGCCTCGCGATAGACCATATCGTCCATCGGCAGGTCGGAGATGCCGCCGATCTGCGCAACGTGCGCCATGACCTTGATGCCACGGGCCTCGAGCGCCTGCAGCGCGATGCCGCCGGCGATGCATAGGGGGGCCGTCAGGCGTCCGGAGAAATGCCCACCGCCGGCGACGTCGTGCATGTTGTGGTACTTCACGCGCGCCGGAAAGTCTGCGTGCCCGGGGCGGGGCTTGCGGCGCAGCTCGGAATAGTCCTTGGAGCGCGTGTTGGTGTTCTCGATAATTGCTGCGATGGGTGCGCCAGTGGTGTGTCCATCGACTACACCGGCAATGATATGCGCGGCGTCGGCCTCGCGGCGCTTGGTCGCGGTCTCGTCGCGGCCGGGGGCTCGACGGTCCAAAAAGGCCTGCAGCGTCTCCTGGTCCACAGCGATGCCCGCGGGGACACCGTCGAGCGAGCAGCCGATAGCAGGGGAGTGCGACTGGCCGAAAATGCTCAGATGCAAAACGTTGCCAAAGGTCGAGGACATGCTATTCCTCCTCGAGCGTGACCTTGCCGCCCAGCAGGCGGTAGTGGTCGAAGAAATCGGGATAGGACTTGTTGACGGCCTCGGCGCCGTGGATCACGACCTCGCCGGTGGCACGGCTCGCGGCGATGGCGGCCATCATGGCGATGCGGTGGTCGTTGTGCGAATCGACCTCGCCGCCGGTAAAGGCATCGACACCCTTGATGATGAGGTCGTCGCCGGCAATGCGCACCTGCGCGCCCAGTGCGGTGAGCTCATGGGTGGTGGTGGCCAGGCGGTCGGATTCCTTGATGCGCAGGCGGGCGCAATCGCGGATGAACGTGCGGCCCTGAGCCAGCGATGCCACGGCCGAGATAACAGGCACCAAGTCCGGAATGTCGTGGGCGCTCATCTCAAAGCCGGCGAGCTTGTCGGACTGGACGGTGGCGGCGTTCGTGGAGCGCACGATGCGGGCGCCAAAGCGCGAAAGCGCGGCAAGCACGTTGCGGTCGCCCTGTGCAGAGCTCAGCGACACGCCCTCGACGGTGATGGGGTCGGAGCCGATGGCGCCGGCACACAGCCAAAAGGCCGCATTGGACCAATCGCCTTCGACGGCCACGCTGCCGGGCGTGCGGTACGAGCCGCTGCTCACACGGAAGTTAGTGATCTCGGGCTGGCCGTCCTTGGCGGGGATGCGCTCGACGTTGACCTCGATACCGAAGGCCTTCATGGCCTGGATGGTCAGGTTGATATAGGGGCGGCTCTCGATAAGACCGGTCACCTGCACGCAGGAGGGCTGGGCCAGCAGCGGGGCCGCCAGCAGCAAGCCGGAAATGTACTGCGAGCTCACGTTGCCCGGCAGGATAAAGGTGCCCGGGCGCATGCGGCCGCTTGTCTTGAGCGGAAAGCCGCCCAGACCCTGCAGGTCGCAGCCAGCGGCAATGATCTCGTCGGAGAGCGGGGAGAGGGGGCGTGCGCCCAGACGGCCCTGGCCCACAAAGGTTGCCTCTGCCCCCAGCGCGCAGGCGACGGGCAGCATAAAGCGGAGCGTGGAGCCGCTCTCGCCGCAGTCGAGCGTGCCGCCGGCAAGTGCCTTGAGCAGGCCAAACTCAATACTCTTCATAGTGGGATGGACCTGGAAGCCATCCTCGACGGTCTCGATGCGGGCGCCCAGCGCCGTGAGGCAGCGCACCGTGGCCTCGATATCGGCACAGGTCGTGTTGCAGGTCACGTGCGTCTCGCCGTTGGCAAGTGCGGCGCAGATGATGAGGCGGTGCGCCATCGACTTGGACGCGATGGCGGGAACGGTGCCCTTGAGCGGGGAGGGGGTGATGCGGGCTAGCATGCTGATGCGTCTCCCTTCTGGCCGAGGCCCTCGGCAATTAATTCATGGAAGGTTGAAAGCGGCGTGCGGTCGATGCTGCAGCGGCCAATGCCGTGCGGAATCACCAGATCGATGGTGTCGCCGGCGCGTTTTTTGTCGTGCAGTGCCTCGGCAAAGATGGCGTCGGCCGAAAGCTCACAGCGAGTCTTGAGGCCATGACGGGCGCAGAGCTCTTCGATGCGGCCGGGAAGTTCGGCGTTACAAATGCCGTGCAGGGCCGCGGCGCGCGTGATGATGCCCATGCCGATCGACACGCAGTTGCCGTGTCCCAGCTCAAAGTGCTCGCAGGCCTCGACGGCGTGTCCGGCGCTGTGTCCAAAGTTGAGCAGCTTTCGCTGGTTGGTCTCGCGCTCGTCAGCTACGACCACGGCGCGCTTGATGTCGATATTGCGGGCGATGATGAGCGCCACGCGGGCCACGTCGCGGTTCAGCAGCTCAAGCGTGAGCGGGGTCTTCTCCAGCTCGGCGAAGAGCTCGGGGTCGGCGATCACGGCGTGCTTGACGACCTCGCCGCAGCCGTCGGCGAACTGCTCGGGCGTGAGGGTGGCAAGGCATCCTACGTCGGCGATAACCACGTTCGGCTGCCAAAAGGCGCCGGCCAGGTTCTTGCCGGCTGCCAGGTCGATGGCCGTCTTGCCGCCGACCGACGAATCCACCATGGCGAGCAGGCTTGTGGGAATCTGCACAAACTTGCAGCCGCGCATGTAAGTGGCGGCCACAAAGCCGGCCACGTCGCCCACGACGCCGCCGCCGAGCGCTACGATCACGTCGGAGCGCGAAAGCTCGTGCTCGGCCACAAACTCAAGAATGGCAACGTAGGTCTCGGCGCGCTTGTGTACCTCGCCGGCCTCGAAGGTGCAAATGCTTACCTCATAGCCTGACGCCTCCAGGCTCTGCTTAACGGGCATCTGGTAGAGCGGGCCCACGTTGGTGTCCGTCACGATGACGGCGCGGGTGCCTCCGGCGGTGGCGCGAACGAGTGGCCCTGCCTGCTCCAGCAAAAACGTGCCCACGTGTACCTGGTAGGGGCGTGCGGTGTCGATATCGATGGTAATCGCCATAAGCTATGGTCCTTTCGACCTGGCGTGATGGGTGGTCTAGTGGGCGCTCTCGTCGTCGAGTGCGCGCTTGATGCGATCACCCTCGGCTAGGAGATTCTCAAGATAACGCTGATCGCGGTTCTTGAGCGCATGGCTGTAGGCGCCGAGCGAATCGATCAGATGGTCGATCTCGAAGGCGAGAGCGTCGGCGTCGTCAATCATGAGCTCGGACCACATCTGCGGGTTGAGGTGTGCCACGCGCGTGAGGTCGCGGTAGCTGCCGGCCGAAAAGCCGTGGTGGACCTGGGCGGTGGGGCTCTTTACGTAGGCGTTGGACACCACGTGCGCGAGCTGGCTCGTAAAGGCGATCACGCGGTCGTGCTCGGCAGCGGTGGTCACGCTGAACTTGCCAAACCCCAAGGGGCGCACCATCTCGCGCACCTGGCCCAAGAGCTCCAGTTTGAGGGCATCGTCTACCGCGGGCGGAACGAGCACGAGTGGTGCGCCCTGGAACAGGTCGGCGCGGGAGTGCGCGTAGCCCGAGAACTGCGTGCCCGCCATGGGGTGTGCGCCCACAAAGTAAAAGCCGTGCTCTCGTGCGAGCTCAAAGGCACGCTCGCACACAATGCCCTTGACGCCCACGGTGTCGATTACCACGGGGCCCATGATGGCTTCGGTGTCGGTGGCGTCGGCGAGCGCCTGGGCGTGGGCCTCGAGCCACTCGATGCATGCCTCGGGATAGCAGGCAAGGACGATGATGTCGCACTCACCGAGCGTCTCGTCGTTGAGCTCGCCGGCGACGGTGCCCATGCTGGCGGCCGTCATCACGTCATCGTCGGGGTCCCAGGCAAGCACGCGAACGCCCGCCTGCGCATAGCCGCGGGCAAAGCTGCCGCCGATGAGGCCCAGGCCCACGATGCCGGCGCACTTGGGTCCACCCTGGTTGACGCGTGCGTTTCTCACCGTACCCATGGGTTACTCCTGAACGGTCTCTTGGCAGATGACCTCGCGGATGGCGCGGATGCGGCGCATGGTGTCGTCGAACTGGTCGGGCGTGAGGGCCTGAGCGCCGTCGGACCAAGCGTGGCTCGGGTCGTCGTGGACCTCGATCTCCAGACCGTTGGCGCCGCAGGCAGTCGCGGCGAGCGCCATGGGCTCGACATAGCGGGTGTAACCGGTGGCGTGGCTGGGGTCGGCGACGACGGGCAGGTGCGACAGGTGGTGCAGCACCGGCACGGCGTTGAGGTCGAAGGTGTTGCGAGTGCGGGTCTCGAAGGTGCGGATGCCGCGCTCGCACAGGATGACGTTGTCGTTGCCCTCGCTCATGATGTACTCGGCTGCCATAAGCAGCTCGTCGACGGTGCCGGACATGCCGCGCTTGAGCAGGATCGGGGTCTGCGTCTTGCCGACCTCCTTGAGCAGGGGGAAGTTCTGGGCGTTGCGAGCGCCAATCTGCATGACGTCGATCTTCTTGTCGAGGAAGATCTGCACGTCGCGCGGGTCCATGATCTCGGTGACGATCGGCATGTCGAGCTCGGCGGATGCCTCGCACAGCAGGTCCAGGCCGGCGGGGCCCATGCCCTGGTAGGCGTACGGGGAGGTGCGGGGCTTGTAGGCGCCGCCGCGCAGCATCGTGGCGCCGGCGGCCTTTACGCGGCGTGCGATGCGAATGAGGTTCTCGCCCTCGACGGAGCAGGGGCCGGCGATGACCTGGAACTGGTCGCCGCCGATTTTGACGCCGTGCCCGCAGTCGATGACGGAGTCCTCGGGGTGGAACTTGCGGTTGGCACGCTTAAAGGGCTCGGAGACGCGCTGCACGCGCTCGACGACATCCATGGACTCGAGCAGGAACGGGTCGATCTTGGTCGTATCGCCCACCAGGCCGATGATGGTCTCGTTCTCGCCGCGCGAGACGTCGGTCTTGAGACCCTTCTTCTCAATCCAGCTGACGATATGGCCGACGGCCTCGTCGCTGGCGCTCTGCTTTAAAATCGCAATCATGGTGTGCCTCTCACCTCGATGGATAGCTCTTGCAAAAACGGCCCGCATCGCGAGCCGTTATATATGTGCATGAGAGTTTATACTAATTGTTTCACTTTTGCGTTCTAAAGTGAGCCTCTGCGCCGTGTCTCCCACGTAATTGCAAAGCTTTTTCTATTCTTTTGTTAGCCCGTGGCACACTTGGGTATAATGCCAACCGTTCGCCCTATTAGCTCAGGGGATTAGAGCGTCTGCCTCCGGAGCAGAAGGCCGTTGGTTCGAATCCAACATGGGGCACCATCGAACGTAAGACCGTCCGAACCTCGCATGGTCCGGGCGGTTTTCTTATACCGACGCGACGTGATGGGACGTGGTATGGCAGCAACGGATATCGAGCGCGGGCTTTCGACCGCCGAGGTCGAGGAGCGCATCGCCGCCGGTAAGATCAACCGCAACATGGAGCTTAAGACCAAATCGGTCAAAGAGCTCATCATCGAGAACCTCTGCACGCTGTTTAACTTGATCAACGCTGTCTTGGCGATTTTGGTGTTGCTGACCGGATCGTTCAAGAACCTCACGTTCCTGTTCGTGGTGTTTTTGAATACCGCCATCGGCGTCATTCAGTCCATGCGTTCCAAGAAGATGGTCGATAAGCTTACGCTGCTGACCTCTAAGAAGGCCATCGCGGTGCGCGACGGTGCCGAGGTGGAGCTCGATCTGGACCAGATCGTGCTCGACGACATCATCCGCTTGGGGCGCGGTGACCAGATTCCGGCCGACGCCGTGGTGGTTTCGGGTGAGGCACTCGTGAACGAGAGCCTGCTGACGGGCGAGAGCGATCTCATCAAAAAGCAGCCCGGCTCCGAGCTCATGAGCGGCAGCTTTATCGACTCGGGCCTGCTGCGCGCCCGCGTGATCCATGTTGGCGCCGACAACTACGTGGCCAAGATCAACAACGAGGCCAAGTACGTCAAAAAGGTCAATTCCGAGATCATGAATGCGCTCAACGCCATCGTGCGCTTTGCGAGCCTCATTATGATTCCGCTCGGCCTGGCGCTCTTTGCCTCGAGCGTGAGCGAGCTGTGGGATGCCGCCGGTACGCCGGGCGATAGCGCGCTTTCGTGGTGTTTTTCCGAGCTGCTTGCCGGTCGCGTGCCTTCGTCGGCGCTGCTGTCTACGGTGGGCGCTCTTTTGGGCATGATTCCGCAGGGCCTGGTGCTGCTGACTTCGTCGGTGCTTGCCATCGCCACGGTGCGTCTGGCGCGCCGCAAGGTACTCGCGCAGCAGCTCTACTGTATCGAGACGCTCGCGCGCGTCGACGTGCTGTGCCTGGACAAGACGGGCACCATTACCTCGGGCCGTATGGAGGTCGAGGGTACCTACCCGCTGCCTGTTGAGGGCGTTGGCTTTGGCGCGGACTCGGACGAGGCAGCTGTCCCCGTCGAGACCACGGTCCTCGATTTTGCGCTCGCCAACGTGGCGCGTGCCACATCGGCAGACGCCAACGAGACCTGTCAGGCGCTGCTCAACTATTACGCTGACCGCCCGGTCGAGGTTTCCGAGCCGCTGGCGGTCATTCCGTTCTCTTCGTCCAAAAAGTGGAGCGGCGCCTCGTTTGCGCAGGGCTCCTATGTGATGGGCGCAGCGCAATTTGTGCTTTCGGAGCGCGTCTTTGCGCAGGTCGAGAATCGTGTGGCCGAGCTTGCCGACACCTGCCGCGTGCTTGTTGTGGCCCGTGTGGACGGCTTTACGCCCGACGGCGATATGGCGGGCGAGGCCGAGCCCGTGGGCTTTGTGACCATTCGCGACGAGATCCGTACCTCGGCTGCCGAGACCATCGGCTACTTTAACGAGCAGGGTGTGACCCTCAACGTGATCAGCGGCGACGACCCGCGCACGGTGTCATCGATTGCGCGCGTGGTGGGCGTTCCGGGGGCCGATGCCTACGTCGACGCCACGACGCTCGATACGCCGTCCAAGATTGATGCGGCGGTGGACCGCTATCACGTCTTTGGTCGCGTGACGCCGCAGCAAAAGCGCGAACTCGTGCAGGCGCTCAAGCGTCGCGACCATACCGTTGCCATGACGGGCGACGGCGTCAACGACGTGTTGGCGCTCAAGGAGGCAGACTGTTCCGTGGCCATGGCCGCCGGTTCCGACGCCGCGCGCAACGTGGCCGAAATTGTGCTGGCCGACAACGATTTTGCCTCGATGCCCGCTGTTGTGGCCGAGGGCCGTCGCTCCATCAACAACTTGCAGCGCTCTGCGGCGCTGTTTCTGACCAAGACGCTGTTCTCGATGGGCTTGGCGGCGCTGTGCATCGCGTTTCCGCCGTATCCCTTCGAGCCCATTCAGATGACGCTCATCAACTTCTTCTGCATTGGCGCGCCGGGCTTTGTGCTGGGCCTGGAGCCCAACAACGCCCGCGTGAAGGGGTCGTTCTTGACCAACGTGCTTAAGCGTGCGCTGCCGGCGTCGATTGCGGTCATTTTGGCTGCGGCGCTCGATATCTTTGTGGCACGCGTATTTGGCTTTAGCCAGCTTACGCTTTCGACCATGTGCCTGCTCACGTCGTGCGCGGCGAGTGTCAGCCTGATCTGGCGCATCTCGCAGCCGCTCACGCCCTTGCGCGTGGTGCTTTTCGTGTTTGTCGTCGCCGGTATTTTGACGGGCGTTATCGGGTTCCCGGGGCTGCTGTCCATCGCCAACCTGTCGATGGGTCAGATGGTCATCTTGGCGGTTATCGTCGTCATTACCTGCGCGGTGTTCTTTAAGCTTGCCACGATGATGGACTCGCTTAAGCCCCGTCGCCGTCATGCGGCTACCGGCTTTGGCCGTGGCGTGCGCGTGCGTCTGGGGCGCGGCGGCGGCAAGGTGAGCTCAACGGGGTCGACCGCCGAGCGTTTTGCCAAGCGCGTTGCCGCCGATATGGCGCAGCGCCGTGAGGCGCGGACTGTCCGCGAGGCCGAGGCCCGCGCACTCGAGGGCGTGGCCCAGACCCAGCCCAAGAAAAAGAAGAGCGCCGTTGCCAAGCGCTCCCGCGTGACCAAATCGGCCCAGGGCATCAAAGTCTCGATGCCGAGCAAGAAGAAAAAGTAGTTCGCGCCCTTCAGGGATGTCCTGCGATGTTGAATTGGTGCCTTGCGCCTGTGGGGCCGTGTCGATGTTATGCTCTAACCTCAATTGTTTGAATTGCTTCGGAAAGAGGATGCCGTGATCTGCCCGCATTGCCTAAAGACCATCGAGGACGGCGCCTCGTTCTGCCCCTATTGCAACGCATACGTTGGTCCGGGCGATGGCCCCGAGCATACCGAGTTCGTGTTCTGCGACGGCTGCGGCGCCCGTCTGTCCCCGCATGACCGTACCTGTCCCAAGTGTGGACGCCCCGCGCCGGGCATCCTTTCCGAGGACGCGGCCGCATCCGATCTGGCCGCAGGCCGCACGGCTGGCTTTCCGCGTCTGACGCAGGAGCAGATCGATACCGAGGTGCCCCACGCGCCGGCATCTGCCGCGGCGGTGCTCTCCGACGCAGCCGACCCCAACGAGACCTGCGTGCTGCCTGCCTTCGATAAGGACTTTGGCATCCCCAAGGTCGATATTCCCACGCCGGTGTCCCTGCGCGATGATGCCCAGCCCAAAAAGCAAAAGCCCAAGCGCAAGGTCCACCCCGACGAGGATGCCTATCACAAGCACAAGCGCCATATCCCCAAACCGCTCATCGTCATCGCGGTGCTCGCCGCCGTGTGCGGTGGTGCCTATTGGTTTGTGACTGCCGATCCCATGGGCGTCATGCCCGGCTTCTACGACCAGTTTGGCCAGGCCGCCAAGACCACCTTCCCGTCGCGCCAAAAGGGCGAGGCCACCGAGAAAGAGTCCAAGCAAGAGGATGCGTCCGAGGTCGTTCAGGAGGAGACCGTCTTAACCGACGAGCAGCTCTACACCAGGCTCGACGGCCTGTACCAGACCATCGTGTCGTACAGCGACGATGACCAGATCGGCGAGGTCATCGATTCGTTTAATAACGGCTATCTGCGTACGCCGCTCTCCACCCGCCAGGAGCTGTCGCAGGGCGCCTATGCCCTGCGCGATCAGATTAAAAAGACCCAGGATGAGCTCAACAACCTCAAGGTTCAGGACGACACGGTCTATGCGGAGGACATCGATCATCTAAAGCAGCTTGCCCAGTGGATGTACGAGCGTGTCGACGTGATCTGCCAGAGTTGGGATATCTCGCTGTCCATTCCCGACGGTCAGTCGCTGAGCGCCCGTCAGAGCGAGATCCTGGCGCCCATCGCACAAGGCGGCAACAGCGCGCTTAACCAGTACGACGCCAACGTGAGCGCCTGGAGGCCGCAGCAGCGTTCGTAATTTGTTGCCCTCCGGCGGCATAACCTGCGTGCGCAATTGATGGAAGCCCGTGCTTATTGCTACAATTCGTACAAATATGCTTTAAACGCACGAGGAAGGAACCACATGTTTGGTTTTAAGAAAGAGCTCTATACGCCCGAGTACCAGCTCGTCGGTGACGAGTGCGCGGTGATCGAGACGTCGAAGGGCACCATCAAGGTCAAGTTTGACGGTGAGGGCGCCCCCATCCATGTGGCGAACTTCTGCGAGCTTTCCACGATGGGCTTTTATGACGGCCTTAAGTTCCATCGCTATGTGCCCGGCTTTGTGATCCAGGGCGGCGACCCCAATACCCGCGATATGTCCGGCGCCGACGTCGCCGCCGGTCTTGAGGGCCCCGACGGCATGCCCGGTACCGGCGGCCCCGGCTACTGCATCAAGGGCGAGTTTGCCACCAATCCGCGCAACAGCCATGTTGACGGCGCGCTTGCCATGGCCCGCTCCATGGATCCCGATTCCGCGGGCTCGCAGTTCTACTTCTGCCTGGGTGCCCAGCACAACCTTGACTCCGGCTACACCGTCTTTGGCACCACGGTCGAGGGCCTCGACGTCATCTCGCAGCTGCGCGCCGGCGACGAGATCGTTCATGTCGAGATCGTTCACGAGTAAAGGGGACTTCCTTGAATAGCCAGCTGATCCAACAGGGCCGCGCCGCTTATCGCGCGGGTGATTTTTCCGCTGCCGCCCAGATGCTTGGCGCGGCAAAGACTCCCAACGAGATCATGGGTGAGGCCGACCACCTGCGCGGCAACGCCCTGATGCATCTGGGCATGTACGCCGAGGCCGCCGAGGCCTACGCCGCCGCCCTCAACGACGGCGCCTATGGCAAGCGCGGCGCCCTGCTCACCAACCGCGGCAAGGCACTCGCCGCGGTGGGCGACTACACCACAGCTGCCCAGGCGTTCTCTGCAGCTACCCAGGACGCTTCCTACGCCACGCCGTTTAAGGCCTACCTGGGTCTGGGCAACGCGCTGTTCCAGTCGGGCGACTATGCCAACGCCGGTACCGCCTTTCGTCAGGCTGCCATCGACGGCGCCAACCCGGCTCCTGCCGCCGCCCTCGGCGATCTGGGCCGCTGCTTCATCAAGCTCGGCCGCCCCGCGGACGCCGTTGAGACCTACCGCACGGCTATCGACTTTGCCGGCCCGCGCGACGATACGCGTGCCCTCAACGCCGGCATGGGCCAAGCGCTTTCCGCCGTCGGCCGTCCCTCCGATGCGCTCGATGCCTTTAACACCGCTACCGCCGATGGCATCTACCAGCTCACGCCCGAGCAGGCCGACGAGCTTGCCCGCGTGCACGACTCGCTCGCCGCGCTTTCGGCCCAGACGGCCATGTCCACGGCTCCGGCTCCCGCGATGGACGCTCCCGCTGTCGACCCGCTCGATCCCACGGGCGCGACCGGTCAGTTTATGCCCGACCCCTCTGACACCGGCTTCTTTACGCTGTCCGAGTCCGAGATGGTCCAGCAGGACCGCAAGCAGGCCAAGGTTCGTCGTCGCCACCGCCACACGGGTCTCAAGATCTTCCTGGTACTGCTTCTGCTCATCGTGATCGCTGCCGGCGGTCTTGGCTATGCTTATACGCGCGGCATGGGCTACCCCTCGCAGGAGTCCGTCATCACCGACCTGTTCCAGGCTGCCGGCGACGGCGATACCGCCAAGGCCGAGTCCTGCCTGGCCTCGAGCCTGTCCGAGGACGCCAAGGCGATGATCATCTCCTCAATCCCGCAGGGCGCCACCGTCTCCATCGAGGGTATGGATCAGTCCATGACCGAGACCACCGCCAAGGTGAAGGCTTCGCTGTCCAAGGGCGGCGAGCAGGAGTACACCGTTAAATTCGTGCGCTCCGACAACCATATCGGTTGGGCCGTTTCCTCCTTCGACATCGATTTTTCGGCCGCTGACAACCAGTAGTGACCTTATGAGATTTGGCTCTGCCCGGCGCTTCACCGCAAGTGAGGTGCCGGGCTTGCGCTAGTATGATGGGCTAGTAGTTTTCCAGCAATCATCCAACACATCAGGAGTTGCGTTGTTTTCTTTGATGGATATGTTCTTCGGTAGCTATGCGGGCGATCTCGCCATCGACCTCGGCACCGCCAATACGCTCGTCTCCGTGCGCGGCAAGGGCATCGTCATCCGCGAGCCCTCCGTTGTCGCTATCGATAAGAACGACGAGCGCATCCTGGCAGTCGGCATCGAGGCCAAGCGAATGCTCGGCCGTACGCCCGGCAACATCGTGGCCGTTCGTCCCCTTAAGGACGGCGTTATCGCCGACTTCGATGTCACCGAGGCCATGCTTCGCTACTTTATCGACAAGGCTTCCGAGAAGCGCTATCCGTGGACTCCGCGTCCGCGCGTCGTCGTCTGCGTTCCCTCCGGCGTCACGTCGGTCGAGAAGCGCGCCGTCTTTGAGGCCACGATCCAGGCGGGCGCTCGCCAGGCCTATCTGATCGAGGAGCCCATGGCGGCTGCCATTGGCGCCGACCTGCCCGTCGAGGAGCCCACGGGCTCCATGGTCATCGATATCGGCGGCGGCACCACCGAGGTCGCCGTTATCGCTATGGGCGGTATTGTCGTGTCGCAGTCCATCCGCATTGCCGGCGACGAGTTCGACCAGGCTATCCTCACCCATGTTCGCGATGCCTACAACCTGGCTATCGGCGAGCGCACGGCCGAGGACATCAAGATTAAGGTCGGCTCCGCCGTGCCGCTCAAGGATGAGCTCGACGTCGAGGTCAACGGACGCGACGTGATCACGGGCCTGCCCAAAACCGTGCGTATCGAGAGCGAGGAGATTCGTCGCGCGCTCAACAAGCCGCTCGACGAGATGGCCAAGGCCGTTAAGGACGCTCTGGACGCCACGCCGCCCGATCTTGCCTCGGACCTTATGTACTACGGCATTCTGCTGACCGGCGGCGGTGCGCTGCTGCGCGGCCTCGACGTGCGCCTGCGCGACGAGACCGGCGTTTCGGT
This sequence comes from Collinsella aerofaciens, assembly GCF_039062315.1. Taxonomy (GTDB): domain Bacteria; phylum Actinomycetota; class Coriobacteriia; order Coriobacteriales; family Coriobacteriaceae; genus Collinsella; species Collinsella aerofaciens_BG. The sequence continues at coordinate 133,350 of NZ_JBCJBG010000002.1, forward strand.
CAACGTCAGCCCCACGGCGCTCGATAACGTCGTAAACGGCTGCGCCCGCGTGCTCGAGGCCAACGCCTTTGACGGTGGCTTCGTCCAAACCAATGCTTAATTTCCAAAAGGTGGATTCCATTTGGCACGATCTTCGGGTTTCTCTCCAAATCTGAATACCAAGCGACAATCAACGGGTATGCGCCCGTTGATTGTTTTCAGCCTGATTTCGGTGTTGTTGCTCACGTTTTATATCCGTGAGGGCGAGGCCGGGCCGATTCATGCCGTGCGCTCGGGTGTGACGACGATTACCTCGCCGGTGCGCTTTTTGGGCTCGGCCGTGGCGGCTCCCTTCAACGCGATCGGCAACGTGTTCTCCAACCTCACGGCTTCGCAGGAGTCGCTCGACGACCTCAAGAAGCAAAACGAGGTGCTGACCTCTAAGGTCGCCGAGCTTTCCGAGGCTCAAAAGACTGCCGAGCGCCTGGAAGGCCTGGTCGGGCTGCAATCGACCTACAACCTTAAGTCGACCGCTGCTCGTATCGTCGGTGCGTCGGGCGATGCCTGGACCTCGACCGTTACCATCGACAAGGGCTCTGCCGACGGCCTTACCATCAACATGCCCGTGACGAGTTCTGCCGGTGTTATCGGCCAGATTATCGAGGTATCGGCCAAGACCTCTACCGTGCGCCTGATTGGTGACGAGAACTCGGGCGTGTCGGCTATGGTGCAGGACACGCGCGCCCAGGGTATGCTGCAGGGCCAGCCCGATGGCACCCTGCGCCTTGAGTACGTGAGCGTCGACTCCGACGTCAAAGTGGGCGACATCATCGTGACCTCTGGCATTGGCGGCGTATTCCCCAAGGGCCTGCCGCTCGGCACCGTTTCCTCGGTGGAGAAGTCGGCCAACGACGTGTACTACACCATTGTGGTGCGCGCTCAGACCACGGCCGAGAACAACGAGGAAGTGCTGGTCATTACCTCGCTGACCGACGAGCAGTCGGCCTCGGACGAGGACGTGAGCACGGCCAACAGCACGCCGCAGGGAACGTCGCGCGATGCTGCGACCAAGACGAAGGACGAGAGCTCGGATGACAGTTCCGACACGTCCGAGACGACCGATTCCGGCTCGAGCGAATAGGGGGCATGTCCATGGATCTACACGAGCAGGGGGCGAGCTCCCGCACGTTTGCAATCGCCGCCATTGCGTGCGTGCTGCTGCAGGCGGGCCTGGCGCCGCAGATCTCCATTGCGGGCGGTCGCGTCAACTTTATGATTATCCTGGTATGCCTGAGCGTGTTCTCGGGCGATCCCACGCGGGCTGTCGTCTGCGGTTTTTGCAGCGGCCTGTTCTATGATCTTTCCGCCGCCGTTCCGGTGGGCGTTATGTCGCTGCTGTTGACGGTGGGCAGTTTTGCCCTGGTGCACAGCGCTGCCGGTCAGACGAGCGGCTCCCCGAGCGCGCGCGGTATTACCGTGGGCGCCTTCGCGCTTGCCATCAACGTGGTCTACAGCATCATCTTGCTGTTTATGGGTCTGGAGACGAGCTTTGTGGTGGCTGTTTTTGGACACGCCCTGCCGTCTTCGATCCTGACGGGTCTGGTTGCCATTCCGTTTTTGATGTCCGGTGTCGTGCCGCAGTCCGGTTACGGATTCTCCGCACGCGGTGGTCATCAGGCGGGCATGCGCTTCAAGCCCAAGACTCGTAAACTCAAATAGGGGAGGCCCGTAGATGTCTTCCCAGATGACGGTTATCATCGCCGGTATCGTGCTGGTCGTGGCCATTGTGGTCGCGCTGGTCATCATGCGCCGCGGCGATTCCCGTTTTACCTACGACACGCAGCATGGAACGGCCCCGCGCGCCACCGAGGGCGAGGGCAATACCGCCGCAACCGCCTTCAAGGGTCGCTTCTCCATCCTCACCGCCGGCGTGGGCGCGATGTTTGCCGCGCTCGCCGTTAAGCTGTGGGGTATGCAGATGGTCTCGTCGGACTACTACGACAAGCAGGCCAAGAGCAATCAGACCCGTACTGTTACCACGCCGGCTGTGCGCGGGCGAATCCTTGATCGCAATGGCGTGGCACTTGTGCAAAACCGTCCTTCACTTGCCGTCGTTGCCTATCGCGACTTGGCCGATGACACCGTGCTGGTGCATCACCTCGCGAATGTGCTCGGAATGCCCTACGTCGCGGTTCTGCGCAACATTCAGGACAATTCCGAGGGCGCCCAGAGCCTGCATACCATCGCGACGGACGTACGCCGCTCCACGGTTGCCTATATCAAGGAGCATGCCGGCGATTTCCCGGGTGTGAAGATTGCCGAGCGCACCGAGCGCCAGTACCCGTACGGCGAGACGGCCTGTCACATTTTGGGCTATACCGGCACCATTACCTCCGAGCAGCTCGAGGCGCAGAACAAGAAGGCTTCGGGCGATAACGATAGCGCAGCCGGTCAGATTACGTACCAGTCGGGCGATATCGTGGGCCAGGCGGGCGTCGAGAGCTACTACGAGAACTTGCTGCAGGGTATTCGCGGCGAGCAGACGGTGAAGGTCGATGCCTCGGGCAACGTGACCGGTCAGGCCGGCGCCGTGCCCGCCAAGGCCGGCTCCGACATCAAGCTCACGCTTGACCTCAAGATTCAGCAAGCCTGCGAGACGGCGCTTGCAAGTGCCATTGAGCTCGCTAAGACCACAGGCCACAGCGACGCCGGCAACGGTGCCGTGGTGTGCCTCGACCCCAATAACGGCGAGATTCTGGGCATGGCCAGCGAGCCCAAGTTCGATCCTTCGGTGTTTATCGGCGGCGTCTCCAACGATGTTTGGACCGAGCTCAACGATGACGAGGGTTCGCATCCGCTGCTCAACCGCGCCATTAGCGGCCAGTACATGTCGGCTTCGACCATTAAGCCGCTCTCGGCGCTGGCTGGTCTTGAGTTTGGAACGTACACGTCGAGTCAGACAACCAACTGCACCGGCTATTGGACCGGCTTGGGCAAATCTTGGGGAAAATACTGCTGGCTGCACTCCGGCCACGGCACGATGACGCTGCAGTCCGGTATCGCTAACTCCTGCGACCCCGTGTTCTACGATATGGGCAAGGCGTTTTTCTACAACGACCAGCATCCCGAGGGCCTGCAAGAGATCTTTCGTCGCTGGGGCCTGGGCAAGACCTGCGGTATCGATCTGCCGAGTGAGGGCACGGGCCGTATTCCCGACGCCGAGTGGAAAGAGTCGTACTTTACCGACGCATCTGCCGAGGACCGCAAGTGGAATGCCGGCGATATGACGAACATCGCCATCGGCCAGGGCGACATTCTGGTGACACCGCTGCAGATGGCCTGCGCCTATATGGGCATTGCCAACGGCGGCAAACAGTATGTGCCGCATGTGTTTTTGTCGGCGGTATCGCGCGATGGCGACGGTGACGCCTACAAGTACAACGGCAAGGGCAAGAAGAAGCGCCTGGAGGCCAAGATCAACAGCGATTCGGATTTGGCTCTTGTTCGCAACGGCATGCACGATGTGATTTACTCCGCGTCGACTTCGACCGCCGCGCACTTTAACTCCCTGACCCCTACGGTCTACGGCAAGTCCGGTACGGGCGAGAAGAGCGGCGAGGACGATTACGCGTGGTTTTGCGCCTACGCGCCGGCCGATGATCCCAAGTACGTGATTGCCACCATCTTGGAACAGGGCGGTGGCGGCTCCGATACCGCGTTGCACGTCGTGCGCGATGTCCTCGGTGCGATTTATGACGAGCCCGACACGTCGACGGCCACGGGCGATTCCTCGGTTCGATAGGAGGTTGCGATGGACTTTTCGCCGGCGGACCTGTTCCGCTCAACCAAAACCGGCTCCCGCAGCAGCCTGGACCGCGTTAACAAGCAGCTCTCGGCCTCGCGCGGCACGTTCCGCCAGAAGGTACACATCGGTGTGCTGCTGGCTACCGTCGCGCTCGTTGCCTATGGCGTCATCATCATTTGGTCGGCGTCGCAGTTTAAGGCCGATGCCTCGTTCTCGCGCCACCTGCTGGGCATTGGCATTGGCGCGGTGCTGGCGGTGCTCGTCTGGCGCACCGACCTGCGTGGCATTTCCAATTTCTCGACGGCGCTGCTCGTCGTCGATCTCATCGTGATCTTCTCGCCTAAGATTCCGGGCCTGTCCTACACGGGCGGCTTGGGAATGACGGGTTGGATCAAGATTCCCGGTATCGGTTTGACCTTCCAGCCCGTTGAGCTCGCCAAGCTCATCACCATCTTCTTTATGGCCACGCTTGGCTCGCAGTACAACGGGCGTATCGATACCGTTCGCGACTACATTAAGCTCTGCGGCATGCTGTCCATTCCGTTTTTGGCCGTCGTCGCCATGGGCGACCTGGGCTCGGGCCTGGTCGTGCTGGTCTCGGGCGCCATCGTCATCTGCATGAGCGGTGCACGCCGCGAATGGGTGCTGTCGACCTTGGCCCTGCTGGTTGGTTTGATTGCGCTCATCTTGGCGCTCGACTCGGTCTTTGATTCGCTCCTTGGCCACGACGTGCTTATCAAGCAGTATCAGATGAACCGTCTGACAGTCTTCATCGACCCCGACAAAGCCGATTCGGATGATGCCTACAACCTGCAGCAGTCGCTCATTGCCGTCGGCTCGGGTGGCTTCTTTGGTAAGGGCCTGGGCCACGCGACGCAGTCGGCCGGTGGCTTTCTACCCGAGTTCCACACCGACTTCGTCTTCGCCTTCCTGTCCGAGACGTTCGGCTTCTGCGGTTCCTTTTTGCTTCTGTGCCTCTACGTGCTGCTGATCTTTTCGACAATCCGCGTTGCCTTTAAGTGCGAGTCATTGTTCTTGCGCCTATCGTGCGTGGGTATCGTCGGCATGTGGGCGTTCCAGACCTTCGAGAACATCGGCATGTGCATTGGCATGATGCCGATTACCGGTATTCCGCTGCCGTTTATTAGTTTTGGTTCGTCGTCGATGATGATTCAGTTGCTGACGGTGGGTATCGTACAATCCATATGGCGGCATCGTTCGGGCGCCGCGTAACCGCTGGAGGGGTTTGCCATGAAGATTCCCGTAGATAAGTTGACCAGCGCTTTTAAGATGGGCGCGTCTGTTAAGAAGGATTCCGATACACCGGTGCGTGTCTCGGTTTACCTTGATTCGACTGCGTCTCGCTTTTTGGTTGAGACGGTGCGCGATGCTTTTGTGCCGCAGACGACTTCGGGTATTGTGCGTGTTGATCGCCTGGGGGAGGACCGTATCGTTCCCAAGGCCGATACCGACGTGGTGCTGGTCCTCTCGTGTGGATCCGACCGCCTGGAGAGTGCTGTGCAGGAGCTCGTGATTGCCGGCGCGCCCGTGTGCGTGCTTGCCGAGTCCGCCGTCGAGGTGCCGTTCGTTGAGGAATCTACGCCCATGCTCGGCGTGGTGGCGGCGACCGATAAGACCTATCTGCTCGAGACGCTTGCCCGCTGGATCCTCGATCGTACGGATAAGGAGACGGCTTTTGCCGCAAACTTTGCCTTTATGCGCATCGCGGCGGCAAATCGCATCATTACCTCGTGCGCGCTCACCAACATGGCGACGGGCGCCCTGGTGTTTTTGCCGGGTGCCGACTATCCCGTGATGGCGCTGGCTCAGGTGGGCATGCTCTTTGAGCTCGCGGCTATCTTTGGGCGCGGCATTAAGCCCGAGCGTGGCTACGAGGTTGCGGGCGTGCTTGCCGGCGGTCTGGTGATTCGCGCCGTCACCCGCGCATTGGTGAAGCAGACGCCGCACATCGGCTTTGCCGTTAAGGCGCTTACCGCCGCCGCTGGTACCTATGGCATGGGCCGCGCGCTCGTGTCGCTCTACGAGCGCGATGTGGACTACAGCCGTGCCAATGAGGTTGTCAACGCCACGTTCTCGCGCGTTCGCGACCTGGTGACCACGGTCGCCGGTGCCGCCCGTCCCATGAGTCCTTTCGAGGATGCATCCGATCTCGCTGCTTAGGGGTTTCTTTTGCGCGTTCCATACCAAGACTGTTTTCATCTGATCGAGCCGTTGCTCGCCAAGGTCGAAAAGCCTAGCCGCTATATCGACCACGAGTGGGGTACGCTCTCAAAGGCCGATGCCGACTATCGCTGCTGCATGATCTATCCGGACGTGTATGAGGTTGGTCTGCCCAACCAGGGCATCGCCATTCTCTACAACATCCTTAATCAGGCCGAGGGCATTTCCTGCGAGCGCGGCTACGTGCCGTGGCCCGATATGGGCGATGCCATGCGCGAGGCGGGGATTCCGCTGCTGTCGCTCGAGGGTGCAGCGCCCGTGGCCTCGTTCGACATCGTCGGCATGCACGTGCCGCACGAGATGGCCGTGACGAACTTCCTCGAAGCGCTCGATCTCGCCGGCATTCCGCTGTTGGCTGCCGACCGTACCGAGGACGACCCCATCATCGTCGCCGGTGGTCCCTCGGTGTATAACCCCGAGCCGTACGCGGCATTCTTCGATGCCATCCTCATTGGCGAGGGCGAGGAGTCGCTGCTCGAGATCTGCCAGCTGCATCGCCGCTTGCGCGACGAGGGCGTTTCGCGCGCTCAGATTGTCGAGCAGCTCGCGACGGTCGCCGGTACCTATGTGCCGTCCCTGTATGAGGTGCGTCATGACGAGCCCTGCTCGCCGCATGGCTATACCGTGCCGCGCGAGGGCAAGGACGTCCCGCCGGTAGTCTACAAGCGCGTCGTCGAGGACTTTGGTGCCACCAATCCGCTTTCTCAGTCGTGCGTGCCGTATGCGCAGCTCGTCCATGATCGCCTGTCTATCGAGATCCTCCGTGGCTGCGCCCGCGGCTGCCGTTTTTGCCAGGCAGGCATGACGTATCGTCCGGTACGCGAGCGCTCGGCCGACCAGATCGTGTCATCGGTGATCCAGGGCTTGGAAAAGACTGGCTATGACGAGGTGTCGCTTACCTCGCTTTCGACGACCGACCACTCCTGTATCCGCGACGTGCTCGGCAGGCTCAATCGTCGTCTGGAGGACACGGGCATTCGCGTGTCCATTCCGTCGCAGCGCTTGGATTCGTTTGGCGTTGACATGGCCGAGTCGGTTGCCGGCGAAAAGAAGGGCGGCCTGACGTTCGCGCCCGAGGCGGGCAGCCAGCGTATGCGCGACATCATCAACAAGAATGTGACCGAGGAGGACTTGGATCGCGCGGCCAAGGCGGCCTTCGAGGCCGGCTGGAACCGCATGAAGCTCTACTTCATGATGGGCCTTCCCGGCGAGCGCGACGAGGACATCGTGGCTATCGCCAACCTGGCCGATCACGTGCTGGAGCTCGGCCGCTCCGTGGTGCCCAAGGCGCGCCGCGGGTCTATCTCGGTTTCTATCTCTGTTTCGGTGTTCATCCCCAAGGCGGCAACGCCCTTCCAGTGGTGCCCGCAGCTCGATTACGACGACGTCAAGCGCCGCCAGAAGTTGCTCATCACGAGCGTGCGCAATCGCGCCGTTCGCGTACACTACCACGATGCGGAGACCTCGCTTATCGAGGCTGCGCTCTCCCGTGCCGGTCGCGATATGACGCCGGTCATCATCGATGCCTGGCGTGCGGGCTCGCGCTTCGACGCCTGGGTGGAGCACTTCTCGCTCGACAACTGGAAGGAGGCCGCTGCCAAAAACGGCATCGACCTCAACGAGCTGGTACACCTGCCCTACGAGCTGGACTGGCGCCTGCCCTGGGAGCACGTGAGCCCCGGATGCTCGCGCGGCTTCCTCGAGCGCGAATACCGCCGTTCGCTCGAGGGCGTCACGACGCCCGATTGCACCCGCACGTCGTGCACCGGCTGCGGAATCTGTCCCACGCTCCACGCCAAGAACGTATTGATGGGTGATCGCGCATGAGTGAGCGCTTGACCGACAATCCCACGCTCTTTAGGCTGCGCGTTCGCTACGGCAAGCGTGATCGCCTTAAGTACCTGGGCCACCTGGAACTAATCCATACCATTGAGCGTATCGTGCGCCGTGCGGGCCTGCCCTATGCCGTGACGCAGGGTTTCTCGCCGCATATGCGCGTGGGCTTTTCGTCGGCGCTGCCCGTGGGCACGTCGTCGACCTGCGAGTGGTATGACCTTTTTATGACCGAGTTCGTCGCTCTCGACGAGGCCTTTGAGCGCCTAGCCGCTGCATCGCCTGCCGATCTGGCGCCTATCGAGGCTGCCTACATCGACGTGCGCACGCCGGCGCTGACGGCTCAGCTTACGCGTCTGTCGTACCGCATCGACTTGCACCTGGACCCCGAGGCCCCCGTGAGCGCCGACGAGGTGCGCGCTGCGATCGACACGCTGCGCGCGGGTCATGGCATTGACTATGCGCGCGGCAAAAAGAGCAAGCGTCTTGATCTGGACCATACGCTCGTTGGCTATGAGCTCGCGGTGGGGGAGCGTGAGGACCATCTGGTGCTCATGCTCGACACCCATGCCGATAACGAGGGCTCCATGCGTCCGGAAATTTTGCTTTCTGCCGCTGATGTTTTGTTGCAGGGCTTGACCCCGGGCGTCGATGCACCTATTGTTTCCACCGGTATGCAAGACCTCGTGACCATCTGCTCCTACGATGTCGAGCGTCAGAATCAAGCATGCGAGGACGACGAGGGCCGACTCGTCAGCCCCATACCTGTGCGAACTTGTGGATTTGCTCCACATACTCGTTGACGGGGGTATTATCGCCTGCTACTATATTCGGCTGTTGCACTAACTGATGCATGAAGGGCAAGTAAACATGTACGCAATCGTTAACACGGGCGGCAAGCAGTACAAGGTCGCCACCGACGATGTCATCACCGTCGAGAAGATCGAGGGCAATGAGGGCGACAAGGTCACCCTGCCGGTCATCTTCCTCAACGATGGTAAGAAGATCGTCACCGATCCCGACAAGCTGGCCAAGGCCAAGGTTACCGCTCAGATCGTTGAGCAGTTCAAGGGCGAGAAGCAGCTGGTCTTCAAGTTCCACAAGCGTAAGCGCTATCGTCGTCTGAAGGGTCACCGTCAGCAGCTCACCAAGCTGAAGATCGTGAAGGTCCAGGCTACGTCCCGCGCCAAGAAGGCTGTCAAGGCAGAGGCCGAGGCTGTTGCCGAGGCTCCCGTCGCCGAGTAGATTACACTCGTAACGAAAGAGTAGGTATACACAATGGCACACAAAAAAGGACTCGGTTCCTCCCGTAATGGCCGTGACTCCCGCGGTCAGCGCCTTGGCACGAAGCGCTTCGCCGGCCAGACGGTAACCACGGGCACGATTCTCGTCCGTCAGCACGGCACGCACATCCACCCGGGTGAGAACGTTGGCCGTGGCAAGGACGACACGCTGTTCGCGCTGGTCGACGGTACCGTTGAGTACCACAAGGGTATCAAGCACAGGGTCAGCGTACGCCCGCTCGCGAACGCGTAATTCACCCTTCATAGAGCACATATGTGGGAGGCACTTGAGTTTTAGGATTCAAGGGTCTCCCTCTTTTTTGTAGGAGGCGATTCTGTTGTCACAGTTCACCGATATCAGCCGCATTAACGTGTGCGGCGGCGACGGCGGTGCCGGATGCATGTCGTTTAGGCGCGAAGCCTTTGTCCCCAAGGGTGGCCCCGATGGCGGCGACGGCGGTCGTGGCGGCAATGTCGTCATCCAGGCCGATGCTCAGCTGTCTTCGCTGATCGATTACCGCTTTAAGCATCACTTTCGTGCCGAGCGTGGCACGCACGGTCAGGGCGCCCGCCGCAACGGCAAGAGCGGCGAGGACCTGATCCTTAAGGTTCCCATGGGTACCGTGGTGCGCGAGCTCGACCCCGAGACGCAGACCCCGATGTTCGAGATTGCCGACCTGGTGCATGATGGCGAGCGCGTTGTCGTGGCCCCTGGCGGTGCCGGTGGCCTGGGCAATACGCACTTTGTGACGTCGGTGCGCCGCGCGCCCGCGTTCGCCCAGCTGGGTGAGCCGGCCGAGGAACACTGGATTGAGCTCGAGATGAAGCTCATGGCCGATGCCGCGCTCGTGGGCTTCCCCTCGGTGGGTAAATCCTCGCTTATCGCGCGCATGAGTGCCGCCCGACCCAAGATCGCCGACTATCCATTTACCACGCTCGTACCCAACCTGGGTATGGTGCGTGCCGGCGAGTACTCCTATGTCGTTGCCGACGTCCCCGGCCTTATTGAGGGCGCGAGCGAGGGCAAGGGCCTGGGTCACCAGTTCCTGCGCCACATTGAGCGTACGGCACTCATCATGCATGTCGTCGATATGACGGGCGGTTTTGAGGATCGCGATCCGGTCGAGGACTACCGCATCATCAACCGCGAGCTCGAGCAATATGGCGCCGAGCTTTCTGAGCGTCCGCAGATCGTTGTCGCCAACAAGTGCGATGCGCCGGGCACGGCTGACAAGATTGCCGACCTCAAACGCGCCGCGCTCGACGATGGACATATGTTCTTTGCCGTGTCTGCTGTGACTGGCGCCGGCCTCAACACGCTGATGCTTGCCGTGGGCGAGCAGGTGGCTAAGCTGCGCGCCGAGTTGGCCGTCTCCGATGAGCCGGTCGATCTGCGTGACGATGAGTGGGAGCGCCGCCGCCTGCAGCGTGAGAAGCGTTTCCGCATTGTTCAGGAAGAGCCCCATGCCTTCCGCGTGGTCGGTCGCGCCATCGAGCGTATGGTCATCCAGACCGACTGGGAAAACGAGGAAGCCGTCATCTACCTGCAGCATAAGTTTGCGCGCATGGGTGTTGACGACGCGCTCGAGAAGGCCGGCTGCCGTGCGGGCGACGAGGTCCGCATTTGCCAGCGCGCCTTTGACTTTGAGGGCGCTGAGGACTTCTCGGAGTACGAGGAGGATCTCGAGGACGCAGACGTTGAGGTTATTGACGTAGCCGATGCTGCGGACGATGGCGTTGAGATTGTCGATGCGGCAGAAGTCGCGGACGATGTCGAGACCCCGGAGGGCGAGTAAGTCATGTCGCTGCGCGGTGGAATTGGTCTGCCTGAGCTGCCTATCAAGGATGGGCAGGAGTTTCGGCTTGGCATTATGGGTGGCACCTTCGACCCGATTCATTACGGGCACTTGGTTACTGCTGAGCAGGCGCGCGAGTCGCTCGACTTGGACGCCGTGCTCTTTATGCCGGCCGGCTCTCCCGCCTTTAAGCTCGACAAACCGGTGACGCCTGCCGAGGACCGTTATGCCATGACGGTCCTCGCAACCGCTGCGAATCCGGCTTTTTTGGCGAGCCGTTTCGAGATCGACCGTCCTGGCGTGACCTATACGGCCGATACGCTTCATGCCCTTCGCGACTTTTACCCGCCTCAGGTAAAGCTCTACTTTATTACGGGCGCCGACGCGATTATCGATATTGTGACCTGGCACAATGCTGATGAGATTGCCGAACTGGCAACCTTTATTGCTGCGACACGTCCCGGCTTTGACATCGATACTGCTCGTGCACGAATCAAAGAGTCGGGCCTGCCGTTTGACGTGCGTTATATCCAGATTCCGGCGCTGGCGATCAGCTCGACCAACATTCGCAAGCGAGTTGCCCGTGGCATGAGCGTGCGCTATCTTACGAGCGAGTCCGTGCTCGGCTATATTCGCAAACGCGGGCTGTATACCGATCTGGGTCAAGAAGATTTTGAGTGATGGGGGTCTACGTTGTCGGTAGAGGATCAGTTTGAGGGCGACAAGCGCGCATTGTTGACGCGTATCCACGAGTTGCTCGATGTGCGCATGAAGGATAAACGTAAGCGCTACGTTCATTCGCTCGGGGTTGCCGAGACTGCACTGCACCTAGCCGAGGTATACGGTGTCGACCGCTTTGATGCCGCTGCCGCCGGCCTGATCCATGACTGGGACAAGGTGCTCTCCGACGACGAGCTGGTCACGCGCGCTCTGCATTATGGCATTAAGATTGCCGGCTCTCCGTCTGCCGCGACGCCGCTTTTACATGGCCCGGTTGCCGCCTATGAGCTTCCGCAGCTATTTCCCGAGCTATCGCCGGCCGTTTTCCAGGCTGTCGACCGTCACACCGTGGGCGCCTGCGACATGACGCCGCTCGATATGGTGGTCTTTGTGGCCGATGCCATCGAGCCCAACCGCCATGGTGATTATGCCCACGCGCTGCGAAAGATGGTGGGGGAGTCGACGCTTGACGAGTTGTTCTTCTCCTGTTTTGCGCAGGGTCTGGTCTACGTGATCCAGTCCGGGCGCTATCTTTATCCCACGGCTATTACGATTTACAACCATTACGCCCAGCTGCGCTAGCTCGGGTGTGTCTAGAAAGAGGTATTCCATGGCCGACGAGACCATGACCGACGAGCAGATTCTTAAAGGTGTGGAGCACAAGAGCTACGTTGCCACGTCCGACCGCACCGCTGCCTCGCTGTCCGCGAGCGGCGTCGCCGCCGAGGATGTCGCCCGCGCCGCCGCGCAGGCCGCCTACGACAAGAAGGGCGAGGACGTGCAAGTGCTCGATCTGACCGAGCTCTCCGACGTGTGCGACTACTTTGTGCTCGCCACCGGTACCAATAACCGTCAGGTCGATTCTATCGTCGACGAGATCGAGGAGAAGGTCGCCGAGGCTTGCGGTGAGCACCCGTTTTCCATCGAGGGCCGCGAGCAGAAGACCTGGATGCTCATGGACTACGGCTCGGTTGTCGTCCACGTCTTCACCCCCGAGGCACGCGACTTCTACCGTCTCGAGAAGCTCTGGGGCGACGCTCCCCAGCTCCCCCTCAACCTCCTCTAAGACTTTATTTGGGCTGGGGCTTCTCTAAGGCTACCCTCTACCGTTCGCCGGGCAGTTGCGGTTTTCCGCACCTGCCCGGCTTTCTTTTTGCCCAAAGGCGGTTAATCGTTGAAGCGGGATTGGCGGCCGAAGGATAGGGCGGTGTCGCCGAATTTGTCTCTGACGGCGTCGATGGCGACGGAGAGGTCGCGGCGGTCGCTGGATTGGGCTCCGCGGTCATCGATCTCGCAGAACAGGTCGGTTTGGATACCGCCTTGGTGGTTGAAGTCGCTCATGCCGATACCCGCCAGACGCACGTGCATGCCTTCTTGCCAGATATTGTCGAGCAGCTCGAGCGCTACGGCCACAAAGATATTCTCGTCGTCGGTGGGGTGGGGCAAGCGGCGCTGTGCCGTGCGTCCGCTACCGTAAGAGTATTTGAGCTTGAGTGTTACGGTTCCGCCCGTCAGCCCTTGACGACGTAGGCGGCGCCCAACCGACTCGCCCAGCAGCGCAATCGCCGCCTCGATATCCCCACGCTCAGTCAAATCCTTCGCAAAGGTGCGCTCATTGCTCACCGATTTAACTTCACGTTCGTCATCCAGGCTGGTGACCTCGGATACTTCGAGCCCCAAAGCACGCTGGCGCATGCGCTCGCCATTCACGCCAAAAATTGCAGCCAGGGTGGACTCTGGTGCGCGTGAAAGCTCGCCGAGTGTATAGATGCGCATGCGACGCAGTCGCTCCTCGGCCGAACGCCCGATTCCGCTCATAGCAGATACCGGCAGCACAGCCAAAAAGCGCTGCTCGGTTCCGGGGCGCACGATAGTCAGCCCAAACGGCTTGTCGCGCTCGCTTGCGATTTTTGCCACGGTCTTGTTGCACCCAACGCCGATGGAGCACGTCACCCCCAGCGCCGCAACGCGGTCGCTTATACGCCGCGCAACCAGCAGCGGGTCTTCGGGTGCAAAGCGGCCTGGCGTGATATCGATAAAGGCCTCGTCGATGGACACGCGCTCCACGCGCGGTGTCTCATCGGCAAGAATCGCCATGACCTGCGCGCTCACCTCACGGTAGCGATCAAAGTGTCCGTGCGTCCAAATGGCCTGCGGGCACAGGCGCCGCGCCTCGGCCGAGGCCATGGCAGAATGCACGCCAAAGCGACGTGCCTCGTACGAACACGTGGACACGACGCCGCGTGACTCGGCGTCTCCGCCCACGATGAGCGGCTTTCCGCGCCATTCGGGATGATCGAGCATCTCCACGCTCGCAAAAAATGCATCGAGGTCCATCAGGCCCACCGCCGGACCCGTCCAGGGCGGCGGTGTGACGCCTGCAGCTTCCTCATAACCGTATGTATGTTCGCGTCTTTCCATGTCATGAGTATACCGCGCAGCTCATGTGGGGTGCGTGTATGTGCTTGCAAATCCCGAATTCTTGTCTAAGATATGGATTTGCCCTCGACTACACCGAAGAAGTTGGTCTCACGGACTTCACCTGCCCGCGTCGATGGCGTATTATGTTCAACTGTTTGTTTGTAGTTGCAGCCTAAAGCTGCTTGGTTGGAGGAGTTTCCTTTGGCAGTCAAGATTCGCCTTGCTCGTCACGGCGCTAAGAAGCGTCCGTACTACCGTGTCGTCGTCGCCGATTCCCGCGCCCCGCGTGACGGTCGTATCATCGAGGAGGTTGGCCGCTACAACCCGATGACCGCCCCCAAGACCATCAACCTCGACCTCGAGAAGATTGCCGACTGGCAGTCCAAGGGCGCTCAGCTCACCGACGCCGTCGCCGCTCTGGTCAAGGCCGCCAACGAGGGCGAGAAGACCGAGACCGTCGTCAAGAAGTCCAAGAAGCAGCTCGCCAAAGAGGCCGAGGCCGCTAAGGCTGCCGCTGAGGCCGCTGAGGGCGCCGAGGAGTAAATCGTGCCTGAGGTTGACGCTGCACAGCTCGAGGGTGAGGCAATGCTCTCAGATCGCATCGCCGATCTCGTCGAATATCTCGTTGTTCAGATCGTCGACGACCCGGATTCCGTGAGCCTTGAGGTCATCGATGGTGACGACGCCTCCACAATTGAGGTTTCGGTTGCCGAGGATGACGTCGCTAAGGTCATCGGCCGTCGTGGCCGTACCATCAAGGCCATTCGCACGCTCGCCCGTGCACTGGCCGCTCGCCTCGACACTGCTGTCGAGGTAGAGGTTCTGGGCTAGGACCTTGAGGTCCCAGTACAAAAATATCGCCCGTGTGGTCAAGCCGCACGGAAGGAAGGGGGAGGTCCTCGCGCAGCCGCTGCGGGGGCTTCCTTCTGTATTGGAGCCGGGTATGCGCGTCGCCTTGACGCCGCCGGCGCTCAAGCGCGACCGTTTTTGCACGGTCGTATCCGTCACCGATACGGGCGATGGCGATCTGGTCTCGTTTGAGGGCATTGACGACTTGACGGCTGCCGAGGGCATCACCGGATGCTACGTGCTGGCCAATCGTGACGACTTCGAGCTCGATTCGCTCGACGCCGCCTATACCGACCTTATGGGTCGCGAGGTGGTCGACGAACGCTTTGGTTCGCTCGGCACGATTGTCGAGATCATGTCGACGCCCGCCAACGATGTTTGGGTTGTCGAGGGTGGTCGGTACGGCGAGGTGCTGATTCCCGTGATCGAGCAGGTTGTGCTCGATCTTCCCGACACAGGAACAATTTCCGTCCACGTTATGGACGGCTTGATCGATATGGACAAGTAGGGAGGACAGCATGCTGATTGAGACCCTTTCGGTCTTTCCCGAGATGTTTGAGCCCGTCATGTCCACGTCGATTTTGGGCCGCGCCCGCAAGGCCGGCCTTTTTGATTTTAAGGCGTATAACCTGCGCGACTGGACGCACGACCGCCATCGTACCGTCGATGACGAGCCGTATGGCGGCGGGCAGGGCATGCTCATGAAGGTCGAGCCCATTGCCGAGGCAATCGAGGCCATCAGCTCCGAGGGCCCCAAGCCCACTGTGGTGTTTTTCACGCCCTGCGGCGAGCCCTTTACGCAGTATGTGGCCGAGCACCTGCTCAAAAGCGAGCGTCTGCTGTTTGTGTGCAGCCGTTACGAGGGCGTCGATGAGCGTGCATATTCGTATGCCGATGAGCGTCTGTCGATCGGCGACTACGTGCTCACGGGCGGCGAGCTGCCCGCTATGGTCGTAGCCGATGCCGTCGTACGCCTGATTCCCGGCGCCCTTGGTGACGAGATGAGCAACGTCGACGAGTCGTTCTCGACCGCCGAGGACGGAGGCCTGCTCGAGTACGCGCAGTTCACCCGTCCCGCCGAGTTCAACGGCGAGGGCGTGCCGCCGGTGCTTGTGAGCGGCGATCACGCCAAGGTCGATGCCTGGCGTCGCAAGAACGCCATCGAGCGCACCTGCCGCTGGCGTCCCGACCTGATCGAGACGGCGCGCCTTACGCCACAGGAGCGTGCGTACGCGCAGGAGATTTTGGACGCTTCGTATTCGCAGAGCGAGGAGTGAGAATGGTTCCTACGCAACATTCCGCGTTGAGGGGCGCTTTTGAGTGGATCGTGGTCATCGCGATCGCGCTCGTGGCCACCTTCTTGATTCGCTCGTTTGTGGTCGAGCCCTTTGTGGTGCCCACCGGCTCTATGGAGGACACAATCGAGATTGGCGACCAGATCCTGGCGCAAAAGGTGAGCCTCGAGCTCGGTCAGCCCGTCAAGCAGGGCGATATCGTGGTGTTTCACAACCCCGATGGCACCTCCGAGCATGATGTTCTTGTCAAGCGCGTTATTGCCACGGCCGGCCAGACGGTCGACCTGCAGGATGGCAAGGTGGTCGTTGACGGCCAAGCGCTCGACGAGGACTATACGACGGGCATGAGCTGGCCGCTTTCGGTCCAAGCGCCCGGCGCTCAGGTAAGCTATCCCTACACCGTCCCCGACGGGTGTGTGTGGGTGATGGGCGACAACCGAGAGAACTCAGCCGACTCCCGCTATTTTGGGCCGGTCGACCGCTCCGATTTAATGGCCGTGGCACTCGTTCGCTACTGGCCGCTCAACCGCATCGGCGCTATCGACTAAAAACCGCTATAGTACAGTACCTAACCGTGTAATCGTTTCGACGAGGGGATATTAGAGGCATGAACGCTTCATCGCTTTCCTTCCAAGACATCATCCTGCGCCTCCAGCAGTACTGGGGCGAGCAGGGCTGCGTCATTATGCAGCCCTATGACTCCGAGGTCGGTGCCGGTACCTTCCATACCGCGACCACGCTGCGCTCGCTCGGTCCCGCCGAGTGGCGCACCTGCTATGCGCAGCCCTGCCGCCGTCCTGCCGACGGCCGCTACGGCGAAAACCCCAACCGCATGCAGCACTACTATCAGTTCCAGGTGCTCATTAAGCCGTCGCCGGTAAACGCCCAGGAGCTTTACCTGGGGTCTCTTGCCGCTATCGGCCTGGACCCCAACGACCATGACGTCCGCTTTGTCGAGGACGACTGGGAGAGCCCGACCCTTGGCGCCTGGGGCCTTGGCTGGGAGGTCTGGCTCAATGGCATGGAGGTCACGCAGTTTACGTACTTCCAGCAGGTGGGCGGCATCGAGGTCGACCCCGTGCCCGTCGAGATCACCTATGGCCTGGAGCGTATCGCCATGTACGCCCAGGGCGTCAACTCGGTCTACGACCTGGTGTGGAGCTACCTGCCCGACGGCACGCCCATGACCTATGGTGACGTGTTCCTCGAGAACGAGCGCGAGTTCAGCGCCTACAACTTTGAGGTTGCCAACGTCGAGATGATGCGTCAGAAGTTTGACGACTACGAGGCCGAGTGCCACTCCTGTCTGGAGCGCAAGCTGCCGCTGCCGGCGTACGACTGCGTCATGAAGTGCAGCCACGCCTTCAACCTGCTCGATGCCCGTGGCGCGCTGTCCGCGGTCGAGCGTGCCAACTACATCCTGCGCGTCCGCGCCGTCGCCAAGGCGTGCTGCGAGGCCTACATGGCCGAGGTCGCCGGAGTCAACGAGAATGCCGACCAGGAAGGCGAGGTGGCGTAAGCCATGGCAGACGCTAAGGATTTCCTGTTTGAGATCGGTACGGAGGAAATGCCCTCTGCACCGCTGAACAATGCCGTCAAGCAGCTTGGCACCATGATCGCCAAGGGCCTCGACGAGGCCGGTCTGGCCCACGGCGAGGTCCGCGTGATCTCGAGTCCGCGTCGCCTGGCTGCACTCGTTGCCGACGTCGCCACCGCGACCGATGAGGTTCACGAGGTCAAGCGTGGCCCCGCGGCCAACATTGCCTTCGACGCTGACGGTAACGCCACCAAGGCCGCCCAGGGCTTTGCCCGCAAGTGCGGTGTGGCTGCCGAGGACCTGGTCCGTCGCGAGGACACTGACGGTCGCGAGTATGTGTTCGCCGAGAAGAATATTCCCTCCGCACCGGCAACCCCGATTCTGACCGCTCTGTGCGAGAAGACTATTGCCGGCCTGCAGTGGCCCAACTACCGCAGCCAGCGCTGGGGCCACGAGCACGCGACCTTTGTTCGTCCGGTCCGTTGGATCTGCTGCCTTTTGGGCGAGGATGTTGTGCCTGTGTCGTTTGCCGACGTGACGAGCGGCAACACCACGCGTGGTCATCGCGTACTTGGCCCTGGTGACCATGTGGTTGCCAGCCCCGCCGTCTACGAGCAGGTGCTCGAGGACGCCGGCGTGCTTTCTGCCGAGCGTCGTCGTGAGGCCATCCTCGCCGGTATCGCCGAGGTCGAGGCTGCCCGCCCCGGCTGCCATGTCGATACGCCCAAGAAGGTCTTCGAGGAGGTTATCAACCTCTGCGAGTGGCCGACGGTGCTCGTCGGTACCTTCGATGAGGAGTTCCTCAAGGTCCCGCACGAGATCATCTGCGAGTCCATGCTCACCAACCAGCGCTACTTCCCGATCTATGACGGCGAGGGCAAGCTCACGCGTGAGTTCGTGGTCGTCTCCAACAGCAAGCCCGAGAACGCCGAGCGCGTGATCGACGGCAACGAGCGCGTCGTGCGCGCCCGTCTGGACGACGCAAAGTTCTTCTACGAGGAGGACCTGAAGATCTCCCTCGACGAATTCCGTGAGCGTCTGGCCAAGGTTGCCTTCCAGGAGAAGCTCGGTAGCGTGCTCGCCAAGTCCGAGCGCATCGAGCAGCTCGCGCTCGCTATCGCCCGCGAGGCTCATCTGGGCGCCCATCTTGCCGCCGACGCTGCTCGCGCCGCGCACCTGTGCAAGGCAGACCTGGTGTCCAACGCCGTCGTCGAGTTCACGAGCCAGCAGGGCGTGATGGGCGGTTATTACGCGACCGCGATGGGGGAGAACGACGAGGTTGCCCACGCCATTCGCGATCATTATCGTCCCCGCTTTGCCGGTGACGAGCTGCCCGAGGGCACCGCTGGCTGCATCGTGGCCTGCGCCGACAAGCTCGATACCATCGCCGGTATCTTTGCCATCGGCGAGCCCCCGACCGGCTCCTCCGACCCCTACGCGCTGCGTCGTGCCGCTATCGGCATCATCAACATCCTGCGCGACCGTCTGCCGATCGACCCCACGTCGCTCATCGACTTCGCCCTCGAGCTTTACAGTGAGCGGGGCATTGAGTTCGACGCCGCCGAGGTCGCCCAGCAGGTTCGCGACTTCTTCCATGGCCGCCTTGTGAGCATGGCCCGCGACGAAAAGATCCCGGCCGATACCGTTGCCGCCGTCTCCGCGGTGCACATCATCGCCCCGTCCGTCTTCTTCGCCCGCTGCGCCGCGCTCGACGAGGCCCGCAAGAACGATGCCGAGACCTTCGACAACCTGGCTACCGCCTATGCCCGCGCCGCGCACATCTCCAAGCCCGAGCTGGGTGCGGAGTACGACCGCAGCCTGATGGGCGAGGCCGAGCTCGCGCTCGCCGACGCCTCCGAGGCCGCTCAGACCGCTGTTGATGCCGCCCTTGCTGCCGAGGATTACCCGGCCGCATTTGCCGCCCTTGCAGCTCTGCGTGCCCCCATCGACCGCTTCTTCGACGAGGTTATGGTCATGGACAAGGACGAGCAGCTCCGCGATAATCGCCTTAAGCTGCTCAACCGCTTCGAGGCCGTTTTCTCTGGTATCGCCAACATCGGTGAGCTTGCCCGCAAAAAGTAAGCCAGCCTGCGCGTAAGCGCAAAAGGAGCCCCGCATGGATTGCCCGGTCGCCGTTCGTCCCACCGTTATCGTTATCTCCGACTCTCTCGGCGATACCGCTTGTGAGGTGGTGCTTGCGGCGTCCGGGCAATTTGATGAAGGGGCTTTTCGCGTTTTGCGCCTGCCCAAGGTGGCCTCCGTGGAGCAGGTCAAGTCATTTGTGGGGCCGCGCGTCGATGCCGACCATCGCGATATCGCCGTGTTCCACACCATTGTCGATCCGGCCCTTCGTGCTCGTGTGCTCGACTACTTGGGCATGCTGCACATTCGCTCGGTCGACCTGATCGGTCCGACGCTCGCCGTGCTGTCGTCGCTTGTCGGCGTGCCGCCCAAGGGCGTTGCGGGCGTGATTCACAAGACCGATGACCGCTATTTCCATCGTATCGAGGCCATGGAGTATTTCGTTGAGCACGATGACGGGCGCGGTTGCGACGATCTGTCGGGTGCCGATATCGTGCTGTTGGGCGTATCGCGCACGTCCAAGACGCCGCTGTCGATGTATTTGGCCTATCAAGGTTACAAGGTTGCCAATGTTCCTTTGGCCCATGGCATGGAGCCGCCCAAGTCGATTTACGAGGTCGACCCGATGCGGTTATTCGGCCTGATTTCGACCGTCGATGTGATTTCCGAAATTCGCGATAGCCGCTTGGGCGATGATTACGCCCGTGCCGTTGCCGGCTCCTATGCCGAGCCCGAGAGTGTGCGCAGCGAGCTCGAGGAAGCCCGTGCCCTTATGAAGCGCCTTGGTTGCTTTGTGGTGCGTACCGACGGCAAAGCCATCGAGGAGAGCGCTGCCGAGATCATCAGCCACTTGGAGGAAATCCAAGAAGCCCGTGCCCGCCGCGCCGTCCGTCGAGCCCAACAAAGCTAGCTTATTGGGATAGCTAAAAATGCCCCGCCTAAAATAACTAACTAAAAATAATGCATGATAAGGTAAAGCGATTTAGCAAGAAACTGGCATTTGAACTGCAAGTTTCTTGTATTGGTATCTTCATAAGGTAACCACCTTTACCTACCGTTTACCGCTATATTTATCACGTTTACCAAACCGCGTATCCTCTGCTCAAGCCCGTTCAAATCCGGCCGTATAGTTCCCTCACGGCCCGCATCCGGCGGGTCGATTCGTTACCACGGTCGTGCGCGTAAGCGCATGGAAGGGGAAGTATCGTGAGCGATTGCAAGAGGGTTTACCGTTTTGGAACCGACGCCCAGGGCACCTGTGTCACTGAGGGCGACAAGTCCATGAACTTCGTGCTTGGCGGCAAGGGCGCAAACCTTGCCGAGATGAGCCGCATCGGCCTGCCGGTTCCCGGTGGCTTTACCATTACCTGCCAGACCTGTGTCGAGTACTCCGGCGCCGGCAACGTCTGGCCCGAAGGCGCACTCGATGAGATCGTTGCCGCCGAGGCCGACCTCGAGGCCCGCTGTGGCAAGAAGCTCGGTGACGACAATGATCCGCTGCTCGTGTCGGTTCGCTCGGGCGCTCCGTTTTCCATGCCCGGCATGATGGACACGGTCCTCAACTTGGGTCTCAACGACGACTCCGTTCAGGGTCTCATCGCGCAGACGCAGAACCCGCGCTTTGCCTGGGATAGCTACCGTCGCTTTATCCAGATGTTCTCCAACGTTGTCATGGGCGTTGACGCCGACCTATTCGAGAATGCCCTGACCCAGGCCCGCCTGGTCGCTGGAGTCCGCGTCGACTCCGAGCTTTCGGCCGAGGATCTGCAGGAGCTCGTCGAGACCTTCAAGGGCATCTTCTCCGAGAACGTCGAGGCCGCCCTGTATCCCGAGCTCGAGGTCGCCGACGGCAAGCCCGTCTTCCCGCACGATCCTGAGCTTCAGCTGCGTCTTGCCATCCAGGCCGTCTTTGGCAGCTGGATGAACGAGCGCGCCTGCATCTACCGCAAACAGCACGGCATCTCCGACGAGCTCGGTACTGCCGTCAACGTCCAAGCCATGGCCTTTGGCAACAAGGGTGAGACCTCCGCGACCGGCGTCGCCTTTACGCGCAACCCGGCCGACGGCGCCAAGGAGTTCTACGGTGACTTTTTGGTTAACGCCCAGGGCGAGGACGTTGTCGCCGGCATCCGCAACACCGAGCCCATCGCCGACCTCAAGGCCACCCCGGGCCTCGAGTCTGCGGGTGAGGAGCTCGAGCGCGTGTTCCTGACGCTCGAGGATCATTACCGCGATATGTGCGATATCGAGTTCACCATCGAGCAGGGCAAGCTCTGGATGCTCCAGACCCGCGTAGGCAAGCGTACCGCAACCGCCGCTCTGCGCATCGCTATCGAAATGGTCGAGGAGGGCCTGATCACCCGCGAGGAGGCCGTAAACCGCATCGATCCCGCGCAGCTCGACCAGCTCCTGCACCCGCAGTTTGACGCCTCCAAGAAGTACGAGGCCCTGGCCAGCGGTCTGAACGCCAGCCCCGGTGCCGCTGTGGGCGAGGTCGTGTTCTCGAGCGACGACGCCGTCGCGCGCGCCAACGAGGGTCACAAGGTTATCCTGGTTCGTTGGGAGACCAACCCCGACGACCTGAAGGGCATGGTCGCCGCCGAGGGCATCCTGACCAGCCACGGTGGCAAGACGAGCCATGCCGCCGTTATCGCCCGCGGCATGGGTACGCCTTGCGTCTGCGGCGTCGAACGCTTCCATATCGACGCCGCCGAGAAGGTCGTGCGCATCGAGGGCAGCGACCGCGTGCTGCACGAGGGCGATGTCATCTCCATCGACGGCACCCAGGGTATCGTCGTTGACGGCGCCGTTGACCTGGTTTCGGCCGAGCTCACCGGCGACCTGGACACCATCCTGTCCTGGGCCAACGAGATTCGTCTGGACGAGACCGATGGCCACGCCAACCACGTGCGCGTCAACGCCGACAACCCCGAGGATGCCGCGCTCGCCCTCGAGTTTGGTGCCGAGGCCATCGGCCTGTGCCGCACCGAGCACATGTTCCTGGGCGATCGCAAGAATATCATCCAGAGCTTCATCCTGTCCGACGACGAGGCCGTAAAGCAGCAGGCGCTCGCCGATCTGCTGAAGGTTCAGACCGAGGACTTCCTGGCGATGTTCAAGACTATGTCCGGTCGCGACGTGGTCGTCCGCCTGCTCGATCCGCCGCTTCATGAGTTCCTGGATAATCCTCGCGAGCTCGAGGTCGCCATCACCAAGAAGGAAGCCGCTGGCGCCAGCGAGGAAGAGCTTGCCACTCTGCGCGCCCGCCTGCGTCGTATCGACGGCATGGTCGAGTCCAACCCGATGCTCGGCCTACGCGGCGTACGTCTGTCCGTCGTCTTTAGCGATCTGCCGCTCATGCAGGTTCGCGCCGTCGCCACGGCTGCTGCCCGCCTTATCAAGGAAGGCGTCGACCCGCGCCCCGAGATCATGGTTCCGCTCGTTTCCATCACGGCCGAGCATGTCCAGACCCGCGAGGTTATCGAGCGCGTGATCGCTGAGGTTTCCGCTGAGGAGGGCGTCGAGCTCAATATTCCCGTGGGCACGATGCTCGAGCTGCCGCGTGCCTGCATGGTCGCTGACGAGATCGCCCATCATGCCGACTTCTTCTGCTTTGGCACCAACGACCTCACCCAGACCACCTTCGGCTTCTCCCGCGACGATGCCGAGGCCAAGTTCATCCCGCTGTACATGCACAAGAAGATCTTAAAGGACAACCCCTTCGAGACCATCGATACGGCAGTACTCGAGCTGGTGCGCATGGCTGTCGAGAAGGGCCGCGCCACCAACCCCGACATGCACTTTGGCGTGTGCGGTGAGCACGGCGGCGACCCCAAGTCCATCAAGGGCCTGTTTAACGTGGCCGATGTGGACTATGTGTCCTGCTCGCCCTACCGCGTGCCCCTCGCACGCCTGGCTGCCGCTCAGGCCAAGCTCGAGGCTAAGCGTTCCGCCTAACGTTTTGGGTTTAGACGCCTAGCGTAGCCCCCCCTTCATGCCGCCCGTCTCATTCGTGAGACGGGCGGTTGTCATGTGCGGGTTTTGTCTTTTTGTCTGCGTAAAAAATTGTTCTTGCAGCAGAAACCCGCGCGTGTATACTCGAATACGTTTGTTCAACTACGTGCCGGCCAAGGTGGTACGGCACCTCTAGAAGAGTAAGGAATTGCACATGGATTACATCCGCGCAATCGAGCGTCAGCAGATCCGCGAGGACATTCCTCAGGTTCGCGTCGCCGACAACGTCAAGGTTCACTACCGCATTAAGGAAGGCGACCGCGAGCGCATTCAGGTCTTCCAGGGCGACGTCATCCGCATGGCCGGCGCCGGTGCCCGCGAGACCTTCACCGTCCGCAAGATGTCCTTCGGTGTCGGTGTTGAGCGTACCTTCCCGCTTCACAGCCCCAAGATCGCCAAGCTCGAGGTCGTTCGTCATGGTCGCGTCCGTCGCGCCAAGCTGTACTACCTCCGCGACAAGGTGGGCAAGGCTGCTCGCATCCCCGAGAAGCGCTAAGAAGATCGCAGCGTCTGTCCACTCGTTTGGACACAAGGGTCACCTTCGGGTGGCCCTTCTTTTTATCTGATTTGCATGCAAGGAGGGTCTGGTATGGCCAACATGACGAGCTCGGTTTCGGCATCGCAGGTTGCCGGTGAGTTGGCGAGCGCTACGTTTGAGGAGATTCCCGCCCTCGTAGAGCATTATCGCGAGGATCCGCGCCAGCAGGTGATCAAGGCTTGTGAACGCGCCCTCAAACGCCATTCCAAAGAGGTTGCCGAGCGCGAGCGCGTCAATGACATGTACGAGCTTATGCATGAGCTTGGCGGCGATGGGGTGGTCGTTGGTGTCGACGAGGTGGGTCGCGGATCGGTGGCCGGTCCTTTGACGGTATGCGCCGTCTGTCTTCCTATGGAGCCGCGCGTCTGGGGTATCAACGATTCCAAAAAGCTCACGCCCGCGCGCCGCGAGTTGCTCTCTGTGAAGATTTCCGAGGTGGCGACTGCCATCGGCTTTTGCCATATCGCTCCTGCAGATATCGATGAGATGGGTATGGCCCGCGCTATCCGTACCGCCGTTGCGGGTGCCGTGGCCGATACGGGGCTTGAACCCGACTGCGTCCTCATGGACGGTAATCCTTTGGGTGCCGTTCCCAACGAGCGCGATGTGGTGAAGGGCGATGCCAAAATCGCCTGTATCGCCGCGGCGTCCATCATGGCTAAGGTGACGCGTGACGAGATGATGGTCGAGTACGACGCCGAGTATCCCGAGTATCATCTAGCCGAGTCGAAGGGCTACGCAAGCCCCGAGCACATCGAGGCGATTCGCAAACATGGACTTTGTCCTCTGCACCGCGTGAGCTTTTGCGGAAACTTTCTGCAGACTGAGCGCCTTTTCTAGGTCAATTGTGGAGACAGGGACCCCTGGGGTTTTATAAACCTGCTGCTAGCGGGCCGTATGCAACAACATTGCTGCGTACGGCCCGTTTTTTGACGGCATTTGGTCAGCTTTTGGTTAGCTTCCGGTACTTACCCGCATGAAAGGTGCCCTCATCATCGGGGCACTGCAGTGTGCGGGAAAGGAGACCCCATGAGTGCCGCAAGCAAAAAGAGCAAGACACAGCAGCTCAAGGAGCGTTGGGAAAACGGTGAGCTCGACTGCGGGGCGATGACGCCCGAGTTTATCAAGGGGCTCAGCCCCCGCGAGCTGGGTATGCTGGGCGAGTTGATCACCATCGACTACTTTAACGAGCGCGGCTACACCTTGCTGGAACAGGGTTATCGTTGCACCGAGGGCGAGGCCGATCTGGTGCTGCTTGATGAGCTCGACGATGTCGTGGTGATGGCCGAGGTCAAGACCAGACGCGTCGCCCTGGATTGCACCACGCGGGTCTTTCCCGAGGAGGCCGTGGACGCCCAAAAGCAACGCCGCTACCGCCGCATCGCAAGCTGCTATCTTATGGAGCATTATCCGCTCAAGGCGATTCGCTTCGATGCCGTGGGCGTCACCATTCGCGGCGGGCATATCGCCGAGATCGAGCACCAGTACAACGCGTTCGATTGGCAGGTGTCGTGATGGCGTTTGAGACGTTTGCCGTTCACGCGGCCTGCATCCGCGGCGTCGAGGCGATTCCCGTCACGGTCGAGGTCTCGCTTGCCGGCGGCGTTCCGGGCATTCAGATGCTCGGCATTCCGAGTATGGAGGTGATGGAGTCGCGTGGTCGCATTCGCTGCGCGATGCGCTCCGCCGGGTTCGAGATCCCGCGCTCGGGCATTACGGTCAATCTGGCGCCCGGCGATATTCGCAAGACCGGTAGCGGCTTTGATTTGCCCATTGCCATCGCGGTCTTGGCGGCCGATGGTCAGATTCCCCGCGACAACCTCGATCGTTGTCTTATCGCAGGTGAGCTTGGCTTGGACGGTACGGTGCTTCCTGTCAAGGGCGAGGTGGCGTTTCAGCTGCTGGCTCGCGACATGGGGCTGTCTTTTATCGCCGGCAGATCAGACCAGCATGTGCCACTCGCGGGCGTGGATTGCGGATTCATCGATCATTTGTCTCAGCTTGCTCATGGTATGGGCGATGCCGCGCGGCATTATCTGGATTCCGAGGGTGTGGAGGCTACTTTTGAGCCCGAACTCGACTATGCCGACGTGCTGGGGCAGGAGGTTGCCAAACGCGGCATGGCACTGGCGGCAGCGGGTGAGCTCGGTTTGCTTATGATCGGGTCCCCGGGATCGGGCAAGACGATGCTCGCGCGTCGTATGACCGGCATCCTGCCCGAGCTTTCCGTTGAGGATCAGCAGGAGGCACTGTGCATCCATTCGGTCTTGGGCGAGAACATCGATGGCTTATTGGCGGGGCACCGGCCCTTCCGCAGCCCGCATCACAGCATTTCGACCGCGGGCCTCATCGGCGGCGGACGTCCAGTACATCCGGGCGAAATTAGCCTAGCTCATGGCGGCGTGCTCTTTTTGGACGAGCTTGCCGAGTTTCCCACGGGTGTGCTGCAGACGCTGCGTCAGCCCATCGAACGCGGCTATGTGAGGATCGTACGCGTCGACGGGGCCTTTACCTTCCCGTCGCGCTTTCAGCTGCTCGCTGCAAGCAATCCCTGCCCCTGCGGCTTTTTGGGCGACCGTGAGGTGCCATGCCGCTGCTCGGCATCGATGGTGGAGCGCTATCGGGCTAAACTGCGCGGTCCTTTGGCCGACCGTATCGACATGATGATCGATGTGACCCGTCCCGACCCCCAAGTGATTATCGAGGGTGCGGAGGGTATGTCGTCGGCCGAGTTACGTGACTACGTTGTGCGCGGTCGCGCCTTTCGCGCTTGGCGCGAATCCCGTATGGACGATGCGGATGCCGAGGCCGAGGATGACAAGACGCGGTCCATTGACGGCGTCGTTTCGACCTTCGAGCTCGATGATGCGGCGGAGAAGTGTGTGCTCGGCCTGTCGAAGCGCACGCATCTCACGGGCCGCGGTATCGTGCGCCTGGTGCGTATCGCGCGTACGATCGCAGATGTCGCCGAGAGCGAGCAAGTGACGCAGGACCACGTGCTCGAGGCGGCGATGTACCAGGGAAGGAGGGACCAATGATGGCCGAGGGGACCTTCGAGCTGCATCCAGGTGATGCATTGTATCCCGAGACCGTTTTGGAGCTTTCTGATGTACCCCAGACGTTCTATGTGCGCGGCAATCCCGAGGTGCTTTCGACACCCGCGCTCTCCATCATCGGCGCGCGCAAGGCCTCGCCGTATGGTCTTGCCGTGGCAGAGCTTGCGGCAAAGGTTGCGGTCGAGGCGGGAGTGACGGTAGTTTCGGGCGGCGCCGTCGGTTGTGACCAAGCCTCGGGTTGGGCTGCGGTCAACGCCGGCGGCAAACACGTCGTGGTGCTGGGGACGGGCGCCGACGTGGTCTACCCGCGTTCGAGCGCGGGGCTTATTACACGCACGCTCGATACGGGTGGCGCGGTCGTGTCGATCTTTCCGTGGGGCATGGGGCCGCGCAAGTTTGCCTTTCCGCGCCGCAATCGCGTGATCGCGGCCCTGTCGCAAGCCCTCTTTGTATCCGAGGCGGGTATGCCTTCCGGGACGTTTTCTACAGCCGAGGCTGCTATGGATTTGGGGCGCGAACTTCTTGCCGTGCCGGGGTCGATCCTATCGCCCGAGTCGCGTGGCACGAATTACCTCATTGCGAACGGTGCCTGCTGCATCATCGACGAGGAATCTATCGAGATGGCTATCTCACGCATCTACGGCACCCTGCGCTACTCTCGCCCCGATGCTCCCGGCATTGCCGACCTGAATCCAACACAGCAGACCGTGATGCATGCGCTCATCGCCTCTCCGCTCAAGGTCGACGACATCGCGGCGCTCGTCTCGCTCGATGCTGTCGGCGTACTCAAACTCCTGGGTTCGCTTGAACTCGAGGGCCTTATCGAGCGCATGATGGATGGAAGGTATGCGCCCTCCAAGTTTGCCCTTCACGCCCAGACGCCCTTCGGTCACAATGGAAAACGTGTCAATTAGAAAGGTGTTTGCAGATGCAGTTCGATCAGGTGACGGTTATCGGTGGCGGTCTGGCGGGTTCGGAATGCGCGATCCAGCTAGCAGACCGCGGGTTCGCCGTAAAGCTGTGCGAGATGCGCCCCCAGGTGAGCTCCCCGGCCCACCATACCGATCACCTGGCAGAGCTCGTCTGCTCCAATTCGTTTAAGTCGACCCGTCCAGATTCCGCGGCTGGTTTGCTGAAGGCCGAGCTTGAGCGCATGGGTTCAGTCCTGCTCGATTGCGCCCATCGCGCGGCTGTTCCCGCCGGTGGTGCCTTGGCGGTCGACCGCGTCAAGTTTTCCGAGCTTGTCGAGGCCGAGGTTGCCGCCCGTCCCAATATCGAGGTCGTGCACGGCGAGGTCACGCAGATTCCCGAGGGCCACGTGGTCATTGCCGCGGGCCCGCTGTGTTCACCGGCGCTGAGCGAAGAGGTCATGAAGCTCGTCGGTGGCGACGCCCTTGCGTTCTTCGATGCCGCGGCGCCGATCGTCGATGCCTCCACGCTCGATATGGACGTGCTGTTCTCGCAGTCGCGCTACGAGGAGCAGGGGAGCGGCGACTATCTCAACGCTCCGCTCAATAAGGAGGAGTACGAGGCCTTTATCGAGGCGCTTACCACGGCCGACCGCGTGGTGCTCAAGGATTTTGAGGGCGGCGATCTGTTCCAGGCCTGCCAGCCTGCCGAGGAGGTTGCACGCACCGGCAAGGACGCCATTCGCTTTGGCGCCATGAAGCCCGTCGGTCTCACCGACCCGCGTACTGGACGTCGCCCCTGGGCGGCGATTCAGCTGCGTGCCGAGAACAAGGAGAAGACCGCCTATAACCTGGTGGGCTTCCAGACCAACCTGACCTTTGGCGAGCAGAAGCGCGTCTTCCATATGGTGCCGGGCCTGGAGAACGCTGAGTTCTTCCGCTACGGTGTCATGCACCGCAATACCTTTGTCGACGCCCCGCACGTGCTT
The DNA here is from genome assembly GCF_039062315.1 of Collinsella aerofaciens. GTDB lineage: Bacteria > Actinomycetota > Coriobacteriia > Coriobacteriales > Coriobacteriaceae > Collinsella > Collinsella aerofaciens_BG. Next base: position 162,696 of record NZ_JBCJBG010000002.1, read on the forward strand.
GACGGCACCTTTGCCGTGCCCGGTACCGGCGTGCGCCTGGCCGGTCAGATCACCGGCACCGAGGGGTACATGGAAGCCGTGGCGACAGGTCTGCTCGCGGCGCTCAACACCTATGCCGAGGCTATCGGTGCCGCGGGCGTCGAGTTGCCGCGCGTGGGCGCCCTGGGTGCGCTCGTGGGCTATGCGACCGATCCTGCCACCGTGGGCTATCAGCCCATGCATGTCAACTTTGGCCTCGTTCCGCCACTCGAGGACGGTAAGCGTCGCAGCAAGCGCGACCGCTACCAGGCCTACGCGGACCGCGCCCTCGAGGCCCTGGATGCCTATCTGGCAACTCGCCCCGATCTGTTTGGAGGCGACCGGTCATAGCCTTTGACTTGTACGACACCGTCGACTCGTTTATCGCCTATATCGCACGCGTCGAGGGACTTTCTCCCAACACGGTGACGGCCTATGGCTCGAGGCTGGAGCGCTTCGCTGCCTGGTGCGAGCGCGAGGATATCGATGCCTTCGCTGCCGACGTGCGCACCATTCGTCGCTATCTTGCCGAGCTTTCGCGTGAGCGGGTGGCTCCCCGAACGCTTGCGGCGCACCTGTCGGCTATCCGATCTCTCTATCGCTGGATGGCTGCCGAGGGGATTGTCGAGGGCGATGCGGTCTCGGCGATCGCATCGCCCAAGCTGCCGCGTGACCTGCCGGGCGTCCTTACAACCCAGCAGGTCGAGGCGCTGCTCAAGACGCCTGATACCTCGACGCCCGCGGGACTGCGCGATGCGGCGATGCTCGAGCTGCTCTATGCCTCGGGTGCTCGTATCTCTGAGCTCGCTGCACTCAATGTGGAGTCCATCGCTTGGTCCGAACGCACGCTGCGCCTTTGGGGCAAGGGGAGCAAAGAACGTATCGTCCCTCTGTATCGTCGTGCGCTTGAGGCGACGCGTCTCTATATTGAGGAGGGGAGGCCGGAGTTGCTCGCTCAGGCAAAGCGCCGTGACCCCGCTACTGGGCCGCATCCGCTGCTTATATCGGCGCGCGGCAATCGCATGAGCGCCGCCATGCTCAGGCGGCGGTTCCATACGCTGGCGACGCTCGCCGGCATTCCGGCCGACATCGCGCCGCATGCGATGCGCCATACCTTTGCGACCGACTTGCTTGAGGGCGGTGCGGACCTGCGCTCGGTTCAAGAGCTGCTGGGTCATGCGAGTCTGTCCACGACGCAGATCTACACGCATCTCACGCCCGATCGGCTTAAGCGGGCCGTGGCTCAAGCCCATCCCCGCGGCGAATAATTGCTGGGACGTCCCGCGCTGCACTCAGGTGTGTGGTTTTGATTGCGGGTTGGCAGGAAGAAGCATTCCTGCTATCATTCATCGGGTTGCTTCACGGCAACATGTTTTTATCACGCACGCGCGGCTACTTCATACCGTGGTGCCCGGGCTTTGGTAGCACATGTCCGGGTTGGTTTTGGAGGATGACCCCGCGCGGAGGCAAACCACAGGAGGTTTAACATGGCTACCAAGATTAATATCCGCACCCTGCTCGAGGCCGGCTGCCACTTCGGTCACCAGACCCGTCGCTGGAACCCCAAGATGAAGCCGTTCATCTTCGGTGAGCGCAACGGCATCTACATCCTCGACCTCAAGCAGACCATCCTCGACGCCGACCAGGCTTACACCTTCGTCAAGAACGTCGCCAAGGGCGGCAACGTGCTGTTCGTCGGCACCAAGAAGCAGGCTCAGGAGGCCGTCAAGAACGCTGCTGAGCGCGCCAACATGCCTTACATCAACCAGCGTTGGCTCGGCGGTATGCTGACCAACTTCGTTACCATCCGCTCCCGCATCAACCGCATGGAGGAGCTCGAGGCCATGGTCGAGGACGGCCGCATGGCAGTGCTCCCCAAGAAGGAGCAGGCTGTGCTCGGCAAGGAGCTTACCAAGCTCCAGACCAACCTCGGTGGCGCCCGCGACATGAAGGGTCTGCCCCAGGCTCTCTTCGTCATCGACACCAAGCGCGAGGAGAACGCCATCAAGGAGGCTCAGCGCCTGAACATCCCCGTCGTCGCCCTGATCGACACCAACTCCGATCCCGACGAGGTCGAGTACGGCATCCCCTGCAACGATGACGCTATCTCCGCTGTAACCCTTATGTGCGAGCTCATGGCTGACGCCTGCCTCGCTGGCTCCGGCAAGGAGCAGGTCTCCGAGGCCGAGATGGCCGCTGAGCCCAAGGCCGAGTAAATCAGTCTTAGTTAATTCTTTTTCATCTCTTTGAAAGGAACCACAATGGCCCAGATTACCGCCGCTATGGTCAAGCAGCTCCGCGAGATGACCGACTCCCCGATGATGGAGTGCAAGAAGGCTCTCGTCGAGGCTGACGGCGACATGGACGCCGCTGTCGACGTTCTGCGTAAGAACGGCCTTGCCAAGGCTGCCAAGAAGGCTGGCCGTGAGACCAACGAGGGCGCTGTTGCCGCGTTCGTCTCCGAGGATGGCAAGACCGGCGCTCTGCTCGAGCTCTCCTGCGAGACCGACTTCGTTGGCTCCAACGCCAAGTTCACCGGCTTTGCTTCCAAGGTCGCTGAGGTTGTCGCTACCACCGAGCCTGCTGACGTCGACGCTCTGCTCGAGAAGCCGATGGGCGAGGAGACCGTTTCCTCCGAGCTCACCGAGATGATTCACATCATGGGCGAGAACATGAAGATTTCCCGCTTCGCTGCCCGCAAGGCTGAGAACGGCGCGCTCGCTTCTTACATCCACATGGGTGGTAAGATCGGCGTCCTCGTCGAGTTCGCCTTCGAGAAGGCTGAGACCGCTCAGGCTGAATCCTTCAAGACCTTCGCTCACGACGTTGCCCTTCAGGTTGCCGCCGTCGCCCCGATCTGCGCTACCCGCGATCAGGTTCCGGCCGAGACCGTCGAGCACGAGAAGCAGATCTACATGGCCCAGGCTGCCGAGTCCGGCAAGCCCGAGGCTATCCAGGAGAAGATGGCTGTCGGCCGTCTGGAGAAGTTCTACAAGCAGTCCGTGCTCACCGAGCAGGAGTTCATCAAGGACAGCTCCCTCACCATCAAGAAGTACGCTGAGCAGGTCTCCAAGGAACTCGGCGACACCATTACCGTCGTTGCCTTTGACCGTCTGGTCCGTGGCGAGTAAATAAGCTCTTGTAGCTGGTAATGAGCAGGCTGTGGGTTTTACTCACAGCCTGCTTTTTCATGGCTCTTCTTAGAGCCTTTGATAGAATGTTGAGAGTTCAATCTAAAGGAGGATCGCTTTGTCCGACATCCGATATAAACGCGTGCTTTTGAAGCTTTCCGGCGAAGCACTGATGGGCGACGGCCAATATGGCATCGACCCCAAGGTTACCGACCATCTTGCCAAGCAGGTCAAGGAGCTGCTCGCCGTTGGCCATGAGGTCGGCGTCGTTGTCGGCGGCGGCAATATTTTCCGCGGCATGGCCGGCGCTGCCGGTGGCATGGAGCGTGCTCAGGCCGACTACATGGGCATGCTGGCAACCGTTATGAACGCGCTCGCCCTGCAGGATGCCTTCGAGCATAACGATGTTCCCTGCCGCGTGATGAGCGCTATTCAGATGAATGAGATCTGCGAGCCCTATATTCGCCGTCGCGCCATCAACCACCTTTCCAAGGGCAATGTCGTTATTTTTGCCGCCGGTTCGGGCAATCCGTACTTTACGACCGACACCGCCGCGGCTCTTCGTGCGTGCGAGATCGGCGCCGAGATTCTGATCAAGGCCACCAAGGTCGACGGCATCTATGACAAGGATCCCGTCAAGTGCGCCGATGCCGTCCGCTTTGACAAGATCACCTACCATGAGGTGCTCGTCCGCGGTCTGCAGGTTATGGATTCCACGGCTACGGCACTGTGCCAAGATAACCGTATGCCGATTTTGGTCCTCAACATCGATGGCGAGGACACTGTCAAGCGCGCGCTCGCGGGTGAGCCCGTCGGCACGCTCGTCTATCAGGAGGATTAAGCATGGCAGAGAACATCACCGCCCATATGGACAAGTCGCTCGAGTCCCTCAAGCATAACTTCTCCAAGGTCCGTACCGGCCGCGCCAATGCCAACATTCTGTCCGACATCACCGTCGATTATTACGGTGTTCCCACGCCGGTCACGCAGGTTGCCGCCGTCAAGACCCCCGAGGCCCACATGCTGCTCATCGAGCCGTGGGACAAGGCACTCATCAACGCTATCGTCAAGGCCATCGGCGCTTCCGATCTGGGTATTACCCCCAACTCCGATGGCACCGTCGTTCGTCTGCCGTTCCCGGCTCCCACCGAGGAGCGCCGTCGCGAGCTTGTCAAGGAGTGCCGCGAGTACGCCGAGCAGGCCAAGGTGTCTATCCGTAACATCCGTCGCGACTTCAACAACAAGCTCGAGCGCGATGAGGAGCTCACCGAGGACGATGTCCGTCGCGAGCAGGCCAAGGTCCAGAAGCACACCGATGAGTATGTCGCCAAGGTCGAGGAGCTTCTGAAGGAAAAAGAAGCCGAGGTCATGGAGATCTAAGGTGCAATACGACGAGCATAAACTGGTCGAGTACTTTGCCGACGCCCCTGCGGGCGTCGGTTTTTCCGACCTTGACCTCAATAACATTCCGCACCATATCTCGTGCATCATGGACGGCAACGGTCGTTGGGCCACGTCGCGCGGTCTTGCACGCACCGAGGGCCACAAGGCGGGTATCGTCTCCCTTCGCGAGATTATTACCGCCTGCGTGCGTCTGGGCGTCGACGTGCTTTCGGCCTATGCTTTTTCTACCGAAAACTGGAACCGCCCGCAGCACGAGGTCAACGTCTTGATGCACCTATTTGCCAAGACGTTTATCGACGAGCTGCCGCTTCTGAAGCGCGAAAACGTGCGCGTTGTCTTTTTGGGTGACATTTCCGCGCTGCCCAAGAAGACCCGCGACGTTTTTGAACGCGGTCTTGCCGAGTGCGCCAATCACACCGGCATGACGCTGGCGCTTGCCGTCAACTACGGCGCGCGTGCCGAGATTACCCGCGCTGTCCGTCAGATCGCACTCGACGCTGCCGCCGGTAAGATCGATCCTGGCGCAATTGATGACGACATGGTGGCTTCCCACCTCTATACCGCCGGCCTTCCCGATCCTGAGCTTGTGATTCGCACTTCTGGTGAGCTGCGCCTTTCGAACTATCTGCTGTGGCAGGTGGCTTATTCCGAATTCTACGTCACCGATACCTATTGGCCCGACTTTGATCGTTGGGGCCTTGTCGACGCCATTTTGGCCTATCAGGGCCGTGACCGTAGGTTTGGTGGTCTGAGCAAGACCGAGGAGGCTTAATCGTGTCCGATCGTCCCAAGGCAACTGCTCCCAAGACATCTGAGCGCAAGGCTGTCGCTGCGGGAGCGCCCGCAGCGAAGAATGGCACCGGTTCGTGGCTTGCGGGCTTTATTACCCGTGCCGCCGCCGGTATCGTTTATGCCGTTGTCTTTATCCTGTGCCTGGTTTTGGGTATCGTGCCCACGGCCATCTTTGTTTCTGTCATGAGCGGTCTGTGCTGCTATGAGTTTTTCCGTATGACAAGGCTCGATGGCAAGATGGCTAACGAGCGTATGGGTATCGCTGCCGCCGTACTCTTTCCGCTGTCGGCGTTGGGCGATTCGATGTTGCTGAATGCCCTGCTTTTTGCCCTGATGCTCGCTGTGGGCATTTGGTATGTCTGGTCGCCGCGTACCCGCATCTCTGATGTGGCCGTGACGCTCATGGGTCCCATCTACACTGGCTTTATGCTGTCGGCTATCGTGCTGCTGCGCGATGCCGTGCCCGGTTTTGCCGGCGCCCTGCTTTCGGTGGGCGTTTGCGCGTCCCTTTGGGTCTCCGACTCGTTTGCCTACATCGTGGGTAGCCGTATCGGCAAGCACAAGATGGTTCCCAAGATTTCTCCCAAAAAGAGCTGGGAGGGTTTTGCCGGCGGCATCCTGGGCTCGGTTTTGATTTGGTTCATCCTGTGGGCGACGCATTTCTACAAGCTCAGCCTGCCCTATGCGCTGCTGTGCGGCGTGGTCGTGTCCATTCTGGGCGTTATCGGCGACCTTATCGAGTCGCGCATCAAGCGCGGCGTGGGCGTCAAGGATTCCGGCAACCTTATCCCGGGCCACGGCGGCATGCTCGATCGTAGCGATTCGCTTATCTTCGGCTGCATCACCGCGCAGCTGATGCTGATGATCGGAGGCGTGCTGTAATGTCATTCCAGACGACGTATGGCCCCGATGGACGCCTCCGTGTTGCCATCCTGGGTTGTACGGGCTCCATCGGCACCCAGGCGCTCGATGTGTGCCGCCAGCATGCCGATCGACTGCAGGTGACGGCGCTGTCCGTTAACTCCAGTACCTCCGAGCTTGTTGCCGCTGCCCGCGAGTTCTCGGTTTCGGCGGTTGCCGTGGCCGATGTCGCTCATGGCGATGACGCCGTGCTGCAGGAGTTGCCCGAGGGAACGAAGCTCGGCGTTGGCGCGCAGGCGGTTTGTGAGCTCGCGCGTCGCGACGATGTCGACTGCGTGCTTGTCGCTATTGTGGGCGCCGCCGGTCTCGAGGCGAGCCATGCGGCCTTGACCTCGAATAAGCGTCTTGCCCTTGCCAACAAGGAGTCCCTCGTCGTCGGTGGCGACTTGCTTATGCCGTTGGCGCAACCGGGCCAGCTTATTCCAGTCGACTCTGAGCACTCCGCCATCTACCAGTGCTATCTGGGGGAGAATCCGCGCGAGGCTCATTGTATTTGGCTCACCTGCTCGGGCGGTCCTTTCTTTGGCCGCACGCGCGACGAGCTCGATCGCGTGACGCGTGCCGATGCCCTCGCACATCCCACGTGGGCCATGGGTGCCAAGATCACCATCGACTCCGCCACCCTCATGAACAAGGGCCTGGAGCGCATTGAGGCCATGCATCTGTTCAACTGCGACCTCGATTTCATTAACGTGGTCGTGCAGCGTCAGTCCAAGATTCACTCTATGGTCGAGTTCGCCGACGGCTCTGTGATGGCCCATCTCGGTGCTTCTGACATGCGTATTCCCATCCAGTTCGCGTTCTCGTATCCCGAGCGTTGGGATACCCCGGCGCCTCGTATCGATTTTCGCGAGCTGGGACAGCTCACGTTTGATGCTGCCGACATGGATACCTTCCGCTGTCTGGCACTGGCCGAGCGTGCCGGTAAGACGGGTGGCACCATGCCGTGCGTGCTCAATGCCGCCAACGAGGTCGCCGTCGATGCCTTCCTGCACGATGGCTGCAGCTTTACCGATATCGATCGCATTGTGGAATCCTGCATGGATGCCCACGATATGCAGGCGGTCGATTCGTTTGAGCAGCTTCGCGACATCGATACGTGGGCGCGTGAAAAAGCTGCGCAGGTGCTCGCCGCAACCCGTTCCTAACCCATAAGGATTGCTTTTTCGTTTTATGGATACTGTTCTGAGCGTTCTTTCATCGGTCTTTTGGGGCCTGCTGATGCTTTCCGTCCTCGTGTTTTTGCACGAGGGCGGCCACTTTTTGGCGGCGCGTGCCTGCGGCGTCCGTGTGACCGAGTTCTTTTTGGGCCTGCCGTGCCGCTTTGACATTCATTACACGTCGCGTCGCATTGGAACCAAGTTTGGCGTGACCCCGCTGCTGCTGGGTGGCTACGCTGCCATCTGCGGTATGGATCCGACCGATGTCTCGTGCGCCGATCGCGTGCTCGCGGCTATCTACCGTCATGGTCGCGTGACCGTGGCCGACCTTGCTGTCGAGCTCGAGCTTTCCGAGGAGGATGTGCTCGAGGCTTGTGCTCTGTTGCTGGGCTGGGGCTCCATCGCACCTTGGTATGAGGAAGGGGAGAAGCCCTCACCGAGCTACTATCCCACCAAGTATCAGACACTGCCTCGAGACGCTGCGGGTTACACCACCTTTGACGGCCGCCGGTTCGATCGAGAGCATGCGACTGCCGAGGGCGATGTGTGGGAGCTGCCGTGCGGCGAGGCCGAGTTCCTTGCGCAAGAGCGCTCGCATACCTATCTGGGCCAGGGCTTTCTCAAGCGCGCCTTTATGCTGCTCGCGGGCATTCTCGTCAATATCCTGACGGGTTTTTTGCTCCTTATGAGCATCTATTCCATTGCGGGTGTCACCGTGCCGATGGATACCAACGTGATCGGTCAGGTTGACGAGGGGTCTATTGCCGCCAAGGCGGGTATCGAGGCCGGTGATGCGATCCTTTCGGTCGACGGTGTCTCATGTTCCACTTGGATGGACGTTTACGATGCCATCGGCAAGGCCGCCGGTAAGGACGATATCGCCATTGAGTATGAGCGCGACGGCAAGCAGCATTCGACCTCGGTTGCGCTCAAAGAGGGCGAGCGGTTAGGTGTGTATGCTTCTACGGAGGTAGTCCGTTTGGACCCCATCACCTCGGCGCGTCTGTCATTCTCCTATGTTGTGCAGACCGCGGAGGGCGTGATGTGCCTGCTCCAGCCGCAGCATACGATGGAGATTCTCGATCAGTCTTCTTCGATCGTGGGTATTAGCGTTATGTCCTCACAGGCTGCTGCTGCCGGCCCTGCCACGTTCCTTTCGTTTGCCGCCCTCATTTCGTTCTCGCTTGGCTTTATGAACCTGCTGCCCATCCCACCACTCGATGGCGGCAAGCTGGTCATCGAGATCATTCAAAAGATTGCGGGTCGTGAGCTGCCTCTCAAGGCTCAGACGATTGTGAGCTATGTGGGCATCGCGCTCTTCGCACTGCTGTTTGTCTATATGCTTCGTTCCGACATCCTTCGATTTATTCTGTAGGGGAGTGTTTGGATTGTCTCTATCCCATTCTTTGCCGCGCGAGCTGACGCGTCCCGTGCATGTGGGCGGCGTGCAGATCGGCGGCGGCGCGCCGGTGGTGGTTCAGTCCATGACCTGCACTGATACCGCCGATGCCCAGGCAACGCTTGGACAGGTTCGCGCGTTGGCGCAGGCGGGCTGCGATATCGTGCGCGTGAGTGTACCCACCGAGGCCGCGCTCGAGGGCTTTCGTACCATCTGTGCTGAGTCCCCGGTGCCGATCGTCGCCGATATTCACTTTAACCATAAGCTCGCCATTGGTGCCGTTGAGGCCGGTGCTGCCAAGCTGCGCATCAATCCCGGCAATATCGGCGATTGGGCCAAGGTTGACGCGGTGATCGATGCTGCTGGTGCCGCGGACTGTGCGATTCGTATCGGCGTCAATGCCGGTTCACTCGAGCAGGATATCGCCGAGCGCGAAGACCTCACGCAGCCCGAAAAGCTCGTGATGTCGAGCGAGCGCTTCGTCAAGCACTTTGAGGACCGCGGCTTTACGAACATTGTGCTTTCGGCCAAGGCCCATAGCGTGCAAACGACGCTCGATACCTATCGAGCCCTGTCGCGTGAGATTCCCCACGTTCCGCTTCACCTGGGCGTAACCGAGGCGGGTACCAAGCTTCAGGGCACCATTAAGAGCTCGGTGGGCCTTGGTATTCTGCTGTCTGAGGGTATCGGTGACACCATGCGTGTTTCGCTCACAGCTGATCCGGTTGAGGAGCCGCCTGTTGCCTGGGGTATTCTGCAGTCGCTGAGCCTGCGTCGCCGTGGCCCCGAGATTGTCTCGTGCCCCACGTGCGCCCGCTGCCAGGTTAACCTCATTCCCATCGCCGAGGAGGTCACCGAGCGGCTTAAGAACTACTCCGCGCCGCTTTCGATCGCCGTGATGGGATGTGCCGTTAATGGCCCCGGTGAGGCTTCTGATGCCGACCTGGGCGTTGCTTGCGGACGTGGTCAGGCCTTGCTCTTTTCGCATGGCCAGATCATTGGTAAAGTAGCTGAGGACCAAATTGTCGACGCGCTTATGGCAGAGGTCGACAAACTTATTGAGGAGAAATAAATGACCCGAGCAATGTATATGTCTAAGCTGTATGCTCCGACGCTTAAAGAGGATCCGGCGGACGCTGAGCTCGCCAGCCACCGCCTGCTGCTCCGTGCCGGCATGATCCGCAAGGAGGCCGCCGGTCTGTATTCCTATCTGCCGCTTGCTTGGCGCTCGATCCGCAAGATCGAGAACATCGTGCGCGACGAGATGGATGCTGCCGGCGCTCAGGAGCTCATGATGCCCATCATGGTCGATGCCGAGCTGTGGCGTGAGTCCGGCCGTATCGATGCTTATGGCAAGGAGCTTGTGCGCTTTGATGACCGCCACGGCCGCGAGTTTGTGCTCGGACCCACGCACGAGGAGACCGTGACTGCCCTGGTGCGCAATGAGCTGCGTTCCTACAAGCAGCTGCCGGTGAACCTCTATCACATCCAGGATAAGTTCCGCGACGAGTTCCGTCCCCGCTTTGGCCTGATGCGCGGTCGCGAGTTCATCATGAAGGACGCCTACAGCTTCTCCGCCACGCAGGAGAGCCTGCAGGAGGAGTACGACAAGATGAAGCAGGCCTATGCCAACATTTGCGAGCGCTGCTACATCAAGGCCCTGCCCGTTGTCGCCGACTCCGGTGAGATCGGTGGCGATACCTCCGTCGAGTACATGGCTTTGGCCGACGCCGGTGAGGCTTCGCTGGTCTACTGCGACGATTGCGGCTTTGCTGCCGATGACGAGGCGGCAAGCACCAAGGTCGTCGTGACTGAGGGCCCCGGCGACGGTACGCTCACCAAGGTCGAGACTCCGGGCATGGGCACCATTGAGGCCGTCGCCAAGTTCTTCGGTTTCCCCGAGAACGGTACGCGAAAGTCGCTGGCGCTCATCGATGCCGAGGGCAAGCCGGTCGTGGTCATTGTCCCGGGCGATCATGAGCTCAATGACTGCAAGGCCGAGCATGTCTTTGGCAAGGGTTATCGCATGATGACCGATGAGGAGCTCCAGACCTACGGTCTGCATAAGGGCTTTATCGGACCGGTTAACCTTCCCGAGGGCATTCGTCTGGTCTGCGACGAGAGCCTGCGCGAGTCCAAGCAGTGGGCCTGCGGCGCCAACGAGGTTGACTATCACTTTACCGGTGCCTGCCCCGAGCGCGACTTTACCGTCGATGAGTGGGCCGACCTGGTCACCGTCGTGGCCGGCGATCCTTGCCCGCACTGCGGAAAGCCCCTCTCCGCTGCCCGCGGCATCGAGGTCTCCCAGGTCTTCCAGCTGGGCACCAAGTATTCCGAGGCCATGGGTGCCACCTTTATGGATGAGGACGGCAAGGAGAAGCCGCTTATCATGGGTTGCTACGGCGTGGGCGTTTCTCGCTCGCTCGCTGCCGTCGTGGAGCAGCACAACGACGAGCACGGCATCGTCTGGCCGGTCTCCGTTGCCCCGTACGAGGTTGCGGTGATTCCGCTCGACCCCAAGAAGGAGGAGTGCGCTTCCGTCTGCGAGCAGATTGTTGATGGCCTGTGCGCCGAGGGTATCGAGGTCGTCGTCGACGATCGCGATGAGCGTCCCGGATTTAAGTTTGCCGACAACGATCTTATGGGCTTCCCGTATCAGGTGGTTCTGGGCAAGCGCGGCCTTAAGAACGGCACCGTTGAGCTCAAGGACCGTGCCACGGGCGAGCGCGAGGACGTGGCGATTGACGAGGTCGTCGCCAAGGTTGCCGAGCTTGTTAAGGCGGCCCGTCGTTAATCGACGATTTCGCTTGTAGTTCGATATACGGGACGGCCCCGCATTTCTCCAGATCGGGGAGATGCGGGGCCGTCCTTTTATCTTGTGGCATCTTTGAAATCTAAAAAGGAAAACCCCACAGCCCAAATGAGCTGCGGGGTTTTCCATTGTGCCTCCGATGCGAAATGAATCGCTCAGATATTACTGATAATCGACGACGTCGATCCAGTTCTTCAGGAACTCATCGTTCACGTTGCGCTTACGAGCGAGCTCGGAAGCGGCGACGATGCTCGTCCACTGACGCACGACCTGCATGGGCATGTCGGCGCGGTCGCAGTAGAGCTCCAGGTAGGCCTCGGCCTGATCCTTGCTGTTGAGGGCAAAGAGCAGGTAGGTGGTGGCAACGTCGGCAGCGGGGGAGCCCTGGGTGGCGTGTGCCCAGTCGCACACATAGAGCTGGCCGTCGTCGCCGACGATGACATTGGAGGGGTTGAAGTCGCCGTGGCAGACCTTGAACTCCTTGGTCATGCCGTCCAGACGCTCCTGAAGGTTGTAGCGCGTGGTGGCATTGAGCTGATCAAGGCTGTCGATCATGCGGGCGAACTTATCGCGCTGACGGTTGAGCAGCGGGGAGGTGTAGCCGTGGATCTCGATCTGGAGGTCGACGAACATCTCGAGGTACTCACCGAAGCGCTGGGGCTCGGCAGTCATCTTCTCGGCAAGGGTGGTGCCCGGAACCTTCTCGGTCACGAGCGCCCAGCCGTTGGCGTTCTCGAGCTGGGAAACCTCGAGAGCCTTGGGGCTGCGGATGCCGCACTCATTGATGCGGGCAAGATTCAAAGCCTCGTTGAACACGTCGGAGACAGGCTTGGTCTCGTTAAAGACCTTGACGATCTTGTCGCCCAGGTCGTAAACGACCTTGTTGCCACGGCGGACGAGCTCGGTCTTGGAATCGGGTAGCAGCATGGTTGCATCCTTTCAACGATGCGATAGAAGCGACGGCGGGGGTGTGTGAAACACCCGTGCACCCCCGCCGTTAAAAACCGTGCTAGAACTAGCAGACGGCGTAATCCTGAGGCTCGCGGCCGTAGTAGGCGTCCAGGTAGAGCTCCTTGATCTCGCTCATGAGCGGGTAGCGCGGGTTAGCGCCGGTGCACTGGTCGTTGAATGCCTGCTCGGTCATCTCGTCGAGGGTGTCGAGGAAGTACTGCTCGTCGACACCGTAGTCGGCGATGGTCTTCTTGACGCCGATGAAGTCCTTGAGCTCCTCGAGCTTCGTGATGAAGTTCTCGAAGACCTCCTTGTCGTCCTTGCCCTCGATGCCGCAGTACTTGGCCATCTCGGCGTAGTTGTGCAGCGCGTTGGGGTAAGGATACTGGGAGAAGGTACCCATCTTGACGGGAGCCTCGGCGGCGTTGTAGCGCATGACGCGGGTCAGGATGACGGCGTTGGCGAGGCCGTGGGGCAGGTGATGGAAGGCGCCGAGCTTGTGGGCCATGGAGTGGTTGAGGCCCAGGAAGGCGTTGGCGAAGGCCATACCGGCCATGCAGGAGGCGTTGTGCATCTCCTCGCGGGCATGCGGGTCCTTGGCGCCGTTCGTGAAGCTGGAGGGCAGGTTCTCAAAGACGAGCTTAGCAGCGCGCTCGGAGAGGCCCTTGGTGTAGTCGGAAGCCATGATGGAGACGTAGGACTCGATGGCGTGGGTCATGACGTCGATGCCGGAGGCAGCGGTCAGGCCGCGCGGGGCGGTCATGCAGTTGTCGGCGTCGACGATAGCCATGTTGGGGAGCAGCGCGTAGTCGGCGAGCGGCCACTTGATGCCGGTCTCCTTGTCGGTGATGATGGCGAACGGCGTGCACTCGGAGCCGGTACCCGAAGAGGTCGGGACGGCGACGAAGTAGGCCTTCTTGCCCATCTCGGGGAAGGTGAAGATACGCTTGCGGATGTCCATGAAGTCCATGGCCATGTCCTCAAACTTGCACTCGGGGTGCTCGTACATCATCCACATGATCTTGCCGGCGTCCATAGCGGAGCCACCGCCGACGGCGATGATGACGTCCGGCTCAAAGAGAGCCATCTGCTTGGCGCCGCGACGTGCGCACTGCAGCGACGGATCGGGCTCGACGTCGTAGAAGCAGTCGTGGGCGATGCCCATCTCGTCGAGCTTGGCCTCGATGGCGCGGGTGTTGCCATTCTTGAAGAGGAACTGGTCTGTGACGATGAAGGCGCGCTTCTTGCCCATGACGTTGCCCAGCTCGTCGAGGGCCACGGGCGTGGAACCCTTCTTGAAGTAGACCTTCTCGGGAGCGCGGAACCACAGCATGTTCTCACGGCGCTCGGCCACAGTCTTAACGTTGATCAAGTGCTTCACCCCAACGTTCTCGGAGACGGAGTTGCCGCCCCAGGAGCCGCAGCCCAGGGTCAGAGACGGCTTCATGCCAAAGTTGTACAGGTCACCGATGCCACCGTGCGAGGACGGGGTGTTGATGACGATACGGCAGGCCTTCATGACGTGCTCGAACAGGCTGATCTTCTCGGCCTGGGCGGGGTGCACGTACAGAGAGGCGGTGTGGCCCGGGCCACCGGCGAGCACCAGGTGCTCGGCCTTGTCGACGGCCTCCTGGAAGTCCTTGGCGTGGTACATGGCCAGGACCGGGGAGAGCTTCTCGTGGGAGAACTCCTCCTTGGCGGGGTCGGTGGAGGTGACCTCGGCGATCAGGATCTTGGTCTTGGCGGGAACCTCGATGCCGGCGAGCTCGGCGATCTTGGCGGCAGCCATGCCGGGGATGCGGTGATCGAGGGCGCCGTTCTTGAACATGGCGGCACGCAGGGCCTCCATCTCGGCACCCTGCTTGACGAAGTAGCAGCCGCGCTTCTGGAACTCGGCCTTGACCTGGTCATAGATGGTGTCGATGACGGTCACGGACTGCTCGGAAGCGCAGATCATGCCGTTGTCGAAGGTCTTGGAGTGGATGATGGAGTTGACGGCGAGCAGCACGTCGGCGGTGTCGTCGATGACGACCGGGGTGTTACCGGCGCCAACGCCCAGGGCGGGCTTGCCCGAGGAGTAAGCGGCCTTGACCATGCCCGGGCCACCGGTGGCGAGGATGATGTCGACATCGCGCATGACCATGTTGGTCAGCTCGATGGAGGGGACATCGACCCAGCCGATGATGCCCTCGGGGGCGCCGGCCTTGACGGCGGCGTCAAGCACGAGCTTGGCGGCGGCGATGGTGCACTTGGCGGCTGCCGGGTGCGGGGAGATGATGATGGCGTTGCGGGTCTTCAGGCTGATCAGCGTCTTGAAGATCGCGGTGGAGGTGGGGTTGGTCGTCGGGATGACGGCGCCCACGATGCCGATGGGCTCGGCGATCTTGGTGATGCCGTAAGCCTCGTCGCGCTCCAGGACACCACAGGTCTTGGTGTTCTTGTAAGCGTTGTAGATGTACTCTGCGGCGTAGTGGTTCTTGATGACCTTGTCCTCAAGAACGCCGCGGCCGGTCTCCTCGATGGCCATCTTCGCCAACGGGATACGAGCCTTGTTGGCGGCCATGGCGGCCTCATAGAAGATCTTGTCGACCTGCTCCTGCGTGTACGTAGCAAAAAGCGCCTGGGCCTCTCGCATCTGAGCGAGCTTAGCCTCAAGCGCCTCTACGTTGTCCACAATTGCGGGAGTAGTGTTTTCCGGTGACTTTTTCACCATTTGTGTCTCCTTGCGATCGGAGATTTACCCTACGCCTTGCATGATAGCAAGAAATTATTCGGCGAACGGTCAGATTCCTGTAAAAGGCACACTAAAACGCTTCAACCAAATGAACCGTTTCAACTAAAACTATGCCAAATGCATCGCCCCGCTCATTGGGGACAGACTTACATGAGTGCTTTCACTCATTTGGGACAGACATCGTTTTGCCATTTTGCCGTTCTGAACCTGTTATTGCCGCTCATTGGATATAAATAGGTTGCAGGCTCAGCATTTCGCGTTGCTTCTCTCCTTTTAGGTGTTGCCTGAACAGTTTTGAAAGGAGAGATTATGCCCCGATGCGCCCGCCCCGTTTCGATCACCGGCTATTACCACGTCTTTGACCGCGGCAACTCCAAACAGATTATTTTTGAAGATGACTCCGACCGTTATCGTTTCTTATCGGATATCTCGGACAGGTTTGCGCGCCATAAAGTGGCGGTGTTAGCTTGGTGCCTTATGGACAACCACTTCCATTTGATGGTTGATGACCCATTTGACAACCTTTCAAAGGCAATGCAGTGCGCGCTGACGGCATATGCTAAGTATTTCAATGGGAAAACGGGGAGAACGGGGCATCTGTTTGACAACCGCTATTCGCGGGTCGCGGTTGAGTCAGACACGCAGGCGGTGCAGCTGCTCGACTATATTCGTCTCAATCTCGTGAAAGGTGCGCTTGGCTCAATCGAGGCGTACCGCTGGTCAAGCTACAGGGCATACCAGCTGGGCTACGATCCCTTTGACATCTGCAAACACTCATGTAAGTCTGTCCCAAATGAGTGCAAAAAGGCGCCCTCCGTAGGGGAGGGCGCCTTTGGTAAGTTCTATATGAACGCGAGGTCTTTGACCCGGAGAGTCCGAGGTACTTGTTGGTAAGACCTTATTTAGGAGCGCGCAACCTTGCCGGACTTGAGGCAGGTGGAGCAAACGTTCATCTTGCGACGGTGACCATCGACGACGACGTAGACGCGCTGGATGTTGGGGCGGAACTTACGGTTGGTGACGCGGTGAGAGTGGCTGATGGAGCGACCGGCAACGGGGTGCTTACCGCAAACTTCGCAAACTTTGGACATAACTGACCCTCCTTGGGCGACAAACGAACATGTCGCGTTAACAAACAAGCCTGAACTATAGCACAGAAGCAGCTCCCTGTGCGTAATCTACACAGAGATATTCCTCTTTTGGCGATAGTGCTCACGCCACGGCCCTGGACGTAGATCCGATTTGCGTGCAGCAGAGGGGATTATGCCAGCTCGTGCGTGCGTTTTCAAGCTCGTCCCACAAATATATATAGGTTTATTGAGCATTGGGCTCCGTTTACGGATTGCTCTGTATTAATGCTCGCAATTAAGCTCGAGGTTGGCTACACTATCCCTTGACCATTAAAGGGGTACGAGATACCCACATGGAATTACATAGCTGCCAAAGAGCAGCCCTTCCTGTGGGTGTCTGGTCCGCTTTAAGCGGTCGGGCATCTATTTTTTTGACTGTGTCAGCAGTCAAGACATGTGAGGAAGGAGATCGATGGGCACGACTTCCCCCAAGGCGGTCATCATGGACGAGACCGCCGTCAACCGAGCGATGACCCGCATCGCGCACGAGATTCTCGAGCGCAACGAGGGCTGTGAAGACCTCGCTCTGGTCGGCATCGTCACGCGCGGCGACCTTCTGGCAAAGAAGCTCGCCGAGGAGATCAAGGAGATCGAGGGCGTCGACGTTCCGCTCGGCAGCCTGGACATTAGCTTCTACCGCGATGACTATGCGACCAATTTCGCTCCCGCGATCCACGCTACCAACATTCCCTTCAGCGTCGACGGCAAGCGCGTCGTGCTGGTGGACGACATCCTGTATACGGGCCGTACCATCCGCGCCGCTCTCGACGCCGTTATGGACCTGGGCCGTCCGAGCCGCATTGAGCTGGCAGTCCTCGTTGACCGCGGCCACCGCGAGCTCCCCATCTCGCCGGACTTTGTCGGCAAGAACGTTCCCTCGTCGCATGAGGAGAACGTGCACCTATATATGAAGGAAGTCGACGGCCACACCGCCGTCGAGATTAACGACGTCGCGCCGGGTTCCCACGTGGGCTCCGCGCCGCTGGGAGGTGAGTAGTACCGTGGCGTTCAACCATAAGCACCTGATCGACATTACCGAGTACTCCGAAGAGGACATCAAGCTCATCCTCGAGACCGCCAAGGCGTTCTCCGAGGTCAACGAGCGTGCGATCAAGAAGGTCCCCACGCTCAAGGGCAAGACCATCGTCAACATGTTCAACGAGCCCTCGACGCGCACCCGTAGCTCCTTCGAGCTCGCCGAGAAGCGTCTTTCGGCCGACAGCCTTAACTTTGGTGGCTCCTCGACCTCCACGGTCAAGGGCGAGAGCCTCGTCGACACCGTCGAGACCCTCAACGCTTATAAGATCGACTGCATTGTCGTGCGCGACAAGCACGCCGGCGCTCCCTACATCGTCACGCAGAACTTGCCCGCAAGCGTCATCTGCGCCGGTGACGGCAAGCACAACCATCCTACGCAGGCCCTGCTCGACCTGTACACCATCTGGGAGCACAAGGGTGACTTCCACGGTCTGAAGGTCGCCGTCGTCGGCGATATCGCCCACTCCCGCGTTTGCGGCTCGCTGATCCCCGCCCTTAAGATCATGGGCTGCGAGACCTACGCCGTCGCCCCCGGCACGCTGCTGCCGCCGGCGCCCGAGGTCCTGGGCTGCGACCACGTGACGAGCGACCTCGATTCCGTCCTGCCCGAGCTGGACGTCGTCTACATGCTGCGCGTGCAGCAGGAGCGTCTCGAGGGTGCCCCGTTCCCGACCATTCGCGAGTACCACAAGCTCTTCGGCCTGACCAAGGACCGCGAGAAGCTCATGAAGCCCGACGCGATCATCTGCCACCCGGGCCCCATCAACCGCGGCGTCGAGTTCGACTCCTATATGGCCGACCACCCGCAACGCTCCGTCATCCTGGAGCAGGTCTACGCCGGTATCTGCGTGCGTATGGCTATCCTGTATCTGCTGCTTGGAGGTGCCGATAATGGCCTTGCTTCTTAAGAATGCCCACGTCGTCGACCCGTCCGTCGAGCTTGACGGTGTCGTTGACGTCCTGATTGACGGCGACAAGATCGCCGAGGTCGGCGAGAATCTCGCCGTCGAGGGAGCCGAGGTCCGCGACCTTTCCGGCAAGTACCTCGTCCCCGGCCTGGTGGATATGCACGTTCACCTTCGCGAGCCCGGCTACGAGGTCAAAGAGGACATCGAGAGCGGTACCCGCGCAGCTGCCAAGGGCGGCTTTACCGGCGTGTGCGCCATGCCCAACACCGATCCCGTAACCGATAACGGCACTGTCGTGGAGTTCGTCAAGTCCCGCGCTGCCGAGGTCGGCCACTGCCGCGTCTATCCGTCGGGCGCCATGACCCGCGGTCTTAAGGGCGAGGCCATGTCCGAGATGGGCGATATGGTCGCCCACGGCGCCGTCGCCTTCACCGATGACGGTCGCGGCGTGCAGGGCGCGGGCATGCTCCGTCGCTGCATGGACTACGGCAAGATGTTCGGCAAGGTCTTCATGAGCCACTGCCAGGACGAGGACCTGGTCGGCCACGGCCAGATCAACGAGGGCAAGGTCTCGACCCGTCTGGCCCTCGAGGGCTGGCCGGCTGCCGGCGAGGAGCTCCAGATCGCCCGCGACATCGAGATCGCCAAGCTGACCGGTGCCAAGCTGCACATCCAGCACATCTCCACCGCCCATGGTCTGGAGATCGTGCGTGCCGGTAAGGCCGCTGGCGTTCAGGTTACCTGCGAGGCTACCCCGCACCACATGTTCCTGACTGAGAACGACCTGGACGAGACCTACAACACCTCGCTCAAGGTCAATCCGCCGCTGCGTACCGAGGAAGATGCCGAGGCCATCCGTCAGGGCGTCATCGACGGCACCGTCGACGCTATCGTCACCGATCACGCTCCCCACACCCCGTGGGAGAAGGCCCGCGAGTTCGAGCTTGCGCCCTTTGGCATGATCGGCCTTGAGACCTCCCTGTCGCTCGTACTCACCGAGCTGGTCAACACGGGCAAGATGAGCGTGGGCCGCATGGTCGAGCTCATGGCCATCAAGCCGCGTGAGATTCTGGGCCTCGACCAGGTTCAGGTCAAGGCGGGCTCCGTTGCCGACCTGACCGTGTTCGACCCCTCTGCCACCTGGACGGTCGGTGAGGACGGTTATGAGTCGCGCGCCGAGAACTCCGGTTTTGCCGGCCGCACGCTTACCGGTCGTGCCACCGATGTGTTTGTCGGCGGTAAGCAGACGCTCGCCGACGGCTGCATCTGCTAGCATAGCCTTATCGCTTTTGTGCGCGGTGCCCTTGCGGTGCCGCGCTTTCTGTTCGTTTTGACCATGCAATCGCATGGGGGATTGGAGCGTCTATGCCCACACCTTCCACTGCACGCATGCACGACTTCGAGGTCGTCTCGAACCAGAAGATCGCCGACGGCATCTTCTCGCTCGTCATCTCGGCCCCCAAGCTTGCAAGTGCGCTCAAGCCCGGTCAGTTTGTGAACATTGCCGTGCCCGGCGATGCGTCCTCGCTGCTTCGCGTGCCCCTGAGCTTCTATCGCGCCGACGCCCAGGCCGGCACCGTCGAGCTGTGGTACGCCGTCGTGGGTGACGACACCCGTCGTCTGTCGCAGATGGCCCCCGGCTCCAAGTCCAACCTGTTGGGCCCTGGCGGCCGCGGCTGGCTTGTTCCCGAGGGCACCAGGAAGGCGCTGCTCGTGGCGGGCGGCATCGGCGTTCCGCCCGTGCTCTGCCTCGCCGGCAAGCTTGCCGAGCAGGGCGTGGATGTCGACGTGTGCCTGGGCTTTGGCACCGCTTCCAAGGCCGTGGGTGTCGATGAGTTCCGCGCGCTGGGCGCCACGGTTAACGTGTGCACCGACGATGGCACGCTGGGCACGCACGGTTTTTGCACCGACCCGGCAGCCGAGCTGCTCGGCGAGGGCGGCTACGACTACGTCGCCAGCTGCGGCCCCGCCGTCATGATGAAGAAAGTCGCCGCTGCCGCTGCCGAGGCCGGTGCGTACTGCGAGGTGTCCCTCGAGCGCATGATGAGCTGCGGCTTTGGTGCCTGCAACACCTGCAATGTCGAGACGGTCGACGGTATGAAGGGTGCTTGCATGTGTGGCCCCGTGTTCGATGCTTCCAAGGTGGTGGTCTTCTAGTGGGTACCGTGAACATGGCCGTCGATTTCGGCGGCGTCAAGATGCAGAACCCCATCAACACCGCAGCCGGTACCTTTGGCTACGGTTGGCAGTTCCAGAACTTCTTTGATGTTTCCCAGCTGGGCGCCATCACCACCAAGGGTTGCGCTGCCGAGCCCTGGCCCGGCAACCCCGCGCCCCGCATGGCCGAGATTCCCGGCGGTATGATCAACTCCGTGGGCCTTCAGAACCCCGGCGTGGCCGCCTTTGCCCGCGAGTCCGGCCCGTGGCTCGAACAGCTGTCCAAGGACGGCTGCCAGGTCATCTGTCAGGTTGCCGGCCACTCCGTTGACGAGTTTGTCCGCGCACTCGAGATGTATGTCGAGCTGTGCCCCTGGGCTGCCGGCTACGAGATCAACGTGAGCTGCCCCAATATCGCCGCCGGCGGTGCCGCCATGGGCTCCACGCCCGAGGGCGCCTCTTCCGTTATGGCTGCCTGCCGTAAGGTGACCGATAAGCCGCTGTTCGTGAAGATGGCGCCGGTCAACGTCGCCGAGATCGCCAAGGCCCTCGAGGCCGCGGGTGCCGACGGCCTTTCGGTCATCAATTCCATCCAGGGCATGGCCATTGACGTGCACACTCGCAAGTCCCGCGTTGCCAAACCCAAGGGCGGCCTTTCGGGCCCACTGTGTCACCACATCGCCGTGCGCATGGTCTGGGAGGTTGCCCAGGCCGTCGATATCCCCATCAACGGTGTCGGCGGTGTCATGACCGGCGAGGATGCGGCCGAGTTTATCCTGGCCGGCGCCACTTGCGTGTCGGTCGGCATGGCGAACTTTGTCGATCCGTGCGCTTCGCTCAAGATCGCGCATGAGCTCGAGGCCTGGGCCGAGTCCCAGGGCGTGAAGGACATCAACGAGCTGGTAGGTGCGTTCGAATGCTAGAGAATGATGCCCGCGACCGTGTTATCGTCGCCCTCGACTGCGACCGTGAGCGTGCGCTCGAGCTTGCCCACGAGCTTTCTGGCCATGCCGCCTGGCTCAAGGTTGGCATGACGCTCTATTACGCTGAGGGCCCCGAGATCGTCAAGACCTTTAAGGACCTGGGCTTTAAGGTCTTCCTTGACCTTAAGTTCCATGATATTCCGCATCAGGTTCGCGGTGCTGCCCGTTCGGCCTCGCTTGCCGGTGCCGACCTTCTTTCGGTCCACGGCTTGGGTTCGGGCGCCATGCTTGCCGCCTGCCGCGAGGGTGCCGAGGAAGCACGCGAGGATCGAGCCAAGCTCGTCGCCATCACCGTGCTTACGAGCATGAATCAGGATGCCTTGAGCGAGATCGGCGTCGAGTCGCCCGTGGCCGAGGAGGCCGCCCGCCTGGCAAAGCTCGCTCAGGCCAACGGCATTGATGGCATCGTCTGCTCGCCGATGGAGGCTCACGACATGCGTGAGCTGCTGGGTCCCGATGCCCTGATCGTGACTCCGGGTGTGCGTCCGGTTGGTGCCGCCCTTGGTGACCAGTCCCGCGTGGCGACGCCTTCCCAGGCTATCGAGCGAGGCGCAAGCCACATTGTGGTGGGCCGTCCCATCACCGGTGCCGACGATCCGGTTGCTGCCTTTGACGCCATCGTCGCCGAGCTGGTCGAAAACGTCGCGTAAAAGATTCCCCTAAGTCACCACTTTTGGGTCTCATTAGCACAAAATAGCCCCTGTGCCTGCGTAAACTTTCCCATCCTTTGTGTGGAATCGCAGGTCAGGGGCTTAACTTTGGGCGCAGTATATTGCACTTTTTGCGGGTATCGTCTAACCTATGGACCCGCAATTGGGCATTTTGTACATTCTACGTGCTAAAATGCCAATTATTGAATCAGATATAACCCAACTATTTGGAGGTACGAATGGCACTCCCTCAGCTTACCGATGAGCAGCGCAAGCAGGCTCTTGAGAAGGCTGCTGCCGCACGTCACGCCCGCGCTGAGCTTCGCGAGCAGATCAAGAAGGGCGAGAAGTCCCTCGAGTCCGTGCTCAACTCCGATGACCCCATCGCTTCCCGCATGAAGGTTTCCACCCTCATCGAGTCTCTCCCTGGTTATGGCAAGGCCAAGGCCGCCAAGATCATGGAGGAGCTCGGTATCTCCGCTACCCGTCGCGTCCAGGGCCTCGGCGTCCGTCAGCGCGAGCAGCTCCTCGAGCAGCTGACCAAATAAGTGAGCGCTCGGGATTCCAAGCTCTTTGTGATTTCTGGACCGTCAGGCGCAGGCAAGGGTACGCTCGTCACTCGTGTGCGCGAGCGCCGCTCGAACCTGGGCCTGACGGTTTCGGCTACCACGCGAGCACCACGCAAAGGTGAGGTCGACGGCGTCAACTACTTTTTTCTGACGCGCGAGGAGTTCGACCGCCGCGTGGCAAACGGTGAGTTTGTTGAGTGGGCCGAGGTCCACGGTAACTGCTACGGCACGTTGGTGAGCGAGGTCACATCCAAGCTTGCCTCGGGCTCGTCTCTGATCTTGGAGATCGATGTCCAGGGTGCCCTGCAGGTGAAGGAGCGTTTCCCCGAGGCCGTGCTGATCTTTATCAAGCCGCCTTCGCTTGAGGTGCTCCGCGAGCGTCTAGTCGGTCGCGGTACCGAGACGCCCGAGACGATTGAGCTGCGTATGGCAAACGCCGCCGATGAGCTTGCCCTTGCCGACCGCTACGATGACGTCGTGGTTAATGACGATCTCGACCGCGCGACCGATGAGCTCGTTCGCGTTCTCGATATGCATGAAAGGATCTGAGGTCCGTGTCCGTTGTAAAGCCTTGCATTGACGATCTTCTGGAGAAGACCGATCACAACCGCTTCCTGCTCGCTTCGCTTGCCTCCAAGCGCGCCTGCGACATCAATAGCATGCTGCGTGGCCAGCACAACCGCGTGCTTGCCGTCCAGGATGTCGATGACATCACCATCGGGCTATCCGGTGCCGATACCATCTCGATGGCTATGGATGAGATTGTCGACGGCGACATCTCTTACGACGAGGCCCGTTACGAGAAGGCGCTCGGCCACAAGGTTGCTGAAGCCTAAATGGCGGCTCGCGTCTGCCTGGTCCACTATCACGAGGTTGGACTGAAGGGTAAGAACCGCGCACATTTTGAGCATATCCTCATGGATAACATCAAGGCGGCCTTGGCCGCCTTTTCTGTGAATGCCGTGTCTCGAATTTCCGGTTATATCCTCGTGACCTTTAACGAGCATCAGGCCGACGAGGCGGCGCGTGTCATTCGCACCGTTCCCGGCGTTGCTCGTGTGTCTTTGGCGTATCACACCAACCGCGACCCGCAGGAGTACTGCGCCGCCGCCGTGAAGGCGCTGCGCGAGTTTGGTTCCTTCGATTCGTTTAAGGTGCACGCCAAGCGCTCCAATACTGACTATGAGCTCACCTCGATTGACATCAATCGTCAGGTGGGCGAGGTGTTGTGCGAGGCGTTTCCTGATAAAAAGGTTCAGATGCACGATCCTGACGCTATGGTGCACGTACTGGTGGTCCAGGGTAGCGTCTACGTGTATGCGCGCTCCGAGCGCGGTGTGGGCGGTCTGCCGGTGGGTTCTGCCGGCAAGGTCGTGACGCTGCTGTCGTCGGGTATCGATTCTCCGGTGGCGACCTGGATGCTCGCGCGTCGCGGCGCGGTGTGCGTGCCGGTACATTTCTCCGGTCGTCCGCAGACGCCCGATACGAGCGAGTATTTGGTGCAGGACATCATCCGTGCGCTTGAGCCGGGTGTCCAGATCGGCCGCCTGTACGTGGTGCCGTTTGGCGACTGCCAGCGTGAGATTTCGGTCACCTGTCCCAGCAACCTGCGCGTGATCATGTATCGCCGCATTATGTATTCGGTTGCCGAGCGCATTGCACACATCGAGGGTGCCAAGGCCATCGTTACGGGCGAATCGCTTGGGCAGGTTGCCTCCCAGACGCTTGAGAATATCATGGCCGTCAACGAGGCCGTGAAGATCCCCGTGTTTCGTCCTCTCATCGGTTCGGACAAGCAGGAGATCATCGCGCGCGCCGAGGAGATCGGTACGTTTGATATCTCGACTGAGGCCGCTCCCGACTGCTGCACGCTGTTTATGCCGCGCCGTCCCGAGACGCACGCTAAACTCGATGCCGTGCATGAGGCCTGGGAGTTGTTCGATCACGAGGAGATGATCGAGCGCCTACTCAAGCAGACCGAGTACATCGACTTCGAGAGCAACACGTATAAGGCCCCTAAGACCTTAAAACGCAAACATTCGGAGCTTGCTCCGCGTGAGATTTACCAAGATCACGAGTAAATTTGTGCATAGACCGACGATGCGCCTGCATCGTCGGTCTTTTGCTATCTGGGCATTTTGCGGCTAAGTGTTCATTTGCTGACGTGTGCCTGAATAAATGGACAGATTTGTGCAAGGTTTTGGTCGGTTTTTGGTTTGACCGCTAAAACCGGTTTTGGGGCGTGGCTGCTGCGGAACTCCTTTCCTGACACGATGGTGTTGGGAGGTTTTGCTATGGCGCAGCGCGAACAACACGAACGGGTCAAAAAGATGGACCGCTGGGCGGACAAGCTGTTCGGTCATAAGGCAGTGGTGATGGCGATACTGGTCGTCATTGCGATGGCGAGCGGCTTGGCGATGGCGAACCTTGGCGGCGGTGCCGGCGGCGTGTCGTTTGAGCGCACTGATGGTTCGGGTTCGTTAGTGGAGCCGGGATCCGGCGATGCCTCGAGCGGAAAGACATCCGAAGGCTCTTCGCCTAAGGCGTCTGCCGCGGCAGAGGTTTATGTCGATGTTGATGGCGCCGTTGTGTCGCCCGGTGTATATCGTCTCAAGGACGGCGCGCGGGTGGCTCAGGCGATTGATGCCGCCGGCGGGCTGGCGCCCGAGGCAGACGTTACGGGGCTCAATCGGGCATCTAAGATCGTCGATGGACAGAAGATTCACGTTCCAACGGTAGGGGAGCAGCAGGCGTCCATTGCGGAAGCTGGTGTTGATGGTGGGGCTTCCGCGTCATCGGGCGTGAGTGGCGCAACAGGCCTAGTAAATATCAATACGGCAAGCGCGGCAGAGCTGCAGACGCTCTCTGGCATCGGTCCCTCCATGGCCCAGTCGATTATCGATGAGCGGACAAAGAACGGTGCTTTTGCCTCAGTTGACGATCTGATGCGTGTGTCGGGAATCGGCGAGAAGAAGCTTGCCAAAATCAAAGATTCCATCTGCGTATGAGTGCGACCGAGCGCGAGCATGTGATGCCTCCGCGGCCTCTGATGCCGTGGACGATGGCCCTGTGTGCCGGCATGTGCATGAGCTGCGCCTTGGTGCTCAACGTGGCCGCCGATGCGCTGCTGTGGGAGCGGGCTTCGGCGGTCGGGCCGCTATGGGCCATTCCCGTTACGGCGGCGGTATTCGTTGCGCTGGCTCAATCTTGTGCGCGGCTTGCCCCTTGGAAGCGGTGGCTGTATGCCGCGTCCGTCGGTCTCGTGGCGGGAGCGGTCGTCTCGGCGTGGTGGGCTGTGGGCGTGCTAAGCGCCTCGAAGGCGCTCGACGGTCGAGCGGCAAGCAGCCTTGAGTTTGTCGTGCAGGGTGACCCATCCATAAACGACGACGTGCATTCCTATACCTGCGAGGCACGCGCGGACGGTAAGAACTTGGCAATGGTTCGCCTATCGTGCGACCTCGAGCTCAAGGTCGGGGCGCACGTGCGTGTTATCGGTCGCGTTTCACGTTTTGAGAACGATGCGTATGGACGATCGCGCGCGCTCCGAGGCGAGGTGCGCAAGGTTAAAGTCGTTCGGATTTTGTCGGTCGATGAGGGCTCTCCGGGGCCGCTGCTTCGGCTGCGAAATGGGCTGCTTGCGTCCATCGCGCCTGCGACCGACCCGGCGCGTGCGCTCATAGCCGGTGTCGCCTGCGGTCGTTCGGCCGAGCTGCGCGCCCGGCCGGCGGGCGACTGGTTTTCGGTGACGGGAACGGCGCATCTTATCGCCGTCTCGGGCAGCCATTTGGCTATCGTGGGGTTTGTAATCGAGGGTGTATTGCAAAAGACTCGGTGCTCACGTAGTCTTCAGCGGGCGATATTGGCGATAACGCTTGTGGGCTACGCTGCCTTTACGGGCGCGTCTCCCTCGGCCGTGCGTGCGTGCTGTATGGTGTTCGCGACGCTTGTCGTAAACGGCGCGGGGCGTCGCCGGCACGGCGCATCGGCGCTCTTCGTAACCATGTCCATCTTTGTGCTACTGCGGCCGACGGTGCTGTTCGAGATGGGCTTTCAGCTTTCATGTGCCAGCGTCTTAGCCATTCTGTGCTTTTGCCCCTATGCGACCTACGCTTTGGGTGAGCTGAGTGTTCCGTCGGGCGTTGCCAGCATGCTTTCCGTCACGCTGTGCTCGCAACTGGCGACACTTCCCATTACCATTCCTGCCTTCGGTACGTTCTCGCTCATTGCTCCGCTGGCAAATGCGGTCCTCGGTCCGGTGGTGAGCGTACTGCTCGCCGTGTCGATCGTGCTGGTTCCCTTTTCGCTCGTGGCACCTTTGCGGACTTGGGCGCTCATTGTGCCCATGATTGCCGCCCGTTGCGCGCTGTTCTTCGAGCAGCTGTTTGCCGCCGTCCCGGGTGCATCCGTGAGTGTGTCGCCCGATAGCGTGTGGATTTACCTAGTGCCGTGTTTGCTGGCGGTTCTGCTGGTCTGGTGGCCGCGTCCCCGTGCACGTCCTATGGCGGTGGGGCTTGCATGCCTGGTGCTCTTGGCTGCGATTCCGTACGTCTATTGGGATCGATTCGCTCCGCCTTCGGTGACGGTGCTCGACGTGGGCCAGGCCGATGCGATTCTTATCCGCCAGGGCGGCGCAGTGGCACTCGTCGACTGCGGGCTCGACGAGCGTGTGGTGTCGGCGTTGGTTCGCAATAACGTGCACCATATCGATGCCGTCTTTGTGACGCATTGGGATGAGGACCACTGGGGCGGTCTGCCTGCCGTGCTCGAACAGTTTTCGGTTGGAACGATTGCCGTGGCGGCGGATGCGCTGGAGGATGCTCCTGCCGAGGTATTGAACCGACCTGGCGTGGAGTATCGGCAGGTGCACCGTGGGGATACGGTCGACATCGGCTCATTTTGCGCCCGCGTGATGTGGCCATTCGAGTCCGTGGATGGCGAGGGAAATGAGGACTCGCTTGTCCTGCTGCTCTCTTTTGTTCAGGAAGGCAAGAGCCTGCGCATACTCCTCACCGGTGATGCCGAGCTCGACCAAGAACGGGAATTCGTGCAGGAGGTGGGGGATATTGATGTCCTTAAACTTGGGCATCACGGCTCCAAGGTTTCAGTCGATGATGAGTTGCTGGACGTTCTGAAGCCCGAGCTTTCCCTCGCGAGCGCGGGCGAAGGGAATCGATACGGCCATCCGTCCGATGCCTGCATCGATGCCGTGAAGGAAGCGGGCGGCGCGTTCGCATGCACCATCGAACACGGCGACATTGCCGTCACGCCGACTGCGAATGGCTTTGCGATGCGATGCCAGCGACCGTGACGACGTCGTTGGCGTGTGGTGGGCCCCTGGGCTAGAATGGCACGGAACGACTACGAAGGCCTGCGGGAGGGGAGCGCAATGTCTGAAACCGGTCTGCTACCGGCATATCTGATCGTCGGTACCGACGGAGTCAAGCGCGATCACGCCGTCTCGCGTATGAAAGCGCGTCTGGAAAAGACGGGCATGGTCGAGTTCAACCTCGACGAGCGCGATATGACCAAAGACCCCGATATCGAGTCGATTATCGGATCGCTCAACACCTTTCCGATGGGCAGTGAGTTTCGCCTGGTAATCCTTGACGGCTGCTCAAAGCTCGCCAAGGCGGTCTCGGAGCCGCTCGTCGAGTATCTGGCAAGTCCCAGCCCCACAACGGTCTGCCTTATCATCGCCGACTCGCTTGCCAAGAACACGCGCCTGTATAAGGCGATCGCCAAGATTGACAAGAAGGCCGTGATCGACTGCTCCGGCACCAAGCGCTGGGAGCTTCCGCGCCGCGTGCAGCAGATGGCGACGCAGCACGGCAAGTCGATCTCGACGGCGGCCGCCGAGGAACTCGTCTCGCGTTCGGGTGAAAACACTCGCATGCTCGATAACGATTTGGCCAAGCTCGCCCAGATGGTCGAGGCACCCCAGATTGAGCTTGCCGACGTTGAGCGCTGGATTGTACGTACGGCCGAGGTTCAACCCTGGGACTTTCTCAATGCGGTCTCGGCCCGTGACATGCGACGCTCGCTCGAGCTCTTCAATCTGCTGCCCGCCAAGAGCTACGTGTGGACTTACACGTTGCTGTGCGGCCGCATCCGCGAGCTAATCGTCGCCAAGGCGCTCGATGCGCGCGGTCAGGGTCGTGAGCTGGCCGCAACGCTCAAGCTTCAGTCCTGGCAGGTCAAGAATCACCTGACCTGGGTACGTCGCTTTTCGATGGCAGAGCTCGTCGCAGCGCTCGAGGGTGCGGTCGATGTGGAGCTCGCGCTCAAGGGTTCGGCCGATTCTCAGACCGCGCTTTTGCTCTGGATTACGAACATCTTGAGAAAATCGTGATGATACCTGCCTATTTGGCAAATTCGTTCTATCCCTTTGAGGGGGAGCGTGCTATAGTAGGCGCTTGCATGACCTCACCGTGTCTCAGAGGTGTCATACATTTTTTTGCAAGGAACTCGAAAGGAACTCCAGAAGTGGCAAACATCAAGTCTCAGAAGAAGCGTATCCGCACCAATGAGGCAGCTCGCATGCGTAACAAGGCTGTCAAGTCCGAGCTCAAGACGCTGACCAAGCACGTCCAGTCCGCCGTCGCCGAGGGCGACGCCGAGAAGGCCCAGGCTGCCCTCAAGACCGTCACCAAGCGTCTCGACATGGCTGCCGCCAAGCATGTTATCCACAAGAACCAGGCTTCCAACCGCAAGTCCGGTCTTGCCAAGCTCGTGAACAGCATCAACGCCTAAGTTGTAAATTTCACACTACACAGATTACGCGCATAAATGGAGCCTGTTTTATGGAACAGGCTCCATTTTTTGTATCGCTCGGGTAAGATAGTCCGCATGAATACTTCAATTGACATTTCCCACATCCGCAACTTCTCAATTGTTGCGCACATCGACCATGGCAAGTCCACGATCAGCGATCGCATCCTCGAGCTCACCCATACCGTCGACGAGCGCGACATGGAGTCGCAGCTGCTCGACACCATGGATATCGAGCGCGAGCGCGGCATTACGATCAAGTCCAATGCCGTTCGCGTGTCCTATGACGCCGACGATGGCGAGACGTATCAGTTCAATCTGATCGATACGCCGGGCCACGTGGACTTTACCTATGAGGTCTCGCGCTCGCTGGCAGCCTGTGAGGGCGCGGTGCTCGTTGTTGACGCTACGCAGGGCGTCGAGGCGCAGACCGTCTCCAATGCGACGCTCGCCATGAACGCCAATCTGGACATTGTGCCGGCCATCAACAAGATCGACCTGCCCTCGGCCCATCCCGATGAGGTTAAGACCGAGATCGAGGATGACTTGGCGATCCCTGCCGATGATGCCGTGTGTGTCTCGGGCAAGACCGGCGAGGGCATCCACGATCTGCTGGAGTCCATTGTCTTTTTGATCTCTCCGCCCAAGGGCGATGCGAACGCGCCGCTCAAGGCGCTCATCCTGGATTCGTACTTCGACGAGTATCGTGGTGTCGTCGCCACGGTGCGCGTTTTTGACGGTTCCATCAAAAAGGGCGATACCCTGCGCATGATGCAGGCAAAGGGCGACTTTTTGGTCGATGGCGTGGGCGTCAAGCGTCCCGCCGAGACTCCGGTCGATGCGCTGACGGTCGGCGAGGTGGGCTACGTGGTCACGGGCCTGAAGGACCCCGAGGCCGTGCGCGTGGGCGATACCCTCACGTGGGCGTCGAATCCCTGCCCCGAGCCGCTTCCCGGCTACCGCGAGGCTAAGCCCATGGTCTATACGGGCCTGTTCCCGATCGATAACAAGGACTACGAGAACCTGCGTGACGCGCTCGATAAGCTGCACGTTAACGACCCCTCGTTGGTGTGGGAGCCCGAGACGTCCGTGGCGCTCGGCTTTGGCTTCCGCGTGGGCTTCTTGGGCCTGCTGCACATGGAGGTCGTTAAGGAGCGCCTCGAGCGTGAGTTCAACTTGGACCTCATTGCCACGAGTCCCTCGGTCGACTATCACGTCTACAAGACTGACGGCGAAATGATCGATGTCCGCAGCCCGCAGGACCTTCCCGAGGCCACGCGCATCGAACGTATCGAGGAACCCTACCTCAAGGCAAAGATCATCTGCCCGCCTGAGTACACGGGTGCCGTCATGCAGCTCGCCATCGAGCACCGCGGCGTCACGACCGACATGATCCACCTGACGAGCAAATCGGTCGAGATGCGCTTTGATATGCCGCTCGCCGAGCTCATCTTGGACTTCTTCGATCAGCTCAAGAGCCGCACCAAGGGCTATGCCTCGCTCGACTACGAGTTCAACGAGTACCGTCCCTCCGAGCTCGTGAAGCTCGATATTTTGCTTTCGGGCGACGAGGTGGACGCGCTGTCGTTTATCGTCCACAAGGACAAGGCCTATGGTCTGGCCCGTGGCCTATGCGACAAGCTTAAGGAGATCATCCCGCGTCAGCTGTTCGAGGTGCCCATCCAGGGTGCTATCGGCAACAAGATCATTGCCCGCTCCACCGTCAAGGCGCGTCGCAAGGACGTGCTTGCCAAGTGCTACGGCGGCGATATCTCGCGTAAGCGCAAGCTGCTCGAGAAGCAGAAAGAGGGCAAGAAGCGCATGAAGGCCATCGGATCGGTCGAGGTCCCGCAGGAGGCCTTTATGGCGATCCTCAAGGTGGACGAGTAGGTCTATGGCGCTTTCTGAATACAGCAAGCGGCTGCTGGGCGCCTATGCCGAGCAGCCGTTCCTTATGGCTCCCATGGCGGGCGTGACCGACCCAGCCTACCGCATCATGTGCCGCCGCCGCGGTGCCAACCTTGCCTACAGCGAGATGGTGAGCGTGGCGGGCCTTGCCTATGCCAGCAACAAGACCTGGCGCCTGGTGCTACCGGCTGACGAAGAGCAGCAGATTTGCGTGCAGCTCTTCGGCTCCAAGCCCGATCAGTTTGCGAGCGCCGTCGCCGCCGTCGAGGAGCGCGTTGGCGATCGCCTGTCGCTCATCGATATCAATATGGCATGCCCCGCCCGCAAGGTTGTCACCAAGGGCGAGGGCTCGGCGCTCATGCGCACGCCCGACCTTGCGGAGAAGATCGTCGAGGCCACGGTGGGCGCGGCGCACGTGCCCGTGACCGTCAAGATTCGCAAAGGCTTTTATGCCGAGGACCGCAATGCCGCGACATTTGCCCAGATGCTTGAGGGTGCAGGGGCTGCCGCAGTCGCCGTGCATGGTCGTTGCGCTACGCAGCTCTACACTGGCCAGGCGGATTGGTCGGTCGTCGATGAGGTCGCAGATGCCGTCGAGATTCCCGTGATCGGTTCGGGCGATGTGTTCTGCGCCAAGGATGCCGCGGAGCATCTGCGCAGCTCGGGTGCCAGCGCGGTGTTTATCGCGCGCGGTATCTATGGCAACCCCTGGGTGTTCGGCGATGCTCGCGCCCTTGCACTCGACGCTACGCCGGTGCCGTCTCGCTCCTCACGCGAGCGCCTGGACGCCCTGCGTGAGCACCTAACGCTGACGCATGAGCTCCTGCCGCTCATGTCGCGTGCCCGCACGTACGCAAGCTGGTACTTAAAAGGCATGCCCCATGCCGCCGCTTGGCGTGCCCATGTGGTGCGCTGCTCCACGTATGAGGAGTTTATGGCGCTGGTCGATGAGATCGAGCATGATGTGGTGGCCTGCGAGGCTGCCCTTGCCGCCGGCGAATCGGTGCCCCCTCATCCGCTGGAGGCTTAAGGGTGGCCGTTACCGCGCTGTACGTACACGTGCCGTTCTGTGCCCAAAAGTGCCGCTACTGCGACTTCGACTCGCGCAGCTTTGCTTCGTGTGATTTGGATGCCGCGCTCGATTCCTATTTTGAGCAGTTGTACGCGCGCCTCGATGCTTTTGGCAAGGCTGGGGCCCTCGACCAGATTCGCACCGTCTATGTTGGCGGCGGTACGCCGTCGCTGGCGGGGGAGCGCCTGGTGGAGCTGGCGCGGCGTATTCGTGCGTGGTGCGCCCCCGTTGAGTTTACCTGCGAGGCCAATCCCGAATCGCTGACCGCCGAGCTTGCCGCTGCGCTTGCCAAGGTTGGTGTCACACGCGTTTCTCTGGGCGTGCAAACGCTCGATAACGCCGAACTTACCGCCATCGGCCGCATTCACGATGCCGATCGGGCGCTCGCGGCCATCGCGACGTTGAAGGACGCTGGCCTCGATGTGTCGTGCGACCTCATGTGCGGACTTCCCTTGCAGACCGCAGCGAGTTGGAAGCGCACGCTCGATGGCGTGCTGGCGGCGGCTCCGCATCATGTGTCGGTCTACCCGCTCACGCTCGAGGAGGGGACGCCCCTTTATCGCATGGCGTGCCGCGACGAGTCGCTCGAGCCCGACGAGGATTTTCAGGCCGCCTGCATGGACGTGGCACGCGAGCTCCTGGGTGCCGCCGGCTATCACCCGTATGAGGTGGCGAGCTACGCACTCGACGGCCATGAGTGCGCCCATAACATTGCCTACTGGACCGGACGGGGCTACCTGGGCCTGGGTCGTTCTGCCGCGGGCATGCTCGACGCCGAGGATTTCGACCGTCTTACAGGTTTGTTCCCCGGCGTGTCTTCTCGAGGCGATTCGTACCGCGTATGTCTGGTGCAACGTGACGATGACGCGACGGCGTTCGAGGCCGAATATCTGTCGCAGCGTGAGGCTGCGGCTGAAGACCTGATGCTCGCTTGTCGCATGACGCGCGGTATTGCGTCCGACCTGTTGCTTCGTGCAGCTTGCGTCATCCCGGCCGATGAGCTGGCAGCTGCCTGCGATCGCGCGCTCGAATTGGGCCTTGCCACTTGGGTACCCGAGACGCTCGGGGTCCATGAGGGACCCTTCACTTCGGCAGATGTCGTCGCGGGCCATGTTCGAGCTCGTCTGGCGCCGACCCACCTGGGCTGGCTCGATGGAAATGTTCTGTTCGAGCTGTTTTGGGATCTAGCTTAGGCCGCTCGGGTAGAATTACCGGAATATATACGCTGCTGTGAGCAGGAGGTTGCCGCGCATGGCGACGATGAACGAAAAAGATTACTACGAGATTCTGGGTGTCTCCAAGGATGCCACCTCGCGTGATATTCAAAAGGCCTTCCAGCAAAAGGCCCGCAAGCTCCATCCGGACGTCAACAAAGAACCGGATGCCGAGGAAAAGTTTAAAGAGGTTTCCGAGGCCTACGCCGTGCTTTCGGATGAGCAAAAACGTGCGCGCTACGATGCCATGCGTTCTGGCAATCCCTTTGTCGGTGCCCCTACGGCTTCGCCCTATGGTGGCGGCTATGCCGGCAACACGGGCTATGGCAATCCCTTTGAGGGCGGCTTTCCATTTGGCGGTGCCTGGGGCCAGCAGCGTCGTGGGCAGGCTGCCTACAATCCCGAGAACGGCGCCAACGTGGTCGTCGATATCAAGCTCGACGCCAAGGAGGCCAAGGGCGGTGCCCGCAAGACCGTCCGCTATACGCGCTTCGATACCTGTGGTCACTGCGGCGGCTCGGGTTCTGTCTCCTCCGAGCATGCCCATACCTGCCCAAGCTGTGGCGGCCGCGGCCACATCGACGTCGACCTGTCCTTCCTGTTTGGTGCGGGCACGTTCCAGTCGGTCTGCCCCGAGTGCGGCGGTTCCGGTAAGGTCGTGGCCGACCCCTGCCCTGATTGCGGTGGCAGCGGTCGTACTCGCGTAACCTCCGAGCAGACGATTGAGTTTCCTGCCGGCACGCACGATGGCGACGAGGTCCGCATTAGCGGCATGGGTCATGCCGGCACCAACGGTGCCGCGGGCGGCGACCTGGTCGGCCGCGCCCATGTTGAGGCCGAGCGCTTGGAAGGCAAAGCTCGTACCGGTTTTTACCTGATGGGCATCGTGGCGCCGTTTTTGGTACTCTCGGCCATCTCGGGCGTGTTCTCGGCCTTTGCCGTGATGTGCTTTATTCCGTTTGCCATGGGCCTGTTCATGGTGCTTTCGGACGGCGTGCTTCATCGCAGCCTGCTGTGGTGGAAGCGCGGCGCGATGCAGTTTGCCAACGGTTTTGCCAACGGATTTATGTTTGCACTCGTGTCGGTATGGTTTGCAAGCTGCTCTCAGCGTGCCATGCTTTCGCCTTACGGAATGCAATAACATCAAACCCTCTGTTTGCGGTCGGCCCAGCTTGGGTATAGGACGCACTGTGACAAGAATGAAAGTCGGAAGGATTCGGTCGTGTCGGAAAATAGGGATTACTACGAGGTGCTTGGCGTCGACAAGGATGCCGACGCGCGGACGATTAAGCGTGCGTTTCTAAAGAAGGCCCGTACCGTACATCCGGATGTTTCGGACGACCCCGAGGCCGAGGCCAAGTTCAAGGAGCTCAACGAGGCCTATTCCGTTCTTTCCGATGAGCAGAAGCGTGCTAACTACGACCGTTACGGCACTGCCGACGGCCCTGGTGGTTCGGGCTACGTCGATATCAACGATATCTTTGGTGGCATGGGCATGGACGACTTGTTCTCGTCGTTCTTTGGCGGCGGTGCCGGCGGTGGCGCCCGCAGCCGTCGTGAGCGTCGTCGCGGACGTGATATGGCCATCTCGCTTTCGGTGACGCTCGAGGAGGCGGCGCTCGGCTGCAAAAAGACGATCAGCTATGACCGCCTTGCTCCTTGCGAGGACTGCAACGGCACCGGTAGGGCAGAGGGCGCACAGGAAAAGCAGTGCGGCCGCTGCCACGGCACGGGCTATGTCACGACGGTTCAGCGTTCGTTCCTGGGCCAGGTTCAGTCCTCTTCGCCTTGCCCCGACTGCCATGGCGAGGGCACGGTCATCGACCATCCCTGCGAGACCTGCGACGGTCAGGGCCGCACGCCTTCGCACGAAAAGATCGACATCGATATTCCCGCCGGCGTTTCGACCGGTCGCCAGCTGCGTGTGAGCGGGTTTGGCGAGGCCGGCCTTCGCGGCGAGCCTTCGGGCGACCTGATTGTCAACGTGCGCGTTGCCGACCATGAGCGCTTTAAGCGCAACGGTGACGACCTGTACCTGGTGAGCGATATCTCGATTGCGCAGGCTGCGCTCGGCTGCGAGATCGAGGTCGAGGGCATTATGCCCGATGAGGTCGTTAAGGTGACGGTTCCCGCCGGCGCCCAGTACGGTGACACCGTGAGCGTCAATAATTACGGCATGCCGCGCATTGGCGGTGGCGGTTCGCGTGGCCGCCTGATCGTGCAACTGCGCGTGGTCGTTCCCACCAATCTTTCCAATAAGCAGCGCGAGCTGCTTCGCGCCTTTGCCGACGAGATGGGCGATGACGTCGCATCCGGTAAGAAGTCGGTGACCGACCGTATCAAGAGTGCCCTCGACGACATCCTCGATTAAGGAGCCCGTGTGCTCGCACCCCATATTTCCGTCCTCAACCTCGGTTGCCGTGTCAACCGGGTTGAGTCTGACCGTATCACTGCCGATCTTATGCGCCTGGGCTTTGCTATTGTGGAGCCCCAGGATGCCGATCTGATCGTCATTAACACCTGTGCCGTTACGGGCGAGGCCGAGGCCAAGACCCGTAAGGCCGTCCGTCATGCGCTGGCCCATCCTAACGAGCCCTATGTGCTCGTGACCGGATGCGTGGTCAATTTGCATCCCGAGGAG
This sequence comes from Collinsella aerofaciens, assembly GCF_039062315.1. Taxonomy (GTDB): domain Bacteria; phylum Actinomycetota; class Coriobacteriia; order Coriobacteriales; family Coriobacteriaceae; genus Collinsella; species Collinsella aerofaciens_BG. The sequence goes on from NZ_JBCJBG010000002.1 coordinate 199,056, forward strand.
CTGTTGGAGCTTTCGGATCGCGTGATTGCCGAACCGTCCAAGATCGATGTCGCCGAACGTGTCTGCGAGGTGCTGGGCGTTGAGTCCGATAGCGTTCCCGCCTGCAGCGATGGCGAGGTGGTCGATGCGCTCGGTCGCTCTCGCCTGGGTGTGAAGATCCAGGACGGCTGCAACCATCGCTGCACCTATTGCATTGTGTGGAAGGCGCGCGGCCCCGAGCGTTCCGTGCCTGTCGAGTCCGTGCTCGAGCAAGTTCGCGAGGCCCAGGAGGCCGGCGTGCCCGAGGTGGTGCTGACCGGTGTGAACCTGGGTGCCTACGATGGCAAGAGCGCGACCGACGAGCATGTCGAAATCGATGAGCTGCTCGAGGCCATCATGGAGCGCACGTCTATTCCGCATGTGCGTATTTCCTCGGTCGAGCCCATGGATATCTCTGAGCGCCTGCTTAAGGTTATGGCGCGCTATCCGCAGCGTATCGCCCCGTTTTTGCACCTGCCTGTGCAGTCCGGCTGCACGGCGACCCTGCATCGCATGGGCCGTCCCTATAGCGCCGAGGCCTTTGAGGACACGGTGCATATGATTCGCGCCAACTTGCCCCAGGTGTCTCTTTCGTGTGATGTCATCGTCGGTTTTCCTGGTGAGACGGACGAGGAGTTTGAGGAGTCGCTGGCGCTGTGCCGCCGCGTGGGCTTTTCGCGTATGCACGTGTTTCGCTACAGCAGGCGTCCCGGTACCCTTGCTGCCGGCATGCCCGACCAGGTGCCGCCCGAGGTTATGGCCGAGCGCAGTCGTCGTATGCGAGCCGCGGCGCAGGAGCTTGCCATTGCCGACGCTCGACGTCGCGTGGGCACCGTCGAGCGCGCCGTGCTCGAGTATGGCGACAACCTGACGCTCGGTTCGTTCCATCATGCCCGTCTTGACGATACCTGTGGACTCACAGCCCCGTGCCTGCTCGATGTTGCTATCATCGGAGTCGATGATTCCGGCTTGGTCCATGCACGCAGGGAGGTTCATGGAAGCCTCGAAGATTAGACTTACCGTTCCCGAGGGTATCGACCCCTCGCGCGTTTTGGGCGCCGGCGACGGCGTCCTTCGCGCACTCGAGAACTTGGTTCGCGCCCATGTGGTCGCCCGTGGCGATAGCATCGCCGTGAGCGGTGACCCGGACGAGGTCGAACTCGTGGCGCGTTTTTTCGAACATGCCTTTCGTGAGGCTGCTGCCGGGCGCACGCTTTCTGCCGACGATGTCTCGCGCTGTCTGGCCGTTCTGCGCGACGGTGAGCACGAGGCTACGTCGCTTCGCGATGACGTGCTGCTTTCGTATCGCGGTCGTGCCATTCGCCCTAAAACGCTCGGGCAAAAGCGCTATGTGGATGCCATTCGCTCGCATACCATCACCTTTGGCTTGGGTCCTGCCGGTACCGGTAAGACCTATCTGGCCATGGCGCTCGCCGTTGCCGCGCTCAAGCGTCACGAGGTGGGCCGTCTGATCTTGACGCGTCCGGTTGTCGAGGCGGGGGAGAATCTGGGCTTTTTGCCCGGTACCCTTGAGGAAAAGATCGATCCCTACATGCGTCCGCTCTACGACGCCCTTTTTGACATGATGGATCGCGAGCGCACCGATGAGCTTATGGAGCGCGGCGTGATCGAGATCGCCCCGCTTGCCTACATGCGCGGCCGCACGCTGAGCGATGCTTTCGTGGTGCTCGACGAGGCGCAAAATACCACGCCCGAGCAGATGAAGATGTTCCTGACACGCCTGGGCTTCAACTCCAAGTTCGTGATCACCGGCGACCTGAGCCAGCGCGACCTGGTGGGTCGTCGTGGCGGTCTTGCCGACGTTGAGCAGATTTTGGGCCGTGTCGACGATGTCGCATTTTCGCACCTCGAGCGCGCCGACGTGGTGCGCCATGCCTTGGTGGGACGTATCGTCGAGGCATACGACACTTATGATGATGTGCGCGAGAAACGCGTACGTGACCGAAAGGAGTCCCGTTGAGTGTATTGATCAGCAACGATGCCGAGCTCGATACGCTGCTCGACGCGCAGGAGGTGGAGCACATCTGCGAGGTCGTGCTTGCCGCCGAGGGCGTTGAACGTGAAGTCGAGATTTCCCTTTCGTATGTCGACGAGGACGAGATGCACGAGCTCAACCACGAGTGGCGCGGTATCGACCGCACCACCGATGTGCTCTCGTTTGAGTGCGATTCGGCCTTTGACGATGACATTCCCGCCGATGAGACGCTCGAGCTCGGCGATATTATCCTTGCCCCGCAGGTTATTGCCCGTCAGGCCCCCGGTTTTGGCAATAGCCCCGCTGACGAGTGCCGTCTGATGCTCGTTCACGGCATGCTGCACCTACTGGGCTATGACCACATCGAGGACGACGAGGCCGAGATCATGGAGGCCCGCGAGGACGCTATCCTGCGCGATCTGGCGCTCGAGCGCGGCGAGGACCCCAAGCTGGTCCACGTCGGCCCCATCACCAACCACGCCCACGACTAGGAGCCGTCTATGATTCCCGGATCGAACAAGGACCATCCATCCTTCTTAAAGTCCTTCTCCTACGCCATGGAGGGCTTCGTCACCGCCGTCAAGACCGAGCGCAACATTAAGGTCATGCTCGTGGCGGGCGTGTGTACCGTCATCGCCGGCTGTATCGTGGGGCTCGACATTGCCGAGTGGGCCACGATTATCATCTGTTGTGGCCTGGTGATTCACGGCGAGCTGTGCAACACCGCTATGGAGGCTATCGTCGACCTAGCGACTCAGGAGCTCCATCCGCTGGCCAAGCGTGCGAAGGACATCGCCGCCGCCTCTGTATACGTTCTTTCCATCACCGCCGCGATTGTGGGCGTGCTGGTATTTGCCCACGCGCTCGGCTTTATTTAGAAAGGGATTCCCATGTCCGACAATATGCAGCCTACCGATGAGATTTTGGACGACGAGCCCCTGGACGCGGTGGATACCGAGGAGCTCGAGGAAGTCGAGGAGTTCGACCCGTTTGAGGGCATGAGCGATGAGGAGCTCGACGCCCTGTGCGACGAGGACGACGGTCCTATGGGCTTTGGTGACGTGGAACCCGGTTTCCGCAGCGGTTTTGTGGCCCTGGTCGGTCGTCCCAACGCCGGCAAGTCCACGCTGCTCAACGCCTGCTATGGCAAAAAGGTCGCCATCACCTCGCCGGTGGCACAGACGACCCGCCGTCGCATGCGCGCCGTCGTCAACCGTCCCGGCTACCAGCTGGTCTTTGTCGATACCCCGGGTATTCATAAGCCCAAGGACGGCCTGGGGTCCGAGCTCAACAAGAGCGCACTGTTCGAGTTGAACGATGTAGACGTCGTCGCGTTTTTGATTGATGCCACCAAGCCGATCGGCAGGGGAGACGCCTGGGTTGCCGAGCGCGTCAGATGCGCTCGTTGCAAGAAGGTCCTGGTGCTCACTAAGGCCGATGAGGCCGACCCCGCACAGGTCATGGAGCAGCTTAAGGCTGCCCACGAGCTTATGGAATATGACGACGAGATTTTGACGTCGTCGGTCAAGAACTTCAACGTCGATGCCTTTATCGAGACCGTTGCGCACTTTTTGCCCGAGGGTCCGCGTTGGTTCCCCGAGGACATGGGTACCGACGCTTCCGATGAGACGCTCGTTGCCGAGTTTGTGCGCGAGAAGGTCTTGCGCCGCACCCGTGATGAGATCCCGCACTCCGTTGGCGTGATCTGCGATGCGCTCGAGCAGACCAAGAAGGTGCTGCGCGTGCACGCCACCATTTACGTCGAGCGTGAGGGCCAAAAGGGCATCATTATCGGCAAGGGCGGCGAGATGATCAAGCATATCGGCATCGATGCCCGCCGCGATCTTGAGCGCATCTTTGGCACGCAGGTCTTTTTGGAGCTGGACGTGAAGGTCAAGGCCGGCTGGCGCGACGATGAGGCCCAAATCCGCCGCTTTGGCTACAACGCCGAGGACTAAGGACGCGCGGCGCGCATGGCAGGCTCCCGGACATATCGCACCAAGGTGCTCGTCCTCGACAAGACGAAGCTCAAAGAGACCGACCTGATCTTGACGATGCTTGACGAGCGGGGACGGCAGGTTCGTGCCGTGGCAAAGGGCGCCCGCAAACCCGGCGGACGCCTGGCTGCGCGCTGCGAGCTGTTCTGTACAGTCGATATGCTGCTCGCACATGGACGGTCACTCGACGTGGTTTCTCAGGCCGAGCTTATGGAGGCGCCGCTCGGCGCTGCGCCCGATTACGAGACGACCTGCGCCGCAAGCGCGATCGCCGAGGTCGCGCGCGTGTGCTCGTTCGAGGACGCCGAGGACCCGTTTACCTTTGCCATAACGCAGCGAGCGCTTGCCCTGGTGGGCAGCGGGCTTGACACGGCACATATGGACCTACTTGTGGCGGCATATGTCTTTAAGCTGCTATCGCACGTTGGCTATCGTCCCGATTTTTCGGCCTGTGTGCTGTGCGGAGACCCCATGCTGTCGTATTTTTCAGCCCAGGCGGGCGGTCTCATGTGCGGGTCGTGCGCGTCGAGCGTCCCAGGTGCCGAACTGGTGTCGACCGGTGAGACCGCATGGCTGCGCGCCCTCATGTCCATGACCTTCGATACGCTCATGGCCGAGCGAATCGACCCGCATACGGCGGCATTCCTGCTCGGGCTTTCGCATGTTTGGGCTGCGACGCACACCGATCAGCGCCTCCGTGCGATGGAATTCATGTTGGGTCGGTGATGATGCGCAGGCGCAGGCTGCTTGTGGTAACATACCGACCTGTTGGTACCTCGACCTTGGATGCTCGCTCCACCGGCGGCTTCCCAGTCCGAGGCGAATCGAGTCGCCCGTGGGCGACGCAAAACGAAAGGTGAAACAATGACTGTTTCCAAAGAGCGCAAGGCGGAGCTGACTGCCCAGTTCGGTAACACCCCGGTCGACACCGGCAACCCCAAGGTTCAGGTCGCCATCCTGTCCGAGCGCATCAAGGAGCTGACCGAGCACATGAAGTCCCACCAGAAGGACTTCCACACCCGTCGTGGCCTGCTCATGCTCGTCGGCCGTCGTCGTCGTCTTCTCTCCTACATCAAGAAGAACGACATCGTCGAGTACCGTGAGCTCATCAAGGCTCTGGGCATCCGCGACAACATCCAGTAGGATTTGTACATGCTAAGAGCGTCCTGCGCAGCGGGGCGCTCTTTTTGTGTAAGGGCGCGAACAATCACGCTCTGAAGCGTGGCGGGGGCAGGGGGCCCGCGTCACATGAGAAGCCCGCAGGCAAGGGGCCTGTGGGGTAAAGGAGAACAATGACACTCGTATCCAAGACCTTTGAGCTGTACGGCAAGACCTACACCTTTGAGTCGGGCGAGCTTGCCAAGCAGGCCACCGGCGCCTGCCTGGTCAAGCAGGGCGATACCACGATGCTCGACACCGTGGTCGTCTCCAAGGAGCGCAAGAACTACGACTTCTTCCCGCTGACCGTCGACTTCAACGAGAAGATGTACGCAGCCGGCCGCATCCCGGGTGGCTACCTCAAGCGTGAGGGCCGTCCCAGCGAGAAGGCCACGCTCACCGCGCGCATGATCGACCGTCCGATTCGCCCGAGCTTCCCGGACGGCTTCCGCAACGAGGTACACATCGTCGCTACCTCGCTTGTCGCCGACCAGGTCAACCCCTTCGACGTCATCAACGTCATGGGTGCATCCCTGGCCATGACGCTTGGCGGCGTGCCCTTCGAGGGTCCGCTTGCCTGCGTGCGCATCGGCCGTAACGTGGAGACCGGCGAGTTTATCGTCAACCCCTCCTACGAGGAGCGCGAGAACTCCGATCTGGACCTGGAGCTGGGCGGATCCGCCGACTTCATCTCGATGGTCGAGGCCGGCGCCGAGGAGATCTCCGAGGACGACATGCTCGCCGCCATGAAGTTTGGCCAGGAGGCCCTTGCTGCCTTCTGTCAGGCTCAGGATGAGTTCGTCGCCGAGTGGGAGCAGGTCAACGGCCCCATCGTCAAGAAGGAGTACCCGCTCGACCAGCCCGTCGAGGAGGTCCAGGAGCGCATCTTCGCCCACTACGACGAGATGGCAGCCGCCCTTCGTGACGCCGACAAGCTCTCCCGTATCGGTAAGGTCGAGGCTCTGAAGGAGTCCATCCGCGCCGAGTTCACCGAGGAGGAGCAGGCCGCTTGGGAGCGCGAGATCCCCGTGGCGCTCAAGAAGCTCGAGAAGAAGGCCATGCGCACCATGGTCGTCGAGACCGGTGAGCGCGTCGACGGCCGTGCCGCTGACGAGATCCGTCCCATCATGGTGAAGGACAACTACCTGCCGCTCGTTCACGGCTCCGGCTTGTTCCAGCGCGGCCAGACCCAGGTGCTCTCGGTTCTTTCGCTCGGCATGCTCAACGAGGGCCAGCGTTTGGATACTATCGAGCCCACCGAGGGCAAGCGCTATATGCACCACTACAACTTCCCGCCGTTCTGCACCGGTGAGACCGGCCGTATGGGCAGCCCCAAGCGCCGCGAGATCGGCCATGGCAACCTGGCCGAGCGCGCTCTGCTTCCGGTGCTCCCCGACGAGAACGAGTTCCCCTACGCCATCCGCGTCGTCTCCGAGGTCATGGAGTCCAACGGTTCCTCTTCGATGGCTTCGACCTGCGGCTCCACGCTCGCCCTTATGGACGGCGGCGTGCCCATTAAGCGTCCGGTCTCCGGTATCGCCATGGGCCTGATCCAGGAGGAGGGCAAGACTGTGGTCCTGTCCGACATCCAGGGTCTCGAGGACTTCCTGGGCGACATGGACTTTAAGGTCACCGGCACCACCGAGGGCATCACCGCTCTGCAGATGGACAACAAGGCCACCGGCCTCACCTTCGACATCCTGGCCCGCGCCCTGCAGCAGGCCAAGGAGGGTCGCGCTTTCATCCTGCAGAAGATGCTCGATGTGATCCCCGAGCCGCGCCACACCACGCGCAGCACCGCTCCGCGCATCGTCTCCATCCAGGTTCCGACCGACAAGATTCGCGACGTCATCGGTTCCGGCGGTAAGGTCATCCGCGGTATCCAGGATGAGACCGGCGCTTCGGTCGACATCCAGGAGGACGGCACCGTCTTTGTCGGCGGCACCGGCGAGTCCGTGGACCAGGCTGTCGAGCGCATCAAGCTCATCATTAAGGTTCCCGAGCCGGGCGAGGAGTACACCGGTCGCGTGGTCTCCATTCAGCCCTTCGGTGCCTTCGTCAACCTACTGCCCGGTAAGGACGGCCTGCTGCACATCTCCCGCGTTGCCAAGGGCCGCGTGGAGAAGGTCGAGGATGTCCTCAATGTGGGCGACGAGGTCAAGGTCGTCGTCATCGAGGTCGACGATCGCGGCAAGATTTCGCTCGATCGTCTGGACAAGCCCGAGGCCCCTGCTCGTGCCGAGGGTGCCTCCGAGGGCGACGGCGAGCACTTCCAGCGCCGTGAGCGTCCGCGTCGCGAGCGCTCCGAGCGCAGCGACCGCCCGCGCCGTCCCGGCGACAACGGAGGCCGCAAGCCCCGCCGTCACCACGACGCCGAGTAACAGCTAAACATAAGCAGCTCAACAAGGGCGACCCCGTACGGGGTCGCCCTTTTGCTTGCGCCCGGGAGGGCCGCATATGAAGTTTCCTGCTCTACAGTCCTGCGCAAGACGGAAAGCACATTAAGTGCTTTCCTTTGCGTG
>NZ_JBCJBG010000003.1:0-199889 GCF_039062315.1 Collinsella aerofaciens
CGAAAGGGCGCTGACCTTCTGGTCGCGCCCTTGAAGTTGAACGTCAGATTGTCCAAATGCGGCCCGCGCAGCGTCGACCGGTTACGGCGTTTGTAAAACGCCGTAACCTACAAGATGAGCATGGCGTCGCCAAAGCTGAAGAAGCGGTAGCGCTCCTCGATGGCGGCAGCGTAGGCATCCATGATCTGGTCGCGGGTGGCAAGCGCGCTCACAAGCATCATGAGTGTAGAGCGAGGCACGTGGAAGTTCGTGATCAACGCGTCGACCACGTGATAGGTCGAGCCGGGCATAAGGTAGAGCTGCGTTGTCGCGTTCTCGCGCACCACGATGTCGCCGCGGCCGAGCGTGTCGGCCCCGTCCTCGCGGCCCTCAAAATAGCGCGCCGTCACAGCCGGATCGGACACCGGCGCGTCCGCGTCAAACGCGCTCTCGAGCGAGCGCACTGCGGTAGTGCCGACGGCGATCACACGATGGCCCTCGGCCTTCGCCTTATGCACAGCGTCGACAACCTCCTGCGACACGTGGTAGCGCTCGGTGTGCATCACGTGCTGTGTAGGGTCGTCCTCCTCCACCAGACGGAAGGTATCGATACCCACCTCGAGCTCGACGGCGGCAAACTTCGCGCCCTTGGCCTCGATAGCGGCCATGAGCTCGGGAGTAAAGTGCAGACCCGCCGTAGGAGCGGCAGCCGAGTGCTCCTCCTTCATGGCGTAGACGGTCTGGTACTTCTCGGGATCGCCCTCGTAATCGGTAATGTAGGGCGGCAGCGGCACGTGGCCGGCAGCGTGGATGGCCTCGTCGAGCGTGCGCGGGTCGCCGGCGGCATTGCAACCGGCCGGCTCAAAGCGCACCAGACGGCCACCGCGGCTATCGGTAACAAAGTCGACGACCTCGGCCGTCAGCACCACGGGCGCGCCCTCGGGCGCATGGGCGCCGCCCGCACGATACTCAATCTGAGCACCGGGCTTCAGGCGCTTACCCGGCTTGACCAGGCACTCCCAGACATGGCCCAGCGGATCCACATCCTCGCGGCGCTTGAGCAGCAGCGTCTCGACCACGCCGCCCGAGCCGGCCTTGCGACCGATCAGGCGGGCCGGCATCACGCGCGTCTTGTTGATGACGAGCACGTCGCCCGGCTCGATATAGTCGATGATGTCGCGGAAGATGCGGTGCTCAACGGTACCGCCGTGCTCCAGCGGCGTTCCCGCCTGGGAGCCCTTGCGATCAACCACCAGCAGGCGGCAGGAGTCGCGCGGCTCGGCAGGAGCTTGGGCAATCAGTTCCTCGGGAAGGTTGTAGTCAAAATCATCGGTACGCATCTTTGCCTCTTTCACAAAGCGCGTCAGTCGAAAAAATCGACTGACGCGCGCATCATTCTCCCCTGTATCCTATCAGCTTGTTGAGAGAAATATAGTATGGAAACAGATTTGCGACTGTTTTCTCAACGCCCCGCTACTTAAGCGTTGCGTACATCACCGCCTTAATCGTATGCATGCGATTCTCCGCTTCTTGGAAAACACGAGACTTATCGGACTCAAAAACCTCGTCCGTGACTTCCATTTCGGTAACTCCAAACTTCTCAGCAATTTCGGCACCAACAGTAGTATTAGTATCGTGGAAGCTCGGAAGGCAGTGGAGGAAAATCGCCTCGGGCTTTGCCATAGACATCACCTCAGCGGTCACACGATACGGCGACATGAGCTTAATGCGGCTTTCCCACAGCTCTGCGGGCTGACCCATGCCAACCCAAACATCCGTGTAAATTACATCGGCATCACGAGCGCCTTCCTCAATATCCTCTGTAATGGTAATCGTCGATCCATGCTCGGCCGCAATACGACTACATTCTGCAAGGAGTTCAGGATCATAGGATGTAGCCCCCTCCGAATTTCCCCCGATTGGGCCGCAAGAACAGTAGTTAATGCCGAGCTTAGCGCAAATGACCATGAGCGAATCAGCGACGTTTCCGGCCGCCTTACCAAAAAATGTAAGTTTCCTGCCCTTAATCTCTCCAAACTCTTCACGCATGGTCAGAATATCGGCAAGCACTTGAGTCGGGTGAAATTCAGTAGTCAGCCCATTCCAAACGGGAACCCCAGCTTTTGCAGCAAGCTCCTCAACCTTCGCCTGTTCAAAGCCGCGGTATTCAATTCCGTCATACATGCGGCCAAGGACGCGAGCCGTGTCCTCAATCGACTCCTTTTTGCCCATCTGAGACGAGCCCGGATCCAAATAAGTTACACCCATGCCAAGGTCAAGTGCACCAACTTCGAAGGCGCAGCGAGTACGCGTGGAAGTCTTCTCAAATAGCAAAACAATATTCTTGCCTTCAAGGTATTTATGCGGAACACCGGCACGCTTCATGCTTTTGAAGTTAGCAGAAAGCTCAAGCAGATACTCAATCTCTTCCGTCGTGTAATCAAGCAGCTTCAGAAAACTGCGCCCAGCGATATTAACACCCATATTCGCCATCTCCCATCACAGTGGATTTGCAACTAAATATCTTCGCGCCAGAAGGGCATGCTCATGCAGCGCGGGCCACCACGACCGCGGGACAGTTCCTCGGAGGGAACGACCAAAAGTTCCAAACCGTTCTTGTAGAGCTCATCATTTGTGACAACATTGCGCTCGTAAACACAGACTTTACCAGGAGCAACGGCAAGAGTGTTCGACCCGTCGTTCCACTGCTCGCGAGATGCCTCAACCATATCGCCGGCACCGCACTCAATAAGCTGCACCTTCTCCACGCCAGTAGCCATTTCAAGAATATGTTCAAGCGTGTCATCAATCTCTTGAACAGCGACCATTCCCTCAGAGTCACCACGAGTCAGACGATAAACACGAAGGGTCTCAAAAATACCGGGATAAACTGTGAACTTATCGAAATCCACCATGGTGCAAACGGTGTCAAGATGCATGTAAGCATAGCCGTTGGGGATTTTAATAGCGTAAACGGTATCGATCTCAGAATTCCCAGATCCCCAGAACAAATTCTTTGCAAGCTCCTCAATCGCAGCCGCCTCAGTTCGCTGGCTAATTCCAATAGCCAAGGTATGAGCGTTAATGTTAAGCACATCACCGCCCTCGATATGCCAGGGATTCTTATGGTCGTACCAAATCGGAGTCCCTGCATAATCGGGATGGTATTTGAAAATCGCTTCGTAGAAGGGCACTTCACGATCTCGCTGTTTCCAATACATATGGTGAAGCAGAACGCCTTTGCCCACGGAAGCAAGAGGATCGCGAGAGAAATATGAACTCGGAAGAGGCTTCAACACCAAATCATCGGGCTTCGCATCCTCATTATCCATCATACTAAGCGTAGTCGAAACGCGAGGCAGCTCAAGGTCACGATAACGATACCCCCCCATAGCCTCAAGTACAAACTGATACGAATCTGAAATAGCGTCGAGCTTTTCACGAACAGCCTGCTCAAGCATAGGATTGACAATCCCGCTCTCAGCCATAAATGTATCGGTAAACTCAGCGCGAGCCGAGGGGCATGCATCCAGCGCTTCAGCAACGAGTTTCTCCATATAGAGAACCTCAACACCTTCGCTCCTCAGAAGATCCGCAAAGGCATCATGCTCCTTTTGAGCCACATCAAGATAGAAACAGTCGTGAATCCAGACATCATCGAACTCTTCTACCTTTACGTTCACAAGGTCACGACCGGGGCGGTGAAGCACAACTTTCTTGAGCTTACCAATCTCGCTGTGTACATTCAGTCCTTTAGACATTCCTGTTACTCCATTTCAGCCATGAAACCTACAGGGCAATAAGTCCCGAGATTGCTACGAATACGATATTGATGAGCGACACGACCAAGAAGAATTTCCAAACGGTCTTCCACCACTGGCCAAGCTTGATCTTGCACACGCCCAAACCCGCTACAAGAATGGCGCTAGTAGGACAGATCAAAGACATCGTCGCGCTACCCATGGAGAGAGCCCACACGGCGGCCTCGGGATTAAGGCCCATGAGTTCGGTCAAAGGTCCAAAAATGGGAGCGGTCAGTGCTGCAAGGCCAGATGAGCTGGGAACCAGAATCGCCAGGAGGTTCTCAACCGCATAAAGAAGCGTAGTAAAGAGAACCGCCGGGATGCCGCCCAGACCAGTGGCGAGCGCATTGAGGATGGTATCGATGATCATGCCGTCAGAGGCAATGACAAGGATGCCACGCGCAAGTCCAACGACAATTGCCGAGAAAGCAAAGTCAGCGATACCCGCAACAAATTCCTGAGCGATGACGTCCTGACTAAAGCCCGCAATAACACCAGCCAACAGGCCCATGGCCAAAAAGACCGCAGAAATCTCGTTCATATACCAGCCCTGGGTCACAAGTCCCCAGATGATAAGGCACATACCAGCGATAAATACCGCAAGCACGCCTTTTTGACGACCCGTAAATTCCGCGTCAAGGGCAGATTCATCGGCAGCGAACTCGACTTTCTTGGCGATATCATCCTCAAATGTGATCGATGACTCAGGGTTCTTCTTTACCCTTCGTGCATAGAGGACAACCCAAGTAATTGCAACGGCAGTCAAAACAACCCAGGCAATCATACGCAGCCACAGCTGGGGGTTGCCCTGAATACCAAGAATACCTTGCGCAATGAGAACATTAAACGGATTAATCGTTGAGGCGATGTAACCCGTGCGCGCTCCAACGAACACGACCATGAACGCCGTCATCGAGTCGAAGCCCATAGCCATCATAATTGGCATGAAGATCGCAAAGAACGGGAGAGTTTCTTCCGCCATGCCAAAGCTCGTTCCGCCCAATGCAAAGAGAACCATCGCAATAGGAATAATTAGAATGTCTTTGTTCTTAAAGCGGCGAACGACACGACCCATTCCGCTCGTGATAGCGCCCGTTTTAGTAATAACCTGAAACGAACCGCCCACAATCAAGATGAATGCAACGACCTCAATTGCCTCTTGTATACCGCGCGTTGGAGCCTGAAGAACATCGAAGACGCCTTGTCTGAGATCTACTTCATCCCCGGTTTCCTCGTCAATATATGTCTTTTCACTCTGCTCATACGTACCTGCGACAGTGACTTCACGACCGTTCACCTCCTGACGCTGATAGGACCCAGAGGGAACAATCCACGTGAGAACAGCGAAGATGACCATAAGTGCAAAGATGATCGCATATACGTGCGGGACCTTGAACTGCTTGATGCCTTTCGAACTTTCCGCTGCCATATCTCCTCCTTCATTCCTTTTCCCATCTATCCAGCTGGCACCATAAATGTATGAGGTTGCTCAGCGGTGGTCGGCCAACCATCGCCATCGTGTCGCTTTTCACCTATGAACGGCAGCTAAAGTGACGTTATTAATCAATCTGATATTTAAAATTGATGTTATTTATCAATTACATACGTCTTTTAACTTTTCCGCAACACAACAAGGAACCTGCCTTAGCCTTATATAAAAACCAGCAGGACAGGAGACAGACATGCAAGGCGTACACATAACAAATGAAATCGGTCATTTAAAAGCCGTACTTGTCCATCGACCAGGAACTGAAACACAAAACTACCCTGATGCCGACTTCAGCCAAGTTTTCTCCCTGCGAAAATGGAGCGGTCGTTTTGACCTCGACAAAGCAATATATGAGCACGATTCCATGGTTCAATTGCTTGAGAAGCATGGCGTAGAAACCATTGAAATTAGGGACCTTCTCGAAGACTCACTTGAAACTGAGCCCCAATCACTTAAATGTTTTATTGATGACTACCTCCGTTGCAGTGGGGCAACAGGCAGAGAGTTCCTCGAGACAATAACCCAGCTGTTTGAGAACGCTAAGAACACCCAGGAATTGGTGAATATAGTACTTAACGGCATTCGCTTTGGAGACACTGAGCTATGTTCAAACCAGTCGGAAACACTACGGGCGCTCGTGCACGAGCAATTTGACCCCGCCTCGCTCTTGGTCAATCCCCTCAACACGCTTTTTTTCACTCGTGATCCTGCTGTGGTAGTCGGAGACGGCATCATCCTAAATCATATGTATTGGCCTGAGCGTGATCGTGAGGTCGCCTTATACCGGCAGATATTCACCCACCACAAGATCATGGGAGAAACCCCGGTATGTGATTTGAACAGGAGTAGTTACCATATCGAAGGCGGAGACATTCTTGTTATCAGTGCTAAGACATTATTAGTTGGAATCTCTGACCGAACTGAACCCGCCGCCGTCGAGTCACTTGCCAAAGAGCTCCTGACCTCAAATAAATTCCAGACTACCGAGCTAATTGCGATTCGAGTCCCCTCTGACGGGCTGCGTATCCACCTCGAAACGTTCATAAGTAGAATTGATCACGACGCGTTCCTCATCGATCGTGAGATATGCAATGCCGTTGATGCATACAGCATTCAACTAAAACGATCCGGAAAGGGCCTTACGATCACTCCTATCGATCGCACGATTCCGGAAATACTCTCTGCAGCCTGTTGCGAACCAATAAAAGTAATTGACTGCGGAGGCGGGAATCAAACCGCCTACGAAAGAGAGCGCCGGAACAACGCAACGTCTATCCTTGCGCTCTCGCCAGGAAAACTATGCGTATATGAAGAAAACGTTTGGACCAACGAAGCGCTTGAGAAAGCAGGAATGGAATTATTCCCGTTATCCATTGACGAGCTCACCAAAGGCTATGGTGGCACAAACTGTCTATGCCTCCCTCTGTGGCGAGAGGATCTATAGCCATGGGCTTCGGGGCAAATATTCGTAAACTCCGCACCATGGAGCATCTTGGTCAGGCGCAACTTGCAGAGATGTTGGGGGTATCTAAAGAGACCGTTTGTCGTTGGGAAAAAAGTCGGTATGCCCCCCGTGAGCGCCATATTGAAAAGTTACAAGCGCTCTTCGGTTGCACCCGCGATGAACTTGTTGGCGAGGAAAACGGTTTGGCCGTAAAGCTCGCAAATAAAAGAATCGTCACCGACGAAGACCCTGCTATCCACGAAATGGAGGGCGCATTTCCCGTCATCGATATCGAATCGCAAAAGCGCCGCATCACGCACAGCCAACAAAATGCTTGCGCGCCTGTAGACGTAGCCAAGCGTCACCCACATAGCGTTTTCGTTAAAATCAAAGGTGACGAAATGTCCCGCATTTACCCTCCCGGCAGCTTACTACTTGTCGATACCACCGCAAAGCCTTGGAACGGCTGTGCTGTATTGGCGCTCGCAGACGGTAAAACACCGGTAATTAGGCGATTTGCAGAAGGAAACGACATGATTGTGCTGTCGTCCCATTCATATGCAACAGCAAGTCCGGATCTGATGTTTAACAAACGGAGGATTAGAATCATAGGAGTCGTCGTTTGGTATCAAGCGAGCCACGATCACACGCTTAATTAAATCGACTTTCCCAAAAACGACCGTACCGCACAGACAGCTCAAAGCCCCAGCCCAAAATGAACTACTTTTTGGACGCTTTGCGCTCGTCGCGGATGCGGGCGCGGTCCATGGCCGCCTCGACGGCCGAGAATCGGCAGCCGCAGTAGTTCTGCCGATACATGCCCAGCTCGCGCGAACGACGCGTGGCCTCGGGGTAATACGGACGAAAATCACGAATCACCGGAGTGAGACCGCGGGCGGCAGCCAGACGCTCCAACACATCATTGCAGGTTTCGAACAACTGATACGGCGAGACGACGAGCGTCGTGCCCACAAACTCAAACCCGCGCTCCTGGGCCACACGGCACGCCTCGGCCAGACGCAGGGCATAGCACGCGCGACAGCGACGGGCTCGGTCGGCTCCCAGCGGGGCCACGCCGGCCTCCCAGCGCTTCCGGTCCTCCCCCGCCTCGATAAGCTCGATGTCGCCATCGGCACACCACCGGCGCAGCTCGTCCAAGCGGCGCTGCCATTCATCGCGCGGTTGAATATTGGGGTTGGTCCAGCAAATCGTGGGCTCAAACCCCTCCTCGCGCAGCAGGCGAACCGGCTCAAGCGAGCATGGTGCACAGCACGCATGCAGCAACAACGGCTTCATCGACATCTCCTCACCCAAAAAAGCACACGCCAAAGGACGTATCTTCGCAGGCGACAATGCGGCGGTCGCGCAAAATGGTCCGCACGTAATACCAGTCGCCCACACAGCCCGACAAATGCAAGCCGGCCGCCAGGTAGCACAGCAGTGGATAGCCCGAAAACACAAACCCCAGGGTAAACGCTGTCGTCACAACAACCGTCGGCGCCAGGCAAACCGCCATGTACCGCCGGCGCGAATACACAACACCCTCGGCGCAGGCATAGATCATCGCCGTCTCGCGATTCGCCCCAAAGGTCACCTTCGCGCCCGCAGGCGCCAGCAGCTTAAAAAACACACCGTGCACCAGCTCGTGCACGGCAAATGAAGCCGCCGAAACCGCAGTCAAGCCGACCATCCAGCCCAAGACGGCCATCCAGCCGCCCGCGTCAGCCGCATCCAAGTCTGCAGGCCCGCCCAGCAGCATAAACACCGGCACCAGGCACACGGCAAACACCACAAGCACGGCCATCCCCCACACAAAGCAAGCGTGCAGAAAATCCTCGTCTTCAAACGCATGTATGTTGGAAATCTCATTCATAGCATCTTAGGATAGCGCCCCTGCCACGTACCCGTCCGCATGTGCGATAATGTCGAACGATATGCACGAATTGACCACCGCGCCGCCAGGCCTTGCGCCCGGCCGCGCTCCCACAATATGCGAAGGAGTCCCATGGCATCCAAATACTCCATGAACGACCGTCCCAGCTGGCCTCGCCGCGCCATCGTTACCGCCGGCGAGCCCTATGGCAACAAGGGCCTTCACTTTGGCCACGTTGGCGGCGTCTTTGTCCCTGCCGACTTCTTCGCCCGCTTCCTGCGCGACCGTCTGGGCCGCGAGAACGTCATCTTCACCTCGGGCACCGACTGCTACGGCTCGCCCATCATGGAGAGCTACCGCAAGCTCAAGGAGAACGAAGGCTACGACAAGTCCATCGGCGAGTATGTCGAGTCCAATCACTCCCGCCAGGCCGCGACCCTCAACAACTACAACATCAGCTGCGATATCTACGGCGGCTCGGGCCTTGAGCCGGCTGCGCAGATTCACAACGAGGTAACCGCCGAAATTATCAAGCGCCTGCACGAGCAGGGCACCATCTCCAAGCGCTCCACGCTGCAGTTCTACGATGCCAAGGCCGGCACGTTCCTCAACGGCCGCCAGGTGATCGGCCGCTGCCCCATCCAGGGCTGCAAGTCCGAGAAGGCTTATGCCGACGAGTGCGACTTGGGTCACCAGTTTGAACCCGAGGAGCTCATCGCGCCCAAGAGCCAGCTCACCGGCGAGGTGCCCGAGCTGCGCCCGGTAGACAACCTCTACTTCGACCTGCCGGCCTACCTCGACTTTATGAAGACCTATACCGCCAAGCTCGCCCAGAACCCGCAGGTTCGCTCCGTGGTCTCCAAGACTATGGAGGAGTGGCTGCTGCCGGCCCAGCTCTACATCCAGAACAAGTTCCGCGAGGCCTTCGATGCCGTCGAGGATCAGCTTCCTGAGCACACCGTGCTGGAGCCCGAGGGCAACAAGAGCAGCTTTACCGTCACCTTCCCCAGCTGGAAGGAGCGCGACGACGCCCACGCGGTGCTCGCCAACGGCGGCGTGCGCTTCCGCAGCGGCAAGGCGCTCGTGCCCTTCCGCATCACCGGCAACATCGACTGGGGCGTTCCGGTGCCCGAGGTCGATGGCGTCTCCGACGTCACCTGCTGGTGCTGGCCCGAGAGCCTGTGGGCGCCCATCAGCTATACACGTACCGTGCTCGCGCGCGATGCCAAGGCCGCCGGCGTGACCGAGGGCGTCGCCGCCCAGGATGCCGCCCTTATGGGCGAGCCCGCAGCCGATTCCACGCAGGTCCCCACGCCCACCTACCAGCACAGCTCGCTCGACTGGCGCGACTGGTGGTGCTCTGACGACGCTCAGATTTACCAGTTCATCGGTCAGGACAACATCTATTTCTACTGCATCGCGCAGACCGCCATGTGGGAGGCCCTGGGCTGGGACCTCACGCAGAGCACCGTCAGCGCCTGCTACCACCTGCTCTACATGGGCAAAAAGGCCAGCTCGTCCTCGCAGACGCCTCCCCCGCCGGCAGATGACCTGCTCAACCACTACACCTGCGAGCAGATGCGCGCGCATTGGCTGTCGCTCGGCCTGTCCGAGAAGCCGGTGAGCTTTAGCCCCAAGGCATACGACACGCGCGTGACTGGCAAGGACAAGGACGGCAACGAGGTGCGCGCCTGCGACGACAAGCGCGTTATCGACCCGGCCCTTAAGGAGAGCGCGCTGCTGACCGGCGTGTTCAACCGCCTGGCCCGCAGCTGCTTCTACGGCGTCGCCGTCAAGGAAGGCGACGAGAGCCCCTACCGCAGAGGCTGCATCCCCGCCGGTGCCGCTTCTGACACCGTGGTCGAAGCCGCCCAACAGGCAGCCCTCGCCTTTGAGCAGGCCATGTACAAGTTCGAGACGCACCGCGCGCTTGCCGTGTGCGACGACTACCTGCGCGCCGCCAACAAGCGCTGGAGCGACGCCTCCAAGGCCGCCAACAAGCTCGAGGGTAACGAGGCAAACGCCGCGATGACGCAGGCCCTCGTCGACGCCTTTACCGAGCTACGCGTGGCGACCGTCCTGATGCACGGTATTGTGCCGGCCGGCTGCGAGCTCATCTGCGAGTACTTCGACGTCGATCCGGTCGCCTTCTTTAGCTGGGATAACATCTTTGCCTCCACGGACGAGTTTGTGGAGAGCCTGGGCGAGAAGCCCGGTGAGCACCGCGTGAAGCCGCTGCCCCCGCGCTTCGACTTCTTCAGCAAGCACGAGAGCCAGTACTAGGCAATCGCAACGCGCCCGGGAATGATTATTCTGGGACGGGGATTAAAAATCATTCCCGGGCGCCACAGTACAGTCTTTTGTGACGGGGATCATGGAATGATTTTTTAATCCCCGTCCCAGAATAATCATTTCGGTGGAAGGAAAGACGGATGTCCAAGCCGCGTCGTCGTAAGCAGAAAAAGCAGGTCAAGGCCGAGCTCAAGCTCAGGCAGTTTGCTGCTACCGAACTTTCCGACCAGCTTGCCGCCCTTCCCTGCGCCGCCGACCTGCCGCGCTTTATGGTCGACACGGTCGCCGGCGCCTATGCCCCCGCCGATGCCGAGCTCATGATCGAGGGCTTTGGCGCCGCGGTCACACGCCCGGTCACGCTGCGCGCCAACACGCTCAAGGCAACCGCCGAGGACATCGCTGCGGCGCTCGATGCAGCCGGCATCGCCCACAACCCCGTCGCCTGGTACCCAGACGCCTTTATCCTGCCCGAAGCCCAGGTTTCCGATCTGTGGGACCTCGACATCTACCGCAACGGCAAGATCTACCTGCAGAGCCTGTCATCCATGATGCCGCCGTTGGTCCTGGGCGCCCAGGCAGGCGAGGACATCCTGGACATGTGCGCAGCCCCTGGCGGCAAGACGACGCAGATCGCCGCCCTCACGCAGGGACAGGCACACCTCACCGCCTGTGAGATGAGCATTCCCCGCGCCGAAAAGCTTGAATCAAACCTCCATCGCCAGGGTGCCAAAAACGTGCCCGTCATGCGCATCGATGCACGCGAGCTCGACGAGTTCTTCCGCTTCGACCGCATCCTGCTCGACGCCCCATGCACCGGCACGGGCACCGTCATCAGCGGCAACGAGAAAAGCCTGCGCGGCCTGACCGAGCAGCTGCTTGGCAAGTGCGCCCGCTCGCAGCGCGCGCTTCTGGACCGCGCCATGGGAGCCCTCAAACCGGGCGGCACGCTCGTCTATTCGACCTGTTCGATTTTGCCGCAGGAAAACGAGGACGCCCTGCAAGAGGCCCTCGACAAGCATATGGACTGCGAGCTCATCCCCCTCGACGGCACGCCAAGCGAAAGCGAAGCACGCCGCGCCCAGGAAGCTGGTGAGGAGCCGCGCATCGAGTCCAACGCCCTGACCGAGGCCATTGCCGCTGGTCAGGTATCGGCCATCGCCAACGGCCTGCCCGGCACGCTCACCATTCCGCCTAGCCGCGACTTTGAGGGCTTCTACATTGCCCTGATCCGAAAACGCAGCTAGCGCACGGGTCCAAAACTCAACAAGTTATCTCTGTGCGCGTTTGCCCTGCTGGTCGCGATGCTGTTTAAGCATCGCGCGCTCTTTGCGTTCGGCCCTTTTGCCCTTAATGGCCGTGACAACAAAGTAGATGAGCGCGGCGGCAACGATTGCGGCCACACACAGGCCAATCGAGCCAAACATTGCTGTCAATTCCATACCGCGTCACCTCTCTTTTAAACGGGACTTTCAAGATAGCACCTCGACACCCGCCACCACAGCTCCTTCACGTTCGCCGGCCCTTCGGTCTAACGGATGGCGCGGCGGGGAAAAATCAACTCGTCAAACGATTTAGCATTCGCAATTCCGGCTGCATAGAGCCGGCCGTTATCACATAGAATCGAGCCTCCATGGATACCCTCAACGATCTAAATGAGCGCGTCGACGCCTTCGTCGGCACCAGCTCCTTCGACACGCCTGCCGCGGCAAACGACCAAGCTCCCATCGATGTGCCCGCCGAGGTTCACGAGGACATCGTCGCCTCGGTCGATTTCTCCGAGGTCGAGCTCGCAGACGAGTTCACCGAGCCCCAGGTAGCCGTGACCCCCAACGGACTGCTCCCCATGGAGCCACTGCCCATCGACGGACGTTTGCGCAAGGCGGCCCTTCGCATGCCCGACGAGATCGAGGAGGCCAGCGGCTTCACGCTCTTCGGCCGTCGTATCAAATCGCTCATCTACACCACCGACGTGGCCGTCATCCGCAACTCCAATGCCGATGCTGTCTTTGCCGTTTACCCCTTCACGCCGCAGCCGGCCATTACGCAGGCGCTGCTGACCGTCGCCGAGTGCCCGGTCTTTGTAGGTGTGGGCGGCGGAACTACGACCGGTAAGCGCTCCGTGCAGATGGCAGCCGTCTCCGAGATGCAGGGCGCGGCGGGCTGCGTGGTCAACTCCCCCGCCACTGCCGAGATGGTCGAGCACATCACCAACATCGCCGATATCCCCGTCATCGCCACGGTCGTTCGCTGCGATGACGATGCTCACGCCAAGGTGCGCGCCGGCGCCAAGATTCTCAACATCGCCGCCGGCAAAAACACACCCCAGGTCCTGCGTGAACTGCGCGAGCACTATCCCAACCTGCCGCTCATCGCGCCGGGCGGCAAGACACCCGAGAGCATCCGTGAGACCATCGCCGCCGGCGCCAACGCCATCATCTGGACGCCGCCTTCGGCCCAGCAGCTACAGACCGACATGATGCAGCGTTATCGCAAGATGAAGGAAGACGCCACACCTGTCATCTCGCGCGACGATGTGCCCATTATCGACCAGGTCGCCGCCGCCGAGGTCAGCCAGGTCGAGAACATGAATCCCGACGTGCCGATTCCCGACGAAGTCATCGAGCGCGTTGCTTCGATCCACGAGCGCGTCGAGGAGCATCGCGCCAACCGCGGCCTTAAGCCATCACTGCACGGCTTCTTCTTCCGCGGAAAGAAACGTTAGCCGCAACAGCAAGGCCCGCCCCACAAACGTGAGGCGGGCCGTTTTCGTTTGAGCAATCACGCAGCGACGTGATGAGCCAAGTTAATCCACGCGCTTGTCGCCCATAAAGAAGAGCGCCACCGTACCAGGCCCGGTATGCGAGCCAATCAGAGTACCGATGTCATTGATCTCAATCTTGCCTTTAAGCTGCGGAACCTGTTCCTCAATCAGCGCCGCAACTGCCTCGGCATCCTCGCGGCACGCCGAGTGCGACATGATGCACTTACCCGAATAATCCGCACCGTCCTGCACGTGTGCCATCATGGTCTTGGCCATCTCGGAAATCGCGCGCTTCTTAGTGCGAATCTTCTCACGTGGCGACAGCTTGCCGTCGCAATCGACCGTCATAAGCGGGCAAATCTTAAGCGCCGTGCCGATGATCGCGCTCGCGGCCGAAATGCGACCGCCGCGCAGGTAGCTCGACAGATCGGTCGAGAAGAACCAGTGGTGCAGGTTGAGTTTGTGCTCCTCGATCCAGGCAGCCGTCTCGTCGAGTGAAGCCCCGCTATCGCGCACGTCGGCGGCATATTCCAGCAACAGGCCAAAGCCCGAAGACGCCGCCAGCGAATCGATGACGCGCACCTTGCCGCCCTGGGGATAGCGATCCGCGAGCATCTGCGCCGCAACGCAGGCCGATCCATACGTGCCCGAAATACCCGACGACAACGCGAGGTGCAGCACGTCTTTACCCTCGGCAACAAACGGCTCCCAAAACTCCTCGTACTCACCCACGCTCACCTGAGACGTCTTGGGCATGGCGCCCGCGGCAATCTGGGCAAAAAACTTGTCCGGCGTAATCGACTGATACAGATCGTCCGTATGGACAACATCGTCGATCTCGTAATGAAAACACACGACAGGGATATTGCGCGACGCAAAGAACTCACGGGTTCGGTCGGCGGCGGATTCACAGGTCAGGACAAAATCACTCATATGAGGCTCCTTACTCATTGCTGCGCAAATTATCGCACAGTGAGCCTACATACGGTACATATGTCCACTATTTACCAAATCGAACCAAAAATAGCGAACATCTTTACCACCATCGTCTCCACCGACCCCACGCATAAATATCTGAGAAAACACCCTCTGTCGTCTCCACTCAACCGCCATATCTACCTCAACTAAATCGATTTACCAAACCGTTCAGCCGACAATTCAGCCGCTGGCGCAAAATCGAAACAAAAGCGGCGCATACTGATAAACGTTTGACGCTGTTTATCAGTTTTACCAACCATATCGGAAGGTGTTTCATGGTCGCATTCGATCGCAACCCGCAAGACTTCAAGTATCTGCGCCTGCTGTCGAGACAGTTCCCCACCGAACAATCCGCGTTTACCGAAATTATCAACCTCTCGGCCATCCTCAACCTGCCCAAAGGCACCGAGCATTTTATGAGCGACGTGCACGGCGAGTACGAAGCCTTTATGCACATCCTCAACAACTGCTCGGGCGTCGTGCGCGAGCATGTCGACGAAATTTTTGGCGACACGCTCACCTTTGACGAAAAGGGCGAGCTGTGCACGCTCATCTACTACCCGCGCGAGAAGATCGAGCTGGTCCGCAGCCAGCGCGAGGACTCGCCCACCTGGTACAAGACGATGCTTGACCAGCTCATCATGGTTGCCCGCTCGCTTTCGAGCCGCTACACGCGCTCCAAGGTGCGCAAGGCCATCCCACGCGACTACGCCTACATCATCGACGAGCTGCTGCACACGCACCCGGACGAGAATAACTATCGCGTGCGCTATCACGAGCGCATCGTGGAGTCCATCCTGGAGACCGCCAGCGCCGACGACTTTATCGAGTCGCTCGCCTCGCTCATCAAGCGGCTGGCCGTCGACCACCTGCACCTGGTGGGCGACATCTTCGACCGCGGCGGCGGCGCGGCCAAGATTATGGACCGTCTGCTCACCTACCATTCGCTGGACATCCAGTGGGGCAACCACGACCTGCTGTGGATGGGTGCTGCGGCCGGTGAGCCCGCCTGCATCGCCACGGTGTTGCGCAACAACCTACGCTACGACAACTACGAGATCTTGGAGAATGACTACGGTATCTCGCTGCGTGAACTTGTCGCCTTTGCCGATGCCACCTACACCGGCGGTGAGTCCATCACCCCGCTGATCAAGGCCATCAACGTGCTGCTCTTTAAGCTCGAGGGCCAGATTATCCAGCGCCACCCCGAGTTCGATATGACCGACCGCCTGTTACTCGACAAGATCAATCACGACACCGGCACGGTCACGCTCGCCGACGGCAGCGTGTGGCCGCTCACGACCAACGACTTCCCCACCGTCGACCCGGCGGACCCTTATACGCTCACGTCTCAGGAGCAGCACATCATCGACAAGCTCGTGTCCGAGTTTGTCACCGCCGATCACCTGCATCGCCATATCGATTTCCTCTATTCCCACGGCTCGATGTACAAGGTCGCCAACGGCAACCTGCTCTTCCACGGCTGCGTTCCGCTCAACGAAGACGGCACCTTTAGCAGCATGAACTGCCTGGGCACCTGGCACGCTGGCCGCGATTATCTCGATTTTTGCGACCACATCGCCCGCCGCGCCTGGCGCGTGGGCGACCGCGACGCCCTCGACTGGATGTGGTACCTGTGGATTGGCTTTAACTCACCCGCCAGCGGACGCCTGGTGCGTACCTTTGAGCGCGCCTATATCGCCGATAAGAGCACCTGGGTCGAGCCGATGGATCCGTACTTTACGCTTACCAAGTCACCCTCGGTCTGCGATGACATTATGCGCGAGTTTGGCGTCGCGCCCATGGCGTGTTCACCGACCGGTCACATCATCAACGGCCATACGCCCGTCAAGACGACCAAAGGCGAGCAGCCTATCCGAGCCGAGGGCAAGCTGCTGGTCATCGATGGCGGCTTCTGCCGCGCTTACCATCCCAAGACGGGTATCGCCGGCTATACGCTCATCTCGAGCTCGCGCGGCTGCCGCCTCAAGTCGCACCGGGCCTTTACGACGGTTGCCGAGGCACTCACGCGCAACGTGGACATCGAGAGCGAGACCAATCGTTTTGACCAAGCAGACCGTCGCCGCATGGTGAGCGACACCGATTCGGGAGCCAAGATCCGCAGCCAGATCCAGGACCTGCGTCAGCTGCTCGATGCATATAGAAACGGTGCTATCGAGGAGCGCGCCTAGCACCACCCGCGGGGATTGGCTAAACTTGCTGAGTTTGTCATCCCCCGCGGCGCTTCGGCGCCAGCTTAAGGCAGGTACCATGCAAAAGCTCCTTGCGCAGATCATGAAATTTGGCGTCGTCGGTGTCATTGCCACGGTTATCGACTTTGGCATTATGAATCTGCTCCACTACGGTCTGGGCCTCAACATCCTAATCGCCAACACCAGCGGCTTTATCATCTCACTCATCTTTAACTACCTCGCAAGCATGAAGTACGTGTTTGCGCACAAGGAAGGCATGAGCCGCCGCCGCGAGTTCATCATCTTTGTCGTGCTGTCCGTAATCGGCTTGGCACTCAACGACGGCATCGTGCTGGCGCTCAACGCCGGTCTGGGGCTCGAGGCCAATATCGCCAAGATCTGCGCCACCGCGCTTGTCATGGTCTACAACTTTGTGACCCGAAAGATCTTCCTGGAGGGCGACGAGACCAAGTAACTCGCAACCTTACGGCCTTACGATGCCCACGGACAATGCGCGCTCAGCACAGTATCGCCCGTGGGCATCGTTCGTTTACGGGCAAATTTTCAACGTTTGCGGATTAGCTCTTGAAAATTTGGCGAGTTCGTATAGTTCTTTCCAAAGACCTTACGTTTCCCATTCAAAAGCTCTAAAGTAACTCGTTGCTCGATTCATCAACGCATTGGATGTGATTACGTGCGCAAGGCACTGGCACAACCTCATACCAAGCAGTTCCTCAAGTTCGCTGTCGTGGGTCTTATCTCCTTTGGCATCGACTGGGGCATGCTTATTGCGCTCGTCGAGCTGTTCCACCTCGACTTTTTGATGAGCACGACGGTCTCGTTTACCACGTCCGTCGTGGTTAACTACTGGCTCAGCATGAAGTACGTGTTCGACCATCGCGAGGGCATGAGCCGCAAGCGCGAGTTCACGATCTTCACCATCCTGTCGGTAATCGGTCTGGGCCTCAACGACCTGTACATGTTTGTGGGCGTCACGTTTTTGAGCATCGGCTACCAGGCCATGAAGGCCATCGCAACGTTTCTCGTCACCTGGTACAACTACTTCAGCCGCCGCTTCTTCCTCGAGGGCGCACGGTCGTAGTCGATTCACTATTTGCTTGAATGTACAACCGGTTGGAATTCCCATTCCAACCGGTTTTTTGTTTGCCGAGAGACCCGGCGACCCAGTCCTCTACGCATGAAAAACGGGCAGCCCGGATGTTTGTCCGAACCGCCCGTTTGGTGCGATATTTCGAGGTCTCTAGCCTGTAACGTAATACCAGACTACGTTGTCGCCATTGGAGAGAACGTAGTTACTGCAGGCCGTCATGGGCGTTGTGCCGTTGACGGAATACATCCAGCCGCTCGTGCCGCCGTACTGTTTCTCGGCCAAACCACCAATCGCAGAAACATACGTGCCGTACGACGAGCCATGTGCGTTGACAGAAAGGCCCAGCGCGCACAGGGCATCGTAGACGGTAGCACCTTCGTTAAAGGTAAAGGTGCCACCAGAGGACACAGGATTGCCCACAGCGCTCGATGTGACCGAAACCGTCACCGTTACGTAGCTAGGCTGCTGCGAGCTGCCCTGGTCGCCAGTAGAGGCGTTGCCGTTATCGGGGGCAGAAGATGCCCCGCTGGATGAGGAGGAGGCGCCAGGCGTAGAGCCGGCCCCGCCAGAAGAAGTCGAGTTCTGAGAAGTCGACTGATTGCCGTTGGTCTTTTTATTGCTGTTCTTCTCTCCAGACTTCTTGCCATCCTTGTCTTCGGACTTTTTGCCATCCGAGCCCTTGTTTGATTCCTTGTCCGAAGACTCGGACTCCTTCTTAGAGTCAGATTTATCCGAACCCTTGGACTCGTCTTTTGCATCATTCGATGACTTGGAGTCCTCGGAACTGGCCTCGCCCGAAGTCGTAGTCGAGCCAGACGCCTTGGTGTCCTTGGTGACGACGCTCTCCCCCGTCACGGTCTGAATGATCCAGTCAATGGACCAGGCGCCACTATCGGAGGGATGGACAAAGCCCAGCGAGACGACGATCAGAATGGTGCACGCGGCAGTCAGAACGCCAAGGAGCGCCTTCCGTCGAGGGGCGGACGCCGCCGAAACGGCGCCCTGTTGCTTTGCATCATCGAACTGAATGAACGAGGAATCTGGTTGCTTGGGGTCAGCGTCCTTGGATTTATTGGACACAGCCCCCACCTACCGACGTTTGGTGAACACGAACACGCCGACGATGGCGAGACCGATGACGCCGGCGGCAACGCCGACGATGGCGAGCGGATTGGTGCCAGTCTCCTGCTCGGAAGCACTAGAGGACTTCTTAGCAGTGGTCGTGGAAGCAGCACCCGCATCGGACTTGGAATCGGACTTCTTGTCGGACTTGCTGTCCTTCTTGTCAGACTTCTTGTCAGACTTCTTCTCGTCCTTCTTATCGGACTTATCGGAGTCCTTCTTGTCGGACTTGTTGTCCTTGGTCTCGGTCTTGGTCGACACCGTCGTCTTGGTCGTCGGCTTATGACCCGGGGCGACAGCGCCGCCAGCCTGCTGGCCCTTCGTGCCGGAGCCGGAACCCGTGCCAGTG
Organism: Collinsella aerofaciens; assembly: GCF_039062315.1. Taxonomy (GTDB): domain Bacteria; phylum Actinomycetota; class Coriobacteriia; order Coriobacteriales; family Coriobacteriaceae; genus Collinsella; species Collinsella aerofaciens_BG. The sequence continues at coordinate 19,394 of NZ_JBCJBG010000003.1, forward strand.
CCAGCGCCAGCGCCGGAACCGTTGCCAGCGCCACCGTTGCCACCATTAGTGCCAGAACCGCCATTACCGCCAGGGTTAACGGCATTCTTGGTCCACTTGGCATACAACGTCAGGTCGGCCGTCACCGGCGTACCGAAGTCATACGCCTGCGTGCAAGCCTCATCGGTATACCAACCGCCGAAAGCGTAGCCATCGCGCGTCGGATCGGCCGGCTTGACCAGCTTGCCATCGGCCGTAGTCTGGAAGTCGACCTTAGAGCCCTCGCCAGTCTCAAACGAGACCTTAACGCCACCACTCAGCTTGAAAAGCGTGCCGGAATCGTTGATGTAGTAGAGGTTACCCTTGGCATCGCAAGCAATCGGCGAGTCACAGTAATTGTTGTGTCCCGCTGCGCTAAACGCACCGGTCGCCTGTGCGTCACCCATCTTGTAGCGATACACGCCACCGCCCGAGGTGTAGTTCACATAGTCGGAAGTCGCACCATAGTTGACAGTGAAATAAACGTACGTGCCATCCGCCTGGACACTCACGAGCGGTGCGCCCTTGATGCCACCGGCAGGAAGCACGGTGCCATCGGCAGACGAAACCAACGTCGTAGCAAAGTCATTATCAAGGTCGACAATCGCCAGCGCCGAACCGCCAGAAACCTCGCCACCGACAATCAGCTTATTGCCATACAGCGTGGGCATGCAGGCACAACCCGTAAGACCAAGATCGATGACGCGTTCTTCGGAAATGCGCGAAGAGGCCCTTGCCTTTGTATCGGACAGCGCCAGCACGTGGAGCTTACCGTCGCGCGAGATCACATAGGCATGCTTGCCGTCTTTGGACAGCACACAGCCGGAGTTGACGATGGCACCAACCGAAACGCTGCTGAGCACATCACCCGTCGACTTGCTCAGCATCTCAACGGTACCTGCACTCGTCGGAACCAGAATATAGCCGTCGCCCACTGTAGCGCTCGTCCAGTAGTAGCCCTCATCAGCATTAACATGCTGCCAAGAAACAGCGCCGGTCAGGATATTAATACGCGTCAGATGACCGTTATTGTACGTACTCGTTCCAAAGTCGACATCAACGGTGCCGACGTACAAATAGTTGCCGTCGACCGTCAGCTGAGAATTCGACTGAGCAGATTTGCTCACAGAGTCAGTGACCCAAACCGTCGTCAGCGTATCGGCCGTCAGAGCCTGGACCGCACCGCCGTCGAGCGGAACGATAACCAAACCGTTCGCATAAATCGGACGCGCGGTGTAGCCAATCGCAGTCTTAAGGCTCGACTCGACAAGCACCTTGCCCGACTCGGCATCGATCTTAAGCAAACGCTTGTTCACGGCAAGGTAAACGTTGCCGTTCACGACAATAGGCTCGCTCGCATTGGGATACGTGGCACCCGAGTAGGCCTTCCAATCGAACGTCCAAGAGCTTGCCAGTGCGCCCGTAGGCGTGGACACGTTCTTGACCACCGCATTGGAATTGCCACTCCAGTCGGCTTTCCAATCGGTCGGGCGCGAAGCGCTCGGATCGACTACGACTTCATCGGGATTAGGAACAGTGTCGCGAGGGGCGTAAGCCCAGACGATTTTGTCGCCCAACTTGAGCACGTAATCGCTATCAAGCTGAGGCCCCGGAACGCCGTTAACAAAGAACGACCATGCACCCGACAGCTCGGTGCCATCAAGCGGAGAGACAAGACTATGAACGCCCCAATAACCAAATTGGTCGTACATCTTGGACTCAACGCCAATGGCATCGAAGTAGGCAGCGGAGGCGTCCTTGATCGTCGTGCCCTCGACAAACACCTGCGTTGAAGGATCGGTCCAGCGCTGCGCCTTATCATCCTTCTTGCCGATGATCTCCATTGAAACGGAAACCTGGCCGGGCATGGTTCCATCAAAGCCATAGACCCAGGTGACCTTGTCCCCGGCCTTGAGTGTGTAATTGCCCGCGCCGACATTGGCCGCCTGACCGTTAACGAAGAACTGCCAGAATTTCCAAGTGTTTTCGTTAACTTTCTCGCTCGAAAGCTTCACGGTCTTGTTGAACGGTGAAGTCAGCGACTCGAGATACCAGCCGTACGCGCCTTTCCCCGTTTTGGCACCAATGCCGGCTTTTTTAAAGGCCTGCTCGGAAAGATCCGCAGCGGTCGCGCCCTCTTCCACCAAAGCTGTCGTGGGCTGCGCCCATGTCTGCTGAGCACCCGAGGCGTCCTGGCCGATAACGGTACAGCTAACGGAAATCTGATTGGCGGGCGCGGGGTCACCGTACTTCGAGTAGCACCAGACGACGGAGTCGCCGTCCTTGAGCGTGTAGCCGCCCGCGCCGACCTCGGAGGCGCTGCCGTTGACGAACAGCTGCCAGTACGCGCCGGTCGCCGAGTCGTAGCCGAGCGTGCGGCTGGAGTCGAAGGGCGACGTGATCGAGTTGAGCGCCCAGCCCCAGGAGCCGTTGGGGTCGTAGTCGGCCTTGAGGCCGGCCTGCTTGAAGAGCTGCTCGGAGAGGTCGGCCGCAGTCGAGCCCTCCCTCAGAGCGATCTTCTGCGCGGCGGCCCAGGTCTGCTGGGCGCCCTTGGCGTCGGTGCCGACGACGGAGCACGTGGCCGAGACCTCTTGGCTTGCGGCTTCGGTAGGCTGAGATTCAGCCTCACCGGAAGCGGCTACAACGCTTTTGACGTTCTGTTCGGATGAATCCGGCGAAGCAGTAGAAGCCTCGACTGCGGCAGAATCGTCCGACGCTACGCCGTTGCTATCTGCGGCATTCGTCGAAGTGCCATCGTTAGTCGACGCATCGCTCGCGTTAGAGCCGGTTTCAGAAACGACACCGTCGGCAGCACCGTCCGCGGCCCCCGTGCCCTCGCCCGGCGTCGCAGCCTGAGCCACAGCCTCGGCAATGCCCTCGGCGCCCTCGGCCCACAGCTGAGCCGGCGTGGTGCCAAAGGCCATCGCGAAGGCCAGGAATGCCACCAGGCCGCGCTTGACTACACCGCGTGCAATCGCGCCACGGCGATGCATCGAGGCGCGCTCGCGCTCGTCCTCAAACATATCCATTTGTCCCCCATTGTCTGTACTTGGAGCGATGCCTTGAGGCTGCCCCACGTCATCGCGCATGTTGCGTTCGAGTTCCCCCATCGGGGTCCCCCTTCCCTCCAGAGCCCTATGCACACCGGCGGCATACGCCGCAGCCGCATGCAAGATGGGAGGCGATCCGACTTAACCTTAACGGCTCAGGCGCGCCGTCCGATCTGCGACGCGAACATCCCGAGCCAAGAGGAATTACGGTTACTGGTACAGCCGGGGACTTGCACCCCGATTCTCCCAAACGCGCAGGAAAACCGCGCGTTCGTGCGTCTCCGCACCACCATCTAGGCCATCGATTATTACCGTCAAAATGGTATCACGCAAAAGGGCCCCGCATACAGGCGAAGCCCAAGGTAAAAGCTATTGTTTGCGATAGGAAATTGCGGTGACGGTCGCAGCCTCTAGTGTTTGCCGCCGTGGCTGTTGAGCCAGATATTGCGGCCCAGCATAAGCGCCAGCACCAGCGCGCTCACGTAGCCCATAAAGCCAATGACCGGGATACCAAACACAACCGGCTCGATGCGTGCGTAGTACACCACCGACGAACCGATAAACAGGCCGGCGATAACGATAGCCATCGACATGCGGTCGATAATTCCGCCCAGCTGTCGCAGTGCCTTATCGCTGCTCATGATCTGCGTGTTCACCTTAAGCTGGCCGCGCGTAAGCATGCGCGAAGCCAGCCCCAGGTACTCAGCCGCCTCGAGTGAGCCCTTCGCCGCGCGATAGCTGCTCGCGGCAAAATCGCGCCCCATGTCGCGCACGCGCGCATAGGTGCTTTTCTCGTTTTTAATGTGGGTTTGGATGATCTGGATCATGTTGACGTTGGGCATGTACTCGGTCAGCAAACCCTCGAGCGTCACCATGCCGCGCGCGAACATCGTCACCACGCTCGGCAGCTCAACATCGTTTTTGCGCGCCAGGTTTAGCAGCGAGGTCAAAAACTCGCCGATATCCAGGTCTTTAAGGTCGAGGCCCGCAAAGTCAGCCACGATAAAGTCAAGATCGGACAAAAAGGCCGAATGATCGAGCTCAGCCGAGTCGCCACGCGTCACGGCAAAGCGCATGAGCGAATCCTTGAGCTTGGGCACGTCACCCTCGGCCACGGCGAAAATCATGTCCTTGACGATACCGCGATCGTGGCTCGACATGCGTCCGACCATGCCCAAGTCGATAAAGTAAACGATGCCGTCCTTGAGAATGATGTTTCCCGCATGCGGGTCGGCATGGAAAAAGCCGTCATCGAGCACTTGTGTCGAGTAGTCCTCGACGATTGCGGCACCGATCTTTTCCAGGTCATAGCCCTCGGCCACCAAGCGTTCAGGATCGGCGATCGAAATGCCGTCGACGTAGTCCATAACCACCACGTGCTCGGTGCACAGGTCCAGATAGGATTTAGGGCACGTCACGCCATGAACGCTCTTATGGAACTCGTAGAAGTCGTTGAGGTTTTTGGCCTCGGCCAAAAAGTTGGTCTCCTCGCGAAACGAGGTCCACAACTCCTCGACTACGCCGTGCAGGTCAACGAATTGATCGGTGTTGACGAACTTGGAAACGATACGCACCACCGAGCGGATGATATCGATGTCCTGTGCCATAACCTGCTGCGCACCGGGGCGCTGCACCTTGACGGCCACGTCCTCACCCGTCACCAGACGAGCGCGGTGCACCTGCGCGAGCGATGCGCTACCGAGCGGATTGGGGTCAATCGCATCGAACATCTCCCCCAGGCGCAGGCCGTATTCTTCTTCCAGACAACTGAGTACGACCTCGTACGGCACCGGCTCCACATCGGAGCGCAGACGACGCAGCTCGTCGCAAAAGCGTTGCGGCAGAATCTCGGACCGGTTGGCCAGAATCTGCCCCATCTTGACGAACATGGGGCCGAGTTCCTCGAGCAGGCGGCGCAAACGAACCGGCGTGAGGTTATCCCACACGCGGTACTTTTTGACCAGGCGAACAATCTGCCCGATGCGCTCGCGGCGACCCGCCGGCGTGAGCTGGTATTCCTCATCCGGCGCCATCGCGTCGGGCTCCTCGGGGACCATATCGACAGCGCGCGGCTTCTTGCGAGCGCCCGAGACGGCGGCGTCGACCTCATCGACAACCGCCGCCTCGTCACCCAAGGGATCTAGATTGTTGTAATCGGTGGTGGAATCTGCCATCTGCGCTGCTACTCGGCCTCTTCGGTATCCTTCGCATCGTCGGGCTCAACGGACTCGACGGGCACCGAGGTCACGTTGTCCTCGACCGAATCGACGATGTCGCGCACATGGGCCAGGAAGGCCGTGCGCTCGGGGGCGGTCATAACGCGGACACGGGCAAGGATGAGCTCGTCGAGCACGCGCTGGGCCGCGGTCTCGCCCTGCGTGCCCAAGCGCTCGGTCAGATCGGAGATGGTACCGCCGGCCTGCTCGAACATGTCGGACACGCTGCGGGCGATATCGGGGGTGGCGGTGTCCTTGCGGACCTGCTCGCCTTTGGTGTTAAGGTCGTCGAGGACCTTCTTGCCGCCTTCGACAGCAACGGCGGCAGCGCCAAAGCCAACGTTGATGGCGCCGTTAACAAGCTGATCGAGTTTCATAACCATGGTTGTCTCCAATCACAAACAACTGCATTGGCGTTCTTGTACCCAAGATTGAGTGAAAGCGACAAAGCGTTTTAGCGCTATTCGATCGACGGGAAATCCCTACCTCACGTTATCGTTCATCGCGAAAGAGTTCTTCATGGCGCAGCTCGTTGTGTAGAGCACCTTGCCCAGCAGGGCATCGGTCTCTACGCGAACACGCTCGGCAAACTCCTCGTTGGCGCGTGCAAGTTCGGCAGGCACCTCGGCCTCGGGCAGAGCGGCTACGGCAACATCGACGTCATGGATCTGCTTGTGGCCCATGCCACCGACCTTCTCCTGATAGTCCTCCACAGCGCGGCCGCACTCATGGAAGCGGACGTCAGCCAGCGCACCGATCAGGCGGTTGGCCCAGTAGAAGTTTTCGGACGTTACGCGAGCCTGCGTGTCGGCATAGTACTCGGGCATGGTCTCGACGTTGGCGTACAACGGAACCAGCGCGTTAAACGAGTTGGAACCAAAGGCCATCCACTGCACGGCGCGATACGCCGGCTGCGCATAGGGGCGCAGCTGCAACACGGCGAGCTGGCTGTTGCGGTTGATGCCGATGGGGCGATAGGCGCCACGCGTAGCGGGCGTGCCCTTGCTGCCGTAGCAGTCGTACTCCGTGCCCTGGTAGTGGCTCGAGAGCACGTACTTGATGTCCTCGATGGTCACCTTGCGCTCGGGCACGCGGCTCCAGGGGATATCGTCGCTCTCGGGCGTGTAGTCGGCGTCGGGGCCATCCCACACGTCGCTGGGGTTGAGGCAGCGCTGCATGTACCACGCGCGCGGCGTGTTGTAGACATGGTCGCTGTCGCTGTGCGAGCCAAAGGCCTCGCGCGGGTTAAAGACCGCAGCCGGGCCGTCGCCCTCGACGCCCAGCGTCAGGTCCAGATGCCACTCGGCCATCCAGGCGCGCAAGTCGGCGGAGCACATGTGGTCGGCCTGGGCGCCCTCGGCGTCATCCAGGTCAAAGCTGTCGATACCCAGCTGGTTGGGCATGGTCACATAGGCGTCGTCAGGCACGCGCTTGGCAATCCAGTGGTGGCCGCCGATGGTCTCGAGCCACCAGATCTCGTCCACATCACTAAAGGCGATGCCGTTGTTCTCGTAGGTGCCGTAGCGCTCGAGCAGGTCGCCCAGGATACGAACGCCGTCGCGGGCGGACTTGGCATACGGCAGCACCAGGGTCACCATGTCCTCCTCGCCCAAGCCGCCGGGCTGTGCCGGAACGTATCCGTCCTCGCCCTCGTTGCCCTTGGCGGGTACGTAGTCGACGAGCGGATCGGCGCCGCGGACGCGCTCGTTGGTGGTGAGCGTCTCGGTTGCGGACATACCCACATTGAGCTCGTTGAAACCGGCCTCGGCCCAGATGCCGTGGCCCGGGACAACATCGGGGACACTCGTGTAGCGCATGGGGTTATCGGGCAGCTCAACGGTCAGGTGACTCAGGACGCTCGTGTAGACGCGCGGCTGCTCGTCGGGATGCACCACGCGCATACGCTTGGGCTCAAACACCCCGTTGGACGAGTCCTCGTTACGCGCGACAAGCGTCGACCCGTCGTAGCTCGCGTTCTTACCGACCAGAATCGTTGTGCACGGCATGCGCATCCTCCTTGAGCGAAGAAATCAAACGGCAACAGTGTATCGCTTCGACGCAAAAAGGGCGAAACCACGGCCTCGGCAGCCCTTGTGATCAAAAACCTATTTCGATGCGCGCTCGGCCGCTTCGATCACGTGTTTGGCGAGAATCGCCGTTGTCACGGCGCCCACGCCGCCCGGCACGGGGGTGATGGCACCAACAACCGGCTCCGCGGCAACAAAATCGACGTCACCCACCAGCTTGCCAGCGTCCTCATCCCAGTTAATGCCCACATCAATGATCGTCTGGTCCTCGCGAACGGCATCCACGCCAATCGTGCGCGCGCGTCCAACGGCGGCAACCACAATATCAGCCGCACGGCACTCGGCAGCAAGGTCGCGCGTATGCGTATGGCACGTCGTCACGGTCGCATTGCGCGCCGTAAGCATGGCAGCAACAGGACGCCCGATCACCAGCGAGCGCCCGACCACAGCAACCTTAGCTCCATCCAGCTCAACGCCATAATGATCCAGCAAAGCAAGCACGGCTTCGGCTGTGCAGGGGGCAAAACCCTCACCGCGCCCCGAAAGCGTGGTGAGCAGCGAAGCCGGTGTCATGGAGTCAACGTCCTTGGCGGGATCGAGCGCTGCGGCGACGGCGTTCTCGTCAAGGCCGGCGGGCAGCGGGCGGAACATCAGACAGCCATGGACAGCCGAATCGATATTGATGTCCTCGATGGCCGTCAACAGCTCGTCCTGCGAAACATCGGCGGGAAGCAAAATGCGACGAACCTCAATCCCCACTTTTTCACAGCGCTTGAGCGCACCGCGCTCGTAGGATAGGTCGTCCTCGCGCTCGCCCACGCGAACGATGGCGAGCGTCGGCACAACGCCGCGCTCACGCAAAGCGGCACAGCGAACAGCAAGTTCCTCGGTCAGCGCGCGAGCAACAGGAGCACCCTTCAGTAGCTCAGCCATGGCTATCCTCTCTTCCTTGCAGCGTCGGCGGCGCGGCGCGCCAGCGCGTCGGCGCGCGGCAACCATGTGTCGAGCAGCTCATCACACGCCGTCTCGAGCTCCTCGGCACGAACGCGATCTTTCATAGACGTGGTGTTCGCAAAGAGCGTCAAGCTCGCGCCCTGCATAGCGGCACGGCAGAACACGGCGCCGCACGCCACGTCGGACAGCAGCTGACGCGAACCCTTGTCGGCCATGTCCTCGAGCAGCGCCAGCGCACGCCCGCAGGCATCCATAATGCGATACGGCGGCATAGCGGCCACATGCAGCGCATCCTGAATCGCGGTCGCTCGAGCCGGATCGTCACGCGGAATACCGTACGCCGCGGACACCCGCCTGTAGGCACGAACGTCCTCGGAAACCAACTCGACAAGCTCCTGGGCCAGCTCATCAGCCTGGGCAAACGCGCGCGTCAGGTCAGCCGCACGATCAGCAAGCGCGGGATTAGTCGCACCGTAGCGGGCAACCATTCCGCACAGCGAGGCGCCCAGCGCGCCCACAAAGGCGCTCGCGCTGCCACCGCCGGGAACCGGCTCGCGCGCGGCCAGCGCCTCGGCAAACCCGCGGCAGGTCTTGTCCATCATCTCTTGGCTCATACGCATGCACCTTCAAGTCATATACATCGGTCGGGTGGAAACCGCCGACCGACCGCATCGATCACATAATGGTGCTAAGTCTAGCCCATAAGTACATAAGCGTCAGCGCACCTGGCCATCGCGGATTTCTATGACGAACGATAGGCGTCGGCACCGCAAACATGGGACACATGGCCCACCTTTCGAGACTTCCGGGCAGCGGCAACTGGGGCATACATATAGGTAAAGAGCCCTATGTTGGGGCAAGCTCATCACGGCACCGGACGACGAATGGAAGAATAACCGCACAGTAAACAAAGACATCATGCGCATGCGTAACCGCCGCCCCAGCGATCCGCGGCACACGATGTCCCTGGCAGACAAGGAGGACGCCACCATGAAGAAAAAGACCCTATCGATCCTTTCCCTTTGCATCGCCCTCTTTGCCGCGTTTGCCCTTGTCGGCTGCGGCGGGAGCGCATCGGGCGGCGGCAGCGCCCCCAAGAGCGAGAGCAAGGAAAAGGCCCCCGTCGCCAAGAAGACCGACTTTATCTGGTTTAAGGTCGAGATGCCCGAGAGCGTTGGCGTGAGCGACTCCGCCGGCAAGAACGCCGACAGGGTCCAGCTCACCTTCCCCGAGAACGAGAACACCACGGTCGACCGCTTCATACCTGTTTGGGAAGAGAAGATGACGGCAGAAGAGGCTCTTGCCGATGAAGGTCGAAAGAGCAGCATGTTCCAGTGGGAAGTTGGCGACCCCGTCGAGTACAACGGCAGGACATGGCTCACCGGAACGTGCAAGGACAACCGCGGCACCCATACCTATCTCTTTACCGACGTTGAGCCGGGAAGCGTCTGCGTTCTCATCGCGAACTTCGACCTGCACAAGAAAGAAGCCGAGGCGCTTCTCAACTCCATCGAGTTCCCCGACGACATGAAGAAAGCAGTTGACGAGGCACGTGAAGTCGAGATTTCGAGCATCGAGATCAAGTAACGGGGCACCCGTACGCGCCTACGCGAACCCGCGTAGGCGCGCCCCATTAAAACAACGGGCGCCCAACCCGGGGAGGGCCGACAGCATCGGCCCTCCCCTCTTTTGCGCCCTCGCATATTGCCACTTGTCGGCGCAAATCCTGCCCCCAGAATGGGACACATGGCCCACCCGAATGAGCTGCTCACGCGTACAGTAAAGACAGGTAATCCATGGGCGGTTACAGATCGAGGAGGACACGACCATGAAAAAGAAGGCCTTTGCGATTCTCACCCTCTGCATCAGTCTCTTTGCCGCAGTTGCCCTGGTGGGCTGCGGTGGCAGCGGCGACGCTACCGGAAGTGGCGGTGGCGGCGGGGCAGAAAAGCCAGCCGTGGATATGAGGACCGACTTCATTTGGTTTAAGGTCGAGGTTCCCGAGGGCGTCGAGATTACCGACGTTGCCGGCGACACCGCCGACAGGGCCCAGTTTAAGTTCACCGAGAGCGAGCACGCCAGCGATCGCTTCATCCCCGTCTTCGATCCTGACAAGAACGCCGACGAGCTGTTCGACTACGAGGCAAAGTGGAATGCCAGCTTTGAGTGGACCGAGAATGACCCCGTCAAGTACAACGGCAAGACTTGGCGCAACGCTTCCTATACACACTCGGGCGGCGTAACGACCGAATACTTCACCGACGTTGACGGCGGCAGTGTGTATGTGCGTATCGACAACGTCGAGGAGCACAAGGACGCCGTCGAGACCATGATGAAGTCTCTGGAATTTGCCGACGACATCGCCGAGGCCAAGACCGAGGCCATGGACGTCAAGCTCGACGATATCGAGATCAAGCGCTAAGCGACTGGCGAGCGCAACGGGAAACACGGTCGCAGTGCAAACAAGCGACGGTACCCCAGCGCTTCGTACCCAGGGAGGGCCGGTAAACCGACCCTCCCTTTCTTATGCCTGTAGCCGACGAACGCGAGGATGCCGGACGCCGGAACCGCCCCAAATGTGGCAACAGTACGAAAACGACAAACACCCCAACACGTCCGCCCACCGATTTATTGCGCCGCGCAGACAATTAAACCAGCATCTTTAAACATCTGGGCAGTATAGTGACCAAAACTATCGCATAACCGCACTCTGCGAATGGAGAAGTTATGACCGAACACCATGCCATCAGCCGCCGAGCGTTTACGCTGGGCCTAGGGCTTGCGGCGTTGTCACCACTTGCAAGCCTGCCCGAAACCGCAGCGCCGGGCATTCCCCTGCGAGCGGCATTTGCAGACAACACACCCGCACCGTCGGACAGCCTCGACAATTTCGTCATTCGCCTTCGCCCCGCGGGCTATTTTCGCACCGCGAGCGTCAACCAAGACGGCAACGTTCGCGGCAACGTCTGCCACCTGTTTAACGACGGCACGTCCAGCAAGCTCATCCTTGAGAACGTAACGACCAAGAATGACGATACAAACTGGTATGCTATCCGCACCTTGCTCAATTTCGAAGAGCATAAAAAGACGGGCTACAGCATTTGGTCGGTCGACGACGACTCTGACAAAGATGGAAAGGTCATCCACGTATGGGGCGGCGAGTATGACAACAAGCCCAGCCGCGCTTTTGCGTTCGAGCGTCAATCAAACGGAACCTATATCATCCGAGACCGCACGGTCGAGAAAGAAACCGAGAAAAAAGACATTAAGTACCTGGCAATAGAATCGAACGGCGAAGACCAGGACAACAATAAGATCTGCCATAAGAGTAAGAGCATTCCGTGGGAGCTCGAACTTATCGGTTACGACATGAAAAAGAACGATGCCACGGTTAGCAGCCTCGACTGGATCACGTACAGCAGCTACGTCGACGGACCATGTTGGATGAAATACGTCGACGACAACAAGTTCCTCGACGAGCTGAGCATCCCGGGTACGCACGATTCGGGCACCTGCAGCGTGGACAACGACACTGAGCCCCAATCCTCGCAAGTAAAATGCCAGCAGGATTACATTCCCACGCAGTTGCTCGAAGGCATTCGCTATTTTGATATCCGGCTCGGAAAGGGCGATGACCCCGGCATCGACCACGGGATTTTCTACCTACTCAAAAAAGACGGGAACTATCTGCATCTCTCCGATGTCATCGGGTACTTCAAAACGTTTTTGAACGAAAACCCGTCAGAAGCGCTCATCATGCTCGCATCGCGCGGCAACGATGAGGCTACCGACGAAAGCATAACGACGGCCTTCGCCAAGGTTATGGCCGATAACCCCAACCTGTTCTACACGTCGAGCCACGTCCCCACGCTGGGCGAGGTGCGCGGAAAGATCGTCCTGCTGCGTCGATTTGGGCTCGCCGGCAACAGCGTAAGCGGCCACACGTGGGGCCTCGACCTCACCCAATGGGATGACAAGATCAAGGCGCATTCCGGGCAGTCGATGTGTCTCGTCCAAGACGCGCGGGGATTTGAAGCCATAGGGGAAACGGGCAATGAAGAGCCCTATTGCACCAAGGTATATGCCCAGGACAAGTACAAACTCACGGGAACCGACAAGCTCAGCTGGGTCGATAATGCGCTGAAGGAAACGACCGGGCGCACGTGCAACAAGGTGGACGTCGTGGACGATGCCGGGGCCAATGTGCCAGTCCAGGAGCGTTGCTGGTCTATCAACTACACCAGCTGCACGGGCTTGTCGCACGGAGGCAATCCTTTTACCTCGGCACGAGTAGTCAACGAGCATCTGTACAAGAGCCCGTACATCAATCCCAGCGGCACCGAGGATACAAAGTCAGATTACCTCAAGCACATTGGCATCATCGCATCCGACTTTGTTGATGCGGCGCTGGCCCGGAGCATCTACCAGCGCAATTACGATTACGATACACAGCACAAGCAGACAGCTTCGTACTACCTCCCGACCTGCATGCGCATGACGTACGGCGACTCGCTGAGCGATGCCTCGCTCCAGGATGGCAAGACCGTTGGCGAGGGCCATTTCCGCCTCGTCAACAGCAGCAACGTACTCAACGTGGCGGCTTCGGGCCATGCGTTTGCCATCGAATATGTTGATGTCGATGCTCTGGGTAACGAGACCGTCACGGGGCTGCAGGGCTCCGTGCCCATCGATATCGATCCACGCGCGCTGACACCCCATTTTGAGGGACTCGAAGGCCTTAAGGCCGGCGAGGACGTGCGCGCCAAGATCACGGCGCTGCTCGACGGCAAGCTCGAAAACGATGCCTGCACGGCTCAGCTCGAGTTTGTGCACGACGCGGACGGCGCTCCGGGCACGGCAATGGTCGAGGGCGAGGCATTTACCGCGGGAACGTACTGGGTGCGCGCGAACGGTCTTTTGGGCGACGCGGCGCAAAACTACAAGCTTGCTAATGACGGAGCCGCGAGCTTTACCGTAGCGGCCTCGAGCAGTGCAGGCGGCACCGGCACCGACGGTGGCACGGGTTCCAACGCAGGCAGCGCTGATAAGAACGGTAAGGGCAACAAGGGCAAGAACTCGGGCGGAAAACTCGCCGACACGGGCGACGGCTCTGGCATCGCCGCCGGGCTCGCTGCCGCCGCCGTAGCGACAACGGTCGCCGGCGCGGCAATGCTTGCCAACGACCGCGAAAACGCTGGGGACGGTAGCGAATAGGCAAGCCGGCCTTTTAGACACATCGACTCAATGGGGGGCGCAGGACACCGTTCTGTGCCCCCGATTTTTACCTTGGCCCGAACGCCGCCATAGGCTACATCACCATGTTCAGCGCGTTAACAAACTCCTGGGCCTTCGCACGGCTGCTCAGACTAAAGACGCAAGCGGTTAACAGTCGATTGCGCAGAAAAACATTGCGGCCTTTGATTCTATTGACGCCCGTGATGACCTTAAGGTAGACAATCTCGGTGTGCTTGCCACCAAAAGTGCCCTTCTTGAGCACCTCAATACGGTTGGGGTAGATCTTGACGTCTTTATACCTACCCGAACCTTTGTCCTGGAATAGCAGCGTGTTGTTGTCCATACGCGTCACTCCCGTGGGGTTCGCTAAAACTGCCTCTATGGTCACATTTTAACCACCGCAAGGCTCCCATGCGAAGGTGCCAAACAGCACAGTAATGCGAGTCCGCGCGAGGCTTTAAACTAAATGCGATAAAGATGCATTCCACAAGAGGAAAGTGGGGCGACAGTGATGGGTGAACTGGTAAACCGTGGAGAATCGGCAATCGTGCCCGAAGGTTTTTACAAGCAGGTCTCCTCGATTCTCAACGCCGCTCGCGACAAGGCCTATACCGCCGTTAACTTTGCGATGGTTGGGGCATATTGGGAGATCGGCAAGAGTATTGTTGATGAACAGGGCGGAGAGGAGCGCGCCAAGTATGGCGATGCACTGATCGACGAACTTGCCGTTAGATTGACTAAGGATTTTGGCAGAGGCTTCAACGCCAGAAGCTTAAGATACATGCGTCAGTTTTATCTTGCGTTCCCAATCCGGAACGCGCTGCGTTCCGAATTGAATTGGACACATTACCGCAGGTTATCGCGTATAACCGACCCTGATGCTCGCACCTGGTACATGAACGAATGCGCCGATTCTCGCTGGAGCACGCGTCAGCTCGAACGCCAGATCAACACCATGTTCCGCGAGCGCCTACTTGCCAGCAAGGACAAAGAGGCCGTCACCCAGGAAATCCAAGAGAGCGCCCCGGCTCGTCGCCCCGAGGATATCATCCGCGACCCATATGTACTGGAGTTTTTAGGTTTCTCGGACGATGCTACGTTTCGCGAGAGCGATCTAGAGCAGGCGCTCATCACGCATCTTCAGAAGTTCCTGCTGGAGCTTGGCCGTGGCTTCGCTTTCGAGGCGCGCCAAAAGCGCATCACCTTTGATGGACGCCATTTCTATATTGACCTTGTTTTTTACAACTATCTGATGCGCTGCTTCGTGCTCATCGACCTTAAGACCGATGACCTTACGCATCAGGACCTGGGCCAGATGCAAATGTATGTGAACTACTACACGCGCGAGCTCATGAACGAAGGCGACAATCCGCCCATAGGCATCGTGCTCTGCGCGGACAAAAGCGATTCGATCGTCGAGTACACGCTGCCCGAAGACAACGACCAAGTGTTTGCCGCCAAATACCTGCCGTATCTTCCAAGCAAGGAAGAGCTGGCGCGCGAGCTGAGTGCCGAGTACCGCGCCATCAACGAAGCGACTAATGGCGAAGTGCAAGGATAGCGGCACGTTGCGACCGAAACCACCGCACGCGTGCGAGCCGTCCCGTGCTGCGCTTCCCTACTTCCCAAAGATCGCAGCGAGCAAGCCCTTGCGTTTGGGCTTTTCTTCTCGGTAGGAACCCTCGGCGACCGCTGCAACCTGGCGCGGTTGCTCGCCGTCTCCACGGCGCACGATCTGGTATAGGAACGGCGATTTAACGTATTTGACCTCGATGGGCGTGGCGTGCACGGTACTTTCGCCGGACAGATGCAGGCTCGGGTTGAGCGGCGCCACCACATGCGTCTCGCGCTTGTCACTAAACACCACCGCAGCTGCACGACCCGTCTGGCCGTTCACAGCGATACGCACCTGCTCGCCATCGCGGCCATCCGTCGCCGGGCGATCGACAAAGTAGACCGGCAACATCACCAGGCCGTCCTTATGCTTTCGAGCCTTGCGTGCCCAGGTTCGGATGCTCTTTTTATTGAGCCCCAGTACCGCCTCGGCATCGTTGCCGGCAATGTCGAGCGCCAGCTTATCAATGACCACCTGGTCCTTGGTAGACGCATCGACCGAGACGACACGGAAATCGCCTTCCTGCATGGCGGGATCGAACGGACCGACCTTGGCAAAGTCCCACGGCTCCAAAATGCCCATGAGGCGAACATCCAGGTAGTTTGCCCTGGGGTATGCCCAGTCGAGCACCTCGTAGTACACCAGGGTTTCCTTGCTCAGGCCCTTGCCCGGGAAGGACGCCATCATGCGCAGGTCCGCGAGCGCCATGGGGAAGTAGAAGAGCATCATGTCGTTTTGGATTGCGTCTTCCACGTCGTGCCCGGCAAAGGCTTCCGCATACTGGCGCACCAGCTGCAGCGCGTTGGCACGTGCCTGCTGCGGCGAAATCTCGCAGGGAATGCCCTGCTCCGGCACATATTCCGCACCCACGCCCATGGTCAGACGCTTGCTAAACGTCCCCGGCTTGAGCAGGTCGGCAATGCCGATCTTGTTGCCGCAGGACGGGCACTCGAACACACGCTGGGTCGACTCGCCCTCAAAGGACGCTCCGCAGAAGGGGCAAGGAATGCTCACATGCGTGGCCTCTTGGAACTCCTGCGCCGTGCCGCGATCCTCCCACAGCAGATGTTCCAGAACCGACTGATTGCGCCAGTGCGCATTGAAGAAATACCAGTCCGGGTCCTCCGGGCGCTCGAGTTGCGACACATGCGTGAGCTTGAGCAGTCCATCCACCACCGTCAACGGCGTATGGCGAATGCCCAGGGCGCTCTTGGGCTCCCCCGCATCAGCCTGCCACGGAACGACCGTGCCGCAATAGGCGCACTCAAAGCTGCGCTTAGCCTGGTGCGAGTACATAGGGCCGCCGCAGTTTTGACATTTAATGGCAAACATCTCGTCCATGGAAACGTCCTCCTTTGCACAGGGGCTGTCGACATTAAGTATCTCGAGCAAGCAGGCACATGCCCATACCCATGTGGCCCAAAATGGACCACCCAGGCAGACGAGAAGGCTCGCTCGTTAGCACCGGCAGACTATTGCTGCATTTTCTGAGCATCGGTGCACGGCGCCCCCGCGCGAGCTACACTATCCCCTTAAACATGATTGTGAGGACGACCGCTATGCTATTTGTAAATCGGCTGGTACATACGCTTGTTCCCGGCAGCGAGAGCGAGCCGGTCGATACATCTTGCCGCACCAACGTGGGCTTTTCCGCAAGCCTCGTCTGCATTGGCCTCAACATCACCCTGTGCCTGGCCAAGGGCATCGCGGGCCTGCTCGCCGGCTCCGTCTCCCTCATCGCCGACGCTTTCAACAACCTCTCCGATGCCTCGAGCAACATCGTGAGTCTGCTCGGGTTCCGCCTTGCCAGCCGCCCGGCAGACGAAGGCCACCCCTATGGCCACGGTCGCTATGAGTACCTAGCCGGCCTGTTCGTCGCCGTCCTGGTTTGCGCCGTCGGCATCAACCTGGTGCTCGAGTCCGTTACCAAGATCATCAAGCCCTCGCCCACCGCTTACACGCTCGTTTCCCTTGCGGCACTGGCTACGTCCATGCTCGTTAAGCTCTGGATGGCCGCGTTCAACCGCACGCTGGGGAATCGCATCGACTCCGAGACGCTCATCGCCACAGCGCAGGACTCCAAGAATGACGTCATCACCTCGGGCTCGGTCTTGGTGGCGGCGCTTATTTCGCAGACGACTGGCTTTGACCTCGATGGCTGGGCAGGCCTGGGTGTGGGCATCTTCATCTGCATCAGCGGCATGGCCCTGGTGCGCGACGCCATCAGCCCGTTGCTGGGGCAAGCGCCCGACCCCAAGCTCGTCCAGGAAATCCGCGACAGGATCATGTCGTACCCCCAGGTCCTGGGCACGCACGACCTCATGGTGCACGACTACGGCCCGGGCCGCCAGTTTGCCAGCGCACACGTCGAAATGCCCGGCGAGGGCGATGCCTTTGAGCACCACGAGATCCTGGACACCATCGAACACGATATCAAACGCCAGATGGGCATTGGCATTACGCTGCACTGCGACCCCATCGCAACAACCGGTGACGACCTGCGCGGCTGGGTCAAGCGCGGCGTAGCGCAGATCGACCCTGCGCTCTCCATCCACGACTTGCATGAGCACGACGACTTTGTTTCGTTTGACCTGGTGCGTCCCGACGGCTTTGACATATCCGACGAAGAGCTGCTGGAGCTCGTCACGCGCATCGTGCACGAGCGCCGGCCCGATGCATCATGCGTCGTTACGTTTGACTCGGGCTTTAGCTCGCCCGAGCGTCCGGCAGAACAGCTGTAGCCCGCTTAACAGCTAGTTACCCTGTGCGCCCGAAATGCCGTTTTGCAGAGCGTCCCAGGCATTGGTAGCCATATCGCCCAGATTCTGAGCCGTATCGCCGAGGTTTTGCGCCGTATCGCCCAGCTCTTGCGCCTTGTCTCCCAACTCCTGCGCCTTGTTGCTCAGGTCCTCCAGTGTGTTGGAGCTCGAGCTGTCCGTGGCGCTTTGGCCGCCGGACGAGTTGCCATAGCTGTTCTTGTGCGTGAGCTGAATCTCCAGGTTGCCGTTGTCGTTATAGTAGGCATTCGTAACAACCCAGTTGGAATCGATGACGGGCGTTGAGCCATCGTCGGTCAGGATCACGGCGTTCGAAAGGTCGGCTCCGCGCGACTTGAGGAGCTTCTTGGCGTTGGACCAGTACTGTCCCGGGATATCGCTCAGGTCGACGGCAGCAGACTGGGTGGTCTCGGCCTGCTCGGTCGTGGCATCGGTCGTGGCGCCCCGCTTGTTGAGCATGCCCGACACGATGGCGAACACGACCGACAAGGCAAAGAAGATCGCCAGCACAATCAGGATTTTCTTGATCACGCTCGACGGACGCGACGGTGCCTTCTCCTCGTCCTCACCATACTGCGGAATCGATTTGGGATACTCGCGATACGGCTGGCGCGCATGCGGATCGCGCGACTCATAACGAGACTGAACCTGCGCCGTGCGCGGCATATACGTCGTCTGCTGAGGCTGCGGAATGGGATTATGCGGCAGGTTGTTATAAGCATCTGTCGCCGCATTGCCATACGGGTCCGGCGCCGCATTGTCATACGGGTCCTGCGGTGCATAATCAAACGGATCCCGTGGTGTATCGCCGTAGCCAATAACCCGTGTGGGTTCGGCAGACGCCTGCGTCGCATCGGGAGCAGCATTGCCGGGATTCGGCACGATACGGGCCACATCGGCGCTGCCGCCAGCCTGTGCGGAGCCATATCCGCCCATCACGGTCGTCTTATCCTGGTCCATGCAACGTTTCCTTTCCGTCGCCTGCAAGCATCAAGTTATCCATGCATTCTACCCGCGCAAAAGCCTATGATGGGCAAAGCCCGCCGGTATCTACAAGACATGCGCGTGCCTAAGGATCAAAAAGCCCCGCCGGGCCTTGGTAGGCGCGGCGGGGCGGGCAAGCGGCTATGAGCAGCAGGCTTAGAACAGGCCGGTGATGTTGCCGTCGTTGTCAACGTCGATATTCTCGGCCGCGGGAACCTTGGGCAGACCCGGCATAGTCAGGACGCTGCCAGTCAGCGCGACCACAAAGTGGGCACCGGCGGAAACCTTGAGCTCGCGCACGGTGATGCGGAAGCCCTCGGGGGCGCCCAGCGCCTTGGCGTTGTCGCTAAAGCTGTACTGGGTCTTGGCGACGCACACCGGCAGGTTGCCAAAGCCGTTCTCGCGCAGCTCGGCGAGCTGACGCTTGGCAGCCGGCGTAAAGTCGACGCCGTCGGCGCGGTAGACCTTGGTGGCGACGGCCTCGAGGGCATCGGCGACATCGGCGCCGTCCTCGTAGGCAAACTTGAGCTCGCTCGGCTGCTCAATCAGGCGCATGACCTCATCGGCCAGGTCGAGCGCACCCTCGCCGCCCTTGGCCCAGACCTCAGAAAGCTTGACGTTAACGCCGAGCTTCTGGCACTCGGACTCGATGAGCTCGAGCTCGGCCTCGGTGTCCGTCGGGAAGCGGTTGATGGCGACCACACAGGGAAGACCATAGACGTTCTGGATATTGTCAACGTGGCGCAGCAGGTTGGGCATGCCGGCCTTGAGGGCCTCGAGGTTCTCGTCGTTAAGGTTGGCCTTGGCAACGCCGCCGTTGTACTTAAGCGCGCGGGCGGTGGCGACAATCACGACGGCGCTGGGGCGAACGCCCGTCATGCGGCACTTGATGTCGAGGAACTTCTCGGCACCCAGATCGGCGCCAAAGCCTGCCTCGGTAATGGCGACATCGCCAAAACGCATAGCCATACGCGTGGCCATGATGGAGTTACAGCCGTGGGCGATGTTGGCGAAGGGACCGCCGTGGACAAATGCGGGCGTACCCTCGAGCGTCTGCACCAGGTTGGGCTTGAGTGCATCCTTAAGCAGCGCGGCCATGGCGCCCTGGGCCTTAAGGTCGCGTGCGCGGACGGGCTCGCCGGCATAGCTGTAGCCGACGACGATCTCGCCCAAGCGCTCCTTGAGGTCGTTGATGCTCGTGGACAGGCACAGGATTGCCATGACCTCGGAGGCAACGGTGATATCGAAGCCGTCCTCGCGCGGCACGCCCTGGGCCTTGCCGCCAATGCCGTCGATAACATGGCGCAGCTGGCGGTCATTCATGTCGACGACGCGCTTCCAGGTGATGCGCTTGACGTCAATACCGAGCTGGTTGCCTTGCTGAATATGGTTGTCGAGCATGGCGGCCAGCAGGTTATTGGCGGCACCGATAGCGTGGAAGTCGCCGGTAAAGTGCAGGTTGATGTCCTCCATGGGGATGACCTGGGCCCAACCGCCGCCGGCGGCACCGCCCTTTACGCCAAAGACGGGACCGAGCGAAGGCTCGCGCAGGGCCACGGCGCTCTTGACACCGCGACGGCGTAGACCATCGGCCAGACCGATGGTCGTGGTGGTCTTGCCCTCGCCGGCGGGCGTGGGGTTGATGGCGGTCACGAGGACGAGCTTGGCCTGGTGATTGGTCGGCTCGTTGAGCAGTGAATAGTCGACCTTAGCCTTGTCGAAGCCGTACGGAATCAGGTGCTTTACGTCGACACCGGCGTTCTTAGCCACCTCGGTAATGGGCAGCGGCGTGACGGAACGTGCGATTTCGATGTCAGTAGGCATGGACGGTCCTTTCGTTACCGGATGAGAAAAAGACCAATTCAGCATAGCACGGGCGCGCAATAGTAAAACACCCGTAACCGATGAATGGCGATATGTTTATCCAATGCTCAGCGATAGCCTACAGACCAGCCAAAACAAACCCGCCTCTAAACGGCTGGCTCGATGCCCAAGTGCTCAAAGGTGCGCAAGGTTGCCTGGCGGCCCTGGGGCGTGCGAATCATCAAGCCGCACTGCAGCAGATAGGGCTCATAGACATCCTCGAGCGTACCCGGGTCCTCGCCTACCGCGCTGGCAAGGGTCGTCAGACCCACGGCACGGCCGGAGAACGTCTTGGCAAGCGTCTCCAAAATTCGAATGTCCATCCAGTCCAGACCAAGCTCGTCGATCTCGAAAAACTCGAGCGCCTGACGGCAAATATCAAGCTCAATAGGACCGTTGCCGCGCACCTGCGCATAGTCGCGCACGCGCTTGAGCAGACGGTTGGCCAAGCGCGGCGTGCCACGCGAGCGCGAGCCGATCTCGAGCGCGCTCGGATGGTCTATCGTCACGCCCAAGATGGTCGCCGAGCGCGTCACGATCTGAGCAAGCTCCTCGACCGTGTAGTAGTCCAGGCGATACGAAATGCCAAAGCGGTCGCGCAACGGGCCGGTCAGCATACCCGAACGGGTCGTTGCCGCCACCAGCGTAAACTTGGGAATATCTAGGCGAATCGAGCGAGCGGCCGGGCCTTTACCGATCACGATGTCGAGCGCAAAGTCCTCCATAGCGGGATACAGGACTTCCTCGACCGAACGGTTAAGACGGTGGATCTCGTCGATAAACAGCACGTCACCCGGCTGCAGGTTAGTCAGAATGGCTGCCAGGTCACCGGTACGCGCGATAGCCGGACCACTCGTCGTCTTGATCTGAGCGCCCAGCTCGTTGGCGATAACGGTAGCCAGCGTGGTCTTGCCCAGGCCCGGAGGACCCGAGAAGATCACGTGATCGAGCGTCTCGCCACGGCTCTGCGCCGCCTCGATCAGCACGCGCAGGCTCTGTTTGATATGCTCCTGACCGCAGTAGTCGTCTAGGCGCTGGGGACGCAGGGTACGGTCGACATCGAGGTCTTCGGGTGTCAGTTCCGAGCCCACCATGCGCTCACCGTGCGCCATGGATGCCGCCGGCGAGTTGCCGGGCGTCGCCCACAGGTCCTGAGAGTCATCGGCTTCCCACATCACGCATCCATTCCGAGTCGCTTAAGCGCCGCGCCGAGCAGGTCCTCGACACGCATATCCTGCCCATCATACCCGCTCAGGGCAACCTCGGTCTCCTGCGGGCTAAAGCCCATGGAAAGGAGCGCCGCGCGGGCATCATCGATCGCCGAGGGAGTGGCGGCGGGGACCGGCATCGCAACCTGACCGGGGATTACGTCGACCGGAACAAAGCCCTTGTCCTTGGCAAAGGTACTCTTGAGCTCTAAGATGAGGCGCTGGGCGGTCTTTTTGCCTACACCGGGCACCTTGGCCATGCCCTTGTCGTCCTCGGCCATCACCAGGGAATACAGCTGTCCCACGGTATAAGTGGAAAGCACGGCAAGTGCCAGACGCGGACCGACGCCCGAGACGGAAACGAGCCGATCGAACATCGTGCGCTCGTCCTTGGAGGCAAAGCCAAAGAGCGTCACGGCGTCCTCGCGCACCTGCATACGGGTATAGAGGCGAACCTCGCCGCCGGGCGTAGGCAGCGTGGCGGCAGTGCTGCCCGAAATACCGAGCTCAAAGCCCACGCCCGATACATCGACGACGGCCGAGCTCATCGTGGCCTCGACAAGCGTTCCATGGAGCTGGGAGATCATCAGTATCCGGTTCCTCTCTGTTGATAGAACTCGCCGCCGGTAAGCGCCCGGGTACGGCTTAGGTTAACGTGACAGATGGCGCAAGCCAGGGCATCGGCGGCATGGTCTGGGTGCGGGTCGTGATCGAGCTGTGTGAGCGTACGAACCATATACGCGACCTGCCGTTTGTCCGCGGCGCCGGTGCCCACAACAGCCTGCTTAATCTGCATGGGCGTATACTCGCCAATCTCGAGCGCGCACTCCGAAAGCGCCACGAGCGCGGCACCGCGGGCATGCGCCGTGGGGATGGCCGAGCGAACGTTAGCGCCAAAGTAGATGCTCTCGATAGCCGCGGTATCGGGACGGTAGCGCTCGACGACGCCCTTGAGGTCGCGGGCGATATGCGACAGGCGCACTGCGAGCGGGCTGCCCGCGCTGGTCTCGATACAACCGTAGGCACGGCAGCGAACCTCGCCACGCCGCTCCTCGATAATCCCCCAACCCGTATGGGCCAAACCAGGGTCGATACCCAAGATAACCAAGCCGACCTCCCCTCGCCACAAGCGCAGCGCAAGACAAGGCCCCGCGCATCATTCACGAACGTCTGTTCTAGAATAACACAACGGGGTCAAGATGCTTAGATGAAGTATCGGGGCTGAGAGCGAATCCCATCCCCAGTTTAGTTCTGCGAGAAAAAGGGGAACTGCCTCGGATCCACCGGCGGATGCGGCATCGGGCCACCCTGGGGACTACCTTGCGAGCCGCCCTGACCGCCCATCATCTTATCGATGGCGTCCTGAACCTCGCCCTCGAACTTTTTCATTCCCTCGTGCAAACGACGCTGACCGTCCTCAGAGCGCAGCTCCTCCATCTGCTCGGGCGAAATACCCAGTAGCTCGCCCAGCACGCCCATCATCTCGTTTCGCACGCGCTCGCTCGTATCCTCGTCGGCAAAACGGCGCACCTCGGCGCGCGCCAGCGAATCGACCGTCATACGCTCCTTGCCGTTAAGCCCCAGGTCGGACCACGCGAGCATGTACGGCCAGGAGCGCTCGGCAAACGAACGGGCCGAGACGATCGGCGCCGTCGGCAACATGCGGCGGGCAGCTTCACCCTGTCGAGCGAGCATCAGGAGCAGCGAGCAGGCCTCAGGCTTGCCAGCGACCATCGGGATATCGTCGAAAGATCGATTGCGGTCCACGTGCGCCTCGAGCGCGCCATCGACCTCACCCGGCTCAAGCCCGCCGAGCAGCTGTGCCGCGCGGTCGAGCATATCGACCGGACCGTCGAGCGTCGAGAGCGCCTGCGCCAGCACACGCTCCATGCAATCCTCCACCGCGTTGAGCGTCACGAGCTCTTGGGGCACCACAGAAGACGTGCGGTTGCGCACACGCGCCACAAACTCAAGCGTCGACAGGTACACATCGCCAAAAGGCGCGTAATCGCCCTGATAGCCGCCGCAAAGCGCCGGCGCCGCCAGCGCGTACTCGGTTTTGGACAGCGGGCTCAGCGCCATCGCACCCAGCTCGAGCGCCGTGTCCTCCAGCATGAGGCCCAACGTGCGCGAGCGCAGACGCTCGGCATCGCCCGCCGACACGTCGCGATCGAGCACACGCGCCGCATCCGGTGCATCGCGCTCGACGGTGCGAATGTGCAAACGCTCGGCGATGGCGCGGACGGCGGCACAGCGGGCAGCCTCGGCCTCTTCCTGCGCCGGCGTAAAGATACGGTTGCGCCCCAGCACCAGGCCAATCACATTACGCGGGCCCAGAGCGTCGACGGCCAGCGCCGCCAGCAAAGACGACGGCAAGTCACCCTCGAGTGCCATCACAGCACGCGACGCACCGTGGGCTCGGGCGTTGTCGCGCACGGCGAGCACCAGCGCCTGCCACAGCCACTCCTCGGAACGGAACTCGGGCAGTTCGTGATCTTCCAGGGCATCGAGCATCACGCCACGCTGAATCTCCTGAACCAGCAGGCTCTCCTCAAAACACGGCGCCTGGGCCACCACGCGACCGCAGTCGTCGAGCACAAACGAACCGCCGGTATACACCGACTCGTCATAGGCACCGACCGGCGCCATGCAGGCAAACCACACGCTGCGCTTGGATGCGATCTTGCGGTAGGCGCCGCTGCGAACGGCGGCAATGGCGGCAGTCTCGCGGTCGGTCATGTCAAACGCGTTGAATTGGAAATACGCGATGAGGTCGACGCCGGTCGGCAACATCTCGAGCTCGCGGTCCAAGTCAAAAATCACGGCGATGCGCACGCCGTCCACGTCGAACACCGGCGGCGCCCAACGCGTGTCGTTGTTCTCGCCACGCTGCAAAGCAATGCTCGAACGCGCCGGCACCACATGACCGTCCTTGAGCATCATGTAGTCGAGCAGCGGCTGGCCCTCAAACGAAACCGCCGCGGGCACGATGCAGATCATGTCAAGCTCCTGGATACGCTCGGCGACACCAGTCAAGCCGGCAAGCATGTCGTGCTCAAAGTCGGCAGCGCCCACCAGGCCACCGGGCATGGCGCCCATAAAGAGCGGAGCCGGAACGCACAGCACGCGCGCTCCGCGCTCGTGGGCCAGACGAGCCTGGTCCTCGATGCGGCCGCAAATGCCCTCAATATCACCCAGGCGCATATCGATCTGTGCAAGCGCGAGCTTCATGGCTCAGCCCTTTCCGTCGTAAACCATCGAAATCGTAGTAAAAGCGCCGGCCGCATAATGCAGTCGGCGCTTGCATGTGCATATGCTAGCTATGATACCCCGAGCGGGGGCGCGCTCCTAGAATGTCGCGGACCACAGCCCGTGCAGGTTGCAGTAGGCGTAGACGGTACCGGTCTTGGAGCCGCCCGCGAAAAACGTCGCGGGTTTCATGCCGGGCTCAAGGTAATGGACCTCTAAGCGGCCCTCGGCCTCAAGGGCGATCCACTCAATGTAGTGCTCGGGCAGGCTGGGGTGCTCGACCGAGCCAACGCGGGCGCGAATCACATGACCGTCGCGCTCGGTCTCGACAACAGGCACGTGCTTCTCGTGCGCCGCGTCCTCAGTGTTTGCGGTCAGTTCCGTGCAACCGGCAGGGGTTGCAACGTCGTTGCCAAGAGCGGCGATGAGCTTACCGTCGGGGTCCTTAAAGAATTTCGCCATGATGTTCTCCTTTGCTGATGTGCCGATGTTCTTGATGGTTCTTATGCCCAAAGGCAGACGAACCATCCACGGCATTGCAAATGAACACATAACGGATCAGGCAAGCGGTCAGGCTAAAATGCGTCGACCGTCCTGCCCACTCCAGCAGTCCCACCCCGCGCGCGGCTAGCGCCCGTCGCCGCCGAGCAGCGCCAGAACATCCTCACGGGTAAACAGCGCCGAGGAGATGCCGTCGCCGCCGAGCACGCTGTTGACCAGGTCGCGTTTGG
This sequence comes from Collinsella aerofaciens, assembly GCF_039062315.1. Taxonomy (GTDB): domain Bacteria; phylum Actinomycetota; class Coriobacteriia; order Coriobacteriales; family Coriobacteriaceae; genus Collinsella; species Collinsella aerofaciens_BG. The sequence goes on from NZ_JBCJBG010000003.1 coordinate 45,321, forward strand.
ACTCCTGCATCTGCATGATGCGCTCCTCAATCGTGTCCTTAGCGATGAGCTTGTACACGGTCACGGTATGTTGCTGGCCAATACGGTGCGCTCGGTCGGTCGCCTGGTCCTGCGCGGCCACGTTCCACCACGGGTCGTAGTGGATGACCACGTCGGCCGCCGTCAGGTTGAGGCCCACGCCGCCCGCCTTGAGCGAGATCAGAAACACCGGCACCGCGCCCGCCTGGAACTGCACGACCATCTTGGCGCGGCTCTCCTTAGACGAAGCGCCCGTGAGCTTAAGGAAGGCGATATCCTCCTTGGCCAAACGCTTGCCGATGATATCGAGCATACCCGTAAACTGGCTGAACAACAGGATGCGATGCCCGCCGTCGAGCGCACCGTGCACGAGTTCCATACAAGCGTCGAGCTTGGCGCTCCCCGCCTTGTAGTCCTCGTAGTGTAGATGCGGGTCGCAGCAGATCTGGCGCAGCTTGGTGAGCTCGGCGAGCACCTTGAGCTTGTCTTTCTTAAACTCGGATGCCTCGCGGTGCTGCACCTGCTGGGCGATGCGGTCTTGGTTGGCCAGGTAGAGCTTGCGCTGCTCGCCGGTGAGCTGCGCCATGACGGTGTCCTCGATCTTCTCGGGCAGGTCGGCCACCACGTCTTCCTTAACACGGCGCAGCACAAACGACGACACGAGCGCCCGCAGGCGAGCGGCGCTATCGCCCTCGGCATGCTCGACGGGGCTTTCGAAGCGCTTTGCAAACGATTCACGCGTGCCCAGCAGGCCCGGCATCAAAAAGTCGAAGATGCTCCAGAGCTCGGATAGGCGGTTTTCGATGGGCGTGCCCGTCAGGGCAAAGCGCACGCCGGCCGGCAGGCGCTTGGTGGCACGTGCCACCTGGGTGAGCGGGTTTTTAATGTACTGGGCCTCGTCGAGCACCACGCGGGCAAAATCCTGCCCGGCGTACTCATCGATATCGCGGCGCATAAGGTCATACGACGTCACGACCACGTTATGCTCAGCCACGCCGGCAATCTGCACGCGACGCTGCGCCTTGGCGCCCACGATTGCGCAAACATCGAGCGAGGGCGCAAAGCGCTCCAGCTCGGCAGTCCAGTTGTACACGAGTGAGGCCGGGCATACCACGAGCGTGGGCTTGGTGTCCCCCGCCTCCACGCGCGCCAGGATATGCGCGATCATCTGGAGCGTTTTGCCCAGGCCCATGTCGTCGGCCAAGATGCCGCCAAGGCCCAGGTGTTCGAGCGAGCCGAGCCACTGGTATCCGTCGACCTGGTAGCCGCGCAGTGTGGCCTTGAGCGAGACCGGCACCGTAAAGTCCATCTTGCCGAGCGTGTCCAGGCGCTCGACGGTACGGCGGAACGCAGCGTCGCGATCGGCCTCGAGCGCGGGCGTGCGCGCAAGCATGCTGTCGACGAACAGGGTACTCGACGCGGGAAGCGACACACCGTCGAGCAGGTCGACAGCATCGACCCCCAGATCCTCGGCAAGGCCAAACGCGGCGCGCGCCCCCTCGTCCAGGCGAATGATATCGCCCGACGTGAGACGCGCAAACGTCTGGTGACGCTTATAGGAGTCGAGGTAGACGGCAAGGTCCGCAGCCGAAAGCCCGCTCGCGCCCAGCTCGACATCGAGCAGGTTACTCTTGACGGTCGCACGAACCGAGAGCTTGGGCGCAGGGCGGACCGAAATCTGGCGCAGACGGTCGCTGAGCATGACCTCACCCAGCTCGGACAGGGCAGACAGACCCTCGGTCAGCAGGCAGAACAAGCGGGCGTCATCGCGCTCCTCGAACGCCAGACCGCCCTCGTAGAAATCGAAGTACAGGGCCGCCGTGTCCATAACGCGAAACTCCGCCACCTCGTCGCGGGGTGGCACGCCAGGGCGTTGCTCTTCGAAGAGACTGCCCGGAGCGCCCAGGCTAAAGAGATCCGCCGACCAATCGCCGTAGGTAACCGTAATTTTGCAGGTCACGAGCCCATCATCGACGCCGATCGCCATAGCAAAGCTCGGCTCGGGTGCCACGGTATCGAGCGCGGCGGGCGCGGTGAGGTCGGTGTAGTCGCGCAAAATGGGCAGCGCCATACGACAGAACTCCCCCACCTGGTCGGCAGCGATATGGACCGGCGTGCGACAGGGCAGCAAACGCGATAGAAACGGCGCCGCATGCTGGGCAAACGCCACATCGGCGCGGCGCGCACGGCGGGTGTCGACCAGATAGGCAACGTCGCCCGAAGCAAAGCAGTATGCATCGGCCGGCAGGCGCAGATCGTAGCTGCCACCAGCCGCCGGCGCGATCTTGGCGGCAAGGAGCGGCGGTTGTTTTGCCGAGGCCTCGTCCTCCCCCACCGGCGACAACTCAACCGCAACCTCGTAGGAACGATGCGTCGTCGTTCCCCGCGACCAGGCGGGCTCAAAGGAAATGGTCCGGCCACGCAGCAAGTCCAGCATGTATACGATGTCATGCTCGGACAGCGGCAGCTGGCGCTCGGCGACAAAGCCGCTGCGTGCAAAATCGTACGACGCCGAACGCGAACTCGTGATGTCGCTCAGATACACAACCGTTGCCACAACAAGGTCGAGCAGACGCACCGAAACCTCGTCGAAGGCCTCGGGCGCATGGAGGAACGTGAGCTTCTTGCCGTACGAGAACGTGCCGCCGCGCACATAGGCGGCGGCCATGCCGTCGATGTCCCTGACCACGTAGGACACCGAGCCGCAGCGGATACGAAGCTCGAGCGCCCAGCTAAAGCGGTCGGCGAACAGTGGATTGTAGTACGGCACCAACGAGGGCTCCAACACCGCCTTGGGGGCATCGGGGTCGACAGTGCCGGCGAGCTTGCGGCGCATGCCCGCCAACTCATCCATGCGCGCGTCCGAAAGATCGGAGAGCGCCTTCATGAGGCTCGGGCTCGTGGGAACTGGCGCCGGGAAGGGAAAGTTAGGGTTGACCGCCGGTGCGGCGGACGCGGGACGCGCGGCTTGCTTGGGCGCCGCCGTAAACGTGCGGACCGGCGTGCGTAAACCTTCGACGGGCTCGGTGCCGCTTGCGTCCAGATACGCCAGCGCCGTGGCGATGGCGTGCTTGCACATGCCGGGGTAGCGATAGGCAGCAGGGCAATCGCAGTCGTAGTCGATCACCTCGCGCTCGTCCATGTCGAGCGCCACGTGCGTCTTGTACAGGTCGCCACGCGAGCCGCGCACTGCACCCTCAAGCGTCACGTTTTTGGAGAAGCGCGAGCCGTTGTCCTCGATCGACAGCACGGCACCGTTGAGCATGAGCGAACGCCCTTTCATAAAGGTGCCGCTCAGCGCCGCCTCTTTCCGGAGCGCCTGCACAAACGTCCCCTGCGCCATCACTTCCTCCAATCCACCCACCGGATGATTTTTCTGGGACGGGGATTAAAAAATCATTTTAGATCACCGTCACTCTGCCTTGGTTGCCCACGATGGCCTTTGCCTCGGCTAGCAGCGGAATCGAGCGTGCGTTGACCTTGGCCGGCACCTCGGCACGCAGTACGCGCCCGTCCACCTGCTCGATAAAGATCTCCACGCGGTCGCCGCCCGGGTTGGCGGTAAGCACCGTGGCAAGACGCGCCATATTGCCCTGGCTAAAGCGGTTGTTGGGCACCATGACCTCAAACACCTTGGGCTTGTTGCTCTCCTCGTTAAGCTCCAGCGGCACGATCTCCTGCGCGATGATCTGGTCGCCGCGGTCCGAGCGCTCGAGCTTGCCCTTAATGCGCACAAACGCATCGGACAGCTGAGCACCGGTCTCGGGATCGACCTCGCCGTACAGGTATCCCTCGGCCTCTTTGTAGGTCTTGGGGAACACCACGACCGTGGCCTCGCCTTCCATGTCCTCGAGCTGCACGATGCCCATGGGGTCGCCGTTTTTGGTCACGCGCTTGGACACGCTCGAGACCATGCCGGCCCACCACAGCGCCTTGCCCTCGGGAATCTCCTGGTTGATGGTACCGCCCGTGGGGTTTTGCACCTCGTAGCCGGTATCGATCTGCGAGAACGAGAAGTCGCGTGCCTTGGCTAGCGCATACTCAAACGGGCGCAGCGGGTGGTCCGAGACATAGATGCCCAGAACCTCCTTCTCCTGGCTCAACTTAAGGTGGCGGTCCCACTCCTGGCCATCCGGATCGGGCACGCTCACCTCAAAGCCCGAGCCCTCAACGTCGCCAAACATATCGAAGAACGACGTCTGGCCGCTCGCACGATCCTTCTGGCGCTTCACGGCGGCATCGATGATGTTCTCGGGGTTGTTCTTGTCCACAAAGTGCATCATCTGGCGACGCGGATACCCCGTGGAGTCAAAGGCGCCTGCCTTGATGAGCGATTCGATCACGCGACGGTTAGCCTGGCTCGAGTCCACGCGCTCGACAAAGTCGTGCAGCGTCTTAAACGGGCCGCCCGCCTCGCGCTCGGCGATAATCGCCTGCGCCACGCCGGTGCCCACGCCGCGGATGCCAGCCAAACCAAAGCGCACGCCTTCCTTGGTAGCCGTGAACTCGGTACCGGACTCGTTGACATCTGGCGACAGCACGGGGATGCCGTCGTGACGGCACGCCGAGACGTAGTGAACGATCTTGTCGGTCTTGCCCGTATAGGACGTCAGAACGGCCGCCATGTACTCGTGCGGATAGTGCGCCTTGAGCCACGCCGTCTGCATAACCAGGATGGCGTAGCCGGCGGAGTGCGACTTGTTAAAGGCGTAAGATGCGAACTCGAGAACATCGTCCCAAATCTTCTGGGCGACCTCGCGCGTGTAGTTGTTCTTGATAGCGCCGTTCATCCAGTGGTCGTAGGTAGTCTCGTCCGAGCCATCCTCCCAGTGGAGCACCGTCGACGTGAGCAGCTTGATCTTTTTCTTAGCCACGGGCTTACGGATACGCGAGTCCGATTCGCCCTTGGAGAAGCCGCACATCTCAACGGAGATGAGCATAACCTGCTCCTGGTAGACCATGGTGCCGTAGGTTTCGCCCAGGATGTCGTCCAGGCGGTCGTCGTAGGAGACGGCCGGCTCCTTGCCGTTCATACGGTTGATGTAGGACGAAACCATGCCGGCGCCCAGCGGGCCCGGGCGGTATAGAGCGATCAATGCCACGACGTGCTTGTACTCGGTGGGCTTCATGTTCTTGATCGTGGCCGTCATGCCGGCGGACTCGACCTGGAAGACGCCGGCGGTGTGACCGGAGCCCATGAGCTTAAAGATCTCGGGGTCGTCAAAGGGAATCTCTTCCTCTTTGATGTCGATGCCGAAGTTCTTTTTGATGTTTGCCTTGGCCTTGGAGATAACCGTCAGCGTGCGCAGGCCCAAGAAGTCCATCTTGAGCAGGCCCATGTCGGCAACGGTATGACCCTCGTACTGGGTAATCTCGACGCCGCCCTTGGTATCGAGCTTGGTGGGCACATGCTCGTTGACGGGATCGCGGCAGATCAGGACGGCGCACGCGTGCACACCCTCGCCACGGGTGAGGCCCTCGATCGAGAGCGCCGTGTCGATGATACGGCGGGCGTCGTCGTCCTTTTTATAGGCCTCGGCAAAGTCGGGGTTAAACAGATCCTCTTTGCCGGGTTGCTTTTCGAGCACCTGCTTGAGCTTGACCTTGGGGTCGCTCGAGACCATCTTGGACAGGCGCTGGCCCATGTAGACCGGATAGTCCAGCACGCGCGCGGCGTCGTTGATGGCCTGCTTGGCCTTAATGGTCGAGTAGGTGATGACGTGGGTGACCTTCTCGGGACCGTAGAGCTGGCGAACGTGCTCCACGACCTCGAGGCGCCGCTCATCGTCGAAGTCCATATCGATATCGGGCATCTCGGTACGCTGCGGGGACAGGAACCTCTCGAACATCAGGCCGTTCTCGAGCGGGTCGAACGCGGTGATGTTCATGGCGTAGGCGACGATAGCGCCGGCGGCCGAGCCACGGCCGGGACCGACGCCGATGCCGTTGTCCTTGGCCCATTGCACGTACTCGGCGACGATCAAAAAGTAGGCGGCAAAGCCCTTGTCGCAGATGACCTTGTATTCGTACTCAAAGCGCTCTTTGATGTTGACGCCACAGATTTCGCGCGTGGCCCAGTCGTCACCGTAGTGTTGGCGCAGGCCCTTCTCGCACTCGCGGCGGAACTGGCTCTCGTGCGTCTCGCCGGGATCGAGCAACGGGAAGCGCGGCAGGATGATGGAGTCCCAGTCCAGCTCCACGTAGCACTTGTCGGCGATCTCGAGTGTGTTGTCGCAGGCCTCGGGGCAATACGGGAACATCGCCCGCATCTCTTCCTCGGTCTTCATATAAAACTCCGAGCCGGTCATGCGCATGCGGTTGGGGTCATCGACCTTGGCGTTCATGCCAATGCACATGATGACGTCCTGCACGGGCGCATCCTCGCGGCGCAGGTAGTGAAAGTCGTTGGTAGCGATGACCTTGACGCCCACCTGTTTGGCGATATCGATGAGCGTGCGGTCCATCTGCTCGTCGGTCAGGCCGTTATCGGTGGTAATGCCGTGTTCCTGAATCTCGATGTAAAAGTCGCCGGGGTCAAAGGTGTCACGGAAAGTCTCGGCCCACTTGATGGCGCCTTCCATGTCGCCGCGGTCGATGTATTTGGGGATGATGCCCGCGATGCAGGCGCTCGTGCAGATCATGCCCTTGGCGTGGCGGCGCAGGTTGTCGAGCGTCACGCGCGGCTTGTAGTAAAAGCCCTGCACGGCGGCCTCGGAAACCGTCTGCATCAGGTTGACGTAGCCCTCCTGGTCCTTGGCCAGAAGGATCATGTGGTAGAGCTCGGGCTTATGGTCGCGGGCGAGCGTCTCGTCCGGCGTAAAGTAGACCTCGCAGCCAAAGATGGGCTTGATGACCAGGGGCGGCTTGAGCTCGTCGATGTTGCCCTTCTCGTCCCACATGGCCATGTCCTTCACATACTGGGCATGCTCGCGCGGGTTTGCCTCGGGGTCGGGCTCCACCAGCTCGTCGCGGCGATCCTTTTCCAAGAAGGCCTTGTCGTGGCTCCATGTCTTGTACTCGGGCGTGTTGTGGTTGACGGCGTCGCAGGCCAGCGCCAGGTCGGGCACGCCGTACATGTAGCCGTGGTCGGTAATGGCCACGGCGGGCATGCCAAGCTCAACGGCACGATTGACCATATCCTGGATACGGGTTGCGCCGTCGAGCATGGAGAAGACAGTGTGGTTGTGCAGATGGACGAATGCCATATGATGAGCTCCGATGCGGGTTCGTGTTCTGACTGAACGATTTTACCGCACGGCGCGGACGGCACCCGAACCTAGCCAAACCCACACGGCTCCTCTTGAGTTGTGGTGAAATGCGGACTGTTTGGCGGCTTTTTTGGCCAAAACAGTCCGTATTCCACCGCAAGTTATCTGAGGATTAGAAGTTATAGGTGACCACTTGAGGTTCGGCGGGTTCGACGAAGATGGTTGGATTCGCCTGCTCCACGCGAACGAACTTGACGGTCACGGCCTCAAAGCCCGCCTTATGCAGAACATCAGCGTAGACGCGCGCCTGCAGGGCGTGCTTCTCCTGCAGCTGCTCCGGCGTCTCGTCCGGCGTGCCGCCCGTCTTGTAGTCGATGACCAGTGCGCGCGACGGATCGGCCGGGTCGGTGGCCAGTGCATCGATGGCGCCCTCGGCATATGCACCGTAGCGGGCAATGTCCTCGTCCTCGCAACCCAGCGAGAAGAACGGTACCTCGGCACGAACGCACGGCCAGGCAAGCAGCTCGGCACGGACCGCCGACTTGAGCCAGCGATTCAGGGCGGCATCGAAGCGCCCGCGCTGCTCCGGCGTCAGGCGCCACAGACGCGCCAGCGCATCGGCGCGCGCAGCGGGCAGCGCATCGGCACCCATCTCGATGAGCCACTGGCAGGCAGCGTGGAAGGCCGAGCCCAGCGCCATGGGGTTGCCAACGGGCTCGACGGCGGCCACGTCTGCATCCGTCATCTCGGAACCATCCGACTCCGCATCATCGCCGGACTCGTCCATGGGAACACGAGCCTCGGCGGCACGGTCTTCCGCCTCGGCATGGAGCGCCGCGGCGATTGACGAGTAGCTATACGAATCACGCATCTGATACGGACAGACACCCATGCGCACGCCCGCTGCCTGGGGATACACGAGCTCAAACGCATCGGGCTCGGGGTCGGCAGGACCGGGGACGATTGTACTGGCCGAATCGTCGGCAGTATCTGTATCGACATCGCCACGAACAAGCCTGCCCTCGACATCCAGCGAAGCGTTGGCCTCAAACGCCTGCTCGCCAAACGTAAAGTCCGTCAGCGAAATGAGCTCGTAGTCGCCCGGTTGGGAGTTGTCGAACACCAGGCGGTCGCTATCGAGCTGCGGCATGTCCAGACTGTCGGTCGGCAGGATGCGGCGCAGGACGTCGTAGGTCAGGTCCGTCTCGACATCGAAGGTCGGCGCCGTCACCTTGCCACGGCTCACGCCGGCGTCCATCGCCAAGATCACCAGCTCGCCCGCACGCGTCATGGCAACGTAGAGCAAGCGGGCCCGTTCCTCGAGCGAAAGCTGCAGGTCGTCGTTGCGCAGGCGGGCAAATGCCTCGGCGGGAGAGCCCGTCGCGCATACGTCCTCCATAAGCTCTGGCGGCAGCCACAGCGACGTGCCCTTGCCCTTAAACGCGTGTTCAAACTGCTTTTTGACGTCATCGCCCTTCACGAAGGTTCCGTCGGCAAGCTTAACGCCATCGAAGCGCGCCGGCAGCGCCACGACTTGCGCTCCGCCCTCGACGCGACCCATCTGTGCCGCACCGGACGATTTGCGCACGCCAAAACACTCGGCAACCGCCACGACCGGATATTCCAAGCCCTTGGACGCATGCACGGTCATGATGCGTACCGCGCCGTCACCCTCCTCGTTGAGGGCGCCCGGGGCCTCCTTGCCCGCCAAGAAGCGGTCGAAGGCGAGCGCGATGGAGCGCGGAGAATTGCCATGCTCGGCCTCTGCCTCGGCCACGGCATCGAGCGCCTTGAGCACGTTGGCGGCAATGGCCTTGCCCTCGGGGCCGCGCTGCGCCAGACGCACGAACCAGCCGGAGGCATTGACCACGTCGCGCGCGATGGCAGCGAACGAATCACGCCCCACGCGACGAAGCGCGTAGCGCAGCACCTCACGGGCGCGCGTTACGAGCGGCAAGCCCTGCAAGCCCGGCACATCGGAATCGCTCATGATACCCGCATCGATGTTGCGGCGCGACGTCTCGTCCGTCTGCTCGTCGAGCTTGGTCGCCAGCGCCAGGAACTCCTGGGCGCCGAGTGCAAACATCGGCGAGGCCAACAGCGGCATAAGACCCTGCGCCGTATCGGCCGGATTGGCGAGCGCGCAGACCAGGGCGCGCACCGTCTGCACCTCGGCAGCTTGGGCAAAGACTGAGCCGCCCGCGATGACGCAGTCGAGCCCCTGGTCGCGGAAGGCCTGTGCGTAGACGTCGGCATTGGTCATGCGACCCAGCAGCAACACCATATCGCCCTGGGGCTGCCCCGCTTTGACGAGCGCTTGGAACCGCTCGGCAATTGCACGAGCTTTCGCCTGCGTTCGCTCCTGCGTGCTGCCACCGGCAACGAACAGCGCCTGGCGGCGCGAAGCCTTTGCCTTGAGCTTGTCCTTGCGTTTGTCGCTCGGTTCAAGATCCAAGAACCCCTGCATCAAACCACCGGTGTCGCCGTCAAAGACGCGCGCCACGTAGCGCAGCACCTCGTCGTGGCTGCGGAAGTTGCGCACGAGTTTGACGAGTTCGCCGGCAGGGGCGTCGACCACGGCAGTCGCCTCGGGCGCGGCAGACGAGCCCACCTTGCGCTCCTGACGACGGAACACCTCGACCTCGGCGCCACGGAAGCGATAGATGGACTGCTGCGCATCGCCCACGGTGCACAGCGCGCGCTCCCCCGCACCCGTCAGGTAACGGATCAGATCGACCTGCATCTGGTCGGTATCCTGAAACTCATCGATCATGACCATCTTAAAGCGGCCCTCGTACGCAGCACGGATGGCAGGGTAATCGCGCAGGGCCTCGTAAGCCATACGCAGCAGGTCGTTATTATCGAGGGCGGACTGGGCAGCCTTCAGCGCGCGATACTCGGCCTCCACGGAACGGGCCAGGCCCACCAACGCATCGAGCGCCGGGCCACCACAGGCAAGCACGATATTGATAAACGCATCGGCGGCCTCGGCCTTGAGCAGCTCGACCTGCTCCTTGGGGAACGCCTTGCTCGCGCGCGGCATGGTGCACGACATCATGAGTCGCGCCGCATCGACCATGGTCTTGTCGCTCGCCTCGAACGCGTCGATGGCATCGAGCGCCGCCTGCGCCTTCTCGGTCGAGGACTTGCTTGCGCCCAGCGCCGCGCGATAGGCATCGGCGAGCGCCGAGGTATCGGCCTGGCCGCGCGCCACGCGCACGTCGTCCATACCGCCCGGCAACTGGCTCGACAGCTCCAGCAGGTCGCGCACCAGGCCCTTGATGGTCGTGCCGGTGCCAAAGGAACCGCCCTCGCCCGCCATGGGATACCAGGCATAGAGGGCCTTGAGCGATGCCGCGAGCTCGGGGGCGGCATCGGGTGCCGTCGCGCGGGCCAGCACGTGCTCAACAGCCTGGTCCATAAGCTCGTCGGTATCGGTGAGCACCGTGAACTCGGGGTCGATGCCCAGCTCCAGCGCATGCGCGCGCAGGATACGCGAGCACATGCCGTGAATGGTCGAGATCCACGCGTCGTCGACGGTCAGTGCCTCCTCGTCCATGCCCTCGTCGATAAGCGCACGGCGCACGCGGTCGCGAATCTCGGCCGCGGCATCTTTGGTAAAGGTAATGGCGAGCACCTGGTCCAGATGCTCAACGAACGGACCGGATTCGGGCGAGAGCGCATAGACGATGCGGCGCGTGAGGGTAAAGGTCTTACCCGAACCGGCGCCCGCCGAGACAAACAGCGGGCGGTCGAGCGTTTTGACAATCTGCAGCTGTTGCGGCATCAAAGTCGAAAGATCCATGGTCTACACGTCCCTCCTTACAAACGTTCCTTCGTGGTTATACGAGCAGCGCGCATGCGCGGCCTGAGCCGACGCCGGGTCGACGGCGGCAACGTTGCCCGCCTCGAGCTCGCGCAGGCGCTCGGCGATGCCGGCCTCCACGCGATCGAGCAGGGCATCGAAGTCCATGCTGCCGCCCTCGCCCGGGAAGCCCTTCTTGAGGCCCGGGATGCGACCGTCACCGCGCTCTTCCTCGAGCAACTCGGCGCTCGCCGCACCGCGCAGCGCGGGCTTGCCGCCCTTGGTCGAAAAATAGAGCGCTGCACGGGTATCCAAGCCCAGTGCCCGACGCATGGCCTGCGCGTAGATGAGCGTTTGGGTATGGGGCGGCAGCCAGCGCGGGTCGTCGATGGGAGCCTCGCCCGTCTCCTCGTCACGCACCGTGGGGTCGGCAAGCTTAAACTCCTCAACGCCCGAACGATGCTTGTAGTCGATTACCACGGCGCGGTTCTCGGCGTCCACATCCACGCGGTCGATGCGCCCGCCGAGCGGCCAACCGGCATACTCGACCTTAAGCTCATTAAAGGCGAACTCAAGGTAGCGTGGCGCAAAGGGGGCAAGTGCCTCGGACTCGTAGGCGAGCACGCCTTCCAGCTGCGGCAGAATCTCGGCCACCTGACGTTCCTCTACCGGAGAGAGCGGCACGAGCGGACCCTCGGCACCGCGCTTGCCGGCGTGCTCGGCCAAGGTCTCGTCAAAGACCTCGCGCAGCAGCTCCTGTGCGCGCGGCAGGTTCTCGGGCGTCACGCGCTCCATGCCCTCTTGGGGCAGACGGGCATGCAGATGCTCCAGCACGTCGTGGACAAAGTTGCCCTTCTCCATGTTGCCAAAGCCCGCGTCGATAGACTGGGGCTTGACGCGATACGAAACGAACCAGCACAGTGGGCAGGTAGAATAGGCCTCGATCTGCGAGGCGGACGTCAGACGCGGCACGAGCGGCGCGTCCTCGCCCTCGCCATCGCGACGGCGCAGGACCAGATACGGAATGGCTTCATCGCTCAGATGCTGAGGAGCTTCGCAGGTCACGCGCTCGCGCCTAAAACCTTCGCCTGCAGCGGGATCAAAGTCGGCGATGATATCGCCCTCGCCCACGCGCGTGGGCTTGGCAGCGCCAGCGGCCTCGGCATGTGCCCGCAGCTCGGTCCATACGGCTGCCGGGTAGCACTCGCGCGCCTGGCGATCGTGCGTCACGCGGGCGAGCGCGACCGGACCGCTCGCCGCCTGCATCGCACGGCCAAAGCGCACGCGCAACAGGGCGGCGGGCTCCAAAGACACGCCGTCGCGGCGCAGCTCGGCCGTCAATGTGGCAAGCGGGCCCTCTTCGTGCGAAAGCGGATAGCTGTCCAGGTCGACATCGGCAAACAGCACGGCATCGTAGCCGCCAGGACGCAAAACCGACGCATCGGCAAGCGACACGAAGCGCACTTGTGCCCGTGGCGTGCGATCGACCTCGTAGGTCGCGTAATCGTAAGCGGTACTGCGCTTGTCCACCTTGGTTCGAACGCCGTCGAGAACCGGCACGGTCGCGGCCTGCGACACGTCGAGCGCGCGAGCATCATTCATAAGGATGTCGATGGCATGGCGCAGCAAAGCCGTCTCCGCCTGGCGACGGGCCTGGCCGTCAAGACCGCCTAGAGCGCGATCGGGCAGCGCCTCTGCAACGGCGAGCATGGCCTTGAGCGCCGTCACGGGTTTGTCGCGCCACAGCGCCTGAAACACGTCCGAGACCACGCATGGCACGTTCTTAAACCAGTTTTCTTCGCTGGCGGCCTTGCGGGCGCCCCTCACCTGGCCCTGCACGCTCTGCAGCAGGCTCTTGACGCCCGCAGTGGTCTTGCTGCGCGACAGGCGCATGTTCTTGTCGAAGCCGCGGGCGCTCGCGGCGTCAGTACCCGAAAGCGGGCTATAAATCCAGTCGGTAAGCTCTGGAGCGGGCCACCACTCGGTCTTGGAAGCGGTGCCCTCGTCGGCGGCTTTCATACGCTCGATCAGGTTGGCGAGCGCCGTAAACTGCCTGCCCGCGATGGACTGGGAAAACGCCGTGAACTCGGTCGTCTCGGACGCAATGTGACGCGCCGCCAGACGAGAGGCGAGCTCACCGAACAGCTGGGATGCCCGAGCAGAAACAACGAGCACGCGCACAGGGTCGGCGGGCGTTGCAGTAGCTTTATCGGCCTTGGACTCCTTGTGCGCTTTCACCAACTTATCGATGGCGTCCGCATAGACATGAGCACGGGCATGGGGGCCGGCGACCTCAATAAAGGCAGGCTGAGCGGCGGCCCCGCAAGCGACATCAGACGCGACGGCGTCCTCCCCCAGCGGCGCAATCTCAAACAGCACACCGCGGGCATCAAATGCCGTGGCAAGCTCCTCGCGCATCGCCGCCTGCTCGCGGTCAAGTAGCACGACGACCTCTCCCCCATTGTTCGCCACGGCAGACAGCAGCTCGAGCAGACCGTGCGTAAACGACGTGATACCGCGCACGCATACGGCGCGGGCGCACGCCGGCAGGCTATCGGCCAGGGCACCGGCCATAATGTCGGCTGCCTCGCAGGGCTCGACCATATCTCGACGGTCCAAACCGCCCGCGTAGGCACGCAAAAGCTCGAATACGCGAGCCTCGGCGTCGCTCTTGGGATCGGGACGGCAAACGTCGCCGCAGCAGCGCTCGGCACCCGTCCCCGCTACGCCCGGCAGCACATCGCGGGCCATGCGCGCGAGCATGCGCACCGTGCCCTGGCTGCGCGAAAGCGGCTGCAGGTCGGCATCATCGAGGCGCGTGACCATGTCCGAAAACAGCATCTGGCGCTGCAGGTTGTCGACGAAACCGCGCCCGTCGCCCAAAAGCTCCCAAAGCGAGCGAAGCCACGATGTGGGCGTCTTGTAGTCGATACCCAGCGAAACGCCGGCTTCCGCCGCATCATGACGGCACAGGTCGAGCTCGGCAAACGTTGGTGCCAGCAACACGGCACGCCCGTGACGGGCAATAAGGTCGGCAAGCAGCGCCGACTCGGCATCGCTCAAATCCGTGCCGGCATTGGTGGTATAGATTCGAACAGGCATGGTCCTCCGCTCAAACTGTTCGCAATAATCAATGCATCCATCCTACCCGCCCACGCGGACAGATTTGCCCCACGCCAACAGATTTGATCCCTTGGGGACGGAGGAAAATGGATCACAGTGGGGGTCAGTCTAACCCGGTGATCCGTTTTCCTCCGTCCCCAAGGGATCAAAAAACCGCCCCCGGAGGGACGGTTCTTCGTAATTCAATGTTGTCGCTGGCCTACTCGCCATCCTCCAACTTAATGAGGATCTTGCGGTAGCCACCGTACTCGCCGTTCAGCGCCTTTGAAACGCGGCTCACCGTGGTGGACGAAGCGCCGGTACGGGCCTGAACCTCAACATAAGGCTCGCCCTCGTCCAAATAGCGCGCAACCTGCAAACGCTGAGAAAGGTCGCAAATCTCGCGCGGCGTGCAGATATCGGTCAAAAACGCTTGGATATCCTTCTCGTCGTCCAAAAGGCTAAATGCGTGGACCAGCTGCTTGACATCAGGCTTGTCAAACATGTTCTCGATATTCATCGATCACCGCCAAACCCGCCAAAAGGCATCGAAGTTGATACTGACATCGGGCATCGTTCACCCGTTCTATGCAATAGGGCAACGCCTGTGGCTTTTGCCCGTAGCAGTGTAGCACACCACCAAACTAAAGCGACAAGACTCTCTGCCAGCGGCGCGTTTTTCAGGACGAACGCCGTTTAGAAACCATATGCGCACGTAAGCTCCACGAATATTTGAGACAATGGGCGCCCAAACACCGCGGCGCGCCCGCGCAACCATCCAGGTCGCCGCCGTAAGCCGCTTCACGCGACGCCAGCAATCCCGGCGCAAGAAAGGATTCACGCCATGCGCTTTATGCTTAACTGGCTCTTCACCTCGATCGCCATCGCGATCGCCACGTTCCTCGTCCCCGGTATCCAACCCTTCGGCTTTGCCGAGACCTGGGTCTGCTTTGCCTTTGTGGGACTGTTCCTGAACATTGTCGATTCGTTCGTCAAACCGTTCCTGACCGTCATCTCACTGCCGCTCACTATTATTACGCTTGGTGTTTTTCAGCTCGTAGTCAACAGCTTTATGCTCGAGCTGGCCAGCTACCTGTCGGTCAATCTGCTGGGCGCGGGCATCTCCATCGCCAGCTTTGGATCGGCCTTTATGGGCAGTATCCTGGTATCCATCACGCGCAGCATCCTCGACAGCATCGCCGAGGACTAAAACGGCCATTCCGGCCGTGCCCGTCTCAACAGCCCAAAACGAAGGCCGCCCATCGCAAAAATGGGCGGCCTTCTTATTTGTCAAGTCTCAAAGGGCGAGAGAATCTACCATTTCTACCCCGTCCCCAAATGGCAGGTGTGGGTTAGATGACGTAGTCGTAGCCATGGTTGGGAGCGACAAGTTGATCGAGTGTCACACCGTCGAGGTAGTCGTTGATGAGCTTGTCCAGGTTCTTCCACACGTCGAGCGTGGGGCACTCATCCGAGCGTGAGCAGCCCTTGCAGTCGCCATCCAGGCATGCAACCGGTGCCAGACTGCCCTCGGTCAGGCGCAGGATCTCGCCCACCGTGTACTGCTCGGGCGGGCGCGTGAGCACGTAGCCGCCGCCCTTGCCGCGCATGCCCGAAAGCATGTTGGCGCGCACGAGCGTAGCCAAGATGTTCTCGAGATATTTCTCGGAAATCCCCTGTCGCGCCGCGATCTCTTTGAGCGGGATGCGACCGGCCGCCTGGTGCTCGGCCAGATCGACCATAACGCGCAGGGCATATCTGCCCTTTGTAGAAACCAACATGTATAGTGCTGCCTTTCGGTCATTTAGTCCGTAGAAATTCTAGCCGAAAAATTGGTTTTGAAAATACCCGTTCCGGTCAAGATGGTTAATCAGCTCGTAATAATCTTCTATTTCCTATTGCATTACTAGGCTTTAGTGTCTAGTATGCTTCCCAACAGCTAAACGAACAACCTATAAGGTTTATGGGTTTAGCTGCTACACGCACCGTGAAACCACACGGCAACCAGCAACTTGAACACTTTGGAGGTTCACCATGAGCAAGGTTTACACGTCCATCGATCAGCTTATCGGCCACACCCCGCTCCTGGAGCTCACTCATTTTGAGGCCGACGAGGACCTCAAGGCTCGTGTGCTCGTCAAACTCGAATACTTCAACCCCGCCGGGTCAGTTAAAGACCGCGTCGCCAAGAACATGATTGACGAGGCCGAGAAGGCAGGCAAGCTCGTGCGCGGCGGCGACTACACCATCATCGAGCCCACGAGCGGCAACACCGGCGTCGGCATCGCCTCGGTGGCGGCCGCCCGCGGCTACAAGGTGATCATCACCATGCCCGAGACTATGTCCGTCGAGCGCCGCAAGCTTATGCAGGCATACGGCGCACAGCTCGTGCTCACCGACGGCTCCAAGGGCATGAAGGGCGCCATCGCCAAGGCTGAGGAGCTGCAGAAGGAGACCCCCAACAGCATTATCGCCGGCCAGTTTGTGAACCCCGCCAACCCCGCCATCCACAAAGCCACGACCGGCCCCGAGATCTGGGATGACACCGACGGCAAGGTCGACATCTTCGTCGCCGGCGTCGGCACCGGCGGTACCGTGACCGGCGTGGGCGAGTTCCTCAAGGAGCAGAACCCCGAGATTCAGGTCGTCGCCGTCGAGCCCGCCACCTCCCCGGTGCTCTCCAAGGGCCAGGCCGGCCCGCACAAGATCCAGGGCATCGGCGCCGGCTTTGTGCCCGACGTCCTCGACACCCGAGTCTACGACGAGATCATCCCCGTCGAGAACGAGGACGCCTTTGCCACCGGCCGCGCCGTGGGCCACAAGGAGGGCGTGCTCGTGGGCATTTCGTCCGGCGCCGCCGTGTGGGCCGCGCTACAGCTGGCCAAGCGCCCCGAGAACGAGGGCAAGACCATCGTGGCGCTGCTCGCCGATACCGGTGAGCGCTACCTGTCCACGGCACTCTTCCAGGGCTAGGGCCCGTCGCCCATAGGTTGAGCCCAGGGCGAACCGGTCTCCCCTCTCCCGGTAGCCTGAGCCCATCCCATCAGGGTGTCCCACGAGACGTCCGAACTTGCTACAATGTCTGCGGCGCGGAACCAGCCTCCCGCGCCGCTTTTCTTTTTTGGCCACATGCCACCAAGGAGAACCTCCCCATGCACAACAAGCGCGTGCTCGTCGCCATGAGCGGCGGCGTCGATTCCAGCGTGACTGCGTACCTGCTCAAAAGCCAGGGCTACGAATGCGTCGGCGCCACCATGCGCCTCACCTGTCCCGCGCCCGATCCCGTCACGGGCATGAGTAAGGTCGATCGCGACATCGCCGATGCAAAGGCCGTCGCCGAGCGCCTGGGGATACCCCACCATGTGCTCGACCTACAGCAGACCTTCGACCGCAATGTTATCGAGCGCTTCGTGACCGCCTACCAGGAGGGGCTGACGCCCAACCCGTGCATCATCTGCAACCGCCATATTAAGTTTGGCGCGCTGCTCGATGCGGCACTCGATATGGGCTGCGACTACATCGCCACAGGCCACTATGCCAAAACGAGCCAGGCGCCCGACGGCACCTGGCAGCTGCATCGCGGCGAGGACCCCAAAAAGGACCAGAGTTACTTTTTGTATTCGCTCACGCAGGAGCGGCTGTCGCGCACGATCTTTCCGCTGGCCGGGCTGGACAAAGAGCGCGACGTGCGCCGCATTGCCGCCGAGCAGTGCTTCATCAACGCCAAGAAGGCCGAGAGCGAGGACATCTGCTTTATCGCGGACGGCGACTACGCAGGCTATATCGAGCGCCGCTGCGGACATCCCGCTGCACCGGGCGACATTGTGTGGCGCGACGGCAGCGTGGTCGGACGCCATAACGGCGCGCTGCGCTATACCATAGGCCAGCGCAAGGGCCTGGGCGTCGCGATGGCGCACCCCGTGTACGTAACGGGCGTCGACGCCGTCAACAACACCGTGCATCTGGGCGAGGCAGAGGACCTGACCGCCGCGGCGCTCACGGCCAATGACTGGATCTGGAGCACCCCTGCCGATCGCATGGAGGCAGAGCTCACGTCCGGTGGCATTCGCGTAGGTGCCAAGTACCGCTACCGTCAGAAAGACCAGGCAGCGACCCTTACGCGCGGCGAAGACGGGCAAATGCTGCTGACTTTTGACGAGCCGCAGCGAGCCATCGCCCCCGGCCAAGCAGTCGTTATCTACCGCGGCGACATCGTCCTGGGCGGCGGCACCGTTACGGCAGCTATCAAGTAGTCCCATCCCCTTCATAAGTTGCGGTGAAATAGGGACTGTTTAAGCGTTTAAAACCGCCAAACAGTCCCTATTTCACCGCAACGCACAAGAGCGCCCCTGCCGGCAACGTTATACCGGCTAGGACGCTCTTAACTTGCCACGCGCTATAAATGCGTCTAGCGCTGAACGTAGGCGCGAACCAGCTCGTAGGTGTTGCGCACACCGTCGATGTGGCTGCGCTCGTAGTTGTGGCTCGCGTACACGCCGGGACCGATCAGACCGTGACGGATGTCGTAGCCGGCAGAAAGCGTGGCCTCAACGTCCGAGCCGTAATGCGGGTACACGTCGATGGCGTAATCAAGCTCGAGCTCGCGCGCGATATTGGATAGCGTGGTCACCAGGTCGTAATTGTACGGACCGCCCGAATCCTTGGCGCAGATCGAAACCATGCGCTCGGTGCAGCCTAGGTCGTCGCCCACGCAACCCATGTCCACGCTGATCATCTCGCGCGTGTCGGCCGGCACAAAGGCACCACCGTGGCCGACCTCCTCGTACACGGTAAAGAGCAGCGACACCTTGCGCGAAAGCGTCACCTCGCCAGCGGCGACGGCACGCGCCAAGCCCAGCAGAATCGACGCCGACAGCTTGTCGTCCAAGAAGCGACTCTTAATGTAGCCGCTCTCCGTCACCGTGGTACGCGGATCCATGGCGATGATGTCACCAGTCTGAATGCCCAGCTCAAGCACGTCGTCCTTGCTGTCGACATTCTCGTCGAGCAGGATTTCCATGTTCTTCTCGATGGTCTTGACCGGCTCATCGGCCACATGCGCCGAAGGCTCGGTGTTAAGAACCACGCCCGTGTAGACATTGCCGTCGCGCGTGTAGACGGTGCAGTTCTCTCCATCGGCCGTAGACCACTGGTGCCCGCCGAGCGTCGTGGGGCGCAGGCGACCATTGTCCTTAATGGAACGCACCATGGCGCCCAGGGTATCGACATGGCTCGCCAGTACGAGCGGCTCACCCTCGCCACCAAGCTCAACGAGCACGTTACCCTTATTGGAACGCTCGGGGCCAAATCCCATATCGCGCAGGGTCTCCATTAGATAATCAGTCGCCGCACGGGTATAGCCGGTAGGCGAAGCAATAGAAGTCAGCGTCTTAAGCTGTCCTGCGATATAGGAGAGCGTCTCCCCTAGAGAAGCATCAATATTAGAAGTCATATGCATCCTTCCAAGTAAAACTAAGACCGAGTCCCGATTTTAACCGTTCTGCACGTGCAATGCCCCAGGAGCCGAGCCGCCTCCAGACGTCCCCGCACCGGTTTTGTGCACGTGCACGGTTTACAATCCCAATCTTGCATAAATCCTATCGGTATTTGCATAGAAATGAGACATCTTTTTGCTTCGTCTCAGGGTGCCCCACCTTGGACCGTGCAAAAAACGGAGTATTCAGCACCGTGGGCCCCAACGGCCCCATCACGAACGACAAAATGAAGCGGTTACAACAGTGTTGCAGGTTGTCGCAAAGCAGAAACTCAGTAACAACCCCCTCCACTCATCGATAGCCCGCCCACAATGGCTGTCGATGGGCGCCTGCGGGCCACTCGGCCCATTCACAATGTTATGCATTTTTAAGAGCTTGCTGAATACTCCCAAAAATGCACGCTGGAAAGTGCACCACCTATCCGTAGCGGGCAGTACGCCTTGGTTTTGCCCGTCTCAGGACATTGACGCAGCACAAAAAGCCCCGCCGTGCGTAGCACGGCGGGGCCAGCGGCAAGTCAAAAGACCATACGCCTACGGGCGAAGGACCACCAAACTGGGTTAGGCAGCCGGGCAGATCTTCTTGAAGAGCTCGATGACGTCGTCGAGCGTTGCCTCGCGCGGGTTACCCGGGAAGCAGGCGTCGGCCATGGCGTCCTTGGCCAGGACCTCGATCTCGTCAGCCTTCATGGCCTCGCAGACGTGCGGGATGTTCACGTCGGCGGAAAGCTGCTTGACGGCGGCGATAGCGGCGTCGGCAGCCTCGTCGGTGCTCATGCCCGTGGTGTCAACACCCATGGCAACGGCAACCTTGGCCAGGCGCTCAGCGCAAACCGGCTTGTTGAACTCCATGGCAATCGGCAGCAGCATGGCGCAAGCGACGCCGTGCGGGGTGTCGTAGTGAGCGGACAGGGTGTGAGCCATGGCGTGGTCGATGCCCAGGCCAACGTTGGAGAAGCCCATGCCGGCGACATACTGGCCAAGGGCCATGCCCTCGCGGCCGGAGCCGGGCTGACCGGACTTGGCCTCGGCGACGGAGTCACGCAGGTTCTCGCTGATCAGCTTAATAGCCTCAAAGTGGAACATGTCGGAGAGCTCCCAGGCACCCTTGGTGGTGTAGCCCTCGATGGCGTGGGTCAGAGCGTCCATGCCAGTGGAAGCGGTCAGGCCGGCGGGCATGGAAGCCATCATGTCAGGATCGACGACGGCGACCTCGGGGGCGTCGTTGGTGTCGACGCACACGAACTTGCGGACCTTCTCGGGGTCGGTGATGACGTAGTTGATGGTCACCTCGGCGGCGGTACCGGCGGTCGTCGGCACAGCGATGGTGAACACGGCGTGGTTCTTGGTGGGAGCAACGCCCTCGAGGCTGCGGACATCGGCGAACTCGGGGTTGTTGATGATGATGCCGATGGCCTTGGCGGTGTCCATGGAGGAGCCGCCACCGATGGTCACGATAGCGTCAGCCTCGGCGGCCTTGAAGGCCTCGACGCCGTCCTTGACGTTCTGGATGGTGGGGTTGGGCTTGATCTCGGAGTAGAGGCTCCAAGCGATGCCGGCGGCGTCGAGCTCGTCGGTCACCTTGGCGGTAACGCCAAACTTGACCAGATCGGGATCGGAGCAGACGAAGATCTTCTTGTAGCCGCGACGCTGGAGCTCGCCGGGGATCTCCTTGATGGCGCCGGAACCATGATAAGAAATGGTGTTGAGAACGAAACGATTAGCCATTGATAGCCTCCCATCGTGTGCGGGGCGCCCATTACGCCCACGCTATGAGTCCCATCCTAACGCTTTTGAAACGAAAAACACGTGAGAACGTCAAATTTGTTAAAGCGTTTCAACAGATGATGAAAAATATTGCGGCAAAGGGACAGCCCCTTTGCCGCATTCGGTTACTTTCGACAGCCCTCTTTCCAAGCCTCGGCCGCAACCTTCCAGCGTAAGCGCAAGTCGCGCTCGCGGTCGATGAACATGATGGCAAACGCGACAAACAGCAGCAAGCTCGCCACGACGATGGCGTGCAGGCCCATGCGCTCAATACACCAGTTGCCCAACACGGCGCCAAACACAAAGGTAAAGATCACGCCAAAGTACAGCAGGCCGTTTTCCAAAAAGCCGCGCCTGTGGGTGATGATGTAATCGTCCACGTTTTGCAGCGCGTTGCGCAAGTTGCCGATGCACATGGTCGTAGCGATGCCGTGACCGTGGATCTTGCGGAAGCTCTCGACCTGCATACCGCAGGCAAACGAAGTGAGGCAGTTGGCGAGCAGGTTGTAACCGCCACCGGGGATAAAGCTCACGCCCAGCAAGATGACGGCTTCAAAGAACACCGTCACCTGGCGCCAGTGAATCACGCTGCCAAACCGTTCGTGTACCAGGTCGGCAAGCATAATGCCCACGGCAAACGACACCACAGGGAAGAAGTAGCGCCCCGCAAGTGCCCAATTGCCCTCCGAGATGCTCACGCCCACCAGCAAGATGTTGCCCGTCTGCGCGTTAGCGAAAACATGGTCGCGCCCAATGTACGAATACACATCCATAAAGCCGCCGGCGAGCGCCAGGATAATGCCCAGTTCGATGGACTCCGATATCTGTTTGGCACGCTGCATCGTCGTGCATCCTCCTTGTTGACGACCCTCTCGTGCGTTGGCGGAAACATAGCCGCCGTTCATACTGTAACCCATTGACAACATGGCGTGCGCGCGAGACGGCCCCTTCGACACGGGGATACACAGTCTGGAAACAAACGGCACCCGCATCGACACGCCGATCCGCCAGCCCATGTACTCCACCAGTCTTTTTAGCCCCGTCCCAAAAAGACTGGTTACAATTACGTGCAGCATACAAACACCGGGAGGGATCGTGGCAAAAAAGCCTCAGCACGCTCAGAATAACCAGCGCAGTCAGCAGGGCAAACAGGGCCAGCAGCAAAAGCGCGGCGGCAAGGCCCAGGGCGGCCACGCCGCTCATACCCCGGCAGCGCCCGCCCGTCCCTGGCGCCCGGGCCGCGATAAGTTCCTCCCCGTCAGCCGCGCCGATATGGATGCGCGCGGCTGGGACCAGTGCGACTTTGTCTACATCTGCGGCGATGCCTACGTGGACCATCCGAGCTTTGGCATGGCTATCATCAGCCGCGTACTCGACGCGCACGGCTACAAAGTGGGCATCATCTGCCAGCCCGACTGGACCGACCCCGCCAGCATCACTGTGCTCGGCGAGCCGCGTCTGGGCTTTCTCGTCAGCGCCGGCAACATGGACTCCATGGTCAACCACTATTCGGTGACCAAGCACCGCCGCCACACCGACGCCTATACCCCCGGCGGCGAGGAAGGTCACCGCCCCAACCGTGCCGTCACGGTCTACGGCAATCTCATCCGTCAGACGTTCAAGGACGCTCCCATCATTATCGGCGGCATCGAGGCGAGCCTGCGTCGCCTGGCCCACTACGACTACTGGCAGGATAAGCTCAAGCGCTCGGTGCTGCTCGACTCGGGCGCCGACATCCTCATCTACGGCATGGGCGAGCACGCAATCGTCGAGATCGCCGACGCGCTCGACGCGGGGCTGCCCGTCGATCAGATCACCTATATCAACGGCACCGTTTACCGCACGGGTTCGCTCGACGAGGTCTACGACTACGACCTGCTGCCCAGCTGGGACGACCTTACCGCCGACAAGCTCAACTACGCGCGCAGCTTTAACGTACAACAGCAGAATATGGACCCCATCACCGGCCATCGCCTGGTAGAGCCATATCCCAACAGCGTGTACGTGGTGCAGAACCCGCCGTCGGCAACACTCACCACCGACGAGATGGACGAGGTTGCCGAACTCCCCTACGCACGCGATTGGCATCCCGATTACGACGCAGCGGGCGGCGTGCCGGCCTTTGCCGAGATCAAGTTTTCCATTAGCTCCAACCGCGGCTGTTTTGGCGAGTGCTCGTTTTGCGCCCTCACCTTCCACCAGGGTCGCGTACTGCAGATGCGCAGCCACGATTCGATCATGCGCGAGGCCGAGCTGCTCACGCGCGATCCCGAGTTTAAGGGCTACATCAACGACGTGGGTGGACCGACGGCCAACTTTAGCCGTCCCGCCTGCGATAAGCAGCTCAAGCACGGCGTGTGCAAGAACAAGCGCTGCCTGTGGCCGAGCGTGTGCAAGAACATGGTGGTCGACGAAAGCGGCTACACGCAGCTGTTGCGCGACCTGCGCCAGCTGCCGGGCGTCAAGAAGGTCTTCGTCCGCAGCGGCATCCGTTTTGACTACACCATGGCCGATGCCTCGGACGAGTTTTTGCGCGAGCTGCTGGAGCACCATGTCTCGGGCCAGCTACGCGTGGCGCCCGAGCATGTGAGCGACGCGGTGCTCTCCGTAATGGGCAAGCCGAGCCGCGCCGTCTACGATGCGTTCTGTCGCAAATTTGAGCGCTTGAACCGCGAATACGGACTCAAGCAGTACGTAGTGCCGTATCTGATCTCGAGCCACCCCGGCTCGACGATGAAGGAAGCCGTGGACCTTGCCGAAGCCGTGCGCGACATGGGCTACATGCCCGAGCAGGTGCAGGACTTCTACCCCACGCCGTCCACCATGTCGACCTGCATGTACTACACTGGCGTGGATCCGCGCACCATGCAGCCGATCTACGTGGCGCGCGACCCGCACGAAAAGGCCATGCAGCGTGCGCTCATCCAGTACCGCAAGCCCGAGAACTACAAGCTCGTGCGCGAGGCACTGGAAAAGGCTGGCCGTCGCGATCTGATCGGCTACACCAAGCATTGCCTGATTCGCCCCGTAGAGCCGCGCCCGGGCGAGACGTCTGCTGGCGGCGGACATGGCGCCGGCAAGAAGGGCGGCAAGGCCCACGGTGGCGCCGCCGGCAAGGGACCCAAAGGCAGCAAGGGCCACGGCGGCATGTCGCGTGCGCAAAACACCGCAGGGCGCAATCGCGCGGCCCAGGGACGGCAGGGCGCCAACGGAGGCGGACGTCGCAACTAGGGCAGTGGTGCGCTCGCTGCGTCCATCCCGCACGCATGGCGCAGCGAGCGCATTGTCTCAACGAGGATGACGCCGGCAATAGAGACCGTGACTACCGCGTCGAGCGGCGTGCTCACAAACCATAGCAGGCCCATGAGGTACGAGCCGGCATTAAAGGCAAAGTGCAACAGGATCGTGTAGCGGAGCTTTCCGGTCGTCACGAGCACCCAGCCAAAAATGAGGCCGGCAGCGCCCGCATAGCAGCCCTGCACCCAATTCATGTGCATAAAGCCGAAGACCGCCGCCTGCAGCACGATTGCCGCGGCGACGCCCCAGGTACTCGGGGCCGCCCAGGGCACTATGGTGCCGTCTTGCGCGTTCACGCGGCGCCGACGTTTCCAGAGCGGATGGCATTGTGGATTAAACGCACGCAGTGAGAACTCAAAGATGATGCCGCGCACCAGGAGCTCTTCGCAAAATGGCGCGCCAATCACCGTGGTCAGAACGGCCAGATAGCTCGTGTCGCCTATGCCTGTTTCCTCGACGAGCTCGCTATAGTCTGCCGCGACCTCGGGCAGCAGCGACAGCACGCCGTCGCATAGGTAGCTAATGACCACCTGCATGGATAGGCCGATCACGACAACGCAGGCGATGCGCTTCCATGCAGCATTTGCTCCCCCGCCGAATGGGCGCTCGCCTTGACGGCGCGCTATAAACGAGCGCGGCCACAGATAACGCCACCACAGCAGCGCCATCAAAAACGACGCCGCCTGAGCGGCAGCCTGGAACCATTGGATATCGAGATTGTCGATCGGGTAGCCCGTCAGCACCGACAAGGCATCGAGAGCAGAAAACAGAACCACGCTCAGGGCTATATCGGCAGCGACAACGCCAAAACAGGCAAGCGCCCAAATCATCGCATTGAGCATGCCAACCTCCTCAAAACCGTTCCCTAGTTCTACCACAACTCGGCGGAGAGCTAATCCCGTGGGGACGGAGGAAAACGGATCACTTATTGATGAGAATCGGGCGCAGTGCCAAAGGCCCCGCTGGGCGAAATGTCGAACGGAAAGGTGCCGCAGCGATTGAACGCGGCGATAAACATGCGGATGGCGTTGGACGGCGTGGTGCCCACGAGCTGAGTTGCCGCCGCGAAGGCCGCCTTTTCCTCGGGCAAGACCTTCGCGACAACCGGGGTCATGTGTTCTGCCATGGCGCTTCCTTTTTGAAACGACGGTGGTGCGGATAGATGCGGGCCACGCGGCTGGGCGACGGGCTGTGAAGGCAACCCGATTGGCCCGCATCTGGAGTTTGTTTCTACGGCGTTGGTATTACTTGGTATTCCTAAGTATTACCCCGCAGATAGAATACCATACCCGCCCCTATGGGGACGGAGAAAAAACGGATCAATTTGTTGCTGAGTAAGTCTTTAGAGCGTGATGATGTCCGAGATATTGAGGGCCTGAGCGTCGACGGCATCGTGCGTAGCAAGCAACAGCATGCGGCCGTCGAGCAAGTCGAGCACGACCTCGGCGCATGCGTCGCGCGCAGCGGTATCTAGGCCGGTAAAGGGCTCGTCCAGAATCACCGCGTCGCCTGGGCACAGCAGGGCTCGGGCAATCTCGACGCGACGGCGCTGCCCGCCCGAGAGCTCGGCCACGCGGGCATGCACATCGATCCCCGGTACCAGCAGGCGCAACAGGGCTGCGGCACTCGAGGCGTCCACGCGCGCGTCGGCGCACACCAGCACGTTATCCAAAGCCGAGGCGCCCTCTACCAGGCGCACATCCTGAAACACCATGGAGCACGGCGCGCACTCCCCCGCCGCCAGCGCAAGCAGCGTCGACTTGCCCACGCCCGAGGTGCCCATCACACAGATACGCCCACCCGCAGGCACGTTGAGCACCAGACCATCCAGCGCCGGCGCCCAGGGCGCGCGATCGCCCACGGCAAGCGCAAGCTCCGCCGCAACCCCGCCGCCAGCAGAGCCGCCCGCACGCCCATGCGCCCGCACGGCCGCGCCCCACGCCACGGGCCCCGAAGCCCGCAGCAGCCACACCAGCACGCGCTCACACGCCCACGAGGCGGCAACGACCAGCACGGTCCACGCCAGCAGGTCAGCCGTCTCGATGAGCAGCTTCGCCTGATAGATGCACTCGCCCACGGTGCCCGCCGCCATGCCGATCAGCTCCGCCGCCACGCCGGCCTTCCAGCTCATGCCAATCACGGCACGGGCGCACGAAAGCACAAACGGCAGGACTTCGCGCCAGGTGTGGGCGCAAAACAGTCGCCAGCCCCGCACGCCATGCAGGCGAAACATCTGCTCCAGCGGTTTATTCACCTGTGCCAAGCCCTCGACCAGTGAGAAATACACGCCCGGCAGCGCCATCAAAAAGACCGCCGCAATGCTCACGCGCGCCGACCCCAGCCAAATAAGCAGCAGGACCACCACGCAGGCGACCGGCGTCGCCTTTACAAACGACAGCGCCGGAGCCACCAGGCGGGCAAACGTCCGCGACCGCACCGAGACTCCCGCCAGCACGCCGCCGCATGCCGCGGCAAGCGCCAGCCCGCCTAGAATCCGCGCACCCGAGCCCGCCAGAATCGCCCACGTGCCGGCATCGCACGCCAGCCGCAGCAACGCCACCACGACAGCGCCCGGCCCCGGCAAGATCAGCGGCTGCGCCACCAGCGCCGCCGCGAAGACCCACACGGCAAGCCAAAAGGCGGCAACGACACCTGCTGCCGCCACCGCCTTCATACGCTCTGTCATTTGTCGAGCAAACGCACGCACGGGCTACTCCATGTAGTAGAAATCATCGGCCGGGAGTTTGCCGCCCACGGCGCTCGCGTCCGCATCGGCCAGCACCTGCAGGTACCCACCGAGCGCCGCCTTCATATCCTTCCCCGTCTGGCACACGAGCATGCACCCGGGAATCGCCTTTTCGGCAATCGTGGCGTTGTCCACGATGCCCGCATCGACCACGGCCTGCGCCCAGTCTGCCGGCGCCGCATTGACGGCCTTCACGCTCGCCTCATGGCAGCTCAGGAATTCCGCCACGACCTCGGGATGTTCCTCGGCAAACGCGCGGCGCACCACGGTCACACCCGTCAGCAAGCGCGAGCCCGTGTCTCCTGCCAGCTCATCCCACACATCGGTCAGACTTACCGGCGCCGACAGCTTGCCTTCGCTCTTGGCGATGGCAGCGGTCTTGAACGGCTCCGGCAGCACGCCCACGGCGGACGGGTCGGCAAGCAGGGCCGACAGCACTTCGGTGGGCTCGCTCTTAAACTCAAGCGCCACCTGCCCTGTCAGGCCCGCGCGCTCCAGCAGGTAGTTCATGACGTACTCCGGTGTGGTGCCCTTGCCCGTCATGTAGACGGTGCAACCCACCAGGTCGCCAAACGAGGTCACGCCCGCGTCGCCCGTCACCACATTCAGCACGCCCAGCGTGTTGATGTCGATGACCTGCACTGCACCCTCGGTCTTGTTGTAGAGAACGCTCGCCACGTTGGCGGGCACCAGGGCAATGTCGACATCGCCCTTAATGACCTTGGGCACGACCTCGTCGGCCGCGGCGCTGATCGCAAAGTCGAACTCGTTGTCCGTGGCACCGTCGGCCGCCTGGTCCATAAACTGCACCAGCCCAATCGAGGTCGGCCCCTTGAGCGAGGCGACGTGCACCTCAACCGGCTCGGCAGCGGCACCGTCAGCGGCAGACCCAGTAGCCGAGCCCGCAGCAGACCCGGCACCGGCAGCCCCGCCGCCACAGCCCGCGAGCGCAAGTGACAGGGCGCCCGCGGCGAGCGCCGAGGCAAACCCCCGGCGCGACATTTCAACATCAAACGCGCGCATCGCTAGCACGTCCCCTCGTTAGGCATCGTCCATGCGTGATGGTCGGTATGCAGCAGCTCCTCGGCCAGCGGCGAGAGCGGCTCGCCCAAGAGCTCGCGATAGCACGCCTGGACATCGGGATTCTCGTGCGAGAAGCGAATCTCGGCGTTCGCATCGAGGCCCCAGAGCACCTGGCCACGCTCGGCAGCCAGCTCGCAACCGTCGTGGATGGGCTGACCGCCACCACCGACGCAGCCGCCGGGGCACGCCATGACCTCGACAAAGTCATAGCTCACACGACCGTCGCGAATTGCGTCGAGCAGGCGGGCGGCATTGCCCAGCCCGTGTGCCACGGCGACGCGCACCTTGGTGCCATCGATATCGGCCACGGCTTCCTTCCAGCCGTCCAGGCCGCGCACGTCGGTAAAGAAATCGGCGTCGGGGTTCTTGCCCGTCACCAGGTAATAGGCCGAGCGCACGGCGGCCTCCATCACGCCGCCCGTGGCGCCAAAGATCACACCCGCGCCTGTGCCAAAGCCCAGCGGCGTATCGAGCGGCTCCTCAACCAGCGTGTCCACGCTCACGTGGCTCGCGCGGATCATGCGCACCATCTCGCGCACCGTCAGCGCAACGTCCACATCGGGTGCGCCGCCCTCGCCCACCATGCTCGGCAGCGCGCACTCAGCCTTCTTGGCCGTGCACGGCATAACGGACACCACGAACAGGCGCTCGGGCTCCACGCCCAGCACCTTGGCGTAGTAGGTCTTGGCGATGGCGCCGAACATCTGCTGCGGCGACTTGGACGTGGACAGGCTGTCGACAAACTCCGGATAGCGCGCCTTCACAAAGCGCACCCAGCCCGGGCAGCAGCTCGTAAACATGGGCCAGCCGCGGCTATCGTCCTCACCCTTAGCGGCGGCACCCAGGCGCTCGAGCAGCTCGGAGCCCTCCTCCATAATGGTGAGATCAGCCGAGAAATCGGTGTCGAACACGTACTCAAAGCCAACGCGACGCAGCGCGCAAGCCAGGCGTTCAACGGTGGCCTCCTCGCGCGGAATGCCGAGCTCCTCGCCCCAGGCGCTGCGCACGGCAGGCGCGATCTGCACCAGTACGATCTTGTCGGGATTAGCGAGCGCGTCAAACACGGTCTCGGTATCGTCGCGCTCGCGCAGTGCGCCCGTCGGGCAATGCGTAATGCACTGGCCGCACGCGACGCAATCGGTCTTGCCGATCGGTGCGCGCCCGCGGGTACCCACGGCGGTATGCGTGGCGCGGTTGGTCAGGTCCCAAATCCCTAGGCCCTGCACGCTCTCGCACACCTTGATGCAGCGCATACATTTGATGCACTTGTCGTTTTCGCGGATGATGGGAAAATCGAAATCCCAGCCCTCGCCCGCCAAATGCCTTTGATACGGCAGATAGAAAATGCCCAGGTCGTTGGCGATGGTCTGTAGGTTGCAGTTGCCGCTGCGCACGCAGCTCGTGCACTGCGAATCGTGCTGGGACAGCAGCAGCTGCACGTTGGTGCGACGGGCCTCGCGGGCCTTGGGGCTGTTGGTGTGGACCACCATGCCATCGAGCACGTAGTTGTTGCAGGCGGCAACCAGCTGGTCGCAGCCCTCAACCTCGACCACGCACACGCGGCAGCCGCCGATCTCGTTCAGATCGCGCAGGTAGCACAGGGTGGGAATCTGGATACCGACGGACTTGGCCGCGTCCAGGATCGTGGTGTGCTCGGGCACCACGACTTCGCAGTTATCGATAATGAGCCTGACCATGTTGTGCGCTCCGTTTTCGTTGTTGTCGCCGACGGTGGTTTTGTTGGGCTCTACCATTCCAGGTTCCTCCCTCCGCGGAACGCGCCAAAGCC
Organism: Collinsella aerofaciens; assembly: GCF_039062315.1. Lineage (GTDB taxonomy): Bacteria > Actinomycetota > Coriobacteriia > Coriobacteriales > Coriobacteriaceae > Collinsella > Collinsella aerofaciens_BG. Next base: position 75,630 of record NZ_JBCJBG010000003.1, read on the forward strand.
AAAGTGGTCGCAACGCAGGCAGCGGCTTGCCTCCTGGCGCGCCTCCTCCTCGGTAAGGCCCTGCTCGACCAGATTCCAATCGTGAATACGCTCGCCGGCCTCGCGCTCGCCCAGCTCGCAGCGGCCGCACTCGTGCTTGCCCTTAAACTGAACGGTCGGCAGCTCCACGTCGAGCTTAATCTTGTGGTCGAAGCCCAGGTAGCGGTCGATATTTGCCGAAGCCACGCGGCCGGCGTTGATGGCGCGGATGACGGTGGCGGGGCCGGTCTGGCAGTCGCCGCCGCTAAAGAGGCCATCGAAACTGGGCACGGCGCCGTCCGAATCGGTGACGACGCGACCCCACTTGCAGGCGATTCCCATGTCCTCAAATGGCTTGGAGTCGATGTCCTGTCCAATGGCAACGAACACGCGCTCGCAGGGAATGACCTGCTCGGGCGTGGCGGCGGCACGCGGGGCCGGACGACCGCGACGGGGCTCGCCGATAATCTGCGACTGCACGCGCAGGCCGTTCACGCGGCCGTCCTCGCCCGTCTCGATGGCGAGCGGGGCCGTCAGCTCCAGCACCTCGCAGCCCTCGGCCTGGGCACCGGCAATCTCGGCGTCCTGAGCCGTCATATCGCAGATGCGGCGGCGGTAGACGATGCTTACCTTTTCGGCACCGCAGCGCACGGCAGAGCGCGCCACGTCCATGGCCACGTTGCCGCCGCCGATGACGCACACGCGCTGGCCGCTCAGGTCGGGCAGCTCGTCGTCGCCGATGGCACGTAGCATCTTGACGGCCGACTCCACGCCGGGAGCCTCTTCGCCCGGAAGGCCGAGCTTCTTATCGCTGTGGGCACCAATGGCCAGATAGACGGCATCGAACTCGTCGCGCAGGCGAGCGAGCTCCTCGCCGTTGACGGAGTGGTCGAGCTCAACGTCGATGCCGGCGCTCAAGATCCAGTCGATCTCGGCCTGCAGACGCTCGCGCGGCAGACGATAGCTGGGGATGCCGTAGCGCAGCATGCCGCCCAAGTGGTGGCGCTGCTCAAAAATGGTCACTTTGTGGCCCATCACGGCCAGGTAGTAGGCGCAGGAAAGACCGGCCGGGCCGCCGCCGATCACGGCGACGCACCTACCGGTGTCGTCCACTACATGCGGTTTGTGGTCGTTGAGGTCGCTGTGCTCAACGGCAAAACGCTTGAGGGCGAGGATGTTCATGGGGTCGTCGACCATGCCACGGCGACAGTGCATCTCGCAGGGATGCTCGCACACCAGGCCGCAGACGAGCGGCAGCGGGTTGTTCTTGCGGATGACCTTGACGGCATCGGCATAGCGGCCGGCCTCGACGAGCGAGATGTAACCGGGAATGTCGACGTGCGCCGGGCAGCCCGAGACGCACGGGACGCGGGCCTCGCGGTCAAAGCCGCAGGAGTGCTCGCGAATGTGGTGCTCAAAATCATCGCGGAAGCCGCGAATGGCCGTGAGTGCCATGGCGCCAGCTTCGTAGCCGATGGCGCAGTCGCTCGAAAGGTAGATGGTGCGGGCCGTGCGCTCAATCAGGTTGAGCGTGGACTCATCGGCGCGCCCTTCGAGCACATCGGCAAGCAGGTCGCTCAGCGCGCTCAGGCCCACGCGACAGGGCGTGCACTTGCCGCAGCTCTGGGTGGAGCACAGGTTGACGAGCGCTGCCGTAAACTCCACGGGACACGGGGCGAGCGAGCTCACCGCCAGACGACGTCCGAGCGCATCGTGCAGGTCGTCCATGACGGCCTGAGCGTGGCTGCGTTCCATTACATGCAGTCGAGCCATAAGATCCCCTCTCACATGGCAGCCCGGAGGCGAGGCCGGGCGAAATTGCTACACGCACAACACTGACCTAAAAAGTTGTTAGGTCTCCACGCAGTTCGGCAGGCGGCATGAAATGTCACCCTCAGCGGTGAAATAGAACGTTACCGCAGATAAATGCGATATTTGATAAAACGCGTTACCAAATGACAATGCCCCGCCCACGCAATCACGTGGACGGGGCATTGCTCCAGGCATGCGGTCAGCGACCCTGTTGCTTTTACTTAAGCTCGGGCCAGAAGTCCTTGTTGGCCTCAATCATGTCGTCAAGAACCTCCTTGGCGACCTTCATCGACGGCACGGTCTTGTTCAGCGTAAAGGCCTTGAGCGCCTTCTCGTACGAACCCTCGATCGTAGCCTCGACCACGAGCTTCTCGGAGTTCAGCTGCTGCATCATGAGGCCCTGCTGGAACAGAGGAATGTTGTCGCGGCTGATGACCTCGGGGCCGTTCTTGCCAATGTAGGCAGGCAGCTCGACCATAGCGTCGTAGGGCATGTTGGGGATAGCGCCCTTGTTCTCGCAAATGACCAGGAAGCGCTGCTTGGTGTCGTTCTTCAGAGCGATGGCCAGATCGGCAATCCAGTCGCCGTGGCTGCCCGCATAGAACGTGCTCTCGTCGATCTCGCCCGTCTTCTCGTAGTGATCGATACCATCGAAGAGGTTCTTCTCGCGCGTCTCCTCAACCTCGTTAGCACGGGTGCGCTCGGGGTTGGAGTGCTCGACGAACTCCTTCTGCTGCAGGTAGTAGTTCAGATACGTGTTGGGCAGGTACTCCGGGAAGCACTCCATGATCTCGTACTCGCCCTTCCAGACGTAGTACCAGCTGCCCTTGGTGTGGCGATTCTGCTCGGGGTGCTCGTCAGTGGCCTCCTCGGGCTTCTTTGCCATGAGCGAGCCCATGCCCTTGAGGTAGGAGTCGGGCAGCAGGATCTGGTGCTCCTTGATGTACTCGCGCAGCTGCGGGAGCACCTCCTCGCCCTTGTGGCGGATCGAGGTGAACCAACCAAAGTGGTTGAGGCCAAAGTAATCGTACTCGACATCCTTCTTGTCGATATCGAGCGCGGCGCAAACCACGTCGATAATCGCGATCGGCATGTCGCAGATGTTGATGATGCGAGCGTTGGGACGCAGCACACGGCAGCCCTCGGAGACGATGGCGGCAGGGTTGGAGTAGTTGAGAATCCAGTAGTCCTTCTTGGCGTACTTCTCAACGTCATCGATCAGCTCGACCATGGGGAAGATGGTGCGCATGCCGTAGGCAAGGCCGCCGCAACCGCAGGTCTCCTGACCAACGCAGCCGTGACGCAGCGGAATCTTCTCGTCCTGCTCGCGCATGGCGTAGCCGCCCACGCGCATCTGGGCAAACACGAAGCTCGCGTCGGTAAAAGCCGTCTCTTTGTCGGTGGTCACCGTGAGCTTGATGTCCAGGCCGAGGTCCTCGTGCAAAATCCAGTCCACGAGCACGCCGATCTTGCGCTGGCGCTCCTCGTTGATGTCGTACAGGCGAATCTCGTCAACGTCGAGCTCGTCCTTGCGCAGGGCAATGGACTTAACGATGCCAGGGGTAAAGGTGGATCCGCCACCGCACAGAGTAATGATCATTGTTTACTGCTCCTTCTCAATTGCGTTTTCGACCTTGTCGCGCATCTCGGCGACCTTCATGCCAAAGATGATCTGAATATTGTTGCCGTTGCGGTTGATGCCGCTGTTGGGCACGTGGTTGATGAGGTTCTCATCGATGAGGTCCGGGTTCTTAACGTTCACGCGGAGACGCGTAAAGCAGTTCTCGAGCTCCTCGATGTTGTCCTTGCCGCCAAGACCTGCGACCAGGTCGGCAATACCTGCATCGACGCCCTCTGCGGGAGCTGCGGAAACAGCGCCCTGCTTCACCGCGACGGACGCGGCGGCCTCGCCCTCGGCAACGGACTCGGCGAGCTCGGACTCCTCCTCGCGACCAGGCGTGTGGAGGTTGAGCTTCTTGATGAGGAAGGTGAAGAGGAAGAAGTACAGAGCGGCGTTGACGACTCCAAGCACCAGCATAACCGGCCAGTTGGTCTTATCGACACCGAGGACCAGGTTGGAAACCACGATGTTGATAATGCCGCCTGCAGTCGAAGCAGGCACGGAGAGAACCTTGAGCAGGACCAGGAAGATGCCGGAAAGAACCGAGTGAACGACAAAGAGCACGGGAGCGGCAAAGACAAAGAGGAAGTCCATGGGCTCGGTCACGCAGGAGAGTACGGCGGTGATGATCAGCGGGATAATGACAGCCTTGGTCTTGTCCTTGTTTCCCTTGTAAGCAGTGAAGATAAAGGCGAGACCGATACCGATGTAGGGCCACAGGTTGTTGAAGGTGTAGCTGTTGAAGTAGGTGCTATCGGAGAAGGGCTGGCCCGTCATTGCCATCTCGGCAACACGGATGGGATAGGCGCCGGCGATAACCTGATCACCCAGCGTCAGGGTGCCACCCACATCGGAGAACTGGAACGGAGTGTAGATGAGGTGGTGCAGACCGGTGGGAACGAGCAGCTTGTTGAGCATGCCGTAGATAAACAGACCGATGTTGCCCGACTCCTTAATGATGCCGGCGACGGAGGAGATGGCACCCTGAACCGGAGGCCAAACGATGCAGAAGCCAGCGCCCATGATCCAGGAAATGATGATCATGATCAGGAACGGGAAGCGAACGCCCGAGAACATCGAAAGGGCAATGGGGAACTGCTTGTTCGAGTACTTGTTGAACACGGCACCGGTGATGCAACCAAGGATGATGCCGCCGAACACGCCGGTATCGAGCACCTGGATGCCCATAACGGTGGCCTGGCCGGTTCCGGTAAGACCGAGCATGCCGTTCGCTTCGGCAAGAGAGCCGGTGGCGTTGAGCACGATGTTGTTAGCCTGCAGGAACAGGAAGAACGACATCAGGGCGATCAGCGAAGCATGGCCCTTGTTCTTCTTTGCCATGGCGCCGGCGATGCCCACGCAGAACAGAATCGAGAGGTTGTTGATGATAAACATCAGCGACTGGTAGACAACGGCGCCCACGAGCTGGAACGGACCGAAGCCCAGCACAGGGACCATGGCGCAGATGGTCTTGTTGGTCAGAATGATGCCCACGATGAGCAGGATGCCGGCAACCGAGAGATACATCATCGGCTGGACGATTGACTTCGCGAACACCTCCAACGGCGCTTTGAAATTGAACTTCTTTTTTGCGGTCATAGCGGTACTCCCCTTCCTTTTCCGCAAATTAAGACAGATGTGCCCTGGACAAGGCCGTGAGCCTTGCCTTATATCAATCGATGTGTGGGCACGTTATGCCTAGAGACCAGGTTCTCCAAGCAGGTTAACAATGTGATATGCGAGATAACTCTTCTCGGCATCGGTAACGACAACGTTATAGGTAGACGACAAGTGGGCGGCTATGGCGTCCGCGCACGAGAATGCACGCGGATACGCCGTTTCATCGATTCGGAACAGCGCGTCTCCGTTGATTTGCCCGGCCGTAGGATCGAGCGCTCGCTGTGCAAAAAATTGCAGGTGACGAACGAAACGTTCGTAAGGCAGCGAGGTGTCGTCGAGGGTCGTGGCATAGCGCTCGGAAACAATCGCAAGCACGTCGCGAACAAGCTGGACCGAAACAATCAGGCGGTCAGAGCGCTGCGGCATGGTGGCGTTGACGATATGCAAGGTAATGAAACCCTGCTCCTCCTCGCTCATCTGGATGCCCAGATAGTCCTTGATGATCTGAAGGGCACGGCCCGCAAGCGCGTACTCCTTGCGATAGAACTGCTGGATCTCGAGCAGCAGCGGGTTCTCGCAGGAAACGCCTTTGCGCTCGCGATCGAGGGCGAGGCTGATATGGTCTGCGAGAGCGATAAGAATCTTGTCATTGATATCGACATTGAGCTCTCGACGAAGCATCTGAACGATGTCCTCGGAAATCACGAGGTTGACGGTGGGGATGGACTCCAAAAGATGTGCCAAGCGGTCAATCGTACGCGAATCCTGAGAAGTTCCCTCCTGCAACGCGTAGGTCTTTTCGACCGACGCCTCGTCGATGGCATCGCCGGCATGGCGACCAAAGCAGAGGCCTCGACCGATGACGATGAGCTCGGAGCCATCGTCCGAAGTGACCATTGCGACGTTGTTGTTAAAAACTCGCTTGATAACCACGGTACCCACCACAAGAATTTACTCGGAAAGCCAGATGACAGGCTCTTTAACAGCAACAGGGCCGGAAGCATGCTCACGAAGAGTCGAGTTCTCCGAGCGCTCGCACACGATAACGAAGACCGTGGGATCGAAGCCGGCAGCGCGAACCACGTCGAAATCGACCTCGACGAGAGGCTGACCTGCGTCGACATGGTCACCTTGGGCAACAAGCGCATGGAAGCCCTTGCCCTCAAGTTTAACAGTGTCGATTCCGATGTGCAGCATCACCTGAGCAGAGCTGTCGTCGGACATAATGCCCAGCGCGTGCTCAGTCGGAAACAGCGCCGCGACGGTACCGGAAACAGGAGCGCACACGGTCCCCTCTTGGGGAACCACGGCAACGCCATCGCCTACCGCGCGACTGCTAAAAGCGGGGTCATTGGTATTTTCTAGATGAACAAGCTCGCCGGAAACGGGAGCGAGGATTTCGAACTCGGAAGCCGCAGTCGTCTGCTTATCCGAGCCCCCCCATAAGGCGAAAAAGAAACCCATGGTGGCATGTCCCTTCATAAATATAGCCCAACCAAAATCAAGCGAATGCATCCATAGAGACACACCCGTTCAAAGACTTTGGTTAGGCCCACGTCCGAGGGACTCGGTAACCTTCCGCATTTCTTTTTACGTGAGCTATTGTAGACAAGCCCAAAGCCAGAATAGTCATTATGACCGGTGAGCGGTATTTTTTCTTCGATAAACGGTATTTAGGCGGCACTTAGGGACGTTCCTTTCCCGCCGGCACCCAGGGGCACTCCTTGCAGCAATTTCGTATGCGCTAGATGAAGAGCTCGCATTCCTTCCGCGCGACGCAAACCTTGCTCAGCATCTGGGAAACAGCGGATAGCTTGTTGGGATCAAGCTTGCGAGCGCCTCGCGGACATACGGCGATGCAGCGCATGCAGGAGATGCACGCCTTGCCAGCTGCTCGCTTGGGGTCACCCTTGTCGATAGCACAAACGGGGCACGCCGCGGCGCATGCACCGCAGGAGACGCAATCCTCTGTTGCCTCGGGTGCCATGCGATGACCTCCAGCTTGTTTATAAGGACGATTGCCGGGAACAGAGGGCTCAGATGCATCCTCAACCAACAGCTTTTGCTGAATTTGCTGCGCAAACTCTGCGAGCTGCGCCGCATCCTGCGCATCCGGTCGCCCAGCAGCAAACTGACGAGCAACGGAATGCTCAGCAATAGCAGAAACCGCTGCAACCACCCTAAATCCGGCGCGCTTCGCAACGTCCTGCAGCTCTACGAGCGTGTCCTCAAACGCGCGGTTTCCGTATACACAAACTAAAACAGCCCGAGCCCCGTTGCCGCGCACCATGCCCAACCGGTCAGCCACCACAGCCGGGATTCTACCGGCATACGCCGGCGCAGAGATTACGGCCACGTCGTCCTCAGTCATCGAGACAGCGCTGAAATCTAGCCCGCTATCGGTCAAATCGACGGTAACGGTATTCTTGTCCAGCGCCCCGGCCACAAGGCCAGACACCTTCCGCGTTCCGCCCGTCGGACTAAACACAATTTCGAATACGTCCATCGAGGCACCCTCCCCCTACGCCTGGCAACGCGTCAAGCCGCTTTCACATCCAGCCAGAGTATACGGTACGTGGGATCCCCGTTTTGGTGCACCAAACACCCCAATACACCCACCCTACGCTGTCTGCCTCTTCGTTTTGTATAAATTACGGTACAGATTGTATATATTTACGGGATACCGCCGTGTTCTCCTGAGGTACCCCATCCTGGCCCGTGCAAAAAACGGAGTATTCTGCAACGTGACCGCGCCAGCACCGCCGCGGGCGGGCAAAACTGTAGGGCGCTGCGTCATTTAGGGTTCCGACATAGCGAGAATGACGTACCTTTGCTTCGAAAAACGGCGAAATCTAACTCAAAACGCTCATAGGGGGTATCTAAAGGCCACCGTTGGCAATACCGAATCGTATGCAGCCAACTAGAGCTGCTGAATACTCCAAAAAATGCACGGCGCACCCCATGGGACCCATTGCTGCATGGCAGAAAATAGGTCCTCGGCATCCCCCAGATGCATTCCCGAGAACATCACGTTTGAATTAGCGATGGACACGGCAAACAAAAGGGCCCGAGCGTTGTTTGCTCGGGCCCTTAGCTTGTCTCACGCTAGCGTGCGATGCGTATGTTACTTGCGCTTGCCGCCGCCGTCACCGGGGCGGCGGGAGCTGCCGCCGCGCTTGCCACCACGACTATTGCCATAGCTGCCACGGTTATCGCGGCCGCCGGCACGGCCGCCACGGGAGCCGGCCTGGTTGCCGCCACGCCCGCCACGATAGCCGCCACGACGCTCCTCGCGGGTATCGTCGTAGTTGCGCCAGTCATCGCGACGATCGCGGCTGGCACGCGGATCACGACGATCGCGCGACTCGCTAGAACGGCCAGCGCCGCCGCAGCCGCCATTGCCGCGAGCACCCTCGCGACGCTCGCCGCCGCGGCTACCGCGCTCTTCAGAGCGCTTGCCGCCACGGGGCTCACCGCCACGGGCACCTCGCTCACCGCGGCCCTCGCCGCCGCGACGCTCATCACGGCCACTGCGCTCGTCATCACGACCGGAACGACGGCGGTCGCCCGCACCGCGCTTGCCACCGCGCGAACCGCGGCCCTCGTCCTCGCGCTCGACACGACGACGGCCGCCACGGTCCTCGTCCTCACGACGACGGCGGTGTGCCTCGCCCTGGAACTGCTTGGCACGACGCTCGGCACGGTTGCCGCGCGCAGGCTGCTCAGCGGCACCAGCACCAGCGCGCTCCTCGGCAGCCACCTCGCGAGCCACGCTCTCCACAGCCTCGTCCACGCGAGCCTGAACGCCCTCGCGCACGCGGGTCTTGCCACCGCGCTTGGGACGGCCCGGACGCTCGCCATCGCCACGGCGCTCGTCGCGACCGCGGTTGGAACGACCGGCCACATCACCGTAATCGTCGCCGTTGCGCTTGCCGTCGCGACGCGCCTGCTCAAGCTTCTTCTTGCTCTTGGACTTGCCGCGCTTAGTCTTCTTCTTCACCTTAAAGGCCGCAGGGTCGCGCTCGGGATCAACCGCGGGCGGGTTGGGACCCACATGCAGGTCGCCGGCCTCGTAGATGTCGGCGGTCTTGTCCATGAGCTTCTCGATCTCGTAGAACTCGTCGACGTCCTGCTCGGTCACAAACGTAATGGCCCAGCCCAGCTCGCCGGCGCGGCCCGTACGGCCAATGCGGTGGATATAGTCGGTCGGCTCGGCCGGCACGTCAAAGTTCACGACGTAGCGCACGTCGCTAATGTCGATGCCGCGGGCGAGAACATCGGTTGCCACCAGCACGTCGACGGTGCCGTCGCGGAAGGCAGAAAGCGCGCGCTCGCGCTGGGCCTGGCTACGGTTGCCGTGAATCGCGGCGGCCTTGATGCCCTTACGCTCCAGACGACGGCAGCAGCTGTCGGCGCGATGCTTGGTGCGCATAAAGACGATGGTGCGCTCCGGGCCCTCCTTCTTGAGGAACTCGGGCAACAGGTTGTTCTTGGCCTCGATGGACACCGGGAACACAAACTGGTCGACAGTGTCGGCGGTCGACGTGGCGGGCGCGATCTCCACGCGAGCCGGATCGCTCACCAGGTCGGTGATCTCGCCCACGGCCTCCTCGTCGAGCGTCGCCGAGAACAGCAGCGTCTGGCGCTCGGCCGGCGTCTCGCGCACAATGCGGCGGACGGCGGGCAAAAAGCCCATGTCGAGCATGCGATCGGCCTCGTCGAGCACCAGGACCTTAACCTCGTTCAGGTGGCAGGCGCCCTGCTCGATCAGGTCGACCAGACGGCCCGGCGTGGCGACCAGGATATCGCAGCCGTACTTGAGTGCCGCGGTCTGCGGCTTGTAGCTCACGCCACCCACGACGGTCACGGCGACATGGCCGGTGACGTCGGCGATCTTGCTCGCGACCTCGTCGATCTGCTGGGCAAGCTCGCGCGTGGGGGTGATGACGAGCATCACGGGGCCGCGGCCGTTGCCCTCGGGCTTCTTGGCACCGCGACGGCGGTTGCGGCCGCCGCGCTCGCGCACGGGTTTGGGCGGAGCAATGTGCTCCAGATTGTTCATGGTCGGCAGCAAAAAGGCGGCCGTCTTGCCGGTGCCGGTCTGAGCGGCGGCAAGCAAGTCGCGGCCCTCGAGCACCACGGGGATCGAGCCGGCCTGCACGGGCGTCGGCGCCGTGTAGCCTAGGTTCTCGATGGCACGGAGCATCTCGTCGGAAAGGCCCAGCTCGTCAAAGGCGGGCAGACTCTGGGTAGCGGACTCGACGGCCTGGGCGGCACTGGCCTCATCGGCGGCATCGAAGGCGGCCTGGGTCATGGCCTCGCGGGTCTCGTCCAGAATCTCGACGTCGGTAACGTCGGATACAGAATTACGCATATGTTGTTGTTCCTTATCTGCACGCGCAATGGGCACGGCATGCGGCCGCGCGGGCGTGCTTGGTAGTGCGCTAATACATACAAAAACAGGTGCGCACAGAGAGGACGTTGCTCAGCACGCTGGCGATCGCTTTGGCAGCCCTATCACGCGCCGTCCAGACGCAGCAGCTCTAAGCGATGGAGCAGATTCGCCGCCGGTTAGTATACCCGTACTCCGTATGCCCCCACGTAAACCACAGATGACGAGGCGGACGGGGCGGGCCTGGCCGATTGTCTCAATCTGTAACAGCTGCGGGACAAAACCGGGTCCTAATTGTTATAGATCAAGACAGAGGGGGATTTCCGTTCAGTCCAACCAAAATCTCTCGGTCTTCCTGCAATTTCGAACATGTGGCCTATAATGTTGCTTTGGTTACGCTATATATTGCGCAGCCATTTAATACGTCGCCCACCGGGGGCCATTAATTCCTATCGCCATATTGGCTAGGAAGCAACCAAAGGAGGTATCCGTGGCAGCAGAGACGCCTTGCTCGGTCCTCTATAACGATATTCGCTCGTTCGGCGGTCTTAAACATCTCGAGATCGCCCGAATGCTTATCAACGGAAACTCTTATCTCGGCAGTACCCTGCTCGAGAAGTGCTCTTCCAACCGCTCGTATCTCACCCGTTACATCGTCCATCGCAAGCCTGACCAGTGCGCGCCCTCCATCTACAGCGACTTTACTGTCACCACGCTCAACCTTTCCTCGGCAATCTGCAGCAAGCTCGGCGGCGGCGAGTCCGCCTATCGGGCAATCGCCGAGCACTATCGCGGTCCGGCCGCCAACGAAATGATGTCGGCTCTCACCAGCTACAAGCTGGACAGCCGCCTATATGCAAATGCCCTCAATCGCATCGACAACTTTGACGGCAATGCCGTGCGCGAGAAAAGCACGCTTTACCTTATGCTCTTTGTGGCAACGGGGGCGCTCGCCGATCCCGTTCAGGGCGTGGCCACCGTCGAGCGCTTTTGCGACAGCAAGACGGGCGAGCACTTTGGCACCACCGAAACTACCGTCGGACGTGGCTTTATGAGCAGCCTGGAGCAGCCGCGCACCGTCGCCCCCAACCTCGGTCTGCTCAGAACCCATGCCGACAACTGCGCCGACATGCAAATCCATCCCCTCACACGCGATCCGCGCGGCACCGTGATTGGTTCTTTGCCCAAAACCTCGCCCAGCATCACCGATGTGGGCGCCGACGCATCGCGCGAGCATCTTCGCATTTGGCTTGAGGGTGAGCACTGGTACGCCCAGGGCCTTGGATCGACCAACGGCACGGTACTCGAATCGGGTGCAGGCGACGGCGATATTGTGATTGAGCCGCCACGCGACCAACGCGAGCCCGGCAAGATCTATCCCCCAGTGGAAATCGAAAACAGCGACAGGCTCCATCTGGGTCTCTACACGACATTCCTTGTCATTGTGGACTAGCACGGACGGCGATCGAAAGACGGTCGCCGTCCGTCTTTCGTCTTCTACCTTCTGCGTCGTAAACGACAATGCTCAGCGGTATACGTGGGCAGTGCGGCTATCATGATACTTTACCGATATCCGCACTGCTCACGTATACTTGCGGCAACCCATGCCAGACAAAGGAACGCCATGGATACTACCGATAGCGCCTATGGCGACAAACTCATCCGTCTCGATACGTTCGATACCGCCGTGGCGGTCGACCCCAGCGCCGAGGACGACGCCAAACGTCGGTTTATGACGCTTATTCTCCAGACGGCCCACCGCAACAACGGCAACATCGGGCACGTGCTGCGCGCGACCAACACGAGCGGCGAGGTCTTTGCCGTCAAGCTACTCAAGGACAACGCTATCCTTTCCGGCCAAGCCCCCGACCGCTCCGCCGAGCAATCGGCCGCGCACCTGGCCAACACCGCTGCGCTGTTCGAGGAGTACCGTCATCTGTGTACCGTCTCGCACCTGCGCGGATTTCCGCGCGTCTATGGCTACGGCTCGTGTGAGAATGACCCGCTCATCCTCATGGAGTGGGTCGAGGGCACCTCGCTCAAGCAGGCGCTGCCCCTGCTTCCGCACGACGCCTCGGGCGGGCTGACCACCCAGATGGTCGCCGCCGTCGGAAACGCCGTGCTTCGTGCGCTCTTGATGACCCAAGGCCTCGTGAATCCGGTCATCCATCGCGACCTGTCGCCTGCCAATATCATGTTCCGCACCACCAGCCGAACGCTCGAGCAGCAGATTGCCGATTGCTCCTTTGACCCCTGCCTCATCGACATGGGCTCCGCGACCATGGCCCTCGGCGACGACACGATCACCCGGCGCGCCGACATCTGGCGCTTTGCCACGCCCGCATACGCCGCGCCCGAGATGCTCACGCAGGATATCGAAGGCATCGCGGCCCTTCGCCGTTCGCCGGCAATCGATGTCTACGCGCTTTCGAGCATTCTGTACCAGCTCTACAGCGGTCGCAAACCGTTTGACTTTGAGTCGACGGACGCCGCTGCAACCGGCTCGTTCTATCTCGTAAAGACCAAGACCAAGCCGGCGCCGCTCGAGCCGCGCTGCGAGGGCGATGAAGCGCTCGTCCAAATCATCATGAAGGGTCTCTCGGTCGAGCAGTGCGATCGTCCCACCGAGCAGCAGATGCTCGAGGTGCTCTCGACATACCTCACCGACGCCGAATCCGAGGGCCGCGAGGGCGCGGGCAGTGACGCCGCAATCGACATCGACTCCGGTACGCACCTTAAGATCGACGTCGCCGGCGAGCGCGCGCGAGAGATCCTGGAGCAGGCCCGGCACGATGCCATGACCCGCCGCCGGTTTATTATCGGTGGCGTCGTTGCAGTCGTTGCGGGGCTCAGCGTCGTTGGCGCGGCGACCCATGGCTTTGGCATCCCCGACTACCTGGACGGCATCCGCGGTTCGCTTGACGACTACACTTGGGATCAGCTGCAGGAGATTTCGCTCAAGATTAAGGCCGCCGAGACCCGTAGCGAGGCACGCGAGATTGCCAAGCGCTACCACCTGCTCGACGCTGATGGGCATATCCCCTATCCGTGTACCAAGCGCGTGAAACTCACCAACGGGCTGCAGGTTGGCGCGCAGCTTGTGGGCATCCGCCACGATGAGCTTCTGGACGGGACGGGCAAGGCCGGACTGACGTTTATGTTCGATGCGGGTATTGCCGAGCGCAACGCTGCGGTTGAACCGCCGAGCGCCGGCTGGGCAGATTGCGAGCTGCGGGAATGGCTCGACGGTGACGGCCTTAAGCTGCTGCCCAACGAGTTGCGCGCACTCATCAAATCTGTCAAAAAGATCTCGAATAACGTTGGCGCCGCCAACAGTGCATCGTGTCTGAGCGAGTTGCCCGCAACCCTTTGGCTGCCCGCCATGGTCGAGTTGTGCGGTACACAACCGCCCGATTCGTTTGCCGAGGGCTATCACTACCTGGCAGACATCTACAACGGCGAGGGCAAGGAGTATCAGCTCTTCCGCGAGCTCAAGGTGAGCCCGTATTCCACGAACGAGACGATGGTCCGCCAGTGGAAGGGCAAGGACACCTGCTGGTGGGAGCGCACGGTGAGCCCCGACTCATCGGAGACCGAAGGCACGCTCTACATAAACCGTGTGGGCCACGACGGCGACGCCTTTACGTACGCAACGCCTACGGACAAGCCAAACAAACGAACCTGTGTGATCCCCGGATTCTGTATCTAGAGAGCGGGCGTCTTGCCGTGACGAGACCCCACCCCGGCAATTGTCTTGATCTGTAACAGTTAGAGGTCATTTTCCCTGCTAGATATTACAGATTGAGATGATTGGTTGGGACGGTCCATCGGCCAACCATCCATCCTCATCTGTAACGAAATCTCATATATTATTTCTGTACTGGACACCCCCAGGGGGTATGGGTGTATAGTATCGGTAGGTTAACATTTCCAACACTACACCATAGAAAGGAGAAGCCATGGCTCAAGATAAGTTTGACGTGGGCGGCATGACGTGCGCCGCTTGCCAGGCGCACGTGGACCGCGCCGTCAGCAAGCTTGACGGCGTCCAAAGCGTCGCGGTCAACCTGCTCGCCGGTTCCATGATGGTCGACTATGACCCCGCGCAGGTCTCCCCCGACGATATCTGCACCGCCGTTGACCGCGCGGGCTACTCGGCCTCGCCCGTCAGTACGGGCACCGAAGCCGCCCCAAACGGCAGCGCGCAAGCCAGGTCAGGCGCCGCTCATATGGAGTCGCCTACCAAAAAGTTGGAGGCCACCGCCTCCGCCATGCGCACCCGTCTCATCATCTCAATCATCTTTCTCATTCCGCTGTTCTACATAGGCATGGGGCACATGCTCGGCTGGCCGCTGCCCAGCGTCTTCACCGACCACACCCACAGCATGACGTTGGCGCTCACCGAGCTCGTCTTGCTCATCCCCATCGTCTACGTCAACGACGCGTACTTTATCAACGGCTTCAAGTCGCTCGTGCACGGCGCACCCACCATGGACGCTCTCATCGCCGTCGGTGCCACCGCGTCGATCGCCTGGTCGCTCTACGCTATGTTCATCATGGCCGACCAGCTGGCCGCAGGTCAGGTGCACGAGGCCATGATGACGAGCATGGACAACCTGTATTTTGAGAGCGCCGGCACCATCCTGTCGCTCGTCACCGTGGGCAAATACCTCGAGACGCGCAGCAAGTCCAAGACCGGCGGCGCTATCGAGGCGCTCATCGACTTAGCACCCAAGACCGCGACCGTCGTGGCAGAGGACGGCAGCGAGGCCACCGTCGACGTCGATACCATTCTGCCCGGCCAGGTGCTGCGTGTGCGCCCCGGCGAGTCCATCCCTGTCGATGGCGTGGTGCTCGAGGGCAGCTCGGCCGTGGACGAGAGCGCGCTCACCGGCGAGTCCATCCCCGTGGAAAAGACCGCCGGCGACACCGTCAACGCCGCCACTGTCAACCGCACCGGCTCGTTTACCTTCCGTGCCACACGCGTGGGCGCCGACACGTCGCTCGCCAAGATTATCCAGCTCGTCGAGGACGCCAACGCCACCAAGGCGCCTATCGCCCGCATGGCCGACAAAGTCGCCGGCGTGTTCGTGCCCGTGGTGTTCGTGATCTCGGCTGTGACCTTTGCGGCGTGGATGGCACTGACCGGCAGCATAAACGAGGCGCTCACCTCCGCCGTGGCCGTACTGATGATCAGCTGTCCGTGCGCATTGGGTCTGGCCACGCCCGTCGCCATTATGGTCGGCACCGGCAAGGGCGCCGAGATGGGCATTCTGTTCAAGAGCGCCGAGGCGCTGGAGAATCTGCGCAGCGTGGGCACCGTGGTGCTCGATAAGACGGGAACGGTCACTCGCGGCAAGCCTGCCGTGACCGATATCGTGGTAGCCACGCGTGCCGACGGATCGCCCGCCATGAGCGAAAAGGCGCTGCTCAAGCTGGCCGCTGCGCTGGAGCGCTCAAGCGAGCACCCGCTGGCCGAGGCGATTATGGCCGAGTGCGAGGCGCGCGGAATCGTCGCACGCATGGTCGAGGACTTTGCCGCCGTGCCCGGGCGAGGCGTTACGGCACGCGAGGGGCAGAATGTCATCGCCGCCGGCAACGTGCGTCTGATGGACGAGCTGGGCGTGAAGGTTCCCGCCGGCCTTGCCGAACAGTTCGCGGCCGAGGGCAAGACGCCGCTGTTCTTTGCCAAGAACAGCGAGCTTGTCGGCACCATCGCCGTGGCGGACGAGGTCAAGGAGACGAGCGCCGGGGCCATCGCCGCACTGCGCTCGCTTGGCGTCGACGTGCGCATGCTCACCGGCGACAACCGCGCGACAGCCGAAGCGATCGCCCGCCGCGTGGGACTGAGCAGCGAGCAGGTCATCGCCGACGTCCTCCCCGCCGACAAGGAACGCCACGTGCGCGAGCTGCAGGATGCGGGCAGCAAGGTCGCCATGGTGGGCGACGGCATCAACGACTCCCCCGCCCTGGCGCGCGCCGACGTGGGCCTTGCCATCGGTACCGGCGCCGACATCGCCAAAGAAGGGGCAGATGTGGTTCTCATGCGCAGCGACCTCATGGACGTCGCCCGTGCCATCGAGCTGTCGCGCGCCACAATTCGCAACATCAAGCAGGACCTGTTCTGGGCGCTGTTCTACAACGGCATCGGCATTCCGCTGGCGGCGGGCGTGTTCTTCCCCCTCACCGGTTGGCAGCTCTCGCCCATGTTTGGCGCCGCGGCGATGAGCCTGTCGAGCGTATGTGTCGTGTCCAATGCCCTGCGCCTGAAATCCTTTAAACCCAAAGTGGCAAAATAAGCTCACCATTAAGTCCATTTAGAACGGGTTTTCCAGGTGCCCGAGATTGACCTGAAAGAGGGGCGACGCGTACTTTGGTACGCGAGCGACGGCTTGAAGGTCAAGGTCGGGTGCCTGGGAAAGCCGACACAACAGAGAGGAATATCCATGCGTTACACAATCAAGACTTCCGGCCTCATGTGCGGCCATTGCGATGCCACCGTCGAGACCGCGCTGCTCAACGTGGTCGGCGTGACCGACGCCGATGCCGATCACGAGACTCAGACCGTACAGGTGGAGTGCGCCGACACCGTGACCGCTGAACAGCTCACTGCCGCCGTCGAGGGCGCCGGCGAGAAGTTCCACGCCCTTTCGGTGACCGCCGCGTAGCAGACGCTGCCTACTCAATCCTCAGAAGTTGCGGTGAAATACGGACTGTTGTGCCGCCCTAGGCCTTTGAACGGTCCGTATTTCACCGCAACTGACGGGGACATCCGAAAGATCGACCAGAAACGAGGACCCGCCATGATGGCAGACCATAAATCGGTAACCCGCATGCTCAAGACGGCACGTGGTCAGATCGACGGCATCCTGCGGATGGTCGAGGAGGACCGCTACTGCGTCGATATTTCCACGCAGCTCATGGCCACACAGGCGCTCCTCGCGCGCATTAATGCCGACGTGCTCAAAGCGCATATCGAGGGCTGCGTGACTTCGGCAATCGAATCGGGCGACGAAGACCTCAAAGCTGCCAAGCTCGCCGAGATCGAACGCGTCGTCGACAAGCTCTCCAAGTAACTGGGGCATTAGGGACAGACTTCTTTGCACCGTCTTGGTGTTCCGGGGACAGGTATGTTTGCACCACATTGGTGCAGATTAACCTGTCCCCCTTGCTCTAAATCGGGTATAAAGGCGTGCAGCATATCGAACGAAAGGCAATTTGCATGAATGACTTTATGAAGGGTCGCAATGGCGCCGACGAGCTCACCATCGTGATGGGTTTTGCCGGCATCGTCATCGCGATGATCGGATCGATAGCCCGCATCCAGTGGCTCAGCTGGATTGCCATCGCCGTAATCGTGATTGGCGTGCTGCGCGGCCTGTCCAAAAATATCGACGCACGTCGCAAGGAGAACGAGGCCTTTGTCGCCGCGACTGCAAACGTACCCGGCTTGGGCAAGTTTGTAGCTAGCTTGGGCGGCGGAGCTGCAGCGGCCAACGCCTCGCGCGCAGCCGGTACTAGCAAGGAAGACTTTGAACGTGCCAAGCGCACAGCCAAGAAGATGTGGAAGGGCCGCAAGACCACAGCCTATCTCAAGTGCCCCAACTGCGGCCAGATGCTCTCCGTTCCCAAGGGCAAGGGCAAGATTCGCGTCACCTGCCCCAAGTGCCACGCCAAGATGGAGACGCGCTCCTAGCCGTCATACCATGGGACAGAAAAAGCCGAGGCCTCGCACTGGGACCTCGGCTTTTTTGAATGTGACAAGGGGACCGTCCCTTCGTCACGCCTACGCCACGCCGTCGCGGGCCAGCTCCTCGGCAAGCGCTTCGGCTGGCATGGCCATAATCGCGTCGAGCTCGGCGTCCACCTCGGGAATACGCTTCACCTTGAGCTTGCGCACCAAATCGCCACGGCACATCACGTGCGTCGGCTCACGCAGTGCGCACAGGTCATCGAGCGGGTTCTTGCGCGTCACCAAGATATCGGCGGCCTTGCCGCACTCGATTGTGCCAGTCTCGCCGTCCAGCCCCAGCAGCTCGGCGTTGACTTGCGTAGCCGTATGCAGTGCGAAGGCGTTGCTCACGCCGACATGCTTGGCAAAATAGGCCACCTCACGCCACATGTCGTACTGCGTCACGAACGGGCAGCTCGAGTCCGTGCCCAGGCCCACCTTAACGCCAGCTTCCAGTGCGGCACGGGCGCTCTCGATAATGCCCGAGCACACGATGTCGCCGTTCTTCTTTTGCGTATCGGTCGAATGGGTCTTTTTCGGGTCGAGCAATACAAACGGCAGCGCCGGGCTGATAGTGCAGGTAACGCTGGGCGCGCGATCCTCAAGCTGCGTGCCCGCGGCGCCGCGGTACAGTTCCAAGATCTCAGGAGTCATCGGGGCACCGTGCTCGATCGTGTCAACGCCGGCCTCAAGCGCGGCCTTCACGCCTTCGGTGCTCTCGACATGGGCCATAACCGGCAGGCCCACCTCGTGCGCAGCCTTGCACGCCGCCGCGGCAACCTCCACCGGCATACGCAGCACGCCCGGCTCGCCCACCTCGGTCGCATCGAACACACCGCCCGTTACGAACAGCTTAATGACGTCGGCACCGCGCGCATACAGGTCGCGCACCTGTTCGGCTGCCTCGGCGGGGCTGTTAGCCACCTGGGCGAACAACCCAGCACCGTGACCACCCGGCACCGTGACGCCCGTTCCCGGCGCTACCAGGCGCGGACCCTGATACTTGCCGGCGTCGATGGCGTTGCGCACGGCGATATCGGCAAACAGCGGATCGCCCGCACCGCGCACCGTGGTCACGCCGCTTGCCAGCTGCTGTTGGGCGCTGCCCTTGAGGATGTGGCGAACGATGGCGCGGCCCACCGGATTATCGAGCTTCTTCATCAGCGCGCCGGCATCTCCCGCCGAAACCGGCTTGCCCGAACCACACAGATGCACATGCATATTGATGAGACCTGGCATGAGATACGCCCCTGCCAGGTCGATGACCTCGGCACCTGCAGGCGCCTGCGCCACAGCACTCGGCCCCATCCACGTGATGAGACCGCGCTCAACGGCCACGGCCATGTCGGGCTGCGGCTCCATATGTTCCGAACCATCCAGGACGGTCGCATTGATAAACAACGTGGAACGATCGGCAGACGCCATATCGAGCTCCTCCCCCTCAGAAAACTTGAACATCTGTCCATTATTATCCAGTGTAGCCCGATTGCCACAGACATATCGGTTAACGGAGGGAAGAGGGGATGTGGGGGACGGAATACGCTGCAGTCCCACCCCAGCGACACCAGGGAAGTGTCTCGATCTGTAACAGGTACAGGGTTATTGGGCCCCTTGATGTTACAGATCGGGACATTCGGTCGACGTTTCACCGGTTTGTCTCGATCTGCAACAATTACGAACTCAAACAACTTCTAAACGTTACAGATCGAGACAAAACCTCTCAGCGCCCATACCACTGGCGTCTCCACTCCTCAGCCAAATCGGGCCGTCGCGGAATACCCGCCAACCTCATTTTCTCGACCAGCTTCCCCGGGTCTTTGAGTTCGTTAAACGTAAACCGAAGCACCTTGTGCCCGAGCATTGTCAGATGAGACTCCCGTTGACGTTCTGCCACGAATGGGTCGACCGACTCCCGGCCCTCGCCGTTCTGCAAGGTGTACTTCACCTTTCCGTCGAGCTCGCCGATGACACACGTCCCGTCCTCGAGCCGCCAAAAATAGTCGACGCGAAACACCTGGCTCGGATCGAGCGGGTCGCGAAACTCCGCCTGCAGCTCCGGAACCGGAAAGCCGTACGCAATAAAGAACACTCGGAACCGAGACTCGCCGCCGTTTTCGGACAGCCCGTCCGCATACGACGCAATCGCCTGTGCCCTGCGATACCCTCGCCTGCCCTCGCAATCGGCGCGGAGACGCTCGCACAAATCCCCACGTGATACGCCCTTCGCCCGCAATGCAGAATCGGCGATCGCCAGACCATACGAAAACGGCGCACGCAGCAGACAATCCTCCACCGTGCGCCAAAACGACGTCACCCGCACGCCGTCGACGCGCTCAAGCGCTCCCGCCATCTGAGGACGCAACAACCTGCACCCGCTGCTCAACGTCACCGAACAACCCGTCTTAACAAGAAAACGCGGCCCGAGCAGATCATTCGGCACCTCCAGACCCCACAAAAGTGCCGCGTCATAACCCCAAAACGCCCAATCGGGATGAAATTCCGCAAGCCCTTTGATAGTCCTCAGCGCTCGCTCTGCAGGCGTCAATGCATCCCAATCATGCTGAAAACAGAACAGGTACGGCTCGGGCTCCGCGATATCGTCGGTTCCAACATGGCGTCGCAGCCACATGAGCTCGGTATTGTCATGCGTTGCGAGCAGCGCACCTTGCTTGGCCGTCTCCGTGAGCCGCGCGAGCATCCTATTCCGCGCCAACGTGTTGCGAGTCGCATGTTTGTGTTTGAGAACGGTATTAGACACTTTCATCACCACCACGTCAGACAAATGGACCATCGTCACCGTTGCCTCCGCTGGCAAATGTCTTGATCTGTAACAGGAAGACAGTCTTTGAGCCTCTAGTTGTTACAGAGCAAGATCTTTCGACACCGCGTCCAGCCTTTGTCTCAATCTTTAACAGGAAGGTCGAAATTGGGCCTGTAGATGTTACAGATCGAGACATTCTCCCAACCCGTTGCCGAACATCTCAATCTGTAACAGTTACGGGCCCAAACAGCCGCCAAACGTTACAGATTGAGACAAAGTCAGGGCTGTAGGGCGGCACCAGTCACATCCCCTACTCCCATTCTTGTTCGTAGATGTTGAGGGACTTTACGTAGCGCCCCTGGGCGCCCATGATGTCGCGGACCAGGCGCAAAAAGAAGCTGACGCACGAGGTGTCAAAGCCGTCCTGCAGATCCTCGGGATGCACCGCACCCGGTCCATCGACCGCCGTGTCACTCAGGCGCGCGATGTCATACAGATAGAGCTGTCCCGCCGTCAGCCAGACATCGTCGACGCAGGCGAGGCGCACCGCGATCGCGCCGTCGCTCCAATGCTCCTTTTGCACGATATGCGGGTCGTAGACATCAAAGCGAAGGTCGGCGCGCGTATCCTTCAGCGCAACCATGCCGTTCGCAGGATCCTTGTCCAAAATGCCAAAGCGCGAGAAATACTGTGTGTCGCGCACCTGCTCGAGCCGCTTAAGCGAGGCAGGCGAAAGCGATGCCGGCGGCTCGTCAACATACAGCTCGAGCAGCGTCTTGCCATGGCGATAGGAGCGCTCGAAGAGCAGCCAATCGGTAAATGCCATGTTGTAGGCCATGATTTCGTTTTGCGAAGGCTCGGTGCGATAGCTGAGCCACGGGTCGACAATGATCTCAAACTGCTCGCGCGCCGGCTCCAAAAACTGAAACTTCCGCAGCATCCAAAAATGGGCCATGTCGGCAATATCGTTGCCGACGGCTTCAGCCAGATGCGCTCGATCTAAAGCGTGATCAGTCATGGCATCCTCCTCAAACTGATGGACCTCAATTTGAGCTTACGAGGAGGGTGGGCAGTCACGACCAGCGCGGGCAAAATAGGCCTCCGGCTGCAAACCAGATGCTGACCAAACACTTGACGAAAAGCTTGACCGAAAATGCGCACCGCAACAAAACCGCAGGTAAACATAGACGGCCAACCCGCCCTTTTGAGCCAGATACCCGCAGCCACCACAGAAACAACAGGTGACCACAGCCCAAGAAGTCGACAAATGAACACCCGTACGTCGACAAACGAACAAATCGGTCGCAAACCCGCAAGGAGTGTCCCCGAATGCCGGCACATAAGGAACGTCCCCAGCTGCCGGCACTTGGGGACGTTCCTTTTGGGCCGGCCGTTGGGGACAGCCCTTGACGATTCAGCTGTGGACAGCCGCCTTACAGCTCCAGCGCGTCGGCGACTTCGGCAGCGCAGGCCAGGGCGTCGGCCATAGCGTTCACCACGAGCGAGCTGCCGTTGCGAGCATCACCCGCCACATACACCGGTGCGGCATCCGCGGAGACGCCGTCGACACGTGCCGCGAGGTGCGAGCCCTCGGCAGCCATCACAGGCAGCGGACGACCAGCGGTGGCAACAGGCACGCCTACCGCATCGAACACGCCATGCTCAGGACCCGTAAAGCCGCAGGCGATGAGCACCAGCTGGGCCGGCACCTCGTGCTCGGAGCCCGCGATGCGCTCGGGCTTGCCAGCCGACCAATCCAGATCGGCCACGCGCAGGCCCGCGGCCGCGCCCTTCTTGTCCAGCAGTACCTCGAGCGTATCCACGCCCCAAGCGCGCATCTCGCCGCCCATGGCAGCGATGGCCTCCTGCTGGCCGTAATCGGTCTTCTTAACGTTGGGCCACTGCGGCCAGGGGTTGCTCGCCGCGCGCGCATCAGGCGCCGCCGGCAAGAACTCAAACTGGCGCACGCTGCGCGCACCCTGACGTACCGCGGTGCCCACGCAGTCGTTACCGGTATCGCCGCCGCCGATGACCACGACGTCCAGGCCGCGTGCATCGACGACAGGCTCGCCGCCATCGAGCACCGAGACGGTCGAGGCCGTCAGGTAGTCCACGGCATACACCACGCCGGGTGCGTCAATATTCTCAGCAGCCAGTCCACGCGGAGTGCGAGCGCCGGCAGCCACCACGACGGCGTCAAAGCCATTGAGCTTGGCCGCCACCGCAGGGTTCGTAACGTCAGCACCCAGCTCGAACACAATGCCCAGCTCGCACATAAGTGCCACGCGACGCTCGACCACGGACTTCTCGAGCTTCATGTTGGGAATGCCGTACATGAGCAGGCCGCCCGGGCGGTCGTCACGCTCAAACACCGTCACGCGGGCACCGCGACGCGCAAGCTCCCATGCTGCCACCAGACCAGCAGGACCGGAGCCCACCACGGCAACCGTGGGCGCGCCCTCCCCTGCCGGCTCAAAGCGGCGCGGACCGCCGTTGGCCCACTCATGGTCGCTGATCGCACGCTCGTTGTCATGGATCGTCGTGGGTTGGCCATCGACCGAACCCAGGTTGCACGCGGCCTCGCACAACGCCGGGCACACGCGACTCGTAAACTCGGGCATGGGCGAGGTGAGCGACAGGCGCTCGGCAGCCTCATCCCAGCGGCCGCGGTACACCAGCTCATTCCACTCGGGAATCAGGTTGTGCAGCGGGCAGCCGCTCGGGCGTGCCTTGCCAAAGCTCGCGCCCATCTGACAAAACGCCACACCGCACATCATGCAGCGGCTCGCCTGGGCACGGCGCGCATCGTCGTCGAGCTCCACGTACAGCGGATCGAAATCGCGGTTGCGCTCCTCCACGGGGCGCAGCTCGTGGGTCACGCGATCGATATCAAGAAAAGCACCGGGCTTACCCATGGCACTTACGCCTCCTTCTTGGTCGAAGCAACAGAGCTGGCAGCCACGGACGCAGCGCCCGCGCCAGCAGCACCACCCGCCACATCAAAGCGAGCGACATCGGCGGCGTCGGCGCGACCGGTCACAATGTCAAACGCCAGCTCCTCGGCCTGCGCATGCGTCTTGCCGACGGCCTCGGCGGCGGCGACAATCGCCAGCACGCGCTCGTACTCGGTTGGAATGACCTTCACAAAGTGCTTGCTCATCGTCTCAAAGCTGTAGAGCAGCTTAATGCCGCGCGGGCTCTGCGTCGCGTCCACGTGCTCCTGGATGAGCTCGCGAATCTGCGCCAGCTCACCGGCCGTCGGGGCTTTAAGCTCAACGCTCTCGTGGTTCACACGGGCATCGAGCGTGCCGTACTGGTCAAAGACGTAAGCCACGCCGCCCGTCATGCCGGCGGCGAAGTTCTGCCCGACCTCGCCCAGGATGAGCGCCAGACCTCCCGTCATGTACTCGCAGCCATGGTTGCCGCAGCCCTCGACCACCACGGTGGCACCGGAGTTGCGTACGCCAAAGCGCTGGCCGGCCAGGCCGTTAATGAAGCCGCGACCGCTCGTAGCGCCAAAGAAGGCCACGTTGCCCACGATGATGTTCTCGTCGAACTTGTAGGTCGCATGCGGGTTGGGGCGCACCGACACCTCGCCGCCCGAAAGGCCCTTGCCAAAGTAGTCGTTGGCGTCGCCGCACACGTTGAGCGTAATGCCGCGCGGCAGGAAGGCGCCAAAGCTCTGACCGGCCGAACCATCGCAATCGATGGTGATGGAGCCGGCGGGCAGGCCCTCGGGATGCGCCTTGGTCACCGCGTTGCCCAAGATGGTGCCCACGCAGCGGTTGACGTTGGCGATATCGGCGCGAAAGCGAATCGGACGCAGGTGCGCACGGGCATCGGCCGTATAGGGCACAAACAACGTGGAGTCGAGCGTCTTATCGAGCTCGCTGTCCGCAGCCATCTGGGGCAGGAAGTGACGGCCGTCGGCGCCCGGGATGTGGGCACCAAACTCACAGGTCGCGCTTGCCAGCACGGGCGACAGATCGAGCAGGTTGGCCTTGCGGTTGCCCGGGACCTCGATCTGGCGCAGGCACTCGGGATGGCCGACCATCTCGTCGACGGTGCGGAAGCCCAGGCTCGCCATGACCTCGCGCAGCTGCTCGGCAACAAAGAGCATAAAGTGCTCGACGTGCTCTGGCTTGCCGCGGAAGCCGCGACGCAGGCGGCAGTTTTGCGTAGCGATGCCGGCCGGGCAGGTATCCTGCTGGCAGTCGCGCTGCATGAGGCAGCCCATGGAGATGAGCGGCATGGTCGCAAAGCCAAACTCCTCGGCACCCAGCAGGCAGGCGACGGCGACGTCGGTGCCGTCCATGAGCTTGCCATCGGCCTCGAGCACCACGCGTGAGCGCAAACCGTTTTGCAGCAGCGTCTGCTGGGCCTCGGCAAGGCCAAGCTCCAGCGGCAGACCCGCGTGCCAGATAGAGTCGCGCGCAGCGGCACCCGAGCCGCCATTGTGGCCGCTGATCAAAATCTTGTCGGCAGCGCCCTTGGCCACGCCGGTGGCGATGGTGCCGACGCCGGCCTCGCTGACCAGCTTGACCGACACGCGCGCGCCGGGGTTGGCGTTCTTAAGATCGAAGATCAGCTCTGCCAAGTCCTCGATGGAGTAGATGTCGTGGTGCGGCGGAGGCGAAATCAGGCCGATGCCGGGCGTGGACTGACGGACCTCGGCAATCCAGGGGTAGACCTTCTTGCCGGGCAGGTGACCGCCCTCACCGGGCTTGGCGCCCTGGGCCATCTTGATCTGAATCTCGAAGGCGCTGCACAGGTAGCGGCTCGTCACGCCAAAGCGCGCGCTTGCCACCTGCTTGATGGCGGAATTCTTGGAGTCACCGTTGGCCAGCGGGGTCTCGCGACGCGGATCCTCGCCGCCCTCGCCCGAGTTGGAACGACCGTGCAGGCGGTTCATGGCGATGGCCATGCACTCGTGTGCCTCTTTGCTGATGGAACCGTACGACATGGCGCCGGTGTTAAAGCGGCGGACGATGTTGAGCGCGGGCTCCACCTCGTCGAGCGAAACCGGCGTGCGACCGTTGGCATTAAAGTCCAGCAGGTCACGCAGGCGCACGGCACGGCCGGTGCGGTGCAGGCGGGCGCTGTACTCCTTAAAGGTGTCGTAGCTGTCCTCGCGGCAGGCGGTCTGCAGCAGGTAGACGGTCTGCGGGTCGATAAGGTGATCCTCGCCGCCGAGCGGGCGCCACTTGGTCAGACCCAGCGTGGGCAGCTGATCGGGAGCCGGGCTCTTAAGGATAGCGAGCGCGGCGTCGTAGCGCTCATTCTGCTCGCGCTCGACGTCCTCGACACCCATACCGCCCACACGGCTCACCGTGCCGGCGAAATACGCGTTGACGAACTCCGGAGTGAAGCCCACGGCCTCGAAGATCTGCGCCGAATGGTAGCTCTGCACCGTGGAGATGCCCATCTTGGACATGATGGAAACGATGCCGGCGGTCGCAGCCTTGTTGTAGTTGGCGATGCCCTGCTCGGCCGTCACGTCCAGGTCGCCGCGTGCCGCCAGATCGCGGATGCACGCATGTGCGTTGTACGGATAGATGCCGCTCGCGGAGTAGCCCACCAGCGCCGCAAAGTCGTGCGGAGACACGGCGTCGCCGCACTCCACCACGATGTCGGCAAAGGTACGCACGCCGGCGCGGATCAGGTGGTTGTGCACGCAGCCCACGGCGAGCAGCGACGGCACGGGCACCTCACCCGCAGCGGCGCGATCGCTCAACACCACGATGTTCACGCCGTCGCGGACCGCAGCCTCAACATCCTCTGCAAGCTGCTTGAGCGCAGCCTGCAGCGCGCCCTCGCCGGCGTCGCGGCGGTACACGGCACGGAAACGGCGGGTCTTAAAGCCCACGCGGTCGATGGCGCAGATACACTCGAACTCCTCCTCGCTCAGCAGCGGACGCTCCAAGCGCACCAGCTGGCAGGCCGTGCGGGAATCCTCGAGCAGGTTGCCGTGGTTGCCCAGGTAGAGCGTGGTCGAGGTGACCATATGCTCGCGCAGGGCATCGATCGGCGGGTTCGTGACCTGGGCGAACAGCTGATAGAAGTAGTCGAAGAACGAGCGCGTCTTCTTGGACAGGCAGGCCAGCGGCGCATCGATACCCATCGAGGCGAGCGGCGCCTTGCCCTGCTGGGCCATGGGACGCACGACTTCGTCAACGTCATCCCAATGGTAGCCGAGCTTGGCCATACGCACGGCGGCGGGCACCTCGGCGTCCTCGGCGGGCGTTGTCGCAACGGGCTCATCGAGCGCGTCGACGGTCAGCGTCTCCTCGGCAATCCAGTCGCGGTAGGGTTTTTCCTTGGCATAGCGGGCGCGCAGCTCATCGTTGTAGATCACGCGGCCGCGGGCAAAGTCAACCTCGAGCATCTGGCCCGGTCCCAGACAGCCGCTCGTCAGGATGTTCTCGGGGCTCACCTCGATGGTGCCCACCTCGCTTGCCAGCATAAAGCGACCGTCGCGCGTCACATAGTAGCGGGCGGGACGCAGGCCGTTACGGTCGAGGGCGGCACCCAGCGTGCGACCGTCGGTAAAGGCGATGGCCGCCGGGCCATCCCACGGCTCCATGAGCATGGACTGGTAGGCATCGTAGGTGCGGCGCTCCTCGCTCAGACTGTCGTTGTGGTCCCACGGCTCGGGCAGCAGCATGGATGCGGCACGCGTGAGCGGACGGCCGTTCATGACCAAGAACTCGAGCACGTTGTCCAGAATCGCGGAGTCGGAGCCCTCGCGGTTGATGATGGGCATCACACGCTCAAGATCGTGCTGCAGCACGGGGCTGTACAGGTTGGGTTCGCGGGCGCGAATCCAGTTGACGTTGCCCTTGAGGGTGTTGATCTCGCCGTTGTGGATGATAAAGCGGTTGGGGTGCGCGCGTTCCCAGCTGGGCGTGGTGTTGGTGGAGTAGCGCGAGTGGACGAGCGCCACGGCCGTCTTGACGGCGGCGTCGTTGAGATCGATGAAGAAGCGGCGCATCTGCGTGGCGACCAGCATGCCCTTGTACACGATGGTGCGCGAGCTCATGGAGCATACATAGAAGATTTTGTCGCGCAGGGCAAACTCAGCGTCGGCCTTCTTCTCGATGGTGCGGCGGCACACGTACAGGCGGCGCTCGAAGGCATCGCCGGCGGGCGTGTCGTCCGGACGGCCCAGGAAGGCCTGCAGGATAGTGGGCATACAGGCGCGGGCCGTCTCGCCCAGGTCGTGCGGGTCAACCGGCACCTCGCGCCAAAAGAGCAGCGGCACGCCGGCCTCGGCGCAGCCCTCCTCAAACACGCGACGGGCATCCTCTACGCCCTTGTCGTCCTGCGGAAAGAACAGCATGGCCACGCCATAGTCGCCCTCTGCCGGCAGAATCTGGCCGCACTTTTGAGCCTCTTTGCGAAAAAAGTGATGCGGAACCTGGAACAGGATACCGGCACCGTCGCCGGTGTTCTTCTCGAGTCCCGTGCCGCCGCGGTGCTCCAAGTTGACCAGAATGGACAGCGCGTCGTCCAGAATCTGGTGATGGCGCTCACCGTTGATATCGGCAAGTGCGCCGATGCCACATGCATCGTGGTCGAATTCGGGGCGATAAAGGCCCTGCTGTTGAGCGGAATCTGCCTGCATCGCGATCCTCCCCTAGATATTTAGACAGTCAGTTGAATAGGCATAGTAGGAGCATCAGGGCATCGTTGTGTTTCCCGCCCGTTTCGAAACAATCGCGTAACGCACACCTTACGAGTGGGCACCGCCGACCTCAAGGGCGGCAACAAGGCGCCCAAGTTCGGCTTGTAAGCTCACCGCTTCAAACATCTCAATCTGTAACAGGAGGAACCGATTTTGGCGCCTAGATGTTACAGATTGAGATTTTCTGCGGGACGGTTTTGGTTTGTCTCGATCTGTAACACGAAGGGTCGGTTTTGGCGGCAAACTGTTACAGATCGAGACATTTCGGCAGCCCCCTTTCACCATCCCATTCAAATACAACAATTTTGTTAGTCTTGGTTAACTTTTAAGCTTAAAACGGGTATCCTTTGCGGCGTCAAGCAAACGGCACGCACACCGTGCCAGATCAAGGAGGCCCCTATGGCGCACCAAGCAGACCAGCAGACGATGCAACTCGTCCTCATCCGTCACGGAGAGTCCGAGTGGAACAAGCTCAACCTGTTCACCGGCTGGACCGATATTGAGCTCACCGACACGGGCCGCGAAGAAGCCGCAGCAGGCGGTC
This sequence comes from Collinsella aerofaciens, assembly GCF_039062315.1. GTDB lineage: Bacteria > Actinomycetota > Coriobacteriia > Coriobacteriales > Coriobacteriaceae > Collinsella > Collinsella aerofaciens_BG. The sequence goes on from NZ_JBCJBG010000003.1 coordinate 104,814, forward strand.
GAGCCCTCAAAGAAGCCGGTTTCGACTTTGACGTCTGCTACACTTCGCGCCTCAAGCGCGCGATCCACACCCTCAACATCGTGCTCGGCCAAATGGATCGCGAGTGGCTGCCCGTCATCAAATCCTGGAAGCTCAACGAGCGCCACTACGGAGCGTTGCAGGGTCTCAACAAGGCCGATGCCGCGGCGGAGCACGGCGACGAGCAGGTGCTCATCTGGCGCCGCTCCTTCGATATCTGCCCGCCGGCACTCGAGCCGAACGACGCGCGCGATCCCCACACCCAGGAGCAATACCGTGATGTCGCGCCCGATCAGCTGCCCTATACCGAATGCCTCAAGGACACGATCGCCCGCGCCTGGCCCTATTTCGAAGACGAGATTCGCCCCCAGATGCTCGCCGGCAAGCGCGTACTCATCGCCGCACACGGCAACTCCCTGCGCTCACTCGTCATGAAGCTCGAGCACCTCACGCCCGAGGAGATCCTCAAGGTCAACATCCCCACCGGCGTGCCGCTCGTCTACACCTTCGATACCGATTTCAATGTCCTCGACAAGCGCTACATCGGCGACCCGGCGACCATCGCCGCCAAGATCGACGCCGTGGCCAATCAGGGCAAAGCGCACAAGTAGCCCCAACCCAAATCCGACGCGTGGCGCCGCACGACCCAGATGCGACGTCACGCCGCCCATACGCAGGAGCGCACCATGCTCAACCATCTCAAACAACACTTTGGCTCCCGACGCACCGGTGGTCACGGAGGCCTAGACATTGCGCGGCATATCGGCCCCGGGCTGCTCGTGACCGTCGGCTTTATCGACCCGGGCAACTGGGCCTCCAATATGGCCGCGGGCTCGCAGTTTGGCTACGCGCTGCTGTGGATCGTCACGCTGTCCACGATTATGCTCATCGTGCTGCAGCACAACGCGGCGCACTTGGGCATCGCCACGGGCGCCTGCCTTGCCGAGGCCACGACCCGCTTTCTCCCCCGCATCGTGGGACGCGCGGTGCTCGGCAGCGCCTATCTCGCGACCATCGCCACCGCCATGGCCGAAGTCCTGGGCGGCGCGATTGCCCTTCAAATGCTCTTTGGGCTGCCCGTGCGTGCGGGCTGCGTCATCGTGGCGGCAGTATCGATGGCGATGCTCATGACGAACTCCTACAAGCGAGCCGAACGCTGGATCATCGCCTTCGTAGGCGTGGTAGGACTCTCGTTTTTGGCCGAGCTTGCACTAGTCAAGGTCGACTGGCCGCAAGCCGCCGCAAGCTGGATCACGCCCAGTATGCCCACTGGCTCTGCCGCGATTATCGTGAGTGTCCTGGGTGCGGTCGTTATGCCACACAACCTTTTTCTGCACTCCGAGGTCATCCAATCCATGCACTTCGAAGGCCAAGGCGAGCAGGTTATCGAAGAGCGTCTGCGCTACGAGCTCTTCGACACGCTCATTTCGATGGGCGTGGGCTGGGCAATCAACTCGGCCATGGTCATCCTGGCCGCAACGACCTTCTTTGCGCACGGCATGGTCGTAGACGACCTCGCCGTCGCAGCGGCCACGCTCTCCCCCATTCTGGGCCCGGCGAGCTCGACCATCTTTGCGGTAGCGCTGCTGTTCGCGGGACTATCGAGCAGCGTGACAGCGGGCATGGCGGCGGGGACCATCACTGCGGGCATGTTCGACGAGGAATACGATATCCACGACCGACATTCCTCGATCGGGGTGGCGGCCTGTTTCGTCGGCGCAGTGACGGCGTGCCTGGTCGTCCCAAATCCTTTTGAAGGTCTCATCTGGAGTCAGGCACTGCTGTCGCTTCAGCTACCGATTACGGTCTTTGTGCTCATACGGCTCACCAGTTCACCCCGCGTCATGGGCAAATACGCCAATTCGCGTCCACTCAACGCGCTGCTCGTAGGGATCGGTGCCATCGTGACGATTCTCGATGTCGTGTTGTTGACAGGGATGTAATGGGGCGGGGCACCTACTCAGGCAAACGTCTCGATCTGTAACATCTAGACCCGCTTTTGATGTCTAGATGTTACAGATCGAGATCATTCCGAGGGTCAGCTCCGTTTGTCTCAATCTGTAACAAGTGGGCCAAATTTCCACCGTTAGATGTTACAGATTGAGACAAAAGGTCGGCCGGACTCACAACAGACAGGATCGGCCAACAGCAACCGCGATCCCTTGGGGGCGGAGGAAAAGGGCCCCGGGCGAGAATTCGACCGAGGCCCTTGGACAGAGCTATGTTCGGCTTTCGCCGTGTGTCTGCGAGCTACTCCTCGACGAGCTCAAACTGATCGGGACCGACGCCGCAGACCGGGCACACGTAGTCCTCGGGCAGCTCGGGCGTGTCGACCTCAACCTCGTAGCCACAAACGATGCACACGAACTTATACGTCTTCTTCTCCTCAGCCATGATGTTCTCCTCTCGAACGCGACTGGTGATGTACTTCGCTTATTAGTATATGTTATCAATAATATAATGCAAGTATTTTTAGAACATTTCTAGCCTTGATACGAGGACGCCTTCGGAGGCGTCTTGCCCTTCAGGACCTTATGGTAGTAATCGTAGGTGAGCGGCGTCTCGTCGCTCAGGTGCTCGGCATCCTCGACCTCGCCGATAAACAGTAGATGCGTGCCCACATCCACAGTGTCGATCAAACGGCAGCTAAACAGGGCCGTCGCGTGCTCGGGCACATAGGGCATGCCCAGAGCCGTCTCGCGGGTCTCGTATTTGGCAAACTTGTCATAATCGCTGCTGGTGCGGAACCCAAAGTTACCGATGTAGAGCATGTCGGCGGTCTGATCGATCACGGTCAGCGCGAACGCTTTGGCCGATGCGATGACGCCCGAGGTGACGTTGTCCTTGTTCACGGCAACCGAAATGCGCGGCGGCATGGACGTCACCTGCACCGCAGTGTTGATGACGCAGCCGGCGCGCAGCCCGTCTGCCGCGGCGCTCACCACGTACAGACCGCTCGGCATGGTAAAGAACGCAGTTTTGTCCATAACGATCACTCCCCTAACCCGGGTTGGAACCTCATGGATGTATGTACCCACAAAAAAGGCGGCGCCCATAACGGATGCCGCCTTTGAGACATATGTGTCAGAACAGTAAGAAAGATGAGACGCCCGCAGTTGCGGTGAAATAGGGACTGAATAGCCCCTCAAACAGGCAAAACAGTCCGTATTCCACCGCAACTTATACAGAACGCCTAGCGATTGTGCTCCTTGAGGGCGCGGTCGATCTCGCGCTGGACATCGCGCTTGGCCATATCCTCGCGCTTGTCGTAAAGCTTCTTGCCGCGGCCTAGGCCCAGCAGCAGCTTTACGCGGCCGTCGGTATTAAAGTAGAGCTCCAGCGGCACCAGCGCATAGCCGCGGTTGCGCAGCTTACCGTCGAGAAAGTCAATCTCCTTGCGGTGCAGCAGCAGACGACGGCGGCGATCAGGGTCGCGGTTCCACACGCCACCATGGCTATAAGGGTGGATATGCAGGCCCACGAGCCAGCACTCGCCGCCACGAATCAGTGCAAAGGTATCGGTAATCTGGCACGCGCGCTCGCGAATCGACTTGACCTCGGTACCGCTCAGCTCAATACCGCACTCAAACGTCTCATCGATAAAGTACTCGTGATGAGCCGAGCGATTCTTGGAAATGAGCTTGCGCTTACTGGGCATCGCCGGCCTCCTTGGCGCCATCGGCGTTTGAGCCCGCAGCCTCGCGCTTTGCCTTGCGCTCGGCGTTAAGCTCGGCATCACTCTCGCGCACCAGCTTGATAATCGCCGCGCACGCCTCTTCGCCCACCAGGTCGCGGGCACGGACCGTCAGGCGCGTAGCCTCCTGCTTGTCGCCGTCGCTCGCAGCGTCGGTCGCACACATGATCAGGCAGATGGCAATCTCGGCCGAAGGCGAGGTCGGCACGCCCTGCAGGGCGAGCTCACCCATCACATGGTCGTCACTCTCGTCCGCGGCATCCGGATAGGTGGTATGGATCTTGTTGAGCAGGCGCGTCGTATGCGCATCGTTGGGCGCCAGGCGCAGCGCCAGACGCGCGCAGCCCACGGCAGCCGAAATGTTCTCGGTCTCGGGCTCCAAGAAGTACTGACCCAAGTTGGTGTAGGCGCGTGCGGCGCACTTACCGTCGCTCGCGCGCTCCAGCACCGAGAACGAGAGCGATGCCCACTCCTGCTTGTCCTCGAGCGCGCGGAACAGCTCGGCCAAGTCCAAGCGATAGTTGCAGTTCATGGGATCCCAACGCACGGCCTGCATCAGGGCATTCCGAGCACTCACATAATCCTGCTGGCGGATGTAGGCAAACGCCATGTCGGAGTACAGGCGGTCAAAGGGAACCTCGACCTGCACCAGCTCGCGCGGATCCTTCTCCACGCGGCGATAGGCCAGGCGCTCAAACTTGCTGTCGAAGCTAAAGTACTGGCGCTTCTCCTCCGTCTTGCACTCAGCGTCGATATACTCCTCGGCGAGCTCCACCAGACGCTCAAGCAGCGGCGTCGCCGTAGCCAGGTCGCCCTGCGCCAGATAGTTCTCGGCATACGTGATGTCTTCCAAGCTGATAGGCAGGTCCATGACAACTCCTCGGTCCGGGCGGCAGACTCAACGCGCGCCTTAAATATCGGTCAATACACAAAACCCGGGTCTCTTACGAGGCCCGGGCGTTCAATTTTGGTAGCCCGTACCAGATTCGAACTGGTGATCTCCGCCTTGAGAGGGCGGCGTCCTAAACCGCTAGACGAACGGGCCATATGTAGCAAATGCAATGGCTGGGATGGAGGGAGTCGAACCCCCATTGACGGAACCAGAATCCGCTGTCCTGCCATTAGACGACATCCCAATGACTGCATCGCTGCGCTCGGCTGTGCCTTTGCGCAAGAAAGAAATATACGGGAAGTCCGGCCGTGACGCAAGCCCCAATTTTGAATTTTTTGAAATTCAGTCAAATACGGCCGACACGTGAAGGACCTGTGAAGTCGACCGCTGCACACGAAGGGCAAAACGCCGCGAGCGGTAGCCGTCAACCGTTGGCAGATTCTACCGCGAAAACGATAGCACCAGGCAACACAATCGAAGTATCAATGATCACGTAGATATCGAGGCGCCATGGACGAAGAGCTTGATTACCTATGGGAGACCCTGGGCCTCGAGATCACTGCTGACCTTTGGCCCGAACGGGACAAAATCCATCCCACCCTGCGCCCCGCCATCACGGTGATGCAGGCAAAATACCGCCGTGCATCCTTTTTGATCATGCGGATGTCATGGCACGCGGGACTCCCCGACCTTAAGCGAATCCAGGCAAGCCTCGTCGAGCTGTCCGGTATGCCGACTGTCATATCCGAGGCGCACCTGGAGCAGCGACAGCGCGAGCGACTGCAACAGCAGCGGATTCCCTTTATCTGCCCCGGTGTTCAGGCATATCTGCCCTTTATGGACGAGGAGTACTGGAGCGGCAAGCCCAACAAGCACGTAAAGGTCTACAATCCGCACGAATGGGCACAGCTCGAGGATTGAGCCGAGCGAGCCCGCCGATGGAAAACACGTCCCACCCTGAGCACTCAAAACGGGTCGCGCTTTCCGCAGCCGCTACAGCAACGCCTCGGCCCAAGCCGATTCCCTAAAGCCGGGAATCGCAAAGTCGTCGCCCACCAGCAGTGGGCGCTTAACCAGCATGCCGTCGGTCGCCAGCAGCTCGTAGCACTCCTGATCCGTCATGCCCGCATCCAGACGCGCCTTCAGACCCAGCTCTCGATATTTCATGCCCGACGAATTAAAGAAGCGCCGCACCGGCAGCCCCGAACGAGCAATCCAGGTCGCAAGCTCATCAGCCGTGGGATTGTCCAAAACGATATCGCGGTCGATATACTCTACCCCGTGTTCGTCCAGCCATGCCTTGGCCTTCTTGCAGGTCGAGCACTTGGGATATTCAACAAACAGTACGGTCATGGGAATCCTCCGAATATAGATCGGCCAACGCAGGCACACGCCACACGAGGCGCCTTCGTATGATGGGCCAATTGTAGCCCACGGGTCACACGCTAAACGAACCGTACCCCGAATCCGCGTTTGATGAACGGCAGCAGCTCCATTGCCTCGGGCGTGATATGGCCCGCAACGTTCATGCGCTCGCCACCGGGAAGATCGACCCGCGCAATCTCAAGCTCGCCTTCGTAGCGCCCATAGCCGCTATTACTCACAGCGATCGACCCCGCCTTTCGCGGCAGGCCGGCTCCGGCATCCGTCGGCACGGAATCCGGCTTAAGCGTCGTGCGCGACTCCTGAGACCTAAAGATGAGGACGCTCGAATCGGGCCGGTCGTGATGAATCTGCCCACGTACATAGGCATAACCGGACTCAAGCTCGCATTGCAGGTCCACGTATCCGGCGGAAACTTGAGCAAACTGCGCCCAGCCCGCATCGGAAAGATCGGGGTCGCCGACCAACACAATGTCGCAATCGGCGCCATGTGCGAGCTCAAGCATGTTGAGGGCAACCTTTGACGCGCGACCGCGATGTGCCTCGACCGTCGGAAGTCCCTCGAATACCGGCCCGCGAACGTTGGCATCACCCGGCACAAAAGCCATGATTTCGAATCCAAGCGCCGCAAGACGAAGATTCGTCCGAGCAATGTCCTCCAGAGCTAAACCGGTATAAGGCTTAGGGTAAAAATTGTGGCAGGCGGCAAAACGAGTCACATCGGCACCGGCCTCACGCCACGATGCGATTTCATCAGAACTCACCGTCGATGCATTGACCACAATGCGAAATACACCGGACAGCTCCGCGACCCGCCGGGCGCTAAAGCCATAGTCCAAACGAAGGTATTCCAACCCCAGATCGCGCAGGTCCTCGATGCGCTCAAGCCCGAGCAAATCGCACGTGCGCGGTCCCACATCGGCAATGAGCGCAATGCCGCGGGCGGAAAGCAGCGACAGTACATGACGGACCTTATCGGCATACGCCGCTCCCCCATCCTCGGGAATATGCAGCGAGGTGAACGCATAGCGTGCACCCGCCGCGGCGCCACGCTCAATCGTTCGCTCAATATCCTGCAGAGGGCTGGAAAGATAAATCGAAATACCCGTTTTCACGCTTCAACGCTCCTTTAAAAAAGGCCGGCGGAGCAGTTAGCCCCGCCGGCACAACCATAGCATCAAGAAATCTGCTGCGCGCCGCGAGCTCTGAGCAACACGGCTCGCGATATCAAACTACTCGCCAAAGAACTCGTTGATCTTCTGCTCGTCGACGCCAAAGAACCACGTCAGGACAAAGCCGGCGGCATAGGCAAGCAGCATAGCGGCAACGTAGCCGAGCTGCTGGCCAGGAACGACGATCAGCAAGCCAAACAGACCGGAAACGCCCTGAGAAACCGTGCCGATGTGAAGCAGCGCCGCGAGCGCGCCGCCAAATCCGGCACCCAGGCAGGCCGTCACAAACGGGCGAACGAGCGGCAGCGCAACAGCATACATCAGAGGCTCGCCCACACCCAGGATTCCAACGGGAATGGACTCGGCGACGTACTTCTTGAGCTTGGCGTTCTTGGTCTTAAAGTACAGCGCCAGACCGGCACCGACCTGACCGCCGCCAGCCATCATAAGGATGGGAAGCAGGTAATTGATGCCCTTGGTAGCGCCGTCGGGATCGTTGAGCATAGCGTGGATCGGCGTGAGCGCCTGATGCAGGCCGACAGACACCAGTGGCAAGAAACCTGCCGACAGGATATAGCCGCCCAGGACGCCCAGCTTCTCGAAGATAAAGGTCAAAACGCTAAAGATGGCAGTCGTCAGCCATGCGCCAACCGGCTGGATGACGAGCATCAGAGCAAAGGCGCCGATGATGAGCACCAGCAGCGGGGACAAGAACGTGTCGAGTGCGTTGGGCATAACCTTGCGAATCTGACGCTCCATCCAGGCAAAAAATGCGCCGGCGATAAGAGCCGCGATCATGCCGCCCGCTGCGGGGTTGTACTGCGCATTGGTGAGCGGCAGCAGAATGGCAGTGGCAGGATCGGCCGCGCCAGGCGCAAGCAGGGGCATGGCACTGTTGGCGATACACATCATGCCGGCGATGCCGCCCAGCGCAGCGGAGCCACCAAACTCACGTGCCGCGTTATAGCCCACCAAGATGGGCAGATAGGCAAACAGGGCCCAGCCCATGGAACGAATGCCCTGGTACCACCACTCGCCTGCAAGCGCGCCTGCCGTCGAGACGTTGATGACGTTGCAGATACCGTTGATGAGGCCAGCCGCAATGATGCCGGGAAGCAGGGCGACGAAGACATTGGAAATCTTCTTGAGGAAGGCCTGAACCGGCTTAGACTCGTACTTGGCCTTCTGCGCGGCCTTGTTTGTGGCCGCAGCGTCAACCACGCTCTCGTCGGCAACGCCTTTCGCAAGGCCAGTGAGCTTGGAGAACTCCTCGAGCACCTTATTCACCTTGCCCGGCCCCAGCACGATCTGCATCGTGTCGTCCTCGACCAGGCCCATCACGCCGTCGAGTGCCTTAATACCCTCCGTGTCGACGTTGCCCGCGTCTTTGACGGTCACGCGCAGGCGCGTCATGCACGCCGCGTTTGCGAGCACGTTGTCTTTACCGCCCAAAAGGTCCAGCAGCTTTTGAGCCAGCTCTTTGTTCGTCATAACTCCTCCTTGTATTGGGTATCTCGTCTGGATGTCATATCAGCTCACGCCGCGCACCTATCGGGCGTCGGCATTGCTCTTCTCATGGCCACTCACCGCAGCACGGACATGGCCTCGCGCCCGCTCAAGAGCTACCGCGGCCTGCTCGGCATCGCAGTCCAGCAGCACCGAGACAATAGCGGTTTTTACGTGGCCGCCGGCATCTGCAAGCGCCTGAACAGCGCGCTCGCGCGTGCAGCCGGTCGCCTCCATCACGATGTTCTGGCCGCGCACCACCAACTTCTCGTTCGTCTGCTGCACATCGACCATCAGGTTTTGGTATACCTTGCCGATCTTGACCATGGCACCGGTCGAAATCATGTTGAGAATGAGCTTTTGAACCGTTCCCGCCTTGAGCCTCGTTGAGCCGGTCAGCACCTCGGGACCGGGCACGGGCTCAATGGCAAGATCTGCGCTCTCCCCGATCTTCGACCCTTGGTTGCAGGCAATTGCAATGGTCTTGCACCCAGTTGCCTTGGCGTACACAAGGCCGCCCACCACATAAGGAGTACGACCGCTTGCCGCCAGGCCAACGACAAGATCCTTGTCCGAGAGTCCACGCTCTCGCAGGTCGTTCGCGCCAAGCTCCTCGCTGTCTTCGGCACCTTCGACAGCCCTGATAAACGCCGTCTCGCCTCCGGCAATGAGCCCGACAATCAGATCGGGTGACACGCCAAACGTGGGCGGACACTCCGAAGCGTCGAGTACGCCCAGACGACCGCTGGTGCCTGCGCCCATGTAAAAGACGCGCCCGCCGCGCTCGAGTGCCTCAGCAGCCCAGTCGATTGCTGCGGCAACCTGGGGCAAAACTTTCGTGACCGACTGGACGGCACGAAGATCCTCATCGTTCATCGTCGTGACGATTTGCAGCGATGTCATCGTATCGAGGTCCATTGACCTTTGATTACGCTGTTCGGTCGTGAATTTTGTTAAATCGAGCATTTCATTCACCTCATCTTTCCTGTTTCTCGATGTAGTTTTGCTTAATGACATGCGTCGCCCGTTCGTAGTCGCTGGCAACGTAAGCAGCGTACAGGGCATCGACAACCATAAGCTGGGCCATACGCGAAGCCATGGCACCGCTGCGGACCAAGGGTTCACTCGCGGCGACGCCGAGCACGGCATCGGCCATGGTGGCAAGCTTGGATGATCCATCTACTTTGGTAACGGCCACGACGGGACAGTTGTGACGTTGAGCCTCGGCGGTGCAGTCCAGCACCTCTTGCGTCAAGCCCGAGTAGCTAAAGGCGATTGCCATATCGCCCTCATGCATGTTCTTGGCACACAAGAGCTGATCATGCCAGTCGTCGTACAGATGGCACTCTTTGTCGACACGCATGAGCTTTTGCGCCAGATCGTGTGCGACCAAACGAGAGGCACCAATACCGAACAGATTGACCGCGCGTGCCCGCTTAAGACGGGCCGCGCATCGCTCCAAGACGGTGTAATCGAGCGTTCGCGCCGTCGCCTCGATCGTTCGCACGTTGCTTTTCATCACCTTCCCCACGATACGTTCGACGCTGTCATCCATGGAGATGTCCTCGAGGGCAACGTCTTTCTTGTCACCTAAGAGCGCCAGCTCGGCAATCAGTTCGCGCTGGAACTCCTTGTAGCCCGCAAAACCCAAACGCTTGCAAAAGCGCAAAATGCTCGAGGGCGAGGAGAACGTGACATCGGCAAGACCGCGGACGGACAGCCCGACCACCTCGTGCGGATGAGCGCTTACATATGCGATGACATTGCGTTCCGCCGGGCTCGCGCTGAGCTCACGCTCGCGAAGCCGCAAAAGCAATCCGTTTGCCATCTCAAACACCTCCGTTGAGAAGAATTAAAGACCAACGAACGATTCGTACCGTATACAAACAGCTTTTGCGGTACATTGTGCCGCATCGTGGCGCACAAAGGGCGAGCGTTCTACCGCTCGCCCCTCAAATCCGACCGCTCGGAAATACGCGCGACACAAAATAATTCAACAAGGTCGCATTATCAGAAACGGGTTTGTTACCGGCTAGCGCCTCGCATGGGCGCCGATCGGCCGAGTCACATGGCGCACCAACGCCGCTGCCAGCAATACCAACAGCATGGCGGTGACATAGCCCGCAGCATCGAATCCTAAATCGATAACGTCGAAATGCCTGCCGGGAACAAAGATCTTATGCACCTGGTCGCCAACGGAACAGGCAGCGCAAAAGAGAAACACAGGCACGCAACGGGAACACACACTCCATGGACGCCTGGAAAAGCAGACCACGATCACCGAGGCGAACAATCCGACGAAGAAAAACTCTACGGTATGGGCGACGCGACGGACGTTTGCGCCTACCCACATGCGAATGGAAGCAAGTCGACCACGCTGGACCGTCGAGGCAGCCGGATTGGTACTCTCAGTCATGCCGTCCCCCGCCTGAGTTTCACCCGTGATGCCGGTAGCCTGAACGCTCGCAGCCTGACCCTCCACCACGCGCGCGGTGGACTCGCTCAGCAACGACGTCTGCACTGCGTTTTGCTCCGTCAGCACCCAGATGCCCGCCAGCGTTGCGGCGAACAGAGCGATCGCGGTCCACCCGATTATTATCTTCATGTGCGCCAAAGGCCAACCTCCTTTTTTGAATATCAGCGAGTGTAGCCCCAAATGACATCGTCACCGTATCAAAATTTGAATCGCAACAGGAAGCAACAAAGCGACGCAAACCCCTACCCCGCCTCGCGCATCCAGCGATCAAACGTCCCCACGCACACGCCCAGGCACTTTGCTGCCTGGCTGCGGGTAATATCGCCTGCCTCATAGCTATCGCGCACTAGCTCAAACTGAGGAGGGCACGGCTTGCGAGGTCGACCGAAACGGACCCCTCGCGCCCGCGCCGCTGCAATTCCCTCCGCCTGGCGCCGATGGATATTCTCGCGTTCCACCTGCGCCACGTAGCTCAGCAGTTGCAGCACAATATCGACAATTAGGGTGTTGGTCACATCCGGCGCGCCGCTGGCCCTGACACGCGTGTCAAGCAATGGCATGTCCAACACCACAATGGCAACCCCGAGCTCCTTGGTAATGCGCCGCCATTCCTCAAGAATCTCGGAGTAATTACGACCAAGTCGGTCGATAGAAAGCACCACCAGCACGTCCCCGTCTCCCAGAACGTGCAGCAGCTCGCGATAACGCGGTCGATCGAAGTCCTTGCCGCTCGCATGGTCGGCATAAATATTCGCCGAGCCCACGCCATAGGCGCCCAGCGCATCCAGCTGCCGATTAAGATTCTGATCGCGCGAACTCACCCGCGCATAACCGTACACCGTCGCCATCTCATCCCCGCTTTCTTGTAAACCTGCCAAAAAGGGACAGGTTTATTTTGGTAGGTTCTACCTCTCAAATAGCAGGTAAGCGGGCGGCCGAGCAGACGGCAAGGTAGCCACGATTCAAATGCGAAGGGCGGTCCCGAAAGGCCGCCCTCCGCTCCCCCACCATGAGTCGGGATTTGGCTAATGGATAAGCTTAAAGTCCAAGTGCCCACGCGTGGTATTGACGCGCGAGACCTCGACAATCACGCGCTGCCCCAGCTCGTAACGAGTCCCCGTGTCGGCGCCCGTCAGCGTAAGCGCGTCCTCGTCGAACTCGAACCACTCGTTGCCCAGGCTCTTGATCGAAATCAAGCCTTCGACCTGCGTTAGATCCAAGCGCACAAAGAGGCCCATGCTGCTAACCCACGAGACGGTTCCGGCATAGCGCTCGCCCAGACGGTCCTCATAGTACTGGGCAATCTTGATCTTTTGTGTCGCATGGCTGGCGGCATCTGCCGCGCGCTCGGCATCGCTGCATGCGCGGCAGATCTGCGGCAGAATACGCGGCAGCGACTCGCGCCCCTTGCCGATCAGCCGCGGCGTACGGACCAAGGCGTCCTTGCCGCCGAGCTGCTCATAGGCCAACTGCAGTTTGAGCACGCGGTGCACCACCAGATCGGGGTAGCGACGGATGGGACTCGTAAAGTGGCAGTAGCACGGCGCGGCGAGCGCAAAGTGGCCCTCGTTGCGCGGCTTGTACAGCGCGCGCTGCATGCTGCGCAGAAGCAGCGTGTTGACGAGCGGTGCGTTGGCCGTACCGGCGGCAGCATCAACTGCAGCCTGCAGCTCATCGGGACTCCCCAGGGCAATACCGGCAGCACGGCGATCGTCGATGATGCCTAGCTGCGCCAGCGCAACGGCGGCACCGTGCAGGCTATCGGGGCTCGGATCCTCATGCACGCGATAGCAGGCCTCGATATCACGGTCTGCCAGCCACTCTGCAACGCACTCGTTGGCCAGCAGCATGGCTTCCTCAATCAGCGACGTGGCACACGAGCGCTCACGGGCCACGATCTGCACGGGCACGCCGTCCTCGTCCAACAGCGCACGGATCTCGGCCGTATCAAAGTCGACCGAACCTCGTGCGCGACGAATACGACGGCGAAGCTCGGCGAGCTCGTTGGCAGCTACGAGGAAATCCCCCAAGTCGACGTTATAGCCGCGAGCGGTCTCCTCGCACGCAAGCCCGCGCTCGAGCGCCTCCTCGCGCGAGGCTTCAACCGCGGCAACATCCTCGGCGGCACCCTCCAGCACCGAATACTCCACCGCACCGGCACGTACCAGCAGCGCCTCGGCGCCGTCATAGTCCATGCGCACGCGCGAGCGAATCACGCTGGGATAGGGATCGTAATGGCGCACGCGACCCTGCGCGTCGAGCTCAATGTCGACGGTAAACGCCAGGCGGTCCTCGTCGGGACGCAGCGAGCACAAATCGTTCGACAGGCGCTCGGGCAACATGGGCAGCACGCGATCGGCAAGATACACCGACGTCGTGCGATGGCGGGCTTCCAGATCGATATGTCCGTCCCAGGCAACATAGTGCGAAACGTCGGCAATATGGACACCCAGCTTGTAGCCACCCTCGGGCGTACGCTCCAGCGAGATGGCGTCGTCAAAGTCGCGCGCGTCGACCGGGTCAATCGTAATGACAAAGCGGTCGCGCAGGTCTCGGCGGAGCGGGTCCTTAAGTGCCGAGGCCACATCGAGCGAAAGTGCCTCGGCCTCGGCTAGCGCGGCCTCGGGATACGTATCGGTATAGCCATAGCGCGCCATCACATACTGAACGCCCAAATCGGGCGCATCATCGCCGCCAATACGGCGCTCGATCGTCACGGTGCCCGATTCCAGGCGCGTCGGATATGTCAGAATGCGTGCGACGACCGCATCACCCGGATGAACGCCCAAGCGCTCCGCCGAGGTGTCCTCCGGCAGAATAAAGAAATCGGCCTTAAGGCGAGAATCAAGCGGCTCGATCACCCCGAGCGGGCCGGCGGTCTGGTACGTGCCCACCACACTAATGGCCGCACGCTCGACGACGCCCTCGATTACGGCGCGTCGCTCGCCATGCGGGCTGTTCTTAATGCTCACGGCAACGGTATCGCCGTCCATAATCTCACGCTTACCGCGACCCATAACCTTGTAATCGCCGTTGTCGGTCACGACATAAGCGCTGTGCTCATGGAGCTGCACGCGGCCAGTCATGCTCGGACGACGCTCGCTGCGCACCGGCCCGCGTTTATTGCGTGCGCTACGCTTATGTTTGTTATTGCGCCCCATGGCGCCTCCTTACTATCGATAGCCGCTTACACCCCAAGAGTCTACCCAAATGATCCCAAGGGGACGGCAGGATTGCGGATCACTCGAATCGAACGACCCCCAAGTGATCCGTTTTCCTCCGTCCCCAGGGGATCAAAAAACGGGCCGCCCCTGGAAAGGGACGACCCGTTGCAGACGGCATATCCGCAGCGCTTACACGCGCAGATAACGGCGCATGGCGATGGCAGAGCCAAAGAGGCCGATGATCACGCCGACAAGAATCAGCGCGGCGTAGGTCACCAGATAGTACTGCATCGGCAGCGTAAACGACATCCAGCCGACACTCTCTTGCAGGCGCGGAACCAGCAGGTTGCGCAGCAACTCCAAAACACCGATGGAAAGCAGCGAGCCCAGAATGGCCTGAAGCACGCCCTCGGTAATGAACGGCCCGCGAATGAAGCCGTTGCTGGCGCCCACCAGGCGCATAATCGCAATCTCGCGACGACGCGCCGTAATGGACAGGCGAATCGTGTTGTTGATAAAGATGAACGCGATAAAGGTCAGCAGACCGACGAGCACCACGGCGGCGATACGGATGTAGTTGGTTACCTGGAACAGGCGGCTCACTTCCTCCTGGCCATACAGCACGCTCGCGTTGACGTCGCCGTCGTCCGCGATCTTTTGGAAGTCGGCGTTCTTCTTGAGCTTCTTGGCCGTGCTCTCGACCTGAGACGGATCGTCCATCTCAATCGCAAACGAGGCGGGCAGCGGGTTCTGACCGTCGAGCGCGCTCATGGTAGCGTCGGCGTTGCCCGACATCTTGCTCGTGTACTCGGCCAGCGCGTCGTCCTTGTCCTTATAGGTCACGGACTTGACGTTGCTCCACGTCTTGAGCTCGGCCTCAAAGGCCTGAACATCTGCCTCATCGGCGTCATCGCTAATGAACGCGTTGATGACAACCTGATCCTCGACGGTACCGATCACGGAGTTCAGCATCGCGGAACCCATAATGAACAGGCCGATGATAAACAGCGAAAGGAAAATCGTGATGACGGCGCCGAGCGAGGTGGTCCAGTTACGGAAGAAGTGGCTGATAGCCTCTTTGAGCGAATAGCCCACGTTAGTTGGTGCCATAGTTGCCGTAACCTCCCCTCTCCTGGTCGCGGATTACGTGGCCGCCCTCGAGGGCGATCACGCGACGGTGCATGCTATCGACCATCTCGCGGTCGTGCGTGGCGACGATCACGGTGGTGCCGGTACGGTTAATGCGCTCGAGCAGCTTCATAATGCCCAGCGAAATCGCCGGATCGAGGTTGCCCGTGGGCTCGTCGCAGATAAGCAGCGGCGGACGGTTGACCATAGCGCGGGCAACGGCGACACGCTGCTGCTCGCCACCGGACAGCTGATCGGGCAGAGAGTCCATCTGATCGGCCAGGCCGACCAGGCGAAGCACCTCGGGCACCTGGCTGCGAATGACGCCCTTGGGCTTGCCGATGCACTGCAGGGCAAACGCCACGTTTTCGTAGGCGGACTTCTGAGGCAGAAGCTTAAAGTCCTGGAACACGGCACCGATCTGGCGACGCAAGAACGGAACCTTGCGGTTCTTGATCTTCATGAGGTCCTGGCCGGCGACCAAAATGCGGCCGCTCGTCGGCTTGACGTCGCGGTTGAGCGTCGACAGCAGCGTGGTCTTACCCGAGCCGGAGTGACCGACCAAGAAGACAAACTCGCCAGGATAGATCTCGATGTTGATGTCGTCGAGCGCGGGCTTGTTGGGCTGTGCCGGGTAGATTTTGGTGACGTGCTCCATGAGGATGACGGGCTCGACACCGGCCTGCTTGGCCATCTTCTTGCGGCTGGCCTGCGGATCGATGGGCGCAAACACCGACGTAAAGTCGGGGTTGTTGAGCGCATTGTCGAGGCTTGCGACCTCGGCGGCCTGATCGCTCTCGACTACGGGAGCCGCGGGCTGCGTAGGATCGGGAATACCGGCAAAAAGGCCGGACTGCGCAGGCTGTGGCGCCGGAGTCGCAGGAGCCATGGGATCGGGAATACCGGCCATGACAGGCTGCGGCGCGACAGCGTCCGCCTGGGGCTGATCCACGCGAGCGGTCACCTTCTGCACGGGTTCAAAACCCGCGGCCTCGGAAAGCTCGACATCATTGGTGGGATTGTAGGCAAAGGGATCTGATGCCGGCTGTGCCTGATCTGCCGGCTGTGCGGGGATCGGGCTAAACAGCTGATCCTCTGAATCCGGGGTGGCGAAACGAGTGCCCGCGGCGCCTGGCTGCGTCTTGGGGGCGTCATCGCCCGCACCGGAGGTACGGAAGTGGTTACCCACTGGTGCTCCTTATCGTCGTGCGTTTAAACTACATGAGCGCTTTGTATTTTAGCAGCATTAGCTTTGCTGCACATAAGAAGCATGGCGGGGTTTCTGTTCCCGTCGGCCGGGCAAAGGGTTGCCTCCCAAATCGTCCTCGGACATGTCGGAAGCCCCGCTACGCGCTTCGCGCTGCGGGGTTTCCTCCGTCCTGCGGAAAGATTTGGGAGGCAACCCTTTGCCCGGCCTGCGGCTACTAAGGGGCCGCCGCACCAACTTGAGATGCTGCGCACACAAAGTTGGGAGGGTCTGAATTGCACTTTGTTGTGCTGGGCCCTTATCCCAATAGAAATCCTGCTTGATACGGCCTCTTTAAAAGTTGCGGTGAAATAGGGACTGTTTTAGCAGTTAAAAGCCCTAATCAGTCCTTATTTCACCGCAACTTATATTGGGGCTCATTGTTGCGCAACTCGGATTTGGATTGTCGATTTACAGTGGCCTCGATGGGAGCGCCTATGGTTGTGGGGGCCAGTATGAATTGTCCTTATTGTGGAGCTGAGTTGCGCGATGGCGTAAGGTACTGCACGGCGTGCGGGGCTGTCGTCAATAGCATCTCTGCTGATTCTGAGCTTCGAGTAAAGCCTCGGAACCACGTTGCGGTCATCCTTGCCTGCATGCTGGTAATTGGCATTGTCGGCGGTAGCTGTATGGGTCTTCATCTGCGGCAGGTGTTGTCGCACTTTGTATCCGCCCATTCGGAGCACGCCATCGTGCTGGATGTCGCGGCTGCGGGCTGGGACACCAATAACGGGGCATCGCGCGTTCCGATACATATTACGGGCAAGACCATCGACGGAATAACGGTCGACAGGATTGAGTTCGTCGCCTCCGATGGCTCTGGCATCAATCTCATACAAGGTGTCTACACGCTCGAGGCAGCAGGTTCCCCTATCGCTGCGGATGGCACGATCTATCAAATTCCATGCACGAGTGCCACACTCGTCCTCGATGATGCCTTTGCCATGGGTGAAACGATCGATCTGGCCGAGCTTGCAGAACAGGATTCGATTCTCGCCTTCTGCCCCATTGATGCCGCCGATGTGACCAATGATGAAATCTATGATGCCGCTTTGCTCGCCATGACATACCGAGGCAGCGATGCCCCCGATGTCGCTGCACTGTGCCAAGCCGCAATCAATCGTCGCGATGGAGCCAGCACAAGCGGGAACTCCTTCGGAAGTTGCGGTGGAATGCGGATTAATTGAGCCTTTAGGCTGGCAAAACAGTCCTTATTTCACCGCAACTGAAACAGGGGCGCCCTCCAAGAGAGCGCCCCTGCCGGGTTTCCATAGTACTGGCGAAGCAGTCTTTGAGATCCGCCTTGCCTTATGCCAAGAACTCCTTGGTGGTCGCCACGATGTTGGCGGCGTCCAGGCCGTACTTGTGCAGGAGCTCGGCACCCGGGCCGGACTCGCCGAACGTGTCGTTGACGCCGATCTTCTTGAGCGGCGTCGGGCACTGCTCGCACAGGACATCGGCAACGGCGCTGCCCAGGCCACCGATCACGGAGTGCTCCTCGACGGTCACGACGTGGCCGGTCTTGGTGGCGCTCTTGACGATCAGGTCGGAGTCGATGGGCTTAATGGTGTGCATGTTGATGACCTCGGCGTCGATACCCTCGGCAGCAAGCTGCTCGGCAGCCTCGAGGGCCTCGCCGACCATCAGGCCGCAGGCAATGATGGTAACGTCGGCGCCCTCGCGCATAACGATGCCGCGACCCAGCTCAAACTTGTAGGTCTCGGGGTCATTAATGACCGGCGAGGCCAGACGGGCAAAGCGCATGTACACAGGGCCGTCGCACTCGTAGGCGGCGCGCGTCACGGCGCGGGCCTCGACGTCGTCAGCGGGAACGATGACGGTCATGCCGGGAATGACGCGCATAAGGGCGATATCCTCGCAGCACTGATGCGTGGCACCATCCTCGCCCACCGAAATACCGGCGTGCGTGGCGCCAATCTTGACGTTGAGGTGCGGATAGCCGATGGAGTTACGGACCTGCTCAAAAGCGCGGCCGGCGGCAAACATGGCAAAGCTGCTCGCGAAGGCAACGCGGCCGGTGGTCGCGATACCGGCGGCAACACCCATCAGGTTGCTCTCGGCGATACCCACATCGAAGAAGCGGTCGGGGCAGGCTGCCTTGAACTTACCGGTCTGCGTGGCGGCGGCCAGGTCGGCGTCGAGGACCACAAAGTCATCGTGCTCGTTGGCGAGCTCGACGAGGGCCTCGCCGTAGCTTACGCGCGTGGCGATTTTCTTGACATCTGCCATCCTAGAGCTCCTCTCCGGCGGCCGTGAGCTCTGCCATGGCCTGCTCAAACTGTTCATCGTTGGGGGCCTTACCGTGCCAACCCACCTGGTTCTCCATAAAGGAGACGCCCTTGCCCTTTGTGGTCTCGGCGATAATGGCGGTCGGCTGACCCTTGGTGGCGCGGGCCTCGGCAAAGGCAGCGCGGATCTGGTCGAAGTCGTTGCCGTCGGCAAGCTCCACCACATGGAACTTAAAGGCGCGGAACTTGTCTGCCAGCGGCATGGGGTCGTTGACCTCCTCGACGGGGCCATCGATCTGCAGACCGTTGTGGTCGACGATCACGCAGAGGTTGTCGAGCTGCTGGTTGCCGGCAAACATGGCGGCCTCCCAGACCTGGCCTTCCTCGCTCTCGCCATCGCCCAGCAGGGCGTACGTGCGGTAAGTATCGCCCCAGTGCTTAGCGGCAACGGCCATGCCCACGGCGGCGGAAATGCCCTGGCCGAGCGAGCCGGTGGACATGTCGACGCCCGGGGTGTCGTTCATGTTGGGGTGACCCTGCAGGTGGCTGCCGATATGGCGCAGCGTCTCGAGGTCCTCCTTGGGGAAGAACCCGCGCTCGGCGAGCACGGCGTACAGGCCCGGAGCGCAATGGCCCTTGGAGAGCACAAAGCGGTCGCGATCGGCCTTGCGGGGATCGGCCGGGTCGACGTTCATTTCCTCAAAGTACAAATAGGTCATGATGTCGGCAGCGCCGAGCGAACCGCCCGGATGGCCAGACTTGGCAGCGTGCACGCCGGTGACGATGCCCTTCCTTACCTCGTTGGCAACCTTTTTGAGCTCTTCGTCGCTCATTGTGCCTTCCTTTCATCCTCTTAAGACAAGATGCGCACGGCACCGAAGGTAATCCCAACACAGCCGCAATGCACGTACGTCATTCATTATGCTGGAAACCGATGGCTTTACCAGAGTTTTTATCATTATTTGAACAATTTAGCAGGCAGAACCGCTGATGAAACGGTTTATCAATGTGAACGTCTTTTGGATGCGGTGGCTACCTCTCGCCCCGGCACAAAAATGATCCGCAAACCGAAATTCAGCCTACGCGTTAATGTCCTTGAATCCCTCACCGAAGGCTTCCGTAACGTCGGCGACCGTCACAATGGCGTGAGGATCGCGCTCGCGCACGATCGTTTTGAGGGTGTTGAGCTCTCGACGGCTAACGATCACCATGATCACCGGCTTCTCGACGCCCGAATACATACCGGTCGCCTTTAATTTGGTGCAGCCGCGGCCCAGACCATACATGATGTCGGCCGCGATATCGGGAAAGTTATCCGAGATGATGAGCACCATACGACGCTTATTGCCGCCATCGACCACAGCATCGATCACATAGCCGCTAATCACCATCGAAAGTCCTGCGTACAGAGCATTTTCGAGCGAGAAGACCGGAGCCGATGCCGCACATACGGCAACGTCGATTGCCATGACGGTCGAGCCCACCGGCAGCGAGGTGTTACGCGAGATGATTTGGCCAATCGTGTCCGAGCCGCCGGTGTTGGCGCCGGCGCGCAACACCATGCCGTAACCAATGCCCGTGATAATGCCGCCCCACATAGCGGGAAGCATCAGGTCCGCATGTGCCAGAGGCGCTACAAACGGGGCAAACAGATCGGTAAAGAAGCCCAGCAGCACAAAGCCCGTCGCCGTCTGCACTACGTAGAACATGCCACCCTCGCGCATAACGATCAGCAGCAGCAAGGCATTCATCACGATGGTCTGGATACCGACGGGAAGCGACACGCCTCGCGCTGCGCCGACTGCCTGGATAATCGTCGCAAGGCCCGTAACGCCACCGGCTGCAAGACCGTTGGGAATCAAAAACAGGTCGGTCGCGATGGCGGCCAAGGCACACCCCAACATGATCTGGGGCAGATCGTGAAAGAAGTTCATCGAAAGAATGCGCTTGATGTCCAGACGATATGCCATGCTGCCTCCCTCAAAAAAGCGCACCCCATCGGATGCGCTTTGAACTTCTTCTTGTATTCGATTCTACCGATTCGCCAAACAAAAAACCACCCCTGTGCAGGGTTTGTTCTGGATACAAAACCGCCCTGCTCGGAGGGTTTTAATCCATTTCCACATAAACCGAGCGGTTTAGGCAGACGGGGTCTCCGCGTCAGCGTTGCCGGTAGCCCAACGGTGATAGCCAATTACAAACGGATCCAGATCGCCATCGTCAAGAACGGCCTCGACGTTGCTGGTCTCCACGCCCGTGCGCA
The DNA here is from genome assembly GCF_039062315.1 of Collinsella aerofaciens. GTDB lineage: Bacteria > Actinomycetota > Coriobacteriia > Coriobacteriales > Coriobacteriaceae > Collinsella > Collinsella aerofaciens_BG. The sequence goes on from NZ_JBCJBG010000003.1 coordinate 126,005, forward strand.
GGTCCTTAACCATCTGGTACGGGTAGAGCACGTAGCTGCGGATCTGGTTGCCAAAACCAATTGTGGTCTTGGGTCCGCGAATCTCATCCAGGGCCTCGGCGCGCTTTTCGAGCTCAATCTCGTACAGACGAGCCTTGAGGATCTGCATACAAGCGGCCTTGTTTTGAATCTGGCTGCGCTCGTTTTGACACGTGACCACGATACCGCTGGGGAAATGCGTCACGCGCACGGCGGAGTCGGTGGTGTTGACGCCCTGACCGCCCGGGCCGCTTGCGTGGTACACGTCGACGCGAATGTCATCGGGATTAATCTCGATATCGATATCGTCGGGTAGCACCGGAATGACCTCGACGCCGGCAAACGTAGTCTGGCGGCGCTTCTTGTCGTCGGTGGGGCTAATGCGCACCAGGCGGTGAACACCGGCCTCGGCACGAAGCATGCCAAAGGCATCCTTGCCTTCGACGGTAAAGGTCGCGCGATCGATGCCGATGACCTCGGCCGCGGGGCAATCGTTGATGGTAACCTTCCAGCCGCGGCGCTGGCAGTACTTCATGTACATCTTAAAGAGCATGAAGGTCCAATCCTGGGCCTCCAAGCCACCCTGCCCGGGCTTGATGGTCACAATTGCGTCGCCGTGATCGAACTCGCCGGTAAACCAGCTCGCAAGCTCAAGCTCGTCGATGGCGCGGGATAGGCGCTCCGCCGTGGCGGCAGCCTCCTCACGCAGCGCAGCGGCATCGGGGTCATCGCCCATTTCCTCGGCAAGCTCCAACGCGGCGCGCGCATCGGAGAGCTCACCGCGCGCGGTATCCACGGCGGCGATGTCCTCCTTGGCGCGTGCGATCTCCTCCATCGTGGCGCGAGCGGCATCGGCGTCGTCCCAAAAGCCCGGGGCGACGCTTTTGGCCTCGAGCTCCGCCGCGCGGGTGCGCTTCTCGTCCAAATGGAGATATGACTCGACCTCGCCGAGTCGGTCCGCAAACGCGTCCAACTCGGCGGGAGTTACCTCTAGAGTCTCGGCCATTAACGATTCCTGCCGTGGCAGTACTTGAACTTCTTACCGCTACCGCAAGGGCACAGGTCGTTGCGGCCCACGTTGACATAGGGGTCATCGCTCTCGGACTTGCGGTAGGTCGTCACCTTGCCACCGTTGTTAACGGCAGCCGGACCACCCTGGACGGCGGTGCGGGCCTGCACCTGAGCCTGCTTGCGCAGTACCGAATCGCTGTTGTCGCCATCGACCTCGGCGGGACCAGAGAAGCGCGCACCCTTAAGGGCGGGGTCCTCCTTGTGCTCCACAGCCTGCGGGGCAGCTTTGAGCTCAATGCGCAGAACAGTGCGCAGGTAATCCTCGTACATGGTATCGACGAGTATCTGGAACGCGCCGTAGGCCTCGGTCTTGTACTCAACCAGCGGGTCGCGCTGGCCGAAGCCGCGCAGGCCGATACCGGTCTTGAGGTAGTCCATCTCCTGCAGGTAGTTCATCCAGCGCGTATCGATGACGCGCAGCATGACCTGGGTATTGAGCTCGCGCATCAGGTCCTCGCCCAGGCGCTCGGCCTTCATGTTGTAGCACTTCTCAACATAGGCCAGGACATCGGCGGCCAGGGCCTCAAAGTCCTCGTCGGGGAATTGAGGGGTATCGATATGCCCGGTCAGCTCGACGACCCACTTACGCAGACCCTCAAGATCGCGCTCGCCCTCGTGGCTGTCCTTGGTGCAGAACTCCTGAACACAGCGGTACACGGTATCGTGCATGACCTCGGTGATGTGGTCGGTCAGGTCCTTGCCGTCCAGAATCTTGTTGCGCTCGGCGTAGATGACCTGGCGCTGCTTGTTCATGACGTCGTCATACTCAAGAACGCTCTTACGCATGGAGAAGTTAATGCTCTCGACCTTATGCTGGGCGTTCTCGACGGCCTTGGAGATGATCTTGTGCTGGATGGGCATGTCGTCGCCCATGTCGGCCGTGACCATCATCTTGGAGACGCGGTCCATCCTGTCGCCGCCGAACAGGCGCATCAGATCGTCCTCAAGCGACAGGTAGAACTGGGTCTCGCCCGGGTCGCCCTGACGGCCGGAACGGCCACGCAGCTGGTTGTCGATACGGCGGGACTCATGGCGCTCGGTGCCGATAACGGTCAGGCCGCCGGCGGCAAGCACACGCTCGCGCTCGGCCTTGCAGGTCTCCTTGGCCTCGGCGTTAAACTGCTCGAGCTGCTCGGGCGTCACGTCCTCCATGGTCAGGCCCTCGTACTCCAGGCGCTCGCGCACCAGCTCGTCGGGGTTGCCGCCCAGCAGGATGTCGGTACCACGGCCGGCCATGTTGGTAGCGATGGTCACGGCGCCATAGCGACCAGCCTGGGCCACGATATGGGCCTCGCGCTCGTGGTGCTTGGCGTTGAGGACCTCGTGCGCGATACCGCGCTTAGTGAGGGCGGCGGACAGTTTCTCGGAGCTCTCGATGGAGACGGTGCCCACCAGGACCGGCTGGCCCTTGGCGTGACGACGCTCAACGTCGTCGGCAACGGCGTTGTACTTGGCCTGGATGGTGCGGTACACCAGGTCCTCGTGGTCAACACGCTGCACGGGCTTGTTGGGAGGGATGACCTCGACGGGCAGCTTGTAGATCTCGCGGAACTCGGCGTCCTCGGTGAGCGCCGTACCGGTCATGCCGGAGAGCTTGTCATACAGGCGGAAGTAGTTCTGCAGGGTGATGGTGGCAAGGGTCTGGTTCTCCTCGCGCACGAGCACGCCCTCTTTGGCCTCGATGGCCTGATGCAGGCCCTCGGAGTAGCGGCGGCCTTCCATGATACGGCCGGTGAACTCGTCGACGATCTTAACCTCGCCGTTGGTGACCACGTACTGCTTGTCGCGGTGGAACATGTACTGGGCCTTCAGCGCCTGCTGCAGGTGGTTGACCAGCTGGCCGGAGAGATCGGCGTAGATGTCATCGATACCCAGGCGGCGCTCGATCTTCTTAAGGCCGCGCTCGGTGGCGGCGATGGTGTGCTTGGCCTCGTCCATGACGAAGTCGCCCGTGGGCTCAACGTCCTCGGTGGCGGTGAGCATGTCGTGCGAGACGTCCTCGCCGCGCTCAAGGCCGCGCACGGCGCGCGCGAAGTCCTTGTAGGTGCTGGCGGACTTGGTGCCGGCGCCCGAGATGATGAGCGGCGTTCTGGCCTCATCGATCAGGATGGAGTCGACCTCGTCGACGATGGCGTAATTGTGACCGCGCTGAACACGCTGCTCGGGGCGGGTGACCATGTTGTCGCGCAGGTAGTCGAAACCGAACTCGGAGTTCGTGCCGTACGTGACGTCGGCCTGGTAGGCCGGGCGCTTGAGCTCGAGCGGCATGTTGTTCTGGAGCAGACCGACGGTCATGCCCAGATACTTGTAGATGCGACCCATCCACTCGGAGTCGCGCTTGGCCAGGTAGTCGTTGACGGTGACGACGTGCACGCCCTTACCGGCGATAGCGTTGAGATAGCCGGCCAGCGTGGAGACGAGGGTCTTGCCTTCGCCGGTCTTCATCTCGGCAATGTGGCCCTCGTGCAGCGCCATGGCGCCGATGAGCTGTACATCAAAGTGACGCATGCCCATGGTGCGCTTGGAAGCTTCGCGCACGGTGGCAAAGGCCTCGGGGAGCATGTCGTCGAGCGACTCGCCGTTGGCGTAGCGCTCGCGGAACTTATCGGTCTGGGCGCGGAGCTCCTCCTCGGTCATCTTCTCAAACTGGGGCTCAAGACCGTTGATCTTGTCGACGATCTTGTAGTAGCGCTTAAGGTCCTTATCGGATCCAAAGGACAGCAGCTTTGACATGAATCCCATGTGGTTTTCCTTTTTGGCCATCGCCCACGCCGTGCAGCTGCGGGCGAGTTAAACACAGATGATTGTACTTTAGCCAAACAAGGCGCGGCCTATACGGTCGACCTCGACCGCCACGTAATAACTACGACCAACCTGCCAAAAGGGGACTGGTTTATTTTGGCAGTTTTTATCTGGGAAAACGCTGTATCTCTGCCATTTGGTGCAAACGAACCCGTCCCCTTCGCACCAATCTGGTGCAATGGGGACAGGTTAGCTTGCACCAATAAAGGAAAAGGGCCGCGCACCCAAATGGATACGCGGCCCTTTAGCCACGAATGCGAGCGATTCCTCGGCGAGCTATTTACTCAGCAGCCTCGGTGGTCTCGGCCTCGGCAGCGGCCTCCTCGACGGGAGCCTCTGCGGGAGCCTCGGCGGCCTGCTTGGCAGCCTCCTCGGCAAACTTAGCAGCACGCTTGGCCTTCTCGGCAGCCTTAGCCTCAGCGGCGGCCTTGCGAGCGGCCTCGGCCTCAGCAGCCTTGGCAGCCTTGGCAGCCTTGGCCTCCTCGGCCTTCTTGAGCTGGGCGGCAGCGGCGCCACCGAACTTGTCGGCGAAGCGCTGGACGCGTCCACCGGTGTCGACGAACTTCTGCTGGCCGGTGTAGAACGGGTGGCACTCGTTGCAAAGCTCAACCTTCATCTCGGACACGGTAGCGTGCGTCTTGAAGGTGTTGCCGCAGGAGCACGTCACCGTGCACTCGACATACTGGGGATGGATACCCTGCTTCATGGTAGGACTCCTTATTGGTCAGGCGCTGGTTACCGATCAGCGCATAAGGCGTCTTGGTTTCCGACCAAGACAACAAACTCGGCTATGGTACCACGGCGCCGCGTGTCCCACAAAAGGTTCACGGTCTTTGCGCTGTGCATCGCGCCCAAGACACAGCAGACGACACGACGAATTGCGGCAAACGGGCGCCTTTGCCCCTTCTCCCATGTTGCAGACGTGTAACGCCGCAGCAAAGGTGCCCCTTTTGGCGCCAGACAGGTACAATGATGAACACTGTACCGTAGCGGAGCGCCCCGCGCGCGCCGCAATCACGCGAAAGGGTTTCCCATGGCCGAGATCTCGTCCTCCCGTATCGTCATCACCGTCCTTGGCAAGAACCGCCCCGGCATCGTCGCCGGCGTCACCCGTGTCCTAGGCGAGGCCAACGTCGACATCCGCGACATTACGCAGTCCATTATCGAGGACATCTTCACCATGACCATGCTGGCCGACACCGCCGAGTCCAAGCTCGACTTCGCCGAGCTGCAGAAGGCACTGGCCGAGGCCGGCGAGCTTTCGGGCGTCAACGTGTCCATCCAGCGCGAGGACGTCTTCAACTTTATGTACCGCCTGTAGCGAGCAAGCCGCGTGGCGACGGCCCAAGGTGCGCCCAGGCGCAACGTCACCACATGGCCCGGAGAGGAGCGCGCATGGCCTACGACGCCAAGAAAATCTACTACCGCTTCGATGACCACCTGAGCCGCCTGGTTCTGGATTACGAGGCGAGCCGTCAGATTTCGCCCGAAAGCGAAAACCTCTACCACGGCCTGCCGACCGACCCTTATGACGAGGACCTGTTTGTCGAACACAATGTCAAGCGCGGCCTGCGCAATGCAGACGGCTCGGGCGTGGTCGCGGGCCTCACTCGCATCTCGGATGTGCATGGCTACAACAAGGTCGACGGTAAGGTCGTGCCCGATCAGGGCAAACTCACGCTTCGTGGCTACAGCATCGAGGATCTGGTCAACAACGCCCAGGCCGAGAACCGCTACGGCTACGAAGAGGTCGCCTATCTGCTCATTACGGGCTCTCTGCCCACCAAGGAAGAGCTTGACGGTTTTTGCGGACGTCTGGGTGCTTTTAGGCACCTGAGCGACGAATACGTCCGCGAGTTCCCCATGACCACGGTGTCGTCGAGCATCATGAATGTGCTTCAGCGCGCCGTGCTGCTGCTCTACGCCTTCGACGCCGAGCCCGACGCCATTACACCCGAGCACGAAATCGATGTCGCCATCTCCATGCTCGCCCGTCTCCCCCGCATCGCCGCCTTCGCGCATATGGCCTCGGTCGCCAAGCGCCGCGGCTCCGAGGTTCATGTACCGCATCCCACGCCCGGTCTCTCCACCGCCGAGACCATCCTGCAGGTGTTGCGCGGCGGCATGGCATTCACCCGCGACGAAGCCATGCTGCTCGACGTGATGCTCATGCTGCATGCCGAGCACGGCGGCGGCAACAACTCCACGTTTGCCTGCCGCGTACTATCCTCCTCGGCCACCGATCCGTATTCCGCCTACGCCGCGGCTATCGGCTCGCTCAAGGGCCCGCGCCACGGCGGCGCCAACGCCAAGGTCGTGTCCATGCACGAGGACATCCGTGCGCACGTCTCCAATTGGGAGGACGAGGACGAGGTCGCAGCCTACCTGGGCAAGATTCTCGACAAGCAGGCCTTCGACGGCACGGGTCTCATCTACGGCATGGGCCACGCCGTCTACACGCTCAGCGACCCGCGAGCCGAGGTCTGCCGCCACTACGCACGCACACTTGCCGCCAAGAAGGACCTGGGCGATGAGTTCGCGCTCATCGAGCGCATCGAGCGCCTGGCACCGCAGGTGATGCGCGACCACGGCATGACCAAGCCTATCTGCGCCAACATCGACCTGTACACAGGCTTTATCTACAAGATGCTCGGCGTGCCCGAGACGCTTTTTACGCCGCTTTTCGCCGTCGCCCGCATGGCCGGCTGGTCGGCACACCGCATGGAAGAGCTCTTCTGCGCGCACCGTATTATTCGCCCGGCCTATCGTCCGGTGATCGAGCCGCTGGAGTACAAGCCGCTCGCCGACCGCTAGGACGCGGACCGTTATAGAACTCGAGCGTGGCCAGGGCATCACCGCCCTCGGCCACGCTTTTTATGCCAGCAGAAAGGGCTGCATCGAATGATTGTTTTTTCCGATATGGATGGAACGCTGTTGACGAGTGACAAGCAGATGAGCGACGCCACTTGGGCGATGCTCGACGAGCTCGCACGTCGCGGCATTGAGTTTGTACCGTGCACGGGACGTCCGCTGTCGGGCATCTTTGAGCCCATCCTCGCCCATCCCGCCGTGCACTATGCCGTCTGTGCCAATGGCGCCAGCGTCTGGCAGCTCGACGACGATGTGCCCACCGATACCTCGCGCGCCACGCGCATCTTGAGCCGACCGCTCGATTGCGGCATTGCCCATCGCATCCACCGCATCGCCGCCGGCCACGATGTGACCTTCGATATCTTCGCGGACGGGCAGTGCTTCCTCCCCCGCTCGCTCTACACGCGCCTGGACGAATTCTGCGGCGGCGACCCCCACATCGCGGCTTCGCTCAAGCGCACACGAACACCGATCGACATGGATATCGACAGCAAGATCGACGAGGTCGAGACGCTCGAACGCATCGCCATGTACTGGCACGACCCGGCCGATCGCGACGCCATCGCGTCGGAGCTCGACTCGCTCGGAGGCATTGAGGTCACGCGTTCGTACGCCATGAATATCGAGGTCATGGGCGAGGGCGCCACCAAGGGAACGGCCCTCACGTGGCTATGCGAGCACCTGGGCGAGCGTCTCGCCGACGCTTGGGCGTTCGGCGACAACATCAACGACATCCCCATGCTGCAGGCAGCGGGCCACGGCATGGCCATGATCAACGCCGAGCCCGAGGACCGCGAGGCCGCCGACGCCATCACCGAATACGACAACGACCACGACGGCGTCGCCCGCACCATCATGGCCACCCTCGCCTAGCAACATCAACCCGGTAGTCATTGGGGACGTTCTTAAATGGCTAGTCGCTGGCGGCACTCATTTAAGTCTGTCCCCAATGAGTGGTTTTTGTCGTTGGGAACACTCTTCGCGGGGCGCCGCAAGGACTGTCCCCAGCTGCCGGCAGAAAAGGAACGTCCCCATCTGCCGGATTAGGCGAGGCTCTCCAGAACACGGCGGAGTTCCTGCTGAACGGCGTGGTCGCGGTTGCAGCCTACGACGCGATCGGCAACCGCTTTGAGCGCGGGGCGCGCGTTTTCCATCGCGCAGCCCGTGCCGACAAAGCGAATGATCTCGTAGTCGTTCATCGAGTCGCCAAACGCCATGATCTCGTCGCGTCCAATGCCGTAATGCTCCGCGAGCTGTGCGATGCCCGAGGCCTTCGACACACCGGGCTGCATGGCATCGATCCACGCGTTGCCCGAAGGTGCAAAAGTAAAGAGCTGACCAAGTTCGCGCTGTAGCACGTAGGCGCTGTCCATAACGACACCGTCATCGCAAAAGATACTCGCCTTGATGATATTTACGCTGGGATCGGGCAGCTCCCAAATACGCTCGGCATTGGGAAGGTCCTTATCGACCTCACGCACGAACTTGCACTCGTCATCGAGCAGGAAGGACTTGGTTCGGTCAAAAAGCGCAAGATGCAGATTGGGAAACGTCGCGACTGCTTGGGCGAGCTTTCGAATCGCCAGGTGCGAATACACCTCACGGTCTACCATTTTGCCGTCGGCGTAGACCTGGGCACCGTTAGCGGCGACAAAGTCCATCTTGTCGCGAACGGGCGCAAAGAACTCGCACAGGCGATCGTAGCGGCGACCTGACGATGCGGCAAAATGCACGCCATGCTCGCGTAGCGCCAAAATCAGTTCGTAGGTCTCGGGAGGCACCTGGCTGTTTTCGTCAAGCAACGTGCCGTCCATATCGGATGCAATCAGTTTAAACATGGAAAAGCTCCCTTCGGGCTTGTTGGAATCGAACGTGTATCCAATTCCAACGTACCCAAAGGGAGCTCAGGTAAGACTCCGCGGGCGCAAACGTTACAAGGACCTAGCAAATAGCTCACGCGCGTCAGAGGTCCCACGGTCGCAGCGTCAGGCAACACGTCAAAGAGTGTCGCAGGCGACTAGCCGTTTAAGAACGTCCCCGATGACTAGTCGGCGTAGGTGAAGGTTGTGACGTCGAACATGCCCTCGGGGCGGATGCGGAGCGTCGGGATAACCGGCAGGGGCAGGAAGATGATGCCCATGATGGGGTCGAGCGGCGGCTCGATGCCCATGGCGCGCGCCTTGACCATAAAGTCGTCGTGCTGCGCGGCGACATCCTCGGCCGTGCCTTCGCTCATCAGACCGCCGAGCGCCAGCGGAATGCGCGCCACGACCTCGCCGTTGCGCACCAGCACGTGACCACCCTGGCCCACAGCCTCAACAGCAGCCATCATATCGGCGGCATTGTCGCCCACCACGCATACGTTGTGCGAGTCGTGGCCGATTGTGGAGGCAATGGCGCCACCGGTGATGGTGAAGCCGCGCACCCAGCCGCGACCGATGTGCTTGCCGACAAGACCCAGGCCCGCAGGACCATCACCGTCGGCGCCCTCGGCCTGCAGCGACACACCGCGGCCGTGGCGCTCGATCAGCATAATGCGGCGCAGGCCCTCGGCGCTCTCGGGGCGAACCATACCCGTGATGGCCTTACCCGGCACCACGTCAATCACGGCCTCGCCCGGCTTAAAGGCATAGTCGAACACGTCGAGCGAAAGCTTCGGCAGCTTAACGGAGGCGCGCAGCTCATCGGCAAGGGCTGCGACCTCGGCCATCTCGGGTGCAATCTCGCCCACAAAGGTACCGTCCTGCGCCACCAGAGCACCGGCGGCATATACGCGATGCGGAGCCGTGGCAAACGTCAGGTCATTGAGCACCAGCAGGTCGGCACGCTTGCCCGGGGCGATGGCGCCGCGGAGCTCGTGCGGGTCGCGGCAGCCGTGGTCCAGGCCAAATGCCTCAGCCGTGGAAAGGGACGCCATGGAGATGGCGACCACGGGGTCGATACCGGCCTCAATCGCCACGCGGCAGGCGTTGTCGATCATGCCGGTCGCAAGCGCATCGGAAGGGGCGCGGTCGTCGGTCGCAAAGCAGCAGCGGCGGGCACGGGCAGGATTCTCCAGCAGCATCGGCGACAGGTTGGCCAGGTCATGGCTGCACGTACCTTCGCGCAGCATCACGTACATGCCGCGGGACAGCTTGTCGAGTGCCTCCTCGGGAATCGTCGACTCATGGTCAGCGATAATACCTGCTGCGGCATAGGCGTTGAGGTCCTTGCCGGCAACGAGCGGCGCGTGACCGTCAACCTGCTTGGACGGCGTCTGGTTGGCAGCGTCAATGCGAGCGCAGGTCTCGGGATCGGCCATAAAGACGCCCGGCAGGTTCATCATCTCGCCCAGGCCAAAGACATCGCCCGGATGCTCGGCAAAAAACGCCTGCATATCAGCAGCGGTGATGACGGCACCGGCCTGCTCGTCGGGCAGCGCGGGCACGCACGAGGGCATCATGTACTTGATGGAAATAGGAGCGCGACGACCGTCCTCGATCATAAAGCGCAGGCCGTCCAAGCCAGAAACGTTGGCGATCTCGTGGCTGTCGGCAATGGCAGTGGTGGTACCGCGCGTCGCCGCCATGCGCGCATACTCGGCAGGGCGGATGTTCGAAGACTCGATATGCAAGTGTCCGTCAATAAAACCGGGGGCAAGATAGCGGCCCTGGCAATCGATGACCTCGGCAGCCTCATACGTACCGGCGGCATCGTCGCGACCGTCGTAGAGCACACCGACGATCACGCCATCCTTGACGGCAACGCTACCGGGCGCCACGCGCTGGCCGTATACATCGACGATCTGTGCGTTGGCAAACAGCGTGTCAACGGGCACACGACCCTCGGCGGCCTCGATCACAGATCTCATGACCTCAACGGACATACATACTCCTTTAACCGTAGAAAAAAGCTGCGGAGCGGACAGGCCTTCACCGCAGCAAACCAATAGCCATTGTATGCCCAAACGATGGGTCAACAATACGCCTCTCCGCTTAACGGCACCGCCAAATGATCCCTTGGGGACGGAGGAAAAAAGTTGCGGTGGAATAGTTCCTACCTGGGCGCCCGTATGGCATTTTTAGGAACTATTTCACCGCAACTCAAAAGGCCGCAGTCGGGAGTTCCGGCTGCGGCCCTATTGCACATGTTAGGTTGACCTACTTGCTAGACCAACTTAAAGCCCTTGCGCTTGCCTACGGAGAGGGTGTCGCCCAGCTTGAGGACGCTGGGGTCGATGTTGTAGCTCTTGGGAGCCACGGCCTTGCCGTTGATCTTGACGCCGCCGCCGTCGATGTCGCGACGGGCCTGGCCGGCGCTCGCCGAAAGGCCCAGGTCCTTGAGCAGGCCGGCGAGGTAGATCTGCCCCTCGTCATTGACGGTCAGCTCAACATGCTTCTCAGGGAAGTCGGCGAGTTGGCCCTCCTTGAACACGCGGTCGAACTCGGCCTGAGCCTCGTCGCCGGCACCGGCGCCGTGGTAGGTGTCGCACAGGTCGCGGCCCAGAGCGCGCTTGAGCTCATAGGGATCGGCGGAGCCGTCGGCCAGAGCAGCGTCGATCTTGTCGACCTCGGCCGGGGTGAGCGAGCTCGCCAGGCGGTAGTACTTGCCGATCATCTCGTCGGGGATGGACATGGTCTTGCCGAACATATCCTTGGGCGCGTCGGTCAGGCCGATGTAGTTACCGTAGGACTTGGACATCTTACGGACGCCATCGGTGCCCTCGAGCAACGGCATGGTGAGCGCGATCTGGGGCTCCATGCCCATCTTCTCCATGAGCTCACGGCCGGCGAGCAGGTTGAAAAGCTGATCGGTGCCGCCCATTTCCACGTCGGCCTTGATCTGCACGGAGTCGTAAGCCTGCATCACGGGATACAGGAACTCATGCAGGGCGATCGGCGTCTGGGACTGGTAGCGCTTGGTAAAGTCGTCGCGCTCGAGAATACGGGCGACAGTGAACTTGGAGCACACCTGCAGCAGACCGGCCAGATCCATCGACAAGATCCAGTCACCGTTGTGCACGATGGTGGTCTTCTCGGGATCCAGGATCTTCATGGCCTGGCTCACGTAGGTCTCGGCATTGGCCTCGATCTGCTCCTGCGAAAGCTGCGGGCGGGTGGAGTTCTTGCCCGAAGGATCGCCGATCAGTGCGGTGCCGTTACCGATGATGAGGGTGACGTTGTGGCCCAGGTCCTGGAACTGACGCATCTTGCGCAGCGGCACGGCATGGCCCAGGTGCAGGTCGGGGCTGGTGGGGTCGACGCCGAGCTTGATGTTGAGGGGCTCGCCCTTCTCAAGCTTCTTGCGAAGGTCGGCCTCGGGGACGATCTGCGCGGCGCCCGAGGTGATGATACGCATTTGCTCGTCAACAGACAGCATTGGGTATCCTCCTTTTGCTATAGCACCCTCGCCGAAAACGGCGGTGCTGGAAGTCCATAAACTCTCTTATGATAACAAACTGACGCGGCGCAGCATCTACGACAGGAAAATCCTCGTCCTGCCGCATGCGTCGATGGCAACTGACAGACGTGTACCGTCACGCTCGACCAGATAGCGCACCTGCCGACGACGCAAGCAGTCGCGGCAACGGGCCTGCCCCGTCGCATCGGTGGCGCAGACGCCCTCGGCGGTCAGCAGGCAGTGCTCGCACACCATGAGCTCGGGACGGTCGGTGTCGACCGGACCCAAGACGGCGGGTTCAGCAGCCAGTTCGGCAATACGCTCCCTATCATTGCTGAGCAACTCGGCAGGCAAGTATACCCACCCCGCGCCAAGCCCGCGCAGCCAGGCAAGCGTAGCCCGATTGGCGCAGAACACCGGCGCCGCCACGTCAAACGTCGTGCCCAGCTCGCGGGCCATCGCCACCTGCCCCAGGTTGCGGCAAACAACACGCCCAGCACGTTGCATAAGCGCTCGAGTCCGCTCGGCGTCGCCTGCGCGGCACACTTCGTCGAGCACCACCGTCGCATCGGACAGATCCCGCTCATCGCGCGGATCCACGTCCATCAGCTCCCAGGCAAAGACCATGCGAGCAAAAGCCTCATGCTTTGCCGGCTCCGCCGGTCCCGCCAACTCCGTCGGCACGTCGCCATCTGCCAGAACGCCCTCAAACGGCAGCACCTCAACGGACTGCTCAGCAGGCGCGACCGCATCTGCCTCGACCCGCATGCGCTCCAACACCGTTGCCGTCTGCCCCAGCACGCCGGCACTGCGAATCAGATAGACCTCGCAGCCCGCGTCCACCTTGCGTTTGCAATGCACGACGATGCGCTCTCCCGCAGCGGCATCCACGGGGCAAGGCACCTGTGGCCAGCGCTTGGGCACATCGGGACGTGCGTCGGCACCCGGGTAAAACCTGATCTCGAGCGTATCGCCCACCGCCACGGCGGCATCAAGCTCAACCGTCACCTCTCCGTGACCCACCGCCACCAAGTGACCCACGCGCACGCCCTGGTTGATCGCGCGCTCAAAGCTCATGAGCTCGGCGCCCGAACGACCCCGCAGATACGCATCGGTAAAGCCGCGGTTGAACGACCTTCCCAGCTCGCGCTCAAGCGCCGGCACCGCATCGGCATCCCATGTGCCGTCGCGCAGCATATTGAGCGCCCGACGCCACACCCTCACCACGTTAAAGACGTAGTCGGGATTCTTCATGCGGCCCTCGATCTTGAGCGATGCCACGCCGGCGGCAACAAGCTCGGGCAGATGCGCGATGCCCAGATAGTCACGCGGACAAAGCAGGCGATCCCCTTCGACAGCGACAACACTCTGCCCCTCCTCGTCCACCAAGTCATAGGATAGACGGCACGGTTGAGTGCAATCACCGCGCATCGCAGAGCGGCCACGTCGAAGGGCAGAGAACCCGCACGCACCCGAGTATCCAATGCAAATAGCGCCGTGACAGAACACCTCGATGGGCACGCCAGTAGCGCAAAGCGTCTCAATCTCTACCACGCTCAGCTCGCGCGCAGTCGTCACGCGCTCAACGCCCAACTCCTTGGCAGCCAACTGCACGGCACCCTCGCTATGAGCGCCCGCCTGAGTGGACAGGTGAATCTCGACCCCCGGAATCGCCGCACGAAGCGCACAGGCCAGCCCGGCATCGGCCACAATCAACGCATCGGCACCCAACGCGTGCGCATGCGCCCCCAACGTCACGGCGTCGGCAAGCTCATCATCGAACACGAACACGTTGAGCGTCACGTACACACGCACGCCATGGGCATGGGCCACGGCACAACCGCGCGCGAACTCATCATCGCTAAAGCCATGCGCGCTCGCTCGAGCGTTGAATCCGTCCAGCCCCGCATAGATGGCATCGGCACCCGCCGCAATCGCCGCGAGCATCTGGTCGAGTCCGCCAGCAGGCGCCAGCAGTTCGGGCAACGCCACTTCAGCCGCCGCCAACTCGCTTTCGCATTGTCCGCTCGGTTCCATCGGCCGAATCGCCATCGGTAAACTCCTTGCCAAGGTGTGCTTTCACTCTGAAAATTGCTGCCAACCAGCATACACGAGGCCCCGCATGCCCCGATTGGTTTATCGTGTAATAACTTATGTCCATCCTGCCCGGTAGCATACCTGCCGCCTGGCACGACATACCTGGAGGTCAATATATGGGTCCTCGCCAACGACAGGGGCGCGGTCGCTCTAAGACGCATGCCCTTCCCATGATCTTGCTCTCGTTTTTGGGCTTTCTGCTTATCGCGGGCGTAGCGTTTGGCATCGGCATGATCGGCAACGTCAACCGCTGGCTGTCCGATCTGCCCGACTACACCGATGCCAACGCGTATCTGGTGAGCGAGCCCACCGACATCGTCGACTGCAACGGCAATACCATTGCGAGTTTCTACACGCAAAACCGCAAGTCCATCACCAAGGACCAAGTGTCCCCGTACGTGCTGCAGGGCACCGTCGACGTTGAGGACGAGCGCTTCTACGAGCATGGCGGCATCGACCTCTGGGGCATTGCACGCGCATCGGTGGCAACCCTCACCGGCGGCCACGAGGGCGCATCGACCATCACCCAGCAGCTGGTTCGCAACACCATCTTGCAGGAGGAACAATTCGACTCGACCATCGAGCGTAAGGTGCGCGAGGCCTATATCGCCATCAAGATGGAGGATATGTACTCCAAAGACGAGATCCTCATGATGTACCTCAACACCATCTACTACGGCCATGGAGCATATGGCATCGAGGCCGCCGCCGAGACCTATCTGTCCAAAACCGCCGCCGACCTCACCCTGAGCGAGGCCGCGCTGCTCATCGGCCTTCCCAACTCGCCCTCGCAGTACGACCCCACGGTTAATCCCGACTTGGCGCTGTCCCGCCGCAATAAGGTTCTGGACAACATGCTGCGTCTGGGCCACATCACGCAGGAAGAGCACGATGCCGCACAAGCTGAGCCCATCACGCTTAACGTGACCGAGATTTCGGGCAGTGGCGTCGATGTGTACTCTCAGCCCTACTTTGTCTCCTACGTTAAGCAGTTGCTTGAGCAGGAGTTCTCCACCGACGTGCTCTTTAAGGGCGGTCTGACCGTCAAGACCACCATCGACCCCACCATGCAGCAGGTGGCCGAGGAGGCTGTGCGCTCGCAGCTCGACACGCTTTCGCTCGACGGCCTGGACATGGGCATGGTCGTCGTTGACCCCAAGACCGGCTACATCAAGTGCATGGTAGGCGGCTACGACTACAACGCCGACGAGAATCACGTGAACCACGCTACGGCAAAGCGCCCCGTGGGCTCCACGTTTAAGGCCTTTACGCTGGCAACTGCCATCCAAAACGGTATGAACCCCAACGTCACCCTCAACTGCAACTCGCCGCTCAAGGCCAAGGGCACCACGACCGAGGTGCAAAACTACGGCAACCAGAGCTATGGCAACATCACGCTTAAGCAGGCAACGGCATACTCATCCAACACCGGCTACATTCAGGTGGCCGAAGCCATCGGCAATGACAAGATCATGTCGCTCGTCAAAAAGCTTGGCATCGATCCCGCCAAGGACAATATCGAGGACGTTCCCGTCATGACGCTCGGCACCGGGTCCATCTCACCGCTCGAGATGGCATCTGCCTACGCAACGTTTGCCAACGGTGGCTACTACCGTCAGCCCATCGCCATTACCGAGATCGACTCGCGTACCGGCTCGGTTCTGTACCAGCACACCGACAATCCCACGCAGGTGCTCACCGAAGGCGAGGCTGCCGCGGTTACCGATGTTCTATCCGGCGTCATGCAGGGCAGCGGCACGGGTGCCGCCGGCGCGCTGAACGTCAACCAGCCCTATGCCGGCAAGACGGGCACCACTGACAACACCACCAACCTGTGGTTCTGCGGCTTCACGCCGCAACTGACATGCGCCCTGTGGACCGGTTATTCCGCAGGCGAGATTCCCATCCAAAAGTACGGTTCGGACCTGCTGGGCGACAGCACCAACCTGCCCGTCTTTAAGAAGTTCATGAACACCGTTCTTGCGGGCACCGAGCGCGAGGAATTCCAGACCGGAACGGCTCCCACGTACAAGAACAATAACGTCTGGAAGTTCTACGGCACAAACAACAAAAAGAAAGACGAAGAGGATAAAGACGAGGGAAAAGAAGAGGAAGAGACCACGACCACCACAACGACAACGACAACCACGACCACTGAAACCCCGGGCGGCAACACCACCGGCGATAGCGGTACGACAGGTGGCGACGGTGGCACGGGTGGCAATGGTGGCACGGGTGGCGACGGTGGCACGCCGACGCCTACCCCCGATCCTACGCCCACGCCCGACCCCTCTACGGGCCAGTAGACGCAAAGCGGCATCTGACACCAAGGCGCCCGAGCAGCACGTACGCTGCTCGGGCGCTTCTTTATTTCGGCAGATGTCACAAGATGCCACGACGGCCCCGGCTGCAGGACCGATAGAGCAACGGGTGCCGGCATGCAAAAGGGCGCTGACCTTCGTCAACGCCCTCGGCAATTACCTATAGCAACAATCGGCACAGCAGCAGTGCCACGCATCCCCTACTTGTGAGAGTTACTCAGCTTGTTGATGAGCGCCTCAAGGCGCTCTCCGTCCTCGGCCGTCTGCGCAATGACTAAGATCGTGTCGTTGCCGGCAAGCGAGCCAAGCACGTCGGGCAGCTCCGCGGCATCGACCGCTGCGGCAATACCAGAAGCCGTACCGGGCTGTGCCTTGATCATAACCAGATTATCGGTGCGCAGTACGCCGGTAACCAGCTCGGAAACCATGCGCTGCAGATGCAGGTCCTCGGCAAGGACATAGATGCCCTCGGGGAGCTTACGCAGTCCCATGTCCGCGATGTCGCGCGAAACGGTCGCCTGCGTGCAATCGAAACCCATGGCGCGAAGCTCGTCTACCAAAACGCGCTGCGTACGTACGTCCTTATTGCGAACAATATCTCTGATGGCATCCTGGCGCCCATTGCGTTTTTTGGCCATACAAAACCTCACTCCAAAAGATGGTGGAGACAATCACTTAGTGATTGAATAGTTTAGCGCTATTTGAGGGTTTTAGTGAATAAGAACGCATTTCGAAACAATTCCATGCAATTTATTTCGAAAAACACGCTACTAGACAGTCCTGACGCCCGAACGATTGAAAAAGGCCGCCAGATGCGTATACAACGCACACCGCATAGGCTTGGCGCTAGCTATCGAACCATAGAGCAGACCTAGGCCCCGATGATTGCCCTTAAGAGCCGCAACCATCTGACGGGTACGCTGCGCTTCGAGCATATCATGCAAACGGGCCGAACGCTCTATTGAAGACACCCCATGGGGGCTCAGACACAAATTTTCGATGCAGGCAACCAGGCCGGCGTAGTAATACCGCTGGCAGACCAGCTTCAACTGATCGCCACCGCCCGCGACGGCAAGCGAGTCGGCAAGCCTGTCGAGCGCCCCGATATCATCAGAAAGCCTGGCAAACATCGTGGGGTCAAACGTCTCCGTAATCGACGGCGCCACTGCATGAAAACGGGCACGGCCACATCCCGAAACGCGCTTTGCCTGCGAAAGCGCGAACGTCAAAAAAGACACCGTGCGAAACGCATCGCCATGCGCAAGGCACGCCTCAAAGAGGGCGCGATCATATAGCACGCCGGAGGTCTGTCGGATTAAACCACAGGAAACCAATTGGGTCAGGCAAGCCGCCCGGTCCTCATCTTCAGAAACGGATGTCGCGTCCAAAACTCGGGAATGACGTTCGCGGTGAACATCGTAGCGATCGAGCGAAACAGAGGGAAACACGATGTCAGCAGAAGCGTCGCAGGAGCTTTCGACCATCTGCGAAAGGGACTGCGGCGCAAACCACTCATTGGCATTCATCGCAATGATCTGGGAGCCGCGCGAAGCCGCAAAGCCGGCACGCAGGCAGGCGCCAGGCACTGGGTCCTCAACATCAATCAAATCAATATGAATATCTCTGTCGGCAGCAACTTCGAGCGAATGGCGCACACCAGCTACCACGCCGCGGCAAACGACGACAATCTGCAAATCGTAGAGGTCTTGGTTCTGGACGCTCTCGAGAGCGCGCATCGCATAACTGGGCGAACCCTCAACAATCAGGATCACCGAAAGTCGCGGATGCGAACCACGTCGAACCAAGTTTTCCGTCCTCTCGACAGCTAGTAACAAACTGTCGTTCATGGTACACCCCGTCAATTAATACGGGCGGTCGTCCGCCGCGATGCACGTCAAGAACAGATGTTGCACACGCCCCGCCCACAGGCGCCGCACACAAAGATCGCCGTCAGGCAGTCTCATCCCTAATCGAGGACCACAAGCTCGGCGGGGTCGTAGTCCACGCCCATAAAGGTAAGACCGCATGCGGGCGCCGTAGGACCGGCAGCGGTGCGATCGCAGGCGTCAATTACCTCGCGCATCCACTCGGGATCGCGGCGATGCATGCCGATCTCGACAAGGGTGCCCACAATGGTTCGCACCATCGAATGCAAAAACGCATTGCCCTCGATGGTAAACGTGAGGATGTCCTCGCCAAAGGCGACCTCATGGCCAAACTCGGCACGCATTACGCAGCGGTGCGTAGGTTTGCCCACGGCAGAGGCGACCTTGCAAAAGCTCTTAAAGTCCTGCTCGCCCAAAAGCGCAGGGCAGGCGGCCGCCATCGCATCGACGTCGAGGGGATAGCGATGCCACCACACGGCACCGCGTGACAACACGGGCCGCGCATCACGGTCGGCAATGCGATAGGTGTACGTACGAGAGCGCGCGTCAAAACGTGCAGAAAAGCCCTTACGGGCCTTGTAGACCTCGTTTATGGCGATATCTTTGCCCAGGAGGGCATCCATAGCCCTCAGCCACCTACGGCGCGTATACGCAAGCTCAGCGTCCGTTACAGGCACGCTGATGTATTGGGCCACCGCATGAACGCCGGCATCGGTACGCCCCGCGCACGTCAGATCGATTGGGCGGCGCAGCAACGTCTCGATTGCACGGCGTAGCTCGCCCGCAACCGTCGTCTGGCCCGGCTGCTCGGCAAATCCGCTATAGGAGGAGCCATCGTAGGCCACGCGAAATACAAGGGCGGCGTCGAGCTCGGGGGTCGAATTGAAATTAGACGGCGCAGTCATGGGCGCTCCCAACAAACTAGCAACGGTATTGCGACAAAAAAAGAGGGGTACGCGAACGTACCCCTCGAATATAGCCTATGCAGACAGAATGTCTACTCAGCGGTCTCCTCAGCAGGAGCCTCCTCGACAGCCTCAACCTTCTTGGGAGCAGCGGCCTTCTTGGGGGCCGGAGCAGCCTTCTTGGCCTTAGGCGTGCAAGGCTCGGTGACGAGCTCCATGATAACGATAGGAGCGTTGTCGCCCTTACGGTTACCGAGCTTCATGATGCGGGTGTAACCGCCGTTGCGGTCCTGCCACATGCCCTGAGCAGCCTTGTCGAAGATCTCGGCAACGAGCTGCTTATCGCCGAGCTTGGCGATAGCCAGACGACGAGAGTGCAGGTCGCCCTTCTTGGCCCAGGTGATAATCGGGTCGACGACCGAACGCAGCGCCTTAGCGCGGGTCTCGGTGGTCTTGATGCGGTCGTTCTCGAAGAGGGCCTTAGCAAGGCTCTTCTTCATGGCCTTGGTGTGGCTCGCATCGGTGCCGAGCTTCAGGCCCTTCTTAACGTTGTGACGCATGGTCTAGTTTCTCCTCAAATATGCGAAGCATTAAGCCTTCAGGCTCAGGCCCATGGACTCAAGCTTGTCCTTCACTTCCTCGATCGACTTAACACCGAAGTTACGGATGTTGAGCAGATCGTTCTCCGAGAACTCAACGAGCTGACGGACCGAGTGAATGCTGGCGCGCTTAAGGCAGTTGTAGGAACGGACGGAAAGGTCCAGGTCCTCGATCTGCTTGTCCAGCTCGGCGTTGTCGTTGGTGACCTCGGGAGCGAAGATCGAAGCCTCCTCCTCGACCTCGGGGGTCTCGGCAAGGTTCATAAAGGCGGCCATATGCTGGTTGATGATATTGGCAGCCTGGACCACGGCGTCGCGCGGGGCGATGGAACCGTTGGTCTCGATCTCGAGGACAAGGCGGTCGTAGTCGGTATGCTGACCGACACGGCAAGCCTCAACGAGCTTGGCGCAACGGGACACCGGCGAGTACAGCGAGTCGACGTTGATCACACCGATGGGATCGTTGTCACGCTTGTTAGCCTCGCCAGAGACATAGCCGCGGCCATAGCCGATGCGCATGCTCATGGTGAGATGGCCACCCTCGGTGAGCGTAGCAATGTGCTGCTCGGGGTTGACCAGCTCAAACTCGGACGGAATAAAGAAGTCCGCACCGGTGACCTCGCAGGGGCCGTCAACCGAGATGGTGGCGGTCGCCTCGTCGGTCGTGCCGAGAGCCCTGAAGACGAGACCCTTGACATTCAGGACGATGTCGGTGACATCCTCGACCATGTTAGGGATGGTCATGAACTCGTGCTGCGCACCATCGATCTGAATGGCCTCGACGGCGGCACCCTCGAGCGAGGACAGAAGAACACGACGAAGCGAGTTACCCAGCGTATCGCCGTAGCCACGCTCGAGCGGCTCGACGGAGACACGAGCAGAGGTCTCGTTGATCTCTTCGACCTGAACCTGAGGCCTAATGAATTCTGACATGTATTACCTCCAGCCTCAGCAGCCCGGATGGACTACTTAGAGTAGAGCTCGACGATGAGCTGCTCGTTGATATCACCGCTGATCTGCTCACGCGTCGGCAGAGCGAGCACGTTACCAGACAGCTTCTCGATATCGACCTCGAGCCAGCCAGGGACCTCAAAGCGCTCGGAGGAAATCAGGGCCTCCTTGATGGGGAGGAGGTCACGGAACTTCTCGCCGACAGCGACGACGTCGCCGGCCTTGACGCGGTAAGACGGGATGTCCACGCGCTTGCCGTTCACGGTGAAGTGACCGTGACGGACGGACTGACGAGCCTCTTTGCGGGTGCGGGCGAAGCCAAGACGGAAGACGACGTTGTCGAGGCGAGACTCAAGGATGATCATGAGGTTCTCACCGGTGACGCCGTTCATCTTACGGGCCTTGTTGAAGTAGCCGTGGAACTGCTTCTCCAGAACGCCATAGATGAACTTGACCTTCTGCTTCTCACGCAGCTGCATGCCGTACTCAGATTCCTTGCGACGGCGCTTGGGCTGACGGATAGATTCCTTCTTGCTGCTGTAACCGAGCTCAGCGGGATCGATCCCGAGCTGACGGCAGCGCTTAAGAACAGGAGTCCTGTCGATTGCCATATTGATACGATCCTTTCAGTTACACGCGGCGACGCTTCTTGGGGCGGCAGCCGTTGTGCGGAATGGGGGTCTTGTCCTGGATGCTCGAGACCTCGAGGCCAGCAGCCTGGAGGGAGCGGATGGCGGTCTCACGACCGGAGCCGGGGCCCTTGACGAAGACGGAAACCTTCTTCATACCGTGCTCCATGGCCTGCTTGGCAGCAGCCTCGGCAGCCATCTGGGCAGCGAACGGCGTGGACTTACGGGAGCCCTTGAAGCCCACCTGGCCAGCCGACTTCCAGGAAATGACGTTGCCCTGGGGATCGGTGATCGAAACGATCGTGTTGTTGAACGTAGAACGAATGTGAGCCTGGCCCACGGAAATGTTCTTACGGTCCGCGCGCTTCAGACGGGCAGCGCGAACGTTCTTCTTAGCAGTAGCCATCTATCTAGCGCTCCTTATTTCTTCTTCTTAGCACCGATCTGACGCTTCGGGCCCTTGCGGGTACGAGCGTTAGTGTGGGTGCGCTGGCCGCGGACCGGGAGGCCCTTGCGGTGACGAAGGCCGCGGTTGCAGCCGATGTCCATAAGGCGCTTGACGTTCTGGTTGCGCTCACGGCGGAGGTCGCCCTCAACCATGATCTGATTCTTATCGATATAATCGCGGATGGCGTTAACCTCATCCTCGGTGAGGTCCTTAACGCGCGTGTCCACGTTAACGTTGCACTCGACGCAAATCTTCGTCGCAGTGGTGCGGCCGATGCCGTAAATGTAGGTCAGACCGATCTCAACGCGCTTCTCACGCGGGAGGTCGACACCATTAATACGGGCCAACGTAGTCTCCTCTCTTAACCCTGACGCTGCTTATGACGGGGGTTCTCGCAAATGACGAGGACCTTGCCGTGGCGCCTAATGATTTTGCACTTATCGCACATCTTCTTGACCGAAGGACGTACCTTCATCGTTCTTCCTTTCGGTAGCGCTCAAACTACTTCCCTACTATCTACTCGCCCAGCCGCAGGCGTTTAAAACTATGGCTGGTCTTCACACGCAAACCGACCGTAGGTTGAGCTAAGCCTGCAGTCGGAAAAGAGCGTGTATGCGTGTCGCTATTTATAGCGATAGGTGATGCGACCGCGGGTCAGGTCGTACGGGGAAAGCTCCACGACAACCCTGTCACCGGGGAGAATGCGGATGTAATTCATTCGGATCTTGCCAGAAATATTGCACAGAACCGAATGACCGTTCTCGAGCTCGACCTTAAACATGGCGTTGGGCAGCGGTTCCTTTACCGTACCCTCGAGCTCAATTGCGTCTTCCTTCTTCACAAGCAATCATCTTTCTCTAGAAAACGACAGCGATTGAATATTCTACAATACGCATGCACGTATCGTAATATCTTCGTAATGGCTCCACATCTAAGTGGAACTTGTTACATTTCTCCGCCTTGGAGGGAGCACCAAGCACCTTGGGCATCCGTGGTAAGAATCACCGGGCCGTCATTGGTAATGGCGACGGTGTTCTCGTAGTGCGCGGCGGGCAGGTGGTCGTTGGTCGTAACGATCCAACCATCGGAGCCAGTGCTCACATGATTGGAACCCATCGTAACCATCGGCTCGATGGCGATGACCATACCGGCCTGGAGGCGAACGCCCCTCCCCTTCTTTCCATAGTTAGGAACGTTGGGGTCCTCGTGCATCACGCGGCCAATGCCATGCCCCACGTAATCGCGAAGCACGCCGTAACCGTGAGACTCGGCGAGGGACTGAACGGCATACCCGACGTCCCCGATATGGTTACCGGGAACAGCCTGCTCGATGGCAGCCTTAAGGCAATCGCGCGTAACCTCGCACAGGGCCTTGGCCTCGGGCGTGGGGGTGCCGACGAAAAACGTCCAGGCGTTATCGCCGACCCAACCGTCGAGAACGGCTCCCGTATCGATGGAGATGATATCGCCATCGCGCAGGATCATATCGGGGTTGGGAATACCGTGAACCACGGCATCGTTGATTGATGCGCAAATGGTTCCGGGGAACCCGCCGTAACCCTTAAAGGCCGGGGTGCCGCCATGCATGCGGATAATCTGCTCGGCAAGCTGATCGAGTTCGAAGGTCGACACGCCGGGGCGAACCATGGCTCCAACGTGGCGGAGCGCCATCTTAGATAGCGCTCCTGCCTTCTTCATCTGCTCAATTTGCGTTGCAGACTTAATCTTGATCATAGACCGAGAGCCTCTTTGACATCCCCGTACACGGTCTCGCGAGCCTGGTCACCGTTGACCGACTTGAGCAGACCCTGGCCACGATAGTAGTCGACGAGCGGGCTCGTGGACTTCTCGTAGACGTCGAGACGGTTCTTGATGGTCTCGGGCTTGTCGTCGTCGCGCTGATACATCTCGCCGCCGCACTTGGGGCAGGTGGCATCGGCAGCCGTGCCGGTGTAACCGCAGGCGCGGCAGGTACGACGCGAAGACAGACGATCGATGATGACCTCGGGGGCCACATCGACCAGAAGGGCGCAGTCGATCTCGCGACCCATAGCGGAGAGCTCGGAATCGAGCGTCACGGCCTGGGCGGTGTTGCGCGGGAAGCCATCGAGGATGAAGCCCTGCTGGGCGTCATCGGCGGCAAGGCGCTCCTTGACAAGGTCGATCACGAGCTGGTCGGGAACGAGCTCGCCAGCGTCCATGTACTTCTTAGCCTGAATACCAAGCTCGGTGCCACCCTTGACGGCAGCACGCAGCAGGTCGCCCGTGGAAATGTGAGCGACGCCAAACTCGGCGACGAGCTCCTGTGCGACGGTGCCCTTACCGGCACCCGGAGCTCCGAGCAATACGAGGTTCATGAGCAATCCTCCTCTAGCCTATTTAAAGAATCCATCGTAATCATACATCTTGATCTGGCCTTCGAGCTTATCGACCGTGTCGAGCACGACGCCGACCATGATGAGGATGGACGTGCCGCCAAACGCCTGGATCAGATGGTTACCCGTGAAGGAGAAGATGATCGAAGGCACGATGGCGATGAGCGCCAAAAAGACAGCGCTGGGAAGCGTGATCTTGTTGAGCGCGTTCTTGATGTAGGCCGCGGTAGCCCTACCCGGACGGACGCCCGGAATAAAGCCGCCCTGCTTCTTAAGGTTGTCGGCCGTGTCATCGGGGTTGAACACCATGGAGGTGTAGAAGTACGCGAAGAACACGATGAGGACAACATTAAGCACCCAGTTGAGCCAACCGGTCGAAAGCGCTGAGGCAACTGCCTGGATCCAGCCGATGCCGGGGAAGAACACGGCAATCTGGGCCGGGAAGTACAGCAGCGCCGAAGCGAAGATGATCGGCACGACACCCGCGGTGTTGACCTTGATGGGCAGGTAGGTGGTCTGGCCACCCATCATGCGACGGCCCACGACGCGCTTAGCGTAGGAGACCGGAATGCGGCGCTGGCCGCGCTCAAGGAAAACAATCAGCGGGATAACCAGCAAGATGATGGCGCAGATGATCACCATGGTGATGATGCCACCGGCATTGCCCTCGGTGCTGGAGAAGATCGCCTGCGGCAGGCCGGCCATGATGTTCGCGAAGATGATCAGCGACATGCCATTGCCGATACCGCGCTGGGTGATGAGCTCACCAATCCACATGATCAGCATGGCGCCCGCGGTGAGCGTGCCGACGATCATGAGGTCGAAGATGATCTCGGGAGCGCCGGCGCCAGTAAAGCTGATGCCGAAGCTCTTAAAGAGGAAGAGGTAACCCACGGAGTTGAGGATTGCCAGAGCCAGGGTGAGGTAACGCGAATACTGCGTAATCTTGGTCTGACCGACCTCGCCCTCGCGGGCAAGCTCATGCAGGGAAGGCACAACGGCCTGGAGCATCTGGAGGATGATCGAGCTGGTGATGTAAGGCATGATGCCCAGGGAGAACACCGAAACATAGCTCAACGCGCCACCAGAGAAAAGATTCAGGAGGGCCATAGCACCTGCGGCGACCGAATTGTTATCGGTCGAGAAAAGGCCCAGCATCCCCTGGAAGGGAATGCCGGGCACAGGAACGTGCGCACCAATGCGGTACACGACGAGCATAGCTATGGTAAAAAGAATCTTTTCGCGCAATTCTTTGATGCGGAAAGCATTCTTAAGACCATTTAGCACGGCAGCTCGACCTTTCCGCCGGCGGCCTCGATCTTGGCCTGCGCAGAAGCGCTGACCTTGTCGACCTTGACCGTGAACTTCTTGGTGAGCTCACCATTGCCGAGCACCTTGACGGGCTCGAACTCGCTCTTGGTGATGCGAGCGGCCTTAAGAGCGGCACCGTCGATCACAGCGCCGTCCTCGAACTTGCGCTCGAGACGCTCAACGTTAACAGCGGTGTACTCGATACGACGGGGGTTGCGGAAGCCCGGAAGCTTGGGCAGGCGCATAGCCAGCGGAGTCTGGCCACCCTCGAAGCCGGCACCCTTGGTGCCGCCAGAGCGGGAACCCTGGCCCTTCTGACCGCGGCCAGAAGTGGTGCCGTGACCCGAAGAATTGCCACGGCCGACGCGCTTGCGGTTCTTGGTGGAACCGGGCGCGGGAGTAAGATCGTGAAGCTGCATTTGCTACTCCTCTACAATCTCGACAAGGTGCTTGACCTTGAAGATCATGCCGCGGACGGACTCGTTGTCAGCAATCTCGCGAACCTCGCGGATCCTGTGGAGACCGAGGGCACGGACAGTACGGACCTGGTCCTGCTTGCAACCATTGGTGCTGCGGACCTGCTTGATCTTGATGGTGTCAGCCATGCTTAGTTCTCCTTACCGACGAACATCTCGGAGACCGTCAGGCCACGGCGAGCCGCGACGTCCTCAGGGCTGGAGAGCTCCTTGAGGCCCTCGACGGCAGCCTTGATGATGTTGAGGCCGTTGTCGGTACCGAGGGACTTGGACAGGACGTTCTTGATGCCAGCAAGCTCGAAGAGGGGACGCACAGCGCCGCCGGCGATAACGCCGGTACCCTCGACAGCGGGCTTGATGATGATGCGGCCGGCACCAAAGTGACCGAGAACCTCGTGCGGAATGGTGCCCTGCTCGGTCACCGGCACGTGGAACATGTTCTTCTTGGCATCGAGAGACGCCTTGGAGATGGCCATGGGCACCTCAGCGGACTTGCCCATGCCAACGCCGACGTTGCCCTTGCCGTCGCCAACGACGACGAGAGCGACGAGGCTCATGCGACGACCACCCTTGACGGTCTTCGACACGCGGTTGATGTAAACGACGCGCTCCTCGAACTCGGAGGCCTCGCGCTGCTGCTTCTGATTACGAGCCATGTGCTACATACCTCCTAGAACTCGAGACCGGCGGCACGAGCACCGTCGGCGAGGGCCTTGACGCGGCCATGGTAGATACGGCCACCACGATCGAAAGCGACCTTGGTGATGCCGGCCTCGATGGCACGCTTGCCAACGAGCTGACCGACCTTCTCCGCAGCCTCCTTGTTCGAGGTGTGGGTGCCCTTGAACTCGGCCTCGAGGGTCGAGGCGGAGACGAGCGTCAGGCTGGAGCCCTTGCTGTCGTCGATGATCTGGGCATAGATGTTGGCGTTAGTACGGGTCACGCGAAGACGCGGACGCTCGGCGGTACCCGAGACCTTGCCGCGAACACGACGCTGACGACGCTTGAGGCCTTCCAGCTTCGCCTTATGCTTGTTCATACGTAAACTCCTAAAAAGGTTGATCTTGCCAGCACCTAACGGGGTGCTGGTCTTATGCGAGTGAGTCAGTTACGACTACTTGGCGGCCTTACCCAGCTTGCGGCGGATGTGCTCGCCAACATAGTGGATACCCTTGCCCTTGTAAGGCTCGGGAGGACGATGGCCGCGGATCTCAGCGGCGATCTGACCGACCTGCTGCTTGTTGATACCCTTGACGTTCACGTGGGTGTTGTCGGGAACCTCGAAGGTGATGCCCTCGGGAGCCTCGACGATCACGGGGTGCGAGAAGCCCAGGGAGAACTCTAGGTTCTTGCCCTTCTGCTGCACGCGGTAACCGACGCCGGCGAGCTCGAGCTTCTTCTCGAAGCCCTCGGAAACGCCAACAACCATGTTGTGGATGAGGGCGCGGGTGAGGCCGTGGCGGGCACGGGTCTCACGCTCGTCGTCGGGACGGGAAACGGTGAGGACGTTGTCCTCGACGTTGATAGCGAGCTTCTCAAAGACATCGAGCTCGAGCTGGCCCTTGGGGCCCTTGACGACAACGTTGTTGCCGTTGACTGCCACTTCGACTCCGGCGGGAATCTGGACAGGCTTATTACCGATACGAGACACGGTGATCTCCTTTCCTTCTACCTACCGAGCGAATTACCAGACGAAAGCGATGATCTCGCCGCCGACGTTGTGCTTGCGAGCATCGCGGTCGGTCATAACGCCATGGCTGGTGGAAATAATGGCGGTACCAAGGCCACCGCGGACGCGGGGCATGTCGGCAACGCCGGTGTACTTACGCAGGCCCGGCTTGGAAATGCGGCGGATGCCGTTGATGACCTTAGCCTTCTTGGGACCATACTTAAGCGTGATGTGCAGAGTCTTCTGGGGCACGGTGTCCTCGACATCGTAGCCCTCGATGTAGCCCTCCTCGTGCAGAACACGAGCGATCTCGACGAGCTTCTTGCTGCTCGGCATGGAGACCGTGGCCTTGTTCACAGAGTTAGCGTTACGGATGCGCGTAAGCATATCTGCGATCGGGTCTGTAAGGTTCATACAGATTCTCCTTCGTTCTTGATGAACACGTGCTCTTGGTTCTTCGCCGCCCTTAACGGCAAAGCCTAACTAGCGCGTTTTCCCTGTCTCAAACTGATGCTTGAAACGCTGGTAGTGACTTACCAGCTGGCCTTCTTAACGCCGGGAAGCTCGCCCTTGAGTGCAAGCTCGCGGAAGCAGACACGGCACAGGCCGAACTTGCGGTACACAGAGTGCGGACGGCCGCAGCGCTGGCAGCGCGTGTACTCACGAGTAGAGAACTTCTGCTTGCGATTGCACTTGACGATCATCGATGTCTTAGCCACTTATATCCTCCTCACATAGAGTATTGTTCGCCCCAAGCGCCGCCCCCTTGTGAGAACGGCGCTTATAGGGCAGGTGAACCTATTTCTTGAACGGGAAACCGAAGGCGTCCAGAAGGGCCTTGGCCTCCTCATCGGTGTTGGCGGTGGTCACGAAAGTGATGTCCATACCACGCTGGTGATCGACGGAGTCGAAGTCGATCTCGGGGAAGATGAGCTGCTCGGTGACGCCCATGGAGAAGTTACCACGGCCGTCGAAGCTCTTGGGGGAGATGCCGCGGAAGTCGCGGATACGGGGGATCGCGACGGAGGTCAGACGATCGAAGAACTCCCACATACGGTCGCCACGCAGGGTAACCTTGCAGCCGATCGGCATACCAGCGCGCAGGCGGAAGGTAGCGATGGACTTGCGGGCACGGGTGATCATCGGCTGCTGGCCGGTGATGGCGCGCAGGTCGCGCACGGCACCGTCGATGGCCTTGGAATCGGTAGCGGCCTCGCCGACACCCATGTTCACGACGATCTTCTCAAACTTGGGGATCATCATGACGTTCTCGTACTGGAACTTTTCCTGAAGCTGGTGCTTGACCTCGTTGTTGTACTTGGTCTTCAGACGCGGCACATACTTCTCTTCTGCCATTGTTCACTCCTTCTTGGGGTTTTAAGCACGGGGCGTGGCCACGGTGGGTTGTCCTCGTGCCTCCTGGCTGCATCCGCGCCGCTCATGGCATTTCGCGGTTTGGACTCGACGCAGCAGGAGCCGACAAAACAATCGGTACTATACGCGCATCGGGAGCGTATTTCCAGAAAAACCTCGTCTGCCTGCACAACTCCACAACTCCCCCGCACAAATGGGTCCCAAAAAGCAGTTGCGGTGAAATAGGGACTGTTTGGCGGCCTAACAGGCTTAAACAATCCGTATTTCACCGCAACTCATATATGGGGCGTTATTTTTGGCGAGGCAGGACTAGGTTGAGGACGACGGCGACAAGTGCGGCGACGGCAATTGAGGAGCCGCCAAAGACGGTGCCGACCCACGCCGGGAATCCCGCGCCGGCAAGCGCGCCGGCCGTGTGCTCGATACCCGTGCCAAAGGCGATAGAGAGACCCATGAGCGTGGTATCGCGCTGAGACAGGCCGTGGCGGGCAAACATGACCACGCCATTCATGCCGATGGTCGCGAACACGCCAATGGTGGCGCCGCCGATTACCGGCTGCGGAATGGACGTGAGCACTGCCGCGCACTTGGGCAGCAGGCCCGCGATGAGCAAGATGGCGGCGGCAAGCGTAAAGACCATGCGGTTGACGACCTTGTTCTCGGCGATAATGCCCACATTCTGGCCAAAGGTTGCCGTGGGGACGCCGCCCAAAAAGCCCGACAGCATACCGACCAGGCCGTTGGCGATCAGGCCACCCGAGATCTGGCTATCGGTCGCAGGGGTATCGAGCGCAGCGGACGACACAGCGGCAAACTCGCCCATGACCTGCACGGCGTTAACAATGGCAACAACGCCCACGACGGCGCACGCGGCCGGGTCGAACACCAGACGATGAGCTCCAAGTGCCGGCGGAGCAAACCAGCTGGCGGTCGCGATGGCCGAGAAATCGACCATTCCCAGCACCGCAGCCAAAACAAAGCCCGCGCAGATGCCGGCCAGGATGCTGCCCAGCCTGAGCGCGCCCTTGCCATAGTTGCCGGCCATAAAGGTGACGACAAACGTCACGAGCGCGACGGCCCAGTTGGTGACGCTGCCAAAATCGGCAGCGCCCTCCCCGCCCGCCATAGAAGCCACAGCGACCGGGCACAGAGACAGGCCGATCACAAAGATGACGGTGCCGAGCACCGGGGCCGGAAACAGAAAGCTTACGCGCTTAAACAGCAGGCCGAAAAGCACGACGAGCGCGCCGCCGATAACTTGAGCGCCCAGCACGGCCTCGAAGCCGAGCTCAAGGCCGACTGCCTTGAGTGCCGGCACAAAGGTAAAGCTCGCGCCCATCACGATGGGCAGGCCCGAACCAACGATGCCTTTTATGGGGAACTGTTGAAGGAAAATGTCGAGCGCCGAGAGAACCAGCGATGCCTGAATGACGGCGGCTTCCTCTTGAGGGGTAAAGCCGCAGACCGACGCAATGATGATAGCGGGCGTGACGATGCCCGCGAACGCCGCCAGCACATGTTGCAATGCATGGGGCAATACCTGCACAAACGATACTTTTCCCGTACGCTCGAACAGGGCATCCCCTGCTGCCGACTCTACCATTTGCGCCTCCCATACCCTAGGCAGCGGCCCTATGCCGCTCAACGGTCGGACATTATAGGGCATATGACACAGGTAGCATTTTGGCCCGCATGCGACAGAGGGCCGGGGCAGCTCATTTGGGATGCGATTAGCGCTTGCGGGGGACGAGTTTGGTGCGGCGCAGGTGGATCATCTCGGCGGCGATGGAGATGGCGATCTCCTCGGGGTCCTCGGCCTGAATGGCAACGCCGATCGGCAGGTGCAGCTCGTCGATCTGCTCCTGCGTAAAGCCCTCCTGCTCCAGGCGGGCGCGCACAAAGGCCGTCTTGCGACGCGATCCCAGGCAGCCTAGGTAGGCAGGCTTGGCGCGCATGGCCTGAATCACCACGTCGATATCGGACTTGTGACCCGCCGTGGCGACGACCACCAGGTCGCGCGGGCCGATGGGGCACTGCTTGATTAGGTTCTTGTAGTCGACCAGACAACGGTCGTAGACACCGGGCACCCATTCGGGGGTCAGCGTGCCGGGGCGGTCGTCGCAAACCGCGACGGCAAAGCCCGCCGCCGTGAGCACCCGCGCCGTCGCAGCGCCCACGTGGCCGCAGCCAAAGATATAGGTCAGGCCCTCGGGACAGAGCGTCTCGATGTGCGCCGCGGGAATCTCGGAGGCCGCGTTGGTGTAGGTGACCCTACTCCCCTCCTCCACCAGCGAAAGCCCGGGGCAGCCCGCAATGGTGCGGCGCGATTCCTCACCATGGTACTCGGCCACATCGCCCTCGAGCGCGCTCGCGATAAACGGCTCAAAGTCGATGACGAAGTCGCCGATGCGCCGATAGGCCAAGACGTCGGCAATTTCCTGGAACAACGGTGCCTGGGTTGCATCCAGATGCAGGTAGCACAGGCAGATGGCTCCGCCGCAGATCATGCCGGTATCGGAGTTCTCGCCGCCCATGGTGTAGCGGACCAGACGCGACTGTCCCGCGCTCAGGAGCTCGCGCGCCTCATCCTGCGCAAAGAGCTCAATCTTGCCGCCGCCGATAGTGCCCGCCTGGCCACCGTCGGCAAAGACGGCCATCCAGGCGCCCACGCCGCGCGGCGACGACCCCGCCGTGCCGGCCACGACCACGAGCTCGCACGTCTCGCCAGCACGCAGGGCGGCAAGCGCAGCATTCACCACATCGAGCTTTTCCATTGCAATTTCCTATCCCTGGAATACACCGGTGAGCATGGCGAGTGCCTCGAGCACACCGCCGCCGACCGACGTCGCCTTGTCCGAAATGTAGTTGATATAGCTGGCATCGCCGCGCGGATCGACATCGGCGCATTTAAAGCCCTCAGTCACCTGCACGCCGTTCGCCAAAAGCCCGCGCAGACAGCCATCGATCTGCGTGCACATGGGCGAATCGCCCGCGTAGCCAATCACGTCTCCGGCGCTCACGATGTCGCCGATCGCGCGGTCGGACCGAAACACGCCGGCGGCGGGGCTGTGGATAACGCGCTCTCTGCCATAGCCAGCGATAATGCCCGGCACGCCCGTGTTGGGTTGGGGCGAACCCTGGGTAATGACACGGCCCAGGAAATGCCCGCGCATGGTTTCGACCACGGCGTCGCAGTCAACCGGCGCGGTAAAGCCCGGCCCCACGGCGATGACGGCAGGCGCCATGTCGCGCGTGGTACCCAGGTTGCGCTTAGCCAGAATCGCGTCGACCACGGCAGCGGGTTTCAGCTCGCCGAGCATCTTGGCCTGGGGGTCCACCACAACGGCGACGTCTCCAGCCTCGGTAATTGCAAGCGCCTCTGCCGGCGTCTGTGCCAAGCGGGCGCGAATGCCCTCGACCTCGACCTCGCCCAAGCGAATGGCCTCGCAAAAACTGATTGTGCGACGGATGCACGTGGGGACCGCGATATCGGCCATAACGACCGACACGCCGGCGCGCACCAAACGGGCAGCGACACCCGTGGCGATATCGCCGGCGCCGCGAACATAAACGAGCATTCCCGGGGCACCTCCCTGTGCTACGGTTTGAGCAGAGCAAAAGCGGTTCGACCGCTACTCTGATGATTATTTATTATCACAGTATTATACGGCGGTGAACAGATGGAAACGGTTAGCGGCAATCTTGCCTCGGCGCTCAGGATCAAACCGGGCATTACCGCGATTATCGGCAGCGGTGGCAAGTCGACCTTGCTAAAGACGCTCGGCCTTGAGCTTATGCGCGCTGGCGGCCGCGTGCTCCTCTGCACCACCACGCACATGTTTCCCGTCGCCGGCGTGCCGTGGGACGGGTCGAGCCGTCGTCTGGACGCCGCACCCTGGAAACCGGGCGCCCTGCATGTTCCCGGCTGCACCTGCGAGGCCTGCGCGGGCATGAGCCGCGGAAGTATCTGCCAGGCGGGTGTTTTGGACCCGGAGACGGGCAAGCTCTCCGCCCCCGCCGAGCTGGCGCAGCGCTTTGACTACGTCCTGGCCGAGGCGGACGGCAGCAAGCGGCTCCCGCTCAAGGCGCACGCCCCGTGGGAGCCGGTAATTCCCTCTGGCACGGCCAACATCGTCTGGATCGTCGGCGCCTCAGGGCTCGGCAAGCCCATCAACGAAGCCGTCCACCGCCCCGAGCTCTTCTGCGAGCGCTGCGGCTGCGAGCCCACCGACATCACCACGCCCGAGCGCGTCGCCCAGGTGCTCAATTCCGAGATGCAGGCGCTGGGACTCAGCACCGCACGCGTCATGCTCAACCAAGTCGACACGCTCAACGACCCCACGATGGCCGACCGCTTTGAGGCAGCTCTCGACCGCCCCATCGTCGCCACCAGCCTCAAATAGCCGGCGCTGCCCCAGCAGACCTATAAGTTGCGGTGGAATAGTTCCTGAAACGGCCTATTTGGCGGCTAAACAGGAACTATTTCACCGCAACTGCGAAGGGAATCCGGCGCCCTTCTTGTTAGCGGGGGACGTAGCGGCCGGGTTGGGCTCCGGTGGGCTCGCCATCGCACGCGGCCAGCACGCCGTTGACGAAGACGGCCTTGGCGCGGCCATGTGCCTCAAAGCCCTCGAGCGGCGTGTAGTCCACAGCCTGATGCTGCGTCGCAGCGCTAATGGTCCAGCGCGCCTTGGGATCCCACACGCACACATCGGCATCGGAGCCCTCGGCAAGACATCCCTTGCGCGGATACATGCCAAAGACGCGCGCCGGGTTCTCGCTCATCAAGCGGCACAGATCCTCGGGGCCCAGCTGTCCCTCAAAGCTCGTAGCGATCGCGACGGGGCGATGCTCCACACCGGGCCCGCCGTTGGGAATCGCGCGGAAGTCGTCGCGTCCGCGGTCCTTTTGCCCGTGTAGGTTAAAGCTGCAGTGGTCGGTCGCAATCGTATCGATCTCGCCTGCCACAAGTGCCTCGCGCAGTGCCGCACGGTCGCCGGCATGGCGCAGCGGCGGGCTCATCACATACTTGGCACCCGCAAAGCCGTCCTCGCCCTGCTCCAAGTAGCAAGTATCGTCGAGCATCAGATACTGAGGGCAGGTCTCGACATAGATATTCTTCTGCCCGCGCGCCTTGGCGGCACGGATGGCCTCGAGCCCCAGCTTGGTCGAAAGATGCACCACGTTGACCGGTGCGTCGCCGGCCAGGTGCGCCAGATATAGCAGACGGCTCACTGCCTCGGCCTCGCACACATCCGGACGGCTGAGCGCATGGCCCTCGGGCCCGTGGATACCCTGCTCAAACACGCGCTTCTGCAGCCCATTCACCAGCGTGCCGTTCTCGCAATGCACGCACAGTATGCCGCCAATATACTTGAGCTCCTCGAGCACCTCGAGCGTCTCGGCATCGTCCAGGCGCAAATGATCGTAGGCAAAGTAGGTCTTGAACGACGACACGCCCGCCTCGCGCATGGCCGAGAGATCGGCGCGGTTGCGCTCGTTCCACTCGGCGAGTGCCATATGAAAGGCGTAGTTGGCCGTGCAGGTTCCGTCGGCGCGGTGATGCCACTCGGCCAAGGCATCGGGCATGGTCACGCCGCGATCGGCCGTCGCGTAGTCCACGATGGTCGTCGTGCCGCCGCAGGCGGCCGCGCGCGTGCCGGTCTCAAAGCTATCGGCCGTCCAATCCATGCCAGTCCAGCACTGCATGTGCGTGTGGGCGTCGATAAAGCCGGGGAACACCCAGCAGTCCGTGGCGTCCTGGACGGTATCGCCCTCGCCCGGCTCAATCGCCGCGGCGATCCGCACGATCTTATCGCCATCCATGGCAAGATCGGCGCGGCGAAGCCCCTGTGGCGTCACGAGCGCGCCGTTTTTGATGATGATCATAATTGCTCCTTATTGATTGATGCAGTTGGCCACGCGATCAAAATACGAGCAGGCGGCGATATGCTCCGCTATGCGTCGCTGTCCCTTGGCGGTATCGACGTCCCACAGCTCGTAGGCACGCGCCTCGACCAGCACCACGTCGGTACGGTCCTTGAGGATCGAACCGCCGCCGTCCTTGCCCTCAAGACACATAAGTGCATCGAACAGTTCCGCCGGAAAGAGCACCGGGCTCGAAGGCTCACCGTTGCACGCAAGACGCACCGGATGCTTGCGGCCACGCTCGTCAAATGCGCGAACCATAGCCTCAAAAGAATCCGCGCTCACAAGCGGCTGGTCGCCCGGCAAAAAGAGGCAACCTTTCCAGTTGCGTTCGACTCCCCACGAAAGGCCCGCACGGACGCTTTCGCTGCGCAGCTCGCCATCGTGCAGCACGCACGGGCAATGCTTGTCCTCGCAAATCTGGGCAACCTCGGGCCAACGCGTCGAAACCACGACGTCAAAGCCCCGGGGAACCGAATCGATGGTCCGGGCAATCAGCGGCTCGCCATAGATATCGGCAAGCATCTTGTTAGAGCCAAACCGCTTACCCTCACCCGAGGCCATAATCACGCAACCAAGTTTCATGGCGATACCTCCCCTGAAACCATCGTACCCATAACTTGCACCGCGGGGCACCTACATCGAAAGCGCTTATCCTACACGCCCGCGATGCAAAAAGGGGGCACCCCGCCGGTTGGCAGAGCGCCCCCTTTACATGGTTTACCTCAGCCCAGCTTTAGGCCTGGAACCAGCGGGCGGTGTTGCGCTCGTCGAGGGCCTTGAGGGCAGCGGCGGGATCGGCAACCTTCTGCAGGAACATCATGGCTGCGATGGCGTACGGCTTGTAGCTGGCCTCCTTGTACATGCCCACACGGTGCATGTCGAAGACGTCGGCGTTGACCTCGCCGTGCTCGCAAGAGACACCGGAGATGTCGGCGGGCAGCGGGTGCATAAAGATGGTGTCCTGGCCGTTGGCAGTCTTCTCCATGAGCGCGGTCGTGGAGCACCAGTCCTGATGGGTGGCGTTCTGGGCGAGCAGCTCCTTCTCGAGCGCAGCGATGCCGGCGTCGTCGCCCTCGGCGTACAGGTTGGTACGCTTCTCCATGGCGGCAAACGGAGCCCAGCTCTTGGGGATTACGATGTCGGCGCCCTCGAAGGCATCGGCCATGGTGTTGACCTGCTTAAAGGTGGTGCCGGACTCGGCGGCATAGCCCTTGGCGCGCTCGACGACCTCGGGCATGAGGTCGTAGCCCTCGGGGTGGGCCAGGGTGACGTCCATGCCAAAGCGGGGCAGCAGGCTGATCAGCGACTGCGGGCAGGACAGCGGCTTGCCGTAAGAGGGCGAATAGGCCCAGGTGACGGCAACCTTCTTGCCCTTGAGGTTCTCAAGGCCGCCAAACTCGTTGATGAGGTAGAGCATGTCGGCAGAGGACTGCGTGGGGTGGTCGGAATCGGACTGCAGGGAGATGAGCGTGGGACGGTGATCCAGAACGCCGTCCTCGTAAGCCTGCTGGACAGACTCGGAGACCTCGGCCATGTAGGCGTCGCCCTTGCCGATGTACATGTCGTCGCGGATGCCGATGACGTCGGCCATGAAGGAGATCATGGTAGCGGTCTCGCGGACGGTCTCGCCGTGGGCAATCTGGGACTTCTTCTCGTCCAGGTCCTGCAGCTCAAGGCCCAGCAGGTTGGCGGCCTTAGAGAAGGAGAAGCGCGTACGGGTGGAGTTGTCGCGGAATAGGGAGACGGCCAGACCCGAGTCGAAGATCTTGGGAGAGACGTTGTTCTCACGCAGCTGGCGCAGGGCGTCGGCGACGATGTAGAGCGCCTTGAGCTCATCGGTGGTCTTATCCCAGGTGTGCAGGAAGTCGCTGCCGTACATGCCCTTAAAATCGAGGCCGTTCAGCTGCTCGACGAGCTCGGTAAACTTGGCGTCCATGGAAATGTCCTTTCTAAAGATGAAACGATCGCAATGAGTAGATGCGCTCCGGCATGCGCGTGTGGCTAGAACATGCAGAGCGCTATGACGAGGACCCGCTACCGTTGAGGAAGCATGGGAGATAACGACCGCGGGCCCCAAGTCGACAGGGGGTGCCGGGGACGCGAGCGGCCCCCGGCTCAACAAAATCGAGGAATGGGACTAATCGATCTTGTTGTTGGTCAGACCGGCGCGGAACACGGTGGCGTCGCCATCGGCCTGGCTCGGATCGTAGAGGTTCAGGGCAGCCACATACATGGCGGCAGCGGTGACCAGGTCGTCCTTGTAGGTGACCTCGTTGGGAGCGTGAGCCTGAGACTCGGCACCCGGGCCAAAGCCCACGCAGGGGATGCCGTAGCGGCCCTGGATGGAGACGCAGTTCGTGGAGAAGGTCCACTTGTCGCACAGCGGACGACCGGTGCGCTTGTCCATGCTGGGCTCGCAGCCGATGCGCTCGTCACCAAACATGGCCTTGTGAGCGTCGACGAGGGCCTTGACGTGCGGAGCGGTCTCCTTGTTGATCCACGTGGGGAAGTAAGCCTCGGTCTCGTAGACCTCGCCGGTCCAGGACGGACGGTCGTACATGTACATGGAGACCTTCACGTCGTCGCCGTACTTCTTGGCGGCCGGCAGGTTACGGATCTCGTCCAGGCAGGAC
Organism: Collinsella aerofaciens; assembly: GCF_039062315.1. GTDB lineage: Bacteria > Actinomycetota > Coriobacteriia > Coriobacteriales > Coriobacteriaceae > Collinsella > Collinsella aerofaciens_BG. The sequence continues at coordinate 163,751 of NZ_JBCJBG010000003.1, forward strand.
TCCCAGGTCTCACCGGCGGTCATGCGACGGTCGATGGAGATGGCGCAGGAGTCAGCGACAGCGCAGCGGCTGGGGCTGGTGTAGAAGATCTGGCTGACGGTGCAGGTGCCGCGGCCCAGGAAGCGGGCGTCCTCGAAGTGCTCGGGGTTGTACTTGGAGTCGAGCATCTTGACGAGACCCTTGATGTCGGTCGACTCGTCGCAGCCGTTGTTGTTGAGGGCGCGGACGTCGGCGATGATGTCGGCCATCTTGTAGATGGCGTTGTCGCCGCGGTCGGGAGCGGAGCCGTGGCAGGAGGTGCCGTGAACGTCGACGCGGATCTCCATGCGACCGCGGTGACCGCGATAGATGCCGCCGTCGGTGGGCTCGGTGGAAATGACGAACTCGGGCTTAATGCCGTCCTTGTTGTAAATGTACTGCCAGCACATGCCGTCGCAGTCCTCTTCCTGGACGGTGCCGACGACCATGATCTTATAGCCCTCGGGGATAAGACCCATGTCCTTCATCATCTTGGCAGCATAGGTAGCAGAAGCCATGCCGCCCTCCTGGTCGGAGCCGCCGCGGCCGTAGATGATCTCGTCGGTCTCGTAGCCCTCATAGGGATCGGCATCCCAGTTCTCGATGTTGCCGATGCCGACGGTGTCGATGTGGGAGTCGATGGCGATGATCTTGTCGCCCTCGCCCATAAAGCCCATGACGTTGCCCAGGCCGTCGACCTTGACCTCGTCATAGCCAAGGCTCTCCATCTCGGCCTTGATGCAGGCAACAACCTCACCCTCCTCGCAAGACTCAGAGGGATGCGAGATCATAGCGCGCAGGAAGCGAGTCATATCAGCACGATGAGACTCAGCAGCAGCCTTGATAGCGTCGAAATCGAGTTCTTTAGCCATTGTTCATAACCTTTCAAACGAAGAAATCTACCTGTGAGGTGGCGGAGCGATACCTATTTACTCCGCCCTAACGATTAGCAAGTGGGATATTCGCCTTCCCAAACAATACGGCGATACTGGTCGGGATCCGTATCGCCCTCGGTGGAGAAGCAGAGCACAGAGCTCGTCTTGTCCAGGCCGATGAGTTCCTTGAGCTCGGCGTACTCGGGATCGAGCATGAGGGTCTCGACCAGGCCGGTGGTCACAGCACCGGACTCGCCGGAGATGACGCGCGGGTCGCCCTTCTCGGGAGCGCCCAGGGTGCGCATGCCGCGAGCGGTGACCCAGTCGGGGCAGGACACGAAGGCGGTGGTGTGGTTGCGCAGGATATCCCAGCCCAGAATGTTGGGCTCGCCGCAGCACAGACCGGCCATGATGGAGGGCATGTCACCGTCCACGATGCGCGGATCGCCGTCGCCGGCGGCAGCGCCCTTGTACAGACAGGCGGCAGGCGCGCACTCGACCACGACGAAGGTGGGCGGGTTATCGGGATACAGGTTGGTGAAGTAGCCCACCACGGCGCCAGCCAGCGAGCCCACGCCAGCCTGGACAAACACGTGCGTCGGGCGGTTGATGGCCATCTCACGCAGCTGCTCGGCAGCCTCGGAGGCCATGGTGCCGTAACCCTCCATGATCCAGGACGGGATCTTCTCGTAGCCCTCCCAGGCGGTGTCCTGAACGATGACGCCGCGCTCGCAGGCGTCGGCCTCGGCGGCGGCCATGCGCACGCACTCGTCGTAGTTGACCTCTTCGATGGTCACCGTGGCGCCCTCGGCGGCGATGTTATCGAAGCGGGGCTTGGTGGAACCCTTGGGCATGTGCACGACGGCCTTCTGGCCCAGCTTGTTGGCAGCCCATGCCACGCCGCGGCCATGGTTGCCGTCGGTGGCGGTAAAGAAGGTAGCCTGGCCAAAGTCCTTGGCAAGCTGATCGGAGGTCAGGTAATCGAAGGTGCAGTCGGCAACGTCCTTGCCGGTCTCGTCGGCAATGTAGTTGGCCATGGCAAACGATCCGCCCAGAACCTTAAAGGCGTTGAGGCCAAAGCGATAGCTCTCGTCCTTAACGCACAGGTTGGACAGACCCAAGCGCGCAGCCTGACCGTCCAGGCGGGCAAGCGGGGTGACGGTATATTGAGGGAACGACTGGTGGAAGGCGCGGGCCTTCTTCACGTGGTCGAGGCTCATGATTCCCAAGTGCTTGTCATCGCTCTTGGGCATCGTGTTGCCCGCCCACTGGATCTTATCGGCCATACGGTGAACTCCTTAAGTCCTCTCTTGCCGGCCCCCGCATACGCGTTTCAGCCCGATCCCATTCACACGACTGAACTTTTATGTGGATGCCAAACAAAAAGTTTGTTAGTAATGTTCTATCACACTTTTTGATTGGTATATCTAACGAATTGTTTGTTGCCGTAATCGGTACTTTTTCGCCGCCGAACGGTCATGAATTGCCTTGTTGATGGATTTGTTTGCGGTCATGTGTGGTTTATGGCACAGTGAGCCCAAACTAATTTTTAGGAAGGTACCCATGACCCCCGCACAGATTGAGTTTTACAAGCGCCTCGCACACGGTCTGGCGCTCCAATTTGGCCCCAACTGCGAAGTCGTCGTCCACGATCTGGAGACCGAGGACGTGGACCATTCCATCGTAGTGATCGAAAACGGCCACGTCAGCGGGCGCAAACTGGGTGACGGCCCCAGCCATATCGTGTTTGAGTCCATGCACGAGGGCGCCACCGATGTACACGACCGCGAGCCGTACCTCACTAAAACCACCGACGGTAAGCTGCTCAAATCGTCGACGATCTTTATCCGCAACGATGAGGGCAAACCCGTCGGCATTTTGGGCATCAACTTTGACATTACGCTCATGAAGGCTTTTGAGCGTTCGCTCGACGCCTTTACCGGCACCGGCGGCACGGGCTATACCGAGCCCGAGCCCATTACCAAGAACATCGGCGACCTGCTCGAGGACCTGCTGCACGAGTGCGAGCAGTTTGTGGGCAAGCCCGCGGCACTCATGACCAAAGACGAGCGCATTCGTGCCATTGGCTACCTCGACCGTCGCGGCGCCTTCCTCATTTCCAAGTCGAGCGAGCGCGCCTGCGAGTTCTTTGGCATCTCCAAGTACAGTTTCTATAGCTACCTCAATGAGGCCAAGGCGGCGGCCGGCGACAAGTAGGCACTCGTCTGGATTGCCCCTCCCCTTTTGGGCGCGAGTTCTGGAAAGCACGAATCCAAGACCGAGCCGCTTGGGAAGTTCCATATAATCGATGTCATTAGTATTTCGAAAGGATGGAACAGAATGGCGTTGAGCAAGGCATCATGCACCGGTCGCGGATTGATTCCGGCAATTGGTGGACATGTGCACCGCATGTTCGATGAGGGTGAAGACGACCTGTTTTCGCTGAGCCTTGACGACGTGATGGACGATCGCCCGTGGACCGCCGACGAACTCATGGGCGGCGGTGGGGCTCGCCCGTCAAGCCCCAATCCCGCACTTGCGCCTAAGTCCGCACCTGCGCCGACTCCTGCGCAGTCGCCTGTTTCGACGCCCGCGCCCACGCCCGCACCCACTTCGGCGCCCACGACCGCTCCCCGCCCCGCAAACGACCCGTCCGAGACGGCGGCATTTCTCGCTGCGGCGACGCAGAGCAAATCGGCCGACAGCACCGTTATGTACAGCGCCCAGCAGTTGCCCGTTCCTGCGGCACGCAAGCCTCCGGTCACAAGGCTCGATGAGCCCGTCGCCCATCAGGTTGCCCACGATTCCTGGGCTGCAGCCGATCTGGATGAGACCTCTACCGGCATGCCGGCGCTCGATGTTCCAGTTAACCCGCTTTTTGCCGCCAACACGAGCGCCGCGGACTATGAGGGCGGTGCGGCATATTCCGATTATTCCGATGGCTATGCTGGCACCGGTCGCATCGAGACCGAGGATTATGGCACCGCATCGAGCGATTATCTCAACGATCCGTACGCTGCCACGCCTGCACCGGAATATGACCCGGAGGCCGCGTCCGCGCCGGCGTATACCAAAAGCACGGGCGAAGAGCGCTTCGCCGATTATTACGCCGAGGAAAAGGCGCTGCGTTTCTCGGAATTTCCGCAGGCAGTCAAGGTTGCCTTTATCGCCATTATCATTGCCCTGCTCGGTGTCATTGCGTTTGAAGGATTCCAGCTGTTCCGCGGCCCCACCCAAGCGGAGTCGGAGACCCAGCAAAAAGAGGACGATAACCAGTACCTGGACATCAACACCCTCAAGGGCGACCCCAACGACGGGGACGACGAATAGCGAGAGCTGAAGGCAGCCGCAGGATCTCGCATTCAGCACCAGCTTCTAAGTGCTGTTTTGTCATCCATCTACACTTTTCCGAAGTTTTAAGGTGCCTATTTCGACACTTTTCCGTACTTTTACACGGCTGATTTCGGCACTTTTCCGGACGAAAGCCGAATAATCACTTGGGAAACCAACGCCGTTCACGCGTCATTTCGCAGGCGGCGCTTGATTTCCGTCCGTACACGTTGATAGACTTCCTCTTGCCCGCAAGGAGCGGGCGCGTTTTATCCAGAGTCGGGGTAGAGAGTTGGCTCCACGATCCCGACGCCAACCGGCCAAGAGGCACGGTGGCCCTGCCAACATCGATGAAAGGAGTCCGTATGGACAATTTCCCTGTGCGCAGCGAGCGCAACTTCCACAACCTGGTCGTCAAACCGAATCACATGCATCTTCTGGATAAGCCAAATGGCTACGCCTCGGCCATGGTCAAGAACAGCCTCTCCCACCAGATGCGCTTTACGGTGCAGGTGCTCGAGGAAGAGCTCTGCGCCGCCGGTGACCCGTACGTGCTGCAAATCAAGCTGCTTGGAGACGATTCGCGCGAGCCGTCTAGCTGGAAGCTGTTTGCCGACGGCACGTGCGTCGCAAGCGGTTCGGGTGACTTTGCCCGCGAGTGCTTCTGAGAGAGCGCCGAGGTGTTCCTGGATCTGTGCTGCGACGCCGTCGACGCAGCCGAGCTGCGCCAGTGGAGCCAGGGGGAGTACGAGCTGCTGAGTGCCGCGCGTGGGATTGCGAGGGTGTAGGTGGGCACACCTACCACGCGATCCCGCGATAACGCCGTCGGTCAGGTTGTCCCTACCTGACTCTTTGATTCCATGCCTGGCCATATTGCCGTTCGCCTGTTCGCCTCAACAGTCGCCAACAATGCAACGCTATAATACTTTCAAACGCATTTGTATTGCATTTCGAGCGATGGGAGCGCAGATGCCTGACAGCTACAAGGAGCTCATCAAGAGCAATCCCGACGAGACCGAGATCAGAAGCTTCCTAGTGGACGGCGACCAGGTCTCCGTGACCCTGCGCATTCCCGATACCCTGCGCGACGCTGCGAAGGAGGAGGCAGCCCTGAGGGGCATGAGCTTCTCCGCCTTCGTGCGCACCTGCATGATCGAAGAGCTCGCGAAGAAGGGGGCATAAACTCATGCAGCCTGACTTCTTCGACAACAGGGCGAAGATCGTCAAGGACGACCTCGTCGCCAACATAGCCGCCGGCGATCGCGTGGCGATAGCCGCTTCGGTTTTCTCCATGTACGCCTACCAGGAACTCGCCAGCCAGCTTGAATGCATCGACGAACTGCGCTTCGTCTTCACCTCGCAGACGTTCACCAAGCAGCGCCCAGCGCGCGAGAAGCGCGAGTTCTACATCCCGCGCCTTTCCCGCGAGCAGGGCCTTTGCGGCACCGACTTCGAGATCAAGCTGCGCAACGAGCTCACGCAGAAGGCCGTCGCGACCGAGTGTGCCGACTGGATCCGCCGCAAGGCGCGCTTCCGCTCCTTCGAGGGCGAGGGGCGCATGAGCGGCTTCATGGATATCGATAAGACGGACGACAACGTGGCCTACATGCCCTTCGACGGCTTCACCACGCGCAAGCTCGGCTGCGACAACTCCGCGGACGCCCCCGACGTGACCATGCGCTTGGACGCCTCCCAATCCCGTGCCCTGCTCCAGCAGTTCGATTCCGCTTGGAACTCCGGCGAGCTTCACGACGTGACCGATGCCGTTATCGACGGCGTGACGGCAATGTATCAGGAAAACGCGCCCGAGCTCATCTACTACATGGCGCTCTGCCGCATATTCAGCGAGTTCTTGGACGACGTCTCCGAGGACGTGCTGCCCAACGAGGGGCTGGGCTTCCGCGACAGCCTTATCTGGAACAAGCTCTACGACTTCCAGAAGGACGCGGCGCTCGCCATCATCAACAAGCTCGAGACCTACAACGGCTGCATCCTGGCAGACTCGGTCGGCCTGGGCAAGACGTTCACCGCGCTCGCCGTGATTAAGTACTACGAGAGCCGCAACAAGGACGTGCTCGTGCTGTGCCCCAAGAAGCTGCGCGACAACTGGATCACCTACAACTCGAACGTCGTGAACAACCCCATCGCGGGCGACCGCCTGCAGTACGACGTGCTCTACCACACCGACCTCTCGCGCACGCGCGGCACGTCGGAGACGGGCCTGCCGCTCGACCGCCTGAACTGGGGCGCGTACGGGCTCGTTGTCATCGACGAGAGCCACAACTTCCGAAACGGCGGCGACTCGGCGTCGGAAGACAGGATGAACCGCTACCAGCTGCTCATGGAGAAGATCATCAAGCAGGGCGTGAAGACCAAGGTGCTCATGCTCTCCGCCACGCCCGTGAACAACCGCTTCCGCGACCTGCGCAACCAGCTCGCCCTGGCGTACTGGGGCGACCCCACCGGCTGGTCTGAGAAGCTGCGCCTTGAGAACGACATCGAGACGGTTTTCCGCAACGCGCAGACCGTCTACGCCCGCTGGTCGAAGCTGCCCGCCGAGCGGCGGACGACGCACGCCCTCACCGACATGCTCGACTACGACTTCTTCGAGGTGCTCGACCAGGTGACCGTGGCGCGCAGCCGCAAGCACATCCAGCGCTACTACGACATGAGCGCCATCGGGCCCTTCCCGAAGCGCCTGCCGCCGATATCGAAGCGCCCCAAGCTCTCGACGCTGGCGAACGCGATCAACTACCGCGAGATATACGAAGAGCTCGATTCCCTCGTGCTTGCCGTGTACATGCCTAGCGCCTACGTGCAGCCCAGCAAGATGGCCAAGTATGTTGAGAAGGGCGGTGGCGGAAACCTCACGCTCGGCGGGCGAGAGACGGGCGTTCGCCGCCTCATGACGGTAAACCTCCTCAAGCGCCTGGAGAGCTCGGTGTGCTCGTTCCGCCTGACGCTTGAGCGCGTGCTGGCGGCGATGAACACCGCCCTCGAGACCATAGACGACTACCGCAGCGGTCTAGCGACTGGGGCCAGTGTGGCCGACGGCGACCTGCCGGGCGGGTTCGACTTCGATCCCGACGACGAGAGCGGCTTCGAGGTGGGCGGCGCCACGAAGATCCTCATCGAGGATATGGACTGGATGAGCTGGGAGCGCGATATCAAGGCGGACGTGGACGTCATTGAGGTCCTCATTGCCATGGTCCGTGACATCGACCCTGCCCACGATGCCAAGCTCATCGAACTGTGCGAGCAGATTCGCGAGAAGGTAAAGAGCCCCATCAATCCGGGCAACCGCAAGGTGCTCGTGTTCACCGCGTTCTCGGACACCGCCGACTACCTCTACGAGAACGTGTCTGCCTTCGCGAAGCGCGAGCTCGGCCTCGAGTGCGCCAAGGTCACGGGCGACGGCTGCGCCTGCACGATAAAGGCCGTGCCCCCGCATATGCAGGAGGTGCTCGCCTGCTTCTCGCCCGTGTCCAAGGAGCGAGACGTGGTGGCTCCGCAGCTCTGCGGCTGCGACGTGGACATCGTGATCGCCACCGACTGCATCTCCGAGGGACAGAACCTCCAGGACTGCGACTACCTTGTGAACTATGACATCCATTGGAACCCCGTGCGCATCGTGCAGCGCTTTGGCCGCGTGGACCGCATCGGCTCCAAGAACGCTTGCATCCAACTCGTGAACTACTGGCCGGACGTTGAGCTGGACGAGTACATAAAGCTCAAGGCGCGTGTTGAGGAGCGCATGCGAATAACCGTGATGACCTCCACGGGTGACGATGACTACATCAACGCCGAGGAGACAGGAGACCTTGAGTACCGTCGTCAGCAGCTCGAGCAGATGCATAACGAGGTCATTGATCTGGAGGACGTTTCGGGTGGCGTGTCCATCACCGACCTGGGACTCAACGAGTTTCGCATGGACCTGGTGGGCTACTACCGCGACAACCCAGACATCGACAGGCTTCCGAGTGGCATCAACGCTGTGGTGGAGGGCGACGAGCCCGGCGTCATTTTCGTGCTGCGCAACGTCAACAGCAGGATCGACCGCGACGGGGCGAACAACCTGCACCCGTTCTATGTGGTTCGCATGGGGTCAGACGGGTCCGTTGCTCACGGGCACCTGGAGCCCAAGGCGGTGCTCGACGACATGCGCCTTTTGTGCCGCGGCAAGTCCGAGCCCGACATGGCGCTCTGCCGCGCCTACAACCGCGAGACCAAGAACGGCCGCGACATGCGCCGCGAGGCTGGGCTCTTGCGTGACGCGGTGGCGTCGATTGTGGACTCCAAGCAGGAGTCCGACGTCGACAGCTTCTTCACCGACGGCACGACGGGCTTTCTGGAGAACGACATCGAGGGACTCGATGACTTCGAGCTCGTGTGCTTCCTGGTGGTGAGGCCCAGATGCTAGGGCTTCCGAGCACGACCGAGGTGGGCCGCCGCATACCCAAGGAGGCCTTCTACGGACGCCTGAAGGTGAGCGCCGCGCTGCGCCAGTCCTTCATCGGCGACGTCGAGCGCTTCGTAATCGCGAACTCGATAAAGACCTCCACGACCGGTATTCCCGACGGCGAGCGCGTGCACGAGGTGCTCGTAGTGGAAGTGGCGCTCAAGGCTCGCCACGTCCCCGAAGAGGTGCTGGCGCTTGTGGCTCAGGCGAACCCCCATAAGCTGCTGTTCGTCTGCACCCACAGCGGTGAGGCGTGTCTCGCGGTGATGCTCAAGAGACTCGTCGTGGGGCCCTGGCGTCCGTTTGACCGCCTCACGCTCGACATGAACGCAAGCGACGTTGATGCAGTGTGGGATTCGCTTGCATCCCAAGTGGTCTACAACGACGCAGGTGGCGGTCCTGAAACCATAGAGGAACGCTTCGAGGTCGACGCGAAGATTAAAGCGCTGTACGAAGAACTTGCGCGCGTGGAGGCGCGGGGGCGCAAGGAACGACAGGTTGCGCGAAAGAACGCGCTGTTAGATAAGGCGAAGGAACTCAAACGGCGGATTGCCAAGATAGAGGAAGGACGATAGATGGACAACCAATCCGATAACGATGTACAGCTCGGCGTCTCGGATGAGCTGGTAGTTGGTTTGCGCAAAGCGCTTGGTTCTTGCTCCGTCAACTTCCTCTTCGGCGCCGGAGTGAACGGAAAAGCGTTTCCCTATTTCGCCCAATTCAAGAAAACCATCGGCGCCATGAACGAAAGGGGTCTTGATGGAAGTGATATCGAAACTGCCTTGGCCAATTGCGCAGATGGTCAAATACGGCAAGAGGTTCTCGACGCTTTCGTTGACGAATATAACAGCCACAACAATTACCGACTTTACGACGAATCTCTGTTGAACTTGAGACGAATGCTTGTAGGCTTCGCTTCTGTTGTCGGTCGGGCCGAGAACAGACATCCCGAAACCAGGCGTTTGAACGTTTTCACACTCAATTACGACCGCATAGTCGAGGAGATACTCGAGGACAGCGGGCTGTTTAGCTATACGCTCACGCAAGACAAGGCAAAGGGTCGCTTGCCCTTCGATATCGTTGGGTACAATACTTCGACCCATGCATTCGTCCCGACGTTCTGCGTCTACAAGCTCCATGGGTCTGTCGACACCAATCGCACGCTCTCTGCGAACAACATCGTTTTCCCCGGGCAAGACAAGCTCGGAAGCATACTATCTCATTTCTATGAAACTCTCTTCGCGATGAAAGGAGAGCTGCTGAAGCGCAATTCAGCGCTATTCGTTATTGGCTATTCATGGGCGGACGACCACGTTAATGGAATAATCAGTGACGCAATCGCTGGCGGGCTTACCGTGTACTGGCTCCAGTACAGAAGCGAGGACAAGTTGCCAAAGCAGGTCGCCGGCAACGTCATCGTCGTGCCTCCCAACAATAACGAGAACCCCGTTGATGCGACTAAAACCCTCGCTGATCTTCTCGAAAGAGTGGGACAACTATGATTGTGGGAAGAATAACGAAGGTTGATGGCGTAAGAGCAGCGGCGACGTTCTTCGATCGCATGCAGCCATTCATTGTGAATAACGGCCAAGCGGTAGCGTCGCCCCGTATCAATTCGTTCGTCAAAACCGGAGTCGGCCTAGATACGGTCATTTGCCAGATTGTCGGAGAACACGAGGCGGAGTACGACAGGCGAAGTGAAGTGACCCGCGAAGTCCAGGCGGCTCCCATAGGTCCCTTCGTTGTCGACCTGGAGGTGCGGGGGTACATTTCGTCAGGAGATTTCAAGGGAGGGCTTCGCTGCCTTCCCATTGTAGGAGCGGCTGTTGAGTCTTTGGATTCTGAAGACCTCAAGCTTCTGTACTCATCGCACGGATCCAAGCCATTGCGCATAGGGAGTAGCCTTTTCGACGAATCGCGCTCGGTTTATCTGGATGCTGGCAGGCTGATGGCAAGTCATATCGGTATTTTCGGAAACACCGGCAGCGGAAAATCGAACACGTTGGCAAGCCTTCTGAAAGGTTATGTTGGTTGCCTCCCGAAAGAAACCGACGCGGTGAGGATTCTCATATTTGACCTGAATAACGAATACGGCGGAGACGCCATAGTCCCCCGGGACAAAAAGACCGTCTATCGGCTGAACACGAGAAAGCAACTTGGATTGAACCGCGATCGCGTTCCCCTGTCTTTCGATTCGCTTGACGAGGATAGCTGGGGAACCATCTTGAGAGCAACCCCAAGGACTCAGATGCCCGCAGTCAGAAGAGCTTATTCAAAATGGAGAAGCGAGCCAGACGCGAATTATATATCCGAGATCAAACGGTCAATTGCCGATAAACGCGAAACGTTGTTTTTCACGCTGCGCAACTACTGCCCCGAGTTGATAAAAGGTATCGACAACTTGGCCTTTAACAGGACAAATGGTAGTTTTTATTATGACAATGGACAAGGGCGGCAATACATCAATTCTATCTCCGATGTACGGGACATAGTCATTAAACCTGGCATCGATCGTTTTCAGATGTTTTACCTTTGGCTTGCGTTGGAGGTCTCCAGAGCGGCCGAAAGTGGAATCAACTTTGAATTCGTCCAGCCGCTGCTTCCTCGAGCCAAATCTGTCATCAGAGATTTGGAGAAAATCTTTTCCGACGCGCCATGCGCTGGCCTGCAAGCGATATTCGACAACAAGCCCCTCGCAGTCGTTCAGTTGGGCGACGTCAATGAAGCGAGCAGAGAGATGCTTCCCGCTTTAATCGCGGAGCTGGTTATGAGAAGAGCTTCTGAAAACAAGGGCGACGGAACGCCGAGAGAAGTCGTCACGCTGGTTGTAGACGAAGCTCATAATCTGCTTGGATATGACGTCACGCAATCCGACTCGGTTCACGGCAACACGCTTCGCATTTTCGAGAAAGTAATCAAAGAGGGGCGCAAATTCGGCGTCTTTCTCTGCTTGGCAAGCCAGAGGCCGAGCGATATCTCTCCAACGATTACCTCGCAGATTCATAATTACTTTATTCATAAGCTTGTGAATCCGAACGATATCGAAAGGATAAGGAAGACCGTTAGCTTTATGGGGGAAACCAGCCTTTCAATGTTAAGCGTACTTGGCCAAGGAGAGTGCATCGTCAGCGGACCGTCGCTGCACATGCCTCAGTACGTCTATATCGATCAGCTTGATAGCTGCTCGAGGCCGAACAGCAACGATATTCAGTTGTTCGGCGATAACGGGCTGTTGGAACAAACCGCCTTAGAAAAATGGGAGTTTTAAATAATGGACAAGATCGAACTGGGTACACCCGAGGGCACCGCCGAGAACATAGACAAGATCGCCGAGCTGTTCCCGCAGGTGGTGACCGAGGTAGAGAACGCCGACGGCAAGCTTGCACGTGCCGTGGACTTCGACGTGCTGCGCGATCTTCTGGGTGATGTAGCGGAGGGACAGCGTGAACGCTACCAGTTCACTTGGCCCGGCAAGCGCGAGGCAAAGGCCGAGGCGCGCCGCCCCATCTACAAGACGATGATTCCCGAACCAGGCAAGTCCAAGAATTGGGACACCACGGAGAACCTCTACATCGAGGGTGACAACCTCGACGCGCTCAAGATTCTGAAGGAGACCTACGCCGGCAAGGTTAAGCTCATCTACATCGACCCCCCATACAATACGGGCCATGACTTCATCTACGACGATGACTTCGCCAAAACGCGCGGCGAATATGACGCGGAGAGCGGTGATTTCGACGAGGAAGGCGGTCGCCTGGTTGCCAACACCGAGGGCAACGGCCGGTTCCACTCAGATTGGTGCTCGATGATTTACCCGAGGTTGCTTCTTGCGCGCGATCTCTTGACTTCGGATGGTTCTATCTTGCTAAGCATTGATGCCAATGAGGTAAAGAATCTTCGAGCAATTTGCGATGAGATATTCGGAGCCCAGTGCTTCAAAAATTGCATTGCAGTTCGCAGAGGCATTAAGAACGTGCAGGCGCAATTTGACGATATTGCGGCTCTTTCGCAGGGGCATGAGTATATCTTGCTTTATTCGCGAAACGCGACCAATCGGTTCCACAAATTATCATTAGCTCATGATGGCAAGCCTGGCAAATGGGATACATTTTGGCGAGGTACGGATCGTCCATCTATGAGGTATGAGTTATTCGGCGAAACCCCTCATTCTGGACAATGGCGCTGGGAAAAAGGGCGCGCATATACGGCAGTTAGCAACTACAACACTTTTCTCAAGGATGCGGCAGGCTCGATGAGTCTAGACGAGTACTATCTCGATAATCTTGCCGCAACGAATGAGAAGATGAACTTTGTTCGAAAGAACGAAGATGGCACTGTGCAGTATTATGTGCCCCCCTCGACCGGAAAGCTGCTGAGCGATAACTGGATGGACCTGACTTTGAGCGGCAATGAGACCGATGCGTTTGATACCGAGAAGAGCGTTGCCATCATTCAACGAATTGTAGAGTGGCTAGCGCCACCAAACTCCATTGTTCTCGATTTCTTTTCAGGATCTGGAACTACTGCTCACGCAGTCATCGAAGCAAATAAAAACGACAACGGTCAAAGACGCTTCATTATGGTTCAGCTGCCTGAAAACTGCGGAGATAATCCTAGCGCAATCAAACATGGTTATAAGACGTTATGCGATCTTGGGGAAGACAGGATAAATCGTGCAGGCGCGAAAATCGCTGCAGACATCGACAAGGGAAACGAGCAGCTCGAGCTCGGCGCCGAGCCTAAACTCTATCCAGATCTTGGCTTCCGCGTGCTGCGTATCGACTCCTCGAACTTCAAGGACTTCTACCTCACGCCTGGCGAGATTTCCCAGGAGAGCCTCTTCGACTTCGCCGACAACGTGAAGGAGGGACGCTCCGACCTGGATTTGCTCTTCGAGGTACTGCCAAAGCTCGGCATCCCGTACTCTGCGAAGATCGAGGAGCGCGTACTCGCCGACAAGAAGGTCTTCTTCGTGGACGGCGACAAGTTGGCGGCATGCTTCGATGCGAACGTCGGCTCCGACACCATCGAGGAGATGGCGAAGGCCAAGCCCTGGTACGCCGTCATCCGCGACTCGTCCATGGCTGACGACGCCACGCACGCCAACTACGAGGAGCTGTTCCGCACCTACAGCCCCGACACTGTTCCCCAAGTGATTTAAGGCGTCGACATGAAGTTCAAGTTCAAAGTACAACAGTACCAAACCGACGCCGCAGACGCGGTGGCCTCGGTCTTCGAGGGGCAGCCCAACCAGGGCGCCTCCGTCTACCTGCGCGATCTGGGCCGCAAGCCCAAGCGCGCGCAGGGCGAGATCGATTTCGGCGGCGATGACCTCGAGGGCTATGCCAACGCGCCCGTCGCGCTTTCGGGCGCCGACATACTGGCAAACGTGCGCGCAGTGCAGCGACGCAACCAGATCCCCGAGTCGGAGGAGCTTTTCTGCGGCATGGGAGCCTGCCAGCTGGACGTCGAGATGGAGACGGGCACCGGCAAGACATACGTCTACACCAAGACGATGCTCGAGCTCAACCGCCTGTACGGCTGGTGCAAGTTCATCGTGGTGGTGCCATCGGTCGCCATCCGCGAGGGCGTGGCCAAGAGCCTGGAGAACACCCAGGAGCACTTCTTCTCCCAATACCACAAGAAGATCAGGTTCTTCATATACGACTCGGACAACCTGACCGAGCTTGATGCGTACTCCCAATCGAGCGACGTCAACTGCATGGTCATCAACATGCAGGCGTTCAACGCGTCGATGAAGGAGGGCGCCAAGAACAAGGCGGCGCGCATCATCTTTGACGAGCGCGACGAGTTCAGCAGCCGCAGGCCCATCGACGTCATCGCTGCGAACCGCCCCATCGTCATCTGCGACGAGCCCCAGAAGATGGGAAAGAAGGGCGGCGCAACCCAGAAGGGCATCGCCCGCTTCAACCCACTGTTCGTGCTGAACTATTCGGCAACGCACAAGGAGAAGCACGACCTGGTGTATGCCTTGGACGCCCTGGACGCCTACAACCAGAAACTCGTCAAGCGCATCGAGGTCAAGGGCTTCTCGCTCAAAAACATGCGCGGCACCGACGGCTATCTCTACCTGCGTGACATCGTTGTGAGCAAGAGCCGTGCCCCAGAGGCCGTCATCGAGTTCAAGTACATGGGCGCGGGCGGCAAGGTCCGCAAGAAGACCCAGCGTTTTTGCGAGGGCGATAGCGTCTATGACGCAAGCGGGTCCACCAAGCTCGAAGCGTACCGCGGCTACACCATCGCAAGCGGCAACGATGGCGTGGTGCCGCCGCAGGACGGGCGTCCCGGTTACGTCCGCTTCCTGGACAGCTCCATTGGCGACAATGGCCGCATCTATATGGGCGAGGTCTACTGCGACTCCGCGGCGGATGACATCCAGCGCATTCAGATTCGCGAGACTATTAAGAGCCACCTCCAGAAGGAAGAGACTCTGTTCCGCCGTGGCATCAAGTGTCTTTCGCTGTTCTTCATCGATGAGGTGGCGAAGTATCGCGACCTTTCCGGCAACGGCGAGACCGTGGGCTACGGCAAGATCTTCGAGGAAGAATATGCGGCGGCCATTGCCGAGCGCGTGGCGCATCCCACCACGGACGACGCGTATGACCCAAGCTATCTCAACTACCTGCGACGCGATGACGCCCATGCGGTTCACAGCGGCTACTTCTCGGTGGATAAAAAGGGCAACGCCGTCGAGTCCAAGGTCGAGAAGAAGGCCGAGCGCGAGGATGGTATTGGCATCAACGACGACGACGCACGGCGTGGCTATGACCTGATCCTGCGCGACAAGGAGAAGCTGCTCTCGTTCGATGAGCCCGTGCGTTTCATCTTCAGCCACTCGGCGCTTCGCGAGGGTTGGGACAACCCCAACATCTTCCAGATTTGCACGCTCAAGGAGTCGGGCTCCGAGACCTCCAAGCGTCAGGAGGTGGGTCGCGGCATGCGCCTCTCGGTTGACCAATGGGGCAACCGCCAGGATGCGGTCTTGCTGGGGCCCGATGAGGTGCACCGCGTGAACCTGCTCACAGTTATTGCGTCCGAGAGCTACGAGACGTTTGTGCGCGACCTGCAAACCGACATCAGCAAGAGCCTGCGCGAGCGTCCCAAGAAGGTCGAGGCCAACCTGTTCAGCGGGGCCGACATCGTTGTCGACGGCCGGTCCGTGCTCTTTACCGAGTACGAGTCCAAGCGTGTCTACAAGGCCCTTTACAAAGCGGACTTCATCGACGAGGACGATAGGCCAACGGACGCCTTCAGGGAGGCCGCGGGCGCGGGGGCGTTCGTTGAGCAATTCGTGTCAATGCTGCCGGAGGACATAGCGGATGAGGCGCATGCCAAGGCGGTCGAATCCCTGGTGAGGAGCGTCTATGACGCCCATGCCCTCGATGGCATGATTGGCCGGGCCGAGGAAAAGGTGACGGAGAACTCGCTCACGGACAACTTCGCCAAGAAGGAGTTCAAGGAGCTTTGGAGCCGGATCAACCGCAAGCATGCCTACACCGTGAGCTTCTCTGATGACGAGCTGCGCCGCAAGGCAATCGCGCGCATCAACAGCGACCTGCGTGTGAGCAAGCTGCAGTACGTGCTTACGATTGGCGACCAGAAGGCCGAGGCAACTCGTGGCGAGGTCGAGGGTGGCTCGTCCTTTGGGCGCACGGGTACCGAGACGCATGACGTGGATGCGGGAACCTCTACCGTTGGCGTTACGTATGACCTCGTCGGTGAGGTTGCACAAGCTGCTGCCATCACTCGTAGGAGCGCCGCCGCTATTCTCGCGAGAATTGACGCCAACGTCTTTAGGCTCTACCGCGTGAATCCCGAGGAGTTCATCAAGAAGGCCGCCGCGCTCATCGTCTCCGAGAAGGCAACGATGGTCGTGGAGCACATCAGCTACCACGAGATAGACGATGCCTATGACGAGGCGATCTTCACCGAGCGCATGCCAGACAACGCGAGTAAGGCGTACGAGGCGAAGAAGAACATTCAGCGTTTCGTGTTCCCGGATTCTGACGGCGAGCGCAAGTTTGCCGAGGACATGGACGCCGCCGCCGAGGTAGCGGTCTACGCCAAGCTGCCTCGCACATTCCAGATTCCCACGCCGGTAGGCAACTATGCCCCCGACTGGGCTATCGCCTTCAAGGAGGGCAGCGTGCGCCACGTGTTCTTTATCGCCGAGACCAAGGGAACCATGGACTCGATGGAACTTTCCGGCGTGGAGAACGCCAAAATCGCATGCGCCAAGAAGCTCTTCAACGAAATGAGCACCAGTGATGTGCGCTACCACAACGTGGCAACGTACGAGGACTTGCTCGAGGTGATGGGCAAGATGAGCTAAGCAATGATTAGGCGCCATTAGAACAGTCGGGAGGAAGCAAGCCTTCCAACTTGTGCGATATCCCTGCCATTAGCGAAATCGGCTCACCAGCAATAACCGAGAAGGATAGATAGGTCATTAAGGATGGATGCAGGAAAATCTACGATAAGCGGCGTGTTCAACGGATCGCGCCTGCTCGAAATACCCTTCTACCAAAGGGCGTACGTCTGGGGAGAAGAGCAATGGGAGCGCTTCCTTGGCGATATGGAGTTCGTCACGGCCTCTAAGCGACCTTATTTCCTTGGTTCCATCATCCTGAAGCAGGCCTCCTCCGGCAACACCTGGTCCGAGGTGTCCGAGGTTCGCACCGTCATCGACGGCCAGCAGCGCCTCACGACCATGGTCATCTTCTTCAAGGCACTCTGCGCGAGAATCGACGCCGACAGGCTGTTTGAGCGAGATTTCGTACTGGAAACCGGCGAAGTCGCCTTGAGACATGGCAAGTACGACCGGGAGGATTTCGAGAAGGTCGTCAGCGCCGCAAGTTGCGAGCCCCTCGAGGGCTCCTCGGCCATCATCCTTGCCTACAATTACTTCCTCAAGAACATCGATCCAAAGAAAATCGACAGGAACACGATCAAGTCGAATGTCCAGTTCGTTTGCATCGACCTCACCGAGGGCGAGGACGAGCAGCAGATATTCGACACCATCAACTCACTCGGAGTACGTCTGACGACGGCGGAGCTCCTCAAGAACTACTTCTTCAACCGCGAGAACGAGCAAGCGTTCAAGGAATGCTGGGAAGATGTCTTCGAGCCTTCGGCGGAAAAGAGGGAGTATTGGGAGCAGGAGGTCATGACCGGACGCATCAAGCGCACGCTCGTCGACCTGTTCTTCGACGCGTTCCTCCAGATCCTGGTTCAGGACAAGAAGCGCGGCGTCACAACCGAGGACAAGCTCTTCTATTCGCGCACGTCCAACCTCTTCCAGTCCTACAAGGACTTCATCAGCAGGTACTACAACGGAGACAAGGACGAGATCCTCAGCAGCATGAAGGCGTATGCCAAGGTGTTCGAGTCCACGTTCAACCCAAGTTGCTGCGACGCGGACATCCCCTCCGCCCCCGGCGTCGAGCGCCTGAACGTGCTGATATTCGGCCTTAAGAACTCTACGCTCATCCCATATGTGCTCTACGTTCGCAAGAACGCGAAGTCTTCTAGCGAGGAATCCGAGGTCTACGCCCTGCTCGAGAGCTACATCGTCCGCCGAATGCTGGTTCAAGCGACCACGAAGAACTACAACAGGCTGTTCACCTCGCTGATCCTGAACGAGGTGAAGGACGCGAAGGCGCTGAGGAAGGCTCTCGAAGCCAATGACGAGGCGACGACGTACATGCCCGGCGATGCCGAGGTTCGAAGGGCGTTCAAGGAATCGTGCCTGTACAACCTTCAGTCCAAAGGCGTCCTTTATCTGCTGGAAAGCGCCATACGCCCGGGCATGAGCAGCACAGCCCTGCTCGGATTCAACCAGTACACCCTCGAGCACATGATGCCCAAGAAGTGGCGAAACAAATGGGGAACCCTCGACGACGAAGCCGCAACGCGAAGGGACCGGAAGCTCCTCACGCTCGGCAACCTCGCCATCATCACGCATTCGCTCAACGCCTCCATCCGCGATGCCGATTGGACCACCAAGAAGCAGGGAAAGGGATACAAGGACGGCTTGGCCCTCTGCGCCGCCGGCCTTGCGACCATGGCCGACGCCTTGGAGAAGAAGTCTTGGGACGAGGGTGACATCGCCGAACGCGCAGAATGGCTTGCGGACAAGGCGTTGGAGGTCTGGCGCTAAGCCCTACATGCGCCCCATCTCGAAGATATCTACACAATCACTTCCTCAGAACCATCGCCCGTCTCGGCATTCTCCTCTACCACCTTGAAAATTGTGACGTTGTCGGGTCCGATGACAATCGTGTCAGCCTCATTGAAGGCGAAGTTTATCGTTTCAAGCTCCTCCTCATTTTGATCGGCAATTTCTCGGACAACGTTTTCGTTTGAGACCACATCCTGCAGCTTTGCGCGCTTCTCAGAGATGTCCGCCTTCGCCTTAGCGCGCATGCGCATCGGGTTGAGGCGGTTCACGTTTTTTCCCGCTTCGCGGAGCAGCCCCAGGACAACATTCTCGACCTCACGGTCGTCTTCCGAGCGCTCAGCGATAGCGAGCGGTTTTCCTCCCACTTTGGAGTTTTTCTCCGAAAGAGCGAGCCTCGCTTCCCCTCGAACGGAAGAAAACCCGTCCGCCATCCGTCTTGTTATCTGCCTGTCGGTTTCAATTCTCTGCCTCGTGTAGTCGCCCTCGAAACGCATGCCTATCTGCTGAGCCATAACGAAAAGCTGGAATGCCACGGCGGCTCGCGTTTCCATCGCGGAGAGCTTCTCCGCCTCCTCGGCTATCTTTTCCGCCGAGAGGCGCTTCCTTGCCCGCACCTCGGCTGAAAAGTCCTTCATGCACTCGAGTTCATAGTTCCACGCCTTGTTTGCCTCATGCTGTGCGTCCTCAATAATCTGCAGCGCGACTTGACGCTTCTCGGCGCTGGCGCCGTACTCCTGGCACTTGAGAGTAAGGCGATCAAGGGCGTCATATGCCGCTTTGAGCTCGGCATCGCGCTCGCGCTGCATATCTCGTTGAATCGCCTCGATGCCGGACTGAAGACCGTCAAGTTTCTCGTTTATCTGGTTCATATACGCCATGCCCACCGCCACCGCGGCACCCTGAAGCGCAAGGTTTGCCACCGCAGCGGGTTGAAGACCAGCCTGCTTGATACCAGCCATCTCGTTGAACTTACCGTCACTGCCAAAACTGGAAAGGAGCTTATAACCATCCCATTCGGGTGCCTTGCGTGAACAGAGGTCCGCCCAGCCCACGCCCTCTGGGAACCTGACCATCGCCATGCCGATCTCGTTAACGCCCTGTGCGACGTTGGCGCCAAACGGTATGAGAGCATCTGCCGCGATAGCTGCCTTGCTTCCTACAGGAAGCCTAACGGTCCTCACTGCAGAATCCTTGAGAGCCGCCAACTCATTTTCGGCTATCCTCGAGAGAGCTTGCTCCTGTGCGAGCGCGATGGCGGCAACGTCATTGGCGGATTCATCGGCCTCTTCGGTACCGAAGAGGCGGTCTAGGAAAGACATGAGGCAGCTCCTAATGGGACGGATGCAGTTGCGGTTATTATCCCACCGCCGTCGAGGTCAGAAGGCGGGAGAACGCATCGGCTCTCGTGGCGGCAGAGCGCGCGGCGAAGGTCAAACAAACGAGAGCGGTGTCCATACCTGACACCAGGGTTAAGTCCATCTTGATGACGGAGAGGGGCCAAAGCTAATTAAGCCTACAGGTAGGGCAGCATGAAAATGGCGGGCAAATAAGATAACTGGCCCCGCAAGCCCACTAACAGCGCCTTCGGCGATTGAATCTCGGCACTATTCAGCCCATGAAAATGGCGTACAAAAAGAATTTGGGCCCGATAACTTGAGTCAGAGTTCATTCCGGAGCCCTGCCTACCTCCCCTCCGCCTTCAGCTTCAGCAGCAGGCCACCCAGCTCGGGGCATTTGCTGGAAAGGCGCGTCTGGGCTCGCTCGCCCATCCCCCACCGTTGGCGGACTTCTTGGGCGCGCGGACTCACGTGATAGTCCCCCTCCATCATCTGCTTGAGCAGCTTGGCGGTTACGCGCGCATCGGCTAAGGCGCTGTGGGCGTGACCCGTCGACTCGTCGAACTCGATGCCAAACCACGTCGCCGCGTCACTCAAAGAGATGCGCCCGTGGCTGCCCACGTCCATGATCGAGGTGTAGAACGCCTGCAGGTCGGCCCAGTCCGTAGGAAATGCGGAAAGGTCGATGTGTTTTGCCTGGCACTCAGTCAAAAGCTGTCGACGGTCCGTCCCGCTCCAGCAAACTATCTGGGCGGAGTAGCGACCGATCCAATCGCTGAGCCTTTTGATCACCATGTAGAGCGGATCGGCCATCGCGGTGTCCACAGCCGATATCCCTGTAAGCTCGCGGACGGGGAACACAACGCCTTCGGTAAATTCCGTCTGCACAAACTGCGAGAACTCGCCCATAACGTTGCCGTGGTAATCGAGTTTGACGGCGCCGACCTCGATAATCTCGTTGCGCAGTCCACGACGCTGGCGCTGCTTTGGCACCGGCGCAAACTCAAAGTCCAGCACAATCTGGCGCGCAAAGTTCGTCGTATCGATGGCCGAGATACCCGGCGTCTTTTCAGCTGACACGGTTAGGGCCTTTCTCCGTCAACTGCCGCTTGCTACATAAGCGGCTACATTGCCGTAAGGATAGGCGCCCGTGCGGACATGAAATCGCACAGCACGGCTTTCCGGCATCCTTGCGTAAAGCCACACTTTGAGAGAATCACGCCACTGTTATTATCGAACATATATTCGTATTTATAGCAGTACTTTGATAGAATTGCAGTTGTTGACGGCAGTTCCATGTGCCGGGCAGCGCCCTCCATGCGACGGGAGGTGATGCCCATGACCGATCTGACTGATTTCGTGAAGCTCCTGACCGCTTTGGTCTCGCTCCTCACGGCGCTTATCGGACTTACCGAGGCACTCAAGCAGCGTACGAAGCAGAAAAAGAGGGGTCGACGCCTCTAAGGCATTGACCCCTTAATCGAAGTAACGGCGCTGCCCAGCTATCACCCTTGGGCTGCCGTCGACCTTATTCTACCCACGGGTGCCAGGTTTAACAAATGGATTTTCGGTTACGAAGTCCGGAGCTCGCCCCTCTACTCCAGCGGCGTTGCGCCGGATTCTGGGACGCACTTTCCGCCCCATGCCTCTATCGGAAACGGCATCCCATCCTGAAGCGGGAATCCGGGACGTAGTTTCCGCCAAAGGCCGCCAAAGGGAAAGCGCGTCCCATTCCGAGCATCACATCAGAGCGCGCTTGGTTATCTCCGCTCACACATCTCGGCAAACGAGATCAGCTTGACGTCTCCCCTACTCTCCGCGGCATCCCGACATCCCTGCGTAAAGCCGCTTTTTGAGAAAAGTGCATAGCTTTTTCGTTGCCGTCTAAAGAGCTCGCTTCGGTGCACGAGCTTTTGCAGCACGTCTTCGCCCGCCGGTTCATTGCGCCATTTGCACTCCGCAAACAGCGCAGCGCCCTCGCCATCGTCAACAATCAAGTCGATTTCTTCCTGCGTATGCGTGCGATTGTCCGTCCCCCACCAGCGCCCGACACTCGCCGGAACCACATCGAGCTGGCCCGCGCGCGCGAGTTCGTACACGTATTGTCTGCATATAATCTCAAAGATCGTACCCATGTAATCCGATACGTGCGGCTCAATGCGCTCATACGCCATCTCGGCCATATCGTTTTGAATCAGCCCAATGTTCTGCGGCACAAACTTGTACCAGAACCTAAACATCTGATCGCTCAGCAGATACACGGCTCGCTTATTGCTCGTCTCGTTTAGGGGCAGCTCGCGCTCGACAATCCCGAGCGACGCCAGCTTATCCACATAGCTCTTTACGTTGCTCGCAGGGATTCCCGTAGAGCTCGCAATCTCCGAGATCTTCGAGCGCCCCTGAGCAATTGCTTGCACGATCGCATCATATTGCTCGGGATTGCGGCACTCTTGCAATAGCAGGTTACTCGGCTCCTCAAAGAGATAGCCCGTAGGAGTAAGAAAAAGACGTTTGATGTTGTCCTTGAGCGGCGCGGCAGGATCGACTTTCTCGATATATGCAGGAATGCCGCCCGTCATGCCATAGCAAACCGCAGCGTCTTCGCGACTCATGCCCTGCCACAGGCCGAGGGTCGTCGTAAAATCGAGCGGCATGATCTTAAACTGGGCCGTACGCCTACCGTATAGCGGACTCTCGTAGCCCAGCACCTGCTCTTCCATAAACGAAAGCGACGACCCGCACAGGATAAGCATGAGCTTGGTCTCTTTGTACAGGTGATCGATCTTGTCTTGCAGCAACGAGCTGATTTCGGGATTCGATTGGGCGAGATAGGGATACTCGTCAATCACGACAACCAAACGTTCCGTGCGAGCCATGGTGGCCAATGCATCGAACGCTTCGTCAAAACTACGAAACGACACGCCTGCAGCACCAACCGAGCCTGCAAGTATCGCCTGGCTAAAGCCGTGCAGGTTTGCCTCCGCATTGGTACGACGAGCTTGAAAGTAAATAGCCTTCTTGCCTTGGATGAATTCTGTGATGAGACGCGTTTTGCCCACGCGACGGCGGCCGTAAATCACAGGCATCTCAAAGGAGCCCGTGCCATACAGTCGATTGAGCTCGGACATTTCCGCCGTTCTTCCGATAAACATAGGGCCATCCTTCCTTTGCGTTATAGCTAGCTATATTATACCTTCCTATAATATAGCTAGCTATAACGCAATTCGACAAGCGGCGCACGAAAAAGGGCGATACACCGCCGCACGTGGACCGTTCCGGAAAATGTATCCCGTTCTGGAACCAAAAACTGGGCCGTAGTTTCCGCTAAGCATGCCATCCGGAAAGCGTGTCCCGTTCTGAGCCTGAATTCTGGGATGCACTTTCCGCTGAAGCTTCTACCGGAAAATGCATCCCATTCCGAGCGCTCATTCCGGGTCACAGCTTCCGCAGATACAAGACGACGATCCGCAGCCCTTATCACATGCCTTCAAATATGCGATCCAGAAACACAAAACAGCAGATAGAATGCTCTTTTTCAAAAAAGTACACGTTCCGAAACTTACCAAGACTTCATATCCAGCTACCGTTCACGGTCGCCGATTACCGCCCACCGATTCAAACAAGAAATATGTCGTCAAAAGCATGTCATCTACCTGCATGGTTAGATTTTGGTCAGCTTTTGGTCAGCTGAGCGGCAAGTTCCAGCTGATACGTTTTTGCTACCCAAAAGGAGGCGGTAGCTCATGACCCATTGCAATGACCAGCTCATCGACCAACTGCTCACTCAAGCCGAACAAGAGGGGCGCTGTCTGATTCCCCCGAGCACGGCGATCCGAAAAGCGCTCCTTCGGCGCACCGGCGGCACGGTTGTCTCGCCCATGCCGGGGTTGTTTGCGCGAAAAACGCGCTGGGATGAACTCAACCGAGCGCAACGCCATTGCGAGATTATCCGCGCCCTTGCGATCATCCATCCCGATTGGACGTTCTGCTCGTTTTCGGCAGCTTGCCTGCTGGGGCTCGAGGTCTCGTGGCGACACCTGAACGTCGTGCATGTTTGCAGCTCGACAAAGCCGTCGGCTCGTCCGGGCGCACATATTCAGCGACACCAGATTAAGCCGGCCGGAGCAATACGCAGAGCCGGCATATCGGTAACGCCGCCCATCCAAACGGCCACAGATTGCCTGCTGCAAACTGGTTTTGCCGACGGCATGCCCATTGCCGATTCGGCGATCTCAAAGCTCGGCCTTGCGCCGGAACAGCTGATGGAGGCCGTTGAGCAACGAGCGACTGCCCGCAATGGTCGCGCGATTCGCACCGCCCTCACAACGCTTCAATATGCCGACGCCCGCGCCGAAAGCGGCGGGGAATCGGTCGCCCGAGCCATCATGATCGAGACGGGCTTTGCGCCCGACTGGCTTCAATACGAGCTGACGGACCCCTTCGATTCGACCGAAACCATGCGAACGGACTTTGCCTGGGAGCGCCAGGCACGAGAACTCACGCTGGGTGAGCTCGACGGGCTCATCAAATATACCGACCAGACCATGCTGGCCGGACGCACCACCGCCGAGGCGCTCGTTGCCGAACGACAGCGCGAGGCACACCTATCGCTCTATGGCCACCCTCTGCTGCGCTTTACCATGAACGAGGTCCGCTCGGCAGGCATGCTCGCGAAAAAGCTGCAGACGGCAGGCATCCGGCAGACCGCGCTGCCGACATGGCTCAACGAGGTGGACCTGTAGGAGCTGCTAGGCCGCGCATCGCCGGATCGCACCCCCCCTATCTGGGCCGCATTTTCCCAACGGCCACGCCAACGGAAAGCGTGTCCCATAATCGAGGGTCAGAACGGGACAGACTTTCCGGATGAAGCGCCCAGCGGAAACTGCATCCCGGAATAGACGCTCAAACTGGGACGCAATTTCCGCTGAGGTTCCATCCGGAAACTGTGTCCCACTCCGAGCGCCAATTCTGGGATGAACTTTCCGCCAGAGGGTTCAGCCGGAAACGTCATCCCACTCTGAAGCGAAATTCTGGGACGCAGTTTCCGGTTGAGGGCTGTTCCGGAAAGTGCGTCCCATTCCAGGCGCGGATTCCGGGATGCACTTTCCGTTTGAAGCTCCAACCGGAAAGTGCATCCCACTCTGGAGCCAAATTCCGGGACACGCTTTCCGCTAGAGGCTCAAAAGGAAAGCGCATCCCATTCTGAGCGCCAAATCCGGGACACAGCTTCCGCATGCGGAGGCGCTCCAAACAAAAGGCCCCGGCTCTCGATGGAGCTGGGGCCAAAGGCGCAGCGTATGTAGTTGATGCTCAGCGCGAACAGCCCATCAGCAATGACTGTCCGCGCCCTACCCTACCCGCGGTGACGGGCGCGGCTGTACGGCGTATCCGCCATGGGCAGATCCGGACGCAGCTTGCCGTCAAACGCGCGATAGGCGTTCTGCACGGCGGGCGCCGTGGGGATCGTTGCGATCTCGCCGATGCCCTTGCCGCCGTATGCCACGGGCAACAGTTCGTCCTTCTCCACGTAGATGGCGTGGATATCCGGAATCTCGGGCGCGCGGAACAGCCCGAGCGTGCCGTACCTCGCCTGGGGCACGCAGTCCTTGAGCGGCCAATCCTCGGTAAGCGCATAGCCCATACCCATGAGCACGCCGCCTTCGATCTGACCCTGGATGGAGATGGGATTGACCACCTTGCCGGAATCGTGCGCGGCATAGACCTCGCTCACGCGGCCGTCGTCGTCCAAAATGACCACATGCGTGGCAAAGCCGTAGCAGATGTGACTCTTGGGGTTGGGAACATCCGCACCCAGCTTGTCGGTCGGCTCCAGGTACACGTAGCCAAACTCGCATCCCTCGAGTGCCTTGATAGCAGCCGCGGGATCTTGAGGATACATACCCTGGCCGGCGACGAGTTCCTGCGTGCGCAGCTGATAGGCGCGACCGTCGTCGTACTCGATCTTGACGCCATCACCATGCGCACTCACGGGAGCATCGGGCGCGGGCTTGCCGGCCTCGATGTCAAGCATGGCGTCGCGCAGCAGGAAGGCGGCGCCGCGCACGGCCTCGCCAGTCACGACCGTCTGACGCGAGCCAGACGTGGTGCCGGAGTCGGGAGCGTTCTCGGTGGAGCACTCGCCATTGGCAATGCAGCTCAGCGGCAGACCGCAGGCCTCGGCAACGTCCTGCAAAAAGACCGTGTTGCAGCCCTGGCCGATGTCGGACGTAGCGGCGTAGACCACGGCGCGGCCATCCTCGACGCAAATCTTGCAGCGGCCGGCGTCGGGCAGGCCAACGCCCACGCCAGCGTTCTTCATAGCGCAGGCAATGCCGGCGTGGCCGGGATGCGCATAGTAGGCATCCTTGACCTCGAGCAGCGTCTCCTTAAGCGCCGTGGAGCAGTCGGCAATCTGGCCGTTGGGCAGAACCTCACCCGGCTCGATGGCGTTTCTGTAACGAATCTCCCACGGATCCAGGCCGACCTTCTCGGCCAGCAGGTCGATCAGGCTCTCGAGCGCAAACTCGGACTGGCAAACGCCAAAGCCTCGGTACGCACCGGCGGGCGGGTTGTTGGTGTAGTAGCCAAAACCGCGAATGTCGGTGTTCTGGTACTTGTAGGGGCCGACGGCATGCGTGCAGGCGCGCTCGAGCACCGGGCCGCACAGCGACGCGTAGGCGCCGGTATCAAAATTGATCTCGCAATCCAGACCGGTAAAGTTGCCCTCGACGTCGCAACCCAGTGTAAAGGTACCGTCCATGGCGTGGCGCTTGGGATGGAATGCAAGCGACTCGGCGCGCGTGAGCTTGCATTTCACAGGACGCTGGAACTTATATGCGGCGAGCGCGGCCAGGTGCTGGATCGAAACGTCCTCCTTACCGCCAAAGCCGCCGCCCACGAGCATGGTCTCGACGACCACGCGCTCGGGCTCGTTGTCCCAGCCAAACATGTGGGCACACTCTTTGCGCGTGTCGTAGGCACCCTGGTCGGTCGACTGCACCTTGACGCCGTTCTTGTACGGAAATGCCACGGCGCACTCGGGCTCCAAGAAGGCATGCTCGGTAAAGGGCGTGGTAAAGCGCTGCGTCACGGTAAACGCGCTCTCCGTCAGCGCCTTGGCGGCGTCGCCGCGCGTCACGTGACGGCTCTGACACACGTTGTCCTTGAGCTCCACTGTGTTGCCAAAGGCAAAGAAGCTGTCGTGCAGGCGCGGGGCGTCGGCAGCCCTGGCCTCGACAATGTTACGCACGGGCTCCAGCGGCTCGTAATCGATCTTTACGAGCTTCTTGGCCTTCTCGAGCGTCGCCTCGTCCTCGGCGACCACCAGCACGATGGCATCGCCCACGCAGCGGGTGATATCGCCCGCCGCGATCATGACGTCCCAGTCCTGGATAAGGTGGCCGACCTGGTTGACCGGCACGTCCTCGGCGCGCAGGATGCCCACCACGCCGGGCAGGGCCTCGGCTTTGGAGGTGTCGATGGAGAGCACACGGGCGCGCGGATACTTGGAGCGCACGGCGCTGGCATAGGTCAGGCCCGGCTGATCGAGCTCGTCGATGTCGTCGGGATACTTGCCCTCGCCGAGCACCTTCTTGCGCACGTCGATACGGAAGGCGCGCTTGCCCACGCCGTAGTCATCGCCGCGCTCCAGATCCTCGTCGATCTGCTTTTCGCCGCGGAGCACCGCAGCGGCCAGCGAGATACCCTCGATAATCTTTTTGTAGCCGGTGCAGCGGCAGACGTTACCGCGAATGGCGTACTTGATCTGCTCCTCGGTGGGCTCGGGGTCCTCGGCGATGAGCGCTGCACCCGCCATGACCATGCCGGGGATGCAAAAACCGCACTGCACGGCGCCCACGGCGCCAAAGGCGTACACAAAGGCCTCGCGCACGTCCTGGGGCAGGCCCTCAACAGTCACGATGTTGCGACCGGCGGCAAGAGCAGTGGTCAGAACGCACGCCTTCACAGCCGCACCGTCCACATGGATGGTGCAGGTACCGCAGGCGCCCTCGGAGCAGCCATCCTTGGCGGAGTGAATGTGCAGGTCGTCGCGCAGGTAGCGCAGCAGCGGTTTATTCTCCGTCGTTGTGCGCTCGACACCGTTAACGGTAAAAGTGAATTCCTGTGCCATGGTGATTCCCTTCTACACGCCAGCGGCGATGCCGGTGCGGTCGTGGATGGCGCCATGCGGGCAGACGACGGCGCACATGCCGCACGACAGGCAATCCGCACCGTCGATATGGGCGCAGTTGTCCTCGATGCGGATAGCGCCGGCAGGGCACTTTTTGGCGCACATACCGCAACCGATGCAGCTCGTGTCGCAGACCTTGCGCGCAATGGCACCCTTATCGGTGTTGTTGCAGCGCACCAGAATGTTCTGGTAGCCGGGGACGAAGGCAATCACGCGCTGCGGGCACGCCATGCCGCACAGGCCACAGCCCGTGCACTTGGAGCGGTCCACGCGGGCGATGCCATCGACCAGCGCAATGGCGCCGTGGGGGCAGGCCGTGACGCAGGCGCCACAGCCAATGCAGCCTTCGCTGCAGCGGGCGTCGCCGCCTGCGGAGGCACAACCACTTCCGCAGGCAACGTAGGCCACGTTATGTTGAATGGATTTGGCCATAAGAGACTCGCCTATTTCTTAAGAAGGTACGAATAGTTGTCGCGCACAGCCCTGATGGTCAGGCGGACGGCCTCGGGAAGACCGGTGTTGACGGCATCGACCGAGACGGTGCGGACCGTGCCGGCGACGCGAACCTTAAAGTGGTCCTCGTCCACGGCCAGGAAGCCCTCGTTCTCGGAGTTCTCCATGTCCTCCTCGCTCCAGAACAGGGTGAGCTTGTCCTTGTAGGGACGACCCTCCTGGTAAGGGCAGAACACGGCGCAGTTGCCGCACTCGTTGCACATGCCGTCGACATGGACGACCTGATGCTTGGCCAGGCCCGGCACCTTAATTGCCACGTTGGCGCGGTTGGGGCACACGTCGCAGCAGACCTCGCACACCGAGCCGCAGCCCAGGCAGCGGGTCTTGGTGCAGTTGCGCTTGTCGCGGCACAGCGACCCCTTGCGCTCGTAGCAGGTGTCCTCGCGGCCGGCCTGAGCATTCTGGTCGGCGTACTTGTTAAAGTCCACGCCGGCGATGGCACGGGCAACCTCGGCGGCATCGGCGATGGCCTCGACCACGGTGGCAGGACCGCGACGGCAGTCGCCCGCAGCCCAGACGCCCTCGACGCCGGTGGAGGTGGCGGCAAGGCGGCCGCGACGGTCGTGCTCGACGCCCGCGGCATCGTACAGGCTGGCGTCGATGCCCTCGCCCACGGCGCAGATCACCGTGGTGGCGGGAAGCTCGACGGTCTCGCCCGTGGCGACGGGGCTGCGACGGCCGCTTGCATCCGGCTCGCCAAGCTCCATAACATCGCAGGTCAGCACGGCGCCGTTGAACGCCTTGGGCGCCAGCAACTCGCAGAACTCAACGCCGTCGGTAAGAGCAAGATCGAGCTCTTCCTCGTCAGCGGGCATCTGCTTCTTGGTGCGGCGATACACCAGGCGCACGTTCTTCACGCCAGCCAGACGCTTGGCCACGCGGGCCGCGTCCATGGCGGTGTTACCGGCGCCAATGACCACGACGTCCTCGCCCAGCTCGAGTTTCTCGCCCTTCTTGGCGGCCTCGAGGAACTCCAGCACGTCGAGCTCGGCACCCTCGCCTAGGCCCGCAGAGCCGGGCATCCAGGCACCGGTGGCCACGACCACGTCGGTAAAGCCCTGGGCCTTGAGCTCGTCAATGGAATCAACGCGAGCGTTGAGCTGCACCTTGGCGCCAAAGGCCAGGCAGAGCTCGGCATCGTGGGAGATATCGTCGCTCGCGATGCGGAACTCGGGAATCACGTGACGGACCACGCCACCGAGCGAATCGCGGGCCTCAAAGATGGTGACGGGCACGCCGGCGCGCGTCAGGAAGAACGCCGTCGCCAGGCCGGCCGGGCCGCCGCCGATAACGGCAACGTTGCGCTCACCGTCGTTGGCGATGGCCTGGGCGCGCAGCTTGGGCAGCACGGCGGTCATGGCCTCACGGGCGGCCTTGAGCTTGCTGGCGCGAATCTGGGCACCCTCGGGCTCGTAGAACGCACGCTCGCAGGCACGACCGCAGGGATGCGGGCAGATGGTGCCGGTAATAAACGGCAGGGCGTTGCGCTCGATGATGATGTTGAGTGCGTCCTCGTAGCGGCCCTCGTCAACAGCCGCCAGATAGGCGGGAATATCCTGTTGGATGGGGCAGCTCGTGCGGCACGGCGTGGTAAAGCAGTCGGAAAGCGGGCTCTTGCCGGCGACCTTGCGGTCGGGCAGCGGACGCAGCGGCTTCTTGTAGAGCGGGTTGGTGAGCGAGTCAGCCTGAATCGCGGTCACAGCCTTGAGAGAGACGCCCGCGAACGGCTTGCCGTTCAGATCGCCAAATTCGCCGGCCATCTGACTAAAGCGCTCGTAGCCACCAGGCTTGAGTACGTCGGTCGCCAGGGTGACGGGCCAAATGCCGGCATCGTACAGGGCGCGGATGTTGTAGACCGTGGCACCGCCGGAGTAACTGATGCGCAGCTTGCCATCGAACTGCTCGGTAATGCGACGGGCGGCCTCGATGGTCAGCGAGAACAGCGAACGGCCCGACATGTACATCTCGGTGGAGGGCAGCTCGTTCCTCGTCACATCGACAGGGAAGGTATTGGTGAGCTTGACGCCAAACTCCAGGCCGCGCTCGGCGCACAGGGCAATCAGGCGCTCGAACATGGGCACGGCGTCGGCCCACTGCAGGTCCTCGCGGAAGTGCGTGTCATCGAAGACGATGTAGTCAAAGCCCAGCTCGTTCAGACGCTGGCGGGCAAACTCATAGCCCAGCAGCGTGGGGTTGCACTTGATGTAGGTGTTGAGACCCTTCTCGGTAATCAGATAGGTCGCGATGCGCTCGATCTCCGCCGGCGGGCAGCCATGCAGCGTGGACTCGGTAATGGAGTTGGAGACGCGCGCCGGGATGGACTCGACAAACGCAGCATCGACATGCTCAAACTTGTCCAGGTTAGCGAGCGCCCACGTGCGGCACTCGTTCCAAACCTCGGAGCCGCTGGCGTCCTTCATGCCCTCGATGTAGGCGTCGACCTTGGGGCTCTTGATGCCCTCCAGGTCATAACCCACCGACATGTTAAAGACAAAGCCGTCCGGGCTGCCCAGGCCGTACTCGCGAGCGATCAGGTGGCAGGCGAACCATGCCTTCACGTACTCGGCAAAGGCCTGCGGAACCTCGAGCTCGGTCGACCACTCGCAGTTGTAGCACTCGTCCTGTGCCACGATACAGGGCTTGTTAACGCACTTGGAGAGCTCCTCGCCGTCCATAACCTGAACGGTCTTGAGCTCAAAGAAACGAGAACCGGCCACGTAGGATGCCACGATGTTCTGGGCCAGCTGCGTATTGGGACCGGCGGCCGGGCCAAACGGAGTCTCGATGCGCTCGTCAAAAATGGGAAGCGCGCCCTCCTGGTTGGTCGTGACCATCTTGCGCACGCCAAAGATGGCGCCCTGAGTCTTGTGCTCCTCGATGATCCAGTTCATCAGCTGCGAAAACGGGATCGGCCTCATGATGTCGCTCATAATGAGCTCCTCTCTGTAACGCCCGGCGAGACCGCGCGGCGGGCGCAAATACGGTGTAGCGCTAGCACAGCGCCGGCGACCCCGCGGAGGCCGCCTATACGCGCGCCGGATGCGGCGAAACATCCGACGCGCGTGAATCTACTTGTAATTAGTAGGCGCGATCGTTGAGCGTGCTCCAGAGCTTCTTGGACTCGGCCATGGTCCACGCGTTGATCTTGTCCTCATCAATGCCAACGAACTCGCGATCCTTGTACAGGACGCGGCCGTTGATGATGGTGGTGCGGCAGTTTTTGCCCATCATGCCAAAGAGCATGTGGCCGTCGATGTTCTCCTCGCTCAGCGGCGTAAAGGGCTTGTAGTCCATGACGATGACGTCGGCGGCAGCGCCGGCCTCGAGCACACCGAGCTTGCGATCGAAGTACTTGCTGGCCATCTTGGCGTTGTTCTCGAACAGCATCGTCATTGCCTCGCACCAGCCCACGTTGGGCATAGCGGCGTTGTGACGCTGAATGATCAGGAAGACCTTGAGGCTCTCGAGCATATCGTGGGTGTAGGCGTCGGTGCCCATGCACACGGGGATGCCGCGGCGGAAGAACTCGAGCACGGGGGCGCAGCCCACGGCGTTGCCCATATTGGATTCGGGGTTGTTGACGAGCCAGGTGCCGGACTCCTTGACGATATCCATCTCGGCAGGCGTCACGTGGATGCAGTGGCCCAGCATGGTGTCGGGACCCAGCAGGTTGTGCTGCAGCAGGCGCTCGACGGGGCTGATGCCGCCGCGGTTGAGGCGGGAATCCCACACGTCGTTCATGCCCTCGCACACATGGATGTGGAAGCCGGTCAGGCCGTTGTTGGCCTCGGCCATCTTATCCATGGTCTCGTCCGAAAGCGTAAAGGTGGCATGTCCGCCAAACATGGCGGCGATCATATGGTTGTCGTTATCGCGACGCTCCTTGGCGGCCCACTGGGCAAATTCGGCGTTCTCGGCAATGGCCTGGTCGCATTTTTCCTGGCCGCGGCGATCGGAGACCTCGTAGCACAGGCACGAACGCATGCCCAGCTCCTGAGCTGCGTCCTTAATGGTAAAGAGGCTACCCGGGATCTCGCAGAAACTCGCATGGTGATCGAAGATCGTGGTGACGCCATCGCGGATGGAGTCCAAAATCGTGGCATAGGCGCTGGCCTTGGTGCCGTCGAGCGTCAGGTTGTCGTCGATCTTCCACCACTGCTGCTCAAGATTCTCCAGGAAGTTGGTGGGGTTGCAGCCCTTAATGGCGAGGCCGCGGGCCAGACCCGAGTAGATGTGGGTGTGGCAGTTGATGAGTCCGGGCATGATGAGGTTGCCCCGGGCATCGACGTACTCGGCATCCGGGTACTTGGCCTTGAGCTCGCGCTCGGGGCCCACTTCGACGATCGTATCTCCGTCAATGGCGACCGCACCGTTTGGAATGAACGGGGCCTGAGCGTTGCGGGTAAAGACGGAACCGTTAGCGACCAGAAGCATGGATGCTCCCTTCAACATCAGAGGCGGGGTTTGACACCTCTGACATGGCGGAGTGCGAAGCGCCGGCCTACACCGGAAACGGGCCCTCTCCCGTCAACGCTTCACCAAAGGGACAAACCCTTTGAAGTGCGGCTTGGTGCCGCATGGCGTCGGCGGACGAGGCGATGCGTCCGCCGACGAATAGCACCGAATTGGTTACTTCTTGCTCTCGGGCAAGACCAGATCCACGGCAGCGTCCTTGGCAGCATCGATGTGCTGAGCCACGACCGGCGTCTGCGGAAGGATCAGGTTAAGGACAATGGCCATGATGGCGGTGGGGGTTACGGCATTGGAGCCGATGACGGTGGACACCCAGGCGGGCATACCCTCGCCGGCAAGGCAGCCGCTGGCCATCCAGATACCCAGGCCAAAGACGACGGAGGTGCCGACGATGGTGGTAGTGCGCTGCGTGAGGCCCTCGCGGGTGAACATGCGCACGCCGTTCATGGTGATGGTGCCAAAGACGCCGACGGTCGCGCCGCCGATGACGGGCTGCGGGATAGCGGAAAGGACGGCAGAGAGCTGCGGGAACAGACCGGCGATGGCAAAGACGGCCGCAATGATCACAAAGACCCACTTGTTGACGACCTTGTTGGAGCAGATGATGCCCACGTTCTGGCCAAGGGCGCTGGTGGGAAGACCGCCCAGCAGGCCGCCGACCATAGAGGTGAGGCCCTGGGACACAATAGCGCCGGAGAGCTCGCGCTCGGTGGGCATACGGTCGATGGAGCCCAGGCAGGCGGCGGAAACGTCACCGATAACCTGGATAGCAACCATGGGGAACACGACGGCGAGGGTAATGCAGACCTCGGGATCAAACTCGAGCGCGTAGGGCATGAGCTTGGGAAGGGCGAAGACCTGAGCGGTGGCGACGCTGGAGAAGTCGATCATGCCAAAGGGGATGGAGACGATCATGCCAACGATCATGCCAAAGAACACGGATCCCAGCTTGAGCGTGCCCTTGCCAAAGTTGGCGAGCGCAAAGACCACGGCGAAGGTGATAAGAGCGACGCACCAGGCCTGCGGGGTGCCCCACAGCGGCGTACCCATACCGCCGGCCATATACTTGACGGCCGTGGGATACAGCGAAACGCCGATGGAGAAGATGACCGTACCGGTCACGACGGGCGGGAACAGCCACTTGATCTTGCTGTAGGCCAGACCAAAGAGGACCGCGACGGCGCCGCCGACGATCTCGCCACCCAGCAGCGCACCAAAGCTAAAGCCCGAGGCACCCATGGCCTGCAGGGCCGGCAGGAACGCGAACGAAACGCCCATGACGATGGGCAGGCCGCCGCCGATGCGACGGAAGGGAGCGAAGGCCTGAAGGGCCGTGTCGATCGCCGAAAGAATGAGCGCGACCTGGATGATGTCGGTACTCTGCTGGCTATTAAAGCCGTAGACGCCGGCCATGATGACCGCCGGGGTAATGATGCCGGCAAACGATGCCAGTACGTGCTGAAGGGCACACGGGATCATTTCCTTAACGGGAGGCATGCCTTCGCGAGTGAACAGGGCTTCAGTGCCGTTCGTAACCGTCTCCTGGGTCATTTGACCACCAATCCTCGAAGTAGTTGTTTTCGCATCTAACGCTCTATTGTGACGCAGTGCGGGGTTGAGGTTGTGCCTTCATTGCATATCGTATTAAAGATGATTCTCATTCTCAATAATAATTTTTTGTTATCAGACTATTCTTCAGCTGAAATAACGCATTTCCGCAGGTCAGGAAAGTGTCTGGTCAAAATAACATCTAACTTTTCTTTTGGTCAACCGTTTACCGCTAAATTCCTACCGTTCGTCTGCATTACGCAATGTACCTGCGGATATACGAGATGATGGGCAGCGTGTTACCATGAGAAAAAATTGTTATGAACATTTCCGATTTCACCCAAAGGAGTTGCCCGTGAACGAGACCGTACGTCGCTTTTTGCCGATGGTCGATTTTCTGGAGCAGATACTCGGCAAAAACAGCGAAATCGTGCTGCACGATTTCTCGGATCCCGACCACGCCATCGTCGATATTCGCAACGGCATCGTAAGCGGCCGCAAGGTCGGCGGTCCCGCCACCGATCTGGCACTCAAGATCATGCACGACGCCAAGTATCGCGACCTGCCGTTTATTACGGGCTACGAGGGGCGCGGTGCCGGCGGCAAGACGTTGGAGTCAGCGACGTACTTTATCCGCGAGAATGATGAGATCGTCGGTATGCTCTGCGTCAACACCGACCTCTCGACCGTGCGCTCCATCAACGCCATGGCGCAGCAGCTCATGGCGTGCTTCGACGCGGCGCCGACGCGCACGGAGCCCGCCCCTATCGAGGTCGAAAGCCTTTCGGAGTCTACACAGGAGCTCATCGACCGCAGCATTGCCGAGTTGCTGAGCGCGCGCGGGCTGGATGTAGCGTCGCTTGGTCAGAGCGACCGCGTGGACGTCATTCGCCACCTCAACGGTAACGGGGTGTTCATGCTCAAGGGCGCCGTGGCCTGCGCCGCCGCCGCGCTGGGCATCTCAGAGCCCAGCGTCTACCGCTACCTGCAAAAAGTCCGCAAGGAAGGCTAACGAGCAAAATGGAGTGCGGCTCCACAAGCGATCCGTCACTTGATAAAAGACCCTGCAGCTCGCACGCTGAACTGCACCCCAAAACTTGGACGGCTTAAATAAAAGCTACGCCGCAAGGGACTGTCTCCGGAACTCCTCCGGGGTCAGTCCCTTCAGTTTAACCTGGCGCCTCCTCGTGTTCC
>NZ_JBCJBG010000004.1:0-41841 GCF_039062315.1 Collinsella aerofaciens
AAATGGTTCGATGTCTGCCCGGATGCGACACAGCTTGTGTGTCCATCCTCGCAGTATCCGGTTCTCAAGGTGCACGCTTTGCGGCTCATCCGGTCCGACCGGGCCGCGCGGCAAGGAGATATATTGCCAGACCGGAGGGGCGCCGTGGGCGGGAATCTGGCACTCCATATTTTGTTCACAAATGAATATGTCCCTCAGTCGCGTCCCTGAGGTTATAACTGAAGCATTGGCTTCTGATATTGGCGATGACCAGCTGGTTTATAGGTGTTAAGGCATCGGTCATCTCTGGAGCGCCACTTTACTCCAAAAGCATCAGCTATTTGTTTCCCGTCGGTAAAAGGCAGGTTTTGTTCGCCAAGCGTTCTTATATATAGAGAAGTTCGGGTTCGAACCCATGCACCGGCAACAAAAAAGCGATCAACCGGAGTCGATCGCTTTCTGTTCTATGGTGGAGCATCCAAGGGATGTTTCCGAACTCACTTTCTCGCTGCCATTCATGCTGTCGAAGCATCGTTCGACCTCCGCAGCCCCATGTTTTGAGGATCTGCCGTGTTTATCACTGCTATTAATGAGTGTGCGGAAGTGATCCTCATACAGATACGTGCGATCCGCCAGAGAACTGAGAAGCATCTTTCTGCAGCCCTCGTTGTCTATCCTCGCATCTCTCAGGTCTTCCGGAAATTCACAAGCAGTCTTAGGGTCAGTTTGTTTCTGCTTTCAGAGACTTGTTTGAGAGTTATTAAAGACAGTTC
This sequence comes from Collinsella aerofaciens, assembly GCF_039062315.1. Classification (GTDB taxonomy): domain Bacteria; phylum Actinomycetota; class Coriobacteriia; order Coriobacteriales; family Coriobacteriaceae; genus Collinsella; species Collinsella aerofaciens_BG. The sequence continues at coordinate 753 of NZ_JBCJBG010000004.1, forward strand.
AAAACAATAAGTGAGACGCCATAAAGCAGAGCAAGATGTGCCGGATAGAAAATGTAGAAGAAGTATTTCAGCTTCAGCCCTCGCTTGCCATTATAAAGATTGATAAGCAGCAACGAAACGACCGCGGCAGCAACATCAGGATTAAATACATTAGCTGTAGCAAACTCAAATCCGCCGCCAACTATATGGCATGACGAAAGGAGCACTGCGCATACTGCAGCAAAGAGCATCTTGGCCTTGCTGTCGTGGAATAAATAGAATGCAGCCACAAGCAGAATGCCATACACGCCGCCATCTAGTTTAGTGTATTCAGCTGCCAGTGCTATCAAAACAATCAGAGCAAATTCTGCGATGTGCCTCTTCCATTTTGAAAGACTTTGTATCTTTTCCAGAATAATCAAAAAGACCAAGGAAAGCAGGAGCTCACACATAACATTTTGTTGCCGAAGGTCGAATAGTTGCCCGGTTTGAACGAAATCGTATATGGGCTCCGCAATGATTGCGAAGACAAGCATATTTCGCAGGTACTTCTTTATGTCATGAGTATGCAAAAATCCCTCAACTATCAAAAAGCAAAATAAGGGAAATGCAATTCTGCCAAGAACATGAAGCACATCCGAAGCCTCGCTTAGAATCGCCCACTGCTCGTCTGATATCTGATTGTACGATGTGTGAGTCATGATTCCATTGGTCAGGACGATCCTGCTTACATGATCGAGAACCATCGAAATGGCCGCTATTATCTTTAATGTGCTGCCGCTAATTCCGTATCTGTCTGTTTTCATTTCGTTTTCCTTTCTTTGGGTGGGCCGTCGGGGGTTCAGCCTGCTCCGCAGGCGGCCGCTGCGGCGCTCCGCGCCCCGACGGGTTCGAACCCGTGCACCGGCAACAAAAAAAGCGACCAACCGGAGTCGATCGCTTTCTATTCTATGGTGGGCCGTCAGGGGTTCGAACCCTGGACCTTGGGATTAAAAGTCCCCTGCTCTGCCAGCTGAGCTAACGGCCCGCGGGTGGCATTGTACCACGGTCTGGGACTATTCCCAACTCCATTGGCCGTTCTGGAAAATCACAACTTCACGTCCATCAGGCGTAATGCCCGTAATATCGATGTCGTCCGTGCCGATCATAAAATCGACGTGCGTGCTCGAGACGTTAACGCCATGCTCCAGGAGCTCCTCCTTGGACATGTCATACCCACCATCGATGCATTCGGGGAAACCGACACCTAGCGCGAGATGGCAGCTAGCGTTCTCGTCATAGAGCGTATCGTAGAACAGAACACCACTTTCGCGGATCGGCGTGTTCTTGGAAATGAGCGCGACCTCTCCCAGGTGAGCAGCGCCCTCGTCAGTATCGATGATACTTGCGAGCGTTGCCTTGCCCACGCGGGCGTCGTAGTCCACCACGCGGCCGCCCTCGAACTTAATCCAAAAATCTTCGACCTTATTGCCGTGATGGATGAGCGGCATGGCCGAGTACACGATACCGTCGGCGCGCATGCGATCGGGCGAAGTGAAGACTTCCTCGGTGGGAATGTTGGGGAAGAAGGGGTGCCCATCGGGCGTCTTGCCCTTGCCGCCGGCCCACTCGTGACCTTTCGTCATGCCAATCGTCAGATCGGTTCCATTTGCCGCGTTGTAATGCAGGTAGTCGAAACGATTGTCGTTCAGGAAACGCAGGTTCTTTTCGAATGCGGCGTCATGGAGTTCCCAGTCGCTCTCTGGGTCCTGGCCATCGGCGCGCGCGGTGTGCAGAATCGCATTCCACAGCTTATAGATTGCAACCTCATCGGCGTCTCCCGGGAACACCTCGTGCGCCCAAGCCACGACCGGAGCGCCGGCGATGCACCACGGATTGATGTTGTAATCCAGTCCACGGCGGAAAACTTTGCACTGCGTATTCCTCGCCTTTGATGCCGCGGCCGGCTTGGCTGGATCGATGCCCTTGAGGGCCGCAGGATCCGCACCCTCGATAAAGACAAAGCAGGCACCATCCTGGGCCAAGGAATCCAGCTGCATGCGCTTCCACTCGGGCGTCTGCTCAAAATAGCTTTTCTCGACATGCTCGTACGTGAGCCTCGTCACGGCATCATCGGCCCAAATGACCGTCACGTGGCCGGCGCCGGCAGCATAGGCCTCCGCGACCACCACGCGCGCAAACGGCGCGCACTCGACCGGAGACTGAACGACGACCTCCTGGCCGGGCTTGACGTTTACGCCCTTGCGGACGACCAGGCGCGCGTAGTTTTTAATCTTGGGCTCCAGGGCCTTCATGCCCTCCAGAGCCTCTTCGACCGTCAGGGCAGCTCGAATCATGTGCCACTCCATCTATCTATAGAACAGTAAAAAGGCGCGCCGCAAAAACGACGCGCCTTATATCTTAGCGATAAGTATGTATGCAAACGCTACTTCTTCTTGGAGTCCTTCTTGTCCTCCTCGGCAGCCGCGCGCTCAATAAGAGCATTGAGCTTGTTCTCGGACATGCCCTCGGCCTGCGCGCGGTACATGTTGCGCAAGGGACGAATACGAGCGAAGTCATAGATAAAGTCGCCCAAAATGATGACGTAGGACAAAACAATGCCGACCATCTGGACAGGGCTGGACACCATGCCAGCGGGAGCGAAGTACAGCGAGGCCCAAATTGCCACGACGAGCACCATGCCAATGGCGAGCACAATCCACCAGATGCGACGGCGCTTGGTGTAGTCCTCGTCCTGCTTGAGGAGGATATTCGACACCGTATAGATGCGGTCCTCCTTGGCGCGCTGCTTAGCCTTGCGGGCGCGCTTCTCCTCTTTAGAGAGGCCCTCGAGGTTCTCGCCCTTCTCGAGCTCTTTGCGGCGTGCCTTAGACGAAGCCGGCACGACGCGAACGGAGCTCGCTGCTTGGCGGGCGGGCTTAGCAGATGCGGCAGACTTGCGCGCAACCCCGGTAACTTCGTGGGATTGCGTGCGCTTGTTCGTGGCGCTACGGGTACTCACTTATGCGTTCTCCTTCATGCTTGTGAACTGGGAGCCCGTGATGATCTGGAAGGCCTCGCGATAGCGCTCGGACGTGCCATCGATGACCTCGGCGGGCAGGTGCGGGGTCTCCCCCGTCATATCCCAGTTGGCCTTGAGCCAATTGCGGACGAATTGCTTGTCGTAGCTTGGCTGGATCTTGCCCTCCTCGTAGCTGGCAGCAGGCCAGAAACGGCTGGAGTCGGGCGTGAGACACTCGTCGATCAGCGTGACCTTGCCATCAATAACACCAAACTCGAACTTGGTGTCGGCAATGATGATGCCACGGGTCGCGGCGTACTCGGCGGCAGCCTTGTAGATCTTGAGGGAAAGGTCACGAATCTGCGTGGCGATATCCTCGCCCACGATCTCGCAGCAACGCTCGAACGAGATGTTCTCGTCGTGGTCACCGATCTCGGCCTTCGTGGACGGCGTGAACAGCGGCTCGGGAAGCTTGGAAGCCTCGGTCAGGCCCTCAGGCAGCTGGATGCCGCAGACGGTGCCGTTCTCGTCGTAGGTCTTCTTGCCCGAACCGGTCAGATAGCCGCGGACGATGCACTCGATAGGAATCGTCTGGGCCTTCTTAACCAGCATGGCGCGGCCAGCGAGGTAGTCACGATACTCAGCAAACTCCTCGGGGAAATCCGCCGGGTCGATGGAAACGAGATGGTTGGGGACGATGTCGGCAAACTTATCGAACCAGAATGCCGAGATGCGATTGAGTACCTCTCCCTTAAACGGAATCTCGTCGGGAAGAATGAAGTCAAACGCAGAAATGCGGTCGGTGGCGACCATCAGCAGGTTTTCACCGGCATCGTAAATATCACGAACCTTGCCACGGGAATCCGGACGACGCTCCATCGTTGTCACGTGAGTCACTCCTTACCTAAATACGACAGAAATGCGGGTTCTTTCCCGCATGTTTTCGCAAACTCGGAGCGGCAGGGACGCGGCCCCTCCTTCACCGAATAACGAAAAGCTAGTGCTCCATTGTAGTAGATGCCGCGTCTGCCGTGTGCTCGCGGGGCAGATGAATTGTAAAAGTCGTACCCTTTCCAAGCTCCGACTCCACGGATATGTAGCCATGGTGACGCTCGACGATCTGCTTGGTCACGGCGAGGCCAACGCCCAGGCCGCCAGCTTCGCGGGCGCGGCTGGCATCGGCGCGCCAAAACCGCCCGAAGATGCGCGACAAATCGTCCTTGGCAATACCGATGCCGGTATCAGAAACGGCAATGCTGACGTGCTTGCGGTCACTGAGCACCGACACCACGACCCAACCGCCCTCGGGGGTGTAGCGCATGGCGTTGCTCATGAGGTTGATAACACATTGCGTGATCATGTCGGGATCGGCCTCGACGACATCGTCGTGACCCTGGGTCTCGTCCGCAAAACGCAGGCGCAGATCGCGGTCGACAAACAGGCGCTCCTGGGCATTAACGATGGAACGCACGAAAGGAACCATGTCCACCGGCTCAAGGTTGAGCGGAGCCGTGCTGTTTTCCATGCGCGACAGGTCGAGCATCTGCTGCACCAGACGAGCCAGGCGACGCGTCTCGGAAGCAACGGTTTCCAAATGCTCATCGTCGGTGGGATACACGCCATCCTGCATGGCCTCGACCGTTGCGAGCATGGCCATAAGCGGCGTGCGAAGCTCGTGTGCAACGTCTGAGGTCAGGCGCTTCTCGTGTTTCATATCCTTCTCGAGCGAAGTGGCCATCTCATCGAAGGTCTCACCCAGCTGATCGATCTCGTCATCACCGCGCAGTCCCGTGCGAGCCGACAGGTCGCCGTCACGGATTTGCTTTGCGGTACTGGTGATGCGATGAATCGGCTTGGTGAGCATGCGCGACACGAGCGATCCGATAACGACCGAAATGCAGATTGCAACAACCGCGGCGAGGGCCATGGCGTTAAAGGTCTTCTCCCTAAACGCAGAGTCCGCCTTGGTGAGCAGAGCGTCGGAGCCGATGGCCCACAGCTTTACCTGTCCGACATGCTCGCCGGAAGACGTTACAATCTCGACGTTAGCAACGCTATCGGAGTCGGTTGGAGCAGACGAGACCGGGCTATGCGATGCCCTCTTGCCGCTCGTGTCGTCGGTCGTAGCCTGGTTTTCGCGTACATCGGCGGTGGCGCTTGCCGAGGGCCAGGAATCGTCATAAACGATCACGCCCTTTTTATTGACGACCTGCATGCCCAGATCGTCGGAAACCAAACTCGACGTTGCGACCGTGCGCAGTTCTCCCGCGGTCCAAGAGCCGTTTTCCTCATATGAGGTTGCCAACTTCTCGGCAGCGGAATTTGCGATTTCGACGATATTGGAGCGTGTGTAATCCGAAAAGACCGTGCCCCACACAACAGAGACAACGCCCACCAGCACCAATACTGTCATGAGCGATGTCAGAGCAAAAGCAAGTGCCATGCGCGAGGGATAGCTCATCGTTGGCCGTGAATCGGAGCGAGGCGTGTTCCAACTAGCCTTGGAACCCGCCTCGCTCTCCTGCTTGTGCTTTTGTCCGATTTCAAAGCGCGCAGGTGTCATATGTGATTTCCCTATTTCTCGTCCGACTTATCGGTCTTGGCCGGAGCCTCGAAGCGATAGCCGACACCATGGACGGTGTAGAGCCACTTGGGCTTCTTGGGATCATCGCCCAGCTTGGCGCGAAGATTCTTCACGTGGCTATCGATAGTGCGCTCATAGCCCTCAAAGTCATACCCGAGCACTTTCTCGACCAGCTCCATGCGGTTATACACACGGCCGGGATGGCGGGCAAGCGTGGTGAGCAGCTTGAACTCGGAAGCCGTCAGATCGACTTCCTTGCCCTCGACCAAGATCTTGTGGCCCGAGATATCGATGACCAGATCGCCGAAGTCGAGTACCTCGACGGCGGGCTCGTCGGCCTGATGGGCACGGCGGAACAGAGCGCGAACGCGGGCGACGAGCTCGCGCGGCGAGAACGGCTTAATCAGATAGTCGTCGGCGCCGAGCTCAAGACCGATAATACGGTCCTCGATCTCGCCCTTAGCCGTCAGCATGATGATGGGGACATCCGAGGTATCGCGAATGGTGCGGCAAACGCGCTCGCCGGGGATCTTGGGGAGCATAAGGTCGAGCACGACCAGGTCGAACTGATGCTTCTCGAACTCCTCGATCGCGGACTGGCCGTCGCCGACGCCCACAACCCAGTAGCCTTCGCGCTCGAGATAGGCAGCGACGGCGTCACGGATTGCCTTCTCATCCTCGACCAGCAGAATCTTTTTTGCATCTGAAGCCATAACACGGCCCCCCTGTCTCAATTAGCTAAGAACAAGCCCATTTTAACGCACCTGAGCCCGCCAGATGCCGCTATGACGCGGCAGCTCGGCGGGCGGTACTCACAATTACAACGCGTTTATTCCCCTGTTGGCGCCTTTTTAACCCCTCTAAGCTTAAAGAGAGAATAGGCGTGCAGTGACTGTCTCTGGTATACCCTGGCTGTTGCGCACCGTGGCGTACGTAAGGAATGAGTCCGACTTTCCCGCCGTAGCTGGATAATCGCCATACTCCAAAGCGCGGTCGGGCGACAGCAGCGAGCCATAGGTCTTGGCAGAGGTGTCGATCAGGAAATGCGACGCCTGTACCTTAACAAGGTATTTATTCTTCTTGCCAGCCGCACATGCAAGCGGCTCGCGGGACAGGAAGAGATACGGCCCTCCCTCATTACCGATATACGTGCCCATGTTGCCCAGGCTGCCCACGCCACTATAGGCCGCCTCGATAGAAAACACGAAGGTATCGCCCATATATACGGCCTCGAAAGGCGAGACTGACGAGGGAAGAACTAGCTGGGCACGTTTGGTGTTGTTGCCGTCGGTCAGATCGATTGCCGTTATGCCGTAGTAGACGCCCTCGTCGTTGCGGACACGCGGCGAGATGGTCAAAATGCCGTCGCTCGCGCGCGGGGCCGATGCAAAGCGGCCCGTCGATTTCCAAATTACCTCGGCCTTGGATTCATCAAGCGAGCGACGATAGCAAAACGAATCACTACTCGTTTTATTGCCGCCTGCCGAAGGCATTTTATACCAGATGACCGATGACCCGAACGCCGTGAACAGGGGCGGATCATAGTCCTTGCCACCTCGATCGAGCTCAACCACGTCGCCAGAGAGCGAAGCGCCCGACAGATTTTGAGCGTAGAGCTTCCACGATGAATTGGCAAAGTTCATCTCAACCCACGCGAATACGCCGTCGCCGGCACGGACATCGTAGAATGCATATCCCGTGCCCTCGATAGGATCCTCGATTAATGTGGTAAGCGAGCCATCACCCAGGTTGAGCACACCGAGTGTGTTGGCGTGCAGCGCCGATGCGGGCGCCATCATCGCCGCGGCGTAATCGCCGTCGCAGTAGTACAGCAGCGTACCCAGAGGCAGCGTCCACGACGCCGCCGGCTCAAGATCGATGTCGACTGCCTCGTACTCATCCGTAATCGAGATGATCTTGGAATCGTCCTTGATAACCTGCGGCTCGCCGGCGGCATCATCGCTGGTGCCCGTTTTTTTCGAGCATCCGGCAAGTACCGTGGCAGCGCCCGCGGCAGCCCCACCGAGTACGAAGCCGCGACGCGATATTCCGTTCTTGATGTGATCGGCGATACCCATTAGGCGATCTCGGCGCGAGCGGCCTCGATAGCGCGTGTAAGCTGGTCGGCGCAGGAGGTCTTTTTCATACCGCAGGTATTACCGGCGAGAACCTCGATTACGCGATCGGCAGGAGCGCCCTCGACCAGCTTGGAGATAGCCTTGAGATTGCCGTCGCAGCCGCCGGTAAATTCAACGCCCATCACCTTGTTGCCGTCATCGGAAAGGTCAAGGTGAATATTGCGAGCACACACGCCCTGAGGCTTGTAATCAAACGAAATCATGCGATCCCCTCTCAGAATGTTATTCGAGACGACTATTATCCCCGTCTTTCCCTAAATGCAACGAGGCGCTTTGCCGGCAACACACATTACCAGCAAAGCGCCCTAAAAAGCTAACGTTATGCCCGAGCCTACTCGAAGCTCAGCTGCTCCAGACGATCAAAGACCGTGTCGATACGGGTGAGGAAGTCCCACGGATCAAAGATCTCGTCGAGCTTCTCCTGACTGACGGTGCAGCGCGGGTCGGCCTCGAGACGCTCCTTAAAGGTGGGGCCGGAGACACAATCCTGTACCTCGTGCCAGGTTACCATAGCGTTCTCCTGCACAATGGCGTACGCGTCCTCGCGGGTGATGCCCGTATCGACGAGGGCGAGCAGCACCTTGGAGGAGAAGATGAGGCCGCGGGTCTTATTGAGGTTGGCCATCATGCGGGCGGGATACAGCTGCAGGCCGTCGATAACGCGGATGAGGCACTGGAACATGTGGTCGAGGGCGATGAAGCTATCGGCCTGGGCGACGCGCTCGGCAGAGGAGTGCGAAATGTCACGCTCGTGCCACAGGGCGACGTTATCGAAGGCAACCTGGGCGTTGGACTTCACGACGCGCGACAGACCGCAGACTTTCTCCATGGTGATGGGGTTGCGCTTGTGCGGCATGGCTGAGCTGCCCTTTTGGCCCTTACGGAACGGCTCCTCGGCCTCGAGCGTATCGGTCTTCTGTAGATTGCGAACCTCGGTAGCGATGCGCTCACAGGTGGCCGCTGTAGTGGCAAGCACGCCGGCAAGGTAGGCATGGTGATCGCGGCTGATGACCTGCGTGGACAGAGGATCGTGGACCAGGCCCAGGTGCTCGCAGACGTACTCCTCGACGAACGGCTCGATGGAGCTGTACGTGCCGACAGCGCCCGAGATAGCACCGAAGGCAACATTCTTGCGGGCGTCCTCAAGACGATCCAGATCGCGCTTGAGTTCCCAGGCCCAAGAGCCAAACTTCATGCCGAAGGTCATCGGCTCGGCGTGGATGCCATGAGTGCGGCCGGCACAGAGCGTGTTGCGCTCCTCAAAAGCGCGACGCTTGCAAATCTCGCCGAGTTTTTTGACGTCCTCGATGATCAGGTCGCAGGCCTGGGTGAGCTGGTAGCACAGGGCCGTGTCGCCCAGATCGGAGCTGGTCATGCCATAGTGAACCCAGCGGCTGGGCTTGGGGTCGCCCTCGGGAACATCGGCATCGATGTATTCCTTCATGTTGGTCAGGAAGGCAATGACGTCGTGGCGCGTGACTTCCTCGATCTCATCGACCTTCGCCTTCTCAAAGTTGGCATGGTCGCGGATCCACTGGGCCTCGTCTTTGGAAATACCGATCTTGCCGAGCTCCGCCTGGGCCTCGCAGGCCAGAACCTCGATCTCCTGCCAAATGGCGTACTTGTTCTCGAGGGAGAAGATGTGTCCCATCTCCGGGCGGGTATAGCGATCGATCATAGCGGCTCCTTTTTGGTTATTGGCACGTTGGTCGTAACCTAACCATTGTACCGTGCGCAGGTGCAAGTATGGGCAGCAGGCATTAACCTAACATTTTGGAATTGGAGCGGGCAACGGGACGTCTGCGCATTTGCTTCGCAAATCCGCACCGGCTTCAGGCGAGCCCCTCAGCCTCACGAAGCCGCGGGGGAAGACTTTGTTGAATTGGCCGTCCCCATGTCTCCCGCACTCGATGGAGCGGGCAACGGGACATCCGCGTATTTGCTTCGCAAATCCGCACCGGCTTCAGGCGCCTGTCGGCGCCTTCGCCTGCTCGCTACAAACGCTTCGCGTTTGCTTTACGCTCGCACCCTGTCGGGTTCGAGTCCCGGCGCTTTATTGAAAAAAGCACGGCACCGTAATGGTGCCGTGCTTGTGCTTCTAGCTGGAGCGGGCAACGGGACTCGAACCCGCGAGTGTCAGCTTGGGAAGCTGATGCCTTACCACTTGGCGATGCCCGCTTGTGTGTTGGCTAGTATAACGCGGTTGTCTTGTTCGACACAAGGGTGGTGATGCTTGTTTTAGCTGTGGAGATTCGTTTGAAAATCACGCCAATTGTGGAGACGAGGACCTTTGACTTCCTGTTCTCCCTATCTTCTACCTGCACTTTTGCTTGATTGTTGTATTTGAGCTCAATTTGTCAGGAATTGGGCAAGCTTTTGGTCAGGCTCCGGTACTTACCCGCATGAACCTCGGGGGTAGCCTCATCCTACGCGTCGCAGCCTCCCCGTGCGGCGCACGAGGGATAAGGAGCAGCCATGTCCAACGCACCCACGCACTCTGTCCACAGCGCAATCGCAACAGGTCCGCTGCTCCTGCTCCTCTTCCTGCTTTTCGGCTGCCTGGCACCGGAAGCCGCATTTGCCGTCGATGGCTACGACCAGCTCGGCTTCCGCACTATTAGCGATGATTGTGGGCCCTTCCTCATCGGCAAGTATGAAGCTCAAGACGCCTCGATTGCCTACTGCATGAACCAGGAGCGCCCCGGCCCCACCAAGCCGGGCGGCCCATGGCTCAACTTTGATCAAGGCTGGGTGTGGCTCGACGACGAGTTCGCGGCAATCGTTTGTCACGGATATCCTACCGCCACGTCGTTTGGCGGTTACCATCTTTCACCCGATCGTGCCCGCGCCGCAACCCAGCTTGCCGTATGGATGCTCAACGGCACTACCCATGTCGACGGTACCTACTCTTACACGACCGCTCAGGGCAAAACCAAGAGCGGGCACTTTACCGCCGACGATGAAGTCGTGGCGGCGGCGCGGTGGCTCCACGACAGCGCAAAATCAGGAAGCATCAAAGCCGCTCCGCACCGCGCGCGGCGCTATCTAGGAGCCGTATCGGGCGGCAGCAAACGTCAGGACATGCTCTATGTACTGCCGGCGGTCTCTGTTTCCTTCCAAAAGCAGTCTGCAAACGCTGCCATTACCAGCGGAAACAATACTTATCAGTTTGCCGGGGCAACATTCGATGTTTTTGAGAGCGCCAGCGACGCACGTGTTGGCACCATCCAGATGGACAGCAACGGTCGGGCGCAAGCAACACTTCTGCCCAACACAGCATACTACCTAGTTGAAACGAAGGCGCCGGCCGGCTATGTCCCCCGCCACGATCGCATCGCCTTTACCACGGGGAATGACGGCGGGCGGGTCGCCATTGATGAACAGCCCGGCACCATCAACCTGCGTATCGTAAAACTCGATACCGCGACGAATGCCGGCCCCCAGGTAGGCTCTTCACTCGCAGGAGCAGAGTTCACGTGTGTGTCGCAATCAACCCCTGGATGGGCGCAAATCCTCACGACCGACGAAAGCGGTCGGGCCACCCTCGCCGATGTCCCCTTAGGAACCTTTACTATCTACGAATCAAAAGCCCCCGAGGGCTACCTGCCATCCAACGACAGCTGGACCTATACCGTTGGAGCCGACCAGCTCGGCGATTCAGGCGTGGTCGAGATCGAATCTCGCGTTTCCGATATCCCCATTGCGTTTAACCTAGAGATTTCCAAATTCAAGGATTACGGCAATAGCGACCAATCCGGCCTGGAGCAGCCGGCGGGTGGTGTTGTCTTTGAGGTTGTCAGCAACAGCTCTCAGCAGGTTGTTGGCACACTGACCACAAACATCTATGGCTTTGCCTCCACCAAAGATCAGCCCGAAGCATGGTTCGGCACAGGCAAGCGACCCGCCGGTGTCCACGGAGCCGTCCCATACGACCGTGCCGGCTACACGGTTCGCGAGGTTCCGGAAACCGTCCCCGAGGGTTTTAAACGTGCAGGGGAATGGACCGTCGGGGCCAATCAGATTTCCGACGGCGCCGAGCTTCAATATATCGTGGACAACCACGCTCTGTCGACGCATCTCCAGATTGTAAAACGCGATGCCCAAACAGGCGCTTCTGTTCCCCTAGCCGGATTCACCTTCCAACTCCTCGACAGCAATCACGAACCTGTCTCACAAACTTGCTGGTATCCAGCACATGACGTAATGGACACCTTTACGACTGACGCGACCGGGACCGTCACACTGCCCGAATCGCTCGTGCCGGGCACCTATTATGTACGCGAAACCTCGGCCAAAGAGCCCTATCTTGTCGGCGAAGAGATCGAGGTAAACATACCCGCCGACATGAACCTAACGCCCGTTGCAGTCGCCTCGTATTATGACCACGCCGCGACCGGAAACATCAGGATCGTTAAAACCGATGCCATAGACGGCAGCAGCCTCGCGGGCACCGTCTTTGAGATCCGTGCCTCGGGTGATATCGTGCGCCCCGACGGTAGCATTGCCGCGCTCGACGGTGAGACTGTCGCGACCGTCACGACGGATGAAACTGGAGAAGCACGCGCGGACAACCTCCCGCTGGGACTTGGCACCGCACGCTACGAGGTTGTCGAGACTCAAGCGCCGGCAGGCTTCTTGCTCGATCGGACAACCCATATTGTCGACCTTACTTATGCCGACCAGAAAACACCCGTTGTAGAAGCACGGCTTAACGTATCCGACGATTACACCAAGGTTGATATCTCCAAGGTCGATGCAAGCGGTGAGCAGGAAGTGGAAGGCGCACAACTCACCTTATATGGTCCCGATAAAACCGAAATAGACTCCTGGACCTCATCCGACAAGCCACACCGCGTCGAACATCTTGCACCCGGCACCTACTCGTTGCGCGAAATGATGTCTCCGCGGACCTATGACCTTGCCGAGGAAATAACGTTTGAAATAAAGGATACGGGAGAAGTCCAAACCGTCGCGATGAAGGATGCGCCCATCGAGATCAAGGGACAGGTCGACAAGCGTCAGGAACTTGTCCAACCTATCGAAAAGGGCCTGTTGGCTAACGGCGATGGTAAAAACCGCGCCACGACGCAAACCAATAGTGATGGGCTTTTCTCCTATACCATCGATGCTCGAAACGATTCCGCTACTTGGGTTGATGAGTTTACGATTACCGATGATCTTGAGTGCGCCAAAGACGGCACAGCGAGATTCATCTCAATCGAAACCCCCGTCGCCATCGGCGACCTCAACGGTCTGTGCAACGTATGGTATCGCACGACGCCGTTGGACTCGACAGACGTCGGTGAGCCGGCAAACGCGACACTTGACGATGGGCACGAAAATCCTTGGCTTGAGTCCGACGAAGTAAAAGAGAGCCTTGGTGAGGACTGTCGCCTCGTCGATTACGACGGCTGGCGCCTCTGGAAGGCGGATGTCTCGACCACGGAATCCACCACACTCGAGGCGGAAGAGCTCGACCTTACACCCAATACCGTCGTAACGGGCATTCGAATTGAATACGGTGCGGTAGCCGCCGACTTTACGACTCGAAGCGATGCGGATTCTTGGACCCGCGATGATCTCAAAGATGAGCACGACGACCTTGACGATGCCAAAGCAATCCTTGGCACAGACGCTCGGGGCGCAGTCGTGCACATGCAGGCAACGTCGGCTTATACGCCCCAAACTGCACTCACCAACAGCGCACGCGTCGATCTTTGCCGCAACGGCGGCGGCGATAAACTTGAGTCACATGACGAGGACTGTGTCATTCAACGCTGTACCCTACCGCAGGACCTACCGGCAACAGGAGCAGTTCCCATCGCCGCTTGCATCACCGCGTTCCTGACCTCGGGTGCCGCAGCCCTATGGTTCGCTCGCCTTAGGTCGATCCCAAAGAAGCGCTAGCGCGATCAAAAAGCGGGCGAGCCAGTCCCCCGGCTCACCCGCTTTCAATCATGTAAATCGCCGTATCTACTCTGCAGACGAAGATCCACCATCAACGATTGCTTGCTCGGACTCAGGAATCCCATCAGCACCCGTACTCTGTTCTTGCTCCACCTCTTCGCTGATTGCGGAAGCGGGGGTCGAGCCCTTTGCGCCCACGATGTAGGCAGCCCCAAATCCTAACGCAATGGCAATCAAGGTCAAAATCACGTAGACAGGCCAATGGCGCTTAATATACGAAAACACGTTGACTCCTTAGAGCTCCGTCTACGAACGGCGGATAACCTCGGTCACGACCTCGGATACCGTAGCAATGTTCGTCGGGTTGACATTGTGGGGCAGGTCGTCCTCGGTACGAGCGCAAGCCAGACGCGTGCCGTCCACGCCGGCGATGGTAAGGGCTCGGCGGCTCGCCTCGAGCGCGGCATAGGCATCGGTCTTGGCATAGGGCATCTCGAGCGCGCCACAATCGACATGGAACGACTTGCAGACCTTGCTGACCAGGTTCATGATGCGGCGATCGCCCTTGAGCAGTTGTTGTTCGCCCTCGACCGTCACCACCGAAAGCCTACCGGCGCCGACGGATTCAAGATTGATAAAGAATACGCCGCGGAGCTTATCGCGATGCGAAGCCAAGAAGGCCTTCATGCCAGCGCCATCACAATCCGAGGCGCCCGTTGCCACAAACCAGATATCGTGACCGAGCAGCTCATCATCGCCCATAGAGGCGACAGCCGAGAGCATATCTTCGGAAGAAGCGCCATCGGAAGACGTAGCGCCACCCTTCCAGCCATCGTTATCGTCCTCGAAGTTATCCCACGAACCGATACCGCGACCGGACTTCTTGGCATCGTAATCGTCTTCGACGCCCAGCCAGTCACTCATGCTGTCCTGCTCGTTTTTCTTTTTACGGCCGAACAGACCACCCAGGCCGCGCTTACGAGACTTGGGTGCCGCCGGGGCGGGAGCCGAAATGGTCTCGATCGGCTGTGCGCCCGACGCAACGGGCATAGGAGGCGCAACGGGTGCCGATGTGGGTTCGGGGCCTTGGGCGGTAGCAAAGGGGTCGTTGACCTGTGCGGAGGGATCGGGAAGGTCGAACAGCGACGTGCGAGACGCAACGTTTGCCTGCTTCATAGACGGCAGCGACGGATCGGGGACCGAAGCCAGCGGAGACGAGGAAGGTGCAGGCGACGGTGCCGACGCCGGATCGGGAACATTCATCTGCGGGCGCGGCGATGCCTGGGAGGAAATCTGGGCCATAAGGGAATCGACCGTTTCGTCCTGGGTGGGAGCGACATTGGCAACCGTGGCACCGGAACCACTCGGGGTCGGCATGGTGAAAATCTGCGTGGAATAAGGCCTCGACTCATCCGTCTCGGGAGTCTCGGAAACCGCAGGCACTTCCTCCTGCTCGACCTCGGTCGAATCATCTTGCTCGGCTGCCGCGTATTGCTCTTCGTCAGAGTTGGCCTCGACGGGCTCGTCCTCGGCGGCATCTTGGATTTCGGCAGCATCAACAGGCTCGTCATCGTCTGCCGCGTCGCCCTGCTCATCGGAAACAGGAAGGGGCTCGGCAATCGCGGTGCCCTGTTTTTCAAACGTTATCGTGGAATCGAACTGCGCGGCATCAAACGACATGGTGCTATCGACGTGCTGCTGAGCCTCGAAAGACGTCGTCGCTTCAACAACATCCGCGGACGCCGGTTGCTGGGACTCAAAGGACGTTGTAGCTTCGGCGGCTTCGACGGGCGCGGACTGCATAGCCTCGTTCTGCTCGAACTCTTGCGCCGCGAGCTCACGTGCCGCCTCGGCTGCCTGCTGCTGAGCGATAGCCTCCTGCTCGGCAGCCTCGCGTGCGGCAGCGCGCTTCTCCTCGAAATCGTCGACAAATTTCTTGCCCTTTGCAAACGCACCCTTAAAGAAGTTGGAAGCGCTGGCGCCAATCGACGAGAACGCGGATGCAATGTCGGCATGCGGCGTTGCCGCGGGAATCTCGGCCGAGAAATCAGTATCGCTCTCGTAAGACACGCGCCTCGGTTGTTCAACGTAATCGTCGTCAGACTCGTCCGCAACGTCTTGCGCCGGTGCGGCGGGAGCCAAAATGTCCAGTCCTGCCGCGGGATCGAACGCGGACACCGCCTCGGGATCGGCAACGGCAGCGGTAACCGCGGCAGACTCATCATCCGCAGCGACAACGGGCGCAGGCGCAGCCACGACGGGGGCAGGCTCGGGCTCAAACGTTGGCTCCTCGCCCTCCTCGTAATCGAGCGTGCAGGACTCGGGAAGCATTCCGAGCGCACGGATGGCATCCGAACCAAAGCGGATGTTGCCGGCGGCGTTGCGATAGAGCTTGGGCTCGGGCTCGGCAGACTCCTCCGCCGGCTCGGCAGCGGGAACCTCGTCATTGAACTCTTCGGCTTGGGCAGCCTGATTCTGATCCTCGGGCACGATAGCGCCGATCAGCGTCTCGTCGGCAGACGCACCCTCAAAGCCCTCGATTTGCTCGTCGAAAGCCTCACCCTGTTCGGGCTCGGTCTGAGCGTCGGGAGCAATCGGCTGACCGAATTCGTCCTCGGCGTAGGTAGGCTCTTCATACTCGATGGTGTTGCCGTAGTCGTTTTGCTGCTGGGCCGCGGCATATTCCGCCGCTGCGCGCGCCATTTCCTCGGCACGACGCTTCTGCTCCCCAAAATAGGTATCGAACGGAACATCGTCGGGAAACTCGTTTTCGCCCTGGAAGGGAGCAACGTTGTCCATAACGCCGAGCATAGCGGCGACAGAAGACTTGTTGCACACCGCGCCAGACGTATAGGGAAGAATGTGGCGGTTAGAGATGATGTTTACCGCGTTGGCGAGTGCAACGAGGGAAGCGAGGATCGCGACAATCCACAGCAGAACCTTGAGCGCGCCGGGGAGCGGCAGAATACGCAGGATGGCAACGGCAGCGGGGGCAACCGTGGCAACGGGCAACAGCTTGGCGATGAGCGCACGATACGAAGCATAAGGCTCGCGGGCGAGCAGCTCAGCACGGGGAGAGTCGTAGTGTGCGACAACGACCACCGGGCGGTTACGCGGGGACGCGAGCGGGCCCGAGGCCTTGTGGTAGGCGATGACATTTTGGCTCACGCCCGTCTTGCCCAGGCGCGAAACCACGGGGTGGCCCGTGCGCTCGAGCACGTAAAGAACGGCGCCGACAATGGCCAGCAAGGTGCCGACCAAGCCGATACCGCCGCCGATGCCCATCAGCAGGGCGCCGGCAAACGCAAGAATACCGGTAACGGCAAATGCCAACCTACTGGGCGCCGGGGCATTGAACTCCTGAACCTCGGGGTCAAAGCCGTGGTTGCGGAAGATCTGAGCGATATCTTCGGCAGCCAAGCGCTCTTCTTCGCTGCATGCCGGCGTAATGCCGGTGTTCTGCAGCAGGTGGTTAATATAGTTCTGGGTGTTCGCCATGTGCGCTCCACATCCATAATCCGACAAATAGGCCCAATGCATGCACATTAGAACCGTATATAGTCGAAAGTATACCCCGAGCGAGCGCAAACGACCGAATTCGGGCCATCTTAACGCCCCGAGCGGACAAGGATATAGCCTAATCTCCATATCGGACTAAAATCATGGCAGCAAACCACTTCTCATGCGAGGACTCTATGACGGCAAGCGACACGACCGAGACAATTAAAAAGGGAAATTCGGAGCCCAGTTTCGATAAAACGGCTCAGCGCATCCTCAATCTTTTCTTTGTGCTCAATAGCTCCCCCGAACCGCTGACGACCGAGCAGATCGTCTTGGATTCTGACCTGGGATATGGCTCGGGCAATATCGACTCGGATAAGCGCAAGTTTCGACGCGATCGTGACAAGCTGCTCGAACGCGGCATCTTAATCAAGGAGGTTCGCCCCACCGGCGCGCAGGAGACCGAGGAAAGCTCGTGGACAATCGACCGCGAGCACACGTTTGCGGCAGGCGGCCTCATTACCGCAGACGACGCCGATATCCTGCTCAACGCCATCGACCAGACACTAGCGGCCGGCTCATCCACTTTTGCCGCACCGCTTGCCGATATTCGCTCCAAGATTGCCTATCTCACCGGCAGGACGACGGTAGACGAGGCGCCGATCAGCCGCTCTCCCACCGTCGATGCGGTTTGGAGCGCCTTTGCCGAGCGATGCGCGCTGCGATTTTTATATCAGAACGGACGCGGCGAGCAGAGAGAACGTACCGTCTGCGTCTACGGCATGTTCGAGCGCGAGGGCGTGGCTTACTTCTGCGGCCTCGACAACGTCACCGACGACATCAGGACATTCCGCTGCGACCGTATCGTTCGCGCTTGGCGTCCTTCGAAGGCCTACGTCATCCCCGCGGACTTCAACCTCAGCGACTACCTGTTCTTTGAATTCGATTTTGCCGACCGACCGCCCGTTGCAGCCACGTTCTCATTCGCCCCTCAGACGCAGATCGATATGATCAACGGTCTCACGCGTGGGCGAGGTGAGCTCGTACACACCGATGTGGGATGGACCTGGACCGTTGACGTGCGCGATCTTGAAGCCGGCGCCTCATTTTGCATGGCCCACGCCATGGACGGCATGAGGCCCGTGGCCCCCAAATCGCTCAAACAGGCGTGGAACCACCTCATTGAAAGGACGGTGCACGAGTATGCCCGTGCGTAAACTCACCAGCGAGCAGAGACTCTCGCGCGCCATCGACATCATGGAGGCCCTCTACGCCGCCGGCGAGAGCGGCATGACACGGACCGAGATTTGCAGTCGCTTTGACATCACGGGGGTATCGCTCGACGAGATTCTCGAGATCGTCTCGACGCTCGCGGACCGAGAATCGGGCGCGCGCATCATCTGCGAATGCCGCGGCGAGCGTGTGGTCCTCACCGGTGACGCCGGGCGTGTGCTACCGCTGCGCTTGAGTGCCGCCGAGGGCGCTGTGCTCAACCATGAACTTGAATCGTTGGGGATCGAGCCGCATACGGCAGCTCGGATTCGACATGCCCTTCTACCCGAAGAGCTCGGCTATAACCAGCGCGTCTTTGACACCGTCAACCACGGGTCGCACTGGCAGCAGCTGAGCTGCGCCATTCAGGACGGTGTTCGCTGCCGCATCTCGTATCGCTCGATGGACGATGCACGGCCACGTGAGCGTCTGGTCGACCCCTTGCGCATTACGGCAAACGGCGACCAAACATACCTGATTGCCTGGGACATCGCGGTCGATGAGCAGCGCACCTATCGCATGGATAAAATCGAGGGACTCGCCTTGACGGAAGACTCCGTCGTGCCTCATGCACCGGACGTCACATCCCTCCACGATTCCCTTGCTCGGACGCAGCGTAGCGCAAAGCTCTTGATGCCATTCGATATGGCGGAGCATCTGGACTGGGCCGGCATCACCCTAATCGAGCGCAGCGGGGCAGACATGGCAACGGTAACCGTGCATTATGGCTCCGAGCGTTGGCTACTGAGCCAGGTAATCGCAGCGGGCGGAGCCATCCGCATCTTGGATGACCCCGCCCTGTCAAAGCGTCTGTGCGATATGGCAAAAACCCTCGTCTGTCCGCTTTAGCGCCGCCGCTCGTGGCGTGCACGCCACAGTTGCAGATAGTGCCCAATCTGTGCCGATTCGATGCGCTGGTAGGAGCTCGTGGGCAGCGACGTTAAGAACTTCTTTCCGTAGCCCTTCGTCACCAGGCGCGGGTCGGCCAGAATCAGCACGCCGCAATCGGTCGACGAGCGGATAAGGCGGCCGGCCGCCTGCTTGACCTCGAGCACCGCCTCGGGCAGCGAATAGCGCGCCCAAGCGCGGTCTTCACGCAGGTTGCGCTCGCACGAGAGCGGGTCCGTGGGGCTCGAGAACGGCAGCTTGGGAATGATGACGCAGCGCAGCGTCTCGCCGCTGGCGTCGAATCCCTCCCAGAAGGCCTTAAGCGCAAAAAGCGATGAAGTCGGCTCGCTGATAAACCGGTCGCGCAGGCGACGAGGAGATGAGTTGCGCTGCTGGCAGTTGAGTTCCAGACCCGCACGGGCCATCTTGGGCTCAACGCGGGCGTACAGGTCTTCCATGTCGCGCCGATTGGTGAACAGTGTGAGCACCGATCCGCCCATGGCAAGATGGGCGTCGACCAGCACGCGCTCGAGCGCCGTAAGATAGCTCTCACGATCGCGCGGATCGGGGATATCACCCGCAACGACTACAGCCATGTTCGAATCGAAGTCGTAGCTCGAGTCCAAGTGCAACGATGAGGATGTTGAAGCACCGATGCGATCGAGGCCGACCGCGTGGTTAAAGTGTTCAAAGCTTTTGGACACCGTCATGGTCGCCGAGGCAAAGATAGCCGTGTGAACCTCGGGCAGCCACTCGGTTGCCAAGGCCTCGCCAATGTCGATGCGCTCTGCGGTCATTGACTCTCCGCCGGCACGCAACCTGCGATTGACCTGCAGCGAATACACGTAGTGTTCATCGGTGCCGTCAATGATGAGTTTGAGGTTCTCGGCCAGCTCGTGCAAGCGGCGCGAGATATCACCCAGGTCGACAACAACCTCGGGCTTGTCGGCGGCGACGGCTTGCACCAGCGCGTCGACGCTCTTGTCAGCCTGTTCCAACGCGTCGATGGCAGCGTAGGCCGACTGTAAGAAATCATGCCAGTCGTCAGATTCGCGCAGTTCGGGGCCAATCCATAGATTGGCATTGTCATAACCCCCACGGGCACGGCGGCCGAGCTCGCGAACGCCATCGAACACGTCGGCGATTGCCATGCTCGCGCGCGCAACCGTCGACGTCGCCTTGGCAGTAAGGCCCAGATAGAGCGTAGAGCCCTCGGAGGTTGCCAAATCACGGGAAACCTGGCTTAGCGCGCCGGTGCTCGAGCCACCCAGGCGCTCAAACAGAACGCGTGACTCGTCCGCCGACACCACGCGCGCCCACTGGCGGCGCGCCTCGCGCTCGATGGAATGGGCCTCGTCGATTACCCAATGACGAATCGGAGGCAAAATCCTGCCCTCGGCCGCAACGTTGCGGAACAGCAGGGAATGGTTGGTGACCACCACATCGGCATGCGCCGCACGACGGCGAGCGCCGTGGACCAAACATTTATCAGGGAAAAACGGGCAGAGGCGACGAGCACACTCGCGCGAGGCCGTCGTAAAGTCGGGGCGGTTGACGCTGCGCCACCGAATGCCAAGTGAGTCGAGGTCGCCATCGGCTGATTGGCAGACGTACGCCATAATGACCGCGACCGCCGTGAGCGTGTCCGCCGGATCGCGCTTGGTGGTAATCTCGGCCTGGCCGCGGCTCATGCGCTCAAGCTTGCGCAGGCACGGATAGTGGTCATACCCCTTGAGAGCGCAAAATGACAGACCACCGTCCAGTTGCTCGGCAAGTTTTGGCAGCTCATGGTACATGAGCTGGTCGGCGAGATTGTTCGATTTGGTCGCAATACCAACCGTGATGTTGTTACGGCGTGCTGCCTCGGCAAAAGGCACCAGATAGGCCATCGATTTGCCGACGCCCGTGCCCGCCTCAATTACACGATGAGTGCCCGTGACCAGCGCATCGCGGACCTCGAGCGCCATCGCAATCTGCTCATCACGCGGCTCGTAGGTGGGGTACATGCGATTGACCAGGCCACCTGGCGCATAGTCTGCCTCAATCTCCTCACGACTCGGCATCTTGAGGACCGGCAGTTCGTCGGCGTCCACCCGATCGTCGGCGCGATCGGCCTTGAGAACGTCAGCACGAGCGGCGCTGAGAGAGAAGATAGAACCAGGGTTCTGCCCTGCCAAGAATGAGAAGATAGGACGATAGGACCAAGGCACATCCGGATGCATGTCGGCTAGGCGCGCCATGAGGCCCTGGGGCAAGTCGGTGAGCGCCACGAGCAACACGCGCCATACGCCACACAGGGCGTCGACGTCGGCATTGGCACGGTGTGATACCGAGTCACAGCCAAACAGATCGGCCATAAAAGACAGCTTGTGCGAGGCCAGGCGCGGAAGCGCGATTCGCGACAGCGCCAGCGAATCGATCCAAATATCGCTCACGTTGACGCCGCCTTTGACCGACTCGATAAACGAGCGGTCGAACGTGGCGTTATGTGCGATCACCGGGCAACCACCGACAAAATCGGCGAGAGCGGCGACGGCCTCAACGGCCGACGGGGCATCTGCCACATCGGCATTTGTAATGCTCGTGAGCTCGGTAATCTCGGCGGGAATCAGCTGCTTGGGATGCACGAAGGTATCGAAACGGTCGACGATCTCGCGGCCCGAAAGACGGGCCGCCGAGATCTCGATCAGTTCATTGTCCTGCACCGAAAGACCTGTGGTCTCGGTATCGAGGACAATCACATCTTCCTCGATAAGACCAAAGGACTGCGTTTTGGCGCGTTCGGCAAGCGTGGCATAGGAGTCGATGACAAACTGCGGCGTTCCTGACGAAACCGCGTCCTCGATTAGCATGCAATGCCCGCTCGACGAAGGCCCATACGGATCAGGCTGTCACAGACCTGCGGGAACGTCATGTCGTCGGTGTGGCGGATCTCGTCCGGATACAGCGACGTATCGGTCATGCCGGGAATGGTATTGGTCTCGAGGATAACGGGGCCGTCCTCACTCACGATAAAGTCGCTGCGCGAGATACCCAGGCAACCGAGGGCCTTGTGAGCAGCACAGGCAAGCTCCTGGGCACGAGCGTAATTCTCGGGTGAAATCTGCGCCGGAATGCGATGGATGTCCGTAGGGTCGACATACTTCACGTCCAGATCGTAGAACTCACAGTCCTCGGGCTTACGAATCTCGACAATCGGCAGAGCGCGCACGTCATCTTCGCCGTATACGCCGACGGTGATCTCGGTACCCTCGATGCACTTCTCGACCAGTACTTTGTCGCCGTACTCAAACGCCTTGGCGATTGCCGCGGGCAGCTCGGAGGGCTCATGGACCAGGGAAATGCCATAGCTGGAACCGTTGACGGCCGGCTTCACAAAGCAGCGCTCGCCACAAACCTCGACGATATGATCGATATCGACTTCATCGCCCACCTCGAGCGCAAGGCCGGGGGCAATGGGAATGCCCGCCTTGGCGTACAGGAGCTTAGAGACCTCCTTGTCGGCACCGCAGGCGCTGGCAAGCACGCCCGAAGCCGTGTAGGGGATACCCAGGGTCTCCATGGCGCCTTGCATGGCGCCATCCTCGCCGCCGGCACCGTGCATGGCGATAAACGCCACGTCAAAGCCGCCGGTTGCCATGGTTACCATAAAGTCATCAGCGGCCGTATCGAGCAGCTCCACCGAGGTGTAGCCGGCTTCCTTCAGTGCCACCACAACGTTCTTTCCCGAATTAAGCGAGATCTCGCGCTCAGCGGAATGACCGCCCGCCAAGACCGCTACGTGCATGTTCTCTAGGCTTTTACCCGGCATGGGCAGACTCCTCCTCTATAATTTCTGCAGCTGATACCATATTGTAGCGATACCCTCTACGTTTCCCCAAAATCGAAAGGCTTCCATGAATCCCAGGACTAAATCTCAGGACATTCGCGACTTGAGCCAAAACGATATTCGCGAGCTCGTGGCCGAGCTTGGCCAGCCCGCCTTCCGCGCGAAGCAGCTCATCGAATGGGTCTTTGAGAAGAACGTTTGTTCGTTCGACGACATGACCAACCTTCCCAAGGCTTTCCGCGAGCAGCTTAAAGAGGCTTTTGCCTTTGATACGCCGACTGAACTCACCAAGCAGGTTTCCAAAGATGGCTCGCGCAAGTATCTGCTCGAGTACCACGACGGCATTTCCGTCGAAACTGTCGGTATGCCCCGTCGCAACAAGCTTTCCGTCTGCGTTTCCACCCAGGCAGGCTGCGGCATGGGCTGTGCCTTTTGCGCTACCGGCCTCAACGGCCTCAAGCGCTCTCTGACCGCTCAAGAGATCGTCGACCAGGTACTTCATGTATCCAACGACTTTGGCGAGCGCGTCACGAGCGTTGTCTTCATGGGCCAGGGCGAGCCGTTTGCCAACTACGACGAGGTTCTCAAGGCGTTGCGAATCCTCAACGACCCCGATGGCATCGGTATCGGTGCTCGTCACCTCACCGTCTCTACCAGCGGCGTTATTCCCGGTATTCGCAAATTTGCCGACATCCCCGAGCAGTTCACGCTTGCCGTTTCCCTGCATTCCGCCATCCAGTCGACACGCAATAAGCTAATGCCCGGTGTTAAGAAGTACACGCTACTTCGCCTTCACGAGGCGCTTCAACTCTACACCGAGAAGACTGGCCGCCGCCCGACCTATGAGTATGCCATGATCGAAGGCGTCAACGATACGAATCCCGAGATGCAGGCGCTCTGCGACTTCTGCGAGGGAACGTTGTGCCACGTCAACCTGATTCAGCTTAACGACATCGAGGGCAGCCCGCTCAAGCCGTCGCCGATTCATAAGGTTGAGGATCTTCAGCGTCGTCTTGAGTCCCGTGGCATCGAGACCACGATTCGTAACTCCCGTGGTAACGATATTGACGCCGCTTGCGGACAGCTGAAGCAGCGCTTCAAAGTTCAGAAGAACGCATAGGGGAGTCGCACCCCAAAACGTTTCATGTGAAACATCGAACGGCCCCGGTTACAGGAGATGCAACCGGGGCCGTTTTATTTATTGACCTTAATTTTGAATCAGCTGCTACCTGTCCCATTTTTTACGGCCAAAATAAGGGGTCCTTGCCTCGTGAATCAGACAAGGACCCCTCAAAATATGCTAAGTAATTGTTAGGTACCTAATAGCCTACATTTTCCCATTGGTTACTAACCCAACCTTGATTAATCTTGGGATTCTTCGTTACCTGAGCCGTACGCATGGCAACATCTTCTGTCATAACATCCATTTTCTTCTTGGATGTATCGACAATATCTTGCGCACTACGAAGCAAACGACCTCGAAGTTCATCGTCTGTCGCGATCTTATAGCCAGCAAAGGCACCAGCCGCGACAGTCGTCGCCAATGCAATCGCAGTTAAAATCCTATTCCTCATCTTGGCCTCCTTGATCAAACTGAATCATTTCGCCAAGAATACGAGAGAGCTCTTCCTCGTCTTTAAACTCAATCTCAATCTTATTCTTTCCACGCGAGCTCTTAACACGCACGTTGGTATTAAAAACCTGACGAAGCACGCGGGCAGCCTTTTTAAAAGACTGAGGCGTTGCAGGCCTCGGCGTCTTAGGTGTCTCTCCGGCAGAAAACAACGGAGCAAGATTTTCTGTCGCTCTTACGGAAAGGCTCTCTGCAACAACCTTCTCTGCAAGTCGAATTCGAGCGTCCTCATAGGGAACTGCAAGAATCGCACGTGCATGACCAGCAGTAAGTTTGCCCTCAAAAATCATCTGCTGAACAACTTCAGGGAGATCGAGAAGGCGCAGCGAGTTTGTAATTGCAGAGCGTGACTTGCTGACTGCCTTCGACAATGCCTCCTGGGTCATACCGCTGGCATCGATAAGCTGGCGATAGCCCTTAGCCTCTTCGACGGGATTCAGATCAGAACGCTGAAGGTTTTCGATCAGAGCAAGAGCCAGCATCTCTTCATCATTAACATCTTTAATGATGACAGGCAGCTCCTCAAGACCAGCAAGCTTTGACGCTTGGTAACGACGCTCACCAGCGATGATCTCATAGCCGTTTCCATGCTTGCGAACCAAAAGCGGCTGCAAGACGCCATGTTCTTGGATTGATTCGCTCAACTCACGAAGTTCAGTTTCGTTAAAGTGAATTCGCGGCTGATTAGGGTTGGGAACGATATCCTCAATAAGTAGTTTTGTTTCAGATGCGGCATTCGAAGCCGATGAAGCCGAACCACCGGTCTCATACTCGGCCTCTGAGACCAAAGCATTGAGTCCACGTCCCAATCCGCCACGTTTCTTTACACTAGGCACGCTTGATCACCTCTTTTGCAAGGTTCATATATGCTTTTGCACCCTTATTTTGAGGTGCATAGGTAATTACCGGTTCCCCAAAAGACGGAGCTTCGGAGATTTTAACCGTACGGGGGATCAACGTCTTAAATGCCTTATCACCAAAGTACGATTGAACCTCCTCAACAACCTGATTCGATAGAGAAGTACGCGAGTCATACATGGTCATAAGCACACCGTAGGTGTCTAAGCCCTTGTTCAGACGAGATTTGACCATCTTCATTGACTCAAGCAGCTTCGTAACGCCCTCGAGTGCGTAATACTCGCATTGGATCGGAATCAAAACGCTGTCTGCTGCGGTCAAAGCGTTGATAGTAAGCAGGCCGAGCGAAGGAGGGCAGTCAATGAAAATAAAATCGAACTCGTCCTGAATCGGCTCAAGCAAATCTTTGAGACGGGTTTCACGAGCAATTGCGCTTACGAGTTCAATTTCCGCGCCTGCAAGCTGAATTGTAGCCGGAATTACGAATACCTTTTTGCAATTTGTATCAAGAACAAGCGATTCTGCCGGCACATCATTCAGCAATGCATCATAGATGCAGTGATCAAGGTCTTCTTTTTCAATTCCGAATCCACTGGTGCTGTTTCCCTGCGGATCAAAATCAACAATCAGTGTCTTACGACCCTGCTCACCCAGTGCTGCTGCAAGGTTTACAGCCGTCGTTGACTTACCGACGCCGCCTTTTTGATTGATGATTGCAATGATACGCGTGTCTTTTGCGCTCTTAGAACGCTTAACGTCGCGAAATCCCACGGTCCCTCCTGGTGTGTATTAAAGCTGTCAAACGGAGGATGTTTCACGTGAAACATTCCGAATCGATAGCAACTGCTATGTTTCACGTGAAACACTGCAAGCTGTTAGTAACCATTATGTTTCACGTGAAACATCTAGGCAAGCGGATTCTTCTTTGCCATGCCATTTGCACGAGGCAATGAAACGGATGCTGAATGACTCTTCTTAAGAACAATGAACTCCCTGTGACCCAAGCCTTCAGGCAAATCAATTGCGTCATTCAGAAGCAAAGTGAAGCCGCAAATCTTAGCTGCTGACATGCCGGAAGCAAGCTCCTCATCCGAAGGATTGCCCTTGGTGATAACAAATAGCCCTCCATCCTTCAGGTACGGAGCCGCATACTCAACAAGAATCGGTAGAGGGGCCAGTGCGCGGGCGGTTAC
Organism: Collinsella aerofaciens; assembly: GCF_039062315.1. Classification (GTDB taxonomy): domain Bacteria; phylum Actinomycetota; class Coriobacteriia; order Coriobacteriales; family Coriobacteriaceae; genus Collinsella; species Collinsella aerofaciens_BG. The sequence continues at coordinate 27,536 of NZ_JBCJBG010000004.1, forward strand.
AACGGAGAACTGCTTCCTATGGCTTCGAGCATATTCTTCAAGACGATCATGAACCGCATGAGCATGTTTCAATCCAAGAGCATGGACAAAGGAATTAACCGCATCAACCTTCTTGCCAACAGAGTCAATATAAGTAGCTTTACGATGCGTGGTTATGGTTAATGGAATACCAGGGAAGCCCGCACCTGTTCCCATATCGAGCAAAGCTCCCTCAGGAGCCTTATTGATATAGGGGAGCAAAACAAGTGAGTCGAGGATATGAAGTACGGCAGCATCTTCTACGTTAAGAATACGGGTGAGATTGGTTGTCTTATTTGTTTCTAGAACCAAATCCAAATGCTGGATACATTTCCTCAGCTCAATATCAGTTACGCTCAAGGAATATTCTTTGCAATAGGAAGTTAGGCGACTCAACATCTCGTCAGCCTGCTGATCGGTAAGTACAAACAACAGAAGCTCCTTTCTGACAAAAATCAGCGTATCGAGAACTTTTGACAAAAAAAGGGGACGTGGAAACCACGTCCCCCTAGCATAAGCTCGAGTAGATTATCGAGCAACAATCACCACATGGCGATCAGGGTCAGAACCCTCAGAATGAGTATCGACTGCATCGTTGCCACGAAGTGCAATGTGAACCAGTCGGCGCTCGTAGGCATTCATGGGCGGAAGCGAAACACTCTTATGAGTGCGGATGGCACGCTCGGCAGCAGACTGAGCCATGGAGGCGACCTTATCCTGACGGCGACTCTTGTATCCCTCGACGTCCACTACAACCGGATACCTAAAGCCAAGCTTGCGGCTCACCAGCAAAGAGAACATAACCTGAAGAGCATCAAGAGTGCGACCATGACGGCCAATGAGAACAGCAAGGTCGGGAGCCGTTACATCCAAAATCAGCTCACCCTCGTCGCCCTCATACTCATCGATAGGAGAGTTGGCGGCATCGAAGTGCGAAAGGATGGAACGCAGGATGGAAATCGCAACATCGGCAATGGTGTCGAGCTCCTCATCGGTCAGCTCTTCACCAGCCTTGTAGCGCTGTGCAATCTCGGGATAATCGCCCGCGACCTGCGGGGCAACCTCCTCAAGCATATCCTCGATGATCTCTTCAGACATAACGTACTCCAAAAGTTAGGTACCTAAATAAGATTGATATCCCACTACTTCTTCTTGTGCGGGCGCGGCTTCTTCTCGCGACGAGTGACCTCAACCTGCAGCGGAGCGTTCTTAAGACGCTCCTCCTCATCGGCCTTCGCCTTGTCGATGACCTTCTGCGTCACAAAAATCTGCTGGATAACCTGCCAAGCAGACGAGACGTCGTAGTACAGCAGAACACCAACGGGAAGGCTCCAGCCCATCCAAAGCATCATGACCGTCATGACAACGGCCATCATACGCATGCTCTGAGCCTGCTGGCCGGTCTGGTTGCGCGACATATAGAGCTGCGGAATCAGGGTCAGGACGGCAAACAGGATCAGGCAAACCAGCGCAGGCAGTGCAACCATAAAGCCATCGGCAAAGGAAGCGCTCGGCGTGGTGGTCAGGTCGGGCAGGATGTTGAAGAACGAGAACGTGCCGTTGTTAAAGTACTGCGGCAGGTTGCGCAGCAATGTAAACAGGGCGAACAGGATAGGCATCTGAATCAGCAGCGGCAGACAGCCAGCCATGGGGTTGAACTTGTTCTCGCTGTAGAACTTCTGCATCTCCTCGGCCTGACGCTGGGGATCGTCGGCATAGCGCTCCTGGATCTCGAGCATCTTGGGCTGCAGCACCTGCATGCGAGCCGTCGACTTGGTCGACTTGAGCATAAGCGGCGTCAGCAGCAGACGGATGATGACCACCAGGATGATGATGGACAGGCCCCAGTCGACCGCAAAGGTCTGGATGAGCTTGAGCAGCTCGAAAAGGATGTTAACGATCCAATCCCACATGTAAGTTTTCCTCCGATAGCGAGTGCCCGCTAGGGCACAGGGTCATAACCGCCGACGTGCAGGGGATTGCAGCGAGCGATGCGCCTCACGGCAAGCCAGCAGCCTCTCAAAACACCGTGCTTCTCAATCGCCTGGATGGCGTATTGCGAGCACGTTGGGTAATAAATGCAGGCGTCAGGCAATAAGGGCGAAATAACCTGTTGATATATGCGAATAGGAGCGATGGCAACACGTCGCAAAACGTGATTGCTCATCGCTCCTCCCCGGCAACGCCGGCGCGCTTCATAAGCGAACGCAACGCCTTGTCCATCTCCTGCGGCGAGGAAACCCTCGTCTTGGGAGTTGCAAACAAGATGATGTCATAACCCGCAACGGGAAATCCGCAGCTGCGGGCGGCCTCGCGCATCACACGCTTAGATCGGTTGCGCACGACGGCACAACCGAGTCGCTTAGCACCAACGAAGGCGACCCTTCCGGAGTCGCCTTCGCCAACCGATTCACATATGGTCATTCGAATCAGAGGGTGATTGAAACGACGCCCCTGACTGAACACATGCTCGAAATCTTGCCGAGACTTAATAGTCTTCATGCGAGATGTGTGTATCGCTGCTAGACAGTGAGACGCTTGCGGCCCTTGGCGCGACGACGGGCGAGCACGGCACGACCACCCTTAGTGGCCATACGGGCACGGAAGCCATGGGTCTTGGCACGCTTACGCTTATTAGGCTGATACGTACGCTTCATCTTAAGTTCCTCCTGCTGCATTTCGAGTGTCCGCGGGGACGCGGACGCAGATATAGACACGTGAGCTTGAAGATTGTAGGGAAATCAATGTTCAAATGTCAAGAAATCAAAGGTAAAAGGTTGCGCAGTTCACACGGTTCCCCCATAAGCCAAGCTCGATTTAGCGGTGCATGGCAACTTTTCATGATATTTCATCGAGTTTTCAACAGGTCATGTTGGCAATGTTGAGAACTTTTCGTCCATTTTCCAAAGTTTTCAACAGGTTTTGAAAGTTTGTCGAAAGATGAGAAACATTGCACGGTGAGCTACTATTTGTTCGAAACCTTTTGGAAGATTGCGAGCGGCATGTCTGACGACTTTTACACCATGGTCGATTCCGGAGACCCGGCACCCGACAACGAGCACATCACCGGCGTGCGCGAAGAGCGTGACGAAGGTGAACAGACGACAACGCAGGCGCCAAAAGCCATGTACGCCGCGCGCATCGCCGTCTATGACGACATGCTGTCGACACCGCGTGTGATCGTCATCGATCCGCAAGATGTCCGCACGTATTTGGAAGAGACGACCAACACCGTCTACCAGTGCATGAAAGAACAAGGTGGCCATATCTCGCTCATGGTCATCCGCGAGATTGTCGAAAACTTTATCCACGCACACTTTGCAGAGCCCATCATCTCGATTCTGGACGGCGGAGACACCATCCGCTTTGCTGACCAAGGACCCGGCATCGACGACAAGGAACGCGCTTTCGACTTTGGCGTTACCAGCGCAAACAGCAAGATGAAGCGCTATATCCGTGGAACCGGAGCAGGGTTTCCCATGGTGCAGGAGTATTTGGAAAACGCCGGCGGTGCCGTATCCATCGAGGACAACATGGGCAACGGCACCGTGGTTACGGTAAGCCTGAACCCTAAACGCGTGCAGGAAATCGAGCGTGCCGGCGGACGCGGTGCTGCCGTGCGGCCCGAGACGGAGCAGCCCACATATCCCCTGCCGGGAGCTTTTGCGCAGCAGCCCATGGCAACGCAGCAGATGCAGCCCCCCGTGGGGCAGATGCAGCAGCCCGGAATGCTTCCCACACAAGAGCCCCAGGCGGCATCTATGTCGATGACGCCAAACATGCCAGAGGCCATGCCGCTGGCAGATCAGGATGCAGCAGCAATGCAGCAGGCGACGGGGGCACCGGGTGGCCAGCAAATGGGCTATCAGCCGTACCAACGGGGATATCCATATCAGCAGATGCCGCCACTGGGGTATGGCCAGCAGTTCCCGCAGCAGTACCAGCAGGGATATCAGCAGCCGTACCAGCAGATGCCGCAGCAGCAGTACAACCCCTGGGCCCAACAGATGCCTCTGCAGCCTTACCAACAGTGGCCTCAAAGTTTTCAACAGCAAATGCCGCCGATGCAGAGTTCTCAACAACCAGCAGCTCAAATGATGTATCCTAATGCAGCAAATCAGTATGCGCAGCCACAACCGGACGTGTTCGTAAGCGATCGCGGCAACGCCGCGCTGGGCTATCTGGCGCAAAATCAAGCGTGCGGTGCAACCGATCTGGCGAGGGCGTTTGGAAACTCGGCCCCCACTTGGTCACGCACGCTCAATGACTTGGCGCAGGCCGGCTTGGTCATCAAGCATGGCCAGAAATACCATCTGACCGAACTCGGCGCCGCTCGCGTGCGAGCTCAGAGCTAAAGAACGGGAGAGACAGTGGACGAGGAAGCAAGCATCATCCTGGGGGATGCCATCGCCTTTTGCCAGCGCGACGGCCAAGATGCACGCCTCATCAACATGCTGGGGCAATCGCGGGCCATAAGCCTGACCGAAGATACGCTCACGATCGAGGCCCCCTCGCGCTTTGCCATCGCGCAGCTCAAAAAGCATCAGCCGACTATTGAGGCCTATCTGGAAGAAATCGCCTTTGCACCGATCGCGCTCGACATCGTGGCACCGCAAGGCGCCGCAACGGAATCCGCTGCCGCGACGGCGCCCGCCACGGCTCCCGCCGCTTCCCCGGCGGCACCGACCTCCGCAGGCGACGTGCCGACAATCGAGCACCAGCACAGCGATGTTTCCCGTGAAACCATGGCACCGTTGCCGACCGCGGCGGCGACGTCAACGAACGCACCCGTCACGCACATGCCTATCGCTCACGACGCAGCGGCGGGCGCGGATTCGGGCATTGCAATCAAGAACACGCTCTCGGCCGATGATTTTCGTCGCATGATGAACCAGATGAAGGGCGGAGCGCCGACTAAATCCACGCAAGCTGCGACCCCCGCTTCACCCATACCGGCGCCGACCGTGCCGGCCGAGCAGAATACGGATGGAGCCCCGCTCGCCGCGAACTCAAAATTTACCTTTGAGAACTTTGTCTACGGCCCCGAAAACAGCCATGCCTATCGCTCGGCACTCAAGTTTGCCGCCCTCGCGGACGAGCGCGGCACATGCACATCACTGTTCATCTACGGCAAATCGGGCCTGGGCAAGACGCACCTGCTGCTTGCCATCAAAAACGAGCTCGCCGAGAAGTCGCCCGAGATCAAGGTCAAGTATGCCAACTCCCAGGCATATCTGGACGACCTGATGACCGAGTTCGACCGCCAAAAGAAGAGCAACGCCCCCATCATGCAGGCGTACCACGGCGTGGACGTGCTCATCATCGATGACATCCAAAACATCATCGGCAAGCGCGCGAGCGTGGACTACTTTTTCCAGCTCATGGACGAGTTCATCCGCAACAACAAGAAGGTCGTCATCGCGGCAGACCGTGCCCCCAAGGACCTGAGCATGGACGAGCGTCTGACCAGCCGCTTCAACGCCGGCATGCTCTGCCTGGTCGCAGAGCCCAGCTACGAGATGAAATACAAGATCTTGCAGCGCTATTACGAGAACACCATCGTCGCCGCTCCCGAGGCAGGCGACGACTCGCTGCTGGCGGCCTATGGGGGCGACGGCGGACACCTGACCGACGAGCACTTTAAACACATGGCCGAGGTCTCGGGCACCAACATCCGCGAACTCGAGAGCTTTTGCGAGCGCTGCGCCGGCGAGGCGGGCGACCGCGAGCGCGAGGGCGGGGAGCTCACCTTTGACGATATCGACGCCATCGCCAGCCAGTACTTCGACACATCGGCCAAAAAGATCAACGTCCAGACGGTTCAGTCCGTCATCGAAGAGCAGTACGGCGTGACGCACGAGGAGCTCATCGGCCCGCGTCGCAACGCCAATATCGCCAAAGCACGCCATATCGCTATCTACCTGGCCATCGAGATGTGCGAGATGACGACCACGGCGGTGGGCGCCGAATTTGGCAACCGCAACCACTCGACCGTCAGCACGAGCTACAAAAAGGTCCAGAAGATGATCCAGGAAGACCGTACCGTCACCGAAGACCTCAAATCGCTGCGCGATAAAATTACACTGCGCTCGTAGGGAAATAGAGACACCTGTTGAAAACTTGTCGAAACCATGGGCATAAGGTGTCTAAAACCCAACCCGCGGTGGTGAAAAGTTTTGCGCAGGTTTTGAACGTGGAAAACCACCCCCGTTGCACACAGGTTGCTGTCGATTCTCTTTCTGGGTCTGACCTGCGTCTTTGGGAGTAATCAACAGTTTCGTCAGTGCTATTACTATTATTAAGATATTTATATCTAAAGAAAGGTATTAAAAGATGAAGTTCACCGTCAGCCAGAGCTCGCTTACACAAGCCATCGGCGTCGTTATGAAGGGTGTCGCTTCGGCGTCCACCCTTCCCATCCTGTCGGGCGTGCTCGTCAAGGCGCAAGACGGCATCTTGGAATTCCAGACCTCTAACTACACCATCTCGATCCGTCATCGCATCGCGGCACATGTCGAAGAAGGGGGCGAGATGGTTATCCCTTGTAAGATGCTCTCCAATATCACCAAGACCCTCCCCGATGCCCCGGTCACCTTTGAGCTGTCCGAGCGCCAGGTGCTGATTGGTTGTGAGAAGAGCTCTTTCCGCCTGAACACGCTCGATGCCAATGACTTCCCCGAGTTTCCGGCCTATGCCATCGAGAGCGCCGTGGAACTGCCGACCGATATCTTGTCCGAAATGGTCGGCCGCGTGTGGCGCGTCACCTCGACTGACAAGGCCCGCCCCATCCTGGGTGGCGTGCACATGAAGGTCGAGAACAACACCGTGCGCCTGGTGGCGACCGATTCCTTCCGCTTGGCCGTGTGCGATACGCAGGTCGAGACCTCAACCCTCGAGGGCTCCTTTGAACTCAACGTTCCGGCCGACGCCTTTAACGACGCGCTGAACATCATGGCCAGCCAGGCGACCATCATGATCGGGGCTACCGACACCCAGGTCGTCTTTGAGGCCGGCAACACCACCTACGTGTCGCGCCGCATCGAGGGCGTGTACCCCAACTACAAGCAGCTCATCCCCGATTCGTGCGTGACGAGCGTCAAGATCGACGTCGCCGCCTTTAACGCCGCCCTCAAGCGCGTGGCCGTTATCGCGAGCGCCAACCCCGCCGTCAAGTTCGAGATCGATGTCGAGAACGGGCAGATGGGCCTGTCCTCCATTTCCAATGACCAGGACCTTGCGCAGGAGACGATCGATGTCGAGGCCGAGGGCGAGTCGGGCACCATCGCCTTCAACTACCACTACATCTTTGGCTGCCTCAATGCCCTGTCCAAGGAGAAGGAGATCACGCTGGAGCTCAAGAGCTACTCGCAGGCGGGCATCTTCAAGTCCTACGACAAGATCAACTACCTGTACCTGGTCATGCCGGTCCGCATCTAGCAACTGCCCTATGACCATGTTCGCCCGCGATCTTTCCGTCGCGCACTACCGCAGCTTCGATAGCTATCGCCTTGCCCTGGACGAGGGCGTGACGATACTTGCGGGACCCAACGCGGCGGGAAAGACCAATCTCATAGAGGCGCTGCAGCTGCTGACGAGCGGCGCCTCGTTTAGGCATCCGACCGCAGCCGAGCTCGTCCATGACGGCGTGGGCTCGTGCAAGGTCGAGCTGAGGCTCGAGGGCGACGGCCGCGTGCTTGATATGGGATTGAGCGCGGAGGACGGTAAACGCTCGTTTAGCCGCAACGGCAAGAGATGCTCTGCCGCCGGTGTGCGCGGGGTTCTGCCGAGCGTGCTGTTTTGCCCCGACCATCTGGACATGGTTAAGCGAGGCGCCAGTGTGCGCCGCGCCGCCCTCGACGACTTTGGCATGCAACTGAGCGCACGCTATGCCGATCTTGCGAGCACCTATGGTCGCTGCGTGACCCAGCGTAACGCCTTGCTCAAGGAGGCCTGGTGCTGCCGCGAGATGCTCGGCGCGTGGAACGATTCGATTGCCCGCGCGGGCGCGGCTCTGCTCGTGCACCGGTTGGCCCTGCTCGACCGGCTGGCGGGCCATGTGCGTACTGCCTACGGGCAAGTGGCGTCCGGTGAAGCCGCCAACGTGTCCTATGCGTCCACGCTGGGGGATTTGCCCCAGGTCGATGATCGCGAAGAGCTGAAGGGCTGGGCGTACGAGCGCATGCTGGCTGCCCTTGATGAGCACGCCGACGAGGAAATTCGCCGCGGCGTGACGTTGGTGGGACCGCATCGCGACGAGATTGAGTTTGCTGTGGCGGGTCGCTCCGCCCGTTCATTTGCCAGCCAAGGTCAGCAGCGAACGTTGGTTCTGGCCTGGAAGGTGGCGGAGGTGGCCGTGGCTCGCGATGTCCTGGGCACCGCCCCACTGCTGCTTTTGGACGACGTGATGAGCGAACTCGACGGCGAACGCCGCGGTGCTTTCCTGCGGCTGATCGGCGATGATATCCAGACGGTCATAACCACGACCAACCTGGGGTACTTTACCGATGACCTGCTTGATCGAGCCAAGGTGGTGAGCATGGGTGAGACGTGCTAATTACGAGCGCGAGAGCGAAACGGTCGCCTTCAGTGGCTTGTTGAACGCAGAGCGCCAGCGCATCCTGGCGGCTGCGACCCCTGAGCGCCGTGCGCAGATGGAGGCCGCCGAGGAGTCGCGCGCGGTCTATCGCGCGTGGAACGCGGTGTGCTCGGGCACGCGCGAGGGGCGGCATGTGACGGGCCTGCGCTACCTGCCCGAGTCCAATGAGCTGCTGGTATATCTCGACTCGCCCTCGTGGACGCAGGAAATGACGTTGTTGCGCGAGATCATCCGCGCGCGCATGGAGCGCGCCGGTGCGCATGTGGATGGCCTGGTGTTCAAAACCACCGCGCCCGGTCACACGCCGCCCGCCGCCAAGGAGCGCCTTCGCCCAGCGGCGACCGAGCGCCCGCCGGCCCCACACGCCGACCTCAGCGATGCCGAGCGCACCGAGATTGAGCGCCAAGTGGCGCCCATCGAAGACCAAAAACTGCGCGAGGCCCTCGAGAACGCCATGAGAGCCAGTGCCGAGTGGGCCAAGGGCGTGCAAAGCAAAAAAGAGCCTTAAATCGCATCTGGTGGCCTTGTAGAGCCAAATACCATCGTTCCCGAGGGTATTTTTTTACGATAAACTAGTAAGGCTGTACACATTTTCTTGACTGAAGGAGGACGTGTGGCAAACGAAAACGATTACGATGGCGGCGAGATTAAGATTCTCGAAGGTCTCGAGGCCGTTCGTAAGCGCCCGGGCATGTATATCGGCTCGACGAGCGCCAGCGGTCTGCATCACCTGGTGTGGGAGATCGTTGACAACTCCGTCGACGAGGCCATGGCCGGTTTCTGCACCGAGATCCAGGTGACGGTCCACGCCGACAACTCCATCACGGTCGTCGACAACGGGCGCGGTATCCCCGTCGACGAGCACCCTGTTAAAAAGATCCCGACGCTCGAGGTCGTCATGACGATTTTGCACGCCGGCGGTAAGTTCGATAATTCGGCCTATAAGGTCTCGGGCGGCCTGCACGGCGTTGGCATCTCCGTCGTCAACGCACTGTCCAAGCGCGTGGTCGTTCAGGTTCGTCGCGACGGCAACACCTACGAGATGGAGTTCTCGCGCGGCAAGACCGTCAAGAAGATGGAGGTCGTGGGCACCTCGGATTCGACGGGCACCACCGTCACCTTCTGGCCCGACGACGAGATCTTCGAGACCTGCATTTACGATTTCGATACGCTGCACAACCGTCTGCAGGAGACGGCGTTCCTCAATAAGAACCTCAAAATCGTGCTGACTGACGAGCGCGAGTCTACTCCCCACGTGGAGGAGTTTTGCTACGAGGGCGGCATCATCGACTTCGTCAAGTTCCTTAACGAGGGCAAGGACGTCCCCGAGGCCTTTAAGGAGCCTATCTACATCGAGGGCAAATCGGACCCGGACGCACCTGTGGCCAAGATGGGCGAGGTTGAGGTTTCCCTGCAGTGGAATAGCGGCTACGGCGAGAACGTCATGTCGTTTGCCAACGACATCTACACCCCCGAGGGCGGCATGCACCTTGAGGGCTTCCGCACCGCGCTCACCCGCGTGATCAACGACTATGCGCGCAAGCAGAACCTGCTCAAGGAAAAAGACGCCAATCTGACCGGCGACGATGTGCGCGAGGGCCTTTCGGCCGTTATCTCGGTCAAGCTGCCCGATCCGCAGTTTGAGGGCCAGACCAAGGCAAAGCTCGGCAGCTCCTATATGCGAGCGCTCACGCTCAAGATTGTGACCGACGGCCTTGTCGATTACCTCGAGGAGCATCCCAAGCCCGCTCGCGAGATCGTCAAGAAGGCGCAACAGGCCTGCAAGGCGCGCAATGCCGCCCGCAAGGCGCGCGAGGCGACCCGCCGCAAGAGCCTGCTCGAGACGGCGTCCCTGCCCGGTAAGCTCGCTGACTGCTCGGTGCGCGATGCCGAGCTGACCGAGCTCTTCATCGTAGAGGGCGACTCGGCAGGCGGTTCGGCCAAGGACGGCCGTCGCCGAGACATCCAGGCGATTCTGCCCCTGCGCGGCAAGATTTTGAACGTCGAACGCGTTGGTGACCATCGCGCGTTCTCGAGTGACACCATTCAGTCGCTGATTACCGCGATCGGTTGCGGCGTCACGACGAGTGCCGGCGACGGCGGCGATTTCGATATCACCAAGGCGCGCTACCACAAGATCATCATCATGACCGATGCAGACGTCGACGGTGCGCATATCCGCATCCTGCTGCTGACGTTCTTCTACAAGTACATGCGTCCGCTGATCGATGCCGGCTACGTCTATGTTGCCTGCCCGCCCATCTTTGGCATTAAGGTGCGCAACAAGATCCACTACGTGTATCCCAACGGCCGCCAGCCCGAAGACGAGATCCTGCGCGACACCATCCAGAGTCTGGGCCTGAACCCCGACGATAACGACGAGGACGGCAAGGCCAAGGACGGCAAGATTACCAAAAAGCGCAAGGGCTATACCGTCCAGCGCTACAAGGGCCTGGGCGAGATGGACCCCAAGCAGCTTGCCTCGACGACGATGGACCCCAAGACCCGCATTCTGCAGCGCGTGTCGATCGAGGACGCCGTGGTGGCGGACCGCGCCGTGCGCGAGCTGATGGGTTCCGAGGTCGGCTATCGTCGCGAGTACATTGAAAAACATGCGCATGATGCGCGTTTCCTTGACGCTTAAGAGGAGGTAACGTGGCAGACGATATCAACAATAACGGGGGTATGGACGAGACCGGCGATGCCGGTATGCCCGATGATCTGAAGCGCCTGCTTGCCCGTGCTGAGCAGGGCGAGGACGGCGACCCGGACGCCTATAACCCCGATGCCGATGATGATGAGGAAGAAGACGACGCCGAGCTCGAGGAGAGCTTTGGCGAAGTCGACCGTGGTGCCTCGGCCGGCGAGGATATCAACGGCGGCCAGCTCCAGATTTCGGAGTTCGGTCGCGAGATGAAGCAGTCGTTCATCGAGTATTCGATGTCGGTTATCACGGCGCGCGCCCTGCCGGACGTGCGCGACGGCTTAAAGCCGGTTCACCGCCGCATCCTGTACGCGATGAACGAGAGCGGCATCTACCCCAACCGCCCACATAAGAAGTCGGCCTGGACGGTCGGCGAAGTTATCGGTAAGTACCACCCGCACGGCGATTCCGCGGTCTATGAGGCCATGGTCCGCCTGGCGCAGTGGTTCTCCATGCGCACGCCGCTCATCGACGGTCACGGCAACTTCGGTAACATCGACGGCGACGGCGCGGCGGCCATGCGTTACACCGAGAGCCGCCTGGCAAAGCCCGCCATGGAACTGCTGCGTGACTTGCAGAAGGATACCGTCGACTGGCAGCCCAACTACGACGAATCACTTGCCGAGCCCGTGGCGCTGCCTGCGCGCTTCCCCAACCTGCTGGTCAACGGCAGCCAGGGCATCGCCGTCGGCATGGCCACCAACATCGCCCCGCATAACCTCACCGAGGCGATTGAGGCCACCTGCTACCTGATCGACAACCCCGACGCCACCGTCGACGAGCTCATGCAGATCATGCCAGGTCCGGACTTCCCCACCGGCGCCATCATCATGGGCAGCGCCGGCATTAAGCAGAGCTACGAGACCGGCCGCGGCTCCATTACCGTGCGTGCCAAGGCACATGTGGAGTCCACCAAGACCGGTCGCAGCCGCCTGGTCTTTACCGAGATTCCCTACATGGTCAACAAGGGCACCCTGCAGGAGAAGATCGCCCAGCTCGTCAACGACAAGCGCATCGAGGGCATCTCGGATATGCGCGATGAGTCCAACCAGAAGGGCATCCGTCTGGTCATCGAGCTCAAGAAGGGCGTCATTCCGCAGGTCGTGCTCAACAACCTGTATAAGTACACCTCGCTGCAGACGACCTTTGGCGCCAACAACCTGGCGCTCGTCAACGGCGTGCCCAAATGCCTGAGCCTGCGCGAGATGCTGCAACACTACATCGACCACCAGGTCGACGTAGTCACCCGCCGCACCCGCTTCGACCTTAAGAAGGCCCAGGCGCGTGCCCATATCCTCGAGGGCTACCTGATGGCCCTTGACCATATCGACGAGGTCATTAGCATCATACGCTCCTCGCAGACCGACTCCGAGGCCAGCAGCCGCCTGATTGAGCGCTTTGGCTTTACGCCCGAGCAGACCACGGCTATCCTCGAGATGAAGCTGCGCCGCCTGACCGGCCTGGAGCGCGACAAGATCCAAGAAGAGTTGGACGGCCTGCGCCGCGCCATCGCCTACTACGAGGACCTGCTGGCGCACGAGGAGAAGATTCTGGGCGTCATCAAGGAAGAGATGCGCGAGATCTCCAAGAAGTTTGGCGACAAGCGCCGCACCGAGATCAGCCAGGTTGAGAAGGACCTGGATGTCGAGGACCTCATCGCCGACGAGGACATGGTCGTGACCATCACCCACACCGGCTACGTTAAGCGTATCCCGGTGGCCGCCTACCGCGCCCAGAAGCGCGGCGGCAAGGGCGTGTCGGGCGTCAATCTCAAAGAGGACGACGTTATCGATGAGATGTTCATCGCGTCCACGCACGAGTACGTGCTGTTCTTCTCGAGCAAGGGCAAGGTCTATCGCCTGAAGGTGCACGAGCTGCCGGTGGGTACGCGCCAGGCGCGCGGTACCGCGATCGTCAACCTGCTGCCCTTCGAGGAGGGCGAGAAGATCGCGAGCGTCATCAGCTGCCGCGATTTCCCGGCCGACGAGTACCTGATGTTTGCCACCAAGAACGGCATGGTCAAGAAGACCGTGATGAGTGCTTACGATCGTAGCCGCCGTGATGGCCTGATTGCTATCAACCTGCGTGACGACGACGCGCTGCTGAACGTGCGCCGCGTGCGCGAGGGCGACAAGATTATCCTGGCCACCACCGCGGGCAAGGCGATCATGTTCTCCGAGGAGCAGGTGCGCGCCACCGGCCGCGATACCAGCGGCGTTCGCGGTATCGGTATGAAGGACGGCGTGAGCGTTCTGGGCATGGAGGTCACTAACGGCAACGGCGATCTGTTCGTCATCACCGAGCGCGGCTACGGCAAGCGCACGCCGGTCGCGGACTACCCGGAGCAGAATCGCGGCGGCCAGGGCGTCTACACCATTCAAATGACCGAGCGTAAGGGTAACCTCGCGGCCATGAAGACGGTGGGCCCGCAGCACGAGCTGTTCATCGTGACGGAGGGCGCGACGGTCATTCGCGTCAAGACCGACGAGATCAGCCAGACCGGCCGCGCCACCCAGGGCGTCAAGATGATGACCGTCGACGACAACGACCGCATCTGCGCCGTAGCCCGCATGACAGCCGCCAAAGAGAAGCCCGAAGGCGAAGCCACAGAAGACAGCTCCGCTCCCGAAGAAACCCCTGTCGATCTAGGCGACGGCAACGACATGCCGGAGGATCTCCTCGACGAGTAAGTAGTCCTCTCCGGTCAAAAACATCAGACCCCATATATCGGCGGTCGGCGCACCTGCGCGCCGACCGCTTTTTTGAAAACCTTGGGACCCCATGGTCGCTGGGCTGGCGAGATGGTTTTGGTTTGTCGCGAGTTCCGCACGCAAAGAAGGCCACTTAATGTGGCCTTCGTCTTGCGCAGGACTGTCCGAGCAGCAAACCAAAACCATCTCGCCAGCCCAGCGACCATCCCTCCCAAAGATTTTCAAAAAAGTTGTTGACGTGCGCGTGACGACTCGTCTAATATATCCCTTGCGCGAT
>NZ_JBCJBG010000004.1:41941-165698 GCF_039062315.1 Collinsella aerofaciens
GGACCTGTAGCTCAGTTGGTTAGAGCGTCCGGCTGATAACCGGGAGGTCACAAGTTCGAATCTTGTCAGGTCCACCACTTTCTTTCGCAATAAACACCCCAGCGAGAGCCGAGTCGCCGCTGGGGTGTTTATTACTGTCTCCGTGGGGGTTTAGCTCAGCTGGGAGAGCGCGGGCTTTGCAAGCCTGAGGTCAGGGGTTCGATCCCCCTAACCTCCACCATGATGGACCTGTAGCTCAGTTGGTTAGAGCGTCCGGCTGATAACCGGGAGGTCACAAGTTCGAATCTTGTCAGGTCCACCATCAAAACTGTGAAGAGCCCTGGGGCGTTGCCTCGGGGCTTTTTTCTTGTCTGTGATAAATCTCATTTTGGTTTTGTGTGCTGTGCGAAAGATTGGGTAGTATAGCTATTCAATGCGGCGACCCTGCCGTGTGTTAACCGCTACGTACCGGAGGTGTTCCATGGTTCGTGTCGACATAGAGACCATCGTCATGGCCGCCGGTCCCGTGCCATCGCTTATCGTGCTTCGCGAGCGCTGCAGCAAATCGGACTCGTCCGCGCCGTTGCGTTCCCTTTCCATTCAGACTGGTTCGTTTGAGGCTGCTGCCATTAGCCGTGGCATCGATAGCGGCCGCGCCGAGCGCCCGATTACCCATGACCTGCTGCTCGATACTGTTAGTGCCCTGGGCGCCAAGCTCGAGCGCATCGAGATCGTTCGCGCCGAGCCGCCGGTGTTCTACGCGACGATCGTCGTACTGGCCGATGGTGACGAGCGCAAGATCGACGCCCGTCCCAGTGATGCCATTGCCCTTGCCGTGCGCAGCAATGCCCCCATGTTTGTGGAGGATGACATCATGAATCGCCTGGGCACCGTTTCTGCCCATGCCGAGGAAGTTGACGACGAGCAGGAGTTCGAGAAGTTCGACGAGTTCGTCCATACGCTCTCCCCCGATGACTTCTAAATGCGGGGCGGCCAGGATGCGGAGCGTTCGCTGATGGCCGGCGGTATGTCGGCCGAGGCGGCTGCGATCGCCCGCGAGGCCCAGATGCGCTCGGAGGCTTCTGAGGCGGCTCGCATTGCCTATGTGACGCAGGCCCGCACGCTTCGCGAACGCCGCTGCTCGTTTATCAAGATGGTTGTCATCTCCGCCCTTGTCGCGGCAATCTGCTCGCGCCTTCGTGGTACAGTTGGTGCGCTTGGGTTTTCGATCTCTACGGGCCTCGTGATCTGGGGCGTGGTCGATGCGGTAATGCTGACCAGTCAGATCAAGGTGCTCGATAAGCGCGCGATGGATATGATGCGCGCCCGCGACGCTGCCGCCAAGATCGCCGCCGAGGCACAAGAACTGTAACGACGCCAGACTCGATGGGAAGGTCTAAAGATGGCACAGGATATGCAGGACGCCGGTAACGTCTCCGCCGAGCTCGACGCCATGGTGTGCGATCTGATTGGCGCCTTTTTGGACGACCTGGCCGCGGGCGAGAACCCGGGCGTGGTTGTGGCGATCGAGGACGCTGCTTCCAACCGATATCTGGCGGCGCTCGACGAGGACGGCGAAGAGGCGTGCCTGGAGGCGGCTACCAACTTTATTTCCGAGCACAAGATGGGTCTTAAGGACGAGGGCCTGGGCCGTATCGCCCGCTATGCCATCGGCTACACCGGCTGCGTCGAGATTGACGGCGGCTATCACGATGCTCTGCTCGTGAGCTTCTTCGAAACCACGCTCGAGAGCGGTTTTTCGGCATATGTGCTGTATGAGGGCATGGGCGCCGGCGATGGTTTTATGTGGAGCGACCCTGAACCTGCAGGTGAGGAAACCCCTCTCATCTAAAATCGCTAAAATAAACGAGTTTTCGGTAAAAGGCTCAATATTCCCGCCGAGCGTTGCATTGCTGGGTGGGTCGCATACGCGTGCCGGTTGTATATAGATAGAAGATAGGGGAACTACATGCGCGTAGACAATCTGAGGAACATCGCCATCATCGCTCACGTCGACCACGGCAAGACGACGATGGTCGACAAGCTCCTGCGTGCCACGGACGCCTTCCGTGCCAACCAGCAGGTCGAGGACCGCGTCCTGGATTCCAACGACCAGGAGCGCGAGCGCGGCATTACGATTCTCGCCAAGAACATCTCTATCGAGTACAAGGACGTTAAGATCAACGTCATCGACACCCCGGGCCACGCCGACTTTGGCGGCGAGGTCGAGCGCGTGCTGCGTATGGCCGACGGCGCCCTGCTGCTGGTCGACGCCTTTGAGGGCCCCATGCCCCAGACCCGCTTCGTGCTGCGTCACGCTATCGACACCGGCCTCAAGATCATGATCGTCATCAACAAGATCGACCGCCCGGGTGCTAACCCCGAGAAGGCCTACAACGACTGCCTGGACCTTATGGCCGACCTGGGCGCCACCGACGACCAGCTTGAGTTTGCCATGGAGCACGTGGTCTACGCCAGCGCCATGAATGGCTTTGCCCGCCTTGACCCCAACGACGGCAATATGGACATGTACCCGCTGCTCGACATGATCATCGACGATATGCCCGCGCCCGAGGTCGACGAGAACGCCCCGCTGGCCATGCAGTGCGTGACCATCGACCACTCCAACTTTGTTGGCCGTATCGGCATCGGTCGCGTGTACTCCGGCACCATCCACCAGGGCGACCAGATCCTGGTTGTCAAGAACGACGGCTCCAGCGCTACCGCCACCGTCAAGCAGCTCTTTACCTTCGACTACCTGGGCCGTACCGAGTGCCAGGAAGTCGGCGCCGGCGATATCGCTGCTGTCGTGGGTATTGACCGCACCGATATCGGCGATGTTTACACCGACCCCGAGAACCCCGTCGAGCTCGAGCCCATCGAGATCGACCCGCCGACCCTGTCCATCGTCTTTGAAGCTTCGACCTCCCCGCTCGTCGGTCGCGACGGCGACATCGTGGGCGCCCGTCAGCTCAAGGAGCGCCTGTTCAACGAGGCCGAGAACAACGTGACCATGAAGATCGAGGAGCTCGAGGACAAGAGCGGCGTCGAGGTCTCGGGCCGCGGCATCCTGCACCTGTCCGTCCTGATGGAGTCCATGCGCCGCGAGGGCTTTGAGTTCCAGGTCGGCCGTCCCCGCGTTCTGTTTAAGAAGGACGAGAACGGCAACAAGATGGAGCCTGTCGAGCAGGCCGTCGTCGAGTGCCCGGACGAGTACTCGGGCAAGGTCGTTGAGGTCTTCGGTACCTCCGGCGGCATCATGACGAGCATGGACACCTCGGGCATCGTGACGCACCTCGAGTTCAAGATCCCGACGCGCGGCATCATGGGTCTTAAGAACCGCATCATGAACGTCACCCACGGCGAGGGCGTGTTCTACCACACCTTCCTGGAGTATGGTCCTTACGCCGGCGAGATCGGTAACCGTCAGAACGGTGCCATGATCTCCATGACCACCGAGAAGGCCGTTGCCTATGCCCTGGGTACGCTGCAGGAGCGCGGCCAGCTGTTTGTTGAGCCGGGCACCGAGTGCTACGAGGGCATGATCGTGGGCGAGCGCAGCAAGGCCGGCGACATGGTCGTCAACATCGCCCGTACCAAGAACCTGGGCAACCAGCGTTCCTCGACCTCCGATATCTCCGTCCAGCTGGTGCCGCCCCGCACCTTCTCGCTGGAGGAGGCGCTGGAGTACATCGCCGACGACGAGCTGGTCGAGATCACACCCAAGAACATTCGCCTGCGCAAGCGTCTGCTCAACGCCACCGACCGCAAGAAGGCTGCCGTCCGCGCCGGTCAGGTCAACAAATAAACGCTGGGGCTTATAACCGCCAATAAGAAAGGGCGTCGACCGCAATGGTCGGCGCCCTTTTTTGGTGCAAGGGGACAGGTTCGCTTGCACCACGGTGAAGGAGGTTATCCCCTCCGATCGGCTTTCTGGTCAAAGTTAAGTTGTTTAAACATATACATAACTCTACAGAATATAACTGCTTTAATGCAAAACCGTTAACAGATAAATATCAACTGGTATTAAATTAAAAGACCTTTTGACCTGCGGCTTACATGATTGGTATCTATATTATATTTTATGCATGTGGCATAGACGAACCGTCTTAGAAGACGCTCCCCCAATGGGTTCTTGCAATGCGCTAGGTAGGTTCTCGTTGATGTTGGGGCTTGTGTTCGATCCGACGATTCGCCGTATTCCACACTGTGTTGTAGGAATTAAGGGACAACTATGGACGCACACCGCTCACGGTCGCTGGGTATGGCGGCCCTGATCTTCATTTTGATTAGCCTCACCGCCGCTGTTTTTCACGGTGCAGCCCCAGTGCGCGCCGAGGATGCAACGACGCCAACGCCGATTGCGATTGATGAGAATACGGCGGACGTTATGGTCGGGCTGTATGCCGATAAGGATCGTCAGCAGCCTCTCGGTAAAGAGGGCTCACCCTCGATTACGACAACCGATACAATTTACGGTTTTATGGAAGCTCGTTTTCATGAGAATTGTGGGCCTACACCTGAAAGGCTTGAGGCGATTTATACCTTTCCTGAGTCGATTGTCGTGAAGGACAACGCGGGCGGCGACTTGATGACTGATGATACCGAGAATGCGCAAAAGATGGGAACTTGGCGCATCGAAAAGAACAAGGTCATTTTTAAATACGCCCCCAGCTATCTCAACGCCAATCCATCTTCACTTTACGTAAAGGTTAAATTCGAATTCAAGCTCAAAGACAAAAATCTGGATGATGGGTCAAAAGTCGAATTGAGATTTCCGGGCGTTGGCGAAGCTGTACCTATCGAGATTCAAGATGGCGCGGTCGAGGGAAGTAAGTCGGGTGTCTTTTCTCAAGATGGCACTACTGGAATTGCCAAGATAACTTGGACTATCAATCTGAGTGTTAAGTCGTATGCAACGGATGTAGTGCTGGTTGATACACTCGGCGACTACCTGAAATTTGACCAAAACAGCTTCAAGCTTGATGGAAATCCGATCGGTTCGTCCGTGAGTAATGAGGGGAAAGAGGCAACGTTGTCGCTGGGTAGCCTTTCTAAGGGCGACCATACCGTTACGTACGAAACGACAGTTAGTGCGGACCTACCGTCCACTAATGGTATGCCTATGCAAGGCAAGAACGGCGTGCAGGCAACCTGGGGAAAGGCAAATCCTCGACAATCTCTTTCGATTGAAGGTGCCTCGAATTCATTTCAGTATGACATGATTAAAAAAGAGGCCGGCTCCGGAACGCCGTCTGCTATTACTTGGAAGGTTGTACTCAACAAGGGGTCTCTCAAGGCCGATATGACCGGCTATACCTTCACTGATAGGCTCGATGGCAAACAAACTTATATTGGCAAATACGCGGTCTACAAGGGCGAGAATGCTGACGAAGCTAAAAAGGTCGGTGAGGGAACACCGGGTGAGTCGGAGGATTCATTCAGCTATACGTTTAATCCAAAAGAGGGCGACCGGTATGCGACCTATTGCATCGTCTATCAAACCAAGCTGAAAGATGAGAAATCCTACGAAAAGGTAAGCAACACGGCAACCGTGAAAAAAGAAGATTCAGATCAGCCCTCTGGAGAAAGTACCGAATACTATGCTCGCCCTTGGACGGGCAAGACCATAAGCAAAAAACTGCTTAATAAGGATGAGGCGTCGCGGACCGGAAGGGCAACTTGGCAATTACGCGTAGAGCTCCGTGATTACGTAAATGCGAAAAACCCAGAATCCGTTCTTATCAAAGATACCATGCTGGCGGCTTGGAAGCAGACCATGGGCCCGGATACCACTGGCGGTCAATCGCATGTAGTTGCCATCGGGGACACCGAATTGGACCAAGGTGTCGACTGGGACTTTGAGCGAGGCGCAGATCCGTCACAGGGCAGCAACCAGCATAACTGCAATATCCGAATAACCATTACGGATAAAGTCAAAGAAGCACTGGATAAGTCCCCTGAAGTGGTTATTACGTATAAAACGGTGACCGACGCACTTCCTGGTTGGTACTCCAACTTCGCCTCTGTCGATGGGTTTAGCGGCTATTCTGATTTCGTTTTTTACTACGTTGAAGACGAAACGGAGCCTTCGGTTGAGAAGAGCGTAAAAATAAATGAAGACGGCTCGCAAGCACGGTGGGATGAGACGTTTGACTGGAAATCAGTGGATGGCTCGAACGACAAAGGTGCGTGGATTGTCGACTGGACTGTCTATGCCAATCGAGCTAAGACGCCTGCCGGTGAGTATTATGGCGCAGGCAGGCTCAATGGCAAGGATGTCGTTGTTAAAGATGAGCTTCCTGATGGAATGAGTTATATCCCCGGTTCGGCTAAATATTCTTTGTATTCAAATCCCTACAGGACGGCGGTGCCCGGCCACGAATGGGAACATGAGAGAGAAAAAACCGAGGCTTCGGGTGTCTTGCTGACGCCTGCCGTTGATCGTCGAGCAGTTACGTTTTCGATTCCAACGGAAAAGTTGGGTAACAATACAGGCTATGTGAAGCTGACGTATGCAACTGCTGTCAAGAGGTCAGTGGTCGACACGTCAAAGAACCTCGGCGAGCTTACGAACTCGGCGAGTGCGAGCTCGGATAATAAGGAATTTAAGGCGGGCTCTGATACCGTACAGATCAAGAACGACGTATTGTCAAAGACCGGTGCGTCAGTAAGTAATAGTAAACGAATTCACTACACAATTTTTGTTAATGAATCGGCGCTAGACCTAAAAGGCGGAACCGACTACCTCGATCTATATGATGTGATGGATTCTAAGTGAACGTTTATTCCCTCGTCGCTTAGCGTATCTGAGCACGATAACGGCGAATGGCGTGTGCTGACAAAAGAAAAATACGGGACGGCTCTTGACTCGATTGGCGAGGGCGCTGGAAAGCAGCAGCGATTGACGTTGAGGCTTCCCGATGAGAAATACCTGAAAGTCGAATATGAAGTTCTGTCCGGTGAGTCTGGTAACGTTTCCCTTTCCAACGAGGCTCAGCTTGAAGGTGTTGCAGACGGGTATGTTAAACACGAGCGTAAATATGACATAGATGCCGGCGCATCGGGAGGCGGAACGGGGTACGGCATTGTGGTCCACAAAGTGGATGAAAAGGACGTTACTGCGCCGTTGGCTGGGGCCACGTTCACACTCTATGCGATTGACATGGACAAGGTGCAGAGCGGTGCCGGTGTTGATGACGCAAAGACGGCTTTTTCTACCGAAACGACCGACTCTAACGGAAACGCGACTTTTGGAACGAGTTCGGACGCCATGGCTTCCTGCAAGCTTTACTGCCTCGAGGAGACGACGGCGCCTGCTGGATATCGCGTCGCCCAACCAACATGGATTCTGCTCAAAGGCAACGCGGACGAGGAGCAATACGAGCGAGCCATGAACAGGGCGAAATCTCTGCTTGATGCCAATACGGAGATAACGTCAGATGTAGAGATTTGGGTGTATGACGCGCCCCTTGAAGGCAAAGCGACGATAAAAGCAAATAAAGTGCTTAAAGGCGGAACCTTCAGGGAAGGTCAGTTCTCGTTCGCGCTTAAGGACGCCGAGGGCAAAGTGCTCCAGACGGCGACCAATAACGCAGAGGGCAATGTCTCCTTCAACGTCAAGTACAACAAGGCCGGCGAGTATCGCTACATCATCTCCGAGGTTGTTCCCGAGGGCGCCGAGAACAATGTCAAGGATCACATCACCTATGACAGGACCGAGTATAGGGTCATGGTTAACGTGGTCAACGGTACGAATCAGCTCGACACCACCGTCACCTATGGCGAGGGTTCCTCGACCCCGCCGACCTTTACCAACAGGTACTCGACTACGCTACCTGAGGCGGGCGGGGCTGGTTTGACTATGACGTATTTAGCTGGTGCTTCGATGCTGTGTTTTGCTGCGACATGGATGCATGCTCGTCGCCATCGCGATCAAGGTCGAGGTGGTAGCCGTGAGTAGGCTTTGCCGCCGCTTGTTGGCTATCGCGACAATAGTTACGGTCGCAATGCTCTCTTTTGCGATGTTGCCCGGGATGGCCCGCGCGGCAGGCACTGGAGCCATTACGGTGGACGGTACGGTTGCGACGCGGTATGACGCGTACCAGCTCTTTTCGGCGACCGTTGTCGACGATGCCGATGCCGACCAAAAGGTCGCAACTGATGTAGCGTGGGCGAATGACACGGTTCGCCAAGCTGCCCTTCCCGTGCTTCATGATGCAGGGCTTGATAACTCGGCATCGACGGCGCAAGCGGCTGCCGAATGGCTGAATGCCGACGGGCATATGACGACCGCGCTGACGGCAAAACTTGCCCGCGCGATATGCAATGCCGGTGCCGCTTCTGTGTCCCTTAACGCGGGCACGACGGCCGAGCTGCCCTGCGGCTACTGGCTCATCGTCGGCGACGATGACGCCATCGCCCAGGGCGAGGCCGGCACCGCGCCGATCATGGCCCTGGTGGGCGGCAGCGCCGTCACCGTCAAGCCCAAGGCGGCGACCCCCAAGGTCCAAAAGCATGTGCTGGAGGACAGCGCCGCCGCCTGGCAGAAGGCCGCCGACGCCACGGTCGCCGACGACCTGTACTGGCGCCTCTCTGCCACGGTCCCGGCGGGTCTTACCGCCTACGGCACCTATACGGTGCGGTTCGTCGACACCATGAGCGCGGGGCTCGACCCCTCCAAGGTGGCCGCGAGCATGCGCGTGTACGTGGCGGCGGGCGCGGACGGCGGCTTCGACGCCGTCCCGGCCGGCGGGGACGGCCGCGCCGGCACCGAGACCACGAAGGGCTGGACCGACATCACGGCCCAGTGCGCCACCAAGGTAGCGGCGGACGGAACCTTCACCGTGCGCACCGGCGACCTCATCGCCGCGCTCGGCGGGGCCGACGCCTTTACCGCGGGCGCCCGCGTGGTCGCCGTGTACAATGCACCGCTCAACAGCGCGTGCAACCACGGCATCGCGAAGGGCAACCCCAACGAGGTCTACCTGCGCTACCCGCGCTCTCCCTTTGCCGACCAGTCCGGCGAAGCCGGCTTCACCCGCACGCCGAGCGACGATGCGTGCGCCTACACCTTGGGACTCAGTCTGATCAAGCGTTCAAGCGCAGACGATAAGCCGCTCGCGGGTGCCAAACTGCGCATCATCGATGACCGCGGCCGCATCCTAACGACTGACGGCACGTGGTCGACGGATGCCGATGCGTGCGTCACCACGGGCGCGGACGGCCATGTGGAATTGACCGGTGTGGACGCGGGCGTCTACACCGTCGAGGAGGTCGAGGCTCCCAAGGGATACACCGCCTTTGAGGGCAAACGAACGGTAACGGTTACGTCTGAGGGCCTGGACGTTAAGCAAGTGGCAGCCGCGAAGCCCAAGGTGACCGTGTCGGCCGAAAGTCCTCTGCGGGTTGATACCGCCGATGCCGGGACGGGTTCGATTGAGCTGTCGGTGCTCAACACCCCAAGCAAAGAAGCAAGTCGAGGCTTTATGCCCTCGACGGGAGATAGAACGTTGGTGCTGGTTGCGGTTTTGGCTGCCATCGGAGTGACGGCTATTGTTGTCGCGCTCGTCATCAAGCGGGGAGGCGGTCGTCGTGAAAAATAATTGCCCCCTTTTTTGCTCAATGGCGAACTGCCTCCGTAGCGAGTGACGCGCAGGCCTACCGACCTGATGATCATTGGTTTTGAAAAAGTTACTAGAGAACCCTCCAAGAAAAGCGGGGCACCCGGTCGATACGACCGGGTGCCCCGCTTCGTTTGTTGGTGCAAAGTAACCTGACCCCTTTGCACCACCACAAAGGCGCCTGTCCCCTTTGTGGTGGTTGGCGGCTAAGCGGTGGGGAGTTCTGGCGTGTTAACCGGCTGCTGCGGCTTGAGGTGGGCGTTGCGCCAGATGATTTGGATGATGTAGCCGAGCATAAAGACAAAGGCCACGCCGCTGATGAAGCCGCCTACGAGGGGAAGCCCCGTGAGGGCGCCTGCAATCACGCCGCCGATGGCTGCCATGGCGTAGCGGTTTTGGTTGTGTCCGACCATGCGGGAGATCGCGCACCCCGCAAAGGCGCTCGACACCAGCGCGATGCCAATAACGCCGCACATGAGGGCTCCGGCAAGCGACAGACCAGCGATAGAGATAATTAGCAGTAGGACGGCGGGGACGATAGCAATCGTACCCAGAAGACCGCTCACCCACAGGGGCACGGGGCGCTGGTGGAGCATACCGGCGGCGCTGGCAGTCGCACGCGGAAAGACGAGCTCGAGCAGCAGAGCGACAAAGCAGGTCGAGAGTGCCGCGGCGACGATACCGCCGATGACATCGTTAACGGTGGAAGTATCCTCGTTCTCGGTGCGGTCGATCTTGAGTGCGCCGACCTCGGCTCCCGCGGCGCGCTCGGGGTCCTCGGAGACGTGCGCGTTCACGGTGCCGGTGATGTGGGCGTTCTTGCCCAGGATGAGCTTGTCGGCCCAAACCTCGACATCGCCATCGACGGTGCCATCGATGGTTACCGTATCGCCCGCGAGCGCTGCCGACTTGGTGGAGCCTCGCAAGGCAACCGTCTCGCCTATCGCGTAGAAACAGTTAGCGGTGCTGTCGGAATTGAGAACGACATGCTGGCCAGCAACGGTCACGCTGCCATCAACCGTGGTCTTGGCAATGTCGATGGTGCGTGCCGCCAGACGGACGGCGCCGCCCACCGTGCAGTCGCGGATCGAGAGAGTATCGCCCGTGGCGATGATATCGCGGTCGATGGACGTATCGTCCAAGTTGAGGGCCTGACCTGCCCAGTACAGGTCACCTTCGACGCCGGACGGATTGGCGTCATTGTCGGTCGCAAGTACGTTGCCTGCGGTGTCCGTGCCGGCGAACGACGCCGTGGGAAGCGCGGTGATCGCCAGAGCGATGAGCGCGAATGCCATAAGCAGGCAGCGACGCATCTTGTGTGACGGCGCCGCCGCGGTTTGATTGAAAGCCATGGTTGATCCTTTTGTTAGGTGTTCGGCATATACCTAACAGGGTACCCAACGCGCGGGCGCTCTAAAAGAACCTCTCGGTTGCATTTCGAAGGGTCGTGCCGTGCTGTCTACTTTTTACGGTGCAAAAAGCGCGCGATATCTTCTTCGGTGGGGCTTTTGATGTCAAAGCGCAGCGAGAGCCAGCGCAGACCCATGGTCACGACAACGCATACGACCAGCGCGGCGACATTGCTGACCAAGCCACTCATAACGAGACACACATAGCTTGTCGATCCGGCGATGGCCGCGATGGCATAAAAGTTAGTGCGTTGGAAAATGCCCGGAACCACGCCCATAAAGCCGTCGCGCAGCATGCCGCCGCCCACCGCGGTGAAAAAGCCCATCATGATGCACACCGCCGGTGCAAAGCCGTAAACCAGTGCCTTGTCTGCGCCGGTTGCCGCATAGATGCCGACCGAGATGATGTCGAGCAAGGGGATGAGTTTTTCGGGCTTGTCGACGATTGCCGGGAAAATGTAGATGATGGCTGCCGTGGCGATGGAGAGCGGCAGCGCCATTGGCTGGTTGAGGATGTAGACGTTGCCCACCTGCAGCGTCATATCGCGCAAAAGACCGCCGCCCAGACCGCAGACCACGGCGAGCGCAACTGCACCCACCAGGTCGAGCTTGTGCTCGCGCGCAACCAGCACACCCGAGATCGATGCAGCGACAACAGCGAACATCTCGAGCCAAAACGGAATGGCGACCATGGCATCCGATGCATGTGAGGTAATGGTCATAGCGGCGGCGACGGGCAAGATGGGGTCCTTTGGATCGTGGGTTTAGACAATGCCCGTACATAGTACATGGTTGACGGGTCTGGCGACCCTATTGCTCGGTAAACGGTCGGGACCGGGTGGGGGCATGGCGTTGCTGGAATGCCAGGGGTCCAGAACATGTACGTCACCCTCCAAAAACGACATTTTCCGACATCTTTGGAGGCTGACGTACATGTTTGGATTGAGCTCACAGCATGAGGGAGTTGATTTACTCACATCCGGTATATTTCCCCACTTCAACGGACATAAGAGTTGGATACCGGCTCAGAGCGAGAGGCCCTCAATGGATACCCCTGTTCTCATTTCGCATAAAACCGCATGGCTTGTCCATCATGCACCCCAGAATTTGGTTCAGTCTCTTGCGCGGCACGACTACCAGATAGGCGCACAAGGCATCTCCACCCAGCAACGTGTTGCGCGCATACGACAGGCCCTTACCGACTGCGGCATTCCGTCCGATATGCTTAAGACTATCGATATCGCGGTTGTATTCGAATTTGAGCGAATTCGTACCAAAGGCGTCGTTTGCCACATTCTTGGACAAAATCTTCCCTACGAGCATATTAACGAGTTGACGCCCGGAATCTTCATCACCGACGAAGCCTTCACCTTCGCGCTCGCTGCCGAGTGGATGGATAGGATCGAATATCTCGAATATGGCTATGAAGTTTGCGGCGATTATCGCATGAGGCTCAATCCCGCCGACCCTTATACCGAGCAACCAGCCACCACCTCCAAGGATGAAATAACCGAACTGCTCGATCGGCACCCCGGCAAACCCGGTGCCACACGTGCACGGCTTGCGCTCAGGCACATCTACGATCACTCGGCCTCGCCTATGGAGACCGCTTCGGCAATCGCCCTCTCGCTCCCAACAAGCGAAGGCGGCGTTGGCATCCGAGGTATCGAACTCAACAAACCGCTCGAGATCCCTCAACGTCTCTGGCATTGCGCCAAAGCTCGAACGCTCAAAATCGATGCGCTCGTGACCTATAAGCGCAGGGAGCTCGGTATCGAATATAAGGGCGGTTTTCACGATGAGCTCGAGCGCAAGGGAGCAGATGCGGAGCGAGAGGCCGTTCTCTCCCAAATGGGATATCGAATCGTTACGCTCACTTCGGCTCAGTTCAGTAGTCAGCTCGCCTTTCACCGCGCCATGAACAACATTCGCGAAGCACTCGGCATGCCTCGCTGTACCGACACCGGGTACCAGAGAAAACAAAACGAACTACGCAAGGCACTTATCCGCAACTGGAAAAGCATGCGAGACGAGGAGGCACCTTCCGAATAGTGTCGCTCCCGTGAGCTCAATCCAAACGTGTACGTCAGCCTCCAAAGATGTCGAAAAATGTCGTTTTTGGAGGCTGACGTACACGTTTGGGGAAGCGCGGGATCGAGATGTATTTCGATAACAAAAAAGCTCCCATTCTTGGGAGCTTTCTCAATCTAAATGGCGGAGGAGGAGGGATTCGAACCCTCGTGACCTTATACAGGCCAAACGGTTTTCGAGACCGCCGCATTCAACCACTCTGCCACCCCTCCGCGTGGGGTAAAAACAAAGCAGGCTCGAAGGCCTGCTTTGGAATTAACTGGCGGAGAGTCAGGGATTTGAACCCTGGAGACGCTTTTGACGCCTACACGATTTCCAATCGTGCTCCTTCGGCCACTCGGACAACTCTCCGTTAAATGCGAAAGTCAGTATACACGAGGAATCGCAAAGTGCAAACAGAAAAGTTGGCATTTTTTAAAACGCTTGGCCTCGCTTGGCGGTGCAGTGGGGTTTGAGGCGCCAAAAAACGGCTTCCGACCAGCGTGGTTGATCAACTCAATTGTTCAAAAGGGGTATTTATAAGCGACTTGGCAATGAATTAAAAAATCTTTGGGTGGTGCTGTGGACCACTGGTATGCATTTCGCGACCACAGCCTTGTGCCCGTTGACCTGCGGCTTGGCTCGGCTTGTCCCCGCGGCACCGTATCTTGTCCACAAATCCGTCAAGCTCTTGGTCGGCATTTGGTTGGAATGCGCATGAAACGTGGTGCGAGCATGGGCATATGTGGAGGTCATGAGGTTGTAGCTGCATATTCTTGCGGCCTGGGAGATTGAAAGATATTATTACCAAGTCTTTTCCTGCTTCAGGCGCACCTTCACGACCTGAAGCCACATTTGCCCAGAGGAGGTGACAATATGAAGGCTTATGAACTGCTGTTCTTTGTTGACCCGTCGCTCGACCCCGAGACTCGTCTCGCTGTTATGAAGCGTATCGATACCACGATCGCTGAGGGCGCTGGCAAGGTCGACTCCGTTGACGAGTGGGGCAAGCGCAAGCTCGCCTACGAGATCAACGACCTCACCGATGGTGACTACACCCTCATCAACTTCCACGCAGATCCTACCCAGATCGCCGAGCTTGATCGCGTCTTGCGCATCACCGACGCTGTGGTCCGCCACATGATCGTCCGTCGCGACGACCAGGAGTAAGACTGTCGTTTTGGACTGGGCTTGTGCCCCAAGAGGAAGTAGTGAGTTATGAGCATCAATCGAGTGAACATCACCGGTAACCTCACCCGCGATCCCGAGCTGCGCGCCACCGCCGGCGGAACCCAGGTTCTGTCCTTTGGCGTCGCCGTGAACGATCGTCGCCGCAACGCGCAGACTGGCGAGTGGGAGGACTATCCCAACTTTGTCGACTGCACCATGTTCGGCACCCGCGCCGAGGCCGTGAGCCGTTTCCTGGCAAAGGGAAACAAGGTCGCGATCGAGGGCAAGCTGCGCTACAGCTCTTGGGAGCGCGACGGCCAGCGCCGGAGCAAGCTTGAGGTCATCGTCGATGAGATCGAGTTTATGAGCTCCCGTGGTGGCCAGGGTGGCTACGATCAGGGCGGTTACGCCCCCGCAGCTCCCGCGCCCGCAGCACGTCCTGCCGCACCGGTGGCTACGCCGCCCGCGGTCGACGTCTACGATGAGGACATCCCGTTCTAAGGGTTGTTCACCTATTTTTGAGTGAGAGGCGGCTTCGGTTCGCCGAAGTTGCCAAATGAAAGGTATTTTGACATGGCTAATGATTTTTCTGCACGTCAGCCGCGTCGTAAGTACTGCCAGTTCTGCAAGGAGAACACTGAGTTCATCGACTATAAGGACACTCAGCTTCTCCGTAAGTACATGACCGACCGTGGCAAGATCAAGCCCCGTCGCGTCACTGGCGCTTGCACGCAGCATCAGCATGACATCGCCAACGCCATCAAGCGCGCCCGCGAGATGGCTCTCCTGCCGTACACCGTCCCCGTGGTTTCCTCTCGTGGCAACCGCGACCGCGGCTAAGAAGGGAGACGCATCATGAAGGTTATTCTTCTCGATGAGATCAAGGGCAAGGGCGGCGAGGGTGACGTCGTAGAGGTCGCTCAGGGTTACGCCGAGAACTTCCTGTTCCCCAAGAAGCTCGCTGTTGCCGCCACCAAGGGCAACCTCAAGCAGCTTGACGAGCGTCGCAACAACATCGCCAAGCGCGAGGCCGTCCGTCTGGCTACCGCCAACGAGACCAAGGCTGCCTTCGAGGGCAAGACGGTCACCGTTGACGTCAAGGTCGGCGACGAGGGCATCCTCTTTGGCTCCGTTACCGCCGCTATGATCGCTGACGCCATCAAGGCTCAGCTCGGTATGGACATCGACCGCAAGCGCGTCGAGCTCGGTAAGCCCATCAAGGTTGCCGGTGCCCACACCGTTGCCATCTCGCTGTACCGCGAGATCAAGGCCGAGGTTGTCGTTCTCGTCGGCGTTACCGCCGAGGAGCTTGCTGCCGAGGCTGAGGTCGAGGAGGCCGCTGAGGTCGCCGAGGCCGAGGCCGCCGAGGTCGAGACTGAGGCTGCTGCCGAGTAGCATTTGCTGCAACGCAACAATCTTGTTCTAAGAAGGGCGCTCTGGGAAACCAGGGCGCCCTTTTGTTTTTTGCGCTGAGTGAGTGTCATGGTGAACGTTGCGTCGAAGTCCTATATACAGGACCGTTCATCCGTTTGGTTCGGTGATGATTGGCGGCGCGCGGCGCGTTTTGGGACCGTGGCTGATACTATGGATGCTCGCAAGCGATATGAATGAGGATGCTCATGGCATATGACGATAGGGAGACCGGGCTGACGGTTGAGGACCGCGGCTCAAAGTTGGGTCTTCCCCAAAACCAAGATGCAGAGGCCAATGTACTGGCCGCTATGCTGCTATCGCCCGAGGTGGTCGAAGAGGCCCAGGTCGAGCTGCAGCCCGATGACTTCTACCGGCCCATTCATAAGACCATCTATACCGCGATGGTCGATATGTACAACAGCCGCATTCCCATCGACTCCATTTCGCTGATCGATTACCTGCGAAGCATCAACAAGCTCGATGCCGTGGGCGGCGAAGCGTACATTTTGGAGTTGATGGGTCAGACCTTGTCGCTCGTCAACTGGCAGCACCATGCCGCCATCGTTCGCCGCGATTCGATGCTGCGTGAGTTGATCGGCGCCACCAACGAGATCAACGCGCTGGCCTATAACGCCCCCACCGACACCAAAGAGGTCGTGGAGCTAGCCGAGAGCAAGCTGCTCAAAGTCACGGCACGCGAGGTCAAGTCGAGCTACAAGACGCTGACCGAGTTTATGGTCGAGGCCTATAACGAGGCCGAGGAAGTGTGCCAGGCCGGTGGCCAGGCCGCGGGCGTGCCCACGGGCTTCCCATCGCTCGACCGCATGCTCATGGGTTTTCGCGAGGGCCAGCTCATCATCATCGGCGCCCGCCCCGCCGTGGGTAAGACGTCGTTCGCCCTAAACCTGGCGCTCAACGCTGCCGCTGCTGGTTATACCGTCGGCTTCTTCTCGCTGGAGATGTCGGGCAAGGAAATTGCCCAGCGTCTGATTTGCGCCTACGCCATGATCTCGATCAGTGACTTCCGCATGGGCCGCATTAGTCCCGAGCAGTGGGCCAATATCAACGAGGCCACGCAGACCTTGTCCAAGCTCGATATTCTGATTGACGATACGCCCGGCACCACAGTGACCGAGATTCGCGCCAAGAGCCGCCGCATGCTCCATAACAAGGAGAAGGCAATCATCATCCTGGACTACCTGCAGCTGGTGAGTCCTCCGCCGGGACGCCGCTCCGAGAGCCGTACCGTCGAGGTTTCGGAGATGTCGCGTGGTCTGAAGATCATGGCCAAGGAGCTCAAGATCCCGCTCATCGCGCTGTCACAGCTCTCGCGTCAGGTCGAATCCCGTACCGGCAAGCGCCCGCAGCTTTCCGACCTTCGTGAATCGGGCTCCATCGAGCAGGACGCCGATATCGTTATGTTCTTGGACCGCTCCGCCGACGAGGCCGAAGCCTCGCGCGACGATCGACCCGACGAGGGCGTTACACGTATCGTCGTGGCCAAGAACCGTTCGGGCCCGATCGGCGACGTCGACCTGATGTTCCTGCCGGCATCCACCAAGTTCTATGAGCTTGATGGGGCACATGCCGAGGAGTAGGACAGGCGCCCGTTGCACGGGTATACTGGGAATGTTTTGTGCTTCTGCGTGCCGGCATGGCGCGTAGACAGTCCATGAATGTAAGGAGTAAACATGCCGTCAACCGTTTTGGTCGGTGCCCAGTGGGGCGATGAGGGCAAGGGTAAGATTTGCGACCTGGTCGCCGGCGACTTCGATGCCGTCGTGCGCTACTCGGGCGGCAACAACGCCGGTCACACCATCGTCGTCAACGGCAAGAAGTACGGCCTGCACCAGGTGCCTTCCGGCATCATGTATTCCGACCACGTGTCGGTGATCGGTAACGGCTGCGTCGTCAACCCCAAGGTTGTCCTTGAGGAGATCGACATGTTCGAGGCCGACGGCATCACCACCAAGAACCTCAAGATTAGCGGCAACGCGCATGTCATCATGCCGTACCACATCGATCTGGATGGCGCCTTTGAGCAGAAGCTCGGCAAGAAGAACATCGGTACCACCAAGCGCGGCATCGGTCCGTGCTATCAGGACAAGATGGCCCGCATTGGCCTGCGCATGCAGGACATGCTGGACGAGGCGCTGTTCCGCGACAAGCTGGAGACCGCTCTCGCCCGCGTGAACCCCGAGCTCGAGCTCATCTACAACCTGCCCACCTACACCGTGGACCAGATTTGCGACGAGTACCTGCCGATGGCCGAGCGCCTGCGCCCCTACATCACCGAGACGAGCCTGCTGCTCAACAACATGATCGATGAGGGCAAGGACCTGCTGTTTGAGGGCGCCCAGGCGACGCTGCTCGACATCGACCACGGCACCTATCCGTACGTGACGTCTTCCAACTGCACCGCCGGCGGCGCCATCACCGGCTCCGGCGTGGGCATGAAGAACGTCGACCGCGTGTTGGGCGTCATGAAGGCCTATATCACCCGCGTCGGTTCGGGCCCCATGCCCACCGAGCTTTCCTATGAGTCCGAGGCCGGTCACACGCTGACCGAGGAGGGCTATGAGTACGGCGTGACCACCGGTCGCCGTCGTCGTTGCGGCTGGTTTGACGGCCCCATCGCCAACTATGCCTCGCGCGTCAACGGCCTCACCGACATCGCCCTGACCAAGCTCGACGTGCTTTCGGCCTTCGACACCATCAAGGTGTGCGTGGCCTACGACGTCGATGGCGAGCGCTACACCAGCGTGCCCGAGCACCAGGTGCGCTTTGAGCATGCCAAGCCCATCTACGAGGAGCTCCCTGGCTGGAAGTGTGACATCACCGGTTGCCGCAGCTTTGACGAGCTGCCGCAAGAGGCTCAGGACTACGTGGCGTTTATCGAGGATCTGGCACACACCCGCGTGACGTTCATTGGCGTTGGCGCTGGTCGCGAGCAGATCATCAACCGATTCTGGAAGTAATCGGGACTATTTGGTTATTGCGATATACCCCTTTGCAGCCCGGGCGGGCGGCCGAGGGGTATATTTGCTTGCAAAGGGCTCGCGCGGAGCGGGCCATTCATCCATAGAGGAGGCACCCTTGAAGGCGGACACTCAAACCATCGACATCCTGTTGTTGGGCAGCGGCGGCCGTGAGCAT
This sequence comes from Collinsella aerofaciens, assembly GCF_039062315.1. Lineage (GTDB taxonomy): Bacteria > Actinomycetota > Coriobacteriia > Coriobacteriales > Coriobacteriaceae > Collinsella > Collinsella aerofaciens_BG. The sequence goes on from NZ_JBCJBG010000004.1 coordinate 60,762, forward strand.
GCTTTGGCAGCTAAGCTCGCAGCATCACCGCGCGCCGGCAAGCTCTACATTGCGCCGGGTAACGGCGGCACCGCGAGCTGCGGCGAGAACGTTGTTCTCGACGACTGCGATTCTGCGGCCGTGGCGGCGTTTGCTCAGAGCCACGGATGCGGACTCGTGGTAATTGGCCCCGAGGCTCCGCTCGTGGCGGGCGTGGCCGACGCCGTGCGCGCGGCGGGTATTCCCTGCTTTGGCCCGGGTGCCGAGGGCGCCCAGATGGAGGGCTCCAAGCTGTTCTCCAAGCAGCTCATGGAGCGTGCGGGCATTCCGACGGCAGCCTACGGCTCGTTTACCGACGAGGCTTCGGCTCTTGCCTATGTGCGTGAGCAGGGCGCTCCGCTAGTCGTCAAGGCCGACGGCCTTGCCGCGGGCAAGGGCGTTATCGTGGCGACCGAACTTGAGCAGGCCGAGGAGGCCGTGCGCGAGTGCTTTGGCGGCACCTTTGGCGATGCCGGCAACACCGTGGTTATTGAGGAGATGCTCGTTGGTCCCGAGTGCTCGCTGCTGGCCTTTACCGACGGCAAGACCGTGCGCCCCATGGCCACCTCGCAGGACCACAAGCGCGCGCTCGAGGGCGACAAGGGCCCCAACACCGGCGGCATGGGCGTCTACAGCCCGGTGCCCATCGTGACCGACGAGGAGCACGCCACGATGGTGAAGGTCATGGAGCAGACCGTGGCCGAGCTTGCTGCCGAGGGCATCGACTACCGCGGCTGCCTGTATGGCGGCTTTATGCTCACCCCCGCCGGCCCCAAGGTACTGGAGTTCAACGCCCGCTTTGGTGATCCCGAGACTCAGGTCGTGCTGCCGCGCCTTAAGAACGACCTGGTCGAGGTCATGCTGGCTTGTGCCAACTGCGAGCTCGATCAGATCGAACTCGACTGGCGCGACGAGTGGGCCGTGGCCGTTGTCCTGACGAGCGCGGGCTACCCCGGCAGCTACGAGAAGGGCAAGGTCATCACCGGTATTGAGGATGCCGAGGCCATGGAGAACGTGACCGTGTACCACGCGGGCACCGCCGTGGTGGACGGCCAGCTCGTAACCAATGGTGGCCGCGTGCTTGCCGTGACCGCTCTGGGCGACACGTTCGAGAACGCTCGCAACCTTGCCTACGAGGCCTGCGAGAAGATTGATTTTGAGGGCAAGACCCTGCGTCACGACATCGGCCTGCGCGCGCTGCGCGGTCGCGACGCCTGGGATGCCTAAAATCCGAGAGGAATGAGACGGATGGACGAGAAGAACGAAGAGCTCGTGGACGCGCAGATCGTCGAGGAGGACAGCCGCATGTATGGGCACGCCGAGGGCGAGCCTGGTGGCGAGGTCGCTGACGAGCCGGCGCTGGTGCTGGGCGACGACGACCCGCACGATGCCGAGCTGCACGAGAAGATTCTTTCGGAGGAGTGTGCCTGGAAGGGCAAGATCCTCGACGTCCACCGTCTTGAGGTTGAGCTGCCCAACGGTCACCGCAGCGCCCGCGATATCGTTCGCCATCCGGGTGCGGCGGCCGTTGTGGCACTGACCGAGAGCGGCAAGATCGTACTGGTGCGTCAGTACCGCACCGCCATCGACCGCGTGACGGTCGAGATTCCCGCCGGCAAGCTCGATCCAGGCGAGGACCCGCTCGATTGCGCCAAGCGCGAACTGCATGAGGAGACGGGCTTTAGGGCTGGTCGTATTCGCTTTTTGACGTCGATTGTCACGTCCTGCGGTTTTTGCGATGAGATTATCCACATCTACTTGGCTACCAAGCTCGAGTTTGATGCGCCCAACCCCGATGATGACGAGTTTGTCAACGTGGACCTGGTGCCGCTGCACGAGCTGATCGACGCCGTGCTCGACGGCAAGATCGAAGACGCCAAGACCGTCGTAGGCGCCTTGGCCTGCGATAGCATCGCGCACAGGCTGGGCGGAACTGAGCTTTAAAAGCGAGGGCGACCCTGGGGCAAACACTACTGATTATTTTGCCCCAGGGTCTTACGTTATTGTTTTATCTCCGAGGACTGCATGTTTAGAAGATTCTTGTCTTATTACGAGCCCCAGATGGGGCTTTTTGTTGCTGATACTGTTTGTGCTCTGGTGCTTGCTGCCATTGACCTTGCGTTTCCTATTATTCTGCGCAATTTGACCGGTGGGCTATTTACTCAGGGTCAGGCTGCCATTATGCAGGCGCTCGGCATGATCGCGGTGGGCTTGGTGCTGATGTATGTCGTCCGCTGCGCCTGCCGCTATTTTGTGAGCTATTGGGGTCACGTGATGGGCGCGCGCATGGAGTCCAAGATGCGCGAGGACCTGTTTGACCAGTATGAGCGCTTTAGCTTTGCGTACTTCGACCGCAACAGCTCTGGCGACATGATGAGCCGCGTGGTCAACGACCTGTTCGATATCTGCGAGGCGGCGCACCACGTGCCCGAGTGGATCATCATCTGCGGCATCGAGATTATCGGCTCGTTTGTGATCCTCTTTACCATCGCCCCGGTGCTGGCGCTCGCCATGGCCGTGGTGACGGCGGCGTTTGCGGTCATCATGTTTTGGCAGAACATGCGCATGCGCGAGGTCTTTAGCGACAACCGCAAAAAGATCAGCGGCATCAATGCTCAGCTGCAGGATTCGCTGGCGGGCATGCGCGTGGTCAAGAGCTTTGCCAATGAGGAGACCGAACGCTTCAAGTTCCGCGCCTCCAACAATCGCTATCTTTCGTCCAAGGAAAACATGTATCACGCCATGGGCGTCTATACCGCGACGTATGGCCTGCTCTCGGGCGTGCTGTACGTGATCGTGGTGCTGCTGGGCGGCTGGCTGGTCGCCCAGGGACAGCTGCAGGCGGTCGATATGGCGACCTTTGCGCTCTACATTTCGCTGTTCTGCACGCCGCTCGAGACACTCGTCAATTCGGCCGAAACGTATCAGAAGGCTATCGCCGGCTTTAAGCGTATGGACGAGGTGCTCTCGACCGCGCCGGATATCCAGGACAAGCCGGGCGCTACGGATCTGCAGGTGACTGCCGGCGCCGTGGAGTATCACGACGTGTGCTTTAACTACGAGGATGTTGAGCTGGGCGAGGGCGATGCCGACGAGCGTCCCGTTATCGACCATATGGACCTGTCCATCAAGCCCGGGCAGACCATCGCTTTGGTTGGCCCTTCGGGCGGTGGCAAGTCCACGACCTGTTCGCTGCTGCCGCGCTTTTATGACGTGGCTGCCGGATCCATTAGCATCGACGGCCAAGACGTGCGCGATGTGACGCAGCAGAGCCTGCGCCGTGCCATCGGCCTGGTGCAGCAGGATGTCTATCTGTTTGACGGTACGATCGGCGAGAACATCGCCTACGGCAAGCCGGGTGCTACGGCAGAAGAGATCGCCGAGGCCGCCCGTCGCGCCAACATCGATGCCTTTATCGAGTCGCTTCCACAGGGCTATGACACGGTCGTGGGCGAGCGCGGCAGCCGTCTTTCGGGCGGACAGAAGCAGCGCGTTGCCATCGCGCGTGTGTTTCTCAAGAACCCCAAAATCTTGATCTTGGACGAGGCGACGAGTGCTTTGGATAACGAGAGCGAGGAGGCGGTTCAGGAGTCGCTCGAAGAGCTGTCACGCGGCCGTACCACGATCATCATCGCCCACCGTCTCTCGACCATTAAGCATGCCGACGAGATTGCGACTGTTGAGCATGGTCGCGTTGTGGAGCGTGGCACGCACGAGGAGCTTCTCGCCCGTGGCGGCACCTATGCCCGTTACTATCGAATGCAGTTCGAAGGTGCGCGTGCGCACGAGCTCGACTGATTGATATGACAGGAAGTTTATGGCTGACAAAAACCCTTTGACTCCGGAAGAAGTGACGGAGTTATTCTCCGAAATCGATGCATCCGGTGTCTTGGATCCCACGCTTGCTAAAAAGCGAACCGAGCGCATGCGTGAGAAGGAGGCAGCGGCCAAGCGCGGTGACAAAGCGGCGCTAGCGCAGTTGCGCAGCGAAGACCGCGCGAGCCAGGCAAAACATATCGACCCGCTGTCCGAGGACGATCCTTCGGGCTCGCAGGTGAGCCATACCATTACGAAGACCGCGATGGCCGTGGTCATTGGTATTTTGGTGCTGATCGTGGGCATGCAGATTGGCTACGGCGTGATGCGTCGTCTGAACACCGCCAACTTGTCCGAGAGCGTTTCGGTCGATACCGTTTCGACGGCGCTGAAGGGCGGCCTTGAGTGGGGCAATGGCTTTACGCAGTTCCCGCTCGACTTTACCGTCGATGAAGCCGATGAGCGTACGGGCACGGTCGAGGTGACGGTGTTGGACACATCGTCTGCCAACGAGCTCGAGCTGCTGTCCAACGGGCAGATTCAGGCCGCGGCGCTTGCGACCAACGCGTTGCTCAACGATAAGATCGACCGCGTGGTGTATAACGTTCACGCCTATATCGACGAGGATAGCAATATTCAGCACGATTCCTTCTTTGGCATGTTTCCCGCCCACGGCCACCAGAGCGCCATCCTGACGTTCGTGTGGACCAAGAGCTCATCCAACGCCACGAATATCGACTGGAAGATGCGCATCGTGAGTATGGATGACACCATCGCCGAGCGCATTCAGAAGCAGGTGAACTCGGTGTCGTCGTTGATTGAGGACCCGGTGGTGAGCCAGACCAAGATTGACGAGGAAAAGGCCGAACGTGACCTGGAGCATCGTCTGCATGGCCGCGAGATTTTCCGCGGCGGTAAGCCCGACCGAACGCCGTCCGAACTGCTGGAGCAGGACAAGAAAAAGTAAGACGCCATCATCCCGTGTGAGCCACAAGCCCCGCGGGATGATTTTTCTGGGACGGGGATTAAAAAATCATTATGCATAGAAAGTCATAATTATCATTTCGTAAACATTTCGATGAAATTAACGCCATGAGGCATGCTTGCGGTTACAATACCGCGAGGCCTAACTACACACCTTTAAGCCGGTCCTGTGAGACCGGGAAGGAGAATTATGGCGAACAACCATACCGCGGGCACTGCCGCCCGCACCTTCGCGCCCAGCGAACTTTGCCAGCGTATGCTGGCCAAAACCAGCAAGGGCACCTGCGGTCCCTGCATCCTGTATCTTGAGGATGGGACCATTTTTTATGGACGTGCATGCGGCGCCGAGGGCACCGCGACCGGCGAAGTCTGCTTCAACACCTCGCTCGAGGGCTACTTTGAGGTCATGACCGACCCGAGTTATGCCGGCCAAATCGTAACCATGACCTATCCGCAGATCGGCAACTACGGTATCGACGAGACCGACGTCCAGTCGGCCTTCCCCGGCGACGCCGTGCGCCCCGCGAGCGCTCCGGCTATGCGCGGCATGATTGTTCGCGACATGTGCGCCACGCCTTCTAACTGGCGCTCGGCCGTCAGCGTGCCGGAGTACCTGTGCGCTCACGGCATCGTCGCTATCGAGGGTGTCGACACCCGCGCTCTGGTGCGCCATCTGCGCGACAATGGTTCCAAGATGGGCATTATCTCGACCGAGATCTTCGACATCGACGAGCTTGCCGAGCGTCTGGCCGCAGCGCCCACGCTGGTAGGCGAGAATCTGGTCAAGACCGTGAGTTGCCCCGCGCCTCACGAGTTTGCCGCCGTCGACCTGCCTGCCACGCATGACTTTGCACTTGCGGCTGCCGCTCCTGCCCGTCACAAGGTGGTCGCCTACGACTGCGGCGTCAAGCGCGGCATTCTGGAAGGCCTCGTCCGCGCCGGCTGCGACCTTACCGTCGTGCCGTGGGATACGCCCGCGAGTGAGGTGCTCGACATGAATCCCGACGGTGTCTTTTTGTCCAACGGCCCCGGCGACCCCGATGCCGTGGTGGAGACCTACGAGCAGGTGCAGCAGCTGATCGGCAAGGTGCCGGTCTTTGGCATTTGCCTGGGTCATCAGATGATCAGTCTGGCCTGCGGCGCCCAGATGGAAAAGCTTAAGTTCGGTCACCGCGGTGGCAACCAGCCGGTCATGAACCTGGTAAGCCGTCGCGTGGAGATCACCGCGCAAAACCATGGCTTTGGCCTGCTGTTCCCCAGCTTGGGCAAGCTTGTCCCCGAGCTTTCCGGCGGCGAGACCGAGCATGCGGCCGATGGAGATCTGCGCGTCTGGGTGCGCCGCGGAATCGCGCCGGTCGTGATGAACGAGCGCTTCGGCCGCATTCGCCTGACGCACGTGAACCTCAACGACGGCACCGCCGAGGGCATCCAGCTGCTCGACGCCCCGTGCTTCTCGGTCCAGTACCACCCCGAGGCCTCGCCTGGCCCCACCGATGCCCACTATCTCTTTACCGCCTTTACGCGACTCATGGACGGCGAGGAGAACTACCTGGACATCGACACCGCGAAGGACCGCCTGGCTGGCTGGAATTTCGCCGAGACCGCCGCGACCGAGACCGAGGAGAACTAACATGCCGAAACGTACTGACATCAAGCGCATCCTCGTCATTGGTTCGGGCCCCATCGTCATTGGTCAGGCTTGCGAGTTCGATTACTCCGGCGCCCAGGCCTGCAAGGTGCTCAAGGAAGATGGCTTTGAGGTTATCCTGGTCAATTCCAACCCGGCGACCATCATGACCGACCCGGGTCTTGCCGACCGCACCTATGTCGAGCCCATCACCGCCGAGTTTATCGAGCGCGTAATCAAGAAAGAGCGCCCGGACGCGCTGCTGCCCACGCTGGGCGGCCAGACCGGTCTGAACGCCGCCGTCGAGCTGGCAAAGGACGGCACGCTCGACAAGTACGGCGTCGAGATGATCGGTTGCGACCTGGCCGCCATCGAGCGCGGCGAGGACCGCAAGCTCTTTAACGAGGCCATGGCCGAGATCGGCCTGGAGGTCGCGCGCTCGGGCTATGCCTACAGCGTGGCTGACGCCGAGGCCATCGCCGAGCGCGTGGGCTATCCCTGCGTGCTGCGTCCGAGCTTTACCCTCGGTGGCGCCGGCGGCGGCATCGCGCACACCCACGAGGAGCTCGTCTCCATCGTGAGCCAGGGCCTGGAGCTCTCGCCTGCCCACGAGGTGCTGGTCGAGGAGTCCATCGAGGGCTGGAAAGAGTATGAGATGGAGGTCATGCGTGACCACGCCGGCAACGGCATCATCGTGTGCTCCATCGAGAACCTCGACCCCATGGGCGTGCATACCGGCGACTCCATCACCGTGGCGCCGGCGCAGACACTCTCCGACCTTGAGTATCAGCGCATGCGCGTGGCCTCGCTCGCCATTCTGGAGAAGATCGGCGTCGAGACCGGTGGCTCCAACGTGCAGTTTGCCGTGAACCCCAACACCGGCCGCCTGATCGTCATCGAGATGAACCCGCGCGTGAGCCGTTCGTCCGCACTGGCCTCCAAGGCCACGGGCTTCCCCATCGCCAAGGCCGCCGCTCGCCTGGCCGTGGGCTACACGCTCGACGAGATCGTCAACGACATCACCAAGGCAACGCCCGCCTGCTTTGAGCCCACGATCGACTACTGTGTGGTCAAGGTGCCGCGCTTTGCCTTCGAGAAGTTCAAGGGTACCGACCCCACGCTCACCACGCGTATGAAGGCCGTGGGCGAGATCATGGCGATCGGCCGCACCTTTGAGGAGGCCTTTGGCAAGGCTATGCGCTCGCTGGAGGATGGCCACCAGGGCATTTGCGCCGGTGGCAAAGAGGGTGCCGATAAGCTGAGCGACGACGAGCTTGCTCAGGCCGTGGCAACCCCGACCGAGCATCGCATCTTCTTTGTGGTCGAGGCTCTGCGCCGTGGCTGGGACATCGCTCGCATCCATGCCATCTGCGGTATCGATCCGTGGTACCTCAACCGTATCAACGACATGGTGCAGGTCCAGGAGAGCATCCGCGGCCTGCGTGTGGAGGATATCGACGCCGACGCGATGCGTCTGCTCAAGCAGTACGGCACGAGCGACGCCGAGATCGCCGCGCTGACCGGCTCGGACGAGCGCTTTGTGCGCGCCTATCGCAAGGGTCTGGGCGTGGTTCCTAGCATGAAGACGGTCGATACCTGTGCTGCGGAGTTCTCGAGCGCCACGGAGTACCACTACAAGACGTACGAGAACATCTACCGCACGAGCCCGGATGCCAAGAAGTGCGTGGCTCCCGACGAGACCATGCCGGCGGACAAGCCCAAGGCGATGATCCTGGGCGCCGGCCCCAACCGCATTGGACAGGGTATCGAGTTCGATTACTGCTGCGTGCACGCGAGCTACGCGCTGGCGGCCCGCGGCTTCGAGACCATCATGGTCAACTGCAATCCCGAGACCGTCTCGACCGACTATGACACGTCCGACCGCCTGTACTTTGAGCCGCTCACCTACGAGGACGTCATGGACGTTATCGACGTTGAGCGCCCCGATGGCGTCGTGGTGACGCTCGGCGGCCAGACCCCGCTTAAGCTGGCGCGCATGCTCGAGGAGAGCGGCGTGAACATCATGGGCACCAAGCCCGATGCCATCGACTTTGCCGAGGACCGCGAGCGCTTTGCCGCCCTGCTCGACAAGCTGGGCATTATGTATCCGCCGGCGGGCCAGGCCACCTCGTTTGAGGAGGCCGAGGCCGTTGCCACACACATCGGCTACCCGCTGCTGGTGCGTCCGAGCTACGTGCTGGGCGGCCGCGGCATGATGATCGCCTACGATGCCGAGCATCTGCGCGATTACATGGCCGAGGCTGCGCGCATTAGCCCCGACTACCCGGTGTATCTGGATCGCTTCTTGGAGGGTGCGATCGAGTCCGATGTCGACGCCCTGTGCGATGGCGAAGAGGTCTACATCGGCGGCATTCTGGAGCATATCGAGGAGGCCGGTATTCACTCCGGCGACTCTGCGACCTGCATCCCGCCGTTCAGCTTTAGCGAGAGTCTGCAGGCAAAGCTTCGCGAGACCACGCGCCGCATCGCGATGGCGCTGGGCGTACGCGGCCTGGTCAACGTGCAGTACGCCATTAAGGGCGAGACCGTCTACGTGATCGAGGCCAACCCGCGTGCCAGCCGTACCGTGCCGTTTATCTCCAAGGCCACCGGCGTGCCGCTGGCCAAGTGCGCGGCGCGTATCATGGCGGGCGATTCCATCGCAAGCCTGGGCCTGCCGAGCGGCGAGCGTCAGCTCGATTGGTTCTGCATGAAGGAAGCCGTTATGCCCTGGGGTCGTTTCCCCGGTGCCGACGTTATCCTGGGGCCCGAGATGAAGTCGACGGGCGAGGTCATGGGTATCGCCAAGAGCTATCCCGAGGCATACGCCAAGACGCAGCTGGCGATTGACTACAAGCTGCCCGACCCGAGCGCCGGCAAGGTGTTCATCAGCGTGTGCGACCGCGACAAGCGTCATATCCTTTCGGTTGCGCGTATCCTTCGCTACCTGGGCTTTGATATCTGCTCCACCGAGGGTACGGCGCGCGTGCTGCGTGGCGGCAACGTGACCTGCGAGGTCGTGGAGAAGATTAGCGGCCCGCACGACGGCGGGCGCCCCAACATCGGCGACCTCATCGCCGATGGCAAGATTGCGGTAATCATCAACACGCCGTACGGCCCGGGTTCGCGTGGCGATGGCTACCTGCTACGTACCGAGGCCGTACGCCGCGGTGTGACCTGCGTGACGGCGATGTCTGCCGCCAACACGTACGTGAGTGCCATCGAGGCCGTGCGCGAGGACCAGCAGGGTCACGGCAGCGCCAACGACATGGGCATGGACGTCATCGCCCTGCAGGACCTGCCGCAGTACACGGTGTAGTTGACCTGGCCGGCCGGGGCGGGAGGGGCCGAGTTTCCCCCTTTCGCTCCGGCTGCAAGCAGAGTCGCTCAGGAGGAAACTCGGCCCCTCTCGCCCCGACGCACTGTGTCTAGACGGATTGCACCTCCTGTTTTTAGAGATAAATACCATTTAGCGGCGATATTCAACCGTTCAAGATATTATGTAATGGCATATTACGTCATATGACGTAATATGCCATTAGCAGTCAAGGATGATTGTCTGTGTTCAAGTCGAGAAAGGGGCAAAATGATTAAACTGTGTCGCGTCGATAGCCGGTTAGTGCATGGGCAGACCGTGTTCTCTTGGTATCCAACGCTTGAAGCAAACGCTATTCTTGTGGTTTCAGATGAGTACGCCGCAAGCAAAGAGCGAATTCAAGCGCTGCGAATTGCAAAACCCGCTGATGCCAAATTGGTTGTCAAAAGTGTAGAAGATTCCATCGTGGCCCTTAACGGAAGCGCGGTGGATAAATACGAGCTAATTGTTGTTGCGGGAAATGTACATGACGCCTGTGAAGTTGCGCGTGCGTGTCCAAAAATAACGTCTGTGAATTTAGGCGGCGCTCGACCGTTGGGGGATAGCGTAAAGGAGCTTGGCCCTGCTGTGCGCCTTTCCCAATCCGATATTAATGAAATTAAGAAAGCCATGGCTGATGGAATCGAGTTCGAGGTAAGGCAGGTTGCTAGCGAGAAAAAACGCATCGTAACAAGTTTTGATTTGTAGGAAGAGGGAGAAATATGCTGCTTCAGGCTTTTCTGGTTGGTCTTGCCGCTGCGATAGGTCAATCGGATTATTTACTCGGTACTGCGATGGTCGAGCGGCCGATTGTCCTCGGAGCGATCGTCGGTATTTTTTTGGGTGATATTCCGACTGGCGTTATTGTTGGTTTCCAGCTCGAACTCGCGTTCATGGGGGTCTGGCAGGTTGGTGCTGCCGTGCCGCCCAACGTAATTGTTGGTTCAGTTTTGGGAACAGCCTTTGCGATTACTATGGGTGCGGGTCCCGAGACCGCTCTGACTATTGCTATGCCCACTGCGGTGCTTGCCGGCATGTTTGACAGCCTTATGTATAGCGTTGTTACGCCTCCTATGGCTGTCTGGGCTGATCGTGGTGCCGAAAAAGACGACCCCAAAACGATTGCAGCCGCTATGTGGACCAATGGAATTCTCTACATCATTGCGCTTGGCTTGATTTGCGGCGTGGCTTTTTACGTTGGAAATGATGCTGTTCAGGCACTGATTGACGCCATTCCTGATTGGCTTACGAATGGGCTTACGATCGCAACGGGTATTCTGCCCGCGCTTGGATTTGCGCAGCTTATGTCAATCCTGTCCACCAAGGAGCTGAGCTTCCTATTCTTTGGAGGCTTCTTGCTGAGTGCCTATCTAAACATTCCGACGATCGGTATCGTGGCGTTTTCGCTGATCCTGATTGGGATTCTCAATATGGCTCACATTTTTATGCCTGCCAGTGCGGCGGTCGCTAAGGAGGTTGACGATGACAACGAATTCTAATGATGTTCTTGAGCTCTCGTCGGAGTCAAATAAATCGACCGATAAGAGAATAACCAAGAAAGACTTAAAGGCGTTATTTTGGCGCAGCTTTCCACTCAACATCATGTGGAGCTTTGACCGACAAATGAACGTTGGTTTCTGCTACGACATGATTCCGGTAATCAAACGGTTATACGATAAGCCTGAAGACCGGATCGAGGCATATAAGCGTCATCTTGAGTTTTACAATATTCAAGTTACGTTTAATCCTCTGGTCGCCGGCATTGTGGCCTCCATGGAGGAAGAGAACGCCAACAATCGGGACTTTGACACCGCCTCAATTAACGCCATGAAAGCATCGCTTATGGCTCCGCTTTCCGGTATTGGAGATTCACTGATCGCCAGTACGCTTCGCATGATTGCGACGGGCGTTGTGACAGGACTTTGCCTTTCGGGCAGTCTGCTCGGCCCAATCCTGTTCCTGCTTCTTTATAATGTCCCAACGATCCTGATTCGCTGGTTTGGGCTTCAGTATGGTTATTCGCTTGGCAGTGGCATGATTTCGAAGCTGAACGATTCTGATGTAATGCACAAAGTTACGTCCGGCCTGGCGATTGTGGGACTAATGGTAGTTGGTGGAATGGTGGCGACCACCGTTGCAGTTACCACTCCGCTCGCTCTTAACTTCGGCGACACCGCGTTTAAGTTGCAGGAAACGCTCGATGGGATATTCCCGGCTCTTTTGCCGCTCTGCGCGTTCGGGATCATGTGTCTTTGCAATAAGAAACAGGTCAAAATTATTTGGCAGATTGTGGGCATTCTCGCTGCGGGTATTGTGCTCGGCGTCCTGGGGATTTTGGGCTAGAGAAGGCGTCCATCTTTTGAGATGCTGAACTCGAAGGACGATGCGTCTGCTCGCCAAACGGTTTTCGAATAGTGGAGCGGCATTTCATTGCAGGCATATGTGACGTGCTCGACAACGCTCACGGGGGCTCCAACGATATAACCGAGAAGGTTTGCTTCTTGGAGCCCCGCTATTCCTGCGGTGATTTTGAGTTTCTCAATACCGGTTGCGATGCTGTAATGGTTGGCGATCAGGTCGAAAAGACTGGCATTGTCTGTGAGAAGCTCCAGTAGTCCGGGTAGAGTGCCCTGCGTTGCATAAATGGTGTCGATGGCGCAGGGGGCATTTTCGATATAAACCAAGCGCGCAACTCGTTGCACTACGGTTCCGTTGTCAATTTTGAGCTCCCGTGCAATGTGGGCATCAGCTTTGATCAAGCCTGTTTCCAAGATGGACTTGGTTGTTTTATCGCCGTATTGGGGGTCGGAGCTCAAATTGAAAATGGTGCTTGTTCCTCGTTTCAGGATGAGCTTCGATGGGTTTACGAATGTCCCCTTGCCTCGCAGGCGGTAGAGCAAGTTTTGGTCAATGAGATTCTGTACGGCGCGTCTTACGGTGATCCTGCTTACTTTGTATTGCTTGCAAAGCTCGGTTTCGGTGGGAATCTGACTGCCGCCGGGGAGTTCGCCAGAAACTATTTTCTTGAGGATATCGTTTTCAACGGTCTGATAGAGAAGCTCTGGCTGAGTGAGCTCGTCTTTTGCTGCAGGCATGGTGGACCCCTTGGTCTTCAGTTTCTTTAGTACATAGATATACGACAACTGAGGACATCATAAGCCGTTATCTCAAAAGTTATGGAAATATCGATTTGGCGTTATCGCCGAGAGGGGATTTAAGATGGGCAGACAATACGACGAGGCGTTGATTGGCGCCATCTCCGGTCGCTCGTTTATAACCGAGAAGAGGGGACTCGAGGTTCAAATTCGTCCGGTTCCTGATGATGAAAGAGAGCATGTGCTTGACCCACGAATTCTCGAGGTATCCCGCAAGAAGATGCGGAATGTTAGCATGTCTCCGAGCTGGACGAGCCTTATTGGAATGCGTCATCGCCCGGATAAGCCGACATACCGCCTACTCGATGGTGAGGTTCAGCGCGATGAGGTCCTCATGGAGGCGGCCGATCGCTATATAGATTTATTTGTCTGGACGCCACCAAATCATAAGGAGGCAAGTCCAGCGCTAGTTTACCTGCATGGCGGCGCGTTTATGGCGGGGAATGTTCTGCAATTTGAACATCAGCTCGAGTTCATCGCCGAAAAGTCTGGTGCAGTGGTGGTTTATCCGGAATACCGCTTGGCGCCGGAGACGGCATTTCCCGGGCAGATCGAGGATTGCGTTCTTGCTCTTGATTATGTGCGCGAGCATGCCGGGGATCTCGGAATCGATCCTCATAAAATAATGGTCGCCGGCGACTCTGCGGGAGGAAGCCTTACTAATGCGTGTGTTCAGCTCAGGGGTGCTGGAGCTGTAGCCCATGCCTTCGAAATCTATCCTGAAGTCGACCTTGCGGGCGAACAGGGCGAGGGATATGAGGATTTTCCTGCGATAGCCGATCAAGAGGACGTTGCGCGTTTTCGCATCGACCATCTTCGCGATTCGGACGGCCCGATGGTCGAACTTTGTGCGCACGGAAAAATGTCTCCTCATGACCCGTTGATTTCTGCGCTAATGCTTGAGGACTGCACTGATTTCCCCCCGGTGACTATCGTGACATCCGAATACGATCCGCTTCGTATCCCCGATGAAAAATGGGCTACAAAATTACGGTCTTCAGGAATCGATGTCGAGGTCATCGAATATGCCGGATGTGACCATGGTTTCTTCGATCATTTTGGCGTGTACCCGCAATCGGAAGACGTGTGTTTGTTGATGGCTGAGAAGCTTAAAGAAATGGCTGCACAATAACGTCTCTCGGCGATAAGGGACTGAAGTCGCCTGTGTTTCTGCATTCGTGGTTCTCAGTCTGATTAAAAATGAGGCTTGCTCCTTGCCCGAGTGGGTGGGGAGCAGTTTGTTTTTTGTAGCGATGCGAGGTGAGTGCCGCGCACTTTAGATCGCCATTTTGCTTCGCTGTATACCACTTGACGTAATAAAAGAGGCAAGGGCGGTGCGAGGGCCAACAGTCATTCTAAGCTCGGATTCGTATCCTAAAAGGTTGTTTCGGTTGCGTGGTACAATATAGCAAAAAAGAATGATAAAATGAATTCGAAAAAGAATTCATTTTTAGGAGGTATGTATGCCTGCTTTGCAGATGCTCGACAACCTTGTTCCAATTAGCGATTTCAGCCACGGTAAGGGCTCGGCTGCATTTTCGAAGGTTGGGGACGACAATCCAGTTGTGGTTCTCAAACACAACAAGCCAGCGTTTGTGATTGTGACACCCGATGAATATAGGGAAGCGAAGCAAGCGGAGGAGGACCTCGCCTTGTTAACGTTGGCACTTAAGAGAGTGGCTGTGGCAAGTGATGATGCGCTTGTTTCCCTGTCTGATGTTATGGAAGAGCTGGGCGTGAGCCAGGACGAACTCGATCAGATGGATGAGGTCGAGTTTGAATGAGTGGGTACGAAATCGCTTTCTACCCGGATGCTCTCAAGGATATTAAGCGTCTGGACGGCTCCCAACGAAAGATCGTCCTTAAGGCTATAGAAAAAATCAGAACGAACCCATTGCCGCAGAACGAAGGCGGATTCGGCAAGCCTCTTGGAAACAAGGCAGGTACGGATTTGACTGGCTTTATGAAAATCAAGCTCAGGGGAAGTGGCATTCGAATCGTGTACCGCCTCATCAGAATTAAAGAAAAGATGGCCATCGTAGTGGTAGGCGCTCGCGAAGACATGGAAGTCTACCGAACTGCTCAGAGACGAGAACTCGATTTCGAGAAATGGGCGGAAGAGAATATCTAGCTTTAACGATGAACGACGAGTGAGCGTTGGTGGGGCCCTGACGAATTAGATTCGTCAGGGTTTTTCGCTGAACCAATTGCCTTCAGCCTCCGTTGACCTTTCCTTCCAATTCATCAGCAAACGTACGTCATAGCAATTCCCGGTAGGTCGCAGGGCGCTTCGCGGGCGGGCCAGGCTTTATCTGAACGACTTTGCAAAGCAACCGGAGTGAAGATAAAGCCTGGCCCGCCCGCGAAGCGCCACACAGACCGCAAGGACGGGAGCAGCTATACTACTCTCAGTAGTTAAGGGTCGCGGATCCGCCGCGTCGCCGCTCTCAACAGGAGGTCTTTGTTTATGGCAGATCAGAAGCCGGTTGTCGGGATCATCATGGGTTCCAAGTCCGATCTGGGCGTTATGGAAGGCTGCACCGTCGAGCTCGAGGCGCTTGGTGTGCCCTATGAGCTCGTCATTGCGAGCGCACACCGCACGCCGGCGAAGGTCCACGAGTGGGCCTCGACTGCTGCCGATCGCGGTATCAAAGTGATTATCGCCGCCGCCGGCAAGGCTGCTCACCTGGGTGGTGTCGTGGCTGCCTTTACGCCGCTGCCGGTTATCGGCGTGCCTATGAAGACAAGTGACCTGGGCGGTATGGATTCGCTGCTGTCGATGGTGCAGATGCCTTCGGGTGTGCCCGTGGCCTGCGTTGCCATCAATGGCGCCAAGAATGCCGCCATCTACGCTACACAGATTCTAGGCGCCTGCGACCCCGAGTATCGCAAGGTTATCGAGAAGATGAAGCAGGAGATGGCCGACGCCTAGGCGTTCCGCCGTTTCACCGCAGTATAAGGAGAGCCATGTCCGACTATCAGGGAAAACGATTCAAGGCTTCTCAGATTCCCGATCCGTCGAAGCCGGGTGCTGCCCATGCGGCGCAGCAGGGTCGGACATCCTCTCCTCAGCAGCCGCGCGCGCCGCGCCCCGTGACGCCGGCGACGCATCGTCGACAGGACGCGCCAGCCGCATATCGACCTTCATCTTATAGCAACGCTAAAAAGCCGCCCCGGGCTTCATCGCATGCCGCGCCGTCGGATTACACCGAGCCGCCGCGCAAAAAGCGTCGCTCCATTATTCCCATTCTGCTCATCATCATCGGCATCGGCCTGATTGTCGCCGCCGCTGCCATCTTTATCAACGCGCAGATTGGCTATAAGCAGGCAAGCGATTCGTACCAGAAAATCGAGAAGCAATATGTAAGCGATAAGGACGCCAGCGGCGTGCCGATTATCGACTTCGATGCGCTTGCTCAGACAAACCCCGAGATTGTGGGTTGGATTTATGTGCCGGGAACCAACATCAACTATCCCGTCGTACAGACCAACAACAACTCAAAATACCTCAACACGTTGTTCGATGGCACGTCCAACGCATCGGGTGCCATCTTCTTGGATTACGAGGACACTGCGCCCGGCATGGTGGATCAGCAGACTACGATCTACGGCCACCATATGAACGACGGGTCGATGTTCAACGTGATTTCGGACACCACTGATCAGGCGACGTTCGATAGCATCGAGTTTGTGTATTACATCACACGGGATGCTACGTATAAGCTGCGACCGCTGGCGACCAAAGTTGTTGAGGACACGTATGCCAAGGCGCGCACGCGCAATTTTGAGGGCGACGACGGGCTCAAGAACTACCTGTCCGAGATGCTCGACGGTGCCTCTGCCGTGGCGAGCGATGCCACCGATCGTGCTGCTTCGGCAACCAAGGTCGTAACGCTTGTGACCTGTCGTTCGTTATCGCTGAGCAACACGCGTGCTGTCATGGTGCTCACGCCGGTCGAGGAATAAGTTGTTCGAGAGTAGCTAAAAAGCCCCGTTCCAAATTGGCTACTCGACGACGGTAAGGGAGAAATGATGCTCGAGAATGGCAAAACGATGCCTTCGATTGATGCTTGGCTGCGTGAGGCCAAGGCCGATTCGTCGGCACCTGCGTGCGGTATGTATCTGACGCATAACGGTGTGGTGCGCGCGACGCCCAAGTCCGAGGCGCGTGGTGTCGAGACCGATGGCGTGGTGCCGGGCCACAAGGTGGGCGGCATGGTGTTTGGCTACGACGCCAGCAAGGTGCAGGCCGCCATCGTGGCCACGCGTGCGATGCCGGGTATCGGCTATGTGCGCGTGTGGCTGGCAAGCGGCGAGCTTGCCGTAGGCGACGACATCATGCTCGTGCTCATCGGCGGGGACATTCGCCCGCATGTGGTCGATGCGCTGCAGACGCTCGTTGGCACCATCAAGAACGAATGCGTGAGTGAGGTCGAGCGCGAGGCGTAGAGGCTTGCGTCGATAGAAGGCTCATTTATAAAAATGCCCGCCGGTACGTGTGATACCGGCGGGCATTTTGCGTTTTGGGCGCGGTGGACGCTACACGCGCGTCGCATCCTTGGGGCTCATGGTCATGCTCTGGAAGCGATTCTCCATAAAGTCATTATCGAAGTACTTGCCGTAGAACTGCGCAACGGGAATATCCGGTTCCGTGCCGTTGACGCGCTGATACCAATAATCGAGCGACTGCAGCGTCATAACGCCATCGACCAGCATAATGATGGTGAAGATGACGGTAGCGGAGTAGCGGCTCTTCCAGGGAATCATGTTGATGAGCTTGAGCAGCCTCGGCAGCAGCAGCTTGATCCAGATGAGGCCACCCAGGCCCCACAGGCAGGCGAAGCCTGTGCAGGTACGTCCGCCGGTAAGGACGGCGAGCGGATCT
This sequence comes from Collinsella aerofaciens, assembly GCF_039062315.1. Classification (GTDB taxonomy): domain Bacteria; phylum Actinomycetota; class Coriobacteriia; order Coriobacteriales; family Coriobacteriaceae; genus Collinsella; species Collinsella aerofaciens_BG. The sequence continues at coordinate 78,602 of NZ_JBCJBG010000004.1, forward strand.
GGCATGCCAAAGAGCTTCATATGCGAGTAGCTCCACGAGACCACGCCAAACGAGGTCTGCATAAACCAGCCCACGAACACCTCAAAGCTTGCGCCGAGCAGCGCGCTCACCAAAAAGATAATGATGGGGTTCTTTTTATAGAAGCGGTTGAGCACCATGGTCATGAGCACGGCGCCAAATCCGTAGATGGGGCTGAAGGGGCCAAACAGCATGCCGGCGCGGTTCTGGTAGACGCCCGGGTCGTCGACCGTCATGTGCCAGATGTCCTCGGCGATCAAGCCGAGTATGCAGCAGACAAAGAATACCCAGAACAGGTTGAAGTAGTTGAGCTTGATGTAGCCCTCGCCGGTTTCATCGCGCCCGAGCATGCCCTCGGCGGCGGCGTCGCGATCGAGCATCTCCTGCAGGCGGCGCTGCAGCTCGCGCTCCTGGCGCAGCGTGGGGTCGACGGTGGCCGAAAGCGCGACGAGGATGCCGAGCTGGATGGCAGGGCGCAGCAAGAAGGGCCCGATGCCTTGGAGCATCACGTCAACCAAAAGCTCGACGACGGTAAACGCGATAAGGATATAGGACAGACGGGCGGCATTGCGGCGCTGGTTCTTGATGAGGTCCAGGCCAAAGATGATCAAGATGACGGCACTGGCAGCCGAGAGCATGATGCCGGCGACGATAAGGCCGACCGCGACGAGCGTGTTGTCGCCGAGCTTGGCGGCGGCGTTGCCGTTGATGAGCGCGGTGATGACCTGCCACATAAAGGCGCCGACCGAAGGGAGCGTGCCCACGCCGGACAGGATGCATAGGACGGCGTACACCTTAATGATGAGGGGGATCTTCTTGACCTCCGTGGCGCTGGGGACGCTGGGGTCGAGTTCGTTTCGATCCATACATAACCTTTCTCGTTTTGCTGTAGGTACAAGGATACGCCGCCGACCTGCCAAAAGACAGGACGAACGTCCCAATTGCAACAATGCAAGCCCCAACGGCGGGCGAGACGCGTCGCAACGGAAGTATGCGGGATCGTCGGCCCCGAGGCGGTTGCCCAATAAAATGTTTGGCTGCAAAACGGATTATAAGCTCGGTGGGCTTTTAAAAAGCGCTGTTCATGCGCGGGAGTGCTTGTCTTGCCGTGCGTATAATAGGGCAGGTAACGCCAAATAACGAGGCTCTGAGGGGATGCCATGTCTCAAGAAACCATCCACGCGGCCGAGCGCGCCGCGGGACAGGTGAAGACCATGTCGACGTATGATCCGGACTCCGACCAGCTGCATGAGGAATGCGGCATTTTTGGTGTGTGGGCGCCCGATCGCGACGTGGCTCGACTGACGTACTTTGGTCTGCGCGCGCTGCAGCATCGCGGCCAGGAATCGGCGGGAATCGCCGTGGGTGATGGCGGCACGGTTATGGTCCGCAAGGATCTGGGGCTGCTCGACCGCGTGTTCTCCAACGCCGACCTGTCGACGCTCTCCGGCCAGCTGGCCGTGGGCCACGTGCGCTATGGCACCGCCGGCGCCAAGAGCTGGGAAGCCTCGCAGCCGCACCTCTCCACCATCAACAGCGTCATTATCGCGCTCGCGCACAACGGTACTCTGGTCAACACCGACGAGCTGCGCCGCCAGCTGATCGAGCTGGGCGTGCCGTTCCTCTCCAATTCGGATTCCGAGGTCGCGACCAAGCTCATCGGCTACTTTACTCAGCGTACAGGCCATCTGCGCGAGGGCATTCGCAAGACCATGGAGCTCGTGCGCGGCGGCTACGCCATGACGCTTATCAACGAACAGGCGCTCTACGCATTCCGCGATCCGCACGGCATTCGCCCGCTCGTGCTGGGCAAGCTGGTGGACGAGGGTTTGGACCAGGCCGATGCCGCATCCGTTTCGCAGCTGCCCTCGCAAGACGGCGCCACGACGGTCGACTCCGCCGTCCATGTCACGCGCGCCGGCGGCTGGGTCGTTGCTTCCGAGACCTGCGCACTCGACATCGTGGGCGCCGAGTACGTCCGTGACGTCCGTCCCGGCGAGATCTTGCGCATCAGCGCCGAGGGTCTGGTATCCGAGCAGGGCGTGCCTGCCGCCGAAGAGCCCGCAAACTGCATCTTTGAGCAGGTCTACTTTGCCCGCCCCGACTCCATTATGAACGGCAAGAGCGTCTATGCCTGCCGTTACGACATGGGCCGTCAGCTGGCACATGAGGAGCCCGTCGAGGCCGACCTGGTCATCGGCGTGCCCGATTCCGGCCTGCCGCCCGCGGAGGGGTATTCGCACGAGAGCGGTATTCCCTTTGGCGAGGGCCTCATCAAGAACCGCTACGTGGGCCGTACGTTTATCGAGCCTACGCAGGAGTTGCGCGCCATGGGCGTGCGTATGAAACTCAACCCGCTGCGCGACAACATCGAGGGCAAGCGCCTGGTCGTCATCGACGACTCCATCGTGCGCGGCACCACCATGGTGCAGCTCGTCAAGATGCTGCGCAACGCCGGTGCCAAGGAGATTCATATCCGCATCAACTCGCCCGAGGTCATCTGGCCGTGCTTCTACGGTATCGATACCGACGTGCAGTCGCAGCTTATCAGCGCCAACAAGACAGTCGACGAGATTTGCGAGTACATCGGCGCCGATTCGCTGGCCTTCCTTTCGGTCGAGGGCCTGCTGAAGGTCGTGCCCAAGGGCGGTTACTGCGATGCGTGCTTTACCGGCCGCTACCCCGTGGCGATTCCCGAGAGCTTTGGCCGCGATAAGTTTATGGAGGGCTTTAAGCCCCGCAACCTGGATAAGCCGCTGCATTTTGACGACGACGCCGTGGTCGAGAAATACGACGACCGCAGCTGGGAAGAGGAGCACGGCGAGGCCTAAAACCTGCCATGTAGGGACAGGTTCATTTTGGTAGGTTTTACCTGCTGTTTTATTGATATGACGGCGTGTGCTGTTATGGCACACGCCGAAATGAACACAACTATGAGCACCGTTTGGCGCCCGCGCGGCGCCACGGTAGTGGGAGAGGAAGGCTCAGATGAGCGACAGCAAGCATGTGACGTACGAGGACGCCGGCGTCGATACCGCCGAGGGCGGCCGCGCCGTCAACGCTATTAAGCAGATGGTCAAGGACACCAACCGCCCCGAGGTTATCGGCGGCATCGGTGGCTTTGGTGGCCTGTTCTCGGCCGCCGCGCTTAAGGATATGGAAGATCCGATCCTGATCAGCGGCACCGACGGCGTGGGCACCAAGCTCGTGCTCGCCCAGATCATGGACCGTCACGAGACGGTGGGCCAGGACCTGGTCGCCATGTGCGTCAATGACATTTTGGCTTCGGGCGCCGAGCCGCTGTTCTTCCTGGACTACGTTGCCATCGGTCACATCGAGGCCGAGCACATGGCAAAGATCATTAAGGGCGTGGCCGACGGCTGCAAGTTCGCGGGCTGCGCGCTCGTGGGCGGCGAGATGGCCGAGCACCCTGGCGTCATGGCTCCTGCCGACTACGACCTCGCCGGCTTTACCGTGGGTGTCGTCGATCGCCCCAAGATGCTCGACCCCGCGAACGTCCGCCCCGGCGACGTGATTCTGGGCCTGCCTTCCACCGGCGTGCACTCCAACGGCTACTCGCTCGTGCGTAAGGTCATCGGCGTCGACGGCATTAAGCCGGGCACGCCCGGGGCCGCCGCTAAGGCCGAGGAGCTGAGCCGTCCGCTCGAGGAACTCGGCGGCGCATCGCTGGCAGACGCCCTGTTGGCCCCCACGCGCATCTACGTCAAGCCGATTCTAGAGCTGCTGCGCGGCGGCGCCAACGTGCACGCCATCGCCCACATCACTGGCGGCGGTATTACCGAGAACCTCAACCGCGCGCTCGCCGACGACGTCGACGCCGTGGTCACCCGCAACGGTGTCGAGATGGGCTGGGACGTTCCGCCCGTCATCACCTACGTGTCGCGCCAGGCCGAGCTTGCGCCCAACGAGGCATGCAAGACCTTCAACATGGGCGTTGGCCTGTGCCTGATCGTCGCCCCCGAGGACGAGGCCGCGGTTACCGAGGCCCTGGTCGCGCTGGGCGAGAAGCCGTTCCGCGTGGGCGAGTGCGTCGAGGGTTCCGGTAGGGTCGTGTACTCCGATGAGCGCTAACGAGCAGATGGCTGCTGCCGAGAGCCTGGGCTTTGTGCCCTACACCCGTCCGACCGGCACCGATACGGCTGAGCCGCTCAAGCTCGGTGTGCTCATCAGCGGTTCGGGTACCAACCTGCAGGCGCTGATCGATCTGATCGCCGCTGGTAAGCTCAATGCGTCGATTGAGCTTGTGGTGTCGAGCCGTCCTTCGGCTAAGGGTTTGCAGCGCGCTGAGCGCGCGGGCATCCAGACGCTCACACTGTCCAAGGATGTCTATGCCGACCCTATTGCCGCCGACGAGATCATCGCGCACGAGCTTCTCGAGCGCGGCTGCGAGTATGTGGCCATGGCCGGCTACATGCGCATGGTGCACACGCCTCTGTTGGCGGCGTTTCCCAACCGCGTGGTCAACTTGCATCCGGCGCTGCTGCCGAGCTTTACCGGTGCGCATGCGATTGGCGACGCCTTTGCGCGCGGCGTCAAGGTAACTGGCGTGACCGTGCATTTTGCCAACGAGATCTACGACAACGGTCCCATCATCGCCCAGCGTGCGCTGGCTGTTGAGGAGGGCTGGGATGTCGACACGCTCGAGGAGCACATCCACGCGATTGAGCACGTGCTGTATCCCGAGGTCGTGCAAATGCTCGCCGACGGCCGCGTCCACGTGCTGGAGAGCGGCAAGGTCGCAATTGACGCGCCTCGCGGCTAGCGGCGCACAGTACAATTTAGCCGAGTAGTCAGGGTGGTCATTGGCGCCAAGGCGCGCGTGGCCACCTTTTGTTTTTGGGTAGTCATCGGGGACGGTCTTTAACGACTAGTCATTCAAGAACGTCGCAGGTGACTAGGTGAGAGAGGTGAGCGCATGGCGGATAACGAAGCTCTGTTTACGCCTGAGCTGGTGTTTTTTGATTGGGAGTGTGCGACGCCGGATGAGGTGTTTGCGCGGCTCGAGGGCGAGCTTGCACCACGTGGCTACATTGCCGACGGTTGGCTCGACGCCGTTCGCACGCGCGAGGATGCCTATCCCACGGGTCTTGCCATGCCGGCGGCAAACATTGCCATTCCGCATACCGATCCGGGGTTTGTGGCCAAGCCCTATATCGCGGTGGTGAAGCCCGCCACGTCCGTGACATTTAACGCTATGGCTGGCATGGGCGCTCCGGTGCCGGCGCAGATCGTCATCAATCTGGGTATTGCCGAGCCGGGCGGCCAGGTCGAGGCCCTGCAGGCGCTCATGAACATCTTTATGGACGCCGATGCCGCAGCCGACGTACTCGGCCAGACCACGCCCCAGGGCATGGTCGACGCCATCCGCCGCCACTTCTAAGGTGGGGCTGAGTCGGCACTTGGGGACTGTCCCTAACTGCCGGCTGCCAGAGCTGTCCCCTTTGCACCAAAATGGTGCAAATTAACCTGTCCCCAATGCACCAAGCGTGCCGCGGGGGCTGCGTTGTGACACAATGGCGTTTGTTCGATTCGTTATGCGAAAGGCCAACTATGGCAAATAAGAAAAAGAACTCCGAGGCCGCGCCGACGCCCGAGCAGCAGGCCCGCGCTGCCTCCAGCTCTCGCAAGAAGCAGCGCAAGACGTACGTGTCTAAGACCGTCAAGATCGTCCTGGTGGTCATCGGCGTGCTGGCGATGCTGCTTTCCGTCTCGGCGATGGCGTGCTCCGGCCTTATGTCGCAGGCCGAGGACACCTCGGGCTACAAGCTGACCGGCGGTGTTGCTGCAACTATCAACGGCACCAACCTCACCGAGGACACCGTGACCAAGCAGATCATGAGCATGCGCACGTCCTACGGCTACACCAAGGACAAGGACTGGGCGCAGTATCTGGTTGACAACGACCTCACGCCCAAGAAGTACCGCAAGCAACTTATCGACTCCTACACGCAGCAGATTCTGCTTCAACAGGCACAGAAGGAGAACGGCGTGACGGTGTCGGACGAGGAGGTCGAGAAGGCCTGGAAGGACGCGTGCAAGAGCGCGGGCGGTGCCAAGGCCTTTAAGAAGACCCTCAAGACCTACGGCTATACCGAGGACACCTACAAGGATTCGCTCAAGGAGAGCCTGGCGCAGCAGAAACTCAAGGATGCCGTCGCGCCCACGAGCAAGCCCAAGGACAGCGAGATCGTCGATTACATCAACGAGAACCTGTCTAACTACAACGATGCCCGCCGCTCGTCGAACATCCTGATCAAGGTTGATTCCGATGCTTCCGACGAGGACAAGGCCGCTGCCAAGGCCAAGGCACAGGAGTGCCTGGACAAGATCAACTCCGGCGAGCTGAGCTTTGAGGATGCCGTGGAGCAGTACTCCGACGACACCGGCTCCAAGGAGAAGAAGGGCGATGTGGGTTGGGATAAGCTCACTACCTTCGTCGACAGCTACCAGACGGCGCTCGAGGGGCTCAACAAGGGCGACGTGAGCGAAGTCGTCGAGTCGACCTATGGCTACCACGTCATCAAGTGCACCGACTACTTCCATGTCGATAATCAGGTTGATGACATCAACCAGGTGCCCAAGGCCATCAAGAAATACGTTTCCAACGTGGTGAAGACGCAGGCGGCCAGCACCGCGTACAGCGAGTGGCTGGAGCAGTACAAGAAGGACGCCGACATTACCGTCAACCCCATGCCCAAGGACGTGCCATACAACGTCAGCCTGAAGGGCGTCACCAAGAGTTCGACCGACGATTCGTCGACGACTGAGTAATCATGGGGCGGTGCTCGCGCGAGTGCCGCCCACGCTATTGAGGAGGATTTGCAGATGACCAACGAAGAGCTGCAGAAAGAAATGATCGCGGCCATGAAGGCCAAGGACAAGGTTCGCCTGTCCATCATTCGCCAGGTTAAGGCCGAGGTGAAGAATATCGAGGTCAACGAGCGCCGCGATGTGACCGAGGAAGACGTCAACAGCATGATCAAGCGTCTGATCAAGCAGACGAGCGAGACGCTGGAGATGTCCATCAAGGCCGGCACCGACCAGGAGCGTACCGACAACCTGACCGAGCAGGTCAAGATTCTGGAAAGCCTGCTGCCCGCGCAGGTTTCGGGCGAGGAGCTCGAGGCCCTGATCGAGCAGGTTATCGCCGAGCTGGGCGCCACGTCCAAGAAGCAGATGGGCCAGGTCATGGGCGCGCTCGGCAAGGCCACCGGCGGCAACTTCGACAAGCCGGCCGCGGCAAAGATCGTCGGCGCAAAGCTTGCGTAAGGGCCGAGCGGTACATAGTTGATGTTGAGGGGGCGTGGCCGTCATGGTCGCGCCCCTTTTTGCTGGGCTGGGCGCTCATTGGGGACAGACTTAAATGAGTGCCCAATGAGCAGGTACTCATTTAAGTCTGTCCCCAATGAGTGGGTTAAAGGTTGCGGGTTCTTTACGGGAATGTAGTGTGGGCTGCGGAAACGTGGTTCTTTCCGTACAATAGTTCAACTCGTGTAAACGCAGGGAAGGGACATTCATGGCAGACATGATCGAGATCAAGCATCTCAACAAGTACTTTGGCGACCTGCATGTGCTCAAAGATATCAATCTCACCGTCAAGCGCGGCGAGAAGCTCGTAATGATCGGGCCTTCCGGTTCGGGTAAGTCGACGCTCATCCGTTGCGTCGATTATCTGGAGGAGCCCACGTCGGGCGAGGTCGTCATCGACGGCACGCCGCTCACCAAAAAGAATCACCTGGAGATGGCTCGCAAGTACAGTTCCATGGTGTTTCAGCAGTTCAACCTGTATCCCAACATGACGGTGCTCGGCAACCTGACGCTCGCACCCATCAAGCTGCAAAAGAAGAGCAAGGAGGAGGCGACCGAGATTGCCATCGCCGCGCTCAAGCGCGTCGGCATGGCTCATAAGGCCGGCGAGTATCCGCAGAATCTCTCGGGTGGTCAGCAGCAGCGCATCGCCATTGCCCGTGCCCTGTGCACCAAGCAGCCCATCATCCTGTTTGACGAACCGACCTCGGCGCTCGACCCCGAGATGGTCCAGGAGGTTCTGGACGTTATGATTGAGCTCGCGCAGGAGGACATCACCATGATCTGCGTGACGCATGAGATGGGCTTTGCGCGCCAGGTGGCCGACCGCGTCATCTTTATGGAGGACGGCCGCATTCTGGAGGAGGGCACGCCCGAGCACTTCTTCGATAACCCCGAGAACCCGCGCTGCCGCGAGTTCCTGTCCAAGATTCTGCACTAGGCGCGGTGATGGACATGACGGATATGACGAGGGCGGCCGTGTCGCGCCGTCACTTTTTGCAGCTGGCTGGCGCCGGCATGCTTGCGCTGACGGGGACCGCGCTTACCGGTTGCGGCAACTCCACCAGCGGCGAGGGCTCCGACAAGGGGTCCAAGCTTGCGGCCATCAAGTCACGTGGCCATCTGAATGCCGGCGTTAAGAAGGACGTTCCCGGCTATGGCTATTACGACACCGCCAAGGGCCGCTTTGAGGGCATGGAAGTTGATTTGTGCTACCAGATCGCTGCTGCCGTCTTTGGCGTGAGTTACAAGGAGGCCCGCGCCCAGGAGCTTGTCGAGTTTACCGATGTAACGCCCAAGACGCGCGGCCCGCTGATCGATAACGGCCAGCTTGACGTGGTCGCGGCGACCTACACCATCACCGACGAGCGCAAGAAGAGCTGGGATTTCTCGACGCCGTACCGCACCGACTACGTGGGACTCATGGTCAAGAAGCGTTCGGGCTTTACCTCGATTGAGGATCTGGACGGCAAGGTCATTGGCGTGAGCCAGGGTGCTACCACGCAGGGACTGATTGAGCAGATGATCAAGGACAACGGCTTTAGCTGCAAGCCCGAGTTTAGGGCCTTTAGCGGCTACCCCATCATCAAGAGTTCGCTCGATGCCGGCAATATCGACGTCTTTGCCATGGACCGCTCCACGTTGGCCGGTTACATGAACGAGACCGTTGAGCTGCTGCAGCCCGAGGTCAAGTTTGGCGAACAGGGCTACGGCGTGGCGACCAAGAAGGGCTGCGACCTTTCGGCCGTGGTCGATCAGGTGATTTGCGATCGCCTGGCCGACGGCTGGCTCGACCAAGAGGTCAAGACCTGGGGTCTTGTATAGGCGCATCGTCCAAGGAAGGAATCAAATGCTCGAAGGATTATTTGACGCCGACCGTTGGTCGACGACATTTCAAAACATGGGGCCCTTCTGGGAGGGCTTTGGCGTGACGCTACAGGTGGTCGTTGCCGGTCTGTTGCTGTCGCTGGTGCTGGGCACGCTGCTGGGTGTGTTCTCTACCACCCGTTCGCGTGTGCTGCGTGCCATAAGCCGCGTGTACGTTGAGTTTTACCAGAACACCCCGTTGCCCGTGCAGGTGCTCTTTATGTACATGGCCGGTCCGCAGTTTTTGCAGGCCATAACCGGTGCCGACCAGCCGGTGCGCATCGCGCCGTTCGTGCTGGGCTTCTTGGGCGTGGGCCTGTATCACGCGGCCTACATTTCGGAGGTCATCCGCACTGGTATCGAGGCGGTTCCGCGCGGTCAGATGGAGGCGGCCCAGAGCCAGGGCTTCACCCGTGCGCAGGCGTACTGGTACATCGTGCTGCCCCAGACGTTCAAGATCATTCTGCCGCCGCTGTGTAACCAGGCGCTCAACCTGGTCAAGAACACGTCGGTGCTGGCGCTTGTGGCCGGCGGCGACCTTATGTACCGTTCCGACAACTTTGTGAGTCTGTACGGTTACCTGCAGGGATATATCGTCTGCTGCCTTATGTACTTCATCATCTGCTTTCCGCTCGCCATGCTGGTGCAGTGGCTCGAGCGCCGCTCCAAGGAGCGTCCGCGCGGCGTGAGCCTGGCCGAGCTGGGGCTCGACAACGTAGAGGAGGCCTAGCGCATGGAAATCTTCAACGCGACCAACCTGCTCTACATTTGGGGCGGCTTTGTTAAGACGATCGAGATCTCGGCGCTGTCGATCTTTTTCTCGCTCATCTTTGGCACGGTGCTGGCGCTCGTTAAGAGCTATGCGCCCCGCCCGTTCCGTATTTTGGTGAGCGCCTATATCGAGCTGTTCCGCTGCACGCCAAACCTGCTGTGGATCCTGTTTATCTACTTTACGGTGCAGGGTTTGGACATTGTGATTTCGACCATCGCCTTTACGCTGTTTACCAGCGCTGTTATGGCCGAGATTGTGCGCGGCGGCCTTAACTCGATTCCGCGCGGCCAGTTTGAGGCGGCACAGAGCCAGGGCTTTGGCTTCTTTGCCACCATGCGCTACATCATTTTGCCGCAGACGTTTAAGACGATCATTCCGGCGCTGTTTAGCCAGTGCACGACCGTCATCAAGGACAGCTCGTATCTTTCGGGCATTAACGTGGCTGAGCTCATGTACACGGCCAACGTTGTGATGGCCCACGCGATCGATCTGTCGCAGGTGCTTATGCTCTACGGCCTGGTGTTTGCGATGTACTTTGTGCTCAACTTTGGTATCTCGCTGCTGGTCCGAGCCTATCAGCGCCGCATCGTGGCCGCATAGTCCTGCTTCCCCAAGCACGGCACCTTGCCCCTCAATCGTCGCTTGCGTACATTTAGTACGCGGCGCTCCTCTTTCGGGGCAATCTGCCGCACTTGGGAAACCAGGACGGTCGTAAGTGACAAAATGGGAATCAGGAATCGCCTATTTCTCATTTGCTAGAAAGGAATCGCGATGAGCGATCTGGAGAATAAGAAGAATCCTGTGGTCATTACCATCGCGCGCGACTTTGGCGCCGAGGGCCACGAGATTGGTCGCATGCTTGCCGACGAGTTGGGGATTCCGCTGTACGATAACGAGCTGCTGGTGCGCGCATCGCTGCGCGCGGGCGAGTCGCTCGATAAGATGGCCGCCTACGACGAGCGTCTGGCCGTGGAGAACATGGCGTTCCTACCCGACCGCTACGATGCGCGTTCGTACTCGGATAAGTTGTTCCAAAAGATGAGCCAGGTGATTTTGGATCTGGGCGAGACCGAGAGCTGCATTATCGAGGGTCGTCTGTCCGATTATCTGCTGCGCAACAACCCCAACCACATTGCCGTGCTGGTGACAGCCCCCTTTGAGGACCGCGTCGAGATTGTGCGCAAAAAGCGTGGCCTTAACAAAAAGAAGGGCGCCAAGCTGGTCAAACAGCAGCAGAAGGCGCGCGAGGCGTTCTATAAGCGCTACAGTGCCGGCAAATGGAAGATGACGAGCGGTAAGGATATCGTAGTCAACCGCGCCAAGCTGGGCCGCGAAGGCTGCAAGGACGTCATCGCCGCGGCCTACCGCTACAAGGTGGCCCAACTCGAAGGCTAACCGACCAAAACCACCACAAAGGGGACAGGCACCTTTGTGGTGGTGGGACGGCCGGCATAGAAAAAGTCCCCGCCGAGCGTGTGCTCGACAGGGACTTTGCCGTTTAATGGCTAGCGCTGAGGGTGATTACTCGCCCAGCAGGCTCTTGGTGATGGAAGCGGCGGCCTTCTTGCCAGCGCCCATCGCCAGAATGACCGTAGCGGCACCGGTGACGATGTCGCCGCCGGCCCAGATGCGGGGATCGGTGGTCTGGCCGGTCTCCTCGTCGGCGACGATGTAGCCCCACTTGTTGAGCTCCATCTTGCCGCCGATCTTCTTTGCGAAGGGGTTGGCGTTGGTGCCGATAGCCGAGATCGCGACGTCGCAGGGGATCTCCTCGATGGCGCCCTCGATGGGCACCGGGCGACGACGGCCGGACTCGTCGGGCTCGCCGAGCTCCATCTTCTGGACCTTGACGGCGCACACGGAGCCGTCTTCGCCAGCGACAAACTCGAGCGGGGAAACGAGCGGCAGAACCTCGACGCCCTCGGCCTTGGCGTGGTGCAGCTCGGCACGACGGCAGGGCATCTCGTCCTCGGTACGGCGGTAAGCGATGATGGCGTGCTCGGCGCCCAGACGCTTGGCGGTACGGACGGCGTCCATAGCCACGTTGCCGCCGCCAAAGACAACGACGTTCTTGCCGTGCTTGGTGGGGGTGTCGTACTCGGGGAACTTGTTGGCCTTCATCAGGTTCACGCGGGTGAGGTACTCGTTTGCGAAGAAGACGTTGGGCAGGTTCTCGCCGGGGACGTTGAGGAACTTGGGCAGGCCAGCGCCGGTCGCCACGTAGATGGCGTCGAAGCCCTGCTCGAACAGCTCCTCGGCCGTGGCCATGTTGCCCACGACGGAGTTGTACTCAAACTTGACGCCCATGTCCTCCAGGCCGTCAATCTCGCGCTTGACGACCGCCTTGGGCAGACGGAACTCGGGGATGCCGTAGACCAGCACGCCGCCGCCGGTGAAGAATGCCTCAAAGACGGTAACGTCAAAGCCGTTACGGGCGAGCTCGCCGGCGCAGGTGATGCCGGACGGGCCGGAGCCGACGACGGCGACCTTCTTGCCGTTCTTGGGGGCCATCTTGGGCGTGGAGGCGAGCTCGGGGCGATCACCCAGGAAGCGCTCGAGCTGGCCGATGGCCACGGGCTCGGACTTCTTACCACGGATGCACTTGCCCTCGCACTGGTTCTCCTGCGGGCAGACGCGGCCGCAGATGGCGGGAAGCATGGAGTCCTCGCGGATGGTATCGAGAGCGCCGCCGAAGTCCTTCGCGCGGATCTGCTCGATAAAGCGGGGAATGTTGATGTTGACGGGGCAGCCCTCAACACAGAACGGCTTCTTGCAGTTGAGGCAGCGCTCGGCCTCGGCCAGCGCCATCTCCTCGGTGAAGCCCTTGTCGACGGGGCGGAAGTCGCAGGCGCGCTCGGCAGCCGGCTCCTCGTTATCGGGGGTGCGGGGCGACTTCATATCGGCAACGAAACGACCGTTAACTAGTGGCATGCGCAGCTCTTTTCCTCATAGGCCTTGAGGGACTCGCCCTCTTCGGAACGGTAAGCGGCCTGGCGGGCACGAAGGTCATCCCAGTCGACCAGGGTGGCATCGAAGTCGGGGCCGTCGACGCAAGCGAACTTGGTCACGCCGCCCACCTCGACGCGGCAGCAGCCGCACATGCCGGTGCCGTCAACCATGATGGGGTTGAGCGACGCGGTGATGGGGGTGTCGTACTTCTGGGCGGTGAGGGTCGAGAACTTCATCATCGGAACGGGGCCGACGCAGAAGACCTGGCTCACGGCCTTGTCCTGCAGCAGACGCTCCAGCGGAGCGGTGACAACGCCCTGCTCGCCGTAGGAGCCGTCGTCAGTGGTGATGTGGATGTGGTCCTCGTCGAGGAGCTCGCGGAACTGGTCCTCCATGAGCAGGAGGTCCTTGGTGCGGGCGCCCATGATGGCGTGCACCTCGTGGCCGGTCTCGACCAGGTGCTTGGCGACCGGGAAGGCAATTGCCAGGCCGACGCCGCCGCCAATGACGGCGCAGGGGCCCTCGGCCATCTCGGTGGGAACGCCCAGCGGGCCCACGACGTCGCGCAGCGACTCGCCGGCCTCGTAGGTGGAAAGCATCTCGGTGGTCTTGCCGATCACCATGAAGATGAACTCGACCCAGCCCTCGTCACCGTTCCAGCCGGCCAGGGTAAACGGGACGCGCTCGCCCGTCTCGTTGGCGCGAACCATGAGGAACTGTCCAGCGTGCGCATGCTTGGCGATTGCGGGCGCCTCGATGCGGAACTTGAACACCTTCTCCGAGAACTGCGTCTTCTCCAGGATCTTATACATAGAACCCCTCTCTTGTTAGGGCTGCCGAACCGTGCCTCCACGGAAATGGACGGTAGCCCGAGTAAAACCGTACGCGCACAGGCGTTGTGCAGACATACGGTGCAAATTATACCCTCATGGACATGTCACTTACGTGTGTCTTCGGCGGTTGGGAGCAGGGTTTATCCACTTCGACCTGCCAAAGGGGGAGAGGTTTATTTTGGCAGGTTTTATCAGGCAAAACGGCAAAGGGGGCCGGCCTCGCGCTTCGGTGAGGCCGGCCCCCTTTGGAGCGTTGCATATGTATAGCGGCACAGGGTTTATTGCGACGCAGCCGCCGCGGCGTTTCCGCAGATGAAACCTGCCAAAATAAACATCTCTAAATGGTAGGTTTTAGTGCTTGCCGTTGGCGGAAGCGGCGCCGTTTACGTGATCGCGGGCGTAGATTACGCCGTGGACGATGGCCAGACCGGCGGCATCTGCGGCGCGGGCGCAGGTGTCCTGGAAATCCTCGGCTTCGCGGGCGCGCAGCTGCTTGAGCACGTAGTCTGCCACGGCCATCTTGCCGGGAGGGTTGCCGATGCCGGTGCGGATACGGCTAAAGTCGCGGCTGCCCATCTTGTCGATGATGGAGCGCAGGCCGTTGTGACCGGCATGGCCTCCGCCCACCTTAACACGCACGTCGCCGGCGGGAATATCGAGCTCGTCGTGGATGACGAGCAGCTCCTCGGCCTTGATCTTGTACTCGCGGCAGAGCTTGGAGATGGGCCCGCCCGAGGTGTTCATGTACGACTGCGGCTTGACCAGTACAATCTGGCGCTTGCCGTTCTCTTCCTCGGCATCGTTGATGTTGATGAGCGCGACCTCGGCGCCTGCTTGGTTTTTCCAGTACGTGACGCCGGCCTGACGGGCCAGCTCGTCGATCGCCTTAAAACCGGCGTTGTGGCGGGTCTCGGCATACTCATCGCCAGGGTTGCCAAGTCCGGCAACCATGCGAATCTTAAGCGGCTGTGCAGCTGCCATGTTCGTCCTTTCGTTACACATAAAAGTTCAGTCAACGACAAAGGCTACCACGCCCGCCGAAGGCGAGGAAAGGTTGCAGCAAAGTCATTTCAGAAAACAGCTGCCCCGAGACAGCAGGAAGCCCCGGACACGCCGGGAGGGGTTATCAAAGCGAACATCCCGCAGCCGCAAAGCGGCGAGGACGTTCGCGTGATAACCCCGCAGGTGTGTCCGGAGCTTCCGGAGGGATGCGAGGGTCGAGCGACTACAGTGCGAAGTCGCCGCCGACGAGCGTGGAGACGGGCTCCTCGTGGTAAACGGCGGAGATGGCCTGAGCGAACTCCTCGGCGACCGAGATGGTCTTAATCTTGCCGCCGACCTCGACGGGGATGGCGTCGGTGACGACGCACTCGACGATCGGGGCGTCGTTCAGGCGCTCGATGGCCGGACCGGAGAAGATGCCGTGGGTGGCGCAGACGTAGATGTCGCCAGCGCCCATGGCCTTGAGCTCCTTGACGTTGGCGCACAGGGTGCCAGCGGTGTCGATCATGTCGTCATTGATGACGCAGGTCTTGCCCTTGATGTCACCGATGATGCCCATGACCTCGGCGGCGTTGTGGCGCGGACGGCCCTTGTGGGCGATGGCCAGGTCGCAGCCGAGCATGTCGGACAGCTTCTTGGCGGCCTTGGCACGACCCACGTCGGGGGAGACGACGACCAGGTTGTCGGTGTCGAAGTTCATGGCGTTGTAGTACTGGCCAAACAGCGGCAGTGCGGACAGGTGGTTGACCGGGATATCAAAGAAGCCCTGGATCTGACCCTGGTGCAGGTCGAGGGTGATGATGCGGTCGACGCCGGCGCGCTCGAGCAGGTTGGCGACGAGGCGGGCGGTGATGGGCTCGCGCGGGCCGGCCTTGCGGTCCTGGCGGGCATAGCCGTAGTGGGTGATAACGGCGGTGATGGAGCGGGCGGATGCGCGCTTGGCAGCGTCGGTGGCGATGAGCAGCTCCATGAGCATGTCGTTGACGTTGCCGCCGGCCACGGACTGAATCAGGAAGACGTCGGCGCCGCGGACGGTCTCGTCGTAGCGGGCGTAAATCTCACCATTGGCGAACTGCTTTAGCGTAAGGCCCGAAAGCTCGACCCCAAGGTACTCAGCGATCTTCTGAGCGAGGGGACGGTTGGAGGAACCGGAATACACGCGGATGGACTTGCGCATATTCTCCGACTTCTCGGGATCATTAATCGGCATTACCCTTCTCCTTTATACATCGAATGCCATATAGATGCCTTGTTGCATTGTAACCGCGCGACGGGGCTTATTGAGTCTTGATAACGTCTTTACCGTCAACGGACACGAACCGACCACTCATCCGGTCGCGCAGGTCACGATAGAAAAAGGAGCCGTCCCCATGGGAACAGCTCCTTTTGTGCTTGGTAAAACGTTATGCCTCGTCGTCCTCGTGCAGGCGGCGGCGGTAATCGGCGGCCCAGCCCTCAATATTTACCTGACGGGCGCGGCCCAGGCCGAGCGCGTCTGCCGGGACCGGCTCGGTGATGACGGAGCCGGCGGCAACGAGCGCGCCGTCGCCGATCTGAGCGGGTGCGACCATCATGGTGTCGGAACCGATGAAGGCGTCCTTGCCGATGACGGTCTTGTGCTTGTGAACGCCGTCGTAGTTGCAGGTGATGGAGCCCGCGCCCACGTTGACGCCGGAGCCCATGGTGGTGTCGCCGATGTAGGACAGGTGCGGAACCTTGGAGCCCTCGCCGATCGTGGACTTCTTGATCTCCACGTGCGTGCCGGCCTTGGAACCGTCGAGCATGTGGGTGCCCGGGCGCAGGTAGGCGCGCGGGCCGCAGTCGACGCCGTTCTCGATGACGGCCTCGATGGCGATGGTCTCATCGATGGTGCAGCCGCTGCCGACGGTGGTGTCGGTGAGGCGGCTGTTGGGGCCGAGCTGGCACTCCTCGCCCACGGTGACGTGGCCGATCAGGTGCGTTTGCGGCCACACGACGGTGTCGCGGCCGATAACGGCATCGGGGCCGATCCAGGCCTGCGTGGGATCGATGAAGGTAACGCCCTCGGCCATCCAGTGCTCGTTGATGCGGTCGCGCGCGATGGCGGTGAGCTGCGCGAGCTGGATGCGGCTGTTGACGCCCAGGCCGTCGCGGTAGTCGTCACAGTGGAAGATGGAGACCGCCTGGCCGTGGCCCTTGAGGATCTCGAGCATGTCGGGCAGGTAGTACTCGGACTGCGCGTTGTCGTTGCCGATCTCGTCGATATGCGCGGCAAGCTGAGCGCCGTCGAAGGCGTAGCAGCCGGCGTTGCACTCGAGCAGCGTGGCGGCCTGCTCGGGCGTGCAGTCCTTCTGCTCGATGATGCGCTCGATCTGGCCGTCGGCACCCAGCTTGATGCGGCCGTAGCCGAAGGGGTCGGGCGGGGTCATGGTCATGACGGTGCAGGCGAGCTCGCCGGTGGCGACGGTCTGCGCGAACTTGGCGACGGTGTCGGCGGTGATGAGCGGCAGGTCGCCGTTGAGCACGACGACGGGGCCTTGCGTGATGCCGCAGGCCTCGAGCGCGACCTTTACGGCGTGGCCGGTGCCCAGGCGCTCGGTCTGCTCGACGCACTCGACCTTGGTGGCGCTGTTGGCGTAGGCGCCGTCGATAAGGGCGCGCATCTCGTCGGCGTGGCTGCCGATGACGACCACGACGCGGCTGCAGCCGGCCTTGATGGTGGCGTCGACGATCCACTGGACCATGGGCTTACCCAGGATCTTGTGCGAAACCTTGCAGTGGTTCGACTTCATGCGGGTGCCCTCGCCGGCGGCGAGGATAATTGCGGTTGCGTCCATGTGATCTCCTGTTACGTTATAGAGACGTGTGTTTGGAAACGATACACGGCACAATATGATACCGCAGGCATATGATGAGCGCGTAACGATTGGCGCGTGACGGCCGATGTCGCTGCCGCCGGCGTGGTGTTTGCGCTGGTTGTGCATGGCGGCGGCGCTGCGGCGTTGGCGTTTTGCGCAAGGGGATGGGAGGTGCCCGTGGATATCATGCGAGAGGAATCGGGCAACGAGCCCGTCGCGGCATTTTCGATGTCGCATCCGGCGGTGCCGGCGCTCTACATGGTGCTGACGTTGGGGCTCACCATGTTCTCGATGCAACCGGTGCTGATTGCGCTGTCGCTTGCGGGCGGGTTGGCGTACGGGCTTGCGACGCGCGGCGCCGCGCGCACGTTGGGGGCGCTTCGCTGGCAGCTGCCGGTGATTTTGATCATCGCGGTGCTCAATCCGCTGTTTAGCGCCTCGGGCTCGACGGAGCTGTTCCGTATTGGCATGCGTGCGGTGTATCTGGAGAGCATGGTTTACGGCCTGTGCATGGGCGGGCTGTTTGTGGCGAGCGTACTGTGGTTTGAGGCCGCGGCGTCGACGCTTGGCTACGACAAGGTGCTTGCGCTTTTGGGTAACGCCGCGCCGGTGATCGCGCTCATGATTTCGATGTGTATGCGGCTTATCCCGCAGTTTTTGCGTCGCGGTCGTACGGTGCTGGCGGTGCAGGATGCGATTGATGTGCCTGGCCGCGCGCCGGCCGACCCCGTGCGCTCGCGCCTGCGGGCATCGAGCGTGCTGATGGGCTGGGGCATGGAGGATTCGCTGGAGCGTGCGGACGCCATGCGCTCCCGTGGGTGGGGCGCCGCGACACGCCGCACGACGTACGCGCGGTATCGGCTGGGGCGCGGCGATGTTGCCGCGCTGGTTGGGCTTGCGCTGTTTGGCGTGGCCACGACGGCAGTGGCGTGGACCGCGATGGCGCAGTATTCGTTTTACCCGCAACTATCGGTGCCGGCGCCGTGGCTGGGCTATGTCGTATATGCGGCCTGGATGGCGCTGCCCTGCGTGCTGTACGCGATTGACGAGAAGAGGTTTGGCTGATGACCCAGTTGGATAGCTGCTCGGTAACGGGCGTGGCGTGCGGCTCTGATGTACCCGCGATTGAGGTACGGGGCCTGAGCTTTACCTACCCCGGGGCTGAGGCGCTGGTGCTCGACGGGCTCGACTGGTCTGTCCCCCAAGGTGCGTTTGCACTGCTCGTTGGCGGTACCGGGTCGGGCAAGTCGACGCTGCTCTCGCTGCTCAAGCCCGAGATTTCGCCGACGGGTGAATGCGCTGGCGAGCTGTTCGTGCTGGGCGAGAGCGTTGCCGACATGGATGTCCGGGCGTCCGCGGAGCGTGTGGGCTATGTGTTTCAGGACCCCGAGAACCAGATCGTGTGCGAAACCGTGTGGCACGAGATGGCGTTTGGCCTGGAAAACCTGGGGCTAGCGCGTGATGAGATGCGCCGTCGCGTAGCTGAGACCAGCTATTTCTTTGGGCTGGAAGATTGGCTCCAACGCGACACCGATACGCTTTCGGGCGGACGCAAACAGCTGCTGTCGCTGGCGGCTGTGCTGGCATTACGCCCGCGCGTGCTGCTGCTCGACGAGCCCGCGTCTCAGCTCGATCCCGTTGCCGAGAAGAATTTTCTGCACGCGCTGTTTCGCGTGAACCGCGAGCTGGGCTGCACGGTTGTCGTGGCGACGCATCAGCCGCGCCCGATGCTCGAGTATGCGACGTGTACGTACCGGATTGAGGGCGGTCGCGTGCGCGAAGTGGCGGACATGGCTTCTTTGGGACGCCGAGAATCGCTGTTTTCCGATGACATGTTGGGGTGGGGTGCCATCCGATGTGCAAATAAAAAAGTATTCAGCAGGCGTGAGGACAATTTGGGCTCTCTGGAGCCGCCCGGGGACGTATCGAGCGCGAAAAAAAGTTCGGAATTGGACAAATCGTCCGAATTTGTGGCGCAAACGTCGCTCGAGAACGGCTCGGAAGCCTTCCCGCGCACGGATGGAAGCAGAATACTCCAAAAAATGCACGCTGGGTCGGCTACCACCCTGGCAGGGAGCTGGTTTCGCTACGATCGCGCGGGCAGTTGGGTGCTGCGCGGGCTCGATGCGTCGTTTTCGGCTGGCGCGGTGCATGCGGTTGTGGGCGGTAACGGCTGCGGCAAGTCGACAATGCTTTCGGTGCTGGCCAAGACGGTCAAGTTGCAGCGTGGTCGTATGGTGCGCGCGGCGGCCTCGGCTGCACTGCTGCCTCAGAATCCCAAGGCGTTGCTGGTTGCCGAGACGGTGCGCGATGAGCTGATGGAATGGGCTTCGACCTGCGGATATGACGAGGCTGTGGCGCGGGAGCGCGCGGCGAGCCTGGGGCTGTCGGGCCTGGATGGGCGCCACCCGTACGATCTTTCGGGCGGACAACGTCAACTGCTTGCGTTGGCAAAGCTGCTTCTGATTGGCCCCGAGCTGCTATTGCTCGATGAGCCCACCAAGGGTTTGGACCTGACCAGCCGCCGCATCATTGCCCGCGCTCTGCGTGACCATGCAGAGGCTGGCGGCACCGTCATCATGGCCACGCACGACCTGGATTTTGCCGAGCAGGTTGCCGATGACATTGCCATGATGTTCGACGGCGAGATTGCCTGCATGGAGCCGCCGACCGACTTTTTTGCCGACAACGTGTTCTACAGGGCGTGATGGGATGACGGATTATTGCGTCTCGCGCCTACTAGCAAAACTGGAGATCCCACTGCTGCTGGCGGTGCCGGCGGTAATGGCCGCGGCGTTGCTGGCGGGCGTTGAGCAGGCGGCGCTTGCCATGCTTGTCGTGGTGGCGCTGGCGCTTGCGTTGTTCTTTGCGGGCTACGAGGCGTCGCGACCGGGCCTGCGCCAGATTATGCCAACGCTGGTTTTGGCGGCGTTGGCCGCGGCGGGGCGCATCTTGTTTGGCCCCATTCCCGACTTTAAACCTGTGAGTGCCATCGCCATTATCGCCGGGGCGACGCTCGGTCGTCGTAACGGCTTTATGGTCGGTGCGCTGGCGGCGCTGACCAGCAACTTCTTTTTTGGACAGGGCATGTGGACGCCATGGCAGATGTATGCCTGGGGCCTGGTTGGCTATGTTGGCGGCGCGCTGGCGCATGCGGGCGCGTTCGACCGTGCGGATGGAACCGTGCGCATGCCGGCGCTGATGGCGTACGGCTTTGCATCGGGCCTGCTCTACGGCGTGGTAATCAACGCCTACGACATCATCGGTTTTGTGCAGCCGCTCACGTGGGCGGGCGCCGTGACGCGTCTTGCCACGGCAGTGCCGTTCGATATCACACACGGCCTCGCGACCTGCGTGTTCTTGGCCGCCCTCTACAAGCCTTGGTGCCGCCGCATCAAGCGTGTTGTCATGAAATACGGACTGTAGGGCTGGTTGCGTTCCCTTACGAACTTGCGGTGGAATAGTTCTCGTTTTTGGCTGTTTGGGGCCGAAGCAGGAACTATTCCACCGCAACTTATAGGGGGACGAGGTCAGATGACCCCTTTTCCTCCGTCCCCGGGGGGTCAGTTGGGGCTAGAACTCTAGGGTGAGGGTGACGGGGCAGTGGTCGCTGCCAAAGATGTCGCCGCGGATTCCGGCGTCGCGCACATTGCCGGCGACTGCGTCGCTCACCAGGAAATAATCGATGCGCCAGCCGGCGTTGTTCTTGCGAGCATTAAAGCGGTAGCTCCACCAGCTGTAGACGCCCTCGACGTCGGGGTTTGCCGCGCGCCAGGTATCGGTAAACCCGGCGTTGAGCAGCTCGGTAAACTTGCCGCGCTCCTCGTCCGAAAAGCCGGCGTTGCCGCGGTTGGACTTGGGGTTCTTAAGGTCGATCTCCTCGTGCGCCACGTTAAAGTCGCCGCAGGTTACGACGGGTTTGCCGATCTCGCGCTCGAGCGCGTTCAAAAAGCCGCGGTAGGCATCGTCCCAGGCCATACGCACATCGATGCGCGCGAGCTCATTTTGGGCGTTGGGCGTGTAGACATCCACGAACCAAAACTTGTCGAACTCGAGCGCACAGACGCGGCCCTCGGTTGTGGCTTGGGCGACGAGCTCGGCCGCCTCGCCCTCGCTGGCGTAGGGTAGCAGTGCGTCGGCGCGTAGCACGCGCAGCGGTTCCTGGCGGCTAAAGACTGCGGTGCCCGAATAGCCTTTACGCTCGGCGTAGCTCCAGGTTTGGTGATAGCCGGGCAGGTCAATATCGACCTGGCCCTCCTGCAGCTTGGTCTCCTGCAGCGCCAAGATATCGACATCGAGTTCTTGCGCGATTTGGATAAAGCTCGGGTCCTTTTTGAGCACGGCGCGCAGGCCGTTGACGTTCCACGAGGCGAAAGTGTAAGTCTGAGGCATGGTGTCCTTTCGACGGGGTTGGCAGGCTTAAGATTAGCGCAACAGGGGCGGTGGTGGGCTCCGCGCGTGTCGACCCAAAGGCTGCGCGCCGGGCAAGCGCCCGCCGCCATCCGACCAACAAGGACGGAGGACTCATATGACGCAGGCAATAACGGATCCCAAGCAGGCCTCCGCCGCGCTGGAAGAGCTGTTCGGCACCCACAAGCGCGTGGTCTTCTTTGGCGGCGCGGGTGTTTCCACGGCGAGTGGCATCCCCGATTTCCGCAGCGTGGATGGCCTGTATCACCAACAGTTTGCCTATCCGCCCGAGACCATGCTCTCGCATAGCTTTTATGAGGCGCATCCGGCCGAGTTCTTCGACTTCTACCGCACCAAGATGATCGCGCTTGGCGCCAAGCCCAACCGCTGCCACACCAAGCTGGCCGAGCTGGAGCGCGCCGGAAAGCTAAATGCCGTGGTGACGCAAAATATCGACGGCCTGCATCAGATGGCCGGCTCGCAGCGTGTGTTTGAGCTGCACGGATCGGTCCATCGAAACATTTGCCAGTCGTGCGGCGCGGTCTATAGCGCCGAGTGGATTTGCTCGCGCGAGCACGAGGACGCCGCGGGCGTACCCGTGTGTCCTGTGTGCGGTGGGCGCATCAAGCCCGATGTGGTGCTCTACGAGGAGCCGCTCGACGAGCATGTGCTGACCGGCGCCGTTGCCGCCATCGCCGCGGCCGATGCCCTCATTGTGGGCGGGACCTCGCTCGTGGTGTATCCGGCGGCGGGCCTTACGCGATACTTTGCCGGCGATACGCTGGCCATTTGCAATCTTGCTCCCACCGATCAGGATGCAAATGCCGACCTGCTGATTTCTTGCGACATCGCGGCCGCGTTTGCGTTCTAGCCCGTGTGCGCGGATACAATAGAAAGACTGATTGCAAAGCAACCCCGCCGCCTGCGCCCGAGCGCGGCGGCGCGGGCATTTTAGGAGGATGTTCATGGCGAACGATAGCAAGACATGGCGGTGCGGAAAGTACGAGCTCAGCTTTGACCGCCCGCGCATCATGGGCGTCCTCAACGTGACGCCCGATTCGATTAGCGATGGCGGTGAGCACTTCGACCCGGATGCCGCCATCGAGTACGGCCTGGCGATGCTCGACGCCGGCGCCGACATCATCGACGTGGGCGGCGAATCCACGCGCCCCGGATTTACCCCGGTCAACCCCGACGAGGAGGCGCGCCGCGTGCTGCCCGTGGTGCGCGCGCTGGCCAAAGAGGGCGCCATCGTCTCGATCGACACGCGCCACGTGGCGGTTGCCAAGGCTGCCGTGCGCTGCGGCGCCTCGATCGTCAACGACGTGACGGGCTTCACCGACCCCAAGATGGTCGAGTTTGTCGCGACGAGCACCTGCGGCGTCATCGTGATGCACGCCGGCGAGGTCGCGGTGCCCACGCGCACGCATGCAACGGTGCAGCTCGATACCTCGGCCGCGGCGTTTGTTGCCGAAAAGGCGCGCGAGGCGGCCGCCGAGGCTGCGCGCGAGGCCGAGAAGCCTGCCCGCCGTCGCCGTGGCAAGTTGCTGGGCGAGCCCAAGCCCGAGGCAAAGCTCCCGGGTGGCGTGGTGCAGCCCTCGCTGCCGTTCGGCGATCCGGAGCCTGCACCCGAGCCTACGGACGAGCAGAAGCAGGAGGCACCGGCCGCCGAGCAGGCCGCCCGTGCTGCCGAGGCAGGCGCGACCCCTGAGCCCGCGCCGGAGCCCAATGATCACCTGGCGGCCATGATGCGCCGCAGCGCCCGCCGCGAGGAGGCCTACGTGCCCACCTCTCAGCTCCGCCGCTTCACCCTGCCCGATTCGGCGCCCATCATGCGCCGCGTCATGGGCTTTCTGTCCGACCAGGCCCGCACGCTTATCCATGCCGGCGTGTCGCGCGACCGCATCTGCATCGATCCCGGCCCGGGCTTTGGCAAGACGGCTAACGAGGACATCGTCATCCAGCGCGAGACCGCCAAAATGGCGTCGCTGGGCTATCCGCTCATGTGCGCCGTGTCGCGCAAGCGCTTCGTGGGCGCTGTCTCGGGCGTGACCGAGGCCGCCGAGCGCGATGTCGCCACGTTTGGCGTGTGCCTGGGCGCTATCCAGGCCGGTGCCAACATCGTGCGCGTGCACGACGTCGCGGGCTTTGCGCAGTTCCTGAACGGTTACTGGGCTGTTGCTAAGCCGCAGCCGCGCCGCGCGTTTGTGGCCGTGGGCTCCAACCTGGGGCATCGTTGCGACAACATCCGCGCCGCACGCGACATGATCGCCGAGATTCCGCTCACCTGCGTGTCCAACTGCTCGCGCATCTACGAGAGCGAGCCGGCTTACGAGACGCGCCAGGACGCGTTTGCCAACGCCGTCATCGAGATCAAGACCGAGCTGGCGCCGCTGGTGCTGCTCGACGAGCTTATGAAGATCGAGGCTGAGCTGGGGCGCGACCGCTCCAAGAAGGCCAAGGTCAACGGTCCGCGCACCATCGACCTGGACCTGCTGTGGATGGACGGCGAGATCCATGGCGGCAAAAAGCTGCGCCTGCCGCATCCACTCATTGGCGAGCGCGACTTTGTACTGGTGCCGCTCGAGGATCTGATGCACGACCCGGCGCGGTTCTTCCGCTACAACGGTGTCGAGGTCAAGGAGCCCGAGGACCGCGTGGGCCATATCGTGGGCGAATTGGGGCGTATGTAGATGATTGAGATGAATGTTGTAGCCGCCGGCACCGAGCTTGACGCCGCGCGCGACGCGGGTCGCGAGGGTGTGTCCGCGGGCTGGTGCGCTTGGAGCGCGGGCGAGGCGTCGTTGACGTTTTCGCTGGTCGTGCGCCCGGACGTGAATATGCATGCCTTCCACGGCCTGCCGTTTGTGGCGGCGATGGGCATGATGGACGCGCTCGCGGGCACGGCGTCGACGCCGGGCCTGGGCCTTGCCGGCAAGGTGGGCATCCAGTGGCCGAGTGACATCGTGTGCGGTGCGCCTGTGTTTGAGACGTCGTTCGCGCGCGTCACCGTCAACGGCGGCGCCGGTGCTGCGGGTATGTTCGGTG
Organism: Collinsella aerofaciens; assembly: GCF_039062315.1. Classification (GTDB taxonomy): domain Bacteria; phylum Actinomycetota; class Coriobacteriia; order Coriobacteriales; family Coriobacteriaceae; genus Collinsella; species Collinsella aerofaciens_BG. The sequence goes on from NZ_JBCJBG010000004.1 coordinate 103,666, forward strand.
CCGTAACGGTGGATATCGAGCGTTCGGCGCTGAGCGAGCTTTGTGTGGATGTGGCCGACGAAGCGCTGGTCGAGGCGCTTTCCGCCGCCGTGTTGACCCGCGTGGACGCCTGGGCGGTTGTTGCCAACACGCCGCAGGGCGCCGCAGGTCCGCTGGCCCCCGTGCTGGGCGAGTACTTCGACATGGTGCCGCTGCTCGGTCGCCAAGTTGCGGCGGTGTCGCCCAGCGGTTTGCCGCTTGCGGTCGGTGTGTTTGCGGGCCTGGACATCTGGGGCCGTGCGACCATCAAGACCGATGCCGGCGAGCAGGAGTTTCCGCCCGAGGCCGTACGCATTCGCGGGCTGTAGCGCGGGGCGCCAGCGCTCAAAGATAGCGATGACAACGAAGCCCTCCTCGGCCTGCACCGAGGAGGGCTTTTGTGTGGCTGCAGGGAGGTATCTCGGCCCTATTCCTCAAAACTGAAAAAGTTTCGATTTTGAGGAATAGGACCGATGCGTTGCCTAGTTCGCCGCTCGTGCTCGACTTAAGCCCCTGCTCTATCCCAGCTCCTGCATGCGGCGGTAGATTTCGCAGATGCCCTTGATGGTGAGCTGCCCGTCGACCACGTCGAAGGCATCGGTCGAATCGGCGACGATGCCGGCGAGACCGCCCGTGGCGATAACGGTGACATCCTCGCGGCCCAGCTCGCGTTTCATGCGCGCAACCAGGCCCTCGGCCATGGCGGCAGCGCCCACCACGGCGCCGACCTTGATGCATTCCTCGGTGTCGCGGCCGATGGCGTGCTCGGGCGCCTCGAGCGGCACGCTGGCGAGCTTGGCGGCACGGGCGGCAAGCGCGTCCATGGAGATGCGGATGCCCGGCGCGATCGCTCCGCCAATGTAATAGCCGTCCTCGTCGATGACGTCGATATTGGTCGCGGTGCCAAAGTCCACCACGATCGCCGGCGCACCGTAGAAAGTTTCGGCCGCAACGGCGTTGGCGACGCGGTCGGCGCCCACGGCCTGGGGGCGCGCCGCACGCAGCTTGGTCACGGCGGCCGTCTGCGGCCCGATGACGATGGCATCCGCCGCGATGCGGTCGGCCACGGCGTGCCACTCGCGCGAGAGCTGCGGCACCACGCCGGCAAAGGCGATCGCGTCGACCGCGTCGAGCGAAAGGCCGTACATCTTAAAGAAACCCATCAGGCGCACATGGATCTCGTCGGCGGTATAGGAGCGGTCGGTGGGCATGCGCCACGACTGCACCAGCTCGTCTCCGTCAAACAGGCCCATGGCCGTCTGCGTGTTTCCCATATCGATAGCGAGCAGCATGTCCACTCCCAGTGTCGGCGTAAAAGGACGCGCACCATTGTATACGCGCCGCCGACGGCGCTCGGCTGCGATTCGTTTACGGTGATATGGACTGAGGGGTTTAAATATGAAGGAATTATGCTCTACGAGATTTTCCTTGCCGTTTACCGAACTCCCACGTAATATTCTTTCTTGCGCACATGAGGCGCCCAGACATTGCGGGGTGGAGCAGTCTGGTAGCTCGCCGGGCTCATAACCCGGAGGTCGTAGGTTCAAATCCTGCCCCCGCGACCAAGAACTTGCAGCTCGTCGGCCTAGCCGGCGAGCTTTTTTGTTATCCCGGGATCGTTTCTTCGGTTCAATTCTCAGCCTCTCAATCAAAGATCTCGATCTGTAACACCAAGACCCGATTTGGGCGGCTAGGTGTTACAGATTGAGATTTTCTAGCAGGCGGGTCCCGTTTGTCTTGATCCGTAACATCTGGGGCCCATTTTGCCGAGTAACTGTTACAGATTGAGATCTTTCGGCAGGCTAGATTGGTTTGTCTCGATCTGTAACAGGTGGGGGTCAAAAGTGGGCCTAGCTGTTACAGATCTAGATTGTTGAGGATGGGTTGAGAGGAAGGTCTTGATCTGTAACAGCAAGACCCGGTTTTGCCGAGTAACTGTTACAGATTGAGACGAACCGACGGGCCGTCCCGCCCCATCCACCTGCCGTCACCTGATATTCGCCGATTTTCGTTGTGCCGCCGTGCTCTCATGCCATATCCTCTAGACAACTACGCGGCACCATCGCCGCCGCGCCTACAAGAGAGGAATGTCCATGACCGCACCTGCATCCAAACTGCTCCAGCCCATTACGGTTGGCCCCCTTGAGCTCAAGAACCGCATTATGTTCCCGCCGCTGACCACCGGCTACGAGGAGCGCGACGGCTCCATTGGCGAGCGCAGCCTGGCTTTTTACGAGCGCCTGGCCCGTGGCGGCGTGAGCTACATCGTCATTGGCGACGTCGCTCCCGTCATGACCGCGAGCCCCACGCCCAAGCTGGCGACCGACGCCCAGATCCCTACGTTTAAGGCGCTGGCCGATGCCGTCCACAAGCACGGTGCCAAGGTTGCGCTGCAGCTGTTCCACCCCGAGTACGACGTGCCCGGCGTCGGCCGCATGGTCATGGGCTCCATGGCCGCTGCCAAGGCCGCGCAGGAAGCCAAGGCCGCCGGTGACGAGGAGACCTTTGCCGCCAAGATGGCCGAGTCCAACGAGATCCGCAAGCAGGCATACGCCAAGCTGCACCACGACATGCAGCACTTTGTGAACGAGGCGAGCGTAGAGCAGCTCACCCAGATCAAGGAGGCCATCGCCGCCTCGGCCGCTCGTGCGCAGCAGGCTGGCATCGACGCCATCGAGGTCCACGGCGACCGCCTGGTGGGTTCGCTGTGCTCGGCCATCCTCAACCAGCGCGCTGACGAATACGGTGGCTCGTTCGAGAACCGCGTTCGCTACGCGCTGGAGGTCGTCGCTGCCATTAAGGAGGCCGCGCCGCAGCTGATGGTGGAGTACAAGCTCCCCGTGATCATGGAGAACCCCGACGGCACGCCGCGCGGCAAAGGTGGCCTGCAGCCCGACGAGGCCTGTGAGTTCGCCAAGCTGCTCGAGGGTGCGGGCATCGACATGATCCAGGTTGCACAGGCAAATCACACCGGCAACATGGGCGACACCATTCCGCCCATGGGCGCCATGCCCTACAACTGGACGCTGCCCGTGGCCGAGCGCGTCAAGGCCCTGGTCTCCGTGCCGGTGGCAACCGTCGGCCGCGTGGTCTCGGTCGAGGCCGGCGAGAAGATCCTGGAGGATGGCTCTGCCGACATCGTCGCCTATGGCCGCTCGCTCATGTGCGACCCCGACATTGCGCTGAAGGCCGCCACGGGTGAGCCCATCCGCGAGTGCCTCAACTGCAACAAGGGCTGCGTCGATGCGATTCAAAACCGCAAGTACATCTCGTGCGTGCTCAACGCCGAGAACGGCGACGAGGCGACCGTCGCCATTAAGCCGGGCGAGGGCGACAAGAAGATCGCCGTGGTGGGCGGCGGCATCGCCGGTCTGGAGGCCGCACGCGTGGCGGCCAAGCGCGGCTACGATGTGACCGTCTACGAGGCGAGCGATCATCTGGGCGGCCAGATTGTGCTGGCGGCCGCGCCTCCGCGCAAGGACGAGATCATGCGCTCGGTCGAGTATTACGAGAAGATTCTGCCTGACCTTGGCGTGAAGGTTGAGCTCAACCATGTTGCTACCGCCGAGGACCTCAACGCCGCCGATGCCGCGATTGTGGCCGTGGGCGCGCACGACGTGGTCATCCCCGTTCCGGGTGCCGATTCGGACAAGGTCGTCTCGAGCTGGGACGTGCTGGCTGGCAAGGTGGAGCTTACGGGCCGCGTCGCCGTCATTGGCGGTGGCCTGGTGGGCACCGAGACTGCCGAGTACCTGCTGCAGCACGGCTGCGAGGTGGCGATCGTGGAGATGCTCGACAAGATTGCCGCGGGCGAGTCCGAGACCATTCTGCCGCTGATCATGAGCGACTTTGCAGAGCACAACGTGGAGCAGCACGTGAAGACCCGCCTGACCGCCATTACCGACGAGGGCGTGGAGGCTGTTCGTACCACCGAGGACGGCGCCGAGGAGCCGGTGAAGATCGCCTGCGATTACGTGGTGATGGCCGTGGGCTCCAAGGCCAACGCGTTTGACCTTGACGGCGTGACGGTGCCCGTGACCTACGTGGGCGACTGCTCGGGCGAGCGCACCGCCGACATCGCAAGCGCCATCCGCACGGCGTATCACGCGGCCAACGAGCTCTAAGCAAGAAAGCTATCGCGTATTGAGCGGGCGGGGAGTGCCGTATCGGTGCTCCCCGCCTTTTTGACAATAAGAGCGCCTGACCAGCGGATTCAGAAAATCCGAATCTTATGCATCCGAAAATCCGAATTATATGAACACGAAAATCCGAATCGCAATCACCCGAAAATCCGAATTTGCTACAGTGGAATAGAAGAATCAGAAAGCAGGAACTGGAAATCTGCGGGGGTGGCTCATGGCAGGCGAGAGGCTACATCGGGACGGATACATCCCACGTATCGTGGATGCGCAAATCGAGCGCTACCTTCGTGTCTTTGGCGCGGTCGAGATTGCGGGCACCAAGTGGTGCGGCAAGACGTGGGCCGCGCTCGAGCACGGGGCGTCCGCCTCGTATGTCGACGAGAATCTCGACCTCGCGCGTGCCGACCCGGCGATGATGTTGCTGGGAGACCGTCCGCATATTATCGATGAGTGGCAGCGCGTTCCCCAGATTTGGGACTACGTTAGACACGAGGTTGACCGCACCCGGGGTACGCGCGGCGCCTATATCCTCACGGGTTCCGCCACGCCCGCGTTTGGCTCAAAGGCGGAGGCGCCCGCGCATAGTGGAGCTGGCCGCATCGGCCGCGTCCGCATGCACCCCATGACGCTTGCCGAGACAGGTGAGTCCAACGGCAAGGTGAGCCTGGCGGGCTTGTTTGAGCATCGTTTTGAGCCCTGCCGGTGCGATGGCGATACACCGGGGCTTGTCGAAGCCGCTTGCCGCGGCGGCTGGCCCGAGGCGATCGATATGGTTTCGGCTGACGCCCAGCTCATCGCCCGCGAATATCTCAACACCACGTTTTCGAGCAGCTTCCCGGCGGTCGGTCTCGACCCCGATATTGCTCGTCGAGTCTCCGCATCGATCGCGCGCAATCTGGGACAGGCAACCACGTATAAAACGATTCTTATGGATATGTTCGGTGCCGAGGAGGAACCCGCAGCGTTTGCCGATGAGACCAAGGTGCGCAGGTACCTGGATGCCCTCAAAGGCATGTTCATTCTCGAGGAGGTCCCCGGTTGGGTTCCCGCCGCGCGCGACAAACGGCGCTTTACCGTCAAGCCCAAGCGCTATCTGGCAGATCCGAGCCTTGCTTGCGCCTTGCTAGGTATGTCCTCGCAGGCGTTGCTTGCCGACTGGCAGACATTTGGTCTGGTGTTTGAGAATTTGGTCATACGCGACCTTTCGGTCTACGCACGTTCGTTCGACCTGCTGGATAGCACGCCCGTGCGCTATTATCGCGACGATTCGGGCCTTGAGTGCGATGCTATCGTGCAGCTAGCCGACGGACGGTGGGCCGCCTTTGAGATTAAGGTAAGTGAAGATAAAGCGAGCGCCGGCGTTGAGAGCCTCAAGCGCGTTCGCAAGAAGGTCTGTGGAAATCCTCGTTCACGCACACGCGAACCGGAGTTTATGGCCGTGATTGTGGGGGTGGGTGAGTACGCCCGCGAGGTCGAGGACGGTATCTACGTGATACCCGTGCGCGCGTTGGGGTGTTAAGGGACGGCATGCCGTGTGTCCGCTGCCCGGTGCTGCGGATTGGTGCAAAGGGGTCAGGTTTGTTTGCACCATGTTGGCGCGAAGTAACCTGACCGCTTGCACCAAGGGTTTGACTTTTAAGACATCATTAAGGCTTGCGTTGTGGAGCGAACCGCAGGTCAATGCTATTCTTTTACCTTATCGTACGGTGTTGTATTCTGCCTGAATTCTCTACCTGCGAACAACGGATAAACGCGACCGAGCGGAAAAGGATGGCAAGCCCGCAAGCAGGGCAAACGTAAGCGATGAGTGGCATGGACCGACATAGCGAGCTCCAGCAGCACAAGACGGCGGCCGAGTACCGTCAAGCTGCCGACGAGCACGTGCGGACCCTCAAGGATTTCTGGAAGGATTTCCTGGTGAGTGGTCTGTTTGTGCTGGCCGCCATCGTTGCCATCTTTGCATGCCTGGCCTGGTTTGCCGCGAACAATCGAGTGAGTGCCACGGGGAGTACGATCGGGGCGAAGGCGGGGCGGTACACGCTGACCGCAGCGGGCGAGGGTGAGTCCGGCGCGCACGTGGGCTATTACGAGCGCTCCGAGCGCACGCCCGAGGAAAAGGATACCATCGATGGCCTGGATACGTCCGACGCCATGACGGTAACACTCGGCTCCAACCTGAACAACGAGACCGCGGGCTCTCTGTACCCGGGCGCTCGCGGCAAGATTACATTTACGGTGAAGCCGCTGGTGAGTGACCTGGACGGGGTCACGATCAATCTGTCGCGCTTGCTTAAGGTCACGAACATTGTTGGCGTTGTTGGGGACGGAGGAACGCTGGCGCCCGAGGCGGAGGCGCTCCTTGGCTTGATCAAAGGCCACTTGCTGTTCTTTACGAGCTGCGACCAGAACGGGTATTACTCGGGCCGCGTGGTTGATAGCAAGATCGAGATTCCCAGGAAAGCATTTTGCGAAAACGGCGATGTGACCAAGCCAACGAACAAACCCGTCACCATCAATCTGTACTGGGTATGGCCGGAGTACTTTCAGAACTTCGTCCTTATCGGCAACACGAATTACTACAAGAATCTGTTTGCGGCGGCGGGCGACGCAAAGTCTGACTACGGCGCTCTGCAGGCGGACATGAACGAGCATAAAGCGAACTACTTCTATGGCGCGGCAAACGGCACAAGTGCTGCCAACGCCCCCGCGGTTTCGTCTAGCATGTCCTTCAGCGACACCGCCATCTGCTCGGCGCTGTACAACAATGCCGACGAGCAGATCGGCAATAAGGTCAAATACATCCAACTTAGAATTAGCGCTCAGGAGGGCGTGAGCTCATGAGCACCATGCAAACGCGCCTCGGCGATGCCCGCAATTGGATAGAAAACCACCGCGCACAGGCCCTTGCGGTCCTGATATTGCTGGCGGCAATCGCTCTTATCATCGGCTTGTCTCTCTCGTGGTTTGTGGGCAGCAAAAGTCTGTCCACGGTGGGCAAGATCCAAACGCCCGCGCAGCTCAAGATCATGGGTCCCAACCAGACGAGCATCGAGCCCATCGAGATTTCGTATGACGAGTCACGGGGTGATGTGAAAAACTCCAACGGCACCGTGATCGTTCGGCGCGCGTTTTGCGTGCGGAGCGACAATGGCGATCCCGCTTCCGGCGGTCAGGCGTTTGAGCTTCAGGTTGCCAACACAACGAATATCACGGGGCTGACAATCAACGTGTACCACGTGACGGTTAATGACCCGCCGACAACGACGGGCGATGTGGTCGGTCTCGATGGACTCAACAATCCGTATTCGTGGAGTAAGGGCAAATTAATTTCGTTCGAATTTATCAATAGGGATGAGACAAACGGCCTGGCTAAAGAGCTCGCCAGCAATGATCCAACGTACGGTACTTATAAGGGCGTCCAGAAAAACGCCCGTCCGCTCTACCGTTATCACACGTTCCAAAAGGCCGATCTAGACGGTTGGAATGACACGAAAGCCAACGATGCCACCAACTTTATTGTTGAGTGCACATGGAATCCGGGCGTTGTGACCGTAAACGGAAAGACGGTCTCAAACGTCAAAGAGACCGACATGGTCTACCTAATCGCTCGCGGCACGAGCGGCAACAAATAGCAGGAAGGGAGGGGTGCCAGATGCGAAAAGACGAGAATGAACAAAATGAAATCGCGAGGCCTGTTGGCAAGCACTTTGCGCAGGTAGATGATTCTAAGGCAGAGCCTTGCTGCGCGGAGTCGGCTGCCCCTGCTTCCAAAGTGCGCAAACGCCTGTGGGCGGTTGCGGTGCTGCTGTGCGTCGTCGCGATTGTGACGGGAACCTACCTTACCTACACGGCTTTTTTGGCGGGCGACTTCCTTAAATCGGTTGCCGTTTCGGGCACGTCGCAGGCGCTGTTTGCCTCGGACATGCTCACGGGTTATACGACTGAGAGCCTGGATGACGAGAAAATTGCCGTTCGAAGCGTCATTGCCGACATGAGTGGGGATACTTGCTCCTTTACCTTCCGCATTTACAACCATCTGTTGGGCGACAAGAACAAGGTTAACGACAAAGACGTCAACGCGACGCTGAGCGTGAGGGCGACGGGCACGACGGGTACTTGGAGCATAAGCGGTTCGCCCACGCTGACGGCGGGCGGCACGGTCGACCTTTCCTTCCCTGCCAACAAGGCAACCATGTATACCTATAAGGTTACGTTTTCCAAGGCGGACCTCAACAGAGCATCCTTCACCGTTAAGGCCCAGGTCGGCTCCAATAGCCCTGGCACCAACCTTAAATGGCTCGCCGCCAAGATTGCGCCTTCCGAGCGTGCAGAGGTAACGGCTTCGGGCGTTTCGGGCGAGTGGGTCGATAAGAACTCGGATACCGATAAGAACTTGGGCATCAACGCTTTTGATGCCTACAACTATCGCGTGACGGTTACGGGCGTTACGACTAAGGTAAAGCTCACGTGGGGGGACGGGGTCGAGCTCGATCCGTTCTTTGAGGCGAATCACAAGAACGGTAATGGGCAAGCAGCCGTCAGCGGCAACTCGATCACATACGATGCATCTCCTGGCTCGGAAATCATCACCTTTTACCGGAAGGGCGATTCGAAGCCGACCAGCTGGGAAGCCATTGGCGTTACGTGTTCGGCCGCGTAGGGCTAACCGAAACGAGCCGCAAGCATAGATTTTGAGACCCCGCACGGGGCATGAGATAGAACGAGGTAGGACCAGATGAGAACGGCAAAGCGCATAACAACCGCATGCCTGACTGCGATCATGATTTTCCAGGCGCTTGCGCCCTCCACGGAGGTGTTCGCGCAAGAGCTCGATGCCGTTATGGAGGCATCCGTCTCCGCCGCGCGCGCCGCGGGCAACACGGCGCGCTCCGTACAGGATGCTGTGGCCACCGCGCTGCAAGATGCCGATCAGGCTACATCCGATGACGCCACAACGACTCCGGGCGCCGACGCGGGCGCTACCGAGGGCGGCGACGGTTCTACCAACGCCGGTGAATCGCAGGACTCCACGACCGATGGAACCATCAGCGGCGATGCTCCAGCGGAGGGCGACGCGTCCCAAGACGATGCGGCTGCCGATGAGGGTACTGCTGACGAAGAACAAGCGGATGACGCGGACGCGGATGCTGCTGATCAGGCAGACGCCAACTACCCCATCGCTACTGTCGAGGCTCTCAGGCACGCGTTGGGCGACGGCGATGTCACCACCGACGACTCGGACGCCGTCACGGCCATTACCTTTGAGTCCAACGCCGACCTTATCGCCATCTCCAACACCGATCCCGCCATCTACCAGAACGCGAACATCTCCAAAGGTGGCTCGACCGGCATCGACTTCGACGTGTGCGGCGCGGAGATCGTGGACGGCCTGGGTAGCCTCACGTTCCAGGGCTTCGGCAGCGATGCCTACCCTTTCAAAGGCGCGCTCAACCTCGGCGACAGGACCCTGACTGTCAACAAGACGCTCTTCAACAACATCGAGCTCAGCGACGCCAACAGCACCGTAAAGCTCACCTGGAAGGGTACCGATGCCCAGCCCATCGTGGCCGCAAAGGTCACGGGCGCGGACAAGACGCTTGCTGCCACCGTTACCGTGGGCACGCCCAAGAGCGATACCGAAAAGGACATCTGCAAGCTCACCTCGCCGCTTGTGGGCGAGGTCACGGGCGCGCTCACGCTTAACGCCATCTACACGACAAGCGCGAACAGCCCCCTGGCAGTCGATATGCAATCGAGCGCAGGCAACATGGGCTTGCTTGCGAACACCCTTGCCGAAAAAGCATCGTTTACGCTTGCGGGCCTCGCCCTGCCGGACAACCTCGACGGTACGCCCACCATCAACGCGACAGCCGATGGCACCAACGCAGGAGGCCTTATCGGCGAGGCGCAGGAGGGTGCCACCGTCGCCCTACCAACTGGCATCGATGTCTCGGCGCTGAGCGTCGCAGGTAAAAACGCGGCGGGCGGTCTTATCGGTAAGGCGACTAAGCTCACGCTCACCGTGGGCAAGGATAACAGCGGAAAAGACGCCTCGGGCAAGGCCATTGCCATCAAGCCCGCGTATGCGGTTGGATCGTCATCTGCCGGGACGTATGCAGGTGGCCTTATCGGCGACGCCTCGTTTGCCGACGCATTTACCATCAACAGCGGCATCTTCGACTTTGGCAAGGGCGTGGCGCTCAGCGTGTCCAACACGAGCGCTGCCCCTTCCGCCGGCGGACTGTTCGGCGTACTCGACATATCGAACGGCGACGTGGTCGTCAATGGCGGTTCGTATACAAGCACGCTACAAAACGGCAAGGATGACAACAAGCACGGCAACTACGGCGGCTTGGTGGGTAAGCTGTGGGGGCAGAAGAACGGCGACGCGCTGCATGCCTTTACGGTGCAGGGTGATACTGCGGTGTCGTTCGGCGTGGGCTCCAACGGCAAACTCACCTACGCAGGCGGCCTAGTAGGCTACCTTGGCGAAGGCGGCGGGAGTGCTAACGTGTCCGCCGTGGTCATCAGTGATGCAACAGTGACATGCTCAACCTCGGGCTACGCCAGTGTAAATGGCAAATACGGCGGCGCCGTGGGCGTCGTGGACACAAACAACGTTCTAGAAGTGCGTGGCCTGAAGGTCAAAACCGCCAGCGGCGCTACCATCGGCGGCACAAACGGCGGCTTTGCCGGAGTCGTTGGGTCGTCGTGGCTCGGCATCGTCAAGTTCAGCGGTATCACCGACCTGTCGGATGCCACCTTCGTAGAAAATGATCACGCTGCGCAGCTGATTTATGAGAACTTCAACTCGCTGATTTTTGCCGCCGGTAGCGGAAGCGATAGCGGCACCGCCGCAGGCGATACCACGAAATGGCAATATAAGCGCCCCTCTACGCCCGTCAAGATCGATGACGTGTACAGCTACGGCCAGGTCATTCGCTTGGGCAACCCGTTGAGCGAGGACCTCATCTCCATCAACGAAACGCACCAGTGGAACTTTAGCTCTAAGCTCGTAAAAACTGGCGATGCATTTGCGCTGGCAAGTATCGACGATTTCGCAAAGCTGGCGATTACCTGGCAAACCAACGGCTACTACTCGATGGTTGACGGCGTTACCGAAAACAATCTGAACGGCTTGCAGTCCTCGACCATTACGGTGAACGGCACTATTGATCTCAAGGGCACGGGCCTAACGGGTTTCACGCAGGATCGTGCAGACGGCTCGCAAGTTTTCTCGGGAACGTTGAACGGTGGCGGCACAAATGGCAACGGCACAATCAACCTTGCCGTCGGCGAGCCGTACGGCAAGCGTGGTGAAGCTGTGCTCGACGGCAATGACACGAGCGACGGCAACGGCAAAATCTACCGCCACGGTCGCTTGGGCTTGTTCGCGGCCGTCAACGGCGCAACCACCTCCAACGTCACAATCGCTGGCTCCATGAAGTTCGATAACGGTTCGGCTATCGATGCCGGGTCGCTTGCAGGTACCATCGTCGGCAACCTGTCTTTGTCTGGCGTAACGTGCAAAACGAATATCGCGTGCGATGATACGTTTGCCAATGACGTGAACATTGGTGGTATTGCGGGCAGCGTGTCGGCGGCTTCTACGGTTGCGTTTGAGGGCAACAGCAAGGCCCAGGCGACCATCACTAAAGCTCAAACGCTTAACGGCAATATGCGCATTGGCGGCGCCATCGGCAATGTGGGCGACTGTACCTCGACATTCAATGTTACGCGCCTCGAAGTCGGCGGCAAAATCAAAACTGGCGATTGCGCCGGCGGCAAGATTGCACAGGTCGGCGGCCTTATTGGCCGCATTGTGCAGGGATCGAACGAGAAGAACGTTACCATTACCGGTCTTAGCTTTAGTGAATTCGCTATGACCGTGGGCAAGAACGGCGACAAGCTCAACGGCGCCGGTGGTCTTCTGGGCTACAGCTGGGGCAACGCCATCGTCACCATTGGCGATGCTGCGAATACCAGCGGCAGCACCTACGCCCTAAAAACTTCCAATAACACTACCGTGACTGCAGAAAACTCTACCGAGGTCGGCGGCCTCGTATACGCCGCCAGTGGCCACTGGATTATCAATAATTATGCTATCAATTTGGCCAACGCTTCCTTTACCGCTAATAGCGCAACCACGCTTGGCGTTCTTATTGCTCGCGGCAGTACATCCGATTCAAATAGCTTTGGTGCCGAGACCAACTATAACGGTCTATATCTGGAGGACAGGGCTTGGTGGGGTACCGCTTATGCTGTGAATGGCGTGTCTATAACCGCCCCAAAGGTAAAGACATACGACGAATGGCTTGCAAATGGCGTGAAGCCCGAAAGTAATCTGATCGATAACGGCTGCAATGCGGTTGTCTCGCTTCATACCGAGGACCAAAAGCTGGACATGAGCGGAGATCCCGCTAGAGATAATAGTTATCGAAATCGCATCGCCCCCGCTAATCCTTCTGATAGCTTTCCACAAACAAATGGTTCTGTTCGCTACTACTACAATCTTGACAAAGCATATGCGGAGGTAGGCAACAAACCGGAAAACGCTAGCAAAGACAATTGGATGAACTCCGCAGAGTACTTATTACTTTGGTGTGCGTACCTGTATGCTCCTAGCGCGATTCAGGGCTATATCATTCCGGGAAATCAGGCTATTTTCCAAGGAAACAATATTGGCACGAGCGATAGCGCGGGCGTGGAAATCAATTTAGATGGATACAGTTTCTATCCTACTGACCCCGCGAAGGGCTCAACGGTTACTGTGAATAATGCAACGATTACGTTCCATTATTCCGACATTAAAGCTGAGCAAGAAGGTAACAAAAAGAATAGCGAAGCCACGCAGCACGAAAATATGCACTGCGCTCTCATCGGAACCCATGCGGGCAGCCTCAAGGTTAAAAATGTCACGCTTGCAGGCACCGTGGGCTCTGTTGTGAACGATGCGGGAAGTTCGTCCGGTGCACTTGTGTGCCGCTGTATCTATGGGCCCATCAATGAGACTAACGTGGCGCAGCTCGAGATAGATGGTCTGACGCTCGACGGCTTGAAGGTCGACGGTGTGAACGGCAATACCAGCTACGCTCCTCTGCTTATCAACGAGATGCAGACATGCGTGAACCTGAGCGCTAAGAATATTTCTTCAACCCTTAGTTACGCGAAAGGGGCCACGGCGGCAACCTCGCTCTTCGGCAGACTCGGCGTGGGAAAAAATTCCGATCAGGTGACGGCGAAGTTTGAGCGAATCAGCTTGCCCAGCCAAAAGGGCAATTCGATTTTTACTCATGCGAGCCTGCTGGAGAGTTTTGGCTACGGAAGCACGAGCACGGGCTCTGCGGACTACACCTTTACTAGGGCTGAAGCCGATGCGGGCAAGGTGACCTACGGATCCGAGATTGATGGGAGTACGGAGTACCCGGGCAAGCAGCTTTGGTATTACGACGAAGCGACGTATGGCGCCAATAGCGGCTTTGTGACGGTTGACGGTAAGACGGATAATGACGTCAGACCTTGGTTTAGTGGCTACCTGCCTTATGTTTATAAGGGGAAGGCCGCCGAGAACAACGTCCAATACCACGAAATTAAAGTCAACCAGCGCATTTCTAACCTGATGACGGGATGCGGTACGTATGGCGATCCGTACACCGTTAAGGACGCGACGGAAATGTACACCATAGCTAACTACATCAACAACAGCGTGGCGTTGGATGGCTGGGAAGTCACTATTGTCGCCGATCAGTCCAGGCTGTGCGAGCGGCTTAACAAAACGAAGACCGACAGCGCGAGGACCGACAACGAGGTCGTGTACGTCTATAAGCAAAACAATCCAAGCGAGAGTAAGTGGGAGAAAAAAGTAGACGATACGACCGATCCCTCGCAGACGCTGAGCGACGAAACCATGCACCGCTATGTACAGAGTGCGTATTACAGCATTGAGCCTCCTGAGGGCAATAAGATTACCGTCGATGCGGCCTCGTTTGGCGGATTTGGCAACAAGGCTAATCCGTTCCGTGGCGTTATTGTTGGCAACCCTCGCTCATCTGGGTCTGCAACAATTGAGATTGAAAATAACAAGGGCGAGCTTCGCGGCCTCATTCCCTATAGCTACGGCAGCGTGGTGCGCAATCTCAACATCAACTATGTGAATGCGCACGCGACTATTACTTATTCTGATAAGGATGCGGACGGCGTTCCGACGGCGTTTTTCGGCGGCGTTATCGGCTGCATTCTTGGCGGCGATAACATTATTGATGGCGTGGTCGTAAACGATCCAAATAGCGGCTCGACGACGTACGACTTTATCGTTGCTGGCGACTCGCACCTTGTTCCCATCGGCGGTTATGTTGGTGCCATTGCGGGTGGCGGCGTGATTTTCCGCAACACGGGCACCTCGTGGCGTGGTGGTACAAAGAACAAAAAGTACAAGCCCATTGAGGAAGATGCCGCAAAGTATGACCAGTACGATGACCCTTACGTTGGCCGCGTGATCGACGGCTATGCCTTTAGCGAGGGCTGCAACGTCGATAACGGTGACGCCAACTACAAAATCAACGAGCTCATAAACAAGGGAACCCCCTGTGTCACCACCACGGGCACCGACAACAAGTACCTCGGCACTAACGCCGAGGCTCCTGTGACCATGGTGAAAAACGCCCAGGGCCTTTTGGTGCTCTCGGCCATCATCAGCTCGGGTGCGGGTGCTGGCGCGGCACATACCAACTACTCCAATAATGGCGTGTTCCGCGGTTCCAAGGCTTACTGGGGCAGCGATTCGCAAGACCCGGCGATATGCGGCTACCTGTTTGGCAACAAGGAATATGGCAAGGTACGGAATGCTAACTACGCAAATGTGGGCAAGCCTGAGAGTGCTGCCGGCGATTTCGAAATCGCCAAAAACGACGACCAGAAGGCCCCCGGCAAGCAGGGGTGGCACGGCCCGCTCGACCATGATGACGATGTAAATTCGCCCTACCTGGTGGCGTCCTACGCTGCCGACTACCAAACGGGCTATGTGTGCGCGTCGAAATCGATCGGCATGAGCTTGGAGTTCAAGCAGGGCGACACCTACGATATGACCGACTACGGCACGGGGTACGTGGGCCTAAACGGCCGCTACTATTCCAATGCCTGCAATTCGAACCAGCCGGGCACCGACCGCGACCGTATTACGCCGCACGTAGCCACGATCGACGGTAACGGCGCCACCATCACGGTGGGTACCGAAGGCACCGCCTACGGCGTCGTCGAATACGCCGACGACGACTATAAGGTCTCGGGCGTGGGTGGTCTATTCAGCACCGTGATGTTCACCTCCACCAATGTGGGGCAGAGCGTCACCGCGAACGACGGCGCGCAGGTCAAAGACCTCACCTTTAGCAACTGCAACGTAGCGCTCACCTATATCGACACCAACGGCGAAGCCAAACCAGGAGAGGCGCCGAACGACCTTACCGGTGCCGGCCTTTTGGCGGGTGCAACGGCCAACTACGACGACGGCACGTGCGGCATCTACCGCAACGTGCAGATGAAGAACTGCACCGTGTCGGGCGCAAAGAGCGTAGGAGGGCTTCTTGGCAGCTCGGGCCGCGCCAGACGAACTACGAGCGAAGACAGAACCTATATGGTCGAGTTCGGGGACGGGTGGGGCCCCGCGTATCTCTATGACTGCTCATACACTGGCCTTAACGTCACGGGCGAGAAGAATGTCGGTGGCTATGTGGGTACGGTCGCCTCGGCGTGCGGTGTGTGGACAACCGCAGGCACAGGGGTGAGCGAAAGGACCGTTGGCAAAAACTCGACCATAACTGCCACAGGGACAGTGCCCTACGTGGGCGGCGTGCTCGGCTATGTCGAAAGAAGCGATATCTCGGTCAACACCAACATCGGCACCACCACAGCGGCCCAGTCGTCGTGCACGGCAGTCATCTCTGGGGTAAACGTGCTAGCCACCGGGTCGAACTCCGATGACCATATGGGCGCCGGCGGCGTGGTCGGACGCGCCCGTGGCGGCGTTATTTCTATGAGCAACGTGCGCATCGATGGCAGAGTCGGCACCGAGAACGCCGTCATCGGCGATGAGACCGGAACGAACAATAGCATCTACAATGCGGGCGGCCTGATTGGTGAGGTTACGAGTAGCGGTAGCCTCAACAAGTACTGGTTCGACGACTGCAATGTCAAGAATGTCAGCATCGCCGGCACCGGCAAATGCTCGGGAGGGCTTATCGGCTACTTCTACAGCAATGTGAATATTGCTTGCAACAACATTGCGATCGAGAACGCTACGATTAAGGGCAGTTGGAGCGGCGGTCTGCTTGGCGCGAATAACGCGTCTAACAGTGGCTCCGTCATCATCAATGTCACCAACACAAAGGTATCCAACACCACGTTTAGCGAAAAGTCCAACGGCGGCATTATGGGCGATGGGCGTGGCCAGTTCCATCTGGTAAACGTGCTCATGGACAGCAATAGCTACAATGCGGGCAAAACCCAGGGCGTACTCTTGGGCGAGGTTGACACGGGGGATGGTAAGTACAGCCTTTCCGCAGCGGGCGTGGAAGTAAAGCCCGGTAGTGGCAAGACCACGAGCGACCTGCCGCCGATGGTTTACACGACCAATACGAATACGGCTGCTGTTAACGAGAAAACTTATATTGCCTTCGGCGACTACAACGGCACGGCTGCCGCGCCCGCCAAGAACACCACGCTCTACGGTGCGGACAAAACCGCTACCACGGCGACGAAGCCCTACGTGACTACGAGTCCGGTGAGCAAGCTGGCGGTGCGTGCCTCCGACAACGACACCACCGATCGCTACCTGTTTGGCGACGGCACCACCATCGACACCGCGGCGACCATCCAGAGCGAGGCGGGCACTAGCG
Source organism: Collinsella aerofaciens (assembly GCF_039062315.1). Taxonomy (GTDB): domain Bacteria; phylum Actinomycetota; class Coriobacteriia; order Coriobacteriales; family Coriobacteriaceae; genus Collinsella; species Collinsella aerofaciens_BG. Next base: position 120,716 of record NZ_JBCJBG010000004.1, read on the forward strand.
TTGATGGCCGCTACACCTACACCAACATCTGTGGCCTCAATGATGACGGCACGTACCAGAACACGAAAACCTATAACGCGGACAGTTCAAAGAGTACTTTCAACACCAACAACGTTACTTCGCGCAAGAAGGTCGCAACCGACTTCCCTGTACTCATGATTCCCGGCAACGACACGACGACGGTCGAGAAGTATCTGAACATCGTGACTAACGGCGGCTTTTCCGATGCCCGCCGCCTCAACGGCAGCGCCAAGCACGTGACCGCCACCGCTGAGGTCTTCTCGCTTGCCGATAACGGCGCCTTCGTCAAGGACGCAACCGCCTCGCAAACGCCCACGCTCAAGGTACTCAACAACGGCACGAGCTCCATGGTATTCCGCGCGAGTACCGACTGGGACAACGAGCGGGGCCGCTTCACGCTGCTCACGGTAACTTTTAGCGAGGCCGGCCAGAGCTACCGCGTGCAGGTGCCCATCATCGTTAAGCGCATGCTCGAGATCGACTTTACCGCCACCTACTCCGAAGGTGCGAACTTCAAGGCTGCCGACTATGCGACAAAATACGACAGGCACGTGCTTGTGAGCAGCGGCGACACCATGACCGGCTACCTTACCTGGACCTATGGCAGCGCTCGGGGAGAGGCGGTCGAATACGGCTGGAACACGCTGCTCGAAGCCGGCGGCTCTATGGGCCCGCTCAACAAGAGCATCACCTTTGGTGCCACGCTGCCCGAGGGCACGCAGCTTACGCTCGTGGACATGGCCAACAACAACCGTGAATGTCACTACACGGTGAGCGCGGGCGGAGCGGCGTCAGTCAAGCTCACCGAGTTTGTGGACGCCAGCAAGAATGCCTACGTCGAGCCATGGCTGAGTGAAACCGTGGGCGTGAAGGCCAAGGAGGATAAGGAAAACGGCGCTTGGGTCAAGCTCACCGATGACGAGGTTGCGAACAAGAGCCAGGTCGAGCTCGCGAAGACGGCTGGCGCCAAGGTTGATGGCGCGTACTACCGCGCGCGTACATCTTCCGACACGATGGGCACGTTCTACACCCTCTCCGTTGCCAAGGAAGAGCCCAAGAGTGAGAACTTCTACTTGGTGGTGCGCACGCCGGCGGGCTCTGCGGGTGTCAACGGCTACACCGCAACTACGGTGGACACGAGCCTCAACGAGCACATCAACTACCTGCTGCGAGGCAAGAAAGCAGCCGACGGCAAGGCTGCCGAGGATGGGCACCAGAATACGGCCTCGACCTACAGCGTGGCATCAAACTACACGCACAGCCTCGTTGACAACAAGCGTAACCTCGTCGACAACAGGGACAGCATCAACCGGATGGAGCTCAAGGAAGCCACCTATTCGCTTTCCATGAACGTGAGTGACACCGTGACGTTTGACTCGAGCCAGCAATACACGAGCTCTGACGCGCTGTATTACCAGCTCGATTCGTCGCTTGTCACCTATCACGATGGCGTCATCGCGGGCTCGGTAGGATACCCCACGGGCACGCAGGGCACGTATGAGTTCTACGTTAAGGTGGGTGATAACTACTACACCTGGGGCGGGTCGGGTTGGAATCTGGCCGGCACGAAGGAGACCCCAGTGGTGTCGGGCCTTAGTTGGACTGCGAACGGTGGCGACATGTCACTGGTGCTTGCCGATGCTGAGGGTAATCCCATCGACATGTCGGGCCTGCGCGAGATCGCCAAGAACCATGTCAACGCCTTCACCGTTACCATGAGGGCCGCGCTCACCATGACGGAGCCTGCCTGCCAGGCGGGTATCGTGGCCTCGCAGAACAGCGGCACCGACCGCTACACCAAACCCAACTACCGCGCGTACCTTTCCACGCATGCCGACACGCTCAGCACCAGTAGCAACTCGGCATACAACGATGGCGGCGCCGGCTACTACCGTATGGATGTGGGCTCATCGACCATCGCGCTCGAGGCGTCTAAGAAATCCCAGTTGGGCATCAACATCGATGACCTCAAGTCCGCTGACGGCGAGATCGCTCTGGTGGGTACCTACGACCTGAGCAAGCTCACGGGCGCCGAGGCTAAGATCGACGCCGCAAGCACGGTGACCTACACGCTGAGCCTGGAGCAGCGGCAAGATAATGGCGGCTATGCTCCGGTCGGCGATATCTCGAACTACATTACGGTGCTCGGCAGCGATTACCTAGGCACGGGTGCGGCATCCGCCGACGGCAACAGCTATGTGTTCACCGACACCAAGACCAACGGCGCGTTCCTCACGCGCGACGGCAACAGCCTTGCCTTTAAGCATGCCTTCCGCGTTAAAGTGAATACGAATGTTGAGGGTGAGAACCAAACTTACGCAAACTACCGCTTGGTGCTTACGGCCAATATTATGACCGGCAACGTTGTCGACGACACACCGGTCAACGTTAGCAACCTTGATGGCTATTCGCACTCCGACTACGTGACGTACACGCTAGCGCGCATCAACACCGAGGGCATTCGGCACGAGACGAAAACCAACTAGCTACGCGAGGGGCGGCAACCACCCGGTTGCCGCCCTTTTTCTTGTTCGCTTGGCCTACTGCTGCCCCAGCTCTCCACCAACTTTCCAGCTTTCCACTTAACTTACCACTCAAGGTGGAAAGCTGGAAAGTTAAGTGGAAAGCTGGTAAGTTAGGTGGAAAGTTGGAAAGTTGGGAGGTTCGGCATGAATGAGGAGTGGTTGGCGCAGGTTATCCATCATCTGCGGGCAATAGGAAACGACACCCAGCAGTACGAAGTAAAAGAAGCCAAGGGCGCGCTCCCCAAAAGCATCGTCGAGACGCTTTCGGCATTTTCCAACGCGCAGGGCGGCTTTATCATCCTCGGCATTTCCGAAAAGAACGGGTTTATGCCCGTCGAGGGTTTTGATGCCCGCAAGATGCAAGACGCCCTCTCTTCTGCATGTGAAAAGCTGACGCCCGTTGTGAGGCCGGATATCCAAGTGCTCCCCTTCGAGGGTAAGCTGGTGCTTTGCGCGCGCATCAAAGAAATGCATCCACGCGATAAACCCTGCTATATTGCGGCACGCGGAATGTACGATTCGTCCTTTATCCGTACGGGCGACGGCGACCGGCGCATGACTCCCTACGAAATCGATCGCTTTATGGAGGAGCATGTTCAGCCTACATACGACGACGAGCCGGTCGAAGGTGCCACGCTCGATGACCTTGACGCCGATCTTTTGCAAGGGTTTATAAAACGCCAGCGCGAGCTACACCCTAGGCTTTTGGGCACCAGAAGCGACGATGAGATTCTCCTTGACCTGCATGTGACCAAAAGGGTGGACGACGCAATCGTGCCGACGCTTGCTGCAATTGTCGCGATGGGACGGTTTCCGCAAAAGTTCTTCCCACGTCTCAATGTGACCTTTACGGCGTACCCCGGGACCACAAAAACGCAGCGAGTAAGTGATAACAAGCGTTTTGTGGATTCTCAGACCATTTTGGGTCCGATCCCTTTCATGATTGAGGACGTGCTTGCCGCCGTTGCGAGAAACACCCGAAACGCAGCGGTTATCGAGGGCGCGTTCCGGAAAGATGTGCCCGATTATCCGCCCGTGGCGCTGCGCGAGGCGGTGGCGAACGCGCTCATGCACCGCGACTACTCTTCCGCCGCGCGCGGCTCACAAGTGCAGGTCAACCTGTATATCGACCGCGTCGAGATTCTCAATCCCGGCGGGCTGTACGGCGACGTAACGATCGATTCGCTGGGAGTTTCTGGGGTTTCGTCATCCAGAAACCAGTTCCTTTCAAATATCCTCGAGACCACGCCGTACCCAGACGGTGGCTACGTGGTCGAAAATCGCGGCACTGGTTATCAGGAGATAGGTGAGCAGCTCGAGCGGGCAAACATGTTGCCGCCCGAACCAAAGAACTCGACAGTTTCTTTTTCGTTGACGTTCGATAAGCGAAAGATAATGCGGGCGGAACAGGTGACGTCTGTGGGGCATGTGGACGAGGCAATCTTGGATTACCTGGCAACACATTCTTCGGCCTCGACCAAGGAGCTCACCGACGCTTCGGGTTTGAGCAGGAGCGCCGTTTCCAACCACATAAAAGGCTTGATTGGTGCGGGCAAGATTGAGGCGATGGAGCCTCCGCGCAGCCCGCGACAACGGTATCGACTCGCGAAGTAGGGCTGTCCGTCGCCCATGCTTCGGTCTCCCAACTTCTTTCCAGCTTTCCACTTAACTTACCACTTAAGGTGGAAAGCTGGAAAGTTACGTGGAAAGCTGGAAAGTAAGTGGAAAGCTGACATGTTAGGTGCGGACTGACGAGGGGTTAATAATTGCACAAACCATACCAGCCAAACAAAAAGATACCCATCTGGTTGGTAAAACACCGTCAATGAGCCGCGAGCCAACTAGCTGCGTAAATAAAGCCTAAAGAACTGTTGCAAATGAATGGCAAATACCCAGATGCCGCCGTTACGATTTTCAATTAACTGTTACGCGGGAACAGCAAAATGCTACTATCTAACAAGCACGTAAGAAAGCAGATTAACGGTTAAGGCTAAGAAGTGGCAGGCATGTCAGAAGCAACAAGGACTCGCGCGCATGCGCCCGAGGTTAGGCAGCGCGCCGTCGAGATCCTCCAAGAGGGGGTCGGTCACCGCGCCCTCGCCGCAAAGCTTGGCATTCCCCAGGCCACGGCTCGTCAGTGGGCCCGCGCATATGCCGTGGGCGGTGCCGACGCCGTGCTCAACGCGGGCGCTCGTCATCACACCTATTCGTACGATGTAAAGCTCGCCGTGGTTAAGGACCGTCTGGAAAACGGCCTGACGGTTCGCGAGGCCATGATCAAGCACGGGATTCCCAGCGAGTCTTCGGTTAAGGCCTGGTGCCGCCAGTATCGCGAGAGCGGTGAGTCCGCGCTGGTCGATAAGCCGCGCGGTCGCAAGCCGCGCGTTAAAAAGGCGGAATAGCGAACGGGATGGTGCGCCCACAGGGGCGCATTTTTCTTGCCGCCCCTCTGCTCCAAAGCGGACGTACCCTTACCCCGTACGCCTAAAACTCCCCAGTTGACCGAAAACCCGCCGCTGCTACTCCTCAATTGAGCTATAACGTTAAACAATTGCAGCGTTTTTGCATGGGGGAGTGATGGTATGACGCTACTGTATTTCCTTACCCTGTTTCCGCTGGTACCGGCGCTGGGCATGCTGCTCGCGCGCGGTGACCGCGCCCGCGATGCGGTGGGGCTCATAGGCTCCGGCATTATTATGGCGGTGACAGTTGTAGTCGCCGTCATGTTTTTTGGCATGGGTCCGCAGGGCTTTGAGGTTGCCCCCGGCACCTCGCATGTGCTCTCGATCATCAGCTCCGCCATCGATGTCATCCTGTGCGCCGTCATCCTGTACAACGCGTACAAATATAGGAACGCACTTACCACGGTGCTCGGCATAGTCCAGCTGGTGGGCTCGCTCGCCTTTGCAGCCATGACGCTGCCCGCGGCCGAAGCCGTCACGGCGACGCCGCTCTACCTGGACTACATGAGCGTGATCATGGTCCTCGCCGTCGGCATTGTCGGCAGCCTTATCTGTGTGTATGCCCTGGGCTACATGAAGGACTTCCAGGCCCATGACGAGCACGAGGCCGCGCTGCGCGGGCAGACCGCGCCTGACCGTCGCCCGCAGTTCCTGGCGCTTATGTTCCTGTTCCTCTCGGCCATGTTCGTCATCGTGACGAGCGACAACCTTGAGTGGCTGTTCTGCGGCTGGGAAATCACCACCGTGTGCTCGTTCCTTATGATTGGCTACACGCGCACGCCCGAGGCCATTAAAAACGCCTTCACCCAGATCATTCTCAACATGCTGGGTGGCATCGCGTTTTTGGCCGGACTCATGTACCTGCATCTTAACGGCATGCCGCTGGCCATCTCGGGCATGATCGAGCTTTCCGGCGCCGGAACCGCGCAATCTGCGCTGCTGGTGATGCCGGTCGTTCTGCTGTCGCTCGCCGCACTCACCAAGGCCGCACAGATGCCGTTCCACACCTGGCTGCTCGGTGCTATGGTTGCCCCCACGCCCACGAGCGCCCTGCTGCACTCGTCCACCATGGTCAAGGCCGGCGTGTTCCTGATGGTCAAGCTGAGCCCGCTCTATGCCATCTATCCCGTGACCGGCTTTATGGTTACGAGTGTGGGTGCCATCACGTTTTTGCTCGCTGCCCTCATGGCCATCTCGCAGAGCAACGCCAAGCGCGTGCTCGCGTATTCCACTATATCCAACTTGGGTCTCATCAGTGCCTGCTTGGGTGTCGGCGCGCCCGAGGCCGTCTGGGCCGCCATCTTCCTGATCCTGTTCCACACGGTGGCAAAGTCGCTGCTGTTCCTGTGCGTGGGCACGGCCGAGCATCATATCGGCAGCCGCAATATCGAGGACATGGACGGCATGTTCAGCCGCATGCCGCACCTGACGCGTCTGATGATGCTGGGCATCATGGGCATGTTTGTGGCGCCGTTTGGCATGCTCGTGTCCAAGTGGGGCGCCCTGGTGGCGTTCGCGCAGACCGGCAACGTGCTCATGATCATGGTGCTTGCCTTTGGCTCGGCTGCGACGTTTTACTTCTGGGGCAAGTGGCTGGCCAAGCTTTCGGGCGTCGACCCCACGGCTCAAAACGTTGAGGTCAATGTCCATAAGACCGAATGGATGGCGCTCAACACCATCGCCGCGCTGCTGATTCTGTGCTGCGTGGCGTTCCCGGTTATCTCGAGCGGTCTGGTGTCGCCTTACTTGGCCATGGTGTTTGGCCGCGTGCCGTACGTTATTGGCAAGGACGCCATGTATCTGATGGTGGTTATCGTGGCATTTATCGCCGTGGTGCTGCTGACTTCATTCCGTGTGAGCAACAAACCGCATGTAAACGTATATCTTTCGGGTGTGGGAACCGACAATTACCGCCATTTCCGCGGCTCGATGGGACGCGAGGTGAAGGCCGAAAAGCGCAATTGGTACTCGGAGGACGCCCTTGGCGAGAAGCGTATTGGCCCCGCGGGTAGCGTCGTGTGCTGCAGCATTATCTTGTTTGCGCTGCTGTGTTGCGCGTGGATTGGGCCCGAGCGGCTTGCCATGAGCGCACCCTCGGTGTTGCGCGGCAAGTATTTTGAAGGCTCGGGCGTCGTGGGCATCTTTATTGGTACCGTGGCGTTTGCCCTGATTGCGCCGCTTGTGGGCGGCCTGATCGACGGCGTTGACCGAAAGCTGTCCGCCCGCATGCAGGGCCGCGTGGGCCCGCGCCTGCTGCAACCGTTCTACGACGTTGCCAAGCTGCTGCGCAAGGCCCCTGCCAGCGTAAACACCATGGACGATACCTACATGGCGTGCGCGCTCATCTTTACCGTCGTGGGCGGCGGCATCTTTGTGTCGGGCTCCAACACGCTGCTGTGCGCTTTTATGGTGACGCTCGCCGCGATCTTTGTGGTGCTGGCGTCCGCCTCGACACAAAGCCCGTTTGCCCAGGTTGGCGCCGATCGTGAGTTGCTGCAGGTTATGAGTTACGAGCCTGCCGTTCTGCTGATGAGCGTGGGCCTGTACCTTGCCACCGACAGCTTCGATTCCATCGCCGTGACGGGGCAGTCGGCCCCCATCATCGTGTACAGCGCGCCCATTTTCCTCGCGCTGCTCGCGGTGCTTACCATCAAGCTGCGCAAGTCGCCGTTTGACCTTTCGTACTCGCATCACGCGCATCAGGAGATCGTCCAGGGCGTCGCCACCGAGATGAGCGGCGGCACGCTGGCCAAGATGACCCTTATGCACTGGTGCGAGACCGTGCTGTTTTTGATGTGGGTGGGCATGTTCTTTGTTTGGGACAACCCGGTGAGCTGGGTCGTAGCCCTGGTCGTGATGGCTGCGACGTACTTTGTCGAGGTCCTGATCGACAACACCTTCGCGCGCAGCACCTGGCGCAGCTGCTTTAAGCTCGGCTGGGGCGTGGCGTTGGTGTTTGGCCTGCTCAACCTTATGCCCATCCTCGTCGACGTATTTATTTAGGAGGCGGCATCCATGGATCATAAAATGTCGCGCTCGCCGTGGGTTATTCATTACGACGGCTCGAGCTGCAACGGATGCGATATCGAGGTGCTGGCCTCGCTTACCCCACTGTTTGATGCGGAGCGCTTTGGCGTGGTCAACACCGGCAACCCCAAGCATGCGGACATCTTTTTGGTGACAGGCTCGGTCAATGCCCAGAACCTGCCCGTCGTGCGCCAGATTTACAGCCAGATGCTCGAGCCCAAGTGCGTGGTGGCCTGCGGTATCTGCGCGTGTTCGGGCGGCGTGTTCCGCGATGCCTACAACGTGATCGGCGGAGTGGACCGCGCGATTCCCGTAGACGTGTACGCGCCCGGGTGCGCCATTCGCCCCGAGACCGTGATCGATGCCATTGTGGAGGCATGCGGCATCCTGGACCAGAAGGAGGCCGTGATGCGCGCCGGCGGCGATCCGCTTACCGTGGGCGGTGCCGCTACCTGGGACGGTGGCGTTGAGCTGGGCGAGGACGGGTTTGTGGCTGCGGCTGAGGCCGGCGACGCGCCCGCCGCTGGCGACGCACCTGCTGAGTCGCCCGCCGCTGCAAAGGAGGCCGAGTAATGCAAAAGGCAATCTATACCACCGTCGGGATCGATGAGCTGTTGCCGCATGTGCAGGCGCTCAAGGGTGCCGGCGCGCGCTTTGTGCAGATGCATGCCGAGCGCTGTGTGGATGACGGATCGTATCGCCTGGTCTATACGTTTATCAACGTCCGCGCTGCGCAAGAGCAGATCGCGCGGGACGGCAACTATGCGATCGAGAACCTGGTAGTCGATGGCATCGACCAGTACCAGGAGATTCCGTCCATCAGCTCGTACTATCCGGCGGTATTTCCGTTTGAGAATGAAGCGCACGACCTGTTTGGTCTTGCCATTACCGACATGCAGATCGACTTTAAGGGCTTTTTCTACCAGGTCTCGACTGCCGAGCCCATGAGCGTTATCACGCCCGAGGTGAAGGCTGCGCGCGAGAAGGCCATGAAGGTCCGTGCCGCCGCCGAGGCCAAGGCGCGCAAGGCCGCAGCCGAGAAGGCCGCCGCGGCTGCGGCTGCTACGGGGGAGGGCGCTGGCGATGCTGCGGGCGCTGCCGTCGCTCAGTCCGCTGCGGCTGCCGGCTCCGATGCTCAGCACGATGAGGCTGCTGCCAAGGCCGCGCTCAAGGCTGCCGAGATGGAGGCAAAGCTCGCCGCCATGGATCCCGAGAAAGCGGCCAAGGTCCGCGCGGCGCTTGCCGCCAAGGCCGCCCGCGACAAGCAGAAAAAGGAGGCGTAAGGTCCATGGCACATCGCTCCGTTATTCCGTTTGGCCCGCAGCACCCGGTGCTGCCCGAGCCGCTTCATCTGGACCTGGTGATCGAGGACGACCGCGTTCTCGAGGCAATTCCGCAGATCGGCTTTGTGCACCGCGGACTCGAGAAGCTCACCGAAAAGCGCGACATGCATCAGTTTGGCTACATCGCCGAGCGCATCTGCGGCATCTGCGCCGTGGGCCACAGCTGCGGCTATGCCAGCGCCTGCGAGCGCATGCTCGACATCGAGGTGCCCGGCCGCGTGCAGTATATCCGCACCATTTTGCACGAGCTTTCGCGCATCCACTCGCATCTGCTGTGGCTGGGCCTGCTTGCCGATGCCTTTGGCTTCGAGGCGCTGTTCTATCGTTCGTGGACCCTGCGCGAGCAGATCCTCAAGATCTTCGAGAGCACCTGCGGCGGCCGCGTGATTCTGTCGATTAACGAGATCGGCGGCCTTAAGCACGACATCGAGGACTCCGAGCTGGCGGGTATTGTCCAGACGCTCGACGCCATGCGTCCCGACTACGAGGCCCTGGTGCATACGTTTTTGGACGACAACAGCTGCGGCGAGCGCCTGCATGGCGTGGGCGTGATCAGCAAGAAGGACGCACTGGAGCTTTCGATGGTCGGCCCGTTCGGTCGCGCCTCGGGCGTGGATTACGACGTGCGCATGTTCGGCGACGGTGCCTATGCGGACCTGGCCGCGTTTGAGCCCATCGTTGCCACCGATGGCGATTGCTATGCCCGCTGCCAGGTGCGTTGTGCCGAGGTCACGCAGGCCATGGACATTATCAAGGAGCTTGTCGGCAAGATTCCGCACGACGGCATCGGCGGGCGCACCAAGCTCACGCCGGCCGACGGCGCGCGCGGTGAGGTTGTGATTGAGCAGCCGCGCGGCGAGGCGTATTACTATGTGCGCGGTAACGGCACCAAGAACCTGGACCGTTTCCGCGTGCGCACGCCGACGTCGCAGAACCTGGCGGGTCTGACGCATGCGCTGCAGGGCGTGCTCCTTGCCAACGTGCCCATGATTATCCTGACCATCGACCCCTGCATTAGCTGCACGGAAAGGTAGGCGCGGCATGAGTTTGCTGACATTTGCCAAGACGGCCTTGGGTTCTATGGTCAAGCAGCCGGTCACGGTGTGCTATCCGCAGGAGAAGCTGGCGGCGCCCGAGCGCCTGCGCGGGCATATCGTTAACGACATGAACGTGTGCATCTGCTGCGGCATGTGCGCACGGCGTTGCCCGGCGGGCGCGCTCGCGGTCGATCGCAAGGGCGGTACCTGGTCGATCGATCCGTACGCCTGCGTGGTGTGCGGCGAGTGCATCGAGAGCTGTCCTAAACACTGCCTGACTATGGACACCGCCCGCACTCCAGTTGCGGCGAACAAGACTCCCACGGTAGAAACCAAGCCGGAATAGCGTTGGTATAGAGCTGGAATAGAGCTGGAATAGGGGCCGGTGGGGCAAAAATGCCCCACCGGCCCCGCGCTTAAACGCGCGGTTAGGCTGCCGCTAACAAAACTATGCCGGTTTACGGGGCTGGATAGCGAACCTCCGACCATACAGAAAATTGCAAAAACAAAACCGCAGGTAGACAGCCTGCCGCTTTCCAAAAAATGAAGGTATGGATGAGGGCCCCGACTTTTGCCCCGTAAACCGGCATAGTTTAGAAATGGCGTTAAATCGGCGACAGCCATTTTGCTATGCCGGGGCGGTCGGCCGTTGGGAAATTACCCTCGCAGGTAGGCGATGGCGATCTGCGTGCGGTTGCGCAGGCCCATTTTGGCAAGGATCGAGCTGATGTGGTTGCGCACGGTGCCTTCGCCCATATAGGCGGTGGCAGCGATCTCCTTGTTGTCGAGGCCGCGGGCGATAAGCTCGGCGACTTCGAACTCGCGGTCGGTCAGGCTGGCAAAGGCCGCGGGCCGGCGGGGCATGCCCGCCTCGACGCCCGTTCCGCCAAAATCGATGTCCTCGATCGCCTTTCCCTCGAGCACGCGTTTGCCGTCCATGACCTGGGCCAACGCCGGCGGAATGGCGGCGACATCGGTTTTGATCAGGTAGCCGCGGGCACCCAGCTTGAGCGCCGACACAATGTACTCGTCATCCGAGAATGTCGTCAGAAACACCACGCGCGCCGCATGGTCGCGCTCAAGGATCTCGCGGGCCGCCGAAAGCCCGTCGCGCCCCGGCATCTGAATGTCGAGCAGCGCGATATCGGGTGCGTGTTCGGCATAGAGAGCCACTGCGTCGTTGCCGTCGGCGCCGGTACCCACCACCTCGATCTGCGGCTGGGCGCCCAGGATAATCTTGAGCGAATCGACCACCAAGCGGTCGTCGTCGACAACGATGAGCCTCATCGGTCCTCATCTCCTTGTTGTTTGGGAACGGTGGCAAACACGCGCCAGCCGCCGGCGCCGGCGCGCGGGCCGGCGGTGAAGGTGCCGCCAAGCGCCTCGACGCGCTCGCGCATGGAGCCGAGCCCCATGCCTTCTGCGGCGCCGCGGCCGCTTGCTTGAACCCCGCTCGCGCCATCGTCGCTAACAATGAGCTGGTAAAACGACGGATGCTCCATGCACCGTACGGTGACAGCATGGGCGCAAGCGTGGCGCATGGTGTTGGAGAGCGCCTCGCGCAGGACCGCCGCAAAACAGTTGGCGACGTTTGCGGGTGCATGCTCAGCCAAAACTTCAAGCTCAATCTGCGGGCCGCCGTCCGATCGCGCTCCTTCGACAATGCGTTCGAGCTGCACGGAAAGGTCGACAGCGTTGTCGTTGAGCGCATGGACGCTGGTGCGCACAAGCTGGAGCGCCTCGTCAACCGTGCGTTTGACATCGGCGAAATCGGCGGCAACCCTGGGCTCGTCGGCGTGAACCACGCGCAGGGCTTCGGCTTGCAGCGAGGCGCGCGTGAGCTGGTGGCCCACATTGTCGTGGATCTCGCGCGCGATGCGGGCGCGTTCGGCGAGCGTCGCGAGTTCGACTTCGTAGTCCTGGCGATCGGCAAGATCGCGGTTGCGCGCTTCGAGCGCGAGGGCTCGTTCCTGCAGCTCGTCGCGGATATGGCGCATGTGCTGCTGCTCGCGCTCCAGCTGGGCGGTACGTAGCGATAGCAAGGTGGCGGCAACCGAAAGGATGGCGGTCAGCAGGAGCGTTCGGGCGGTGAGCGCGTCGGTGCGAAGGTCCGCGACGAGCGCAAAGGCAAAGACGGAGCCAATGCCTAGCGCGACCCAGGCGTGCTCGCGGCGCACGCGTCGTGCGATGTCATAGAGGGCGAGGGGCGCAAACGGCACAAACGGCGGCACGAAGACAGCCGCGATGATGTAGACGAAGCTCGCGGCCTCGCTTGTGCGGCGCATGCGTTCTTCCTGTGCGACCTCGGCCAGCGAAGTGGCAATAACGCCAAGGCAAAACGCCGCGACCAGGCGAGCGTCCACAGCAAGGCCCACGGCGGCTGCAATGCAGCACGCTAGCACGATCGATTTGTCGAAAAGCCTGTTCATACGGGTATTGTACGCGAAGCTGCGCGTGGTGGAGGGGCCGCCTGCGCAACCGTGACATTCCTCCCGCGCGGCAAAGCGGGGGCGTCGGCAGGCCGCACGACCAAGACCTCCGCACTCGTGACAAAGCTCACTGGCGCGCGTCGGCGGCTCCTGCGATGATGCAATCGTACCGGGCCGCAATCAACGGAAGGGCCGCCTCATGACAGACATCGTCCACGTCGAAAACCTCGTCAAGCGCTACGACGATCTTATTGCGCTCGACCACTTTAGCCTGAGCATCGCCCCCGGCGAGATCTTTGGCCTGCTCGGACCCAACGGCTCGGGCAAGACCACGTCCATCAACTGTATTCTGCAGCTGCTCGCTTACGACAAGGGCACCATCGAGCTGTTCGGCGAGCCCATGACACCCGCCCGCTACGACCTCAAGCGCCGCATCGGCGTGGTGCCGCAGCAGGTGGCGGTATTCGACGAGCTCACGGTGCGCGAGAACATCGACTATTTCTGTAGCCTGTACATCAACGACCGCAAGCGCCGTCGCGCGCTCGTGGACGAGGCGATCGACTTTGTCGGGCTGGGCGACTTTACCAAGTTCCGCCCCGGCAAGCTCTCGGGCGGTCTGGCGCGTCGCCTCAACATTGCCTGCGGCATCGCGCACAAGCCCGAGCTCATCTTCTTTGACGAGCCCACGGTGGCGGTCGACCCGCAGAGCCGCAACGCCATCCTGGAGGGCATCTGCCGCCTGCGCGACGAGGGCGCCACGGTGGTGTATACCAGCCATTACATGGAGGAAGTCGAGCAGATTTGCAGCCGCATCATGATCATGGACGGCGGCCGCGTGCTGGCGCAGGGCACCAACGACGAGCTCAAGCGCATGATTCAGATGGGCGAGCGCGTGACTGTCGAGGTCGGCGCCGTCGAGGCCGCCACAGTCGAGCGCCTGTGCGCCCTCGAGCACGTGCTCAGCGTCGAGCTGTCCGGCGGCGAGCTCGTCTGCACCTGCGAGGCGAGCCCGCACAACCTGGTCGACATCCTCGACACATTGCGCGCCGCCGACGTGGCGCTCGGCCGCGTGTGGAGCGAGCCGCCGACCCTCAACGACGTGTTCCTCGAGATCACCGGCCGCGAGCTGCGCGACTAGGGGGCGGCCATGTTCAACACCATTGTCATTACGGTCAAGACGCTGCTGCGCCGGCCGAGCACGTGGGTTTGGGGCGCGATCTTTCCCGTCGCGCTCTCCACGATGTTCATGTTTATGTTTGCGAATCTGAGCTCCGACGGCAAGATCGACCCGGTGCCGGTTGCCGTCGTGGCGGACGAGGCCTGGGACGCCTCGACCTTTAAGGACGTGGCGGCTTCGCTTGCCAAGGAAGGCGACGACCAGCTGCTCGATGTGAGCGAGTACGAAGACTTGGCTGCCGCGCGCAAAGCGCTCAAGGCCGGCGAAGTCGCGGGCATTTACACGGTGGATACCGCGGGCACGCCCAAACTCACATTGCTTTCGAGCTATGACAGCTCGCGTGCGTCGACGGTGCTCACCGACCGCAGCATTTTGGAGACGGTGGCAAGCTCGTATACGCAAAATGCCGAGCTCATGTCCCAGATTGCCCAGGACAACCCGGCGGCGCTCGCCGACCCGGAGGCGGTTGCGCGCGCCCTGTCGCTCGAGGGCGGCACCCGCCGCGTAAGCCTGACACGCACCACGCCCGATGGCACGGTCATCTACTACTACGCGCTCTTTGGCCTGGTCGCGATGATGTCTGCCGAGTTTGCCGCCTTGAGCGTCGTCGACCTGCAGCCCAATCTGTCGGGCCTTGGCGCACGTCGCTGCGTGGGCGGCCTTTCCAAGACGGCGTCGCTGGCCGGTATCTTTGTGGGCTCGTGGCTGGTTTCCTTTGCCTCGATGGCGGTCGCGATTGGTTACGTGCGCCTAGTCGTTGGCGTCGACTTTGGCGGGCGCGAGGGGCTGTGTCTGCTGGGCGGTGCTGCATCCGCGCTTGCCGCCACGGGCCTGGGGCTCTTTGTGGGCACGCTTCCCGTTAAGGGTGGCAAGGCGTCCAAGTCGGGCATCCTCACGGGCTTTGCCACCACGTGCGCCCTGTTCGCCGGCCTCTACGGCGAGCCGGCGATGGCGCTTGCCGACGATGTCGCCCGCGCCTGCCCGGCCGAGTGCTGGCTCAACCCCGTCAAGCTCATCTGCGACATGTTCAACCGCCTGTATTTCTTTGAGGACCTGGGCCCCTTTGCCGTTCGCGCCGGCGCGCTGGTCCTTATGGCGCTGGTGTTTGTCGCCGCCGCTACGCTGATCTTTGGAAGGAGCCGCTATGAGCACCTTTAAGACCGCGCTTCGCATGGCGCTCGCACACCCGTTCTACCTGCTTATCTACACGGTGTTCATCTCGCTCATGGGCGTATTCATCGCGGCCTCGGTGAGCTGGAACTCGTCGCAGCTCACCGAGTACAAACCCTACGACACCAACGTGATCGTGGTCGACCGCGATGACAGTGACCTTTCGCGGGCGCTTACCAAGCATCTGAGCTCACGCTTTGACCTGGTTACGGGCGTCGGCGACGACACGTACGACCTTGCGGATGCGCTCGCCAAGAGCAACAGCGCCAAGGGCAGCGCCGACTGCGTATTCTTTATCCCGGAGGGGTTTGAGGGCGACCTCATTGCAGCTGCCCGCGCGGGGGAGTCTCTGCCCAAGCTCGATGTGACCTACGGCGCCGGTACCATGGCGGCGGCGCTTTCGTCTGCCGAGGCCTCGCGCTGGATCTCGCTTGCGGGCGCTGCGGCGGCCCTAGAGCCCGCCGCCTCTAATGGTGACGTCGCCAAGGCTGCCGAGCATGCGGCCGCGAAGCGCGCCAAGGTCGAGATCGAGCAGGTCAAGGTTGACTCGACAGCCGCCGCCACGCTCGAGTCGTATTTCAACTTTGGCGCGTACGCGATTATCTCGTCGGTCATCGTGTCGGTGGGGCTGGTGTTCTCGGGCATGAACGAGCCCGAGCGCGTGCGCCGCATGGAGGCCGGCCCAATCTCCGGGCGCCAGCGTTCGCTTGCCGTGTTTGCGGCTGCCGCGGTGCTCACCGTCTGCATCTGGTTTGTGTCGAGCATGATGGGCGTCGTGGGCTTTGCCGGCGCGGTTGCCGAGGTCGGCGTGGGTCGTGTGTGCCTGGCGCTGGCGGCGACGTTTGCCCTGGCGTGCACGCCGCTGGCCGTTGGCTTTGCGCTTTCGAGCCTGGGCGCGCGCGAGGAGCTGCTCAACGGTGTGGGCAACCTGCTCGGCATGCTCATGACGTTTTTGGGCGGCGCCTGGATGCCGCTGTCGCTGATGGGCCCGGCCGTGCAGACCGTGGCGCACTTTGTGCCGACATATTGGGTGAACGACGCGATCGACAAGGCGCTCGCCGCAGACCTGACGTCCACCGTGCTGGGCGACATCGCCTGCGACCTGGGCGTCACGGCACTCTTTGCCGTGGCCATCGCCGCCGTAGGCCTAGCCCTCGCACGCGCCAAAACCCGCGCCTAGTCTGAAATAAATCCTAGGCCTCGCCCCAAAATAGTTCGCCAAGGTTTACTATTACGTTCATAAAGTAGTACGAGGCTAACAATGGGGGATACCATGGCAACGCAGGAAGCCTATGTCCAGGTCAAGGATCTCAAAAAGCACTACGGCGACGGTGATGCGCGCCTGACGGTACTCGATGGCATCGACACGTCCATCAATCGCGGCGAGATCTGCGTCATGCTGGGACCCTCGGGCTCGGGCAAGTCGACCTTTCTTAACCTGATCGGCGGCCTGGAGGATGCCGACGGCGGCTCCATCATGGTGGACGGCTGCGACCTCACGGTGCTCAAGCCTGCCGACCTGGGCGAGTATCGCCGCCGTGAGCTGGGCTTTGTCTTCCAGTTCTACAACCTGGTGCCCGACCTCACCATCAAGGAGAACATCGAGGTCACGGCGCACCTGTCCAAAAACCCGCTCAATGTCGACAACCTGCTGCGCTCGCTGGGCCTCTACGAACATCGCAACAAGTTCCCGCGTCAGGTCTCGGGCGGCCAGCAGCAGCGCTGCGCCATCGGCCGTGCGCTCGTCAAAAACCCGGGCCTGCTGCTGTGCGACGAGCCCACGGGCGCGCTTGACTACAAGACGTCCAAGGAAATCTTGCAGCTCATGGAGGATGTAAACCGCACCTACGGCTGCACCATCATCATTGTCACCCACAATGCCGCCATCGCGCGCATGGCCAATCGCGTGCTGCGCCTGCGCGACGGGCGCATCGTCGAGGATGAGCTCAACGAGTCGCCCGTTGCGGCCGCCGAGCTCGATTGGTAGGCGGCGCCATGACACCTCTCGCAAAACGTCTCCCGCGCGAGCTGCGCCGCAATATCGGCAAGTACCTGGGCATCTTTTTGCTTATGTGCGGAAGCATCGCCCTTACCTCGGGCTTTTTGCTCGCGGCGCATTCCATCGGTTGCCTTATCGACGACATGCGCGATGCGTACACGATTGAGGACGGCCGCGTGACCACCTCCTTCGAGGCCACCAAAGACCAGCTCAAGGCGGCCGAGGATGCAGCCGGCGACGTCGGCGGCGTTACGCTCTACAAGAATTTCTCCATCGACGCCATCATCAAAAAGACAGCCGGCGACGACGGCACCAAGCGCACGCTGCGCACCTATGCGCACCGCACCAAGGTCGATATCGCGTCCTACTGTGAGGGCAAGGAGCCCAAGGCGGACGACGAGGTAGCAATCGACCGCGTTTTTGCCACCAACAACGACCTCGCCGTGGGCGATAAGGTTGAGCTTGAGGGCCGCACCTACACCATCTGCGGCATCATGACCCAGCCCGATAGCCAGGCGCTGTTCCTCAACAATTCGGACTTTACGGTGAACACCATCACGTACGGCGTGGCCGAGGTTACCGATGCCGGCTTTGCCGCGCTCGAGGATGCCGGCGGCGCGCCCGCCTACACCTACTCCTTTACCTTTGCCGATCGCGATCTCTCCACCGCGGATCGCATCGATGCGGAGCAGGATATGGTCGAGGCACTGACCGATGCCGATGCGCGCGTGGACGATCTGATCGACGCCGATTCCAACCAGGGCATTGGCTATGCGCGCGACGACGTGGACGGCGACTCCACGATGTGGATGACGTTGCTCGACATCATCATCGTGATCATGGCGTTTGTCTTTGTGGTCCTTACCGACGCCACCATCGAGGAGGAGAGCGCCATTATCGGCACGCTGCTCGCCAGCGGCTATCGTCGTCGCGAGATTGTACTCCACTACCTGGCGCTTCCCGCCATCGTAGGCGTGGTCGCGGCGCTGCTGGGCACTGCGCTCGGCGTTGTGTTCTTTACCGAGCCCATGCGCAGCCTCTATTACGGGTCGTACAGCCTGCCGCCCTTCCAGGTGTACTGGAGCTGGGAGATCTTTGTGAAGTGCGCCGTGGTTCCCGCCGCCGCGCTCATCCTCATCACGCTGGTGGGCCTGCTTCGCAAAATGGGCAAGACGCCGTTGCAGTTCCTTCGTCACGAGGCGAGCGGCAAATCGGGCACCAAGCGCGGCTTGCAGCTGCCGGAGCGCATGGGTTTTGTTTCCCGCTTCCGCCTGCGTATCTTCCTGCGCAACCTGGGCAACTTTGCCACGCTCTTCGTGGGCATTGCGTTTGCGTCGCTGCTGCTGCTCTTTGGCCTGGCGATTCTGCCCACGATGACGCACTACGCCGACAACCTCGAGACAAGCCTGGTCGCCGAGCACCAGTACATGCTCAAGGCGCCGCTGGAGCTCGAGGGCACTACCGAGGAGCGCGAGCAGTGGTCGGCACTCGAGCGCTTGCAGTCGGTTGACGGCGCGCTGCTTTCTGCCGCCCGGGATGCCGACGACGAGCTTGACGACGCGGCCGATGCAGCGCAGACGGCAGCCGATACCGCGAGCGCATCTCCGTCTGCCGAGAGCCTGGCCGCGGCGCAGGACGCGCTTGCCAAAGTCCAGGACAAGAAGGATGCGCTCTACGCGCGCCTTGACGATCTTGCCGATGCCCTCGGCTGCGACCGCGATGAGGCCATAGGCCTGATCGACAAGGCCTCTAAGATCGACACCGACAACGATGACATTCACCCGGTCAATACGACCGACAACGGTGCGGACGCAATCGCACAGGCCGAGAAATACGCCGTCTACCAGCTGCAATACGACCGCGGCGACGGAAATGGCGAGGAGACGATTTCCATCTACGGCATCTCGTCCGATTCGCGCTACTGGAAAGGGCTGGACGTCGGCGATGGGCGCGTCGTCTTTGGCGGCGGTCTGCTCGATAAGTTTGGCTGGAGTGAGGGCCAGAAGGTCACACTCAGCGACAAGTACGAGGGTGAGCATTATTCCCTTGAGTACGCGGGCAAGGACTGTGCCTGGGGCTCCAAGTCGGATATGAATATCTATATGAGTATCGACGACTTTAATGAGCTGTTCGACAACGACGCCGCCTACTTTAACGGCTATGTGAGCGACGAGAAGCTCGACCTCGATGCTCGTTACTTTGCCGGCGACACCACGCCCGACGACATGCGCGCCGTGGGCGACCAGTTCATCGGCATGATGAGCAAAATGATCGGAATGATGATCGGGCTCGCGGTGTTTATCTTCCTGCTGTTTATGTACCTGCTGACCAAGGCCGTTATCGACCATAGCGCCCGGTCGATCAGCTACATGAAAGTCTTTGGCTATCGAGATGGCGAGATCTCGCATCTGTACATCCGCTCGATCACGCTGTGCGTGGCGGCGTCGCTCGTGCTGAGCCTGCCATTGATCATCGGCTCGCTCACGGCCATCTTCCGCTCGATGCTGCTCGCCTACAACGGCAATATCGAGATCTACGTGCCCGCTTGGTCCATGGCCGCATGTGTCGGCATTGGCTTTGCGACCTACCTGGTCGTGGCGCTGCTACACACGCGCTCCATCAAGCGCGTCAGCCTGGCCGAAGCCCTCAAGGTGCAGGAGTAGTCATTTAAGAACGTCCCCAATGACTAGGTGCCGTACTTGACTTTACCTCTGCTTTAACTGGTACCATCCTCTATGTCTGTAACGCCATATAGACCGAGGGGATAGATCTATGACCGCAACTGCACCCGCAGCACCCGCTAAGGTGTACTTCACCAACCTGCGCACGCATGCTCGCGAGAGCCAGCTCGACAAGCTCAAGCGCCTCATCCGTCACGCCGGAATTGAGCAGATCGACTTTGAGAACAAGTTCGTCGCCATCAAGATTCACTTTGGCGAGCTGGGCAACCTGAGCTTTTTGCGCCCCAACTACGCCCGCGCCGTCGCGGATGTCGTGAAGGAACTGGGCGGCAAGCCCTTCCTCACCGACTGCAACACGCTCTACGTCGGTAGCCGCAAAAACGCGCTCGAGCACATCGATACCGCCTATCAGAACGGCTTTACCCCGTATGCCACGGGCTGCCAGATCATCATCGCCGACGGCCTCAAGGGTACCGACGAGGCGCTCGTCCCGGTCGAGGGTGGCGAGTACGTGCGCGAGGCCAAGATCGGTCAGGCACTCATGGACGCCGACATCGTGATTAGCCTCACCCACTTTAAGGGCCATGAGCAGGCTGGCTTTGGCGGTGCCATGAAGAACCTGGGCATGGGAGGCGGCAGCCGCGCCGGCAAGATGGAGCAGCATGCCGCCGGCAAGCCGAACGTCGCGACCGAGCACTGCATTGGCTGCCGTGCCTGCGAAAAGATCTGCGCGCACAACGCTATCTCGTTTGATGATACCCGCGAGCGCGAGCTTGCCAACGGCAACACCCGCACGGTGCGCGTGGCCGCCATTGACCACGATCGCTGCGTGGGCTGCGGCCGCTGCATCGGCGTGTGCAACCAGGACGCCATCAAGCCCGGTTATGAAGCCGCGGCCGACGTGCTCAACTGCAAGATCGCCGAGTATACGAAGGCTGTCGTCGACGGCCGCCCGAGCTTCCATATCTCGCTTGCCATGGATATCAGCCCCAACTGCGATTGCCATCCCGAAAACGACACGCCTATCGTCAACGACATCGGCATGTTCGCGAGCTTCGACCCGGTCGCCATCGACCAGGCCTGCGCCGATGCCGTCATGGCATCCGAGCCGCTGCCCAACACCGAGCTCACCGATAGCGCGGCCAAGATGGAGCACAACCACGAGCATCTGGAAGGCGAGCAGGCCAAGGACCCTTTCTGCATCACGCATCCCGACACCGACTGGCGCGCGTGCATCGCGCACGCCGAAAAAATCGGCCTGGGCACGAGCGAGTACGAGCTCATCGAGGTCAAGTAGCGCCTAGCTATTGGACAAAACAAGCGCATTTGTAGCGCAACGTTAGCAAAAGCCGCCCGTGAGCACAGCGCCCACGGGCGGCTTTTCGGAAGTGCGGTGAAAAATCGAATACCGCCGACCACAAACCGTTTTTTGGCAACAAAACCCCTGATAAATCGTTGGTAAAACTGCGGTCTGGTCGGGCTTCGCGCGATTTTCCCCGCACTTCCGAAAACAGGGGGTCAGATAGACCAGTAAACCGTACTATTTGCCTAAAAATACTCGTCGAGGAAGTTGTTGACTGTGCTCCAGTAGAGCTCGGGGTCAACTTGCGCACTCTTGGCGTGGGTGGCGCCATGGATGGTGAGCTTTTGCTTGACCTTGCTGGCGCACGCGTCGTAGTTTTGGTCGAGCATGTCGTACGGCACAAAGGTGTCCTGGTCGCCGTGGATAAACAACATGGGAACCGTCGCGTGTTTGAGTTGCTCCACGCTGCTCGCCTTATGAAAGTCGTAGCCCGCGCGCACGTTGCACACCAAGTTCGCTACATCGAGCAAGGGAAAGCTGGGCAGGCCGAACACGTCCTTGAGCTGCAGAGAAAACTCGTCCCAAGCACTCGTATAACCGCAGTCCTCGATAATGCATTTCACGTTTGCGGGCAGAGATTCCCCCGCGACGTTCATGGCGGTCGCCGCGCCCATCGACTCGCCAAAGACCAGGATGCGCGCCTCGGGGTCAGCCTGAACGATTCGCTCGATCCATGCGACGATGTCGAGGCGCTCGGGCCAGCCCATGCCGATATAGTCGCCGCCGGAGCGCTCGTGGGCGCGGGCGGCGGGTGCGAGTACGTTCATGCCGCGGTCGTGGAATCGCTTGACGTATCGGGCCATACCGATGGGCTCGTTGGTATATCCATGCAGGCAGACGGCGTAGTCGTGAGTGCTCTCCGACGCGGCAAAATACCAAGCGGCAAGCTCGGTTCCGTCATCTGCGGTGAGGCTGCCGCTCTCGCGATTTTCTTTAAACCACGCCCGCGCCTCGGTGTCCTCGGCATCCGGCTGCTCACCTTCTTTGTCGTTCTTGCTATCCTGCATCATCTTCATGGTGTACGGCGCTTGGGGGTTCAGGGCAAAGTCAAACAAAAAGTTGCCGGCAAATCCGAGCAGCGCAACGACAGCCACTAGCGCAGCGATGCCGGCTATCTTGAGCTTTCGATGGGAACGTGCGTTTTGAGCCATGCAGTACTCTCCTATAAGATGTTAATACATCAACATTTAATGCAAGCGCATTATGGACGTTCGCCGTTGATGCGTCAACAGGCAAAGAATGGGTAAACAAAGGGTCACGTATGGTGCAAATTTCGCACGTACCCAGACGCTTTGATATAGTGTTGAGAACTCTTTACGTTGGAGGATGTAACCGGCATGTCCGATTCGAGCGACAGTTCTAAGCCGCGACCCAAGACCGCGGCCGTTCCACACTACACGGTGGGCGAGGAGATCATGAACTCCGTCACCCATGGTGTCGGCTGCCTGCTGGGTATCGCCGGCCTGGTGCTCCTGATCGTATTCGCTGCCCTGCGCGGCGGAGGCCCGGCCCACATGGCCGCGGCGATTGTCTATGGCGTCAGCATTATTCTCGAATATCTGGCCTCCACGCTCTATCACGCGATTCAGCCCGCGGGCGCCAAGCGCGTGTTCCGCATTATCGACCACAGCTGCATCTACTTGCTCATAGCCGGCAGCTATACGCCGTTTTGCCTCATCACGCTCGCAAACGACGGCGGCCCTATGCTGTTCTTTGCCGTGTGGGCCATTGCCATCATCGGCATCGCACTCGAGTGCTTTATGCGCGAGCGTCAACCGCACTGGGTAAGCGGCTTGGTCTACCTGCTGATGGGTTGGCTCGTCGTCTTTAAGCTGCCCGAGCTCGTGGCGCTGTTGAACCCCGTCGCGCTTGCCCTGCTCGCCGTCGGCGGCGTGTGCTACACCGTGGGCGTGCCGTTCTATATCGCCAAAAACGTGCGCTATCTGCACAGTGTGTTTCACTTGTGGGTGCTCGCCGGCAGTATCTTCCAGTTCATGGCGGTGATCCTCTTCGTAATCTAGCGACCGCGCCCACGGCCCCGCTCGCACGGGTGACTGGCGCAATTGCCGTATCCGCCATCAACGTTTTACCCTGACGTCCCGAATCTTGGAGGTTCGAGAAACTCCCGATGGACATAACCATCTCCCTTATCACTACCCTCGTCCTGACGCTTATCAACGGCTACTTCTCCATGTCCGAGATGGCTCTCACCACGGCTAAGCGCGCCGTGTTGGAGCACGATGCCGAGGAGGGCGATAAGCGCGCCGAGCGCGCCGTCCAGCTCGCCGCCGACTCCGATCAGCTGTTGGCCACCATCCAGGTCGCTATCACGCTCGTGGGCTTCGCCTCGTCCGCCGTCGCATCGACGAGCCTGTCCGACCCGCTTGCCACGTGGCTCATGAGCTTTGGCATCGCGCCGCTCTCTGCCATCGCGCGCGGCCTGGCGCCGGTCATCATCACCGTCGCCGTCGCCTTCGTGTCCATCGTGATCGGCGAGCTCGTGCCCAAGCGCATTGGTCTGGCCAATGCCGAGGGCGTGTCCAAGCAAGTCGTGGGGCCGCTTTCGGTGTTCCAAAAGATCGCCCGCCCGCTCGTGTGGCTGACCGGTGCCTGCTCCGACGGCCTGGCCCGCATCCTGCGCATCAAGAGCGCCGACGACCGCCAGAACGTCTCGGAGGAAGAAATCAAGTACATGGTCTCGGAGCAGGACGACCTGCTCGACGAGGAAAAGCGCATGATCCACGAGATCTTCGACCTGGGCGACACCGTGGCTCGCGAGGTCATGGTGCCGCGCGTGGACACCACTATGTGCGAGGACGACGAGACAGTCGCCGACGTGTTGTCCACCATGCGCCAGACCGGTTTCAGCCGCATCCCCGTCTATCACGAGGACCCCGACAACGTCGCGGGCATCGCGCACATCAAGGACCTGATTCAGCCCGCGCTCGACGGCAAGGGCGACCAGCCCATCGCCGATTACCTGCGCGACGCCACCTTTGTGCCCGACACCAAGGATATCCTGCCGCTGCTGTCCGAGATGCAGACCTCGCACGACCAGATCGTGGTTGTCGTGGACGAGTACGGCGGCACGGCCGGCATCATCACCATCGAGGACATCGTCGAGGAGATCGTCGGCGAGATCGAGGACGAGTTCGACCCCGACAACAAGTACCTCACGCGCCTTTCGCGCCGCGAGTGGCTCGTCGATGGGCGTTTTTCGTGCGATGACGCGATTGAGCTTGGTTGGCCGCTCGAGGAAAGCGATGATTATGAGACCATCGCCGGCTGGATTTTGGAGCTTTGCGACTCGGTGCCCGACATCGGAGAGGTGTTTGAGGTCGCAGGGTACAAGTTCAAGGTACAGTCGATGCGTGGCCAGCGCATCTCGCTCATTCGCGTGATCGCTCCGGCCGAAACCGATAAGAAGGATTCCGAGTCCTCGGCCGAGAAGCCGGCGGCGTCGGGTGCGGGCTCTGCGGACCCGCACGATGGCGACGAGTAGGGCAAGGAAGAGTAGGGGAGAGTTATGGCAGGCCTGTTCAACATCCTTAAGGTCACCGTCAGCGAGGACAAGATTTGCGCGCATGTGCTGGTGAACCCCGGCATGCCGCTCATGACCTCGGAGGATATCGAGGCCACGGCGCGCGTGTACTACCTGGTGCCCGCGATTGCCAAGCATCTGTGCCTGGGCGATTCGGGTCGCGAGTTCCAGGATTGCATGGGCCAGACCGAGCTTTGCCACCTGCTGGAGCACGTGACGGTCGAGCTCATGAACGAGACCGGGCTTGCCGGCAGCATCTCGTGCGGCCGCACGCGCGTAAGCGAGCACGACGAGCGCGTCTTTGAGGTTGAGCTTTCGTGCCCCGACGACGCGCTGGCCATCGGCGCGTTGTCTTCGGCCACCTTTATGATGGACTGGGCGTACCTGCACGCCGACCAGCCTGCCCCCGACGTGGAGGGCACGGTCGCGGGCCTGCGCAACCTGGTGCTGGGCATGCGCGCCGAGGCCGAGGGCAAGGATCCTCACGAGGCCGTCGCCGCTGCGAACGGCGAAGATGCTGCCGAGGACGAGGGCGCTGACGAGGGCGATGTGCCGGCCGACGCCGAGCCCGTTGCCGATGCGACCGCCGAGCCCGTTCCCACCGAGCCCCAGGGTGTCCCCAACTTTGACGACGAGCCCCAGGTGGCGATTGATACCGAGGGCGCGGTTGCCGAGAACCACGAGGCTTCCGCTGCCGTCTTTGGCGGTGCGGCGACGGTTCCGGCAGGACCTGCGCATGAGGGCGGCCTGCCGCTCGTGGACGGCGCCGGCGAGGACCCGGGTGCCACGGTGACCATGCCGGCTATGCCTCAGGAGTAGGCCTACGCGTTTATCACCATCACGCACCTGCGCTTTTGCCGTACGTAGATGAGCGGAGCGGCAAGTGATGCGCTGCGGGTATAATGGACAGCATTCAAACGGTGGGCACCGACGTGCCCGCAGGAGAGGAATGATCATGGGTAAGACTTTCAGCTTTGTCTCCGGCGCACTTTTTGGTGCCGCTGCCGGCGCTATTGTCGGCGTTGCTCTGGCCCCGCGCTCGGGCGCCGAGACCCGCGCCATGGCTGCCGATATCGCCAACGACGCCTGGGACAATATGCGCGACACCTACGAGCACAGCGCCGAGGAGGCCCGTGCTGCGGTGAATGACTTTGGCCCGATGGTCGACGCCAAGACCGACGACCTGCGCGCCAAGGTCGACCTGGCCCGCGAGCGCATGGACCAGCTGCGCGAGCAGCTCAACGACGCCATTTCGGGCGGCAACGTGACGCCTGCCGCCGACGTCGTGGTCGAGAACGCCGTCGAGGCTGATACCGAGGCTGCGGAGCCCTCGACCGAGGCATAATGCGCGCCGGGGATTTTGTCGGCGCCAAGATCTATCGCAAGCCTACCGAGGACAAGCGCATCAAAAAGGACGGCACACCGCGCAGCCCTAAAAAGCTCGGAAAGATTCACTTTCCGGTCTTTACCCCGGGCGGTACGCGCGCGGTCGGCTTTATGGTCCGCCAGTCCGATATCGCGGGCATGATCGAGCGTCCCGACCGATTCGTAGCGCTCGACGCCATTGGTGTCTACGAGGGCGCCATTGCGGTCGATGACGTCAAGGATACGTACGATGCCGCCGCTGCCAAGCGCCTCGACATCAACCTGGACGATTGCATTATCTGGGTCGGTATGGACGTGCGCACGGAATCAGGCGACGTCGTGGGCTATTGCTCGGACGTTGAGTTCAAGCCACGCTCGGGCATCGTGCAGGCATTCTATGTGACCGCCGGTGCTGCTTCGAGTGTTTTGGTTGGTGACACGCAGGTGCCGCCGACGATGCTGCGCGGCTATGCGGACGGCGCGATGATTGTTTCGGACGAGGTCAAGTCGCTCGGGTATTCGGGCGGTGCGGCTGCCAAGGCCGCCGAGGCCAGCGTCGTGGTGGGCGACAAGGTCAAAAAGGGTGCCAAGGTGCTCGACGACAAGGGGTCGGTTGCCGTGGACAAGGGCAGTCGCGCACTGGGCAAGCAGCTCGGCAAGACGCGCGGCATGTTCAAGGCCTTTAAGGACGAATACCAAAAGGCGAGCGGAGGCTCGTCAAAAGCTACAAAATAGCGACGTACCAAATGATGGGAGGCAAGCCGGAGACCTGTTGCTCCGGCTTGCTGTGTTTATGGGGGAGGGCACATGCGCCAAAACGGATCCAACTTAAACGGGCGTTCGGGTGCGCGTCCGACGGCGCGCCGCGACCTGGGGCAGCTGCCCAGCGGTCAGCGCAAGCGTCACCGTAAGCCCGGCGCGATGTATCTCAACCATAGCCGCGGCTTTAGCGACCGCAGCGCTCGTATCGGCAACAGCCGTACGCCCCGTCGTTCGTCTCGCCTGCCCTATGCGCTCATCGCCGTGGGTTGCGCGCTCGTGCTGTTTATCGCTGCCGTCGTGGGCTACGTCAACCGCAGTGTGGACGTGGAGCTCAACGGCCAGAAGACCGCGGTGCGTGTGGGCTCTACGCTGCAGAATCTCATCGACGAACAGGATTTGACTGACACCTACGAAGCAGGCGACCTGCTGGCCGTCGATGACAGCGTGCTCAAGCGCCATGGGGGCGAAAAGCTGTCGGTGAAGGTCGACGGCAAGCGCGTGAAGCAGGGCAAATGGGATAGCCGCGAACTTGAGGGCGGCGAGAAGGTGACGGTCAAGGATGGTCGTAACACCTACGAGAAGCACGAGGTTCAGGCTACGGTTATCGAGCCCAAGCTCAAGGTCGAGGGTACGGGCGCTATCGAGTATGTGCAGACGTGGGGTGTCCAGGGCCGCTCCGAGGTGTGGGTTGGTGAGCAGTCGGGCAAGACGCAAGACCGCGGCGAGGTTGTGCCCGCCTCCGATTGCGTTGTTGCGTGCGCCAGCGTGGCGCCCAAGGGCAACAAAAAGTACGTGGCGCTGACGTTTGACGAGGGTCCGAGCGGCGCTACCAAGCAGATCTTGCAGGTGCTCAAGGAAAAGGGCGTCACCGCGACGTTCTTCCTTTCGGGCGATGCGGCCGAGGCCTCGCCTGCCACGGCCAAGGCGATTGTCGATGTCGGGTGCGAGATCGGATCCAACAGCTACAGCGACGATTCGCTCAAGGGTCAGGACCGTGAGGCGGTACGCGAACAGATCACGAAAGGCACCGATGCGATTAAGTCGGCGACCGGCGTGAAGACGATGCTGCTGCGTGCTCCCTACGCTGCCTTTGACGAGCAAAACTGGATTGATGCGATGGACCTGGTCTCCGCCGTGGTCTCGTGGAATATTGACTCGGGCGACTGGCTGCTCAACGGTGCCGACGAGCAGGTCTCGACGGTGCTCGATTCGGTGACGCCGGGCAATATCGTGCTGCTCACCGATAGAGACGAATGCGCCGAGCAGACGCTCGAGGCGCTGCCGCAGATTATCGACGGCCTCATTGCCGACGGCTACAAGATCGTGACGCTCAGCGACCTGGTCAAGACGGACACGTCGCTGAGCAAAAAGCTCACTTCGCTGACGAAGGCCACCATGCCCAAGGACGCCGTGTTCCCCCAACTTGCCGAGGACAACGACACCACAGAGTAGTTATTGGGTAGTCATTTAAGAACGTCCCCAATGACTATGTCACGGATGCGTCAGCGTTTGGTATGCCTGCAATGTGCAGCGCATAAATTCGATGCCGCAGGGCGATGCTGATGCTATAGTTACTGCGGTTAATGAGGGTCAAGAGAAAGGTTACAGGTGAAATCCAAACCTCGACCATACGAAAGGTTACAGGTGAAATCCAAACCTCGACCATACAGTCGATGACCCCATGCAGGTGCTTTTTGCGCATGCACGGGGTGTAAGCGTCGAGCGGCGTGCCGCCCGCGCATGCGTATACATATCCAGAAGCCCCCGGACGCCGCACGCGCGGCCGCGTCCGGAGGAATAATGATGGGGAGCACCATTGAATTATCTGAGTGAGATGCTCAAATTGCCGGTCTTGGACGTCGACGGCGAAAAGCTCGGCGTGGTCAACGATTTTGGTATTGCTACCGGCGAAGTTTTTCCGCACGTGACGTCGCTCGCGTTCCGCGGACCCGGCAAGACGCCGTTTATGATCAGCTGGCGCAAATGGGTCGACCGTATCGACGAGACGGGCGTGCACCTTAAGACGTCGGCCACCGAAATCCGTTTTTCGTACCTGCAGCCGACCGAACTCCTGCTTGCCCGCGACGTGCTCAACAAGCAGATTGTCGACACGCAGGGCATGAAGGTCGTGCGCGTAAACGACATCAAGTTTTCCATGTCGGGCGAAAACCAGCTGCGCCTGCTGGGCGCCGAGGTCGGTGCCCGCGGTCTGCTACGCGCCATCAGCCCCGCGCTCGAGCATATCGTCGAAGGCTTTATGAAGCACTTGGGCAAGCCGCTCAGCGAGGACATTATCGCCTGGTCTTACATGGACCTGCTCGATCGCTCGACTAAGAACATCCAGCTCTCGGTGTCGCACAAGACGCTTGGCGAGCTGCATCCTGCCGACATCGCCGACATTATCGAGCAGCTCGACCCGCGCCTGCGTGCGCAGGTGTTTGCGCAGCTCGATACTGCCCAGGCCGCCGAGGCCATCTCGGAGTTCGATGACGACGAGCTTATGACCGAGATGCTCGAGGGCCTGTCCGACACGGACGCATCGTCGATGCTGGCCATGATGGACCCGGACGATGCAGCCGACCTGATCGACGAGCTCGATTACGAGAAGGCCGAGAAGCTCCTGCGCCTGATGGGCGTCAAGGAGGAGAAGGCGATTCGTAACCTGCTGGGGTATGAGGACAACACCGCCGGCCGCATCATGACCTCGGAGTTTGTCTCCCTGCCCGCCACGGCGACGGTCGGTGACGCCATCGAGGCGATTCGCGAGCTCGACGAGGACTTCGAGAGCGTCTACTACGTCTATACCGAGGACCCGAGCGGCATGCTCACCGGCGTGCTTTCGCTGCGCACGCTGATCGTAGCCGACCGCGACGCCACGCTGGGTCAGCTGGCCTATCGCGACCTGGTCTATGTGTCGCCCGACGAGGACCAGGAAGACGTAACGGACGAGATGACCAAGTACGACCTGGTTGCCATCCCTGTCTGCGACGAGAACCGTCATATCCTGGGTATCGTAACCTTCGACGACGCCATGGACGTTATCGCTGAGGAGCATCAGGAGGACCTGCAGATCGCCGGTGTCGGCTCGGGCGATAGCGCGTCGGACGACTCGACGAACGTGCTCAGCTGGTTCGTGCATCGTCAGTACTGGGTCGTCGTGTGGGGCATTGCCTCGTGCCTTATGGCGACGGTGCTGGGGACGGCGCTGGGCTCCGCGCATCTGGTGGTGTTCCCCATGTGCGCCATGCCGCTCGTGCTGCTGGCTTCCTCGCGCATGGTGTCGTTCGTCAAGAACTACTTCCTCGAGTACGACGGTCACGACGACGAGCCCAAGCCGTACCTGGGATTCTTCTTCCAGAGCACGGGCATGGGCCTGATTCTGTCGCTCGTGACCTACCTGTGCGCGCAGCTGGTGCGCACCGCCGCGTTCCCCGATGCCACCATGTTTGAGGAGCAGCTCTTTACCGGCTGCTTTAACATCGCGGCCATCATTTGTCTGATCGGCAACATGAGCGCCGTGATTTACCTGATGGTGCTGTTCTGGCGCGATGAGCACGACCTCAATACGTCGGGTACTGCCATGAACGTCATCGCCGTCATGATCTCGTGTGTGGCGTACTGCATCGCCGCGGTGCTGCTCACCATGTCGGTCATGGGGTAGGTGGTCGCGTGCAAAATACGAAGCAAAAGCCGATCACCAAGCAAAAGCTGACCATCGCGGCCATCTTTGGCGCCATGGGCCCCGGTCTTCTGGCGGCGCTTTCGGGCAATGACGCCGGCGGCATCGCCACGTATTCCAGCGCGGGCGCCAGCTATGGCTATAAGATGCTCTGGATGCTTCCCGTCATGACCGTGCTGCTTATCGTGACGCAGGAGACCGCGGCGCGCTGCGGATGTGTCACGGGCAAGGGCCTGGCGTCGCTCATTCGCGAGCGCTTTGGCGTGCGCAAGAGCGTGCTGGCCATGGCGGCGCTGTTAATCGCCAACACGGCGGTGACCATCTCGGAGTTCGCGGGTATCGCGAGTGGCCTTGCCCTCTTTGGCGTTCCGGCGAGCATCTCGGTGCCGCTCGTGGCGCTGCTGGTGTGGATGCTTACCATGTCGGGCAGTTTCCAGCGCATCGAGAAGATTTTGCTGCTGGTAAGCTGCGTTTTCGTGACCTACATCGTCGCCGCGTTTATGGCCGGCCCCAACTGGGGCGAGGTCGCGGTCGACTTGGTCGTCCCCAATATTCAGAACGATCCCAGCTACGTGTCGCTCGTGGTCGCAACGATCGGTACCACCATCGCACCGTGGATGATCTTCTTGGCTCAGAACAACGTGGTCGATAAGAATGCGGGCGAGGACGATATCGTGCTGCAGCGTATTGATACCGTGAGCGGCTCGATCGCTGCTGATATCATTGCGGGCTTTATTATCATCACGACCGGTACGGTGTTGTTCCCGGCGGGTATTCAGATTAGCGATGCCGCTGATGCTGCCCGCGCGCTGGAGCCTATTGCGGGTCAGTGGTCCACGGTGCTGTTTGCCTCGGGCCTGGTCGCGGCGAGCTTCTTGGCCGCCTGCGTGCTGCCGGGCGTTACGTCGAGCGCTATCTGTGAGGCATTTGGATGGGAGCGCGGTGCCGACCGCAGCTGGGACGAGGCCCCGGTCTATCGCGGCATCATTACGGCCATCATCGGTATCTCTGCCGTGCTGGTGCTTATGCCCGGCGTCGATCTGTTCCAGATTATGATGACCTCGCAGGTCATCAATGGCGTGCTGCTGCCCGTGGTTCTGGTGTTCCAGGTGGTTATCGCCGCTGACCGTCACATTATGGGTGCCAACCGCAACGGCCGCGTGTGGAACGTGCTCACTTGGGCGACTATCGCCGTGATTACGGTGCTGACGGTCGTCATGTTTGTGCTGCAAGCGATGGGCTACAGCGCTTAACGCCCACTTTTGTTTCCGAACAGGCCGCAGCGATGGGCTGCGGCCTGTTTTTGCCCGCGACCTCTTGGGGCCGGCTCTAAAAGAGTGATTTTGGGTTGTTTGCTGCAGGTTACTTGTCGGTGCCCAGCTTGTGCGGCTTGAGAGCGAGCGCATTGACGAGTGCGTCGGTGGCAGACTTGACGGCTGCCGGCTGCGGATCGTTGACGTGATCCTCGGGATGTACGGGCAGGTCCTTCTTGACGGCATCGTGGATCAAGTTGAGGTACTCAGTCACGCCAGTGGTCGATAGATGCGTGCCATCGCCATCGAACAGGTCGTTGCGGTTGGCACTGTATCCGTACCAGTCGATAACGCGTACGTTCTTGTAGCGCGTAGCGGCGTTGGCGATGGCCTGGTTGGTAGAGCCAACCCACGGCTGCGGGCTGCGCGTGTTCACAAACACCACAATACGCTTATCTCCTGCATCGGCCATGATGGCGTCGATCTGGTCGTCGGTTACCAAGCCGTTGGTGCCCAGGGCAAAGACCACGATCTTGCCGGCAAGGTTCTGCTGGATATAGCCCTCAAATGTCGCACGGCCCGCATCGAACTGGCGGCCCTTTTCGGCATCGATATGGCTGTGCGGGAACACGCCGTCAAAGGTGTCCACGGCACGCAGCGACACGGAGTCGCCGATCATAAGCAGATCGTAGGAGCCATCGGGGAAGCCGTCGTTGTCCTTGTCGGTGTCGTCGGCCGCCTGCTGGTCGGTGGGCGCGGTGTTCTTGGCTTCCTTGTTCAGAACTTCGGCGCCCTCGCCGCTCAGCGCAGACGTCTCGGGCACAAAGATCAGGCCGCCCAGTGCAACGACCAACACGACAGCGCAGGCTGCGCAGGCAGGGACGTGCGCGCGCACCCAGTTGGCGGGCGTGGTGGTGCCATCGCGGAATTCGGCAACGGTGCGCCCAAAGGCGCCCTTCCTAAACGGAGTCTCGATAAAGCGATAGCAGCACTCTGCCACGGCGACCACCAACAACACCTGCAAGATATACTGCCACCAGGGCGTGTCGTTGATGTTGGCGACCGGGTTCATGAGCAACAGCAGGGGATAGTGCCACAGGTAGATGCTGTACGAGCGCTTGCCAACCCACACGAGCGGCTCGGCGGACAGCGCGCGGGCAACCATTCCCTGGGGCTGCACGCAGGCCGCGATGACCATGAGCGTGAGGATCGAGCACAGCAGTGTGCCTCCGCGATACTGGAAGGCGGTGTAGCCGTTGGTGAGCGCGACCATGGCGGCAAGGCCAACCAGACCCACGACGCCCAACACATCGATGGATGCGGGCGAGGACCAAAAACGCACGAGGGCGCTCGGCTGTGCCGGGGCGGTCTCGGCTGCTTCGTCGGCCTTCTCGCCAGGCTTGCCCTCGGCGTTCTTGCCGTGCTTGGCGGCGCCAGCTAGGCGATTGAGCCCCAAACGACGAGCGAGACGCACCGGCGCCAGGTCGCGATCGGGGATAAAGGCCATCCAGGCACCCAGCAGCAGCGAGAACACACGGGTGTCGGTGCCGTAGTACACGCGGCTGGGGTCGGCGGCAGGGTTATAGAGCACCATCATGGCGATGGCGGAGACAGCAGCCAGGCCCAGAACCACGCGGCGCGTGTTGGGTTTGCTCACATGCATGGATACCATGGCAAACAGCAGTGGCGGCCAAATCAGGTAGAACTGTTCCTCGATGGCAAGCGACCAAAAGTGCGTGAGCGGCGAGGGGTCGCCTAGAGCATTGAAGTACGAGACGTTTTGGGCAATCTGCCACCAGTTGTTGAAGAACAGCAGCGACGGCAGGATGTCGGGGCGCATCTTGGTGAGCATCACGTGGTTAAAGATGGTGCACAGCGCGCAGGTCACCACCACGACGGTCACCACGGCGGGGACCAGGCGACGGATGCGGCGAATCCAGAAGCTCTTGAGGTCGATGCGTCCGGTCTTAGCGACTTCGTTGAGCAGCAAGCGCGTGATCAGATAGCCCGAAAGCACAAAGAAGATCGTGACGCCAAGCAGGCCGCCCTGCGCCCACGTGAGGTTGAGGTGATAGAGCACCACCGCGACGACGGCAAGCGTGCGCAGGCCGTCAAGGGCAGGGATGTAGCGGGACTTGGGGCGAGCAGGCGTCTGCTCCGAGGCGGGAGTGTTGGCGCGGCCCGCGTTGTTGGCAGAAGTGCGATGAGGGCTCGCGGTGCGTCGCGGCTCGTTGGTACGGCGCTCGCTCTTCACGCGTTCGTGCGGCGCCGGCTCGTTGCCCGTGCGGTGTCGACCGCGCGAGCCCGATTGCGAGAATTGTTCCATAAAACATCATCCAATGACGAGAATAATCAGCACGCCTTCATTGTAGCTGCCTGCTCCTGTGAATGCTTGCTGCTGGCGCAAGCTCAAGCACGCGTCCACATCAAAGTGAACTAAAGTTATAGGGGGTGCGAGAGCGCACGGTCGACGGCCGGCGGTGGGCATAAGGCCCGCAGATGAGGAGGTTTCCATGGCGGATCACAGCATCGTTGCGGTGTTCGGCAGCATGAACATGGACCTTTCGGTGGCGTGCGAGCGCATACCGCGTGCGGGCGAGACCGTCGGCGGCAGCGGGTTTATCACCAACGCCGGAGGCAAGGGCGCCAATCAGGCCGTAGCTGCCGCGCGTATGGGCGCGTGCACGCACATGATCGGCGCGGTCGGTCGCGACGCGTTCGGCGCGTCGCTCGTGGCGGGGCTCCAAGACGCCGGCGTGGACTGTGACTTTGTAGTGCATCGCGATGACGTGGAGACGGGAACGGCGACCATCATTCGCTGCGAGAGCGACAACCGCATCATACTGTCACCGGGCGCCAACCATGCGCTTGCGGGCGCGGACGTTGCCTGCGCGTTGAGGCGTCTGGTGGCCCATGAGCTCGACGGCGACGCCAGCGAGATTGCCCCGGCTGCCGGAAGCGTCTTTATCGCCCAGGGCGAATGTGACCTTGCGGCGACGGCCGAGGCGCTTGTTTGCGCTCACGAGCTGGGGTTCTATACGGTCTTTAATCCAGCGCCCGCCTGCGAGCTGCCTGCGGAGGTCTGGCCTGCGGTCGACCTGGTCTGTCCCAACGAGACCGAGTGCCAGGTGCTGACGGGCATTCTGCCCACGGATGATGTGAGTTGCGTCGCCGCGCTCAATGCGCTGCTCGACAAGGGCGCCGGCGCCGCGGTCATCACGCTGGGCGGTGCCGGCTCGGTTACGCTCGGCGATGGCGGTGAGCTGCTGCGCATGCCGGCACTTTCGAGTGCGGTAGTCGATACCACGGCCGCCGGCGATACGTTTATCGGCGCGTTGGTGGCGGCTCGCCTAGAGGGCTTGCCGCTCTTTGAGTGCATGGCCGCGGGCGCTCGCGCCTCGGCAGTGACGGTGTCGCGCCTGGGCGCTCAGCAATCGATTCCCACGCGCGCCGAAGTTGAACATTGGTTTGGTTAAACGATAAAGACGGAGAAGCGGAGTAGAACAATGGCAATCAAGAAGCTGATCCTTGATCTGGATATGGGTGTGGACGATGCGATGGCGCTGGCCTATGCCATCGCGAGCCCCGAGGTGGAGCTCGTGGGCATCACCACGTGCTTTGGCAACGTGCGCGTCGAGCAATCGGCGCACAACTGCCTGGCGGTGCTCGATCTGCTGGGTCGCCCCGAGGTTCCGGTGTACCTGGGTGCCGACCGTCCTCTGCAGGCGACTGAGCCCTATACGCCGCCGGCGTCCACCGCGCTCATTCACGGCAAGAACGGCATCGGCGGCGCGAGCGTGCCCGCGTCGCCCTACGAGCCGGTGGGGGCGACCTCGGCCGACGGCAACGCTGCGGTCGATTATCTGATCGATGCCGCGCGCACCTATGGTCCCGATCTGGTCTACGTAGCGACTGGCCCGCTCTCCAACCTGGCGCTCGCCCTGGAGCGCGATGCGGCGGCGATGATGTCCATCGGCCGCGTGGTCGTGATGGGCGGCGCCCTTACCGTGCCCGGTAACGTGAGCGCGGGCGCCGAGGCCAACATGGCGAGCGACCCCGAGGCAGCCGACGCGGTGCTGCGCTCGGGCCGTAAGCTCACCATGGTGGGTCTGGACGTGACGCATCGCGTGGTGCTCACACGCCGCGACATTGCCGGCTGGACGGGCTCGGGCACCATGGCGGGCTGCGCATTTGCGAGCATGGTCGAGCACTACATTGGCTCGTACGAGATGAACGCACCCTACCTGGGTGGTTGTGCGCTGCACGATCCGCTGGCCGTTGCCGTGGCGGTCGACCCCACGCTCGTAGGTGCGCTCGGCTGCAACCTGCGTGTTGATCTGCTGGGCGAGTACCGCGGTCGCACCATCTGCGATGAGCGTCGCCTGTCCGATCCGGACAAGAGCGCGCTTGTGGCACTGACCGTGGATGCTCCGCGCTTCCTGTCCGAGTTCAAGACGCGTATGGCCCGTGTCCTTGGCTAAGTTGTCTTTTTGGGACGGGGCTTTTTTGACTGGTATGATTGGTGTGACCATTCGAACCAGCTAAAAGAGCCCCGTCCCAATTTGACTATCGAGAGGATCTGCCATGGAGCGCATCGCGAGCTTTTCCGTTGACCATCTGCTGCTTGAGCCCGGCGTGTACGTGAGCCGCATCGACCGCGATCCGGCGACCGGCGCCGCCGTTACCACCTTTGACCTGCGCCTGACCACGCCCAATAAGGAGCCGGTCATGAACACGGCCGAGTGCCACACCATCGAGCACCTGGGCGCGACGTTCCTTCGCAATCATGCCGAGTGGTCGAGCCGCATTGTCTACTTTGGCCCCATGGGCTGCCGCACGGGCTTTTACCTGGTTGTCTTTGGCGAGCTGACGAGCGAGAAGGTCTTGCCGCTCGTCCGCGAGCTGTTTGAGTTTGTCGCCGGCTTCGAGGGCGATGTCCCCGGTGCCGCTCCCGAGGAATGCGGTAACTACCTGGACCAGAACCTCCCCATGGCCAACTGGCTTGCGCGCCGCTACCTCGACCGCGACCTGGCCGATATCGACGAGAAGCATCTGCACTATCAGCAGGCGTAAGGGCTTTGTCGTCCAAAACGCGCGCATTGGGCGCCTTCGCTTATGCGGGGGCGCCTTTTTGTTGATTGGTCGGGGTGAGCGTTCAAAATCGCTCATGTTTGTTCTAGAATGTTCGTATAGTCACATTTACGAACAGGAGTGAACATGCATATCTACTCTGTCAACGATCCCGAGTTCAAATCCTATGGCAACGTTTGGGATGACGTTCCGTCTGAGCTCACGTCGCCCGTGCTCGAGGCGCTCTCTGCCACGCCCATCCCCGAGGGCAGCAAGTACGTTGCAAGTGCGCCGGAGCTCGAGGGCGTCAAGGATGCCGATAAACTGGGCTTTCTCATGTTTGGTGGCCGTCCCTTCCAGCTCGGCTGGTGCAACGGCCACAACACGCGTCTCAACTGCCTGGAGTACCACCGCGCGAGTGAGTTCA
Source organism: Collinsella aerofaciens (assembly GCF_039062315.1). Taxonomy (GTDB): domain Bacteria; phylum Actinomycetota; class Coriobacteriia; order Coriobacteriales; family Coriobacteriaceae; genus Collinsella; species Collinsella aerofaciens_BG. The sequence goes on from NZ_JBCJBG010000004.1 coordinate 158,047, forward strand.
ACCTGGGCGCGCGCGACTTTATCCTGCTCGTGGCGCATCGCTGGGAGATCGAGGACGGCAAGCTCGATACCGCGTGCGTCAAGGCGTTCTGCGTGCCGGCGGGCAAGGTTGTCGAGGTCTTCAACACCACGCTCCACTACACGCCGTGCATGGTCGACGACGGTGGCTTCCAGGTGATGGTGGCGCTTCCCGCCGGCACCAACGGCCCGCGCCCCGAGGCCGCAACCGACATGCCTACCGCCGGTGACAGCTACTGCTACTGGAAGGCCGACAAGTGGGTTCTCTGCCATGCTGACAGCCCCAAGGCTGCCGAGGGCGGCTACGTAGGCCTCATCGGCAAAAACCTCGATATCGCCTGCGACTAGAATCTTCTGTCTCGATCTGTAACATCTAGCGGGCTAAATCGTCTCTACCTGTTACAGATTTAGACAAACTGCAGGGGACAGACCGAACAATCTCGATCTGTAACACCAGGCTCGGTTTCGACGGCCTACCTGTTACAGATCGAGCCAAACCGGGCCCAAGCCGCCACAAAGGTGCCTGTCCCCTTTGTGGTGGCTGCCTAGAGTTGGCTGCGCAGATAGTCAGCCATATATGGAACGGCGAAACGCACGTAACCGCGGCGCGCCTGTTCGATTACGCCGGCGTCGATGAGGCGCCGGCGATACTTTTGCGCATAGTCGGGTGTGACTGACATACGTTTCGCTACATCGGAAATGCGCGAAACGGCGTCTTCGTCATCAGTCATTGCGTCGAGAAACGCGACGTCTTGGTCCGATAGCGCGGCGAGCGTCGTTTCACAAACATCGTTTTCGAAATCGGCTTTTGACGCTTCGATAGCTCCGTCGACTTGCTCTGGCGTTACGTGTTCTCCTGTCTTGCAGCGATTGCCGATGTTATAGCCGATGAGCTGCAGCATATAGGGCGAGCCTTGGGTTGCGCGAGCGGCACGGAGGCGAAGATCGCCTGGAATATCAAGGTCGAGCTCTTCGAAAGCCCGCTGATAATAGGCATCGACATCTCCGACTGAAAGCGGTTCGAGCGTGACCTTGCGAGCGCGGTTGAGAAATGTCAGCACGCGGTCATTGAGCGTTGCACAGACGGCTCCCGGGAGACCTGCCATAACAAGCGCGACGTTGAGTCCCTCACCGACCAGCTCTTGATAGGCGGTGACGAGCTGTCTAATCTCAGGTGAATTAGCTTGGAGCTCATCGATAAGGATGAGGATGCCGTGCCCCTGCTCGGTCAGCTTGCGCGCCAGCTGCGTGAGTTTGAACTGGAAACTCTTGGTCTCCTGCACATCGCGTGTGAACTCGAGACCGGCTGAGAAGCCGAAGACGCTCAAGCTACCGCCAGAAAGTTTGGGGAGATGACGCTTGCTGACATAAGGCTCGCCTGCTTCTTGGATTTTTTCAACAATGCGCTCAAGCATATCTTCGGAGGCTACGGTGGGTGTGGCGACAACAAAACCGAGCTTGCGTGCGCGGTCGGCAAGTTCCCACAGAAGAACCGTCTTGCCGCTGCCTCGCTGGCCGAGCATGAGCATGGCTCGGTCTCGATTGCCCGGCTCCTGCTCAAGACCGGAGATGAATGTCGAAATCACGTTCCCGCGACCCACCAGATAGGACGGGCGATTTCCAAATGAGGGGGAGAAGATGGTTTCAGTCATAAGTCTCCTTTCCTTTTTTTCCTATTTTTTCCTTTCTTTCCTATTCAGTCAAATGAATTGCTGAGCGAAGGCGGTTACGTAGGCCTCGTCGGCAAAACCTCGACATCACCTGCGACTAGAATCTTCTGTCTCGATCTGTAACATCTAGCGGGCTAAATCGTCTCTACCTGTTACAGATCGAGACAAACCGGGCCCAAGCCGCCACAAAGGTGCCTGTCCCCTTTGTGGTGGTTTGGGGCGGCGGTATCAGAAAGTGTCAGACGGGGGCGGCTGCCGGGCCGCCGTGTGCGAAAAGAAGTGTCGGCCTGCGTCGCTGTCGTTGGGCGAGGCCCTATTTGCGGGGATACTGAAACCACGACAAGCAGCGTATGAAAGGATCGATGCATGGCTTTTCGTAAAGACTTTCTGTGGGGCGGCGCGACGGCTGCCAACCAGTGCGAGGGCGCCTATAACGTGGACGGCCGCGGCCTTGCCAACGTGGACGTGGCTCCGCACGGCCCCGAGCGCTATGCGGTGGTCTCCGGCCAGCGTAAAATGCTCGACTTCGAGGACGGCTATTACTATCCCGCGCAGACCGGCATCGATTTCTATCACCACTACAAAGAGGACATTGCTCTCTTTGCCGAGATGGGCTTTAAGACCTTCCGTATGAGCCTGGCTTGGACCCGCATCTTCCCCAACGGCGACGAGACCGAGCCCAATGAGGCTGGCCTGGCCTTCTACGAGGATGTATTCCGCGAGTGTCAAAAGCACGGCATCGAGCCGCTCGTGACCATCGCGCACTTCGACTGTCCGATTCACCTCATCAAGGAGTACGGCGGCTGGCGCAACCGTAAGCTCATCGACTTCTACAAGAACCTCGCGACCACAATCTTTACCCGCTACAAGGGTCTGGTGAAGTACTGGCTTACCTTTAACGAGATCAATATGATCTTGCACCTGCCGTTTATGGGTGCCGGTCTGGTCTTTGAGGAGGGCGAGAACAAGGAGGCTGTCGAGTACCTGGCCGCCCACAACGAGCTCGTTGCCAGCGCTTGGGCAACCAAGATTGCCCACGAGATCGACCCCGAGGTCAAGATTGGCTGCATGCTCGCCGCAGGTAGCTACTACCCCTACAGCTGTCGTCCGGGCGATGTGCGCCAGGCGCAGCTCGACAATCAGGACAATTACTTCTTCGTCGACGTTCAGAGCCGTGGCTACTACCCGGCCTATGCCGTCAAGAAGCTCGAGCGTCTGGGTATCGATGTGGGCATGACGGACGAGGACCGCGAGATCCTGGCCGCCAACACCGTCGACTTCATCAGCTTTAGCTATTACAGCACCCGTTGCTCCGCCGGTGCCGATAACCCCGATGTCGAGCGCACCCAGGGCAACGCCTTCGCCGGCGCCAAGAACCCCTACCTGCAGGAGAGCCAGTGGGGCTGGGCCATCGATCCACTGGGCTTCCGCATTACGCTCAACGACCTGTACGACCGTTATCAGAAGCCGCTGTTTGTGGTTGAGAACGGCCTGGGCGCCAAGGATGTTGTCGAGGAGGATGGTTCCATCAACGACGACTACCGTATCGACTACCTGCGCCAGCATATCGCCGCGATGCGCGATGCGGTGACCGAGGACGGCGTTGACCTGCTGGGCTACACCACCTGGGGCCCGATTGACCTGGTGTCTGCCGGCACGGGCGAGATGTCCAAGCGCTACGGCTTTATCTATGTGGACCGCGATGATGCGGGCAACGGCACCCTCAAGCGCTCCAAAAAGAAGAGCTTCGACTGGTACAAGAAGGTTATCGCCACCAACGGCGAAGATTTGGCCTAGGCTTTCCCGATAACCGTAGCCTCCTAACCAAGGCGCCCGGCGAGTATGTGCTCGCCGGGCGCCTTGCCGTCTGCGAATTTTGGGACATGCGGCCCGCTTTTTCGACCCATCTGTCGGTACACTAAAAGCACTATGGGTACCCGCGAGCGACATATCGGCCACGCGGCCGCCCGATCCGCTCCCGTGGCGGATCCCAGGGGCGGCAGGCTCTTCGCCATGCCGCGATTCCTTGTTGGCATAACACATCAGGTGTACCGCCACCGCGTCTTTGCTATCGCCGGTGTCATCACCGCGATGTTCCTCATGCTTTTGGCAGTCTTGCCGGCACTGTTCGCCTTCGACCCCAAACTTTCTAACGCCGTGCCAGCCTATGGCGAGGTGTCCGAAGAGGTCGTGGATGCGCTTGTCCATTCGAGCTCTCTCCCGCTGCTTGTCGCCGCAATTATATTTTCGATCTGGGGCGTATCGGTCTATCTGCGCTGTTTGGACTATGTGCTGCGCCGCCGCCTTGTTGCCGTCGCCACCATCTGCGCCCTGTGGATGATCGAAGTCATTCTCAAGTACAAGTCGTTCACGCCGTTCTATGCCACCGTGCTGTGGTACCTGTACTACGTGCCCATGACGCTCATTCCGCTGCTCTACCAGTTGTGTGGTCTGCGCCTTGTGGGCCTGGAGCAACACCGCCTGGGTCGCCGCTACTGCGCTGCGCTGTGGATTATGGCTATCCTGCTTATCGGATTTGTGCTCACCAACGATTTTCACCAGCAGGTCTTCCACTTTGACCGTACAAGCGACACCTGGAGCAACGATTACACGTACGGCTGGGGTTATTTCGCCGTCCTCGTGTGGACGGCCTTTAACTTTGTGGCCTTTTTTATCCTGGTGGGCCGGTCCTCGTCCTTTCGCATCCAACGTTTCTCGGGCACGGCGGCGCTCGTGCTGCTGGGCGGCGCGTTCTTTGCCATCTCATATGCGTTGCGCGTGCCCTGGGCATGGAGGCTCAACTTCTCGCTCGTCTATTGCGTCTTGTGCGTGGTGGCGATGGAAATCTGTCTCGATTGCGGTGTCGTTCCGTCATATCACGATATCGCCGGCATTTTCGACACCTTGCCGCTTGACCTCAAAGTTCTAACGCGCGACCTGCAGGAAGTCTATGCCACGCCAGTGTCAAAGCCAATGCCGGTAGGCGTGCGCGAGGAGTTGCGGACCCAGGCGCACAGCCGCGCCCATGCCTTTGCCGTGGCGTCCGATCCCGATGTGATGTACCGTGCCTTTCCACTGCTGGGCGGATCGGCCCTGCTTGCCCAAGACGTGTCGGATCTCAACGAGCTTAACCGTGAACTGGCACATCGTCGTATGGAGCTGCAGCGTCAAAATGAGCTGCTCGCCGCCGACTACGACCTTAAGACGCACCTGGCAGACCAAGAGGCCGAGACCTTGCTGGTCCAAGACGTGGACCAGGCGCTTGCCCGCGCGCTCGAAGGGATGTACGACCTGCTGAGCTCGCTGCCGCCGTTGACCGATGAATCGTCTTCGCACGAGCGTTACCGCATGCTGCAGCGCGCCAAGATGCTCGTCGCCTATTGCAAGCGCAAGGGGTCGCTCACGTTGGCACAGCACGGGGAGAGCGGTTTTGATCGCGACCGCATTCAGCTCATTGCCAACGAGCTCGCAAGCGACCTGCGCACCATCGATATCGATTGCGCCTCGATTATCGCCATACGGCGCCCGCTGCACGCCAGTACGGTAAGCGCCCTGTACGACTGCGTGTATGACTTTGCGTTTTTTTGCCTACACCACCGACCATCCGGCGCTTATGTATCACTTGGGCGACCATGACCGATGCAGTGTCGAGCTGCGCGCCACGCTTTTTTCCAACGATGATGCAGATCTTTCGCAGACGCCCGCCGCGCAAGAGCTCGAAAGCGCTCTGCAAGGGCGCAACGTGGCATACCGCCTTGAGGGCGAGCCCGGCCAGCTGCGCATGATCGTCTTGATGCCGCGGGCGGGTGAGTGACGATGCAGATTTCGCTCATCCTTCCCCAAATCGTTGCGCTCGATGTTGTCTTTGCCCTGGCTGCGTGTCTGCAGACGATTCACGTCCCGCTCATCGCATCGCGCCGCTCGTCCTATAACCGTAAGGTGATTTGTGCCTACGAGGCGAGCCTTGTGCTTCACCTAGTTATTTCGGCGCTCATCTTGTTCGCGTCGTCTGGCTCATATCTGGTGGCGCCGCTTGACGTTTGCGCCAGGGCAATGGGCGGAGCGTTGTGGCTCAATGCCGTGATCTTTGCCTACGGCATGGTGCTTATGGTGCGCTATCGTCGCCCCGTCATGCTGGCCGAACTGTTGCTCGTTGCCGCCGTGACACCGCCGGTGGTGCTTGCCATGGGCTCGGCGTGGACCACGGTCCTTATCGCAGAGGGAGCGTTTTTCCTGTTCCGCTCCATTGCGGCGCTCTTGATGGATGTCCGCAACCGCCAGGAGGATATCACCGCGTTCTCGACGATCGAAACCATCAACGTGATTCCCGTGGGCATCCTGTATCTGGACCCGAGGGGCCGTCCGCTGCTCATGAACCGCTGCATGCGAAAAAACCTGGTGGAGCTTCATATGCCCACCGACCTAGGCGATATGAGCGGTACATGGAACGACTTGCGCAAACTCAGCATGCAAATGCCCGAAAGCAGCAGGAACCGTGTGCGGATTAATCTGGACCGCTTTGGTGAGGCGCGGGCGGTGGTCGAGGTTTCTCCCGCCGAGATTCGCTTGTTTGTGCACGATGACGTTATGGTTTCGGGCCGCCTCTTTGAGCGCATTATCGGCCTGGATGTAACAGAGTATGCGCATGCCCATGATCGCCTAGCGCAAGCCAACCACCTGCTTGAGCTTGCGGGCCAAGAGCTCCAAGCCCAGATCGAAGAAGTCAAAAAAGTTGCTGACAATGCGGCCTATCTGCGTATGCGCGCTCGCGTGCACGACGTGATCGGGCAGCGCCTGTCCATTCTCCATCGTTATCTGGAGGAAGGGCGCCTGGATGACGAGTCACTCGAGCAGATCGACCCGCTGCTGCGCTCAATCGCTGCCGATCTGCGCAGCGGGGGCGACACCGAACCGGCAGAGCAATTGGGCGATATCGTCCATGCCTTTGGCCTGGTGAGCGTGCAGATCGATGTGGAGGGCGAGCTGCCAAACGACGCGCGTGTCGCCGCAGCATTTTTGCAGATTATCCGCGAAGCCTCGACCAATGCCACCAAGCATGCACAGGCCCATCAGGTCCATGTGCGCCTGTGGCAGGAGGGGACAGAAGACGGCGCTGTCGCGCGGATGGTCGTTTCTAACGACGGCGCGCCTGCACCCGTATCGTATCGCGAGGGAACGGGTATCCCAGGTATGAGGCATGTCGCACAGAATCTGGGCGGCAGCCTGGAAGTCCACACCGCCCCGCCCTTCACGCTTACGGTGTCCATCCCGCTCGCCTCCAACGCCACGGTCCAAAGGAGAAGTTCATGATCTGCGTCCTTATAGTCGAAGACCAGGCCATCCTGCGCGAGAGCCTGGCGCGCTCCGTTGGCGACCAGCCCGATATGACCGTTGTTTCCGCCATTGCCGATGCTTCCGAGGCCTTGGGTGTCGCGCTCAAGGAGCGCCCGGACATGATACTGATGGACGTGTGCACCGAGCACGATTCCAACGGCATCGTGGCGGCGGCGCGCATCAAAGAACAACTGCCCGAGTGCCGCGTCATTATCATGACGGGTATGCCCGAAATCACCTTTGTGGACCAGGCGCGCGAGGCGGGCGTCGACAGCTTTGTGTACAAGAACGTCGGTATCGACGAGCTATTCGCCGTGATGCGCTCCACGCTGGCGGGTTACTGCACGTTTCCCAAGCCGCCCGAGAGCATCTTCTCGGGCACGGCGGCCCTCGACGATGTCGAGCTGTCGATCTTGCGCCTTGCCTGCGAGGGTAAGAGCCGCCGCGAGATCGCGGCCGAGCTGTTTATGAGCGAGGGCACCATCAAACGCCGCATCTCGGAGATTCTCAATAAGACCGGCTACGACAACATCATGCGCTTGGCCGTGCGCGCAGTAACGGAGGGCAGCATCGTTCCCAACATGGAGCGCTAGCGCTCGTTACGCATCGGCATAAAGCGGCGGGGGGGGCG
>NZ_JBCJBG010000004.1:165708-172914 GCF_039062315.1 Collinsella aerofaciens
CGCAGGATCAACTCCTGCGGCCCCGCCTGGTGTGCGCGGATGTGTCCGCCAATCCGCGGCTGTCGTGGTCTGCCGCTACGCGATGGTCGCGGTGTAGGAGGCGACGTCCTCGTAGGAATCGGTCAGGTAGGCGTCGATGCCGATGGTCGTATTGACGAGGTCATCAAGGCTATCGAGCGTGCCCTTCGAGAAGGTGAATTCCTCGGTGGCGTTGGTACCGGGCATCAGGTGAGCCGAGAACCAGGGTTCCTTCATGGTGCCGTTGACGTTGGTCTTGCCGGAAGGAGCGTAGAAGGTCAGGTCCTTGTCGCTCTTGTTGGTGATGTTGACGACAAAGCCGATGTCGCCCCAGTCGTCCTTGAACTTCTCGGTGATGGTGATGGTGCACAGATCGTCATCGGCGACGGTGACGGCGGGGGAGATTTCGACGCTCTGGACATCGTCGTCTTCGACGGCCTCATCGATCTCCTCTTCCTTCTCGGCCGCCTCGCGATCCTTCTTCACCGTACCGGACAGGTCCTTGTCGGACTTGGTAAAGACAAGATTGCCATCATCTTCTTCGAGGATGAGTTTTCCGTCCTTGAGCTTCATGTCATGCGACTCGTCTTCGGCGGTGATGGTTACGGTGGTGGCGTCCTTTGCCTCCCATTTAAGGTCGACGACTTCAAGGAACAGGTCGAGGGCGCCTGTACCGTCCTCATCGAGAATCAGGATGCAGTGGACACCCCAATCCTCGAGCATCTTCATGTACTCATCGGTCAGCTCTTCGCCCTCCATGGTTCCACCCGAGAGTTCCCAGCTGCCGACGAAGTTGGCCTTGGGGTCCTTGCCGCCGCCGCTGCAGCCCGTCAGGGCAAAGGCAAGCGCCAGGACGCATGTCAGAAATGCGAGTACGGACTTTTTGAACGTTGTCTTCATGGTGTCCTCCTTCATCGAACGAAACCCATAGAAGCAAATGCGGGGGTGGCGGACCTCCCCGCCAATTACCAGATAAAGGGGTTAGGGCCGGGGCGTTCCGCAGTTGCTGCAGAACTTGCCGCCGTTTTCGCTGCCGCAGTTGGGGCAGAACCACTTGGCCGGTGCCGGGGCGGGCGCGGGACTGCCGCACTCGGAGCAGAACTTGCCGGTGTTGGTGGCGCCGCAGCTGCAGGTCCATGTGCCGGCCGCAGGTGCGGCGGCAGGAGCCGGGGCGGGTGCCGGAGCCGGCTGCGGGGCGGCCTGCTGCTGTGCCTGGCCGGCGGCGAACAGCTGGCTGGCATTCATGCCGCCCATGCCACCTGCCATGCCCATGCCCATAAAGCCTGCCATCGCGCCGTTGGGGTTGGCGGCTGCTGCGCGCATCGCATCGCTCTGGGCGCTGGCGATGTTGGCGGCTGCCATGGTGGGATCGCGCATGACCGCGGCCTTCTGCAGGTCCTTGATCATTTGCTCGTCCTCTTGCGAGGCGGCGATGGAGTTGACGCCAAAGCTCACGATCTCGACGCCGCGCAGGTCGCGCCAGTCGGCCGAGAGGACCTCGTTGAGCGCGCGGGCGAGCTCGGTGGTGTGGCCGGGGATGGCGCTGTAGCGGATACCCATCTCCGAGATCTTGGCAAAGGCGGGCTGCAGAGCGGTGAGCAGCTCGGACTTAAGCTGGCTGTCGATCTTATCGCGCGTGTAGCTATCGGTCACGTTGCCGCACACATTGGTGTAGAACAGCAGCGGGTTGGTGATACGGTACGAATACTCGCCGTTGCAGCGCACGGAGATGTCGACATCCAGGCCAATGTTGTTATCGACCACGCGGAAGGGCACGGGCGAGGCGGTGCCGTACTTGTTGCCGATGATCTCCTTGGTGTTGATGAAGTAGACACGCTGGTCCTTGCCCGCGTCGCCGCCAAAGGTAAAGCGGCTGCCGATATTGGCGAAGGTCTCCTTGATGGAATCGCCCAGGTTGCCGCTAAAGACGCTCGGCTCGCTGCCGGTATCGAAGACGAACTCACCGGGCTCCAGCGCGACTTCGATGATCTTGCCGTTTTGCACCACGAGCATGCCCTGGCCGTCGTTGACGGCGATGACCGAGCCGTTGGAGATGACGTTGTCCTCGCCGCGCGTGTTGGAGCTGCGGCCACCGGTACGTTTGCTGCCCTTGCAGGCCAAGACGTCGGCAGGCATCGATTCGCAGTAGATAAATTCCTTCCACTGGTCGGCCATGACGCCGCCGGCAGCTCCCAATCCAGCTTTCAAGAGTCCCATGGTGATCTTCCTTTCTCGTCAAAGGCTGGGTGGTATTGGTTGGATTGCTTAGTCGTCCTTGTCGTCTTTCATGACAACGGTGGTCTCGGTGTGGCTGAAGGTGTCGTGTTTCTCGGTTAGGTCGAGCTCGCCACAATACTCATCGGCACAGGTTGCTTCGTTGGCCGTCTTGAGCTGGCCTACCAGTAGCACGTCTCCGATAATCACGATGATCAGCGGCGCGATGATATTGATGAGGATGCCCTCGATATCAAAGGTGAGGTAATCCGGATCGAAGGCGTATTCCCCCATAAAGAGAATCTGGGAGAGGATAAATCCGATCACAAAGAACAGCACCGAGGCGATGGCGAGCTTGGGCTTGGAGCAGGGGAGCTCGCCGACCAAGCGGCCGGTCTGGCCGTTCATGGCAAACAGGTAGCTCTTGCCGTTCCACGAGGTGGAGAGCATCCAGACGGGGAACAGGGCGTAGTCGCTGTCTTCCCAGGTGTAGTCGAGCTGCTTGCTTTCGACCGTGGCATCGTCGTATTCGTCGACGACGGTCTCGCGCAGGGCCGAGATCGTGCTTTCTTCCATACGGCGCTCGGCACGTGCCTTGCAGGTCTCGCAGTCCTCGTCGTAACGGTTGGCGATGTAGCCGGGCATATATGCGACCGAGAACGGACGCAGTGCGTCGTAGTCAAACGGCTCGATGGCGTCCATGTGGCCGTCGGGCATCTTGGACGATCCGTCGACGGGCACGCGCTTAAACGAGATATTGCCCTTGCGATAGGCATCGTAGTGGTCGGTGGTCGTGACGGTGCGATCGGATTCCTCGGTCACGGTCTCGTTGGTCGCGTCAAAGTATACTTCGCCGTCAACGCGGGCGCCGTAGAGCCAAAACGGCACGTAGACACCTTGGACCTCGTCGATGTGGTTGCCGGTGACAAAGCTCTTGGGCAGCAGGATCTTGCCCTTGTAGTGCTCCTTGAGTGCGGTCATGACATCGTCGCGTCCGAGTTTAAACGGAATCACCAGGTCGGGCGAGAAGTCGCCAGAGAGCTGGCCGGGCGCCACGGCGGAGTTGCCGCAGTACGGGCAGGTGGTGACGGCGACGGTGCCATCGGACACGAGCTCGGCGCCGCACGACGAGCAGATGTAGCCGGCGTTTTGGGCGAGCTCCTGCACGGCATCGTCGGCAGCAGGTTTGGGAGCCGCGGCTGCGGCATCGGCTTTGGCATCTGCCTTGTCCTGGCGCTCGCGATAGAGGGCCTCGACTTCTTCGACTTCAAAACGAGAATCGCAGTAGTCGCAGACGAGCTTTTGCTCGGCACTGGCAAAATGCAAGGGGCCGCCACACGCGGGGCATTGATAGTTGACGCTCTCGAAGGCCATGATCGGTCCTTTCGCTGCCGGAGGCTATGCGCCGATGGCGCCGCCGCAGTATTCGCAGCGCCCACTGGCATCGGGAATGGTGGTGGCTCCGCAGAAGGGGCAGGTCACCGCGGTCTTGGGGGCCTTGGCGGCCACGACGCTGTCGCGCGTCTCCTGGCGCAGCTGCACCAGCGCATCGCGGACTTCGGTTGCCTGGCGCTTGGCCTCGCGATATTCGATGGAGCCGCGCTGATCGATGGTGGAGTCGTTCACGCGCAGGTTGATCTCGGTAAAGTACGGCGTGTTGACGTGGATGGTCAGATTAAAGTCGTAATCCAGGTCGTAGCGCGGCGGGTTGTAGCTCTCGCGCTCGCCGTCCTTGGTCTCGCGATAGATCTCGGTGCGCTGCTCGTCGATATCCATATCGCAGCCGAGTACCTGCGAGAACTCGATGATGTCGGGATTGGCGTCGCGCCAGCGGCTCTGCGAAGTGATGATCAGCAGGCCCGCGTCCTCATCGAGCATAATATTGGTGCGCCCGGCAGAAAGCGTGCGCGTGGGGTTGAACGAAGACAGGCGCTCGGCGTTGGCCTCGCGGTAGGCGAGTTGCTCACGGATATCGTCCGCGGTGCTGGAGCGATAGCCGTGAAAGTAGGGGGAGAGCTTGCCGGCGCACTCTTTGCACAGGTAGCCTTCGTTGATTTTTGTCTTACCTAGAAGTCCCAGCTCGGTACCGCAAATCGCGCACTCTTTCTTCTCGAACATCTTGTCAAAGAAGCCCATGGCTGCCTCCCATCAACAGGTAGCGTGTGTCACTTTTGATGATGGGGGAGTGTGCGATCCTTCGCGATACCCAGACGGCTCAAGGAGTCTCCACAACTGGGACACATGGCCCATTTTTGACTAGTCATTGGGGACGTTCTTAAACGACTAGTCGCGGGGGACACTCTTCGGCCACTCATTGGGGACGTACTTAAATGAGTGGTAGTTGGAGACACTCCTGGCCGAGCTAGAGATCGCGCGCGTTCCTTCTGGTCCATGCAGCTCAAAATCGCGGCGTGATGTGGACGGCTGGGGTCGAATTGGCAACATTTCGAGCCTGACTTTGATATCGAGATTGGTTCTTTATTAAAATGGAATTCCAGACAATTGAGCGGCCGGGGGTTAACCATGAGGGGCATGGGAGACACAACCGCATATCTGCGTCGGGGCATTCGGGAGATTATATGCCTGGCGCTGTTCTTCTTCACGTTTTTGGCGTGCGAGTATCTCTTTGATGTGCGCATAGCCGAGTTCGTGCCATCGAGTGAGGTCGTCATCTACGAGAGCATCGTTGTCGGCGCGAGCGTGATTGGCTTTTTCGTGCGCCCATTTCTGTACTATCGCCTTCCCCAGACGATCGATGCGACGAGCGATATTACAGGCGTGCTGTTGGTATCGGCGTTGCTGCTGATGATTACGGCAGTGCGGTTTGAGGTAGTAATTGCCGGCGGCCTGGTGGCGTGCTGCGCCCTGGGCTATTGCGGATCGACCGCCCATGCCAATCTTGCGCGGCGTTTTGCGCAGACGCCCTGCCTGGCGCGCGCCGCCGCACTTTCCTATGCCATGGGCGTTCTGGTACAGGTGATCAACCACATGGTGATGCCTGTCGGCATTCCTCAGCAGGCTGTTCTGGTCGTCTGTGCGATCGCGCAGGTGGCGTTGCTCCACGGTGCCCGACGCGCCAAGCTGCGCGACGAGTCCGACCCCAACTTTGAACCCAGTGCTGCCGGGCTTTCGGTAGATGCTCTGGAATATGGCGCCAAGTGGCAAGACGATCCCGAGGCAAAGGCGGCATTCCGTCGTGCCGTAGTTCGCCTGACCGTGGCGACGGCGTATCTTTCCAGCGTATTCGCCGCTCTCAACGCGGGCTTCACGACCCTGCATGCTGTCGGAGCCGTCGATTTGGGCGATTGGTCGCGCCTACTGCTTGTCGTGAGCTCGTTGGTCGCTGGCGCACTATTTGACCTGCACGGCCGCTCGTATATGAATATCGGCATGACATGTGCCGCCATACTGTCCACGCTTTCGTTCTTTGTGCTCATCGTCGATGGCAATGGCGGCAACGAGCTTGCTGCCACGATCATCTTTTATCTGGGCTCGGGCTTTTTCGTGGTGTTCTTTACCACAAAATATGCCGCCGTCTCGCTCTATGCGCGCTGGTCATATTTTTGGCCGTGCATGGGTCGCGTCGTCAACAACGTGTGCTCGATGCTCGTGACGGCGCCGGCGGTGGCGATCATCTCGAGTCAAAACGTGCTGGCTGCGGTCGGTGCGGCGCTCGTGATGTTTGTGGGCATTGCGATTACGCTGCTGGGGCAGTTGGGGCAACGAGCCGATGATGCCGTGATGCAGGATGGCCTGCCGCTTGCCACCGACGATCTTGGCGGGGATCTTGCGCCCACATGCTCCGACCCCGAGCCCGTGGAGGCAGCGGAGCTCACGTCCGATGAACGCCTCGATGCTTTCGTCGCCACCTTTGGGCTTACAGAGCGCGAGCGCGATATTCTTGAGGTATTGGTCGTTTCGGACCAGAGCGTTCAGGACATCGCCACAGCGCTCTTCCTTTCGCGCTCCACGCTCTATCGCCACATTTCCTCGATTAACAAAAAGACCGGCACCGCCTCGCGTGTGGCCCTTATCAACTTCTTCTGGTCCTGGACACCAAATGACTAGCGTATGAGTCGCCGCCCAGCCCCTTACTCTAACGGGGGATGTGGCCTCAAAGCGCGCCCGCATCGACGCTTCGCCTGCGCTAAACTGGAAGGCACGTACGCGATTACGAGAGGAGCCCGCATGGAGGCTTACAAGCAAGAGTTCATCAAGTTTATGGTTGAGTCCGACGTTCTTAAGTTCGGCAGCTTTACGCTCAAGAGCGGCCGTCAGTCCCCGTTCTTTATGAACGCCGGCGCTTACGTGACGGGCTATCAGCTCAAGAAGCTGGGCGAGTATTACGCCCAGGCCATCCACGATAACTTTGGCGACGACTTTGACGTCCTGTTTGGGCCGGCCTACAAGGGTATTCCGCTGGCCGTCGTGACCGCAATTGCCTACCACGAGCTGTACGGCAAGGAGGTCAAGTACTGCTGCGACCGCAAAGAGGCCAAGGACCACGGTGCCGATAAGGGCAACCTGCTGGGTTATGAGCCCAAGGACGGCGACCGCGTGGTCATGGTCGAGGACGTCACCACCAGCGGCAAGTCCATCGACGAGACCTATCCCAAGGTCAAGGCTGCTGCCGATGTCGAGATTAAGGGCCTGATCGTGTCCCTCAACCGCATGGAGGTCGGCAAGGGTGGCGTGACCACCGCGCAGAAGGAGATCGAGGCCAAGTACGGTTTCCCCGTCGCGAGCATCGTCTCCATGGCCGAGGTCGTCGAGACCCTCTACAACCACGAGATCGACGGCAAGGTCGTCATCGATGACGAGCTCAAGACCGCCATCGACGCCTACTACGAGCAGTACGGAGTTCGTTAGTTACGGCGTTTTACCAAACGCCGTAACTGCTCGACGCTGCGCGGGCCGCATTTGGACAATCTGACGTTCAACTTCAAGGGCGCGACCAGAAGGTCAGCGCCCTTT
>NZ_JBCJBG010000005.1:0-167049 GCF_039062315.1 Collinsella aerofaciens
TTCCTCGGTAGCTCAATGGTAGAGCACGCGGCTGTTAACCGCGCTGTTGTAGGTTCGAGTCCTACCCGGGGAGCCAGAATTTTTTCAGCCCTTTCCGTTGGGCTTTTAAATTCCTCGGTAGCTCAATGGTAGAGCACGCGGCTGTTAACCGCGCTGTTGTAGGTTCGAGTCCTACCCGGGGAGCCAGAATTTTTTCAGCCCTTTCCGTTGGGCTTTTAAATTCCTCGGTAGCTCAATGGTAGAGCACGCGGCTGTTAACCGCGCTGTTGTAGGTTCGAGTCCTACCCGGGGAGCCAGAATTTTTTCAGCCCTTTCCGTTGGGCTTTTAAATTCCTCGGTAGCTCAATGGTAGAGCACGCGGCTGTTAACCGCGCTGTTGTAGGTTCGAGTCCTACCCGGGGAGCCAGGTTGTAAAACCCGTCGCTTACGCGGCGGGTTTTTTCATGCCGCGATCGCCTGGCGCGAACGTTGCCATATCAACATTTCGTGTCGAGGATGTAATCCCGCGACCCACCACCTCAACATGGCGCGGTCGTTGTAGAATATTGCAATGATTGCTCCCACGAGATGGTGCCGCGAGCACCAGATAAGGAGATTCTTGTGTCTGAGACCATTAACGGCAGCCTGAGCGTCTCGAACGACGTTATTGCCGATATTGCCGGTTATGCCGCGATGACGTGCTATGGCGTCGTCGGTATGGCTGAGCAGCTCCAGGGCGCCGAGAGCGTGCGCCTGCTTGCCGGTCAGCGCCTCCGCAAGGGCGTGCTTGTCTCCGCCGACGAGAACGGCCTTACGGTCGATCTTCACGTCGTGCTCGAGAACGGCGTCAACATGAAGTCCGTCTGCCATAATCTTTCGAGCTCCGTTGCCTTTACCCTGCAGGAAATCGCCCAGATCGATCCCGCCAGCCTTAAGATCGGCATCCATATCGACGCGCTCAAGAGCCGTCTGAACTAGCATCCGAAAACGGAGATTCAAATACCCATGATTGCAAAGACCATTCGCACCTGTTTTCCGATCGCTGCGGCTGCTGTTTCCGACAAGGCCGAGGAGATCAACAAGCTCAACGTCTTCCCCGTACCCGACGGCGACACCGGTACCAACATGTCGCTCACGCTCGCCTCGGTGACCAAGGAGCTTTCTGCTCTTCCCGCCGATGCCGATATGGAGGCCATCGCCGGCGCCATCACCCACGGCTCCCTGATGGGTGCCCGCGGCAACTCCGGTGTTATTACCTCGCAGATCCTGCGCGGTGTGGCCGAGGGTCTCGTCTCTGCCGATGAGCCCATTACGTCTGCCAACATCGCCTTCGCCTTCCGTCGCGCCGTCAAGGTTGCCTTCCAGGCTGTTCGTAAGCCCATCGAGGGCACGATCCTCACGGTCCTGCGCGATGTCTCGACCAAGGCAGACGAGTGCGAGAAGAAGAAGTTCTCTGCCGAGGACGCGCTTGACGCCATCGTTGTCGAGGCCTACCAGTCCGTCGCCCGCACGCCCGACCTGCTGCCCGTTCTGAAGGAGAACGGCGTGGTCGACTCCGGCGCCTTTGGCTTTGCCATCTTCCTGGAGAACTTTGTTGCCGCTGCGCTCGGCCGCAGCACCGTTGTCGAGAATTTCTCCGCCACGTTTGATTCTGCCGGCTCTGCCCGCGATGCGGCCCTAGGTCGCGTTGAGATCGAGGCCAACGATGACTGGGAGGGCTCGGAGTTCCGCTACTGCAACGAGTTCCTCTTTAAGGCCGACGCCCCGTTTGACGAGGACGAGTGCCTTAAGTTCCTGGGTTCCATGGGCGACTGCGAGCTGCTCGTGGGTGCCTACCCCGACTACAAGATCCACGTGCACTCCAACACCCCCAACCTGGTGCTCGAGCACATGCTGCAGCTCGGTCAGATCTATGAGGTCTTTATCCACAACATGGAGATGGAGGCCCATGACCGTACCGCCAAGATCCACGAGGATCAGGAAAAGGCCGCCGAGCCCGCCAAGGCGCTGGGTTTTGTCGCCGTTGCCGCCGGTTCCGGCGAGGCAGACATCCTCAAGTCCCTCGGCGTCGACGTGATCGTGTCGGGTGGTCAGACCATGAACCCCTCGACTGCAGACCTGCTGGGCGCCGTTGACCAGGTTAACGCAACCTCGGTCATCATTCTGCCCAACAACGGTAACATCCGCATGGCTGCCGAGGCCGCTGCCTCTGCCTGCGCCGATAAGAAGGTCGCCGTCGTTCCTACCAAGACCGTTCCCCAGGCGTTCTCCGCGCTGTTCGCCGTCCTGCCTGATTCTGAGCTCGAGAACGCCGTTGCCGCTATGGTCGACGCCATCAGCGAGGTCCGCGATGGCGAGGTCACCCGCGCCGTGCGCGACTCCAGCGCCTCGGACGGCTCTCCGATTCATTCCGGTGATGTTATGGGCATCATTGCCGGCTCCATCGATGTGGTCGGCTCCGACGTGAAGCAGGTCACGCTCGATTGCATCAACCGCATGCAGGAAGAAGAGGAGGGTGACGCGCTGACGATTCTGGCCGGCGAGGAGCTGTCCGATGAGGCCTTCCAAGAGATCGTCGACGCCATCGAGGAGGCTCAGCCCGATCTGGAGATCGACGCCCATCGTGGCGAGCAGCCGCTCTATCCCGTGATCTTCTCGATCGAGTAGGCAACTGCCCATGTCCGAGCTGTGCTCTGTGCCGCGCGTCTCGGAGCGCTTTGCCCAGAGCAATGCGCTCGACGAGGATATCGCGCGACTCAAATATGTTTCGGGTAAACGTGAGGAGGCCCTTCGCCGTCTGGGAATTCGGACGGTGGGGGACCTCCTTCTCCATATTCCTCATCGATACCTCGACTTTACCCGTTCGTGGTCCATCGAGATGGCGCCCATCGGTACCGTGTGCACCATCATCGCCACGGTCGACCGTATCGTCCAAAAGCAGCCGCGTCCGCGCATGCAGGTGACCGAGGTCTCACTCGTTGACGAGACGGGCGTGCTGCAGGTCGCCTTTTTCCGCCAGCCCTGGATTGCCCAGCAGCTTAAGCAGGGAGACCGCCTGGCCGTGATGGGCAAGGTTGAATTTGCCTACGGTTTTAAGCAGATGGCCTCGCCGCACTTTGAAAAGCTCGAGGATGGGCGTGCCGCAGGCACCATCCTGCCGGTCCATTATGTGAGTGACGGCGTGAGCCAGGCGTGGATGCGCCGCATCGTAAGCGGCGCGCTCGAGGTCGTCGGCAATCCCTTCGACCCGATTCCCGCACGCTTGCGCGTCAAGCGCCGCCTGATGAGCAATGCCCGCGCGCTTCGATCGATCCACTTTCCATCGAGTATGGCTGAGCGGGATATCGCGCGACGTCGCCTTGCTTATGAGGAGTGCCTCTACCTGCAGCTGGCACTGCGTCTGCGCAACGACGGCGGCCTGGTTGATGTGGTGCCCTACGCCCACACCGCGGGCGAGCACCTGGCCGTGCTCAAGCAAGCCCTGCCGTTTTCGCTGAGCGACGAGCAGGAGGCCGCGTTCCAAGATATCCTGCGCGATATGTGCGATGGCGGGCGCGTTATGAACCGCCTGCTGCTGGGCGATGTCGGTACCGGTAAGACCGCCGTTGCCGCCTGCGCGCTGGCTGTGGCTGCCGATAGCGGTACGCAGGCCTGCGTTATGGCGCCCACGGGCGTTCTGGCGCGCCAATATGCCGATAAGACTGGCCCTCTGCTCTCGCAGGCCGGCATGTCCTGGGCGCTTCTGACGGGCGCCACGCCGGCCGCAGAGCGCGAGCGGATCCATGCCCAGCTGGAATCGGGCGAGCTTGACGTGCTCTTTGGCACCCACGCGGTCCTTTCGGATGACGTTGCGTTCAAGCATCTGTCGCTCGTGGTCATCGATGAACAGCACCGCTTTGGCGTCGGCCAACGCAACGCCCTACGCGCGAAGGGACCCGGTGCCGATCTGCTCGTTATGACGGCAACGCCCATCCCGCGTACGCTGGCGCTTTCGGTCTACGGCGATCTGGATACGAGCATCATCCGTCATCGGCCCGTCCCCGGCGCTGGCGTGTCGACACGCGTGCTCACCGAGTCGAGCCGTGACCTCGCCTATGGCGCCATCCGCGAGGCGCATGCAAAGGGCCAGCAGGCCTACGTGATTTGCCCACTTGTGGAGCCGAGTGATTCGGCCGATGAGCTGGAAGACGTACCTGGTATCGCCCGCGACGACGAGGGCCGCGTGACGGTCCCCGTGCCGCTGCACGATACGGCAACCGAGCTCGATCGCCTGCGTCTGGCGTTGCCGGGTCTTGCCATCGAGCGCCTTCACGGCCGTATGCCAGCGGGGGAGAAGGACCAGGTTATCGATGCCTTTAAGCGTGGCGAGATCGACGTGCTCGTCTCGACTACGGTGGTCGAGGTGGGCGTCGACGTGCCTAACGCCACCGTCATGGTCATCGAGAACGGCGAGCGCTTTGGGTTGGCTGCCCTGCACCAGCTACGCGGTCGCGTGGGCCGCGGCAGTGTGTCGGGCACGTGCCTGGTCATGACGCACTCCAAGGGCAACGGTGGCGCTTCGGCAGCCCAAGATCGCCTGCAATCGCTCGAAAAAACCTCGGATGGCTTTACGCTCGCCCAGATGGACCTGCGCCTGCGCCACGAGGGCGAAATCCTGGGGTACCGCCAGCACGGCGGTGTGACCCTGCGCTTTGTCGACCTGGATGCCGACGAGGAGCTGATCGAGTGGGCCCATTTGGACGCGATCGAGCTCTTGCGGTATGCTTGCACCCTTGACTCTGTGGCGACGCGTCCCTTGCGCGACGCGGTCGCCATGCGTTATCGACATATCTTTAAGGAGGTCAGCGGAGGATGAGAATCATCGGCGGCGAATGGCGCGGTCGTAAGATCGAGGAGCCCCGTGGTCGCGATGTCACCCGCCCCACGACTGATCGCGTGCGCGAGGCGTGCGCATCTATGGTCATGTCGGCATTCGATTTCGATTTGGACGAGGTTCGTGTGCTGGACGCCTTTGGCGGCTCCGGTGCCTTAGGGTTAGAGATGCTCTCTCGTGGGCCCCGCTCGCTCACGACGTTTGAGATCGATCGCAACGCCGCGCGGCTCATTACCAAGAATATCGAGTCGCTCTGCCGTGACCGTGCGCGCTGGCGCGTGGTGACGGGTGACGTGCTGGCGAGCGCCTCGCGCGGCCGCGTGCCGGGCGGCCCCTTTGATCTGGTCCTGCTCGACCCGCCCTATGCTTTTGGTGCCGAGCCGGTCGAGGAACTGCTGCAGAACCTGGCTCAGCAGGGTTTACTTGCACCTGGCGCTTATGCCCTGTTTGAGCATGCCGCCGCCGATGCGGGCGCGCATCCGGCAGACTTTGAGATTGTACGTGAGAAGCGCTACGGCATTACCTCGGTCGACCTGCTTCGTTGGGTCGGCAATGACGATGGTGAGGGCGATAGCGCCGGCACCGATGCTGACAACAACGATGCCGCGACGCTTCAGGAGGACGCCCATGAATGACACCATCAACCGCGTGATCGTCCCGGGCACCTTCGATCCCATCACGTTTGGCCATATCGATGTGATCCGCCGTGCTCGCCGCATCTTTCCCAGCGTGATCGTCGCTGTTGCCGAGTCGCAAGGTAAAAACGGTGTAGGCACCACGTTTATGCTCGATGAGCGCGTGGCGCTGGCCCGCGAGGCGCTCGGCGATATCGACGGCGTCGAGGTCCTGCCCTTCACTGGCCTGCTGGTCGACTTCGCTCGTGAGCAGGGGGCGGGGGCGGTGGTCAAGGGTCTGCGCGCCATGACCGACTTTGAGTACGAGCTGCAGCAGGCTGACCTCAACTATCGCTTGGATAACGAGCTGGAGTCCATTTTTGTCATGAGTGCGCCGCAGTATGGCTATATCTCGAGCTCGGTCGTTCGCCAGATTGCCTCGCTCGGCAGCGATGTATCGACGTTTGTCCCGTCCAACGTGGTCGAAGCGCTCAAACATCGCTTTTCGTGACGTTTCTTATTGCCTGGTGGCATGTGGTAAACTAGCACGATGATATGTTACCTATGAAAGGAGACCGGATGCCGGGCGAGAATTTTCCTGGCGATAGGATCGTCAGCTTGGTCGATGAGCTCGAAGGGCTGATCGAGGAAGCCAAGCCGCCTTTCGGCAAGAACGCTCAGTTCAAGGTCATCGACGCCGACGTGTTCTTCAACATCCTCGACGAGATCCGCATGAGCTATCCCGAGGAGTGGCAGAAGTCCCGCCGTATCCTTAAGGAGCGCGAGGAGCTTATGGCTTCCGCCGCCGCCCAGGCCGATTCCATCATCGCCGACGCTCAGCAGCAGGCCCTCACCATTGCCGGTGAGCAGGAGATCGTCCGCCTTGCGCAGCAGCAGGCCGACGACATCCGCGATCGTGCCCAGCAGTACGAGCGCGAGACGCGTTATGCTGCCGAGGACTACGCAGAGCAGGTCTTTACGCACCTGGAGGAGAACCTCAAGAGCCTGACCGGCACCGTTACCCGTTGCCGTCAGCAGCTCAACGAGGGTGCCGCCCAACAGAATGGTCAGTGGTAATGGCTGAGTTCCCGAGCGTTATCGTCGATCTTTCCGAGCAGCTCGAGTTTCCTGGAGATTCGTATCCGCTGACCGGTAAGGTCGATGTCGCCACCTACACGGTGGGCGAGAAAGAGTACCAGCTACAGGACGGCATCGACTACGACGTTGTCTTTACCAATGCCGGTACCGGTGTCTTGCTCACGGGCATGGTCCGCGCGCACGCCACCGGCGAGTGCGACCGTTGCCTGGAACCCGCCTCGTTTGATATCGCCGGCGAGATCGAGGAGTTCTACCTCTTTGAGGAGCCCGAGGATCCCGAGGCCTACGAGGACGGCTACGAGCTCCTGGGTGAGGACCGTCTCGTCGATCTGGGCGAGCCCATCAATGACGCGGTCGTTATGGACACGCCGTTCGTGGTGCTCTGCAAGCCCGATTGCCGCGGTCTGTGCCCCACTTGCGGTTGCAATCTCAACGTCGAGCAATGCGATTGTGCTGCCCAAGCCGAGGCCGAATGGGCCGAGGCCACGGAAAATCCATTTGCAGCATTGAAGAATCTCAAGCTCGATGAGTAAAACTGTGGTAGTATCGCTACTTGCGCGTAATCGCCACACTGGATAGTTCATAAGGAAGGTCACTATGCCCGTACCTAAACAAAAGCAGGGTCGTATCCGCACTCACACCCGTCGTTCCGCCAACATGAAGATCTCGGCTGCGGCTCAGTCCACGTGCCCCCGTTGCGGCGCTGTCAAGCTTCCGCACCACGTGTGCCCCAGCTGCGGTTTCTACAAGGACCGCGAGGTTATCGTTACCGAGTAACGGTATACTCTGGATGCGATGCCGTTCCAAATGGAACCACAATGGCCGGCTCAATGAGTCGGCCATTTTTGTATAAGGAGCATGTATATGAGTAACGTTCGCGTTTGTGTAGACGTTGTGGGTGGAGACGAGAAACCTCAGGTTGTTCTCGATGGTATCGAGGCTGCACTTGCTGCCGATCCCGATATCGAGGTCTTGGCAGCTGGCCCCGCCGAAATCGTCAATCCCTTTGCTGCTTCCCACGCACGTGTTGAGGCCCTTGAGGCACCCGACGTTATCGCCATGGATGACGATCCCATTCGCGCCGTGATGACCAAACGCAAGTCTTCGATCGTGCTGTCGTGCCGCGCCATCAAGAAGGGAAATGCGGACGCGTTCTTCTCCGCCGGCTCCACCGGCGCCATGACCGCCGCGGCTACTGCCTACGTGACGCCGTTTAGATATATGGCCGAAGGTAAGAAGCAGCCGGTGCGTCCCTGTCTGACCAATGCGCTGCCCAATCGTGCCGGCGGTCTGACGGTACTGTGCGATATGGGCGCCAACCCCGATGTCGAGGTCGACGACATGGTGCGTTTTGCCCAGATGGGTAGCGCCTATGCCCGCGTCGTCCTGGGCATCGAGCATCCCCGCGTGGGCCTGCTTGGTAACGGCACCGAGGACGAGAAGGGCTCCAACTTTACCAAGGCCTGCTTCCCGGCCATGAAAGCCGCCGTTCCCGGCTTTGTTGGTAACTGCGAGGGAACGGACATCACCTCCGGTAACTTCGATGTCGTCGTTGCCGATGGCATGTCGGGCAATATTGCGCTCAAAGCCACCGAGGGCGCTGCCAAGTTTTTGCTGCAGGAACTCAAGGGTGCCTTTATGTCTTCGCTCGGCACCAAGATCGCCGCGCTGCTCATTAAAAAGCAAATGCGCGAGATAAAGGCCAAGCTTTCGGGCGACGCCAAGGGCGGCGCGATTCTTTTGGGCCTGCGTGGCGTGGTCCTGATCGGCCATGGCGCCACCTCGGTCGAGGCTGTTAAAAACGGTACGCTCGCGGCGGCCGAAGCCGTGCGCGCCGGGCTGGTCGAGAACGTCGCCAACTCCATGGATGGCATCGTTTTATAACAGCGGCGTTATGCGTCTCGGGGCGTGCGTCGTGGGGTAGAATCAGAACCGTGTCTTGGTACCGCCCGGGCGGTACCATTCTTTTGGTATTCATGCACTATGAGAGGAAGCGCTATGGATCGCTCCGAAATCTTCGACAAGATCGCCGAGGTCGCTGCTGACGTTCTGGGCGTCGATGTTGCCGAAATTAGCGATGAGACCACCTTTGACGACCTCGATGCCAACTCGCTCGAGCGCCTGCAGCTGGTTACGGCTATCGAGGACGAGTTCAACCTCGAGATCGATGACGAGACCCTGCTCTCGCTCAACTCTGTCGCCGACGCCGTCGACGCTATCGAAAACGCCAGGGAGGCCTAGGTCTTGGCTTTGTCTGAACGACTTACGCGCGCCCAGGTAATTCTGGGCCACGAGTTCAATAATAAGGTGCTGCTGCGCGCGGCCCTTACGCATCCCTCGGCAGTCGAGGGCCAGCCGGTTTCTGCCAGCTATGAGCGCCTTGAGTTCTTGGGCGATTCCATTTTGGGCGCCGTGGTCGCACGCTCCCTGTTTGAGTCCTATCCGGAGTTTGACGAGGGCAAGCTCACACGCCTGAAGGTATCGCTTGTCTCGGGCGCTACGCTGTCCGAGGTTTCTCACGAGCTGGGCATCGACGACATCATCATCTTTGGTGCCTCCGAGACCGGTACCGGTGCGCGCGGCCTGCATTCGGCGCTCGAGAACGTCTACGAGTCGCTCGTGGGCGCACTGTACCTGGATGCCGGCTGGGATGCCGCAGCGGAGTTTATCCATCGTACGCTTAAACCGCATTTGGCTTCCGAGCGTGCCGAGCATCCTGCAAACCCCAAGTCGTTTTTGCAGGAGTGCGTGCAAGCCGACGGTCACGAACCCCCGGCGTATAAGCTCGTTGGCTCCGAGGGCCCAGCGCATGCGCCCACCTTTACCGCCGTGGTTTTGATCGATGGTATTCGCCAGGGTCGCGGTTCCGGCTCCTCAAAGAAAGAAGCCGAGGGAGCCGCCGCGCTCGAAGCGCTCGACCGCATGGGTTACACCACCAACGGCGTGATTCTGAACAAGAAGCACGTGTAAGCGAGGAACCGTGTATCTCAAGTCCCTCACGCTCAAAGGGTTCAAGTCGTTTGCCGACCGCGCCCATATGACGTTTGAGCCGGGCCTGACCGTCATCGTCGGTCCCAACGGCTCGGGAAAATCGAACATCTCCGACTCGATTCTGTGGGTCCTGGGCGAGCAGAGCGCCAAGCAGCTGCGCGGCCAGGCCATGGAGGATGTCATCTTCTCGGGCTCGTCAGCGCGCAAGCCGGTGGGTGTCGCCGAGGTCACGCTGGTGCTCGATAACTCGGACCATATGCTGCCCGTCGATTTTGACGAGGTCGCCATCACCCGTCGCATGTATCGCTCGGGCGAAAGCGAGTACCTCATCAACTCGAGTCCGTGCCGCCTGATGGACATTCAGGACATCCTGCACGATTCGGGCCTGGGCAAGGATACGCATTCCATCATCAGCCAGGGCAAGCTCGACGCCATTTTGCAGAGCCGCCCCGAGGAGCGCCGCGCTCTCATCGAGGAGGCCGCCGGCATCTCCAAGCACAAGCGCCGCAAGGAGCGTGCGCTCAAAAAGATTAAGTCGATGGACGAGCATCTGACGCGTGCTCGCGACATCAATAAGGAAATCGCCCGTCAGCTGCGACCGCTGGAGCGTCAGGTCGATCGCGCGCGCAAGTACAAAGAGCTGTCCTCGCGCGCGAACGAGCTTACGCAGATGCTGGCCGTCGACGAGCTGCGTTCGCTGCAGTCGCAGTGGAACGACCTGGAGAGCCGCTCCAAGGAAGGTGCCGCCGAGCTTGAGCTTGCGCAGTACCGCTTGGGCGAAAAGGAGCGCGAGCTCGAGAAGCTCCAGGTCATGCTCGAGGAAAAGGGCCTGTTTGTGGGCGACCTGGGCGAGCAGCGCCGTCATATGCAAGATGTGGTCGGCCGCATTAACTCCGACATGCGCCTGCTCGAGGAAAAGGGCCACAACATGGTGTCGCGCCTGTCCGACATGCGCGGCCAGATCTCGAGCTCCGAGCATCAGCGTCGTCGCGTGGTCGAGGAGCTCGAGGACGCGCGCGCCCAGCTTGAGGAAGTGACCGGCGCGCACATGCAGGCCCAGGAGGACGTTGACGCCGCCGGTCCTGCCGCTGCTGAGCTCCACGAGCGTCGCGTGGCGCTCGACAATCAGATTTCGCAGCTCACGCGCGAGCAACGCGATGTGCAGCGCGTGGCCGATAATGCCGCGCTTGAGCTCGCCAAGGTGAAGGATTCCTTGAGCAATGCCGAGGTCGAGGACAACATGTATGCCTCGCGCCTGGAGCAGATTGACGAGCAGCTCGAGGAGGTCACGGCCTCGCTCGAGAGCCGTCGCGACCGCGCCGAGGAGCTTGAGGGCGCTCTTGAGGAAGTGCGCCAGGCTCAGGTCGATGCGCGTGAGGCCACCGAGGCGGCACGCGCGGCCCTGAAGGACCTGCGTGCCCGCGAGAGTGAGGCGCGCAACAAGTTATCCGAGGTGCGCTCGGAGCTTGCCAGCCAAAAGAAACTCGATGCCCGCATTGCTGACAGCTCGCCGCTGGTGAGCCGTCTGGTGGGTGCGCTGGGCGATGATGTCTCGGGTCGTCTGGGCGACGTGCTCGAGGCCCCGCGCGAGCTTGAGGGCTTGGTTGAGCAATTGCTCGCCGGCGATATCGATGCACTGCTGTTCGACGATACGTCTGCGCTTGAGCGTGCCGGTCGTGCCGCTCTGGACCAGAAGAAGGCCTCGGGTGAGGCGCTGCTGATGGCGCGCGGCGTGAGTGGCTCTGCTGCCGCCGAGGGCGCTGCCGGTACCCGTCTGGTTGATCGTCTGTCCGTGCGCGCAGGCTACGGACCCGTCGTCGAGGCGCTGCTTGGCGGCTATTACATGGTCGATGACTTGGCTGCCGCGCTGGCCGCGCCTGTCGTTGACGGTGTGACCTACGTGACTCCCGATGGCGCCCGCGTAAGCTGTGGCGGCCTGGTGCGTGTGGGCCTCGATGCCGGCGAGGCGTCGGGCGCTCTGGAGCGCAAGCGTCGCATTCGCGAGCTGGAGGGCCTGGAGCCCGATCTGGCTGCCGTGTTTGAGCATGTGTCGGATCAGGTCGTCGAGGCCAATGCGGCCGTTGAGGAAGCGCGTGCCGCTGAGGGCGATGCCGCCGGCGAGATCGCCCGTCTTGAGGGCGAGCGCCGCTCGCTGCTCTCCGAGATCGGCCGCTTGGAGCAAAGCGCCAACAATGCCGAGGTCGAGCGCGTGCGCATCTCCAAGCGCCGCGAGCAGGCTTCCGAAGCCGTTCGCGCTGCGCGCCCGCGCGTTGACGAGCTCACCCGTTCGCGTGACGAGGCCCGCGCGCAGGCAAGCGATCTGGGCTTGCAGATTGCCGAGGCCAACGACGAACTCGACCGCGTTCGCCGTGACGATTCCGAGGCTGCCGGCAAGCTCGCTGACGCCAAGGTTCGCCTAGCCCAGACGAGCGAACGCCTGCGTTCGCTGAAGGGCCGCGTGCCCGACCTGGAGCATCGTCTTGAGGGCATCGACCGTCGTATCCGCGGAACACGCCAGGCTTCGCGGTCGCTCGAGCTGCTGCGTCTGCGCGTCGACCCCATGCACGAGCGCTATTCGGCCCTGCTGGAGCGCGCGTCGGATTGGGCCGCGCGCCTGCGTGACCAGGCCTCTCTGGAGGAGGCGGACTCCGCTTCGCTCAAGAAGACCATCGAGGATGCCAAGGCAGAGGTTGCCCGCGCTAAGGAGCGAGTCGATACCGCCTCTGCCACGCAAAACGAGTTCAAGGTCGCGCGTGGCAAGCTCGAGGTGCAGGTCGAGGCTGCCATCAAGGCCATTACCGCCGATGGCACGACGGTACTCGAGGAAGCGCTCATGCTTCCGGCGCCCACGGACCGCGATGCCGCCGATCGCGAACTCAACCAGCTCGTGCGTCAGATCAACAACCTGGGCCCTGTGAACCAGGTTGCCATGGAGGAGTACGAGCAGCTCAAGCGCCGCGCCGATTACATCGAGGAGCAGCTGGCCGATCTGGAGAGCGCGCGCAAGGCGCTCACCAAGATCACGGTGGCCATTGATCGCAAGATGCGGAAGGCCTTCCTGGTGACGTTTGAGAAGGTCGACGCAAACTTCCGCGAGATCTTCGCTATGCTCTTCCCGGGCGGTCAGGCTCATCTGGAGATGACCGATCCCGAGCATCCTGCCGAGACGGGTATCGAGGTCGTGGCGCAGCCGCGCGGCAAGCGCATCACCAAGATGATGCTCATGTCGGGCGGCGAGAAGAGCCTGACGGCGCTCGCCCTGCTCTTTGCCGTGTACCGCACGCGCACGGTGCCGTTCTATGTGCTGGACGAGGTCGAGGCGGCACTCGATGACGCCAACCTGTCCAAGCTCATCGGCGCGCTCGATGTGTTGCGTTCCGATACGCAGCTCTTGGTCATTTCGCATCAGCGCCGTACTATGGAGGACGCTGACGTCCTCTATGGCGTCTCGATGCAAGCCGACGGCGTCAGTCGCGTCGTCTCGCAAAAACTCGATCGCGAAACCGGAAAGGTCGTGAATGCATAATGGGATTCTTCGATGCTCTCTCGCGCGGACTTGAGCGCAGTCGCGAGGCCCTCAACGAGGTCTTTTACTTTGGCGGCGAGGTCGACGAGGATTTTTGGGAGGACCTGGAGGACACCCTCGTCATGGGTGATATGGGCGCCGAGGTCGCCATCAAGGTCTCCGATGACCTGCGCGATGCCGCGGCAAAGAAGAACCTCAAGACCGCCCCGCAACTCCGTCGCGCCCTGGCCGAGCAGCTTGAGCAGCACTTTGTGCCCACCGAGCGCGATCCGTTCTCCGATACGCCGAGCTGCGTGCTGTTTGTGGGCATTAACGGTGCCGGCAAGACCACGACGGTCGGTAAGATCGCGAGCGCCATGGCCGCCCGCGGCAAGAATGTCGTGATCGGCTCTGCCGATACGTTCCGCGCCGCCGCCATCGAGCAGCTCGATGTGTGGGGCCAGCGCGCTGGCGTCCCCGTCATCAAGCGCGACCGCGGCTCCGACCCGGCAAGTGTTTGCTACGACGTGCTCGACGAGGCCGACAAGCGCGGCAGCGACCTGGTGCTTATCGACACTGCCGGTCGTCTGCACACGAGCCCCGAGCTCATGCGCGAGCTTGCCAAGGTGGTTAACGTGACGCGTAAGCGCGCCGCCAATATGGCCGCCGGCCCCATGCCCGTCTCAGTCGTGCTCGTGATCGATGCCGCCACCGGCCAGAACGGTCTGAACCAGGCGCTCGAGTTTAACGAGGCACTGGGCCTGGACGGTATTATCATGACGAAGCTCGACGGCACGGCTAAGGGCGGTATCGCCATGGCCGTGGCCGAGAAGCTCAAGCTCCCGATCCTGCGCGTGGGCGTGGGCGAGCAGGTCGATGACCTGCAGGAGTTCAATGCCAAAGATTTCTGCCGCGCCCTGGTGGGCGAGTCCAATTAAGGAGTGACTAGTGTTTGATTCCCTGAGCGATCGCCTCAACGACACATTTGACCGCCTGCGCGGCAAGGGCAAGCTGACCGAGGCCGATATCACCTCGGCCATGCGCGACATTCGCATGGCGCTGCTCGAGGCCGACGTCAACTTCAAGGTCGTCAAGGAGTTCGTCGCCAAGACCAAGGAGCGCTGCATGACCGCCGAGGTCATGGAGTCGCTGTCGCCAGCGCAAAACGTCGTCAAGATCGTGCTCGACGAGCTCACCGAGATGCTCGGCTCCACAGAGAGCAAGCTCGTCTTTAGTAACCGCATTCCCAATGTCATCATGCTCGTGGGCCTGCAGGGCTCCGGTAAGACCACGGCGGCCGTAAAGCTGGCCTACCTGCTCAAGAAGCAGGGCCGCTCGCCGCTGCTCGCCGCGTGCGACGTCTACCGTCCCGCCGCTGCCGACCAGCTGGCCACGCTTGGCGGAGAGATCGGCGTGCCGGTCTTCCGTGGCGATGGCGAGCACCCGGTTGACATCGCCAAGGGCGCCATCCAGGAGGCCGTTGACCACCTGCGCGACGTGGTCATCGTCGATACCGCCGGTCGTTTGCAGATCGACGAGCAGATGATGCAGGAGGCCGTGGACATCAAGAAGGCCGTCAAGCCCGATCAGGTGCTGATGGTCGTCGATGCCATGACCGGCCAGGATATCGTCAACGTCGTCTCGACCTTCGCTGAGCGCACCGACTTTGACGGCGTGATCATCTCCAAGCTCGACGGCGACGCCCGTGGCGGCGGCGCGCTTTCCGTGCGCCAGGTGACCGGCAAGCCTATCAAGTTCGTGAGCATGGGCGAGAAACCCGATTCGCTGGAGCCGTTCTATCCCGATCGTATGGCCAAGCGTATCTTGGGCATGGGCGATGTTGTCGGCATCATCGAGAAGGCCCAAGAGGCGGCTGACGCAGAGCAGCTCGAGGCCGCCGAGCGCATGCTTCGCGAGGGCTTCACCATGAACGACATGCTCGACCAGATGAAGGCCGTCAAGAAGATGGGCGGCATGAAGGGCATTCTGGGCATGCTCCCCGGTGGCCAGCGTGCGCTTAACCAGATGGGTGGCAACCTGGACGAAGGTATCTTCGATAAGAACGAGGCCATCATCATGTCGATGACCAAGGAGGAGCGCCTTCGCCCCTCCATCATCAACGGCCAGCGCCGTGCCCGCATTGCCAAGGGCGCCGGCGTGACCCCCACCGAGGTCAATAGCCTTATGAAGCAGTGGGGCGAGATGAATAAGATGATGGGCCGCATGCGCACGATGGCCAATCAGGCACAGGCCGGCGGCAAGAAGGGCAAAAAGGGCAAGAAGGGCAAGAAGATGCGCATGCCCAATATCCCTGGCTTGGACGCTATGGGTCTGGGCGGCATGGGCGGCCTGGGCGGCCTGGGAACGGGTGGTCCTAAGTCCGATATGGACCTGCTGCGTCAGATGGAAGCGCAGATGCGCAATAAAAAGTAGCGACTGGCAGAGTCGTGTATGACGAAGGCCGCCTGGATGGTATTCCAGGCGGCCTTCGTCGTTGTGTGGCTTGTTGCGCGAATGGCACGTCTTGGCGCCAGGGCATTTGCCGCTAGTGGCAGCCGCAGCCCTTGTTTCCCTCGTTCTCGTGATGGCCGTGGCAACCGCAGGATCCGCCGTGCTCATGGATGTGCTCGTGGTCGTGACCGTGGCAGTCGCAGGTGGCCTCGCCGGTCTGTGCGAGCGCGCCGGCAATGAGCGCCTTGACGCATGCGTCGCAGTTACCCTGGGCGCCTGCATAGACCTTAATGCCGGCCTGGGTAAGCGCGTTGATGGCGCCGCCGCCGATGCCGCCGCAGATGAGCGTGTCCACGCCGCCGTTGGCGAGCAGGCCCGCCAGGGCGCCGTGACCGGTGCCGCCGGTGCCTACGACCTGCTCGTTGAGCACCTTGCCGTCCTGGATGTCGTAGATCTTGAACTGTTCGCTGCGGCCAAAGTGCATAAAGATGTTGCCGTTGTCGTACGTGGTTGCCACCCTCATGGTGTCGACCTCCTTTGCTGGCCATGCGGCCGTTGTCGTGGTGATGGGGGAGTATGCGATATTGCCGCCCTCGATGACAATCGCCCGTCCATTGACCAACGCGTTTGCCACCTTGCGATGCGCGCGGCTGCAGATTGCCGCCACCGTGGTGCGGGCAATGCCCATGTGTTGGGCGACTGCCTCTTGGTTAAGGCCTTCCAAGTCGCACAGGCGCAGCACCTCGAGCTCGTCGACTGTCATATCGATGGCATCGCCGCTCGCCAGGCCATCGGGGGTAAAACCGCGATATTCGGGGATGATCCCGACGTGGCGCAGTTTCTCGCGTCTTCCTGCCATGCGCACTCCTTATCTGACATATGTCAACAATAGAATAGCGAACGTGCAGATTTGCGCAATGAATTTCTGGCATATGTCAGAAAATGAGGGCTTATGTTTGGGCTGTGGGGCCGCGTGCGCCTGGGCTACAATGAATCTCGCTTGTAGGCGACTGACAGGAGGGTCAATGAGCAAAGCTGATCAACAGTTTGTAGCCATGTGCCGCGATATCTTGGACCATGGCACCACCACCGAGGGCCAAAAGGTCCGCCCGGTGTGGGAGGACGGCACCCCTGCCTATACCATTAAAAACTTTGGCGTCACGGCGCGCTACGACCTGCGCGAGGAGTTCCCTGCGCTTACGCTGCGTCGCACGGCTCTTAAGTCTGCGATGGACGAGATCCTGTGGATCTATCAAAAGAAGTCTAATAACGTCCATGACCTCAACAGCCATATTTGGGACGAGTGGGCCGACGAGACCGGCTCCATTGGCAAGGCCTACGGGTACCAAATTGGGCAGAAAAGCCATTATGCCGAGGGCGATTTCGACCAGATGGACCGCGTACTGTACGACCTTAAGCATACGCCGTACAGCCGCCGCATCATGACCAACACGTACGTGTTTAGCGACCTTTCCGAGATGCACCTGTATCCGTGCGCGTACAGCGTGACGTATAACGTCACGCAGCGCCCGCAGGACGATAAGCCCACGCTCAACATGATTCTCAACCAGCGCAGTCAGGACATTTTGGCCGCGAATAACTGGAATGTGTGCCAGTACGCCATCTTGCTGATGATGGTCGCACAGTCGGTCGATATGATTCCCGGTGAGCTGCTGCATGTGATTGCCGATGCCCACATTTACGACCGTCATGTCAATATCGTCCGTGAGCTTATCGAGCGCCCGCAGTTTGCGGCGCCTAAGGTAACGCTGAACCCTGACGTGCATGATTTCTATGCGTTTACGACCGACGACCTGATCGTCGAGGGCTACGAGCACGGCCCGCAGGTCAAGAACATTCCCATTGCGGTGTAGGTGGTGGGCATGACGTGTAAGCTTTCTGCTATCGTCGCCGTGTGTAACGATTGGGGCATTGGGTGCGAGGGCGACATGGTGGTGTCCAATCGCGCCGACATGCGCCATTTTGTGGCCTGCACCAAGGGCTGCCCGGTCATCATGGGGCGCAAGACGCTGCTGAGTTTCCCCGGCGGGCGTCCTCTCAAGAACCGCCGCAATATCGTGCTCACGCGCGACAAGGGTTTTGCTGCCGAGGGCGTCGACGTGGTGCATAGCATCGACGAGGCGCTCGCTGCGGTTGCCGATGAGCCCGTTGCCTGGGTGATCGGTGGCGGTGAGGTGTATCGTCAGTTTCTGCCGTATTGCGCCGAGGCCGAGGTCACGCATAACCACTGCGTCCATGTCGTGGATACGTACTTTCCCGATTTGGAAGCCGATCCTGCGTGGGAGATTGCACGGCGTGGCGGTGTTGCCACGATTGCCGCGGGCGAGGGTGACGAGGGTCTCGATTATGAGTTCGTGACGTATCGTCGCATCGAGGTGTAAATCGTCTGGCGTGAACGCTATCATCGGTTTGATTGAATGCATGGGGCGGCGCTTGGCGTCGCCTCGTTTGGTATAGATATGCTGTAAAGAAGGGTGCGGGCTGGCTACTATGACTGATGCCGTTGAGGTGCTGCGAATCGATTCGCTCGAGGACGAGCGGCTCGATGCCTACGTGCGACTGACCGAGCGCGAGCTGCGCTGCGTGCTGGAGCCGCAAAAGGGCATCTTTATTGCGGAGAGCGCCAAGGTCATCGAGCGTGCCGTGCGTGCCGGATACGAGCCGGTGAGCTTTCTGTTGGGCGAACGCTGGCTCGATCAGATGATGCCGCTGTTCGAGCGCCTGGTTGTGCGCGAGGGCGCGGGTCCGGTTCCTGTGTTCGTGGCCTCCATGGAGCTCATGGAGCAGTTGACGGGCTTTAACGTGACGCGCGGCGCGCTGGCGGCGTTCCGTCGCCCGCGTCAGATTCCGGTTGATGAGTTCTTGGGCGGCGTCGTCGAGGCGGCGGGAGATCGTCCGGTGCGCGTGTGCGTGCTTGAGGGCATTGTCGACCACACCAACGTCGGCGCGATTTTCCGCTCGGCCGCCGCGCTCAATGTCGACGGCATTCTGGTGAGCCCTACGTGCTGCGATCCGCTGTACCGTCGCTCGGCTCGCGTGAGCATGGGCACCGTGTTTCAGGTGCCGTGGACGCGTATTGGCAGTGAGGCGCGCGTGTGGCCGCATGATGGCCTGGCCGCGCTTCATGATGCCGGCTTTTCGTGTGCCGCTATGGCGTTGACGGACGACTCTGTTTCGCTTGATGATCCTGTGCTGCAGAAGATTGATCGCTTGGCGATTTTTATGGGCACCGAGGGTGCCGGCTTGGGCGTTAAAACTATTGCCGGCTGCGACCGGGCCGTGCGCATTCCGATGGCGCACGGGGTCGATTCGCTCAACGTGGCCGCGGCGAGTGCCGTCGCCTTTTGGCAGCTGTGCCCGCATGTGAGCAATGAGTATCACTACCAGCCGGGTTTGTATCACTAGGCAGATAGTTCGCACCGGGCTCTGACTCGGGGTGTTTCGGTCGACGCCGGTCGGTGCTAAGCTGCTATTGGTTTTGGCCTTAAATTGCCGTTTTGTTGTTTGACGTATGCTGGTGGGGAGGGCGTGTGGCTAAGAAATCTACGGCTATCGATGTAACGCAGGGCGTTATTTGGCAGCAGCTGCTTTCGCTGTGCGTTCCCATCTTTTTTAGTTCGTTTTTTCAGCAGGCCTACACGCTTATCGGTACCTATATCGTCGGTCAGTTTGGCGGCAAGCTCGCACTGGGCGGCATTCAGGCCACGATGGTGCTCACCGAGCTCTGCATTGGCTTTTGCGTTGGCGTCGGCGCCGGCTGCGCGGTCATTACCGGTCAGTATTTTGGCCAGCACGATGATGAGCGACTGAGCCGTTCGGTCCATACGGCCATGACGCTCGCGCTGGTGGGCGGTATCGTTTTCTCGATTCTTGGCATAGTGTTCGTTGAGCCCATGCTGGTGCTTATGAACACGCCGCATGAGCTATTGGCTGAGGGCGTGGCCTATGCTCGTTGCTATTTTGCCGCCATGGTTGCGGCGCTGCTGCTTAATATGGGAACCGCACTGCTGCGCGCCGTGGGCGACACGCGCGGGCCTGCTGTGATCATCGCTTCCGGCTGCCTTGTTAATGCGGTGCTGGATGTTATCTTCGTTGCCGTGCTTCATATGGAGGCTCTGGGCTGCGGCATCGCGGTGGCGCTGACCATTTGCTCCAACGCCACGATGATCGTGATTCGCATGATGCACGCACCGGGTGCGTGGCGGCTTTCGCTGTCCAAACTCGGCGTTGATCCTGGCATTTGTAAGAGCATGATCTCGTGTGGTCTGCCGCTTGGCTTTCAGTCTGCTGCGTATTCGATTTCCAACGTTTTGATTCAGGTGTCGGTCAACTCGTTTGGCGCCGATGTCACCACGGCGTGGGGTCTTTCGGGCCGTTTGGATGGCATTGTCTGGATGGTTACCGAGGCGCTTGGCGTGTCGATCACCACGTTCTCGGCACAGAACTTTGGCGCGCGCAACTACGAGCGCATGCGCAAGGGCTACCATACGTCGCTCGTGCTGTCGTTTATGCTCATTGGTGGCCTGTCTGCCGTGCTGCTGGTGTTCTCGGGTCCTCTGTCGCGTCTGTTTGTCGACGATGCTTCGATTGCGGCGTACACCACGACGATTCTTCATTTCATCGCGCCGTTCTACGCCATCTTCTCGATTATCGAAAACGCGTCGGGCTCCATTCGCGGTGCCGGCGTGAGCTTGCAGCCCATGTTGCTCACGATTTTTGGCACCGTTGTGCTCAGGGTGATCTGGGTGTTTGCGATTATGCCGTTCGATCCGTCGCTTGAGCACCTGCTGCTGGTTTACCCTGTAACCTGGCTCATCACGGCCACGATGTTTACCATCTACCACCACAGTGGCAACTGGCTCGGCCGCGCCACCGCCAAATGATCCGTAGGGGACGAGGGAAACGGATCATTTCTCTCCGTCGTGATGTTGATGATCTGTTTTCCTCCGTCCCCTTCGGATCAATTAGTATTCGATGCCTTGGCGGGCTAGGAGGCCTTCGTCGAAGTAGTGTTTGACGGGGCGCATTTCGGTTACTAGGTCGGCAAGGTCGGCGAGGGGCAGCAAGCCACGGCCGGTGAGTACGAGCTCCGTGGTGGCGGGCTTTATCGCAATCAGTGCTTCGATATCCTCGCGTGTCACAAAGCCGCGACGCATCGCTTCGCCGAGTTCGTCCAAAATGAGCACGTCGACCTGCGAGATCTGTTCGCGTGCAAGTTCCATGATCTGCTCGGCGCAAGCCTCGGGCGTGTTGCGATCGGCCTGTATAATGCGCAGTCCCAGGCGCGGCGCGGCATCGTGTTCGGCGCAGTGCAGCTTCTTGGCAAACTGCAGCATGAGTACGTCGAGTCCATAACCCGTGGCGCGCATCGCCAGTCCCAGCGCAGCCGTGGTTTTGCCCTTGCCGTCGCCCGTGTAGATCTGAACCTTGCCGACTTCCAGTGATGCCATCTCTGTCCTTTCGTGCCCGGCGTCGGTTTATCGCCGTCCGGGTTGGGTATTCTAGATAGCATTATCAACCCCAGTAGATGGAGTTCAAGCAGATGGAGATGGATGACAACAAACGTAGACGGAATATGATCCTCTACGTGCTCATCGCCTTCGTCGTCTACCTCGTGCTCTCGACCGTTCTGTTCCCCAACATCGGTCACACGCAGCAGATTACGAAGACCGATTACTCGACGTTTGTCAAAGCGCTCGATAAGAAGAGTGTCGACAAGGTCGAGTACAATACCGACGATTACACCATTTATTACACCAAGAAGGGCGAGGACGAGAACATCGCCTACAAGACGACCGGTGTGCCGAATGACGCGGGCTTTACCGATCGTGTGCTTGAATCCGGTGCGTCCCTGGAGTCGGTCGTTCCCGATAAAAACTCGGGTCTGATGACCTACTACCTGCTTACGCTTATTCTTCCCATGGCCATCTTCTTCCTGATTGGCTGGTGGCTCAACCGCCGTATGAAGAAGGCTATGGGCGATGACGGCCCGTCGATGAACTTTGGCGGCGGTGGCTTTGGCGGCGGTGGACTGGGTAAGTCCGGCGCTCGCGTTATCGCCTCCAAGGATGTGGGCGTGACCTTTAAGGATGTCGCTGGCCAGGAAGAGGCCAAGGAATCCCTCAAGGAGGTCGTCGACTTTCTGGAGAAGCCGCAGCGCTACGAGGAAATTGGCGCCAAGCTGCCGCGCGGTGCTCTCCTTGTTGGCCCTCCGGGTACCGGTAAAACCCTGCTCGCCAAGGCTGTTGCCGGCGAGGCGGGCGTGCCGTTCTTTAGCATTTCGGGTTCTGAGTTCGTCGAGATGTTCGTCGGCCGTGGCGCCGCCAAGGTTCGCGATCTGTTTAAGCAGGCCAAGGAAAAGGCCCCGTGCATCGTCTTTATCGACGAGATCGATACCATCGGCAAAAAGCGCGATGGCGGCGGCTTTAGCGGCAACGACGAGCGCGAGCAGACGCTCAACCAGCTGCTGACCGAGATGGACGGCTTCGATAACCACAAGGGTATCGTCGTCCTCGCTGCTACCAACCGTCCCGACAGCCTTGACCCGGCCCTGCTGCGCCCCGGTCGTTTTGACCGTCGCATCCCCGTTGAGCTGCCCGACCTGACCGGCCGCAAGAACATCCTTGAGCTGCATGCCAAGAGCGTGAAGACGGAGCCGCCGATTGACCTGACCGCGATTGCCCGCGCCACGCCCGGCGCCTCGGGTGCCGACCTGGCCAACATCATCAATGAGGGCGCCCTGCGCGCGGTCCGCGAAGGTCGCAAGCGAGCGACCCAGGACGACTTTGAGGAGTCGGTGGAGGTCGTCATTGCTGGTCAGCAGCGTAAGTCCACGGTGCTGTCCGACCACGAGAAGCAGGTCGTTTCCTACCACGAGATCGGCCATGCTATCGTCGCAGCCCGCCAGAAGGGCTCTGCGCCGGTCACCAAGATCACCATCGTGCCGCGCACGAGCGGTGCTCTGGGCTACACCATGCAGGTCGAGGAGGATGAGCGCTTCCTGACCACGCGCCAGGAGGTGCTGGACAAGCTCGCTGTCTACTGCGGCGGACGTGCCGCCGAGGAGCTCATCTTTGGCGAGATGACGACCGGCGCAGCCAACGATATCGAGCAAGCAACCAAGCTCGCCCGCAACATGGTGACGCGCTTTGGTATGTCCGATGAGTTTGGCATGATGGCACTCGGTACTGTCCAAAACGCCTACCTCAACCAGGATACGTCGCTCACCTGCGCCCCCGGTACGGCCGAGCGCGTGGACGCAATTGTCGCCAAGCTGATCGAGGATGCGCACGACCGCGCCCTGCAGATCCTGAAGGAGAACAAGTTTAAGCTCCATGAGCTGGCTCGTTATCTGTACAAGAAGGAGACGATCACGGGCGAGGAGTTTATGAATCTCCTCACGCGCGAGAATCCGCTGATGCCTAAGCAGCAGTAATACTAGTTGCGCAGTCTCAATCGCCCCATTTGAGTGTCCATCTCAAATGGGGCGTTTTGCGTAGGGAGAGTTGTATATGAAGATCGTGGTGAGTGCCTGTTTGATGGGCGAGAGCTGCAAGTATAACGGCCTCGATAATTACCACCGCGCGTTGGCCGAGGCTTGCGAGCGTACGGGGACCGAGGTCCTCTTGGTGTGCCCTGAGGTCTTTGGCGGCCTGCCCACGCCGCGCGACCCGTCCGAGATTGTGAACGGCGAGGTCCGTACCTGCGAGGGTACCTCAGTCGATCGCGAGTTTCGCCAGGGTGCTCAGCGCGCGCTTGATATGTGCGAGCAGGCGGGCGGCCCGGAAGAGATCGCCGCGTGCATCCTGCAGGACCGCAGCCCCTCGTGCGGGGCGGGCCGTATCTACGACGGCACCTTTAGTGGCACGCTCACTGCGGGCAACGGTGTTTTCGTCGACCTTCTACTCCGCCACGGTTACCGCGTGATTCCGGCTAGCGAGTTCGATCCAAAAATACTTGAGCAATAAAAAACCACCACAAAGGTGACTGTCCCCTTTGTGGTGGTTTTGGGCCAGTCCTAGAGGGTCTGGCCGTACGCGTTGGCGGCTTTGATGGCGGCGGCGAAATTTTCGTCCGTGAAGGGCTCGGGGTTTCCCTGCTTCCACTCGTTGGTGGCGTGCGCGTACTCGCACAGGGCCGGGATATCGGAATCGGAAAGCCCGACCTGCTCAAGCGTCACGGGCAGCCCCATCTGCTTGTTAAAGGCAGCGTAGCGCTTAAGGCTCTCGGTGTCGCCCGTGTAGGCGAACAACACGAGCACGCCCAGGCTCACGACCTCGCCGTGCAGGTAGGTGCCCTCACGCGGAATGCTGCAAGTGGCGTTGTAGAACGCGTGCGCCACGCTCGAGTTGTAGTAGTAATCGTTCTGGTTGGTCAGGTTCGAGACATAGCCCGTGTTGACCACGATGTCGAGCGCGATCTGCTTGACAGCCTCGCTCGACAGGTCCTGGCGCACGTCCTCAAGACCCTGGACGCCATAGGTAAACAGCGGCTCGGAACAGGTGTGGGCGAGTGCCAAGCCAAGGCCTGCCGTGTGTTCCAAATTGCCGGCGCTCGTGGCGTACTCGACCTCGGGCTGCTTAGACAGGGCATCGCCCACGCCGGCCCAGAAGTACTCTGCCGGAGCTTCGGCGATGATCTTGGGGTTGATGAAGATGTGCGCCGGTCGGTTGGGGTACGAATAGCCCTCGAGCGAGCCGTCGTCGTTGTATACGACGGCAATGGCGGTTGCGGCCGAGCAGTTGGAACAGATCGTCGGGACCGTGAAGACGATCTTCTTGAGCTCGATGGCCGCCGTCTTCACGGTATCGAGCGCCTTGCCGCCGCCACAGGCAATGAGCACGTCGGCTTCCTGGCAGGCAGGGGAGTTCACGACCTTGGCGATATTGGCACGCGTACTGTTGGTACCGTAGACGCGCGTCTCCAGAATCTCGACGTCGGTACCTGCCAGCGCAGCTTCGATACCGGGAAGTGCTGCGGCCAGTGCCCGCTTGCCACCGATGATCGCGACCTTTGTCGCGCCGTACTCCGCCAGTGCGGCGGGCAGCTCGTCAAAGCAATCCTCGCCAACGGTGTAGTCGCTCATTCCAATCGTGCGCATAGCAACCTTCTTTCGTTCGATAGAGTGCTTTCAGGTATTTTGCTCCTAGAGCAGGGCTGTAATAGCGAGAAATTTCGAACGTATAAAACCAGTGTTGAGGGTTTTTCGCCGGCGCGGAACGTGCTAGCATACACCGCATAAGCGTTGATGGGGACGAGTAGTCGGCCGTCCGCATGCTACAGAGAGCGGGGAGCGCTGAGAGCCCGTGCATGCGACCGATGAAAATCACCCCGGAGCTGCGGTCCCAACGGACGAGCCGCATAGGCACGTCTTAGTAGACATCGCCGAGATGGTCGTCGATACAGGCCAGCCGAGTAACGGATGCGAGCGCGCGATTACGCGGGCGAGGGCATCTAAGCTGGGTGGTTAAGCGAAGAGCTTTTGCGGGCGCATAGCCCGTTTCGTGGCGCTTCGTCCCAGCTTGTAGGGACGGGCGCTTTTTTGGTGCCCAACGGGCGTGCGCGCCCACGACATGAAAGGGGTACCGTGGCAAACGAGTACAAGCAGACGATGAATCTGCCCAAGACCGGTTTTCCCATGCGTGCCGGTCTTTCCAAGTCCGAGCCCAAGCGACTCAAGGACTGGCAGGACAACAAGGTCTACGAGCAGATTCTGAAGAAGAACGAGGGTCACAAGAAGTTCGTGCTGCACGACGGTCCTCCGTACGCCAACGGCCCGATCCACATCGGCCACGCCATGAACAAGATCTCCAAGGACATGATCAACCGCTACTGGATGATGCAGGGCTATGAGGTTCCCTATGTCCCCGGTTGGGACTGCCATGGTCAGCCGATCGAGCACAAGGTCGAGGAGAAGCTCGGCACTGAGAAGTTCAACCAGACCCCCACGGCCAAGATTCGTGAGCTCTGCAACGAGTTCGCTGTCGAGAACATCGAGCTGCAGAAGGCCGGCTTCCGTCGTCTGGGCGTGCTCGGCGACTGGGACAACCCCTATCTGACGCTCTATCACCAGCATGATGCCGCCGACATCGAGGTCTTCAAGGCCATGTTCGATAAGGGCATGATCTATCGCGGCCACAAGCCGGTTCACTGGTGCAAGCACTGCCACACCGCGCTGGCCGAGGCCGAGATTGAGTACTCCGACGAGACGAGCCCCTCCATCTTCGTGCGCTTTGAGATGACCTCCAAGCCCGCCGGCCTCGAGAACTTCGACGGCCCGGTCGATTTTATCATCTGGACGACCACGCCGTGGACCATCCCCTCTGACCAGGCCGTTTCCCTTAAGCCCGGCGCCGCCTATGTTGCCGTTGAGCACGATGGCCGTGCCGAGGTCATGCTCGAGGACCTGGCTCCCAAGTGCTGCGAGGAGTTTGGCTGGGAGTACACCCCGGTTATGGTCGACGGCAAGCCCTATGTGGTTCCCGCCGAGACCTTCCATCACATCCACTACAAGCAGCCGATCTTTGACGGTGTCGAGGGCGTGGCGCTGCTGGCCGATTACGTCGGTGTCGACGACGGTACCGGTATCGTCCACAACTCGCCCGGCCACGGCGTCGACGACTACTTTGCCTGCCTCAAGGAGGGCATCACCGACATCTGCATGCCGGTCGATGACGACGGCAAGTTCTACACCGGCGAGGAGTTTGGCACCGGTGGTCCTTTCAGCGGTATGGATACCGATGAGGCTAACCCGCACATTATCGAGTTCCTGCGCGAGCGCGGCACCCTGGTTCTCGAGAAGAAGATCACGCACAGCTATCCGCACTGCTGGCGCTGCAAGCACCCGGTGCTCTTCCGTGCTACCGACCAGTGGTTCGTCTCGATGGACAAGACCGGTCTGCGCGAGCAGGCTGGCAAAGAGGTCCGCGAGAACGTCAAGTGGTATCCGGCTCACGCCGCCAACCGCATCGGCGCCATGGTCGAGCAGCGTCCCGACTGGTGCATCAGCCGTCAGCGCAACTGGGGCGTGCCTATCCCCAGCTACACTTGCGCCGACTGCGGCGAGAAGGTCATGAACGACGCCACGCTCGACGCCGTCATCAAGCTCTTCCACGAGAAGGGCTCCGACGCCTGGTTCACCGACGCTCCCGAGAGTTACCTGGGCGAGGCTTGCGTTTGCCCCAAGTGTGGCGGCCATCACCTCAAGGCTGATAAGGACATTCTCGACGTGTGGTGGGACTCCGGCGTGTCCTGGAAGGCCGTCTGCGAGTATCGACCCGAGCTTGAGTACCCGGCTGACGTGTATCTCGAGGGCTCCGACCAGCATCGCGGTTGGTTCCAGAGCTCGCTGCTCACCTCGGTGGGTGCCAACGGCCATGCTCCGTACAAGGCGGTCGTCTCGCAGGGCTTCACGCTCGATGGCCAGGGCCGCAAGATGTCCAAGTCGCTCGGCAACGTCATCGACCCCAACAAGGTCTGCGACGAGATGGGCGCTGACATCATCCGTCTGTGGGTTGCCTCCGTCGACACCAGCTCCGACGTCTCCATCGACCATGAGATTCTCGCTCGTACGTCCGATGCCTACCGTCGTTTCCGCAACACGCTGCGCTTCCTGCTCTCTGAGCTCGAGGGTCAGTTTGAGCCCGAGACCGACGGCGTCGCCTTTGCCGACTTGCTGCCGCTCGACAAGCTCATGGTTGCCCGCCTGACTCAGGTCCAGGCCGAGGTCGACGATGCTTACGCCAGCTACGAGTTCCCGCGCGCCTACCGTGCGCTCTACGACTTCGTGGTTACTGAGCTCTCCAACGTGTACCTCGACGCCCTGAAGGACCGTCTGTACTGCGACAAGCCCGGCTCGCTCGAGCGCCGCAGCGCCCAGACCGTGCTGGCCGAGCTCTTCTCGATGCTCGTGCGCGACCTGCAGCCGATCCTGTCCTACACGGTCGACGAGGCCATGGCCTATGCGCCCGCCGGCTGCGTCGATCACCAGAAGTACGCCGCGCTACTCGATTGGTACAAGTCGCCCATCACGGTCGACGAGGCCAATGAGTTCGGGGGCGTGCTCGAGGCTTCGCTCGAGCTCCGTAGCGCCGTGACCAAGGCCCTTGAGGATGCCCGTTCTGCCGGCACCTTCACTAAGAGCCAGCAGGTCCGCGTCAAGGCGGTCGTTCCTGCCGAGATGTACGCGCTGCTGACCGGCGACAAGGCCGTCGACCTGGCTGAGTTCTACATCGTCTCCGATGTTGAGCTGACCCCGGGCGAGGAACTCTCCGTTGCCATCGAGGCAGCCGAGGGCGAGTGCTGCGACCGTTGCTGGAACTACCGCACCACCGTCGGCGAGTACAACGGCCACGCGCATATCTGCAAGCGCTGCGCGAATGCCCTGTAGGTTCCGCCGTTCTTCCGAACGGCGGACCTGCCGACGCTGCGCGGGCCGCATTTGGACAATCTGACGTTCAATTTCAAGGGCGCGACCGAAAGGTCAGCGCCCTTTCATTTCACGTCACCTTGTCTCAAATGCGACCCGCTCGCTCATTTATGCTCTACCTGCGGTGTTTCCGTTCTTGGGAGATTTGTCGCTTCTTGCTTGCGGCAATGTATGATTATCTACTGCGTTAAACGGCATTTGATTATCTGAGGGTAGGGGATTGATTTGGGTCGTGCTGGGGGTATGACGCCGCCTTTGCGTTGGCGGTTGGGTGTTGCTGGTGGTGTGGCACTGGTTGTGCTGCTCGTTGACCAGCTGACCAAGCTTGCGGTTCGTGCCGTGGGCGACGCTTTACATGTGACCGTCATCCCCGGTGTCATCGACTTTATTTTTGTCCGCAATATCGGTGCTGCCTTTAGCATGGGCGAGGGGCATGGCATCGCGTTTGCCGTGCTGGCGTTGGCGGTTATTATCGCTATCGCCGTGTACCTCGTTCGTGCATCCCAGCTCGCCCATCTTGAGGTTGTGGGCATGGCTATGGTCGCGGGCGGCGCTATCGGCAACGCGATCGATCGCCTTGTCTTTGGCTTCGTGACCGATTTTATTGCCACCACCTTCATCGACTTCCCCGTCTTTAACGTGGCCGATATCGGCATCACCGTAGGTGTCGTGCTGGCGCTCATCGGTTATATGTTCTTGAGCCCCGCCGCTCGCGAGGTCGATGCGACCGCCGAGCTCAACGCTCGTGACGAGGCCCGCGCAAAACGCAAAGCCAAGCAGCGTGGGGAACGTGCCCGCAAGATTCGCGAAAGGAATGAGCGCTAATGGCCGACATCCATATTCTCGTTGCCGACGATTGCACTGGTCAGCGTCTTGACGCCTTTCTGGGTGCCAACGACGGCTGCCCCACGCGCTCTGCCTGCGCGCATCTGATCGAGGGCGGCGCCGTCGCTGTCAATGGCGAGACCTGCCTGTCCAAAAAGTACGCCGTGCGAGCCGGCGACCGTATTTCGGTCGATTTGCCCGAGCCGCACGATCCCACCGATGTGATTCCCGAGGCCATCCCGCTCGACATTCGCTATGAGGACGATTATCTCATTGTGCTCTCCAAGCAGCGCGGCCTGGTGTGCCATCCTGCGCATGGTCATGAGAGCGGTACGCTCGCGAATGCCCTGGTCTATCACTGCGGTATCGACCATCTGGGCACCGTGCAGGGTGAGGACCGACCCGGCATCGTGCATCGCCTGGATCGCGATACCTCGGGCCTTATGCTCGCGGCAAAAGACGACGACACCCAGCGCGCGCTTCAAAATCTTATCCGCACGCGCACGCTCGATCGTCGCTATATCACGCTTGTCCACGGGCACATCGCCATGGACGAGGGCACCATCAATACCGGTATTGCCCGTTCCACGCGCGACCGCGTCAAGATGGCGGTTTCGGACGACCCCTTTGCCCGTCAGGCCATTACGACCTTCAAGGTGCTCGAGCGCTTTGATTCCACGCGTTTCGACGACGGCTACACGCTTGTCGAGTGCCACCTGTTTACCGGCAGAACGCACCAGATTCGTGTGCACATGCGCCATATCAACCACGCCTGCGTGGGCGATCCGCTCTACGGCAAGTGCGATGCGCGTGCCGATCAGGGTCTGACCAGGCAGTTCCTTCATTCCTGGCGCGTGGCGTTCGACCATCCCGTGACGGGGGAGCGCATTGAGTGCCGCGACGAGTTGCCCTGGGATCTCGCTGCGGTTCTTGACGATCTGGCTCCGCGCTCGCTCGGTCGCACTGCCGCCGGTGACGAAATCGTCTCTCAGCTCGGTCTGCTCGAAGCCTAGCCAGTATTAGGTGGTTTCTTGAACTCGGTAAGCCTGCGGTAAGATATACGGTTGTTTACGTAACGCGTTCTCGGGAGCCTGCATGCTCGCCTTTTTACAAACCAACACACCCATCGTGGTCTTCAACCAGATTGTCGTCACGCTGCTCACGGTC
The DNA here is from genome assembly GCF_039062315.1 of Collinsella aerofaciens. Classification (GTDB taxonomy): domain Bacteria; phylum Actinomycetota; class Coriobacteriia; order Coriobacteriales; family Coriobacteriaceae; genus Collinsella; species Collinsella aerofaciens_BG. The sequence goes on from NZ_JBCJBG010000005.1 coordinate 29,952, forward strand.
TGCTTTCTGTACCAGGTGGTCTTCTTTGTCATTGGCGCTCTTCGTGGCGAGGTCGCGCCTCCCAAGGCCAAAAAACTCCATCGTTATGCTTTCTTTATCGCGGCGCATAACGAGGAGGCCGTGATCGCCAACCTTGTTCGCTCCATCAAGGACCAGGATTATCCGTCCGAGCTTATCGAGGTCTTCGTGGTTGCCGACGCCTGCACCGACAACACCGCACAGCTCGCGCGCGAGGCAGGTGCCATTGTTTACGAGCGCAATGATCTTGCCCGTAAGGGTAAGAGCTGGGTCATGGACTTTGGCTTCGACCGCATCCTTAACGAGTATCCCGACACGTTTGAAGGCTACTTTATCTTCGATGCCGATAACGTTATCTCCCGCGATTACGTGTCCAAGATGAACGATGCCTTTGACCAGGGATTCCATGTGGTCACGAGCTATCGCAACTCCAAGAATTTTGGCAGCTCGTGGATCTCGGCAGCTAATGCTACTTGGTACCTGCGCGAGGCGCGCTTTCTCAACAACGCGCGTAATATCTGTAAGACGTCTTGCGCCGTCTCGGGTTCGGGCTACCTCATCTCCGCCAGTGTTATTGAGGGCATGCACGGCTGGCAGTTCCACACGCTGACCGAGGACATTCAGTTCACTACGTTCTGCGCTATTCACGGTATTCGCATTGGCTATGCGCCGGCGGAGTTCTTTGACGAGCAACCCGTGACGTTCAAGGCATCCTGGAAGCAGCGTATGCGCTGGACCAAGGGCTTTTACCAGGTGTTCTTTACCTACGGCAAGCATCTGGTCAAGTCGACGTTCCGCTATCATCGCTTTGCCGCCTACGACATGTTCATGACGATCGCCCCGGGTATGCTGCTATCGCTGATCTCGATGCTCGCTAATGCGACGTTCTTGATTGTGGGTGGCCTTTCGCATGGTTTCTTGGCTACCGAAGTCGAGATGCAGGCGTGCGCCGCTTCGCTCATTATGACCTTCGCCATGATGTATCAGACCTTCTTTATCCTGGCGCTGCTCACGACTATCTTTGAGTACAAGCACATTCACTGCGCGCAAAAGTGGCGTCTGGTGACTAACCTGTTTACTTTCCCGATCTTTATGTTCAGCTATATCCCCATCACGGTGGCCGCGCTGTTCCTGAAGGTCGACTGGGTTCCTACCCAGCATGCCGTAAACGTCACCCTCGACGAGGTCATGCAAGGCGCCAAATAACCACCACCAAAACCACCGCAAAGGGGACAGGCACCTTTGTGGTGGTTTTTGCTTTTGCTATGCAGCTCGAGGAGGTACTCGATGTTTTATATCCCGTTTTGGATTTGCATCTTTGCCGGCGCGGCGATTGATGCCCGTCAGCGACGTTTTCCCAATGAGCTTGCCGGTGCGTGTGCGGTGACGGCGTTAGTGGGCGTTTGGCTCGACAAAGGCGTTAACACGGCGCTTGACCATGCCGGTCTTGCGGTCATCGTCTACCTTGCCCTTGTTCTGACTGAGTCCCTCTGGCGTCGTTTTCGCCAAACCTCGGGCATTGGCATGGGGGACGCCAAAGCACTCTTCGCGCTTTGCACGCTCGACCCTATGGGTGGCATCGTGGCATTTGCCGTCGCGCTCCTGGTCCTTGCCCTCTCCTGCGTCATCACAAAATCGCGCTCCCTGCCATTGCTCCCGTTTTTGGTGCCGATTTTTGCCATAATCGAGGTTGTGGGCTGCACTTTGTAACCGATTGCGCATCCTTCTTAAGGAGCATGCCATGGCAACTAATCAAGAAACGGCCGTCATTAAGGCGCGCATGGACCGTATTCCCTCGGCGTTGTCGCCCGAACTTGTCGAGCGCATTGCCGCCGATCGCGCTTCGGGCTATGTCAACCCGTATCGTTGTAACGGCTACCAGGTCATTCGTCGTATTGATCGCGCCGCCGACAAAGGCACGCTTATGCGTCCGGCGTTTATGCGCGACACCGAAAAGATTCTTCATCTTCCGGCGTACACGCGTTATGCAGGCAAAACGCAGGTCTTTAGCTTTCGCAGTAACGATGACCTGTCGCGCCGCGGTCTGCATGTGCAGCTTGTCTCGCGCATTGCACGCGATATCGGTCGCGCCCTGGGGCTCAACTGCGATTTGATCGAGGCGATTGGCCTGGGCCACGACTTGGGACACACGCCTTTTGGCCATGCGGGCGAGCGCTTCCTCAACGATATCTATCATGAGCGTACGGGGCGTTATTTTTTCCATAACGTGCAGTCGGTCCGCGTGCTCGACGCGCTGTACGGCCGCAACGTGTCGCTCCAGACGCTCGACGGCGTGCTATGCCATAACGGCGAGTACGAGCAGCGTGTGTTTGAGCTCTCGGACATGGGCTCCTTTGACCAGTTCGATCAGACGGTTGAGGACTGTATCGCCACGGGCTATGGCGCTATTGAGCACCTGCGTCCCATGACGCTCGAAGGCTGTGTGGTCCGCATCTCGGATATCCTTGCCTACGTCGGTCGTGACCGTCAGGATGCGATCGCGGCGGGCCTGCTTTCGCCCGACGCTTTTGATGATGGCCGGGGCGGTGCCTACAATAGTTGGATCCTCACGCATGCCTCCATCGATATCGTTGAGCATAGCTATGGTAAGCCGCGCATCGAGATGAGCGAGGACCTGTTTGAGGAGATCCGCCGTGCCAAGCGCGAGAACTACGAGAAGATCTATAGCAAGGGCGGTATCGAAGGCGACTCCGAGGCGGAGCTGCGCGAAGCCTTCGAAAAGCTTTACGACCGTTGCCTGCAGGATATAAACGAAGGTGACGAGTCCTCGTATATCTTTAAACACCACATTTCTCGCATCGAGCAGCAGCTTTCCTACTACGATCGCGCCTATGCCTGGCAGAACGATAAGGACCAGGCGGTCGTGGATTACATTGCGAGCATGACGGACGGTTATTTCTGCGAACTGACGAGCAAGCTGTTCCCGGGTCTAAAGTTTCCGCATCGTACCTATATTAACGAACGGTAGTTCGTATCCTTTCGGTATACTGGTTAGTTGAAAACGTTTTTGATTGATGCACGGGATGGCTATGGACGACCTTTTTTCTGCCTCGACGCGCGAGCGTTCCTTTAAAAATGCGCCGCTCGCGGTGCGCATGCGACCCAATTCGCTCGACGAGTACGTGGGCCAGCAAAAGGCCGTCGGTAAGGGCTCATGGTTGCGTGCCGCGATCGAGCACGACGTGCTTTCGAGCGTGATTCTGTACGGGCCAGCCGGTACGGGTAAGACGACGCTGGCCCACATTATCGCCAACCATACAAAGAGCGAGTTTGTCGAGGTCAGCGCCGTGACGGGCACCGTAAAGGACTTGCGTCGCGTGATTGACGAGGCCAAGACGCGCCTGAATACGTACGACCGCCGTACCATTCTATTCATCGATGAGATTCACCGCTTTTCTAAGTCGCAGCAGGATGCCCTGCTACATGCAGTTGAGAACCGTACCGTCATTATGATTGGCGCTACGACGGAGAATCCGTACTTCGAGGTCAACTCGGCGCTGCTCTCACGTGGTCGAGTCGTGGAGCTTGAGCATTTAAAGGACGAGGATATCGCCATGCTTATCGAGCGTGCGCTCGAGGCACCTCAGGGCCTGAACGGCAAATTCTCGGCCGATGATGATACGGTCAAGACCATTTGCACGCTGGCAGCGGGTGATGCACGCTCGGCCCTGACGACACTTGAGCTGGCGAGCGAGATTGCCGTCACGCGTCCCGATACCGAAGGGACGCCAGCGCCGGCGGCGGGGGAGCGTTATCCCATCACCGTGGATGACGTAAAGATTGCCAACCCGCGTCGCGGTTTTACGTATGACAAAAACGGCGACATGCACTACGACATCATCAGTGCGTTCATTAAGTCCATGCGCGGTAGCGACCCCGATGCCACGGTCTACTGGCTTGCGCGCATGATCGATGCAGGGGAGGATCCTAAGTTTATCGCCCGTCGCATTATGATTCATGCTTCTGAGGACGTCGGCAACGCCGACCCGCAGGCGCTTTTGGTGGCACATGCCGCGTTTAAGTCTGCCGAGGTCATTGGCTATCCCGAGTGCCGCATTAACCTGGCTCAGGCTGCACTCTATGTGTGCTTGGCGCCTAAATCCAACGCGTGTGAGGCTTCGATCGATGCGGCACTGGCCGATATCCACTCTAGTGGGCTTCGCGAGGTGCCGAGTTATCTGCGCGATCGCCATCGCCCGGGCAGCGATGAATACGGTGTGTATAAGTATCCGCACGATTATCCCGAAGGCTGGGTCGACCAGCGCTATTTACCCGAAGGCTTAGAACGCGGTGCATTTTGGCAGCCTGCCGGCCGTGGTTGGGAAGAATGGCGCGTAGAGCAAAGCGAACGCGACCGCAGCGGGAATGCACCGAAGTAGCTGCTGATAATTTTGTCCCACGTTGCTGCTCTTAGCATGTTCGGTCCCCTTTGGGGTACCATGGAAAACGTCTGTATTTCGATTCTTCCGGGAGGCTTGTATGAGTCCCATTCAAATCGCCCTGCTGCTACTCGCCGTTGCCGGCGTGTGGGCCATCGTTGAGCTCGCGCTCACCCTGCGCAAAACCCGCACCGTTGTCGATTCGCTCGACAAGACGGTGACCGACCTCAACAATACGATTGCTGAGGCACAGCCCGTGGTGGCAAAGCTCGATGGTGCTGTTGACGAACTCACGCCGGCACTTGCCCAGGTGGAGCCGCTGCTCAAGTCGAGCAAGACCGCCGTTGACGCTCTGACGTCCAACCTCGTTGAGGTTGAGGCCGTCGTTCGCGACATCTCCGAGGTTACGGGCAGTATGGCCGAGGCCAGCAATGCTGTGTCGAGCGTGACTGATTCTGCGGCAGGTGCCGTGCAGAAACTCTTTAACAAGGTGAAGGCTCCTGCAGCTGACACCGAGCGCAAGCTCGCCGCTGCTGCTGCGGAGGCAGAGCGGCCTACCGAGCGCGTCCTAATTGACGAGGACGATGACGCTGCTGGTGACGATGATGGCCAGAATCCAGCTGTTAAAGCGGCCCAGTATTACACCTACATGCCCTCCGAGACCTCTGAGGAGTCCTGCGATGAGTAGCGAAGCAACCTGCCCCATCACGCTGACCGTTGCCGGCGACCCGCGTCTCGCTCGCCTTGTGCGCATGACGGCAGCCAACGTTGGTGCCCTGTGTTCCATGTCTGTCGATCGCATCGAGGACATCCGCATGGCTGCCGAGGAAGCCTTTATCTTTGGCTGCACGGCTGTTGATTCCGACGACATCTCAATCAAATTCGATGTCGATGAATCTCACGTTGGCATGACCTTTACCTTTGGCGATCAGGCCACCGTCGACGAGGATGACCAGGCTACTGTTTATGCCGAGCTTATTTTGGCGAGCGTGTGCGACTCCTACGAAAAGACTGCGGCGCCCCTGACGCTTTCCCTCGACCTCAAGGCGGATATCTAATATGACCGAACGTTCCCGGAGCGGCAAGACCGCTTGGGACAAGGAGAAAACCCGCGAGCTGTTTCGTCGCTACAAGGAGACTGGTGATCCGGACGCCCGCGAGCAGCTCGTCATGTCCCATATGAACCTGGTAAGGTTTCTTGCCAATAAATTTAAGAATCGCGGCGAGCCGCTCGACGACCTGATGCAGGTTGGCTATCTGGGTCTGCTCAAGGCTATCGACCGTTTTGACCCCGAGCGCGGACTCGAGTTCACGACGTTTGCGACACCCACTATCCTGGGCGAGATCAAACGCCATTTCCGCGATAAGGGCTGGAGTGTGCGCGTACCGCGTCGTCTGCAGGAGCTCTCGGCCAAGGTCAACCAGGCTACTGACAAACTTACCAACGAGCTACAGCGTTCGCCCAAGGTTGAGGAGATCGCTGAGTATCTAGATGTGACTGTCGATGAGGTCCTCGAGGCTATGGAATCGTCTTCGGCCTATACCTCGGTGCCCATCGAGGCTCCTGGTGCGTCCGATTCCGACGATGCGCCCTCGATTCTCGACCGTTACGCCGACGATGACAACGAGCTCGACTTTACCGATGACCGCCTGGTGATCGAGGAAGCCATCCGCGATTTTTCGCCGCGCGAGCGCGAGGTTATCGAGCTGCGCTTCGTGAAGGGCATGACCCAGATCGAGATCGCCAAGAAGCTGGGTATTTCTCAGGTGCAGGTTTCGCGTCTGCTGCGCCGCACGCTTAAGAAGATTCAGGACAAGATCGACCCCGACGGAGTGATGGTTCGTTCATGAGTGAGCACCCTCAACAAACCGATCGCGTGCTGCGCGACACCCGCATTCTGACGCTGCGCATTTGGGCTGTTGTCGGCTGCATTGTTATTGCTGCTGTCATCTTTAACCTTATGGGCATCCTGGCACCGGTTATTGAGTTTCTTGCCGTCGGCTCCATCATTGCTTTTGTGATGTCCCCGATCACCAACTGGCTCGAGCACCATGGCGTGAATCGCGGCATCGGTTCGCTTATCGCGCTTATTGTTGTTGTTGCCGTGCTCGTCGGTGTCGTTTGCATCTTGTCGCCGATTCTCTTTGGTCAGATCATGGAAGTCCTGAGCCGCCTGCCCGAGCAGCTTCGTGTTGCGGGTGGCGATCTCAATGAGATGATCTCGCATGCCAAGACGCTCAACAACACGCCGCTCAAGGAGTATTTGGACGATAATCTTTCGTCCCTGGTTGCCGTGGCATCGAAGTATGTGTCTCAGATCGCTGCCGAGCTTGGCCGCGGCGTGTTCCCGCTCATCACCAATACGGCCTCGCAGTTGTTCGTGATCTTCCTTGGTCTGGTGCTTGCATACTGGATGGCCTGCGACTAACCTCGCATGCACCACGAGATTTGCACCATCATCGGTCAGGAGAAGGAGACCTCGTACCGCTTTATGGTCGCCATCCTTTCTCGCTCTGTCGGCGGCTATATGCGCGGTATGGTCGTGACGTCCATCTGCGGTGGTTTCCTCGCCTTTATCGGTTTTATGATCATCGGCCATCCGTATGCGGCGCTCATGGCTATCTTTACCGGCATCATGCATTTGGTTCCGGTCGTCGGTCCTTGGGTGAGCGCAGCAATCGCCACAGTGCTCGGTTTCATGTTCAGCCCCATGCTGGCGTTATGGACGCTCATCGTGACGATGGTCGCGCAAAACGTCACCGATAACGTGATTTCCCCTAAGGTTATGCAGAGCTCGGTGCAGGTGCATCCCATCATGAGCCTCACGGCGCTCGTTATCGGCTCGGCACTCATGGGCCCCATCGGCATGATTATTGCCATCCCGCTTTGTGCGGCCCTTAAGGGTATCTTCGTGTACTACTTCGAGAATGAGACCGGCCGTCAGCTTGTGGCCTATGACGGCGCCGTGTTTAAGGGCACGCCGTACCGCGATGCCGATGGCAACCCGGTCGCCGCCTACGACGCGCTCGGCGACGACACCTTCATCTACGAGTCCGAGCTCATCGGCAACGAGACTGCGCCCGAGGCCAAGGCGATGCCTAAGCCCGAGTTCGATAATCCCTGGATCAAGCTCTCGGGTTTGCAACCCGATGCCACGGGCTTCTTCAAGAATCCCTTCGCCAAGGACGATGACTCCAACTCGGACGACGATACCAAAACCGGCATCGACGGCTCCATGGACGATTCGGATTCTAAATAAGCCCCGTTAGCGTTTCTTGAAGTTGCAAATGACAAGAAACGCGAGCAAAGCGATTGATAAGGGGCCGGCTACGTAGAAAAAGAGAACGTCAATTGTGCGTAGAGTGTAATAAGCCTTATCGCCTGACATTACTGCATACAATACGTAGCCAAATGCTGGTTGGTTTGCGTACCAGCAGGAGAAGGCCAAGAGCGCTAAAAGTGCTACTACCAGAAGTGCATTCAGGACAAATCGTTTGGTATTCATCGTTCGCTCCTTCCGGATGATTCTTATATGGTATTTTACTAAAACTATTTTTTAAAGGATTGCTTAGTCCTAAATTACATGCACTTTCGCTGGAGGGTCGCTGTTTGGCGGCCCTCTTTTTTGCACTTGCGCGGCGGGATGGTAATATCGTTACGTTTGAACTGTTTCGATGTGAAACCGAGGAGATTCCCTCTATGAGTGCTGACTACCCGTCAATGACTACGGCCGAGATTCGCTCCAAGTTCCTCAACTTCTTTGAGGAGCGCGGTCTTAAGCTCTATCCTTCTTCGTCCCTCGTCCCCGACGATCCTTCGCTGCTGCTTGCCAATGCCGGCATGAACCAGTTTAAGGAGTACTACCAGGGCAAGAAGACCATGAAGGAGATCGGCGCGATCTCCTGCCAGAAGTGCGTCCGCACCAATGACATCGATTGCATCGGCGAGGACGGCCGTCACTTGTCGTTCTTCGAGATGCTCGGCGATTTCTCTTTTGGCGGCGTCTCCAAGGAGCAGGCTTGCGCCTGGGCCTTTGAGCTCATCACCAAGGAGTTCAAGCTGCCGCTCGACCGCCTGTACTTCACCGTCTTTACCGAGGACGACGAGACCCACGACGTGTGGCGTTCTCTGGGCGTTGCCGAGGACCACATCTCCCGCTTGGGCGAGGACGACAACTTCTGGGCCGCTGGCCCCACCGGCCCCTGCGGTCCGTGCTCCGAGATCTACTTTGACATGGGCGAGGAGGTCGGCTGCGGCAGCCCCGACTGCAAGCCTGGCTGCGACTGCGACCGCTTCCTTGAGTTCTGGAACCTCGTGTTTACCCAGTACGACCGTCAGGAGGACGGCTCCATGCCGGAGCTGCCGCACCGCAACCTCGATACGGGCATGGGCCTGGAGCGCATGGCCGCCATCATGCAGCACAAGACCGCCAATTACGACGGCGATTTGATGCAGCATCTCATCAAGCTGGGCGAGGAGATCAGCGGCAAGACCTATGACGCCGACGATTACTCCGGTGCCAGCCGCTCCCTGCGCATCATCGCCGACCACTCCCGTGCTGTCGACTTTATGATCTCGGACGGCATCCTTCCCGGTAACGAGGGTCGTGAGTACGTCCTTCGCCGCCTGCTCCGCCGCGCCGTGTTCCACGGTCGCCTGTTGGGCATCGAGGGTGCCTTCCTGACCAAGTTTATCGACGAGGTCAACGCTCAGATGGGCGAGGCCTATCCCGAATTGCTCAAGAACGTCGCGCTCGTCAAGGGTATCGTTGCCTCCGAGGAGGAGCGCTTCTCCACGACGCTCGACAACGGCCGCGTTTACCTGGACGAGGCTCTGGCAGCGCTTGCCGAGGGCGCTGTGCTTCCGGGCGATGTCGCCTTTAAGCTGCACGATACCTTTGGTTTCCCCATCGACCTGACCGTCGAGATCGCCGGCACCGCCGGTCACGACGTCGACATGGACGGCTTTACTGCCTGCATGGAGGACCAGAAGGCCCGCGCCCGCGCTAACGCCAAGGGCGATGCCTGGGGCAGCTTCAACGATGTGTGGGTCGAGCTTTCCGACAAGGTCGCTGCGACCGAGTTCGACGGCTATGACAACGATGTGATCGAGGGCGCCAAGGTTGTCGCCATCGTGCGCAACGGCGAGTCCGTCGATTCCGCTGCCGCCGGCGAGGACGTCGAGGTCGTGCTCGACCGCACCCCGTTCTATGCCGAGATGGGCGGCCAGCAGGGCGACGCCGGCAAGCTTTCCGCTGAGGGCGTTGTTCTGACCGTTGCCGACACCAAGAACCACAACGGCCTGTATGCCCACGTCGCGCACGTTGCCGATGGCACGCTGACTGTCGGTGCCGCTGTTACCGCCGCGCTCGACGCCGAGCGCCGTGGCTTCCTGCGCCGCAACCACACCGCCACGCACCTGCTCGACGCTGCCCTTAAGCAGGTCCTGGGCGAGCACGTCTCCCAGGCCGGCTCGCTGGTGACGCCCGAGCACCTTCGCTTTGACTTCACGCACTTCGAGGCCCTTTCCTCCGAGCAGCTCAAGGCTGTAGAGGACCTGGTCAACCAGCAGATCTTCGCCTCCAAGCCGGTTGTGACCCGTGTTATGGGCATCGACGAGGCTAAGGCTGCCGGCGCTGTCGCTCTGTTTGGAGAGAAGTACGGCGATGTCGTCCGCGTCGTCTCCGTGGGCGCCGAGGACCAGCCGTTCTCCCGCGAGCTCTGTGGTGGCACCCATGCCGCCAATACCGCCGAGATTGGCCTGTTCAAGATCATTTCCGAGTCCTCCACGGGCTCCAATGTCCGCCGTATCGAAGCCGTGACCTCCAAGGGTGCTCTCGACTATATGGCCGACCGCCTGGCACTCGTTGACGCCGCCGCCGCTGCGCTCAAGTGCCGCGTCGACGAGGTTCCCGCCCGTGTGGAGAACCTGCAGGTCGAGCTGCGCGAGACGTCCAATAAACTCAAGAAGGCGCTCACCGGTGGCTCTTCCGATGCGATCTCCAGCGCCATCGAGGGTGCTGTCGAGCTCGGTGGCTACAAGCTCGTCGTTGCTGAGCTCCAGGGCCTTGAAGCTGCCGACCTGCGCAACGTATGGGATACCGTGCACCAGAAGGTCGCCGGCCCTGTCGCTTGTGTCGTCGCAAGCGTGACTGAGAAGGGCACTCCGGCCCTGCTCGCTGCCGGCTCCGATGACGCCGTGAAGGCCGGGTTCCACGCCGGTAACGTGATCAAGCAGATCGCGGGTCTGGTCGACGGTCGCGGTGGTGGCCGTCCCAACATGGCCCAGGCCGGTGGCAAGAATGCCGCCGGCATCGCCGATGCCCTCGCGGCCGCCAAGACCGCGCTCGGCGCCTAAGAATCTAGGTAGTCGCTGTGGTCGCGCTTGCGCTGGACATAGGGGAGACCAGGATCGGCATCGCCGTCTCGAGCCGTGATGGCATGATGGCGATGCCCGTCAAGGTGCTCCCGGCCGCCGAGGTCACCGGTATGGCCAAGACGTTCCGCTACCTGGTCGAGGACTATGAGCCCGACATCCTGGTTAGCGGACGTCCCTTGACCATGGCCGGTGAGCCCGGCCCCCAGGCCGAGCGCGTTGCCGCCGTGGCGCAAAAGATTGCCGACAAGCTCGATCTTCCACTGGAGTTTGAGGACGAACGTCTGTCTTCGCAAGAGGCCAAGCGTATCCTGCGCGAGCAGGGCCTCAACGAAAAGCAGATGAGGGGCAAGATCGACATGATTGCCGCCAGCCTGTTTTTGCAGACGTGGCTCGATCGTAAAAACGAGGAGGTTTCGCATGCCTAGCGCTTCCGATCCGCGCCAGCAGAATCGTACACGGCAGCCGGCGTCGCGCCCTGCTCAGCCTGGCCAGCGTCCGGCACAGCCGACGCAGCGCGCAGCTCAGCCTGCCGCGCGCTCGGTGCAGTCCTTCTCTCATTCGGCCCAACCTGTTCAACGGACGGGTCAGCAGCCTTCTGCTCGTTCTGTTCAGCATTCGGCTTCTCACGCGGCTCAGCAGCCCACTGCTCGTACGGCCCAGCCTGCAGGCGGTACCCGCTTTAAGCAGCAGGCACCTACCCAGCGAACTCAGGCCCCTCAATCGCATTCGCATCACACTCGCGGTTCGCATGGCGTTGCTCCGGCGACCCGCTCGAGCTACAACACGCATGCTCGTCGCGGTGCTCAAAAGAAGAGTGCTCCGGTTCCCATGATCATCGGCGTTGTGGTGGCGGTGCTTGCGCTTGCTGCGATCGCTTTCTTTGTCGTGCCGGCCGTCAAGGGCTTCTTCGCCGGTGGGGATACCAAGGTCACGGCTGGTCAGCAGGTTACGGTGACCATTCCCGACGGTGCTTCGGGCGATACTATCGCCTCGATTCTCTCCGAGAACCATATCGTCGAAAATCCCAAGGATTACTATGCGGCGGTGAAAAAGCTCAACGCCGATATGTCGCTCAAGCCTGGCACCTATTCGTTTACCACGCTCATGGATGCGACCAAGGTTGTTCAGCAGCTCATGGAAGGTCCCAACGCGGGCTCCAATGCGCTGACTATCCCTGAGGGCCTAACGGTCGATCAAGTCGCCGACCGTGTGGCCCAGGCCTACGACGGCATCTCTAAGGAAGACTTCCTCAACCAGGCCAAGGCCTCCAACTACGTGGACGACTATAGCTTTCTTAAGGGCGCCGCCAACGACTCGCTTGAGGGTTTCTTGTTCCCCAAGACTTATTCGTTGGGCGATTCGCCGACGGCCGATGACGTGATTCGTGCTATGCTCGATCAGTTTAAGACCGAGTACAAGTCGCTTGACTTTGCGAGCTGCGAAGCCAAGATCAAGGAGCGCTATGGTGTGGAGATGTCCGACTACGACATCGTCAACTTGGCCTCTATCGTTGAGCGCGAGGGCCTCAACGCCGATCAACGTGCGCACGTGGCCTCGGTCTTCTACAACCGCCTTGCCGGCAAGCTCGACGGTCTGCGCTATCTCAACAGCGATGCGACCATGATGTATGTCACCGGTGGCGAGGTTACCGCCGACGACCTGCAGAGCGATAGTCCGTATAACACCTATAAGCACGAGGGCCTGCCGCCCACGCCCATCTGCTCTCCGTCGCTCGAGGCGCTTAAGGCCACGCTTGAGCCGACCGACTCCGATGACCTGTATTTCTACATTACGCAGGACGAGGAGTACTTCTCGCAAACCTACGAAGAGCATCAACAGTCTTGGAATTAGCATGAGGATTTTTAGCCCCAAACGATACGTTGCCTCGGTCGATCGCATCGACCTTGATACCCTGTGGGCCGACGGCAAACGCGCCATTCTGCTCGATCGCGATAACACCCTGGTGCCGCGCGACACCGAGCAGGTTCCCGCCGCGGTTTCCGCTTGGCTCGATGCCGCCCGCGCCAAAGGCTTTAAGCTGTGCATGGTGTCCAACAACTGGCATCGCGACCAGGTCATGAGCTCTGCACGCGAGCTGGGACTCGAGGCCATCAGCCACGCCATGAAGCCGGCGCCGTTTGCCCTCAAGGCGGGTCTTAAGCGCCTCGGCGCCACAGCCGACGAGGCGGTGCTGATCGGTGATCAGCTCTACACTGATGTGTGGAGCGGCAATTTTGCCGGCGTCGATACTATCCTGGTTAAGCCGCAGGCAACCCAGGACCTGTGGTACACGCAGATCTTCCGTATCTTTGAGCGCCGGGCCCTGCGCGACCTTCCCTGCGAGGAATAGGTTTCGCCATGTCTCAGCACATCAAACACGGCTGCGACCATATCTTCTTTATCGGCTTTTTGGGCGCGGGCAAATCGACACTCGCGCGCAACGTCGGCACTATGTTCAAGCGGCGTTTTATCGATACCGACCGCCTGGTCGTGCGCCGTTGCGGCAAGTCGGTAACCGAGATTTTTGAGACCGAGGGCGAGGATCGTTTTCGCGAGCTCGAGACCTCGGCGCTCCGTTCGCTCCAAAGCGAGCGCAGCCTGTTGGTTTCGTGCGGGGGCGGTATCGTCGAGACGCCGGTGAATATTGAGTTGATGCACGAAATGGGTACGTGTGTGTACCTCGAGGGCGACTTCGAGGATTCGATTCGCCAGATTCGTCGGTCCGACACGCGCCCCGATTTCCGCTCGCCCGAGCATGCCGCGCGCCTGTTTGAGCATCGCCGTCCGCTGTATCGACAGGCCGCCGACCTTACCCTTGATATTCGCAACAAGTCCTTCGAGGACGTTTCCTACCTTTGTGCCGAGATGCTTTTGGAGCGTGGACTGCTATGATTCGCCGTCAACTGATCAATTTCCAAAACCGCAGCGTCGATGTCCGTGTCGGATTGGGTGCGTTCGATGAGCTTTCGCGCATGTTTGCCTCGGCCGTGGGCAAGCCTAAGCGCGCGATGGTGGTTTGGAACGACGCCACATCCGAGCGTTTTGGCGAGGTCGTCGAGCATGCGCTGGCCGACGCCGGCTTTGCCGTGTCGCTGCTCGTCTTCGAGGTTTCGCCTGCCGGCGCTACGCTGGCCGATGCCGATACCGTCTTTGGCGCCCTGTCGGCTAACGGCATTACCTGCGACGATTTGGTTGTCGCCGTTGGCGATGCCTCAACCTGCTCGGTTGTTAGCTGGTGCGCCAACCAGTGGTGCGGTCGCACCGAGTGCGCGCTGCTGCCGACGACGTTCGACGCCATGCTCACGGTCGCGACGACCATGAAGCCGCTCGTCGCCTCGTCGGCCAATGCGCTTCCCGCTATCGCGTTTCGTCCCGAACCGGGCTTGGTCGTGTGTGACCTCGACCTTGTTCGCGAGACGGACCCCGAGGACCTCAAGCTCGGCTTTGTGGTACTTGTTGGCACCATGCTTTCGAGCAGCAAGTCCCGCTGGAATCAGTTTATTGAGACCGTCCCCGAGATTCTCGCGGGCGAGGAGGTCGCACTCGTCAATGCCGTCCAATGGTCTCAGACTGCCCGCAAGGACGTGCTGACGGCCACGAACCCGAGCGCTCGCCATGCGCTCGATTTTGGCAAGACGGGGGAGCGCACCCTGCGCGCTTGCTTGGGCGATGCCGCTTCGCAGGTCCCTGCCTATCAGCTGTTATCCGAGGGCATGCGCTTTGAGGCGCGCCTAGCACATGATGCCTGCGATTTCGATATCGATTACGTCTTTGAGGTCGATGACTGCCTGGAGGACTTTGGTATCGAGGAACTTGCCTTCGATCTGGAGCCTGCCGCATATATCGAGGAGTTCCGCAGGCAGCAGTTCGCGCGCTCAAACCGCAGCATGCTGCCGCTGCCCGCGGCACTCGGCGCCATTCGCCTAACGAACGTTGAGGACGAGGTTCTTGAGCGCCATGCTCACGCCTACTTGGCTTCTCGCAAAGAACTTCTCTAAGTTTTATTGACATCCATCGTCTTTCGTATCATGTTGAGGGGCGGGTTTCCAATCGGTTGCGGATCGCATGCGATTCCGTCGTTCGGTTGAGACCCGTCCCGTCTTTTTAGAGACAACAAGAAAGGAATCTGCATGTCTGAGTTTGCTGCCGGTCCCGCCGGTCGTATCGAGCGTGTCCGTGCCCTTATGGCCGAGCGTGGCTACGACGCCATCGTGGTACGCGACGAGGCCAACCTTCGTTGGCTTACGGGCGTGAAAGGCGTCTTCGACTACACCTTCGAGTTTCCGCACGCTGCGTTTATTACGGCCGACCAGTGCCTGTTCCACACCGACTCGCGCTACCTCAACAGCTTTGAGGAGAACACGCCCGCCGGCAGCCCTTGGGTCTACGACATGGACGAGGGCACCATCCCCGGTTGGGTCGCCGGCAAAATCGCGGCCAACAAGTGCCGCGTCTGCGCTGTCGAGGACGACATGCAGATCAACTTCTATCAGGGTATTCAGCGTGGTCTGGAGGATCGTTCCGTCGCCTGCATGCTGCCGCTGATGCATGCCGACATTCGCAAGATGCGCGCCATTAAGGACGCTGAGGAGATCGAGCTCATGCGCCATGCGCAGTCGATCACCGACGCCGCCTTCCAGCACATGCTCGGCTTTATTAAGCCTGGTATGACCGAGAAGCAGGTTCGCAACGAGCTCGAGAACTTTATGTTCGCCAACGGCGCCGATAGCCTTGCCTTCGGCTCCATCGTGGCGAGCGGTCCCAACACCGCCAACCCGCATGCCGTGCCGAGCGACCGCGTGATCGAGAAGGGCGATTTCGTTCTTATGGATTACGGCGCGGGCTACTGTGATTACCGCTCCGACATGACACGCACCGTCGTGATGGGCGAGCCCACGCAGGAGCAAGTCGACCTGTACGCACTCGTGCGCCGCACGCACGAGGAATGCGTCGCCGCCATCCATCCGGGCGTCGAGGGCAACGACATCTTTAAGCTCTCCAAGAAGATCATCGGCGATGCCGGCTATGGCGATTACTATAACCATGGCTTGGGCCACGGCGTCGGTATCGACATCCACGAGCTGCCCAACTTCAACCGCAGCAAGAACACCATCGAGGTCGGCTCGGTTATCACCATGGAGCCCGGCGTCTACCTGCCCGGCGTGGGCGGCGTGCGCCTGGAGGACTACGGCGTGGTCACCGAGAACGGCTACGAGCCCTTCACTAAGACCCCGCATGACCTGCACGTTATCGATTGCTAGTCTACTTCGGTAGATAGTTTGGGGCGGGGCGTTCGGATCGATTCGGACGTCCCGCGTTCTCTTTTTATGCGCTCGCTGCAGGCGCCGTCTGCAAGTGTATAATTTCCATCGTATGTAATTTGGACGCTTGTGCGTTCTGCCCGTAACAAGAAAGGTCGCTATGCCTACCATTTCTACCGCCGACTTCAAGAACGGCCTCGGTCTCCGCATCAAGGACAAGGTCTACACCATTGTCGAGTTCCAGCATGTCAAGCCGGGCAAGGGCGGCGCGTTTGTGCGCTACAAGACCCGCGACATCAAGAGCGGCCGCGTCGTCGAGAACACCTGCAACGCCGGCACCAAGTTCGAGAGCGTCATGCTCACCACCCGTGAGTTCCAGTACCTCTACAACGATGGCACCGACTACATCTTCATGGACAACGAGTCCTATGAGCAGGTTCCCGTTCCCGAGGACATGGTGGGCGAGAACTCCAAGTGGCTGCGCGAGAACGACGTCTGCCAGCTGCTCTTCGCCGACGATGAGCTCATGGGCGTGACCCCGCCGATGTTCATCGAGACCACCATCGTCCAGACCGACCCGGGCTTTAAGGGCGACACCGTCCAGGGTTCCACCAAGCCGGCCACGATCGATACCGGCGCTGTCATCCAGGTCCCCATGTACCTCAACGAGGGCGAGGTCATCAAAGTTGACACCCGCGACGGCAAGTTCGTCTCCCGCGTCTAGCAACCAACTCTTCTAGGAGGACTCATGCCCCAGGAAATCAAGATTGACGGCATCGGCATTTCGCCCGATGTTCTGACCGCCATCGTCTCGCGCGCCGTGTCCGATGTCGAGGGCATCGCCTCCGTTGGCGTCAAGGACCTTGCCACCAACCTTGTCTCCATGATGCTCTCGTCCAAGGCCCCGGCTTCCGAGCCGGCGGTCGAGGCCGAGGTCGTCGGCGACAAGCTCGCACTCACCGTGCGTGTCGTGGTGTTCTTTGGCTATCCGTTCAAGAAACTCGCCGAGGCCGTTCGCGCCGCAGTGGTTGCCGCCATTGATGCCCAGGTTGGCGTTGAGGTCGAGCGCGTTGACGTTTGCATCGACGGCCTCGTTTTCCCCAAGGAGTAACCTTTGAGCCTTAAGGTTTATCGCGGGCGTACGCTTGCCCGCAGTCAGGCGCTGCAGCTGCTGTTCCAGGCCGAGGCCACGGACAGCCCGCTCGAGCGCGTCCTCGAGGGTGATTTCCTGATCTCGAAGGGTCCCCTCGATCCCTATGCGCTGGAGCTGTGCCGCGGTGCCTACGAGCATATCGACCGCATCGACTGCGCCCTGCGTTCCGTTGCCAAGAACTGGGATCTTATGCGCATGCCCGGCGCCGACCGCAACCTGCTGCGTATCGCCGTTTACGAGATGCGTTTCCTCACCGACGAGGAGGTCTCGGACGCCATCGTTATCAACGAGGCCGTCGAGCTTGCCAAGGCCTATGGCACCGACCAGTCCGCGTCGTTCGTCAACGGCGTGCTGGGTAAGATCGCTCGCAGCGAGGAGCTGCCGGGCGAGGACCTGTACCAGGAGCTGCTGGCCGAAGATCGCGCTCGCGAGGAGGCACAGGCTGCCGAGGCTGCCGCAAAGGTTGCGGCTGCCCAGGCCGAGGCTGGCGTGCTGGCCGAGGACGCGGACGCTGCTGAGGCCGTCGAGGCCGACTCCGTCGAGGAGTAGTCATGCCAGAGGGTTCCGTCCGCAACTTCGACGAGGTATCGGACCGCTTAGACCAGATCATAGCTACCGTTCGCTCTAAGGATACGTCCTTGGAGCGTTCGCTCGATCTGTTTGACGAGGCGATTGAGCTGGGCTCCCGTGCGGTCGACATGGTCGATAAGTTTGAGCTGACGCCGCGTGAGGCCGACAAGCTCGAGCAGGAATACGATGAGGATGCGGCAAACGAATCCCAAGATAGCTAGGCCGCATCTCCGGATACGAATGGTTGATGGCATTCATGAAACGCGTGCGTCTTGATGACGAACTGATTTCACAGGGCATCTGCGCCGATCGCGCGGATGCCCTTCGCACTCTTATGGCTGGCTTGGTCTCGAGTGGCGGCGAGCGCTTGACTTCGCCGGGCCTTAAGGTGACCCCGGGCCTGCCGTTGCACGTGAAGGGGCGCATTCCGTACGTTGGGCGCGGCGGCCTTAAGCTTGAGGGTGCACTCGACGCGTTTGGGATTGATCCGACGGACCTTGCTTGCCTCGATGTGGGCTGCTCCACGGGCGGCTTCACCGATTGCCTGCTCAAGCGCGGAGCTGCGACCGTTATCTCGGTCGACGTGGGCCGTGCCCAGTTCGACTGGTCGCTGCGCCAAGACGATCGTGTGACGCTTCACGAGCGCACAAATGTGACGCAGTTGCCCGAGCTCGGCTACGGCGGTGCTATCGATTTGGCCGTGTGCGATGTGTCGTTTACGAGTATCGCGAATATCATCTACGCCGTGCTGGCGTGCCTGAAGCCTTCGGGTTCGTTTTGCACGCTCGTAAAGCCGCAGTTTGAGGCTCCGGCGGCGCTCGTGGGCGAGGGCGGCATTGTGACCGATCCCGCCGTGCGCCGCGATACACTCGTTTCGGCAGTTGAACTCTTTGCCTCCAAGGGGCTGTTCCCGGTCGATGTGTGCGTGTCGCCCATTCATGGTGCCAAGGGCAACGTTGAGTTTTTCCTGTACGGCACGAGATTTGCCCCCGGTGAACGTGCCGACGATGAGCTGCAATCCCAGGTATCGGTTTTGAGCGAGAAAGCTGCAACGCTATGAAGGTCTTTCTGGTTCCCAATTACTATAAGCAAGAGGCGGTCGAGAGCGGCCTGATGCTCGAGCTTTGGCTGACGCGCCAGGGCTATGAGGTCGCATGGGCTGCCGACCAGCGATCGAAGATTCAAAGTACGCCTGATATTGACGGCTCCGATCTGGTCATTACGCTCGGCGGCGACGGCACGCTGCTGCGCGCTGCCCGCATCCTCAACCATCGCGAGATTCCTATCCTCGGTCTTTCCTATGGTCACCTGGGCTTTTTAACTGCTGCGAGCCCCGAGGAGCGCGACATTCTTAAGGTCGTGAGCGACGCCCTTTCCGGCGAGCTGCACGTGAGCCGTCGCGCCACCATCGCTGCGGATATCGTGTCCGTGCGCGAAGACGGTACGAAGGATGTCGTGCGCACCTTCGCCCTCAACGACATGGCGCTTACCCGCGGTCCGCTGTCCGATATGGTCGAGTTCGACATCACGGTGTCGGGCCACCATATCGATCGACTGCGTGGCGACGGCGTGGTCGTGTCCACGGCGACCGGTTCTACGGGTTACGCACTCAGTGCCGGTGGCCCCATCGTGAGCCCCGACTATACGGGCATGGTCTGCGTACCCATTGCGCCGCACACCATTCAGGCCCGTGCCTTCTTGACTTCGCCGAGTGATGTCGTCGAAATCTTTATGTCCGATGATCGCCCGAGCGTTCCGGCGATCGCTATCGATGGACAGTTTATTACCTGCGATGGCACCGTTGAGAGCGTGGCGGTGCGCCGCGGGCCCGGAGATGTGCTGCTGCTCGATTACGGCCCCGAGAGCTTCTATAACTCGGTGAGCCGCGTATTCTATGGAGTCCGTCATGATCGATGAGCTGCAGGTTTCTAACATTGCACTCATTCGCGAGGCGACGCTGGTGCCGAGTGCCGGCCTGACTGTCCTGACTGGCGAGACCGGCGCCGGCAAGACCGCGCTGCTCTCGGCCCTCAAGCTTATTTTGGGCGAGCGCGCGGATTCGTCGACGGTGCGCGAGGGCGAGGCGCTGGCGAGTGTCGAGGCACGCCTGTTTGACGGCCCGCACGACACGGAGGGCTTCACGGTCCAGCGCAGCCTTTCTGCCGAGGGCCGCAGCCGCGTGAAGATTGACGGCCGCATCGCCAGTGTGCGCGAGCTTTCGGAGCGCGTTGGCGTGATGATGGATCTTTGCGGCCAGCACGAGCACCAGCGCCTGCTCGATCCGGCGCATCATGTTGCCATGGTCGATGCCTGGGCAGGGCGCCCTGCACTCGAGGCGCTCGAGCACTACCGTGCTTGCTTTAAAGCCTCGCGCGAGGCCGCTAAGGAGGTCCGTCGCGTCGAAGAGGCCTCGCGTGCGCAGGGGAGCCGCGTCGAGAAGGCGCGCTTTGCCCTCGAGCGCATCGGCGAGGTCGACCCTAAGCCGGGCGAGTATGAGGAACTCGAGGAACTGCTGCCGCGCTCCGAACATGCCGAGGTACTGGTTGCCACCGCTAACGATGCCCATGCATCGCTTGCCTCTGAAGGGGGAGCGCTCGATGCCGTGAACAGTGCTGTGGCAGAGCTTTCCCGAATGGCTACCGTCGATCGCAAACTGGGCGACATTGCCGATGCGCTTTCGGATGCCTGTATCTCCCTTGAGGATTGCGCGAACGAGCTTCGTTCCTATCGCGATGGCGTCGCCTTCGACCCGCGCGAGCTCGCTCGCATGCGTGAGCGGTATTCTGACCTCAAGGGCCTGTTGCGTCAGTGGGGTCCCACTATGGACGATGTTTTCGCCATGCGCGATCGCTCGCAAGAACTGCTGTCCCTGGTTGATGATGGCGATGAGCAGATCAAAAAGGCGCGTGAGGCACTCGGGAGCGCCGAGCGCGAGTTGTTTGCCGCTGCCAAGGCACTTAAGCGCGCTCGCAATACGGCAGCCCCGCGCTTCTGCCACGAGGTCGGCCGCCAGATGGCGCGCTTGGAGATGGGTAGTGCCGAGCTCGTCTGGGAGTCGCGCGATCTTCCCCGTGCTGAGTGGACGCCCGTTGGTCCTTCGAGCTACGAGCTGCTATACCGCAGCGGTGCCGGCTTGACGCCGCGTCCCCTGCGCCGCATTGCGTCGGGCGGCGAGCTCAGCCGTGTCATGCTGGCAAGCAAGGTTGTCCTCGGTAACGCGGACGGTGTCGATACGCTCGTGTTTGACGAGGTCGATGCTGGTGTCGGTGGCTCCACGGCGCGTGCGCTCGCGGGCGTGCTGGCAGATCTCGCCGCTACGCATCAGGTGATTGTCGTAACCCACTTGGCGCAGGTCGCCGTCATGGCTGACAAGCATTATGTCGTCAGCAAGGAACCGGGCGATGTTCCCCAGACGCATTTGGACGAGGTAACCGGCGAAGCGCGTACCGCCGAGATCGCCCGCATGTTGAGCGGCGATCAGTCCGAGGCAAGCTTGGCCCACGCCAAGCAGATGCTCGAAGAAGCTCGAGGCTAGGTCGTATCAGCGGCGTTGGTGGGACAAAATAGACTGAAATTTTTGTCCCACTACGTGTTTTACTCAACGACCTTGTCCGGCTGGATGAGCTCCTCGTAGTAGCTGATATGTTCGCGAGCGTCTTCAATCTCGGGCAGCAGGAAGTTGTAGATGACTTCGATGATCATCGTGGCGCTGATCTTAGAGAACGCAAAGTCGCCTGTCGTCAGCAGCGCTTCGTGGTTGACGGTATTAAAAGTGTAGTCTGCCAGACGCGCGAGCGGGGATTTGCTGTCGCTGCTGATGACGACTACGGTTGCGCCGCAGTTGCGAGCCGCTTTTGCCATGCGATTCAGTCGGCGCGATTTGCCGGAGTTTGAGATGAGCACGATAACGTCACCCGGGCGCAACGTGAGCGCAAAGCCGATTGATGTCTCGCTAATGGTGCTCGCCATGCAGCGCAGGCCCAGCTGCGAAAACTTAAACGTCGCATCGAGCGCGACCGCGTTCGTATTGCCCACAGCTGCAAACTCAATAACCCCTGCATGCTTAAGGGCATGCACAACAGCCGCCAGCGTATCGTGGTCGATCCCGTCGATGGTCGCATTAAGCTCGCTCACCTTGGCAGCCAGGATGTTCTTGAGGCTCTGCTCCATATTGTCGAGCGAGACCTCGTCAGTCAGGCCCTCGTTGCGCTGGCTTTCTAAATCCCTCGCCAACGAAAACTGAAAACTGCGGAAGCTGCCAAAGCCAAGCTTGCGGCAGAAGCGCGAAACGGTCGCCTCGGACGTGGCGGCGGCGCGTGAGAGCTGAGCGGCCGTGAGGCGCGGCGCCTCGGACTGGTGCTCCAATATATAGTCGACAATGCGCTGCTCGGACTCGCTGTATCCCTGATGGGTGCTTATGAGGGAAAGTGCGCTCTTGCTACTATCGGTCATGGATGGCTCCTGGTTGGCATGAAAATCTAATTTGATTTGCAATGCCATAGTATACGGGCATTTCCAATTACAAGATACACCTTGCCGTTTCAAGTGTTGATGGTAAACTTTCACCTACCGTTTACGGTTATGAAAGAACCTTTCACCGGAGAATTGCACCTTGTCTCTTCTCACGCGGACGGTAGGTTGGTATCTTTCAGTTGTGGAAAAACGCGCATCGAAGCGCGTGTAGGGGAGCGCCCGCGGGCGCTGTACTCAAGAAGGAGGGACACATGGCTAAGTTTGACATCATCGCCGCCACCGGTTGCCCGACCGGCATCGCACACCTTCATGGCGAAGGAAGCGCTGGAGAAGGCAGCTGCCGAGCGCGGTCTGACCATTAAGGTCGAGACTCATGGCCAGGTCGGTGTCGAGAACGAGCTCACCAAGAGCGAGATCGCTGGCGCCAAGGCCGTCGTCGTCGCAGCCGATAAGGATGTCCAGGCTGAGCGTTTCGCCGGCAAGCCCATGGTTTCCGTTGGTGTTTCCAAGGCCCTGTCCGTTGAGGCCGCCGGCAAGCTGATCGACCGCGCACTCGCCGCCAAGGGTGACGACACGGTTGCGGCTGCTGCCGATATCGAGGACGAGGTCGAGGAGAAGGAGTCCATCGGCCACGTCATCTACAAGCACCTCATGAACGGCGTCAGCCATATGCTGGTCTTCGTCGTTGCCGGTGGTGTCCTGACCGCCGTCTCGTTCCTGTGGGGCATTACGTCCTTCGATTCGACGGCGTCTGACTACAACAGCTTTGCTGCGATGCTCAAGATCATCGGCGGCATCGCCATGAACCTCATGGTTCCGGTGCTTTCCGCCTACATCGCCGAATCCATCGGCAAGCGCCCGGCGCTCGTCCCCGGCTTTGTTGCCGGTATGATCGCCATCCAGGGCCTGCCTGTTAACGCCGAGACCGGCATGATCGACGCCGGTGGCGCCGGCGTGGGCTTCGGCTTCCTGGGCGGCATCGTCGGCGGCTTCCTCGCCGGTTATGTCATCCTGCTGCTCGAGAAGGTCTTTGCCGGTCTGCCCAAGAACCTGGACGGCCTCAAGGCTATCTTCCTGTACCCGCTGTTCTCGACCGCCATCGTCGGTCTGGTCATGCTCGGCATCTCCGGCCCCATGGCTGCCATCAACACCGCCATGATGGACTTCCTCAAGGGCCTGTCCGCCTCTGGCGCCGTTGTCCTGGGTCTTGCCATCGGCTGCATGTGCGCCTTTGACATGGGCGGCCCGGTCAACAAGGCTGCTTACGTCACCGGTACCGCTATGCTCACCGAGGCACTGGCTGCTGGCGTTGGCACCGATACCTACAACTTCGGCACCAACTTCATGGCTGCCGTCTCCGCCGCCTGCATCGTTCCGCCGCTGATCACCACCTTTGCCGTCGTCGTCGGCAAGAAGTACTTCAGCCAGGAGGATCACGACGCCGGTGTCGTCAACCTCATCCTTGGTTGCACCCACATCACCGAGGGCGCCATTCCGTTCATGACCAAGAACATCTGGCCCGTCATGCCCATCATGATGCTCGGTTCCTCTATCGCTTCGATCCTGACCATTATGTTCAACGTCCACGATCCGGCGCCTCACGGTGGCTTCCTGGTCCTGCCCGTTGTCGAGAACGGTCCGCTTTGGGTCCTCGCGATCCTCATCGGCGCCGTGGTCGGTGGCATCCTGTTCGTGGCCTTCAAGAAGTACGACTTCGAGAAGAACCAGAAGGCCGCTCCTGCAGCCAATCCGGTTGAGGCCCCCAAGGCCGCTGCCGTCGAGGCCCCCAAGGCCGAGGCTGCCGACTTCGTGAAGGTCGAGAATGTCTTTGTCGCCGAGGACTTCGCTTCTCGTGACGAGGCTCTGAGCTTCGTTTCCAACCAGGCCGTCAAGGCCGGTATCGCCAGCGACGCCGACGCCGTGATGAACGCCTTCCTGGCCCGCGAGGCAGAGGGCACCACGGGCATGATGGAGGGCTTCGCCATCCCGCATGCCAAGTCCGACGCCATTACCGAGGCTGCCGTCATCGTCGTCAAGGACGAGTCCGGCGTGACCGGTTGGGACACCATGGACGGCGCTCCCGTCAACGTGGCTATCGCCCTGCTCATCCCCGGTGCCCAGGCCGGCACCACGCACCTCAAGATCCTGTCCAAGGTCGCCGAGGCGCTCATGGACGAGGACTTCCGTGCCACCGTCAAGGGTTCCACCGACGCCGCCGAGATCGCCAAGACGATCAACGCCCGCCTGGTCTAATTCCACGGCACGCGAATAACATCGCCCCCTGTAACAAAGGCGGAGACCCTCACCAGGGCCTCTGCCTTTTTCGAAAACAGAGAACGCACCGGTTGGTCCCATCAGCCAGAATTCCTTTCAGCCGACATTACTCTGGACCGACCGAGTTTCCGCAGCTTGCTCGCCCACAGGGGCCCGTGCGCGGCCTGTGAGATTTATCGCGAGTTCCGCACGAGCCGAAGAGCACTTAATGTGCTCTTCGTGCGAGCAGGACTGTAGAGCAGGAAATCTCACAGGCCGCGCACGGGCCCCTGTGGGCGAGCAAGCGGACGATAAACACATCTGTCCAATAATTCGTCTGAAACACAATGAAAAACCGTTTGATGTGAGTTAATATAAACAACGTCGTGAATCTGACTCCTGCCACATGCATGACAGGGGTTAAACACAAAAAGGAGTCAATTATGGTTTCTGAGAAGGCTACCCTCGTTAATCCTCAGGGTCTGCACATGCGTCCGGCTGGTCTGTTCGCCTCCACCATGGGCAAGTACGCCTGTGACGTGACGGTCGTTACCCCCGAGAAGGAGGTCAACGGCAAGTCCCCGATGGCCCTCATGGCTGCTGGTATCCCCTGCGGCACCGAGGTCGAGGTCAAGTGCGACGGCGCTGACGAGGCCGAGGCTCTGGCTGCTGCCATCGAGCTCATCAAGAGCGGTCTTGGCGAGTAGAACTCAAACGGGTCGCATGTTGAACAACTAAGTTCATATTTGGGGGCGCAGTGACCTGTTGTAAGGTAGCTGCGCTCTTTTGTCATGGATATGGCAAAACGCTTTATCACATGACACGGAGAGAGGAATGGGAATGTATCAGGGAGTCAACGCTTCCGAGGGCATCGGTATCGGCACCGTCATGGTCGCCGTCGATCCCGACTTGACGTTTGAGCCGCACGAGGTTGCTGATTCGGCAGCAGAGAAGGAGCGCTATCAGTCCGCTCTTTCGGTCTTCTGCGAGAAGACCCAGGCTCAGGCCGACCACATGAAGGAGACGGTGGGCGAGGCCGAGGCCGAGATCATGAGCGGACACATTGTCCTAGCTCAGGACCCGGGCATGACCGACGCCATCAACGCCGCCATTGACGGCGGCACCTGCGCCGAGCAGGCGCTCATGGACACCTCGACCATGTTCGAGAACATGTTCCTGTCCATGGACGACGAGATGTTCCGTCTGCGCGCGGCCGACATCGCCGACATCCGCACCGGTATTCTGGCCGAGCTGCTGGGCAAGGAGGTCGTCGACCTCTCCGTCCTGCCCGAGAATACTGTCGTTGTCGTGCACGACCTCACGCCGTCCATGACCGCCACGATCGATAAGGCCCACGTTGCCGGTATCGTCACCGAGACCGGCGGCCGCACGTCGCACTCCGCGATCATTGCGCGCGCCCTCGAGATCCCGGCTGTCCTTTCGGTTTCCAACAGCTGCACCGCGCTGCGCAACGGTATGACCGTTGTCGTCGACGGCGGCAAGGGTATCGTTGAGGCCGATCCCGACGAGGAGACGCTCGCTGCCTACACCGCCAAGGCCGAGGCCTTCGCTGCCGAGAAGGCAGCCCTCGAGGCCTTCCGTGGCAAGCCGTCCGTGACTGCCGATGGCATCAAGAAGATCATCGCCTGCAACATCGGTAACCCCGATGACGTGCCCAACGCGCTCGATCACGACGCCGAGGCCATCGGTCTGTTCCGCTCCGAGTTCCTGTTCATGGACTCTGCTGAGCTTCCTTCCGAGGAGGAGCAGTTCAACGCCTACCGTAAGGTCGCCAGCGCGCTCAAGGGTGCTCCGGTCATCATCCGCACGCTCGATGTGGGTGGCGACAAGGAGATTCCGTATCTGCATATGGTCAAGGAAGACAACCCCTTCATGGGCTTCCGCGCCGTGCGTTACTGCCTGGCCAATCCCGACCAGTACAAGGTCCAGCTCCGCGCTCTGCTGCGCGCTAGCGCCTTCGGTGACGTCAAGATCATGATCCCGCTCGTCACCTGCGTCGAGGAGGTCTTGGCTGTCAAGGAGCTCGTCGAGCAGTGCAAGGCCGAGCTGACCGAAGAGGGCCGCAAGTTCAACGAGAACATCGAGGTCGGCATCATGGTCGAGACGCCCGCCGCTTCGCTGCTCGCAGACCGTCTGGCCGAGGTCGCCGACTTCTTCTCCATCGGCACCAACGACCTGATCGGCTACACCATGTGCGCCGACCGTGGTAACGACACCATCTCCAACCTGTACCAGGTTTACTATCCCGCCGTGCTCCGCTCGCTCAAGAACATCATCGAGAGCGGCGTGAAGGCCGGCATCATGGTCGGTATGTGCGGCGAGGCCGCTGCCGATCCGCTACTCGAGCCGCTGCTGATCAGCTGGGGCCTGGAGGAGTTCTCGATGAGCGCTCCGTCGATCCTGCGCGCCCGCAAGACCATCAGCCAGTGGACCAAGGCCGAGTGCGACGAGCTCGCCGAGAAGGCACTCGCCTGCAACACCGCCGCCGAGGTCAAGGCACTGCTCGAGTCCGCAGCTCGCTAATTTGGTATCAGAGGTAACCGCGTGGTTGGAATGGGCCGGCCACGCGGCCCTCACATATACAGGGGGTACTGTAAATGTTCTACACGCTAACCGCTAACCCGGCTGTCGACATGACGGTTTCGAGCTCTCCGCTCGAGCCCGACGAGAACGTCCGCACCGGCTCGGCCAGCTACACGGCTAACGGCAAGGGCCTCGACGTGTCCTTCGCCTTTAAGAAGATGGGCGTCGACACCGTCGCGCTCGGCTTCTTCGCCGGCTTCACGGGCAAGTTCATCGTCGAGGAGGTCATGAACCTGGGTTGCCTCTGCCGCCCGGTCTGGACCGACGGTATCACGCGCATTAACACCTACGTCAACGATGGCCAGCACGAGTACGGCATCCTGAACCCGGGTGCTCCGATCACGCCGCAGCACCAGGAGGAGCTCTACAACATCCTGGACACCGCGGGCGATCTCGAGTGCCTGATCGTCTCCGGCTCCGTGCCTCCCAAAGCTACGCCCGACTTCCTGGCTCAGGTCATGGAGCACGCTCAGGCTCGTGGCGCCGACGTCGTCCTGGACCTGTCCTCCGACAAGCTCAAGGAGCTCGCTCACAAGAAGCCGCTGCTCATCAAGCCGAACCATCACGAGATGAAGGCCATCTTCGGCGTGCCGGTCGACACCGACGACGAGGTTCGCGTTGCCATGAAGATGGCTCACGACGCCGGCGTTCAGAACGTGCTGCTCACCCGTGGTAGCCGCGGCGACGCTTACTTCTCCAACGGCGAGGACATCTGGTACGCCAAGCGTGAGTTCAACATCAAGCTGGTTTCTTCCGTCTGCGCCGGCGACTGCACCCTCGCTGCGTTCCTGCACAAGTGGTACAGGGATCGCGACAACGTCGAGGAGGCCATGAAGCTCGCTATGGCCACCGGCGCCAACGTTGCCGAGTCCGTCGGCATCGGCGACTTCGGTCACGTCGACGAGTACAGCAAGCGCGTTGCCGTCCGCAAGCTCGATCGTCAGTAATCGAAACGCGACATATTCGTGCGCATGTGGCGCCCCGGTTTCGGCTGGGGCGCCTTTTTGTTCCGCCACGGGGGAGAGGTGTCCCGCCGTACTTCATCGCTTCCACACCGTTCGCCGAGTTGTCCTAGCCTTTTACCGATGCGTGGAATATACTTTCATCAACACGTTGCTTCGTGAAAGGAACATTCATGATTTACACGCTCACTGCAAATCCCGCCATTGACTACAACATCGCCTGCGACGGTCTTGCTGCCAACACCGTCACGCGTACCCGCAACGCCGTCTACACGCCCAACGGCAAGGGCCTCAACGTCTCGTTTACGCTCGACCACTACGGCGTCGACACCACGATCCTGGGCTTTTTCGCCGGTTTCTCGGGCGAGTTCATTGTCAAGGGCGCCGAGGCCCTGGGCGTGCCCGTCAAGCCCGTGTGGACCGACGGCATCACGCGCGTCAACGTGTTCCTCAACGCCGGCCCCGACACCGAGTACAACATGGTCAACGCCGGTGCCGCCATCAACGAGGCCAACGAGCAGGAGATGTTTGAGCTCATCGATTCGCTCGATGACATGACCTGCCTGGTCATCAGCGGCTCGCTGCCTCCCAACACTTCCGAGGGCTTCCTGGCCGAGGTCCTGCGCCGCGTCAAGGCCAAGGGGGCCGAGTTCGTCCTCGACATCTCGAGCCATCAGCTGGCAGACCTCATTGCCATGGAGCCGCTGCTGATCAAGCCCAATGACGACGAGCTGCTCGACATCTTTGGCATTAAGGTGAGCGGTGGCGACGACGAGTCCGTCAAGGGCGCGATGGCCGAGCTGCACGCCAAGGGCGCCAAGAACGTGCTGCTGACCCTCGGCGGCGCCGGTGCGTACTTCTCCAACGGCGAGCACATCTGGTTTGCCAACCGCACCTTCGACGTCAAGCTGCTGTCGACGGTGTGCGCCGGCGATTCCTCGCTGGCCGCCTTCCTGTCCGTATGGCACGACGCCCCCGAGCGCGTCGAGGACGCCCTGCGCCTTTCGATGGCTACCGGCGCCAACGTGGTCGAGTGCCCCGGTCTGGGCGATTTTGCCAAGGTGGACGAATATAAGAAGCACATCGAGGTTCGCCAGGTCTGCTAGCCGCATCGAAAAATCGCTGCCGAACACCCGCTTTGGATCTCCGAGGCGGGTGTTTTTTGTGCACTGAACGCATATGACGTCTGCTGTCTCGTTTTATGGAATCGACGACGCGATTGCGTGTGCGCGCTTTCTCGTTTCTTGTTAGACTTCTTGAGAACCATCGATTAACGCTCACAAGTGCAGGAGGCCATAGGCATGTGCAATGTTTCGCTCAACGGTACTCAACCGTCCGATGCGTCCCTGCGCGTCCTGCGCGCGCTTGAGGCGGCTGGTCTTGAGGCTTGGTACGTGGGCGGTTGGGTGCGCGACGCCCTGATGGGGTGCCCCAGCCACGATGTTGATATGTGCTGTAGCGGCCTGTGGCAGGAGTCCAAAGCGGCGCTCGAGGCCGCCGGCATCGCGGTTGTGGAGTCGGGCATTAAATTTGGCGGAATCACGGCTATTTCCGATGGCGAGCGTATCGAGGTCACCACGTACCGTCTGGATGGCTTTTACACCGATGGTCGCCATCCCCAGAGTGTGGAGCGTGCCGCCTCGCTCGAGGACGATCTGGCGCGCCGCGACTTTACCGTCAACGCCATGGCCTGGCATCCCGAGCGCGGGCTTGTCGACCGCTACGACGGCCTGGGCGACTTGGAGCGCAAGCTGATTCGCGCTGTCGGCGATCCCAAGCGTCGCTTTAACGAGGACGCCCTGCGCATGTTGCGTGCGGTGCGCTTTGCCTGCCGCCTGGACTTTATGATTGAGCCCGAGACTAAGCGCGCGCTTGCCGAGTGCGCGCCGCTGCTCGATGCCGTGGCGCGTGAGCGTGTGGGTATTGAGCTCGAGGGCATTCTTTCGACCGGTCATGGGGGAGACGCGATGCTCCGCTATCCCGAGCTCATCTGCGCCGCCGTGCCCGAGTTGGCCCCGGCCCGTGGCTTTGACCAGCGTAGCGTCTACCATGCCTTTAACGTCTACGAGCATATCGCCCGTGTGCTGACGGTGGCAGGGGAGCTTGCGCTGTGCGACGGCGTCGCGCCCTCGTCGAGCCTTATGTGGGCGGCGTTTTTGCACGATGTGTCCAAGCCCGAGTGCTTCACGGTCGATCACGCCGGCAGCGGACACTTCTACGGTCATCCAGAGCTCGGCGCCAAGAAGGCGCGCGTCATTATGGATCGCCTGGCGCTCTCGCACGACCTGGTGCGCGACGTGTGCCTGCTCATCAAATACCATGACAAGCCGCTGCGCCCAGAGCGCTCCTGCCTGCTCAATATGATGCGCGCGCTTTCGGGCGAGGGCGTCGACACGTCGCGTCTGATTGACGAGCTCATGGATCTTAAGCGTGCCGACACGCTCGGCAAGGCCCCGTCGTGCTTCTATTACGTCGAGACGATTGAGGAGATGCGCGCGATGGCGCACGAGCTACTGGAGGCGGGGGAGCCCTATACGCTCAAGATGCTCGCCATCAACGGCGGCGACTTGATCCGTGCTGGAGTCAAGCCCGGGCCGGAACTGGGGCAGCTTCTCAACTCCGCCCTCGACGCCGTGATCGAAGACAACATTCCCAACGAGCGCGAAGCTCTTTTGGTCCATCTCAACTTGAATTAGCCACCCAGTTTACCTGCGTGTTCCATAACCTGCCGACAATTTTTCGGCAATTTGGAATTTCTTCTTGCGCTGACGTTTTTTGTCCCGTAATATATTTCCTCGCAGCACGGCAGTGCAGGTGTCATGTGGCCCGTTCGTCTAGCGGTTTAGGACGCCGCCCTCTCAAGGCGGAGATCACCAGTTCGAATCTGGTACGGGCTACCACGTATCTGATACCCGGCCTTCCAACGGAAGTCCGGGTTTTTTATTTTCAAACAACCGTCTGCAGTTCCCGTTTGAACCAGAGCTTTGCGTTCTGCATATGGCCCTTACGGGTACAATATCCAAGATATTTTGACTGTTAGAAGGAGTCTCATGACGGAGTCCTCTCAGCATACGTCTAAGCCCCAGGTCGAGGTTGAGGCCTCGGGCGGAGATGACAATAAGAGCGCGCGCCGCGGCGCCATCTTTATCGGCGTCGTGCTGGTGGGTTATATCGTCTATCTGGTGGTAACCGGGCAGATGGGGCAGTTCTGGGCCGCTATGTCGAGCGTTCAGGCGCCCTGGCTCGTTGTCGCGTGTCTTTGCATGTTCATGTATCTGTTCTTTGGCATTGTGGCCTATGCGATCGCCGTATGGCTCGACCCCAATTCACCCGTCGGCATTCGCGACCTGATTTCGGTCGAGGCGAGTGGCATCTTCTTTGGCAACCTCACACCTATGATGATGGGCTCGACTCCCGCCCAGATCTACCGCCTGACCAAGGCGGGCCAAAATGTCGGTGAGGCTGGCGCCACGCAGTTCACGCGCTTTATCGTGTACCAGTTTGGCCTCGTTGCCTGGGGCGCTATCCTACTGCTTGCTCGCATGCCGTTTTTTGCCGAGCGCTATGGCGACATGACGCTGCTGTGCGTCTTTAGCTTTGGTGGGCACTGCTGCATCTTGCTGGGCATCTTCGCCGTCGCGCTCATGCCTAAGACCGTCACGCGCGTTGCCCATTGCATCATCAATTGGCTTGAGCGCATAGGTGTCTCGGCCACTAAGATCGAGGGATGGCGCACGTTTGTCGATGGCGAGATCTACTCCTTCTCTGAGAAGTTCAAGCTTTCAGCCGGACATTTTTCTTCCATGCTGCTCACCGTGTTTATCACCATGCTGCAGCTCGCGTTTTTCTATCTGGTGCCGTATTTCCTGATGCTTGCCTTTGGCCACCACGAGGTCG
Source organism: Collinsella aerofaciens (assembly GCF_039062315.1). Lineage (GTDB taxonomy): Bacteria > Actinomycetota > Coriobacteriia > Coriobacteriales > Coriobacteriaceae > Collinsella > Collinsella aerofaciens_BG. Next base: position 61,922 of record NZ_JBCJBG010000005.1, read on the forward strand.
ACTTTTTCTCGGTCATGGCCGCGAGCGCCTTTGTCCAGCTTCTGAGCTCTGCGGTCCCCTTGCCCGGTGGAACTGGTGGCGCTGAGGGTGGCTTCGCGCTGTTCCTAGGTCATTTCTTTGGGTCGGCTTCGACCGCCGGCTATCTGCTGTGGCGCCTCATTACGTTTATTGCGCCGACCATTTTGGCTGCGCCCCTGCTGGGCCTTAAGAGCGCCCACAACGAGAGCATCCATGCGCGCTGGGATCGCTTGATGTGCAAACTCGGCCGCACGTCTCAGACGCCCTCTGCGCCCACTAAGCCGCACCCCACGAATGCTGTTACCGTTGATCCCAAGAAGCACGCTCAGAAGGCTTCTGGGGCCGCTAAGCCGGCTCATAAAGCCTATGTGCGCCAGACAGGCGATGGTATTCGCGTATCTCCGTCGGCACTCAATAAGAAGAAGCACCCTAAGTCCCAGTAGGACAGTCGTGCGTTCTTCATGATGCGGGGCATATTTGTGCTGTATGGGGGATAATCCTCTTACGTAGATTATCTCTCATCTGTTGATGAATGCTCGCATTTCGAAGGGACACGCCCATGGCAACCAGCAAACCGCGTCTTGACCGCCGCATTGTTCGCAGCCGTAATGCCATCCTTTCCGCTTTCGAGCGCCTGCTCATGGAAAAGCCGCTGGCAGACATTACGGTGAGTGCCATCGCACGCGAGGCCAATGTCGACCGCAAAACCTTCTACGTGCACTTTGGCACGGTTGACGGCCTGCTCGATGCCATTGCCGTCGATGTGGTGGAGATGATTGTCGACTCGGTCGAGAAAACGCTTGCTTCCATGGACGGCGACACCAACGAGCGCGCCCTGGGCGCGGCGGCGACCTTCTTTAAAACCGTTAACGAGGCACTGTGCAACAACTTGGTGCTCAATCGTCAGCTGATCGAGAACATTCCGCTTGATGATTTTATGGCTCGTCTTCGTGCGCCGCTCGAGCACGAGATTGCCGAGCGCGATTTGCTGCCCCAAGGTCTCAAGGACGAGATGTTCGATTACTATCTTGCGTTTTTGCTGTCAGGCATTATCGGTATCTATCGCACGTGGGCGCTGTCTGACGGCTCGGTTCCTATCGAGCGTGTCTCGGAGGTCGCCAACGACCTGACTCTCAATGGCCTGTCGAGTCTGGAATCTCGCTTGGATTAGGTCTAGTTGGGCTCGTCGGCGTGGAAATTCCTGTTCACGAGGTTCTCCGGCGCCTTGTAGACCTCGCCGGCGTAGGAGCTGTAGCCTGAGGATCCTTAAAAGAAAGTCCAGTTTATTCTTCCCACTCCAATTGGGAATCCTCCGATGCGCCTTCGCACGCTCGCACGACCTCGATACCATACGAGCGTGCGAACTCGACGAGCTCTGCGTTGCGGGCGTTTATGGTGCCGAAGGCGGCGGGGCACACGATAAGGTGCACGCAGTGGACGAGGAGCTCTTTGGCGCGGGCTATGGTTTTATCCCCGATCGGCTCGAAGGCGCGCTCGGCCACGCATTCCGCCGCCAGGTCGCGCGCGAGCTCGCAGTCGATGTCCCCTTCGTGCAGAACGCCCGCGTAGAACGCCTTGCCCTGCCGGATGAGCTGGCGAAACACAGACGACCCCGTACCTGCGCCGGCGATGACGAACGTGTGCGCATCGCCGTGCGGGCGTCCAATTTCCACGCTGCCGAAGCGCTCGTTGAAGGTGCCATGTTGAAGGCCGTAGAGCTCGCCAATCGTCTCGCGCGTGAATATGTCCTCGGGTGCGCCGGCGCGGAAGACCCGGCCGCCCTTCACGCAAATCACCTTGTCGGCGCTTTTCTGCGCGAGCTCGAGTTCGTGGATGGACATGATGACAGCCACATTCCGCGATTTCGCAAGGTGGCGAAGTATTCGCAGCAGGTTGATCTGGTAGCGGATATCGAGATACGACGTGGGCTCGTCGAGCACGAGCACACGCGGATCCTGCGCGATGGCGCGTGCGAGCATGACGCGCTGGCGTTGCCCATCGCTTATCTGCATGAAGTCACGCTCGGCGAGCTCTTCCACATGTGCGGTTTTCATGGCCTCGTCGACCCGACTATGGTCGTTAGGCGAGAGTGTGCCCATTCGCCCGGTGTAGGGATGCCTTCCCGCCTCTACGATATCGCGGCAGGTGAGGAGCTCGGTCCGGGGGCGATCTGTCAGCATAACGGCAAGGTTCCTTGCGAACTCCGCCGTCTTCCATCGGGAAATCTCTCGCCCGTCGAGCTCGACCGCGCCGGCAAGCGGTGCTAGATGGCGTGTGATGGTTTTCAAGATGGTCGACTTGCCCGAGCCGTTCGGCCCGATGAGCGCCACGACGTCGCCCGTGCGAACCTCCAGATCGACGCCTTCGACTACAACCTTCTTGCCGTAGCCCGCCGACAGGTCGCTTATGCGGAAAAGCGGCGCTCCGTCAGCCTGCGTTTTGGGTCGCGGCACGAATTCCCCCATCTACTTCACCCGCTTCTTCAACATGAGCGCGATAACCACTGGCGCGCCGAAGATGGCGGTGACGGCGCTGATGGAAAGCTCGACGGGAGAGAACAGCGTGCGCGCGATCAAATCGCAGCCCGCGCAGAAGATGGCGCCTCCCAAGAAGCACGCAGGAATCACGCGGATGGGCTTCGACGACTTTAGCGCCGACTTCACGAGATGCGGAACCGCGATGCCTACGAACGACACCGGACCTGCGAACGCGGTCACGCAGGCGGAGAGCATGCTCGCTAGAAGGACGAGCACCACGCGGAAGCGTGCGACGTTCACGCCGACGCTTTTCGCGTAGGCTTCTCCCAGCTGGAAGGCGGAAAGGGGCTTCGATATCGCGAATACGCATGCGCTCACGGTGATCACCACGACCGCGATGACCGCGATGTCGTCCCAGCTCGAACCCGAGAAGCTACCTAAAGACCAGTTGTGCAGGTTCACGATGGACTGGTCGTCGGCGAAGGCGATAAGGAAGTTCGTCGCCGCTGAGCAGATGTATCCCACCATGACGCCCGCCACGATGAGCATGGCCATGGAACTTATGCGCCGTGCGATGAGGAGCACGAAGCCGATGGTGATAAGCGAGCCCAGAAACGCTGCGGCCACCATGGCCGGCGAGGACATGGCCTGGTTCGCGCCCAGAAGTACGATCATCGTAAGCGCGACGACGAACTTTGCACCCGAGGAGACGCCCAAGATGAACGGGTCGGCGATGGGGTTGTTGAAAAACGTCTGCAGCAGGAACCCGGAGAGGGAAAGCGCCCCGCCGAGAAGCACGGCTGAAAGCACGCGCGGCAGGCGAATCTCCCAGATGACCTGGCTTTCCATGGAATTGGCCGCGCCGCCCGAAAGGATGCCGGGGATGTGGTCTGCGGGCACGAGCACGCTCCCGATGCACAGGTTGGCCCCGACGAGCACGATGAGGGCAACAGCGAGCAGCGCCGTCACGACGCGACACCGCGCGGCGCGCCCCGATTCGTCGTATGCCATGGTAAGTCGGCTTCTCATGGCGCTAGCCGAGCTTTCTCAGATAATGGAAGTCACTCGCGTCATCGCCAGTGAACGCCCCGTGCAGCTCGTCGATAATGTCGGCGGTAGAAGTCATCTGCTGGTACATGTCGGCGCTTGTGACCCAGACGTTGCCGTTCTTCACGGCTTTGAACTGCGACAATAGCGCGTTTTTGCCTACGAAGTCGTTCAAGGTGGTAACCGATTCGTCGATGGTGCCGTTGTAGACGATGATGTCGGCATCCTTCGCCGTCGCGTAGAAGCGCTCCATTTCGAGCGTTACTGACGAGCCTGACGTCGACGCCGTCTGCGCGTCATCGAGCGCGTAGCTGCCGCCTGCAAGTTCGATCATCTGCGCCACGTAGTCGCCCGCCCGCCGCGTGACGGCGGCCCCGTTCGAGTTAATGTAGAAATACGCCACGGTTTTACCTGACGATGCGAGCCCCGACGTTTGCTCGACGCGGGCCTTCTGCTCGTTGAACAGGCGCGCGGCCTCGTCTTCCTTGTCGAAAAGGACGCCGAAAAGTTTAATCCACTCGATGCGCCCGAGTGCTTCGGGCTCGCTCGACGACTGTTCGGTGAGCACGACGAGCCCGAGCTTCTGCAGCTTTTCCTTCACATCGGGCGTGTGGTTGATCATGGTGTTCTCGATGGCGAGCGTGCAGCCCGAGGCCGATATTCGCTCGTAGTCGGGCGCGCTGTACTTGCCGCCGTAGGCGATCGCCCCATTTTCGAGCGCGCTTTTGAAGCCTGCGACTGAGCAATCGTCGGCCTTCGTGCCCGACATTAAGATATTGTCGTTCGCATCGAGCGCGTCGACTAGGCACATCGTTGCCGACGACACGAGGTACACCTTGTCGGCGGGGCGCCTTATGACCGCGATGTCGGAGCTCAACCCGTCAGGTACCTTCGCATCTTGCGGCACCACGAGGAAGCGCTCCCCGTTCGAAACGCAGATAAGCCGCAGGCCGCCTTCGAACTCGTCGACAGTAAAGTGCTTGGCGTATTCAAGCTGAAGCGCCCCCGTCGGCTCCCAGCCGCAGCCCAAATCGGCGTTGTGGAAGTCGGCCGCGGCGCTTGAAGCCGTTCCCGCAGGGGAACCGCCGCTTGCATCGTCGCCCGATTTCTCCTTTATGGTGGATGAGTCGAAGTGGAGCGTGTAGTCGATGGTGTGCGGCGTCGACATGGCGACGGTCTCGGCCGACACGGCGATGTCCTCGTCGAGCGTGACGGGTATCTCGAATGTGGAGTTGCCGCCGTCGTTTACAGGCGCGTAGTCCACGCCGTAGACGGTCATCTTGTCGTAGTTCGAACTCGACCAGGTGATGGTCGCGGTGTAGGTGTCGCCATCCTTCACAATTGTGGTGGGTGAGGCGATGCTTGCGCGCCCTGACCCGCCGGAAAGCGAGACGCTCACAGTGTATTCCTGAGAGCCCGCCGTGCCACCGGTCGCGTTCGGACTCGCACTGCACCCCGCGAAGGGAAGCGCGAGCAGGGCGACGAGAACGCAGGCGATCGCGCGCGCTGCGATGCTGCGGCGCTTCCTGCTTTTCCCCTTGGGAAGAATCGACCGCATGGCGTTACTTCAGCGCGTCGGCGCGCAGATCGACGCCGGCGGATTCGAACACGAGCGTGCGGTCGTACCACTGCCCTTTTCTAATGCTCCACGCGGCGCAGGCGGTGTCCTCGTCGAGCGCTTCAACGGGCACATCGTAGGTGTACTTGCCTTCCGCGTTTTCCACATAGGGGATGAAGTCGGCCTCGCTCGCGGCGGCAGCCTCGTCGCCCGTGCCCATGAAGAGCTTGCCGTAGCCCGTGCCGGAAAGTGTCATCACGCAGTGCATGGAGCCGTTTTCCACGATGAGCTGGGCGTCCACAATCCTGAACATGTTCGAGCTGGAATCTACGGTGATCGGATAGGTGCCGTCGGCCACCTTGTCGGCGGTGATGGGGGCAGCGCTTGCGCCCTCGGGCGCATCGGCCGTCTGTTCGGTCTTTTCCTGGGAATCGGCATCGCTTGCCTTTGCGCTGTCGATTGAATTTCCGCCGCAGCCGGCGAGCGAGAACGCGAAAAGCGCCGCCGACAAGGCGAAGGCGAGGGTTTTCTTCAACATGGAGGGGTTCCTTTCAATCGCTTCGACCGCCCGCGCCGTGCGGTGGGCGGGCGGGATGCGAATGCAACGGGCATGCGCCGTCGGTCGGGGAAGGCGCATGCCCGTTGCACGGGGACGCGACCGGCGCCCCCGTGCGCGGCGAGTTTACAGCTTGGCGATGGCGTCGTCCACGTGCGAGACGTAGATGTCGTCGACCGCGACGTTCTGTCCCAGACCCTGGAGCAGGCACGTCACTTCGAAGCCGGCGGCCACGAACTTCGCAGCCCAGCTGTCGGGGTCGGTCTCGTCTGCCATGTCGTTGTTCGCGTGGTCGCCCGCGACCACCATGAACGGCGCGAGCACGGCCTTCTTGTAGCCTGCGGCGCTCGCGGCGGCGATAACATCCTCGCAGGTCGGTTCAGCCTCGACGGTGCCGACGAAGAACTGCGTCAAGCCCTCGTTCTTGAACACTTCCTGCATCTTGGCATAGTCGGCGTTGGAATCGGCTTCGGTGCCGTGGCCCATGAGGCACAGCGCCGTCTTGCCGTCGTCGAAGGACGCCATGTTCTCCTTAATGGCTGCGGCCACCTTCTTGTAGTCGTCGTCGGAGGTGAGCAGCGGGTCGCCGAGCGAGATCTTATCGAACTTGTCGGCGTACTTGTCGAGCTCGTCTTTCACGTCGGTGTATTCCAGGCCGCCCATGAGATGCGTCGGCTGCACGACGATTTCCTTCACGCCGTCTTCCACGCAGCGGTCGAGCGCCTCGGTCATGTTGTCGATCGTGATACCGTCGCGCTTCTTCAGCTTGTCGATGATGATCTGCGCGGTGAAGGCGCGGCGGATGTCGTAGTCCTGCCAGTACTTCTCGCGGATAGCGTCTTCGATGGCGCCGATGGTGATGTGGCGCGAGTCGTTGTAGCTCGTGCCGAAGCTCGTGACGAGGATGACCGGCTTCACGGCCTTCTCCTTTTCACTCGATTTCTCGGAACTCGCGGAGGTGTTGGAGCAGCCCGCGAGCGCGACTCCGGCGAGCGCGACGGCTCCGGTTGCTGCGGCGCCCATGAAGCCGCGGCGTGACATCTGGTCGGACATGGTTTTTCCTTTCCTCGGTTTGCCGGTCCCCCGGCGACAGTTGCTTGTCGGCACAAGCGAAAGAAAAGCGCACCCCTCGGGGTTCACAAGGAGCTAACGCCACGGCGATGCCGTGAGGAAAAGGCGAAGCAGTCTGGCTTGGGGCGCGAGGCGGTTCGCCCGCGCGTCCTATACAGTAATGTCCCTTGCCCAGGATTCCCACCTGGTTCCCTCCGCAAGCCAGCGCGGGCTGTGCGGGCGCCGCGCCGGTCATTTCCTTTTATCCGATTGTCATATGCTCGTTGCCGAAACTTTTACTATGATAGTGGGCACTTGTGAACGTGTCAAAGCCAGGGCGGGCGGCATTGCGCCTCCTGCCTGCGAATTTGCGCCGATTGCCGCTGCGGGCGCCGTGTTTTGTCCGCTGCGCGAATGGCGGCGTAAACGGTTGCGATGAGTAACGGGAAGGGAAGGCTCGGATGATTCATATCGTTGGCGCAGGCTCGGGCGCCGCCGACCTTATCACGCTGCGCGGGGCGCGCCTTCTTCGCGCGGCCGACGTGGTCGTTTGGGCGGGAAGCCTTGTGAACCCCGAGCTGCTCGCTGAGTGCAAGGAATCCTGCATCGTCTACGACAGCGCGCACATGACCTTGGAGGAAGTGCTCGACGTGATGTGCGCGGCAGATACGCGGGGCGAGGAAGTGGTGCGCCTGCACACGGGCGACCCGTGCCTGTACGGCGCCATCCAGGAGCAGATGGACGCGCTCGACGCACGCGGCGTGGACTACGAGGTGGTGCCCGGCGTGTCGAGCTTTTGCGGCGCCGCGGCGGCGCTTCGCCAGGAATATACGCTGCCGGGAATCAGCCAGTCGGTCGTGATCACGCGGCTTTCCGGACGCACCCCCATGCCCGCGGGAGAGGGCATGCGCACCATGGCGGAAAGCGGCTCGACTATGGTCATCTTCCTGAGCTCGGGTATGCTCGCCGAGCTTTCCGCCGAGCTTTTGGCCGCGGGCCGCAGCTCCGACGAGCCGGCGGCGCTCGTGTACAAGGCGACCTGGCCTGAGGAGCGCGTGGTGCGCTGCACAGTGGGCACGCTCGCCGATGCGGGCGCGCAAGAGGGCATCGACCGCACGGCGCTCGTGGTGGTGGGCCGCGTGCTCGGAGCTCGCGGCGGGCTTGCGCACGACGGCGCGCAAGCGGAGACGTACGAGCGCAGCAAGCTTTACGACCCTTCGTTTGCCACGGGGTATCGGAAGGCGAGCAGCTAGCGTGGCCTTCGAGCACTACATATATACCGGGACGACCCGCTTGCGCTGCGGCTACACCACGGGGAGCTGCGCCGCGCTCGCGGCGAAGGCGGCCTGCGAGATGCTCTTGTCACGAAAGCCCGTCGGCTGCGTGTCGATCGTCACCCCCGGCGGGCTGCCCGTCGAGGCGAACGTGGTCGACGCATGCATCGGCGAGGGGTGCGCCCAGTGCGCCGTGCGAAAGGACGCAGGCGACGATGCCGATGTGACCGACGGCGTGCTCGTGTACGCGCGCGTGGAACATGCGTGGTCGGGCACGGGCGCTGCGGGCAGCAAGGGCGTGCCTGCGCGCGAATCGGAAGTTTCCGTCGATGGCGGCGTGGGCGTGGGACGCGTGACGTTGCCCGGGCTCGAGCAGCCGGTGGGGGCGGCCGCCATCAACGCGACGCCGCGCGCGATGATCACTTCGGCGGTGCGCGAGGTGTGCGCCGCGCACGGCTTTTCTGGAAATATTGCTGTGACGATTTCGGTACCCGAGGGCGTTTCCCTTGCCGAAAAGACCTTCAACCCGCACCTGGGGATAGAGGGCGGCATCTCCATCCTGGGCACGACGGGCATCGTCGAGCCGCGCAGCCTCGCTGCCTTGCGCGACAGCATCGAGCTCGAGATCCGGCAGCATGCGGCTATGGGGCGGCGCGGAGTCGTGCTCACGCCCGGCAACTACGGCGGGCAGTTCATCTCGGGGCATTTCCACCTAAACGGTGCGCCGGTGGTCTTCATCTCCAACTTTGTGGGCGATGCGATTGATTGCTGCGTTCGCGAGGGATTCACCAATGTCCTTCTTGTGGGACACATCGGCAAGCTGGTGAAGGTCGCTGGCGGCATCATGGACACCCATTCGCGTACCGCCGACTGCCGCGCGGAGATTCTGGCCGCCCACGCGGCCTTGGCCGGCGCGGGCGCGAAGACCGTGCGCGAGATCATGTCGTCGGTCACGACCACGGCGGCGCTCGAGGTAATCGAGGCCGCCGGCGTGGGGGACGCTGCACGCGCCTCGCTCGCTGCGGCAATCGAGGACAGGTTGCGCCGTCGCGCGGCGGGCGCATGCGACATCGCCGCGGTCGTGTTCGACGCCGAGCGCCGCGAGCTTTTCCGCACGTCGGGCGCCGATGCAGTTATCGGGGAATTGGGGGCGACGTATGAGTAAAGGCGTGCTGTACGGGGTGGGCACGGGGCCTGGCGACCCCGAGCTACTCACGATCAAGGCCGTCCGCACAATCGAATCGTGTCCGGTCATCGCCGCACCGCAGACGGCGGACGGGGTCATGGTCGCGCTCGACATCGTGCGCGGCGCCGTCGACCTTACAGGCAAGACGGTGATCCCCGTGCGATTCTCGATGACGCGCGACGCCGAGCGCCGCGCGGCCGAGCATGCCTCGCTTGTTCGCGAGCTTGTCGCGCACCTGGATGCGGTCCGCGACGTCGCGCTGCTGAACCTGGGGGACCCGAGCATCTACGCTACTTTCCAGCGCATAGCGCCCGACGTGCGCGCCCGCGGGTTCGAGGCGCGCGCCATTCCCGGCGTGCCGAGCTTCTGCGCGGTCGCCGCAGCGCTCGAGCGCGACCTCACGCCCGAGATCTCGTCGCCTCTGCACATCGTGCCCGGCGGCTACGACGACGTGCGCCACGCAATCGGCTGGCCGGGGACAAAGGTGGTCATGAAGGCGCGCCGCTCGCTTGCGGACACGAAGCGCATCCTTCGCGAGGAGGGCGCCTTCGACGGTGCCGACCTCGTAGAGGACTGTGGGCTTCCGGGCGAGCGCGTGTACCGCTCGCTCGACGATGTGCCCGATCAGGGCAGCTACTTCTCGACGATGGTGGTGCGCTAGATGAGGGTTTCCTGCATAGCGTTCACTGAGAGGGGGTATGCGTTGGCGGAGCGCACCGCACACGCGCTTTCCGATTGCGCGCAGGCAGGTGAAGATGACCCTGGCTGGGACGTTTCCGTTTCGCGCGGGTTCGGCGAGGGGAAGGCCGACCTGCGCGCATGGACGGCGCTCGCGTGGGAAGCGTCGGACGCGCTTCTGTTCGTGGGCGCGGCGGGCATCGCCGTGCGGGCGATCGCGCCGCATGTCGCCTCGAAGGCAAGCGATTCCGCGGTTGTGGTGATCGACGAGGCGGGGCGCTTTGCCATCCCGCTTTTGTCGGGGCATTTGGGCGGTGCGAACGAGCTTGCGCAAACCGTGGCACGCGCGGCAGGGGCCATCTCCGTCATCACCACGGCGACCGACGTCCGCGGCGTGTGGGCGGTGGATACGTGGGCGCGCTGTGCGGGGCTCGCCGTTTCGAATCCCGAGGCTATCAAGCGAGTGTCGGCGCGGCTGCTTTCGGGCGGGCGCGTGACGCTCTATTCCGACATGCCGATTTCGGGACAACCGCCTGAGGGGGTTGACATTGTGTCCGACCGCGCTCGGGCCGATATCGTCGTGTCGCCGTTCGCGGGCGCGAATGCGGGTGCGTCCGTTTGCGCGGCGGAGACACCGGGCGAGGTCGTGCCCGCCGGTGAGACGGGGAAGCCGGCGGGCGTGCGGGCGCAGGCGCCTGCGCCCGAGCCACTTCGCCTTGTCGTGCCCTGCATCGTTGCGGGCATAGGGTGCCGTCGCGGTGCGTGCGCCGAAGCGATCGGGGAGGCGTTTCTTCTCGCGTGCGGGCAGGCGGGCATCTCGCCTTCGGCCGTGCGCGAGGCGGCGACGATTGACGTGAAGGCGCACGAGGAGGGTCTGCTCGCCTTCTGCCGCGCGCGGAATATCCCGCTTGCGACGTATTCTGCAGATGAGTTGTCGCAGGTCGAAGGCAGCGTTTCGCCATCTGATTTCGTGCGCGCGACGGTGGGGGTCGACAACGTGTGCGAGCGCGCGGCGCTCGCGGACGGGGGCAAACTTATCTTCCCGAAGCTCGCTCACGGCGGCGTAACCGTCGCGTTTTCCAAGGTAACTATCGAACTTTCGTTTAAGGAGCGGTGATGGGAAAGCTCTTCGTGGTGGGGATCGGCCCGGGCGGCCCCGACGGCATGACGATTGCGGCTCGGCGCGCGCTCGAGGCGGCCGACATCGTTGTGGGGTACACGAAATACGTTGAGCTCGCGCTCGCCGCCGTGCCCGATGCGGCGCATCTCGCGACGCCGATGATGCACGAGGTCGAACGGTGCCGCCTGGCGCTTTCGCGCGCGCAGAGCGGAGAAGCCGTGGCGCTCGTGTGCAGCGGTGACGCGGGCGTGTACGGCATGGCGAGCCCCGTGCTGGAGCTTGCGGAGGACTACCCCGATGTAGACGTGGAAGTTATCGCCGGGGCCACCGCGGCTCAGAGCGGGTCGGCGGTGCTCGGCGCCCCGCTTGCCCATGACTTCGCGGTCATGTCGCTCTCCGACCTGCTCACGCCGTGGGAGGTCATCGAGCGCAGGCTCGCCGCCGTGTCGAGCGCCGACTTCTGCATCTGTTTGTACAACCCGCGCAGCAGAAAGCGCGCCGACAGGCTCTCGCGCGCGGCGAAGATTATGCTCGAATGGAAGGCCCCCGACACGCTCTGCGGCTGGGTACGAAACATCGGGCGCGAGGGGCAGCAGTCGGGCATGTGCAGGCTCTCCGAGCTGGGGGAGTTCGACGCCGACATGTTCACTACCGTGTTCGTCGGCAACGCGGACACGAAGTGCGTAGGCGGCCGTATGGTCACGCCGCGCGGGTATCGGGAGATTCCATGCGAAAGGTAACGATCATCGGGGCGGGGCCCGGAAACCCCGACTTGCTCTCGCGCGCGGCGCTCGACGCGATCGACATCGCCGACGTGGTCATCGGCGCCCATCGCGCGCTTGTCGGCATCGACGTGCCGGCCGACGTGGTGAGATACGAGCTCGTGAAGACGGCGGACATCGTCGCCGCGCTCACCGATGCGGCGTCGTGGCAGCGCGCCGTGGTCGTGATGACGGGCGATGTGGGGCTGTTCAGCGGCGCACGCCGTCTGGTGGAGGCGCTCTCCGGCGACGCGCAGGTGGACGTGCGCATCATCCCCGGCATAAGCTCAGCGTCGTATCTCGCCGCGCGCCTTGCGCGTCCATGGCAGGATTGGCGCTTCGCGAGCGCTCACGGCGTGGCGTGCGACATCGCGGCCGAGGCCGAGCGCGCGGGTGAGCTCTTCCTCGCCACGTCGGGCGGGGAAGACCCCTCGCGGCTTTCGGGCGAGCTTGTGCAGGCGGGCTTCGGGGACGCGTGCGTGACGGTGGCCGAGCGCCTGTCGTACCCCGACGAGCGCATCACCTGCGCGACCGCAAGTGAAATTGCGGGTCAGACGTTCGACGACTTGAACGTGATGCTTATCGAGCCCGCAGGCGGCAACGGGTCGCCTGCGGGCTCTAGCGCAGCCTCCGAGGCGCCGGCCGGCGCGTCTGCGCCCGCGGCGGCTTCTTCCGCGGCGGACTCTGCGGGCGCATCCCGCGCCGCGAGTTCCCGCTGGCCGTATGCTTCCTCGGGCATTCCCGACGAGCTCTTCATCCGCGGCGACGTTCCCATGACCAAGCAGGAGGTGCGCGCCGTCGCGCTCGCGAAGCTGCGCCTTACCGCGACCGACACCGTGTGGGACGTCGGCGCCGGCACGGGGAGCGTGTCGATCGAGGCGGCGCTCGTCGCGCGAGCGGGCTCGGTATGGGCGGTGGAGCGCAACGCGGCCGGCGTGCGGCTCATCCGAGAGAACGCGGGTGCATTCGGGTGCGGCAACGTGCATGCGGTCCCCGGTGTCGCCCCCGATGCGCTCGCGAAACTGCCCGTCCCCGACGCCGTGTTCGTCGGCGGGAGCGCGGGCGAGCTTCCCTCCATCGTGGAGGCGGCGCTCGAGAAGAACTCGCAGGTTCGCCTGTGCGTGCCATGCGTCACCGTTGAGACGCTCACCGAGGCGTGCGCGCTCCTCTCGGGTTCGCGCTTTAAGGGGTTCGAGGCGTGCCAGGTGTCGGCCGCCCGCGCCGAGGCTGTAGGCTCGCACCATCTTATGAAGGCGCAAAACCCCGTGTTCCTCGTCAGCGCGCGTGGTGTAGGTGGGGAAGGCGGCGCCCGGTGAGCACGTCCATCCCGCGCTTCATGGTCGCTGCGCCCTCGAGCGGGAGCGGTAAGACGGTCGTAACGTGCGCGCTCCTGCGCGCGCTCGCGCGCCGCGGCCTTGCATGCGCGGCCTTCAAATGCGGCCCCGACTACATTGACCCGCTCTTTCATCGCCGCGTCGTGGGTGCGCGCTCGGGCAACTTAGACGGTTTCTTCACCGACGCCCCGACGCTGCGCGCCCTGCTCGCACGCGGCGCCGCGGGCGCGGATGTCGCGGTGCTCGAGGGGGTCATGGGCTTCTACGACGGCATGGCGCCCGGCGTGGCCAACGCGAGCAGCTACCAGGTTGCGCGCGACACGGAAACGCCGGTCGTTTTAGTGGTGAACGGGCGCGGGGCGTCTTTATCGCTCGCCGCCGTAATCCGCGGCATCGCCGAGTTCCTGCCTTGTGCGAACGTGCGCGGCGTCGTGCTGAACAAGACGAGCGCCGCTGCCTGCGCCTACGCGGCGCCTGCGATCGAGAAGCACACGGGCGTCGCGGTTTTGGGGAATATCCCCGCCGACGAGGCGTTCTCGCTCGAAAGCCGGCATTTGGGGCTTGTGACCGCCGACGAGGTCGAGCAGCTCTCCGCGCGCATCGATAAGATGGCCGAGCTGGTGGAAAAGAGCGTCGACGTCGACCGCTTGCTCGAAATAGCGGCGACGGCACCCGATATCCGCGAGGAACCTTACCGGTTGGAGCCGATCGCGGGAGCGCGGCCCATCGTCGCCGTCGCGCGTGACGAGGCGTTCTCGTTCTACTACGAGGAGAACCTGCGCGCGCTCGAGGACCTGGGTTGCGAGCTGGCCTTTTTCAGCCCCCTGTGTGATAGCGAGTTGCCCCGGGGGACAAGCGCCCTCTATCTGGGGGGCGGCTACCCGGAGCTCCATGCGCGGCAGCTCTCCGAGAACGCGCTGATGCGCGAGGCGGTGCGGCGCGCGGTGGAATCCGGCATGCCGACGGTCGCCGAATGCGGTGGGTTTCTGTACCTGCAGCGCGAAATCGCCGATAGCGAGGGGCGGCGTTGGCCTGTTGCGGGCACCCTTGAGGGCGCAAGCGAGAACGGGGGAAGGCTGTCCCATTTCGGGTACGTGGAGCTCACTTCCCAACGCGACGGGCTCTACGGGCCGCGCGGCACACGCATCCGCGCACACGAGTTCCACTACTGGCAGTCCACCTGCCCGGGCGGCGACTTCTGGGCGCAGAAGCCCCGGCGCGACAAGGGCTGGCCGTGCATGACGACCACCCCGTCCCTGGTGGCGGGCTTCCCGCATGTGTACTATCCTGCTAACCCCGACGTTGCGCGCGCGTTCGCATCTGCCGCAGCGTCGTTCGCAGAGAGGAGACGGCATGGCTGAAACAACCGAAACCGCGCTTGCCTGCATCCGCGAGGAAGTCGAGCGCGCGTTCTCGTCGGCGCCGGGCGCCGTGCTCGAAGCTGCGCTCTCCCGGATCGCGCCCGCAGACGAGTGCGCCCGCGCCGCCGCGTACGCCGCGTGGGACTCCATCGCGCACCCCTTGGGGGGATTGGGCGACTTTGAAGACGCCGTCGCGTGTATCGCCGCAGCTCAGGGGAGCGCCGAGGTGGCCGAGTCCCCCCGTGCGCTCGCGGTATTCTTCTCCGACAACGGGGTCGTTGCCGAAGGCGTGTCGCAAAGCGGGCAAGACGTGACGCGAGCCGTTGCGCGCAACATGTGCGAGGGGGCCACGAGCGCCTGCCGCATGGCGTCGTTCGCGGGTGCCGAGGTCGTGCCCGTCGACGTGGGTATGGCCCGGGGCATAGAAGACGCGCGCATGGTGCGCGCGAACGTGCGGCGGGGGAGCGGCAACATCGCGCACGGCCCCGCTATGTCTCGCGATGGGGCCGTTCGCGCGATCGAGGTCGGAATCGCCGTCGCGTGCGGGCTTGCCCGCGCCGGCGTGCGCCTTCTCGCCGCGGGCGAGATGGGCATCGGCAACACGACCACCTCGGCAGCGGTGGCCGCAGTGCTCCTCCGGGCGGACGCGCGGAGCCTCGTCGGGCGCGGCGCGGGGCTCTCGGACGCCTCGCTCGCGCGCAAGCGCGACGTGGTCGAGCGCGCTATCGATGCGAACTCGCCCGATCCCGCCGACCCGATCGACGTGCTCTCGAAGGTGGGCGGCTTCGA
The DNA here is from genome assembly GCF_039062315.1 of Collinsella aerofaciens. Taxonomy (GTDB): domain Bacteria; phylum Actinomycetota; class Coriobacteriia; order Coriobacteriales; family Coriobacteriaceae; genus Collinsella; species Collinsella aerofaciens_BG. The sequence continues at coordinate 77,131 of NZ_JBCJBG010000005.1, forward strand.
CATCGCGGCGATGTGCGGCTTCTACCTGGGGGCCGCGGCCTCGAAGGCGCCGGCGCTCCTCGACGGGGTCATATCCTGCACGGCGGCCCTGTGCGCGGCGCGCCTGTGCCCCAACGCCTTGGGCTACCTCGTGGGCACCCACGCATCAAGCGAACCCGCAAGCCAGGAGCTCCTTCGCGAGCTCGGCATAAAGGCACCCCTCGACGCAGGCATGCATTTGGGCGAGGGCGCGGGCGCCATGGCGTATCTGCCCCTTCTGGATTCTGCGCTGCGCGTGTACCGGGATGGGAAGACGTTCACGGCGACTGGCATGGCTGCTTACGAACATTTCGAGGCCGGGAAATGACGGTGACGCTCGTTATCGGTGCCGCCGCGAGTGGCAAGAGCGCCTACGCCGAGTCCCTGTGCCTCGGGCACGACGGCCCCCGCGTGTACCTGGCAACGATGGAGCCCTTCGGGGAAGAGGGCGCCCGCCGCATCGCGCGCCATCGGGCGCTGCGCGAGGGCAAGGGGTTTTCTACCCTCGAGCGCACGCGTGACGTGGGCGCCGCAGTGCCCGGGCTTCCGCGCGGCTGCACGCTTCTTTTGGAGGACGTGGGCAACCTGGTTGCGAACGAGCTCTTTGCGGAAGGCGGCTTGTCCCCACGTGACCCCGACGCCGCGGCGCGCGAGGTGCTCGGAGGCATCGAACGGCTCGCTCAGGCCGCTGAGTATACGGTGGTGGTCACCGTCGACGTGTTCGCCGATGGGATGCGCTACGATGAGGGTACCGAAGCATGGAGGCGCGCGCTCGCGCGCGTGAACGCGGGCGTGGCGGCGCTGGCCGACCGCGCAGTCGAAGTGGTATGCGGGATTCCCGTGTGGATGAAAGGCGAAGGACCTACAAGGTGAAGATAGAAGAGGCAATCGGCGCGGCGTTCGGAACGTTCTCGCGCATCCCCGTCCCGAAATCGGCCTGGACCGATTTCGGGACAACCCATGCGCTTGCCGCGTTTCCCCTGGTGGGCCTTGCGGAAGGCTTCCTCATGACGGCGTGGGGGCACGTGGCGAACCTGCTCGGCGTGCCCGCGACCATCGTCGCGGCCGTACTCGTGGCGCTGCCTGTGGCGGTGACGGGGGGCATCCACCTAGACGGGCTCTGCGACACCTCCGATGCGCTTGCAAGCTGGGCCCCGCGCGAGCGAAAGCTCGAGATCATGCACGACCCGCGGGCGGGCGCCTTCGGGGTCATCGGTGTTGTTGTGTACCTTATTCTGCAGTTTTCCCTGTTCACCGCGCTGCCGCTTACGGCGGGAGCGTTCCTCGCGCTTCTGTGCTCGCTCGTGTTCTCCCGCTCGCTTTCGGGGCTCGCCGTTGAATGCTGGCCTGCCGCGCGGGCGGACGGCATGGCGGCGGGGCTCTCGCCTGCGAAGAAGCGCGCTGCGATCGTCGTGCCGCTTTGCGCTTTCGCTGCGGCTTCGGCTGCAGGGATGGTCGCGTGCGCCCAGACCGTCGGCGCCCTTATGGCGGTGGCGGGGCTTTTGGCGCTCGCGTGGTACCGCCATGTTGCCCTGTCCCGCTTCGGCGGGGTGACGGGGGATTTGGCCGGATGGTTTCTGCAATGGGCCGAGCTCGCGATGCTTGCCATGCTGGTGGCGGGGGGCATGCTCCTATGATACTCGTGGTAGGTGGCGCGCATTCGGGGAAAAGGACCTTCGTGCGCGAAAAGCTCGGGTTCGCGGCGGACGATTTCGTCGACGCGGCGCAGCTTGCGGAGGGCGGCGTGCCCGCGGCTTTTGCCGGCCGCGTCGCGTACCGTGCTGAGGAATTCGTACGCGCGCTCGACGCTGACCGGGCGCTCGAGCGGTTGATCGGCTTCGACGCAGTGATTCTGTCCTTGGTCGGCTCGGGGGTCGTCCCCATGTGTGCGGAAGACGCCCAATGGCGCGAGCGCGCGGGGCGACTGGGATGCGCGCTCGCTGCGCGCGCCGACGTCGTCGTGCGCATGACGTGCGGGATTCCCCAGGTCATCAAAGGAAACCTTGACGAAGCGCCCCGAGGGACGCAGGGCGCGGGCGCGCCTTTGGAAGTCGTCTTCGTGCGCCATGGTGCCACGGCGGGCACGGAAGACCATCGCTACAGCGGGGCGGGCACCGACGAGCCCCTGTCGAGCGCGGGCGAGCGCGCTTTGCGCGACCTCGCGTGCGATCGTGACGTGTTCCGTGCTATCACGAGCGGCATGGACCGCACCGACCAGACGGCGCGCATCCTCTTCCCGAATGCGGAACTTTTGGCGTGCCCCGGTCTGCGCGAGATGGATTTCGGCGACTTCGAGGGGCGAAGCGCCGCCGAGCTTAAAGAGGATGCGCGCTACCGCGCCTGGGTAGACTCCTGGTGCGAGACGCGCTGCCCGCATGGCGAGCGCAAGAGCGATTTCACCCGCCGCGTCGTCGCGGCGTTTCGGGAGGCGTGCAAATCGGAGCGCGCCCAGGGGAGTGGGCGCGCCGTCTTCGTCGTTCACGCGGGTACCGTGAAAGCGTTGCTCTCCGAGCTAGCTGTCCCGAAAATGGGATATTTCGAGGTGCATACCGAGCCGGGCGGCGCATGGGCCGCCACCTGGGATGGGCGCTGCCTTCGCGACGTTCGCCCCGCTTCGGGGGGCGATGCCCGGTGATGACGATTCTTGCCGTCGCCGCTGGGTTCGCGGCCGACCTTGCCTTCGGCGACCCGCGCTGGCTTCCCCATCCCGTTGTCGCCATGGGGCGCGCGATCACGTGGGCCGAAGGCCACCTGCGGGGCGCATTCCCGCAAACGTCCGCGGGCACGCGCGCCGCAGGGCTTGTGCTCGCCGTGGCGCTTCCGCTTGCGTGTGGGCTTTTGACCTGGGGAATCCTGCATCTTTGCGGCATGGTTCACCCCGGCTTGCGCTTCGTTGTCGAGGCATGGGCGAGCTATCAGATTCTCGCGACATGCGAGCTGCGCCGCCAGAGCCTGGCCGTGGCCCGCGCGTTCTCGAAGGGCGGCCTTGTCGCGGCGCGCGAAGCCGTCGGGCTCATCGTGGGACGCGACACGTCTGTTCTCGACGAGCAGGGCGTCGCGCGCGCCGCCGTGGAAACGGTGGCGGAGAACGCGAGCGACGGCGTCATCGCGCCGCTTTTCTACCTTATGATCGGGGGTGCGCCCTTGGGCATGGCGTACAAGGCGGTGAACACGCTCGACAGCATGGTGGGCTACAAAAACGAGCGCTACATCGACTTCGGCTGCGCCTCGGCGCGCCTCGACGATGCGGCGAACTGGATTCCCTCGCGCTTATCGGCCCTGCTCATGATCGCCGTATGCCCGATCGTCGGGCTCGACGCGCGCGGGGCGGCGCGCATCTGGCGCCGCGACAGGCGTCGCCATGCGAGTCCGAACGCGGCGCAGACCGAGTCAGCGTGCGCGGGCGCGCTCGGGCTGCGTCTGGCAGGACCCGCGGTGTATTTTGGCAAGCTCGTTGAGAAACCGACGATAGGCGACGCGTCCCGCGAAATCGAGTGGGGCGACATCGCCCGGGCGACAAGGCTCATGCTCGCCGCGTCCGTATGCGCGCTCGTCGTCTTCGGCGCCGCGCGCGCGGCGGTCGTGCTCGCCGTGGGGGCGATGGCATGAGGGAAGACCACGCCGCGTCCCGGGCTGCGGGGGGAATCCTGCGCGCCCGTGCGCATGGGGGCAGCTCGCAATCGCTCGGCATCGCTTGCGAAGGGGGCGCCTCCGACCTCATTGACTTCTCGGTGAACGTGAATCCGGCAGGCCCCTCGCCGCGCGCCGTCGCCGCAGCTTGCAAGGCGCTTTCTCGAATCGACGCCTACCCCGATAGGGAAAGCCTCGCCCTCGTTCGCGCCCTAGCGCGTGCCCAGGGCATTCCCGAAGATACTATCGTCTGCGGCGCGGGCGCGTCCGACATCATCTGGCGGCTCGCCGCGGCGATGCGCCCGAAACGCATCGTCGTGTGCGCGCCGACGTTCTCTGAATATGCGGAGGCGGCATCGTACTACGGCGCATGCGTGCAGGAGTTCCCGCTCTCCGAAGCGGACGACTTCGACGTGCCCGCCTCCTTCGCCCGCGCGATCGAGGGGCCGGGAGACGTGGCGTACCTCTGCAATCCGAACAACCCGACGGGGCGCCTCGTCGACCCCAGCGTGATCGATGCCGCGGCTTGCCGCTGCGAGCAGGTGGGCGCGCTGCTCGTCGTGGACGAGTGCTTCCTCGGATTTGCGCCCGACGCCCGCGAAAGGAGCGTGGCCGCATGCGCCGCGTGTTCGCGCCATGTGGCCGTGCTCTCCGCGTTCACCAAGCTCTACGGAATGGCGGGGTTGCGGTTGGGATATCTGATCAGCGGAAACGCCCAACTCATCGAGGGGATTCGCCGGGCGGGGCAGGCGTGGCCCGTCTCCTCGGTCGCCGAGGCCGCGGGCATCGCCGCCCTGGAAGACGTCGAATACGTCTCGCGCACGCGCGATGTATTGGCGGGCGAGCGAGCGTGGCTTTCCCACGAGCTCTCCTCGCTCGGGCTTTCCGTCGTGCCGTCGGATGCGAACTTCCTTTTAGTCCGCACGCCGGCGAAAGACATCCCCGAGCGCCTGTATAAACAGGGGGTTTTGGTCCGCACGTGCGACTCGTTTTCGGTACTGTCCCGTTTCTGGTGCCGCGTCGCGGTGCGCACGCGCAAGGAGAATGCCCGGCTTGCGATGGCCTTCAGCCGCGCGCTTCGGGTGGAAGGTGCATCGGGCGAAGCCGAACCCGACGAACGGGGCGGCGCTTCTTGCAGCGGCGCTATGGCGGGCGCGGATGGCCGAGGCTCGGCGAAGGAGGTCGATACCCGTGGGTAGGGCGAAGCCCATCATGATCCAGGGCACCATGTCGAACGCGGGGAAGAGCCTGCTTGCGGCGGGGCTGTGCCGTGTGCTTTCGCAGGACGGCCTGCGCGTGACTCCCTTCAAGAGCCAGAACATGGCGCTCAACAGCGGTGTCACGGCCGACGGGCTCGAGATGGGGCGCGCCCAGATCATGCAGGCCGAGGCGTGCGGCATTGCGCCCGACGTGCGCATGAACCCCATCCTGCTCAAGCCCGAAAGCGACCACCGAAGCCAGCTCATCGTGGCCGGTAAGGCGCAGGGAGCCTTCGCTGCGAGGGACTACTTCGCGCGAAAGAAGGCGCTCATGCCGCAGATTTTGGAGGCGTTCGATTCGCTCGCGGAGGAAAACGACGTCATCGTCATCGAGGGCGCCGGCAGCCCCGCCGAAATCAACCTTGCCGAAAACGACATCGTCAACATGGGGCTCGCGCGCGCCGTGTCCTCCCCCGTGCTGCTCGCGGGCGACATCGACCCAGGCGGGGTGTTTGCCCAGCTCTACGGCACGGTCGCGCTCTTTGCGCCCGAGGATCGCGCGCTTTTGCGGGGGCTTGTGGTGAACAAGTTCCGCGGCGATGTGGAAATTCTGCGCCCGGGTTTGGCCCCGCTCGAGAAGATGTGCGGGGTTCCCGTCGTGGGGGTCGTGCCGTATCTTACGCTCGACCTGGACGACGAGGACTCGCTCGCGCCGCGCTTATCTGCCCGCGAGGCGCGCGGCGTCATCGACGTCGCCGTCGTGCGCCTTCCGCATCTGTCGAACTTCACCGACTTCGACCCGCTTTCGCGCGTGCCCGGCATGGGTGTGCGCTACGTTTCCTCGACGACCGATCTGGGCCGACCCGACCTAGTGGTGCTCCCCGGCTCGAAGGCTACGCTCGACGACGCGCGCTGGCTTGCGGCTAGCGGCATCGGAGCCTGTGTACGCGCGCTTTCGGGCGCGGGCACGCCGGTGCTCGGCATATGCGGAGGCTACCAGCTTTTGGGAGACGGGCTTTCCGACCCGCACGGCAGGGAAGGCGCTGGCACCGCGCGCGGGCTCGGGCTCATCCCTGCAAGTACGGTGTTCAAGGAAGAAAAGCGCCTCGCCCAGTCGGAGCTGCGCATCACGGGCGCCCAAGGCGCGTTCTCGGTGTGGAACGGCATGACGGCGCGCGGGTACGAGATTCACGACGGCGAAACGACCGTCTCCTGCGCCCCTGCGGGCACGATTGGCGGCAAACCAGAAGGCGCGGCCTGCGGAAACGTGTTCGGAACCTATCTCCACGGCCTGTTCGACGAACCGGGGGTGGCGCTCGCTCTCGCGCGCTCGCTCGCGCGCATGCGCGGCCTGCCCGAGAGCGTCGTGGGTGCTGCGGGCGCAGCGTCCGCGGCCGATCACCGTGCGCGCGAGTTCGACCGCCTGGCCGATGTCGTGCGCGGGGCGCTCGACATGGAGTATGTCTACCGCGTTATCGAGGAGGGCGTATGATCCACGTGTATCATGGCGACGGCAAAGGCAAGACCACGGCGGCGATGGGCCTCGCCCTTCGCATGCTCGCCGCAGGCCGCCGCGTCGTCGTCGTGCAGTTCCTGAAAGACGGCGAAAGCGGGGAGGCGCGCCTGCTCGCCGAGCATTTCGGCGTGCCCGTGTTCGCGGGGAAGGTGTCGGACAAGTTTACCTGGTCGATGACGTCGGAAGAACTTGCCGCGACGTGCGAGCTGCACGATGGGAACCTCGCTTCCGCGCTCGCCGAGTACGAGGGCGCGCAGGAGGGGCTGCTCGTGCTCGACGAGGCGCTCGATGCGCTTTCGAAGGGGCTTGTCGATGAGGCGCTCGTGGACCGTGCGCTCGATATGTCCGCGCGCGGCGTCGAAGTAGCGCTCACCGGGCGCGCGCCTTCCCGCAAGATCGTGGAGAAGGCCGACTACATAACCGAGATGCGGTGCGAGAAACACCCCTACGCTCAGGGGATATGTGCAAGGGAAGGAGTGGAGTACTAGATGGATTCCAAGGAGATGGCGCCCGGCGACATCGAGCGGCGCAGCTTCGAGATCATCACCGAAGAGCTCGGCGGCCGCACGTTCCCGCCGCTCGAAGGGCCCGTCGTGAAGCGCGTCATCCACACCACTGCCGACTTCTCGTACGCCGATTCCCTCGTGTTCACCCATGACGCCGCGCACTGTGCGCTCGACGCACTGCGCGCAGGGGCCACGGTGCTCACCGACACGAACATGGCGCTCGCAGGCATAAGCAAGCCCGCGCTCGCGAAGCTCGGCTGCAAGGTCGTATGCTACATGGCCGACCCTGATGTCGCCGCGGCTGCGCGTGCCGCGGGCACGACTCGCGCCGTTGCGAGCATGGACAAAGCTTGCGGCATCGAGGGTCCGCTCATCGTGGCCGTCGGCAACGCTCCCACAGCACTTCTGCGTCTCGCCGAGCTCATGGACGCGGGAAAGATCGCGCCCGCGCTCGTCGTTGGGGTGCCGGTCGGGTTTGTGAACGTGGTCGAGGCGAAAGAGGAGCTACTCGCGCGACGCGTGCCGGCCATCGTCGCGAGGGGTCGCAAGGGCGGTTCGACCGTGGCGGCCGCCATTATGAACGCGCTGCTCTACCAGATCACGCGCCCAGGCGGCCCGAAGTGACGGCGCCCGCATCCGCGCCGGCGCTGCGCATCTTCGCCGGCACCACCGAGGGCCGCCTTCTGTGCGAATGGGCGAGCGAGGCGGGCATCCCCGCCCGTGCCTACGCGGCAACCGAGTTCGGAGGCGAGCTTTTGGGCGAGCTTCTGGGCATCGAGGTGCATGCGGGCAGGCTCGACGAGGCCGACATGGAGCGCGAGCTTTCCGGCGCGCGCATCGTCGTCGACGCCACGCACCCCTTCGCTACGCTCGCAAGCGGCAACATCCGGGCCGCTTCGCTCGCCGTGGGTGCACGATGCCTGCGTCTTGCGCGCCCGGCCGAGGCGCTGCCCAAAGGCATCGTGTCGGTCGCGTCGATCGCCTGCGCGGCGCGCTTTCTCTCCGAGAACCCGGGTCGCGCGCTTCTCACGACGGGGAGCAAGGAGCTTGCTCCCTACACGCGCGTCGCCGATTTCGCGGAGCGCTTCTTCGTGCGTGTGCTCCCGCTGCCCGGTGCTATAACGAAGTGCATCGACGCGGGGTTTTCGCCGTCACACGTCATCGGCATGCAGGGGCCCTTCACCCGCGAGCTCAACGAGGCGATGCTTCGGCAGGTGGGCGCCCAGTGGCTTGTGACCAAGGACTCGGGAACCGTAGGCGGCACGGCCGAGAAGCTTGCCGCCGCGCGCGACGTGGGAGCGCGCTGCATCGTGGTCACCCGTCCCGCCGAGGGAAGCGGGGCCCTTTCGCTTCGGGAAGTGGAAGATGCGCTCTTACGAGAGTTCGCGCGCTAGGCGCTCACCGCGCCTAGGGCCCTTTAATAAGTTGCGGTGAAATAGTGTCTGTTTCTGCTGCTAGATAGCATATTCAGTCTCTAATTCACCGCAACTTTTTGGTGGTGACTTACTGGTAGCGTAGGCACTCCACCGGGTTGAGCTTTGCCGCGCGGCGAGCGGGGTAGAAGCCAAAGATTACGCCGATGCCGACGGAGACGGCGAAGGCCAGCAGCACCGTGGCGATTGAAAAACTCGGCGTGATTTGCCCACTGGCACCGAGCTCGCCAAGAATCCCGAATCCGGAGGCAAACATCGCGAGGCCCCATGCCAGCAGATAGCCAATCAGGACACCCAACAGTCCGCCGGTGACGCATAGCGCCGAGGACTCGGCCAAAAATTGTGCGGTGATATCGCGACGACTGGCGCCCAGAGCGCGGCGGATGCCGATCTCGCGAATGCGCTCAGTCACGTTGGTGAGCATCATATTCATAATGCCGATACCGCCGACAAGCAGCGAGATGCTGGCGACAGCACCCATGATGAGCGAGAACGCGCCCATAAAGGAGTTGAGTGCATCGATGGCGCTTTTCATGGATGTCGCCGATACACTGTCGTACTCATCATCCTCCGCGATGCCCTTCATCGCGCGCACCTTGGACTCGATGGTCTTACAAAGCTCATCCATGTCCGTGCCCTCGGCGGCAAGTGCCGTCACGCTGGGGAATGAAGGATTTTCGTCGCCAAACAGCCCGGCGATGGTTTCGCGTGGCATATACAGCGTGAGTGAGCCCATGGAGTCGCTGCCGCCATCAATCACGCCTACAATCTGCACCTCGCCGTTGGACACCTTGATGGTTTTCCCCAGCGCATCCTGTTCGTTGCCGTAAAGCTGATCGGCGCCGCCGCGGCTGATGAGCGCCACTCGCGAGCCTGATTGGGACTCGGCCTGGGAATAGGTGCGCCCCGCAACGAGCTTGCTGGCCCCCACGGCGTCGAGCATGTCGCTATCGACACCCTGTGCCATGACGGTATAGCTTTTATCGCCGGTCTTGTACTCGGTATACGCGCTGTCGACAATGCCGATCTGCTCTATCTGCGGCACCAGTTTTTGAAGCTTCTCGATGTCCGACTCGGTGAGTTCTTGCGACGAATAGATTTGCACCATGCGTGCCGCATTGAGGCCCAGACTGTTGACCAGGCTGTTTTGGATGCCGCCGATGAGCGAAGTCATGGCGATAACCGAGGCGATGCCGATGACAATGCCCAGGATGGTGAGCAGGCTGCGCCCCTTGTTGGCCTCGAGCGAGTGAAGGGCTTCCTGGATGAGATCACGGGTGCTCATGCCACCACTCCTTTCGGCGGGTTGGCGGAGGCGGAAATCATGGGCAGGCTATCTACGGCGCTGCGCAGGGTCCGCGGTGCATGTGGAATATACGCGCCGTCGTGAATTCGACCGTCGCGGATGGTCGCGGCACGGTCGGCCTCGGCGGCAATGCCGGGGTCGTGTGTGATGAGCACGATGGTTTTGCCGCGCTCCTGGAGCTTATGGAAGGTCTCCATTACAAGCGCTCCAGTGGCGGAGTCCAGGTTCCCCGTCGGCTCGTCAGCAAGAATTATGGGCGGGTCATTGACGAGGGCGCGCGCGATGGCGACGCGCTGCATCTGTCCGCCCGAGAGCTCTGATATGCGGTGGTCCCAGTGGTCGACCGGCAGCGTGACGGCCTGCAGCGCGTGCACGGCGCGCATTTCGCGCTGGCTACGGGGCACATTGGTGTAGGCCAGCGGCAGCATGACGTTTTCGATGACCGATAGGCGCGGCAGCAGGTTGAAGCTCTGAAAGACAAAGCCAATGCTCAGGGCGCGGACTTCGGTGAGCTCGTCATCATCGAGCTCGGCCACGTTGAGCCCTTGCAGGTAGTAGTCACCCGCTGTCGGCTTATCCAGGCAGCCTAGGATGTTCATGAGCGTCGACTTGCCCGAGCCCGAGGGGCCGGTAATGGCCACGAACTCACCGGGATTTACCGCCAGGCTCACGTTGTGCAGGATGTGGGCGCAACCTGCCTCGCTCTCAAAGATGCGGTGCACGTTGCGAATGTCGATAACGGGACGCATTACATGTCCTCATCGGCAGTCATACTGCCCGAATCCGCGCTGTAGCCGCCGTCAGCCGTTGCGTCCGCTCCGGTGTCCATGACGAGGGTGTCGCCATCGCGCAGCTTGGTAACCGGCACGTTGGGGTTGATCTCGTTGCCCTGGTCGTCGCGCTTGACCTGTGTCTTGCCGACTACGGCTTCGTTGTCGTTTTGCGTTACGACGGTCACATTCACACGATGGGTTTGCTTGCCCTCGTCATCAGTCGCCACGTTGACGTAATAGTGTTCGCCGTCTTCGGTCATGAGCGCCATCGTCGGCACCATCTCCACGTCGTCGAGCTGCTCGGTCACCACCGAGACCTCGGCCGTCATGCCCGGCTTCAGGCGCGCGTCGGGCGCCTCGATGAGGATGTCGACGTTAAAGGTCACGCTGCCGCCACCGTTGGCGGCGTCGGAGTTTGCCACCGACGCGATAGCCGTGACGGTGCCCTGGCTCACGATATCGGGAAACGCGGGATACGTGACGTTGGCGCTCTGCCCAACGGCGATCTTGGCGATGTCCTTTTCGCCCACCTGTACGGTCACTTTCATCTTGGATAGGTCGGCGATCTGCATGCACTGCTTGCCGCCGCTCGTATCGCTTTCGCCCATGATCATGCCGCCTGTTACCGTGGCGCCCACCTTGGCGTTGAGCTCCACGATGCTACCCGAGCTCGGGGCCGTGACCGTACGGCTGGCTGCCTTGGCGTTCGCCTGATCGAGGTTTGCCTGGGCCGATGCGAGGCTGCGCTGCGCGGCCGATACGGCGTTCGTGTCCGCTGATGCGGCGGAGACGCCAGCCGCTGCGGAAGCTCCATCGGCGTCCGTCGTCGGGGTGGCCTGCGCGGCGGTTGCGGCTTTCTGCGCGTTGGCGAGGTCTTCCTGAGCGGCTGCAACTGCACGCTGCGCCTCGGCAACGTTGCGGTCGAGCTCGTCGTTTTTAATGGTCATAAGCACGTCGCCCTCGTTGACGGATTGGCCTGCCTGCACGTTGATCGAATCGACCGTGCCGTCGACAGAAGGGGAGACCACTGAGGACGAAATGGGTTTGAGCTGGCCTTTCGCCTCGACCGTTGAGCTAAACGTGCCCTCGGTCACCATGTCGGTCACAGGCCCGCTAGCGCCTTGTGGCTGCGCATTGATAACCAGGGTTGCGACAATGGCAATGAGCGCGATGGCACCCACGACGCCGGCGGCAATACCGCGTCGAATCAGCTTTTTGCGTCGACGTTCGGCGCGTTTTGCCTTGAGCTTGGCATATGCCTCTTCATCGGAAATCTCGGCCGTATCGTTCGCGCGTCCGCTCTGCTTGTCGGTGTGTGCGTTTGTAATCAGAGGAATCGTTTCGGTGGCACCTTCGGGCGTGTGCTCGGTATCATCCGGGCCCGGGGTGATGGTGGGGACATTCGGCATAGCGTCTCCTTTATAGAAAGAACCTTGATAAGTATATGCGCCCACCGGTTGGGGTGGGCGCATAGAACGGTTTCTTTCGGAACTGTTAGATTGGTCGCAGCGGTTCCACGTTGTAGGAATGCGCGCGTTGCACTATGAGTGGACAACCACGCACAGGCCGACTTTGATGCAGTCGTGCAGTGCCTTGGCGTCTGCCAGGCGCAGGTTGATGCAACCGTGGCTGCCGCACCACTTGTACGACTCGGCATTATCGAAGCTCTTGTCGTTTTGCCAGGTGGCATCGTGGAAGCCGATCATATTGCCCTCAAACGGCATCCAGTAGCTCACCGGGCTTTCGTATTTGGGCTTACCGGTCTCGGGGTCCTTGGCTCCGATCAGGGTGCTGCCGCCGTCGTTGCTGTTGATCTGCCACACGCCCTCGGGGGTTGCGTCTTCGCCCGGTTTGCCGGAAATAAAGTTGGCCTCCCAAACGATATTACCGTTCTCGTCATAGTAGCGCGCGTGCTGCTCGGACAGGTCGACGTCGATATACGCCTTCCAGTCGGGCTCTCCCTTTGCGGTAAAGGTGTCGGCCTTCTGGGAGTACTTGATCTCGATTTCGCCGGTCTGCTTGTTGTTAATGGCGTCCTCGACCTGCTTGGCGAGCGAGCTGCTGTCGATGGACCAACCAAAGTCACCGCCTTCGACGGCGCACTGCTTGCCATCGGCGCGCGTCCACCAGCGAGTGGAGCCAACGGTATTAAAGCCGTTGGCGAGCTCGGCTGCCCAGCTGCTGATCTGCGTCGTATCGAGCGTGGGGTTGGCCGGATCGGCAAAGCTGATCCACTGCAATACGGAGCTGCCATCAACCTTGCCGGCATCCTCGCCGTTGAGCTTGAGGGTCACGTTGACGCCCAGGAAGTTGTTGGCGGCATCGCATGCGGCCTGAATCTGATCATCGGTCAGCGTTCCATTGAGCGGTTCATAGGCATCGTTGTCGAGCTTGGAAAGATCTACGGTCTCGGCCAGCGAGGCAAGCTCGAGTTCGGCATACTTAATGACATGCTCGCGGTTGAGTTTTTCGTTGGAGCGCGCCTTCTCGACGGTAAACTTGCCGGCCTGCTCGTCATAGGAGCTATTGGCCTCGAACGTGCCCGAACGCCCCTCGTTAAACTCGTCGATGGCGGCGCCCAGATCCTTCTCAAACTTCTTTTGGTCAAAGGTGTCGGAGAGCATGGACAGGTCGACGTCTTGATCAAGATCGACTTCGTTGGAGGTAGCGGTTGTTTTGGTTTTGCCGCTTAAGGATTCCACAAGACGGACCGGCCATACAAAGGCTTCGTTGTGGCTGATGATCTCTTTTGCGGCAGCTTCGCCATCGACGATGGGCTCATCGGACTCGGGCTGATAGGTCCAGCTAAAGTCATCGCCTGTCACGGTGAGCTTATAGTGCTTCCATGCCGAGTTGACCTTGGTGGCAGCAGACGAAGCGTTAGAGAACGAGACGTCGACGCCGGCAATGGTGGTGTTGGGGTAGGCTACCTGCGAAAACGCTACCATGCCTACGATATAGACAATGACGATAAGACCTAGGACGACAAAGAGCGTCGTCTTTTTGCCTGACTTATTGTTCTTGGCGGGTTTGCGTGCGGGGCCGCGATCGCCTCGAGCGTGCGTGGGGGGCTGCTTGGGCGCATTGCCGTTTGCCTGGCGCTGCTGACGTTGTTGACGCTGCTGTCGCTGCTGGTTCGGGCGTTGGGAAGCGTTTGCCGCACCACGCTGCTGACCGTGGCTCGGCGCGATAGGACGCGGCGACTGAACGCCGCCGGTGTGCCTGCTCGGCTGCTGCGGATCGGGAATCAGTTGAGTTCGATCGTTTTGCGACATCGTATGCATATCCTTCGAATTTCGCCTTATGGCTCATCGTGTTTTTACTGGGCTTGCATTATAGCGATTGCCCTGCTGTTTGTGGTACGGAAACGGTGGCATTCAAAAGAGGTGGGACATTTGTCCCACCTTTGAGTCATTCTTTGCCGTTATCCGCACACACCGCATTTTGCACAGGCCGAAAGTGCGGCCGGAGCCTGCGCGATGCCGCCCTTTGCCGTCTCGCGCAGCGTGGCCGGCAACGCGTGACCCACCGAGAGCATGACATGTGCCATCTGGTCAAACGGAACCAGGCTCTTAATGCCTGCGAGGGCGAGTTGTGCCGAGCTAAAGGCCGCTGCCACGCCGATGGCGTTGCGGTTTTGGCAGGGCACCTCCACGAGGCCACCGACGGGGTCACAAACGAGGCCCAGCAGGTTACTCAGCGCGATGGAACTGGCGTCGAGCGCCTGCTCGGGCGTGCCGCCGAGCATCTGCACCAGCGCGGCGGCTGCCATGGCGGCGGCGCTTCCCACCTCGGCCTGGCATCCGCCCTCGGCGCCGGCGACGCAGGCGCTCGTGGTGAGGTTGAGGCCGATGGCGGCTGCGCAGTAGAGCGCGTCCATGACCTGCTCGTCGTCGAGCTGCAGGCGATCGGCGAGTGCAAGCACGCAGCCGGGCACAACACCCGCTGAGCCTGCCGTGGGGGCGGCGACGATCACGCCCATGGTGGCGGAGCGTTCGAGCACGGCCATCGCGCGGGCCACGGCATCGGTCTGAACGGGGCCCATCAGGCTTGCGCTCAAATCGTTGCGGCCGGTGGCTTCGACAAGCTTGGCCTCGCCGCCGATAAGCCCGCCGAGCGAACGCTGCGGATTGGCGATGGGGGCCGTGGTCTCCTCGCGCATGACGTCGAGCACGCGGCGCATGGCAGCGACGGCGTGGGCCTCGCCGGTCAGACGCGCCTCGCGAACGGCCATGACGGCGCCGATGCTGAGCCCCAGTTCCTCACACGCATCGAGCAACTGCTCGCCGTCGTCGAAGATTTCCTTGGCCGAGACGCCGGGGGAGAGCGACGAGGCAGAACCGGGGAGTTCGATAAACGTTGCGTAATCGACATTGTCGAGCTTGCGCAGCATGGGGACGACGGTGTCGTCGGGCGCGCCGTCGGTCTCAAAGACGGAGTAGGCCTGGCCGCCCACTTCGGTGCGGTAGGTGCGGCAGAAGGCGATGTTTACATGGGCGTAGGCGAGCAGGTTGGTGAGCGCGGCGAGTACACCGGGGACGTCCTTGTGCGCCACGAAGAGCGTGGAATACATGCCCGAGATGTCGACGCCGACGCCGTTAATGCGGCTGATGCGCATCTTGCCGCCGCCCAGGCTCTCGCCGCGGACCTGTGCCGTGGCGCCCGTGTCGTCGACCATGTCAATGTCGACGGTGTTGGGGTGGATGGACGCGTCGTCGCCCTTGATGTCAAAGTGATATTCGAGGCCCTGCTCGCGTGCGAGGTCGAAGGCCTGCTTGATGTTCTCGTCATCGGTGTCGAGGCCCAGTATGCCCGCGACGAGCGCACGGTCTGTGCCGTGGCCGCGGTAGGTGTGGGCGAAGGAGTTCCACAGGCCAAAGGTGACCTTGGTGATGCGACCTTCCAACAGGCTGGCGGCAACTTGGGCGCAGCGGAGGGCGCCGGCGGTGTGCGATGAGCTGGGGCCGACCATGACGGGGCCCAAGATCTCGAATGCCGAGGTCGTAGCTAGTGTTTGCGGCTTGCCTGCCATGGGTGCTCCTTTTCTATCCCGTCGTTCCGAGGGCTTTGGTATTTGGTCGCCTGCTCTACAGTCCTGGCTCGCACGGAGGCCACATTAAGTGGCCTCCGGCTCGTGCGGAACTCGCGACCGACCAAATACCAAAGCCCTCGGAACTAAGGATACATGGTAGAGGCGCGTGTGCTGCAAAATTCATTAGCTGGTGACGCAGCGTGGGCTCATATCGAAGCATCTTCACCACCGTTTAAATAAAAAGAAGTACCGGTTGGGAGCGGTACTTCTTTTTTAAGCGCTTATGTCGTTGAAACCTTGGCGGTTCTTAATTACAGGCCGCAGGCTGCTTTGAGTTCTTCGACTCGGTCGGTTTTCTCCCAGGTGAAGTCGGCGTCTTCTCGGCCGAAGTGACCGTAGGCTGCCGTCTTTTCGTAGATGGGGCGGCGCAGGTCCAGGTCGCGGATGATTGCACCCGGGCGCAGGTCGAAGGTCTTCTCTACGGCTTCAACGATCTTGTCCTCGGCAACATGTGCGGTACCGAAGGTGTCGACCATGATTGAGAGGGGTTTGGAAACGCCGATGGCGTAGGCAAGCTCGACTTCGCAGCGGTCGGCCAGGCCGGCGGCGACCACGTTCTTGGCGACCCAGCGTGCGGCATACGCGGCGGAGCGGTCAACCTTGGTGCAGTCCTTACCGCTAAAGGCACCGCCGCCGTGACGGCCGTAGCCGCCGTAGGTGTCGACGATGATCTTGCGGCCGGTGAGGCCCGTGTCGCCCATGGGGCCGCCCACGACAAAGCGACCGGTGGGGTTCACGTAGATGTCTGCGTTATCCCACGGCATGTTCTCGGCAGCCATGACCGGGGTGATGACGTGCTCGATGAGGTCGGCCTTGATCTTGCCCATGTCCTCGATCTCGGCGGCGTGCTGCGTGGAGATGACGATGGTCGTGACCTCGACGGGCTTGCCTTCCTCGTAGCGCACGGTGACCTGGGTCTTGCCGTCAGGGCGCAGATAGGGCAGGGTGCCGTCGTGGCGCACGGCTGCCAGGCGCTCGGCCAGGCGGCTTGCCAGGTAGTGCGGCATGGGCATGAGGGTCTTGGTCTCGTTGGAGGCGTAGCCGAACATCATGCCCTGGTCGCCGGCGCCGATCAGGTCGATCGGGTCGGTGGTAGCGCCGGTCTGGGTCTCAAACGACTCGTCGACGCCCTGGGCGATATCGGGGGACTGCTCGTGGATGAGGCTCATGACGCCGCAGGTATCGCAGTCAAAACCGAACTTTGCACGGTTGTAGCCAATGCGGCGGATAACGCCACGGGCGATTTCCTGTACGTCGACGTAGGCCTGGGTGCGAATCTCGCCGGCGACGATGACGGTGCCGGTGGTCACGAGGGTCTCGCAGGCGCAGCGGACGTTCTCCACGTTGGCAGGCACGCCGTTGGGGGCGATGTAGCCCTGCTCCTGGAGCTCTATTTCTTTGGCGAGGATTGCGTCGAGGACGGCGTCGCTGATCTGGTCAGCGATCTTATCGGGATGACCTTCGGTCACCGACTCCGACGTAAAAACAAAGGACCCGTGTTGGGGCGGGATGGAACGAAGTTCTTCTGACATGATTGTCCTTTCAAAAACGTGTCCCGGCGACCGTTACCATTCCGCCGGGCTCTCTATGCAAGGGCACATCATAGCGCGTAAATCAAACATTCACACCCTTTCCGCACCTACTCATTGGGGACAGGCTTAAATGACTACCCTTACCTAAGTGCCGACAGGTTGTCCAATGACTGGTCATTTAAGTCTGTCCCCAATGAGTAGGTCGGTGCCCTTTGTGCGGAGGTTGCTTTGATGCTTTATACTGGTGCGGTTAGACATCCATCCTGCAATCGAGGAGATATCCATGGCATCAGACGTTCGCGTCCGCTTTGCACCCTCACCGACGGGCAAGCTGCACATCGGCGGCGCCCGCACCGCTATCTATAACTGGGCTTTCGCCCGTGCTAACGGCGGCACGTTCATCCTGCGCATCGACGACACCGACCCCACCCGCTCCACCGACGAGAACACGCAGATCATCCTGCGCGCCATGCGTTGGCTGGGCCTGGACTGGGACGAGGGTCCCGAGGTGGGCGGCGATTTTGGCCCCTACGCCCAGACCGAGCGCCTGGACCTGTACAAGCAGGCCGCCCAGAAGCTTTGGGACGAGGGCAAGGCCTATCCCTGCTTCTGCACCAAGGAGCAGCTCGAAGCCGACCGCAAGGCCGCGCAGGAGCGCAAGGACCCCTTCCAGGGCTATCAGCGCCGTTGCCGCGATCTTGATCCCGAGGAGGCCCGCCGTCGCATCGAGGCCGGCGAGTCCTACGTCCTTCGCATCAAGGTGCCCGAGGACCGCGGCGACGTCGTCATCCACGACGCCGTCCACGGCGAGGTAACCTTCGACGCCAAGGAGCTTGACGACTTTGTCATCTTCCGTTCCGACGGCACGCCCACGTACAACTTCGCGACCGTCGTCGATGACGCCATGATGAAGATCACTCACGTCATCCGCGGCGACGACCACCTGTCCAACACCCCGCGTCAAGTCATGGTGTACGAGGCCCTCGGCGCTCCCGTGCCCACGTTCGCCCACATCTCCATGATCCTGGGCGCCGACGGCAAAAAGCTCTCCAAGCGCCACGGCGCCACCTCCGTGGAGGAGTACCGCGACGCCGGCTACCTGTCCGACGCCTTCGTCAACTACTTGGCGCTGCTCGGCTGGTCGCTCGACGGCGAGACCACGATCATCCCGCGCGATGTCCTGGCCAGCAAGTTTTCGCTCGACCGCATCTCCAAGAACCCGGCGACCTTCGACCCCAAGAAGCTCGACTGGGTCAATGCCGAGTACATCAACGGTATGTCCGACGCCCAGTTTGCCGATGAGATCATGGTCCCCGAGCTGCACGAGGCGGGTCTCATCGAGGGTAATGTCGAGTACGGCGAGGATTGGATCGACGCGCTTGCCGCCATTGTCAAGCCGCGCACCAAGATGCCTGCCGACGCCGTGACCGTCGCCGCTCCCATCTTCGCTACGGCCGAGACGCTCGAGTATGACGAGAAATCCGTCAACAAGGGCCTGGCCAAGGAGGGCATGGGTGCCATTCTGGATGCCGCCAAGGCCGCGCTTGAGGGTGTTACCGAGTGGACGGCCGCCAACATCGATGCCGCGCTTGAGCCGCTCCCCGAGCAGATGGACCTCAAGAAGCGCGTGGTGTTCCAGGCCGTGCGCGTCGCCGTCTGCGGCAACATGGTGAGCCCTCCGCTGGGCGAGACCATGGCGCTCGTCGGTCGTGACGACTGCCTGGCGCGCATTGACCGCGCCCGCACGATGGCGCTGTAATCGCTGCGCAAACGTATGTATCCGAGCCCCGTTCACTCAGAGCGGGGCTCTTGTTTCTGTAGACGTATGGGTTAGGAGGTGCTGGGACTATGGCCGAGCAACTGTCGCTGTTTGGTTCACCGGAACCGGAGGAAGCTCCGAAGTCCGCGGCTCCTGCCGCCGCCCCGGCGCAGCCCGAGCCCGCACCCGAACCCGTCGCCGCCTATGCGAGCGTAATCCTCGACATCCCGACGCGTGCACTGTCCGAGCCGTTTGCTTACGGCATCCCGCAACCCCTCGCCAGCGAGGCCCAGATCGGCTCCACCGTCCTAGTTCATTTTGGCAACCGTGCGGCCGCGGGCTACATCGTTGACATCGCGCCCGAGCTGGGCGACCTGCAAGGCAACAACGCCTTCGATCCTGCGCGCATCAAGCCCGTCGAGGCGATTCTCAGCAAACCGCTCTTTAGTGCCGAGGCCGCCCGCATCGCGCGTTGGATGAGCCGCGAATATGTCGCAACCCTTTCCGAGTGCCTGCGCCTGTTCTTGCCCCCGGGTGGAAGCCCGCGCGTGGTCAAGGGCGATGATGGCGTGCGGACCGTTGAGCGCCCCGCCGTTAAACCCATCCAAAACCGCTGGGTCATGCTTACGCCCGAGGGCTTCGACTATACGCCGCCCAAGACCGCAGTTCGCCAGCGTCAGCTCATCGAGGCGCTCCAGTGCGGGCCGGTCACGACGCGCGACCTCAACCTGCTTTATAACAGTATGTCGGCGACCATCAAGGCGCTCGAAAAACGCGGCGTCGTGGTGGTGGAGGAGCGACGTGCGTGGCGTGGATGCAGCGAGCAGACCACGCTGTCCTCGGCAAGCGGCAAGGCGCCGGTCGCACTTACCAACGGCCAGCAGCAGGCGCTCGCGCAGATTGAGCGCGCCCGTCTTGACGCCCACGGAGACGTGGTCCTTGTCGACGGCGTCACCGGCTCCGGCAAAACCGAGGTTTACCTTTCGGCGATTGAGCGCGTGCTGGCGGCCGGCCGTTCGGCCTGCGTGCTGGTGCCCGAGATCTCGCTGACGGCCCAGACCGTCGGCCGCTTCCGCTCGCGCTTTGGCGAGACGGTCGCTGTGTTCCATTCGCGTCTTTCTGCTGGTGAGCGTCTGGACCAGTGGGATATGGTCGCCAGCGGTGCCGCACGTGTGGTCGTGGGTGCCCGCTCGGCGCTCTTTTGCCCACTCAGCGACTTGGGCCTCATCATCATCGACGAGGAACACGAGACCAGCTACAAGCAGGGCTCCAGTCCGCGCTACCACGCGCGCGAGGTGGCGGCCGAGATGGCGCGGCGCTATCGCTGCCCGCTTGTGTTGGGCTCTGCCACGCCTTCTGCCGAGGCCCTCGACCGCTGCCGCCGTGGCACGTATAACGGTGCCACCTGGACGCGCGTCGAGATGCCCGAGCGCCCAAGACACGCCGTGCTGCCGACTGTCCGCATTGCCGACCTGCGCCGTGAGTTCTCGCACGGCAGTCGTTCCATGTTCTCAAAACCGCTGATGGAGGGCCTGGAGCGCGTGGTCGAGCGCCGCGAGAAGGCCGTGCTGCTGCATAACCGCCGTGGCTTTGCGCCGTTTCTGATGTGCCGCGAATGCGGCTGCGTGCCCACCTGCAACCACTGCTCCACCGCGCTTACGTATCACGAGCGCACACACACGCTGCAGTGCCACACCTGCGGTTCGTCTTGGCGCGTGCAGCCGTATCCCGCGCCCACGAGCCGTTGCCCCAAATGTGGCAGTCGCTACCTGGCAAAAATGGGTCTGGGCACTCAACAGATCGAGGACGCGCTGCACCAGATGCTTCCTGAGGATGTCGCCATTATTCGCATGGATGCCGATTCCACGCGCGGCAAGGATGCGCACAAAAAGCTGCTCGAGCAATTCGATGCGGCCGATTGCGCCGTTTTGCTGGGCACCCAAATGATCGCAAAGGGTCTCGACTTTCCCGAGGTCACGCTCGTGGGCGTGGTCAATGCCGACTTCGCCCTCAAGCTGCCGGACTTCCGCGCAGGGGAGCGCGCCTACGACCTGCTGGAACAGGTGGCGGGCCGTGCCGGTCGCGGCGATCGTCCCGGCGAGGTGATCATCCAGACCTACCTGCCCGATGACCCGGTAATTCGCGCCGTCGCTGAGCACGACCGTTCGATCTTTACCGACTACGACCTGGATCAGCGCCGCGACGCGCTGTACCCGCCGTTTGTTCGCCTGGTCAACATTTTGGTGTGGTCGGCGAACCGAGACGACGCGCAGGACTACATCGGGCGCATTGCAAAGCTTCTTAAGCGCCGTTGGCATGCCGCCGCGCCCGACTTTTTGCGGGCGGGCAGCGCGGTGCCGCAGGTGCTGGGCCCAGCTTCGTGTGTAATCGAGAGAGCCAAGGACCGTTACCGCTTCCATCTGCTTGTGAAGTCGCCCGTGGGGTACCATGTCTCTGATGATATCGACGCCTGCCTCAAAGAGGTGGGCTCTTTGCGCGGCGTGAGCGTGAGCGTTGACGTCGACGCCTATGATTTGATGTAACAACCCGAAAGGATGGCCATGGAAGCCAACGGAATCGTTCTGTCGCCCGACCCTCGTCTGCGCCAGGAGTGCGTCGTCATCGAGGAGATTACCCCGGCGATCGAGGCGCTTGCCGAGAAGATGAAGAAGATAATGTTCGAGAACGGTGGCTGCGGCCTGGCTGCTCCGCAGATCGGCGAGCTTATTCAGCTCGTCACCATCGACTGCGACTACAGCGACAAGAACGACTACGACCCGTACGTGCTCATCAATCCCGTTATTGTTGAGCAGAGCGACCATCTGGTGCCCTTTAGCGAGGGCTGCCTTTCCATCCCTGGCATTAGCTGCGAGATTGAGCGTCCCGACCATGTCGTCGTCGAGGCGTATGACTTGGATGCCAACCTTATTCGCTATGAGGCCACGGGCGATCTGTTCTGCGTGTGCCTGCAGCATGAGATCGATCACCTGCACGGTAACACCATGTTCGAGCGACTGAAGCCGATGCAGAGGATCAAGGCCGTCAAGGAGTACCAGGACGCCCTGGCCCGCGGCGCTCGACCGGGCGAGACGGAGTAGGTTTGTCCGTCCCCGGGGCGCCCGCCTATATCATCCCGTGCTCAAACATTCTTGCTGCGCTGCGAAACTGCGCGCGGGACGATATAGGCGGGCGCCCCGGGGACTACGTTGACGCTGCTTGACTCGCCCGGGTGCCGTCGGGCCAGGGAAGGGCGTCTTCGCTGATAATTGCTTTGTTGGAAGAGCTGCTTTTATTGCGGCTCTTTCTTTGGTTTTGGGTATATTTGTTTTTGTTGAATTGTTCTTGCGGATGGGCCGGGTACTTGGCTTTCCGCTGTTCTTTGTAGCCGTCTCGGCTTTGGTTGAGGGGAGACGTCCTTTATGCGTATTGTGTTTATGGGTACGCCTGATTTTGCTGAGCCTTCGCTGGTTTCGCTTGTTGAGGCTGGGAATGAGATTGCGCTTGTTGTTACTCGTCCTGATGCTGTTCGTGGGCGTGGTAAGAAGCTGGAGCCGTCTCCTGTTAAGGCTAAGGCGCTTGAGCTGGGGTTGCCGGTCGTTGAGGCCAATCGTATGACGCCTGAGGTTGTTGAGGCGCTTCAGGCTGCGCAGGCTGATATTTTCTGCGTGGCTGCGTATGGCTGCATTTTGCCTGATGACGTGCTGCATATGGCACCGCTCGGCATTGTAAATGTTCATGCGTCCTTGCTGCCCCGTTGGCGTGGGGCTGCTCCTATTCAGCGTGCCATTCTTGCTGGTGATGAGATTGCTGGCGTTTCCATTATGCGTATTGGACATGGCGTGGATACCGGCGCTTATTGCGCGCAGGCCTCGACCTCGGTTGTCGGTAAGCATGCTGAGGCGCTGACCATGGAGCTTGGTGAGCTTGGCGGCAAGCTGCTTGCCAGTACGCTTCCTTCTCTTGCCGATGGCTCGGCTGTTTGGACTGAACAGGATGAGGCGCTCGTTACCCATGCTGCCAAGATTTCTAAGCAGGAGATGCGTCTGGATCCGCAAATGGCGGCGCTTGATTGCGTGCGTCATGTGCTGGCCTCGTCCGATACCGCGCCTGCCCGATGCGTGATTGCCGGCAAGACCGTGCGCGTGCTCGATGCTGCACCGGCCGATGTCTCGCTTGGCGAGGGCGCTGTTGACGTTAAGAACAAGCGTGTTTACCTGGGTCTTTCCGATGGCTCGGTTGAGTTGCTCGAGGTTAAGCCCGATGGTAAGCGTGCTATGGCCGCTTCTGCTTGGGCTGCTGGCCTGCAGGGCGCCGATCTTATCTGGGGTGTTTTGTCATGAGCAAGCTGTCTCCCGCGCGCAAACTTGCGCTCGATGTGCTGATGGAGGCCGATCGCCGCGGTATGTATGCGCGCGACGTGCTGTCCTCTCGCTCATCTGCCAAGGCTATTGACCAGCGCGATTCCGCTTTTGCCGCTCGTTTGGCACTGGGCGTTGCGGCTACCCAGGGTATTTTGGACGAGCTGCTCGATCAGTTTCTTGATAAGCCTAAAAAGGTTGCGCCGCGTGTTCGCATGGCGCTTCGTATCTCGGCCTTCGAGATGCTCTATCTGCATACGCCTGGTCGCGTTGCGGTGAGTCAGGGCGTTGAGCTGGTGCGCAGCGGAGCTAAGTCTGCCGCCGGTTTGGCCAATGCCGTGCTGCATAAGGTCGCGGAAAACGTTGAGGACTTTGCCACTGCGACCGATGTAGATGAGTCTGAGCGACGCTTGGTTCGTCTGTCGCGCCTGATGGGTCTACCGCGTTGGCTGTGCGCTCGCATTATGGCATCGTTCGACACGCCTGAGGGTGCGCTTAACTTTGCCGGCAATCTGGCCCCCGCGCCGCTGGCCCTTCATGAGAACGCCTTTGCTACCAAGCCCGATCCGTATATCTCGCAGCTCGTCGCGCCTGTCTTCCCAGGCTGCCATGCCCCGGTTGATGCCCAGGTTACGGTTGCGTCGGGCGTATTTGAGCGTGCTGCCGCGGTGGCCTCGGACCTTAACGCACAGCTTATCGCCACAGCTGCCACGCGCCCTGGAAGCTGCCTTGAGATTGGTGCCGGTCGCGGTACCAAGACCTATGTGATGATGTGCCAGGCTAAGCGCGCCGGCTATGAGCGTCAGCATACGGCACTTGATCTTCATGACCGCAAGTGCGATCTGAATCTCGCTCGCCTGCATAAGGCCGGTATTCAGGGCGTTCGTACGGTTTCGGGTGATGCCTGTGAGCTTGATGAGGTGCTCACATCGTTTGATGCCATGCTTGGAGAGCCGGTTAAGTTCGACACGGTCTTTATCGATGCGCCGTGCTCGGGCACCGGCACCATGCGCCGTCATCCTGAGATCCCGTGGCGCCTAACCGAGAATGATGTGACGACCGAGTTACCCAAGCTTCAGCTGACGATGCTTAAGGAGGCTTCTGCGCGCGTGGCCGCCGGCGGAGAGCTCATCTATGCCACCTGCTCGGTTTTTGATGAAGAGAACACGCAGGTCGTGAATGCCTTCCTGGCCTCTTCCGAGGGCGCCGACTTTAGCGTCGCACCCCTCTCCGAGGCGCAGATTCTGCAACTCCCCGAGTTCGATCAGGCCAAGAAGCTCGTATCCGTACGCCAGAACGATCGAGGCCTCTTCCAAAGCGTACCGGTAAACGCCGATTCCTACGACGGCCACTTCTGCGCCAGGCTGGTCCGCAACTAACTACTAATTTGCGGTGAAATAGGGATTGAAAAACCGCTTCTACCCGCCAAACAGTCCTTATTTCACCGCAACTCAAAAGGAAACCTGGGTAGCTAAAGAATCAGCCCCGCGATCGGTGCCGGTCGCGGGGCTGTTCGGGTTCTAGTGGTTATGCGGGCAGTTGGCGCAGCAGCCGCTCGTGGCGTTGGTGCTGGAGCCGCCGCTTCGCTGGTCGGTGTTGTAGAAACCGCTGCCCTCAAATTTAATGCCGCTGGCCGAGAACGTCTTGGCCGCCGGGGCACCGCAGCTGGGGCACACGACCTCGGGAGTCTCGGACATGGGATGCTCAACCTCAAACACGTTGCCGCAGCTCGAGCACTTGTAATCGTAGCGCGCCATAATACTTCCTTTTCAGCACAAAGCGGGCAGATTACTCTGCCCGCAAAAATTCAAACGTCTGTAACTGTACCCTATATCGGGGGTTTTATCACGCTTCGCCCCAGAATCTATGGTTGTTGCGCAGGAGCTGTGCGGTTTTGTTCTCGGCGGCTGCAATGTCCGCCTCGTCAGCCTGCCAGGTCCAGTTGCCCGTGGCCACGCCCGGCACGTTCATACGTGCATCGTCGCCCAGGCCCAGGATGTCCTGCAGCGGCATCATAACGAGCGGCGCATCGCTTGCCAGGGCGTTGCCCATGAGCTCGCCTGCCAATGCAATGCCGCTCGGCTCGTCGCCGCCTGCAAAGGAGCGCGTGCACCAGCCGGCAAGTGTCGAGGTGTCGTGCGTCGAGGTGTACAGGATCTTTCCCGGTGTGGGGTGAATTCCGCAACGAACGTCGTAGTCGCTAAACTCCAGCACGTCCATGCCGGGGAAGCCGCAGGTCGAAGCCATGGCGCGAACGCCGGGCGTCAGATAGCCCAGATCCTCGGCGATAAAGTTGAGCGGACCCAGCTCGTCATAGGCGGTCTGGAACAGGTCCTTGCCCGGGCCTGCCAGCCAGCGGCCGTCGGCACAGGCCTTACCGGCGGGAATGCTAAAGTAGCTGTGGAAGCCCAGGAAGTGGTCCAGGCGCACGCGGTCGTAGAGCGAAAACGCACGACGCAGGCGGTCCATCCACCAGCGATAGCCGTTCTCCTTCATGCGATCCCATCGGAAGGTGGGGTTGCCCCACACCTGGCCCTCGGGCGCAAAGTTGTCGGGCGGCGCGCCCGAAATCTCAATCGCCTTGCCGGTGTCGGATAGCCAGAAGTTCTCGGGCTCGCTCCACGCGTCGGCCGAATCGTCCGAGACATACATCGGGATATCGCCGATGACCTCGACGCCCTTCTTGTGCGCATAGTTCATGAGCTCGCACCAGGCAAGGTCAAAGCGATACTGCATGTACGCCTGCAGCTCGGCCTCGTCGTGGAAGCGCTTGTCGTCGATCAGATACTCGTTGTAGCGCGCGACATCTGCCGGCCAATCGTGGCGCG
Source organism: Collinsella aerofaciens (assembly GCF_039062315.1). Taxonomy (GTDB): domain Bacteria; phylum Actinomycetota; class Coriobacteriia; order Coriobacteriales; family Coriobacteriaceae; genus Collinsella; species Collinsella aerofaciens_BG. The sequence continues at coordinate 103,081 of NZ_JBCJBG010000005.1, forward strand.
ACTCGCCCTCAAAGTACTTCTTAACGGCCATGTAGACGCAGTACTTCTCGAGCCAATCGGCGTTGCGATGTTTAAACGCCGTGTACAGCGGGTCGGCATCCTCACCGCCGTGGGCCTTCCATGCAGCAAAGTCGGCGGCCAGCTCCTCGTGGCTCTCAGGCAGCAGGTCGATATTGCCTGCAAAGGCCGAGGGGCCGGCGTAGGGGGAGCGGAAGAAGTCCGTGGGGTTGACGGGCAGGACTTGCCAGTAGCGCATGCCCATAGCGGCCAGATGGTCGATAAAGCGACGCGTGGGCGCACCGATTGTGCCGGGCTTGCCGTCATCGGTCGGCACGGAGGTGATGTGGCACACAACGCCCGCGCCATGATCGAGCGGCTCCTGCAGGCGCTTCTCGGCATGGTGATAGATGATCGAAGAGCCCAGCGGGTACAGGTCGAGCGTGACGGTACCGTTGTGGATCTCGCACTCGTGACCGCTGATCACGTCGCTCGCGCATTCGCCGAGCGCCGGAATCGTCACGCGGTGCGAATTGCGCAGGCTGCGGTTGATGATAACCGTCGCGGCTTCGCCGTCATTGCCCGTGCGGGTGTAAGCCAAGACTTCGTCGTTGAGCGCAAAGGCCTTGATCTCGCCATCGACCATAAAGGGCAGCGCACGGCGCACGGCAGACGCGTTCTTAACGATGGCCAGTGTGTCGAAGTCGTGGAGTTGGTCCTTGGTCGGCAGGGTACGGCGGTTGCCCGGGTCGGTAAGGCCCTCCAAGCCGTACTCGTCGCCGTAATAGATTGAGGGTACACCCGGGAAGGTCATCTGCATGAGCGTCGCCAGCCAAAAACGGCTCTTGGCCAGGCCCATCGAGTTATCATCCAGGCGCCATTTACTGCGCTCGCTCTCGGGCAGCTGCGACTCGTCGGGGCCACCGCCGAGCACCGAGATGATGCGCGGGCGGTCGTGGCTTGAAAGCAGATTGAGCGCGCAGGCCAGTGCCTCGCGCGGGTAGTTCTCGCGCAAGGTTTCGATATCCTCGGCTGCCTGGTAGGCGTTCTTGTAGCCCATCAAAAAGCCGATGACCATGTCGCGGAAGGGGTAGTCCATGGCAGAGTCGAGCTCAGAGCCCTGCAGGTAGCGGCGCAGATGGCCGTAGCTGATCTTGTTGGAGGCGTCTTCCCAGACCTCGCCGAGCAGCAGCGCGTCAGGCTTCTCGGCGAGCACGGCCTTTTTGATCTCGGCCAGGAAGTCATCGGAAAGCTCGTCGGCCACGTCCAGGCGCCAACCATGGGCACCGGCGCGCAGCCATTTGCGGATCACGCCGTCCTTGCCCAGGAGCCGCTCGCGCACCAGTTCGGAGCTCTCGTTGATGGCGGGCATGTTGCCCACGCCCCACCAGCAGTCATACGAACCGTCTTCATGGAAGTAAAACGCATCGCGCCACGGCGAGTCCTCGCTTTGCCAAGCACCGACGCCGGGATAATTGCCGTAGCGGTTAAAGTAGATCGAATCGTCGCCCGTGTGGTTGAAGACGCCGTCCAGGATGATGGAAATGCCGAGCTTCTCGGCCGCCTTGCACAGCTCCGTAAAGTCCTGCTCGGTGCCCAGAATCGGGTCGATCTTGGTATAGTCGGCCGTGTCGTAGCGGTGGTTGCTCGCGGCCTCAAAGATGGGGTTGAGGTAGATGGCCGTAAAGCCTAGTTCGGCAATGCGGGGCAGGTCATTTTGGATACCCTTGAGCGAGCCGCCGTAAAAATCCCAGGTCTTGATGGAGCCGTCTTCGGCACGCTCGTACTCGGGCGGTTCGTTCCAGTCCTCGACCATGCGGCGCTGGATTCCGTTGCGCGGTTTTTCAACTTCGGCCAGCGTTCGCTCGCGCCAGTTTTCGTCGCGGGCATAGCGGTCGGGGAAGATCTGGTAGACCATGCCCCGCTCGTACCAGGTGGGACGGTTCTCGCGATGCTTGTAGACGGTAATCTGGAACGACGGGACCTCGGCGTAATCGTAGGTCACACCCTCGCCACCGGTGCGACCCTGCGGTGCACCCAAGCGGACCTCGGGCTGGCCCTCGATGTTGCAGATAAAGCTGTACCAAATAAGACAGGGCTCGGTGCACTCAAGCTCTACGGTAAATATGCCGTCGCCCTCGTGCGTCATGGGATACAGAGACTCACCGATTTCATCGACCCAGGTACGCAGGGTAAGCGTTGCCTGGTTGGGGTCGGCATCCTCCAAAATCACCGAGAGCGAAACGGAAGTTCCAGTGGTCACAGCGCCAAACGGAGTGCGAAACTGCGGCAGACGGCTGTTGTGTATCAATCTCATAATACGGTCCAGTTCAATAGAATCACGGCCTGCGGGCCATGGGCTTTACGCACAGGAAGTAAGTATATCTGTTGTACATAGGCTGTATAAACAACATCCGTTTACCATCGGCGAACGGTTGTCCTAGAAAATCGTTTTATCACCCAAATTATCGCGATATTTAAAAACATCTATACGATACTATTTGTAGCCAACCAAAAGTACTTCGGTTTACTACGACGAATTGAATGATCTCAACCACGGTTATTTTCGTGATATTAAAACCTCAGGTAGAGGCGTTGCCAATTTCGTAGATTACTCGCCGTGGTCAGCCGGAGCCATTTTGTCGTAGTAAACCGGGCTTCTTTTTTACTAGAGAAGTTCAACCAAGAAGAGGACGCCTGGTTGGGGCGCCCTCTTTTGCGTTGAGGATTAAGTTTGAATCGTCCGGATTAGTGGCGCTTGCGGGTGGCCGTTGCCTTGCGGACGGAGGTCTTCTTGGTCGGAGCCTTTTCCTCGGCTGGAGCGGCGGGGGAGACCGGGGCCTCCTTGGCGGGCTCGGTCTTTGCCGTAGCCTTCGAAGCGGTCTTGACCTCGGCGGCCTTCGTTGCCGGTTCAGCCTTTACTGAGGGCTTGTCCTCGGCTTTAGCCTCTGCCTTGGGAGCTTCAGCCTCGGTCGTGGTCTTCTTGGCCGTCTTCGTAGAGCGCTTGCGCGTGGTGGTCTTGGCGGCCGGCTTTGCCTCGACAGCTGCCTTGGCCTTGGGCTCGGCGGGCGTCTCCTCGACCTTGGTGGCCGGCTTTGTGGTGGCCTTCTTGGTCGTCGACTTCGTAGCCGAGGCCTTCTTGGCAGCCGTGGTCTTGGTCGCGGTCGTCTTCTTGGCAGCGGTCTTGGCCGGAGCCTTTGCCGCGGGCTTAGCCTCGGCAGCGTCGGCCTTTACCTCGGGAACGACCTCGGCCTCGGTGGCCTTCTTAACAGCGGCGGTCGTGCGCTTGCGCGTGGTCGATGCCTTGGCAGTAGTTGCCTTAGCGGCGCTAGTCTTGCTAGCAGCGGCCTTTGTGGTCGTGGCCTTCTTAGCCGTCGTCTTGCGGGTGGTCGTCTTCTTGGCGGCAGGTTTCGCTGCGGGCTTAACTTCGGCATCGGCAGCCGGCTTCTCCTCGGCCTTGGGCTCCTCAGCAGCAGCGGGCTCTTTAACGGGCGCCGCAGGCTCGGCCTTAGCGGCAACCGGCTCCTCTACGGTCATAGCAGCCTTCACAGCCGCCGGGCGCTCAATCTCCGGGTGCATAAAGAAGTACAGGTCAAGATACTTGTCGGCCGAGCGCGTCCAGCTAAAGTCCTGGCTCATGGCCTGCGTGACCAGCTGATTCCAGGCCTCGCGATTATCCCAGAACAGGCGTGCCGCGCGGAACACGGCGTCGCCCATCTCGTCGCCGTTAAAGTTGGTAAATGAGAAGCCCGTGCCCTCGCCGGTAAACTCGTTGTACGGCTGCACGGTGTCCTTCAGACCACCGGTCTCGCGAACAATCGGCAGAGTGCCGTAGCGCATGGCGATGATCTGCGACAGGCCGCAGGGCTCAAACTTCGAAGGCATCAGGAACATATCGGCGGCGGCGTACATGCGCTGCGACAGCGCAGGATCGAACTCGATGCGCGCGGCCATGGTGCCGGGGTACTTGTCCTGGAAGTAGCGCAGGCCGTCCTCGTAGTCGCGGTCGCCGGTACCCAGCACGGCCACCTGAACGCCGCCGGACAGGATTCGGTCGAGCGCGTACATGACCAGGTCCATGCCCTTCTGGCGCGTCAGGCGCGTGACCATCACCATAAGCGGGCGGTCGTCGCGAACCTCCAGACCCAGCTCCTCCTGCAGCTTGGCCTTGCACACGGCCTTGCCGGAACGGTCATCAACCGTGTAGTTGGCGGCAATGCGCTTGTCGGTCGCCGGGTCAAAGCCCGCAACGTCAATGCCGTTGAGGATGCCCTGCAGCGCATAGGAGCGCTCGCGCAGCACGCCGTCCAGGCCCTCGCCAAACTCGGGCGTCTGGATTTCGTTGGCATAGGTGGGGCTCACCGTGGTGATGGCATCGGCATAGTGCAGCGCGCCCAGCATATAGTTGATACTGCAGGCATCGCAGCGCAGCTGCGTGGCGGCCGCGGGAATATGCGCCACACCCAGGATGTCCTCCATCACGGTGTCGCTAAACTGGCCCTGGAACGCCACGTTGTGGATTGAGAACACGGTCTTGACGCGGTCGTACAGCGGCAGGCCCTGGTAGAACTCGCGCAGGAACACGGGCGCCAGTGCCGTCTGCCAGTCGTTGCAGTGCAGGATGTCGCACTCAAAGCCGGCCGGCAGGTGCTGCAGGCTCTCGGTGATGGCTTTGGAGAAGAACGCAAATCGCTCGCCGTCATCGAAGAAGCCGTACGGATAGTCGCGCGCAAAGTAGCGCTCGTTGTCCACGAACATATAGGTGACGCCGTCGTGCTCGAGCTTCTCCAGCCCGCAGTACTCGTTGCGCCAGCCCAGGCTCACGTAAAAGTCGGCAAAGTGCTCCATCTGCGCCTTGTACTCGTCCTTGATGGTGGCGTACTTGGGCACCATCACGATAACCTCGGCGCCGGCGCGCACAAGCGCCGCAGGCAGCGAGCCCGCCACGTCACCCAGGCCACCGGTCTTAACAAACGGTGCGCACTCGGCCGAGGCAAACACGATCTGCATCTTTTTGCTGGAATCAGCCATATTGTCTCCCATGTTGTTATTCGAGAATAGCCGCCAGGCGCGAACCGGGCGGCTATTCTACATGTTACGAGCGATGTTGCGGTGCCAACGTTAACGTACGATGGTGGTGTCGGAAGTTAACGGAGCTTTTCCCAGCACCAGGATGTTCTCGGGCGTGCCGCGAAGCTCGGTGTTGGTGGGAACCACGTTGTTCTTGTCCAGAATGGCGTTCTCGACGCGTGCGCCGCTCTTGATGATGCAGCTCTGATTGATGATCGAGTTGGTCACCGAGGCGCCCTCCTCAACCACAACGCCGCGCGACAGGATCGAGTTGCGCACGGTGCCCTTGATGATGCAGCCGGCCGAGATGATCGAGTTGCACGCGTGGCTGCCGGTCGCATAGCGCGAAGGCGGCACGTCGTGAGCCTTGGTCAGGATCGGGCGCTCGGGGTCAAAGAGCTGGTCGGCCACGGTCTGGTCGAGCAGGTCCATGCTGCGGCGATACAGCGACTTCTCGCTAAACACGCCCACGACCTCGCCCTTGTACTCGTAGCTGCACACGTCGATGTTGCCAAAGTCGCCCTGGAGTGCCTCGAGCAGGTCTAGGTAGTCGGCGGCTTGGTAGTGGTCGATGATCTCGAGCAGCGTCTCGCGGTTGACGATGCAGCAGTCCATAGAGGCGTTGTCGCCGTACACGACGCCAGCGCTCACGCCCGTCAGGCGGCCGTTCTCGTTAATCTCGAGCTTGGTCTCGTCATCGACGTTGCGCGTAGCCTTGCAGTACACCACGGTCATCTGGGCACCGGAGTTCTCGTGCGCGTCGATGATGGTGTTGAGGTCCATGTTAAAGATGATATTGGTGCCCATCATCACGACATAGGGCTTATCCGAGCGCTGGAACAGCGTCTTGTTGGAGATGATGTCGCGCAGCAGGAAGCGCATGCCGCCCTTGGTGGTGCCATACGCGTTGCCGGGCACCATGAACAGGCCGCCCTTCTTGCGGTCCAGGCCCCAGTCCTTGCCCGAGCCCACGTGGTCGATCAGTGAGCGGTAGTTGCCCGGCATGACGACGCCGACGGTCTTAATGCCGGCATTCATCATGTTGGACAGCGGGAAGTCGATCAGGCGGTAGCGGCCCAAAAACGGAACGGACGCGATGGGGCGGTCCTTGAGCAGGACGCTGCCGTAGGTCGAAGAGTAGTTAGCGGTAATATAACCGATGGCCTTGCGATTGATCATCGGATCATTCCCCCTTCCCGATAACGACGTCATTTCCAACGACGGCCGTATCCTTGGTGGTATCGACAGAGCCGAGCTTCACGCCCTCTTCGACCGTGGAGTTCTCGCCCAAAATAGCGCGGCAGATGTGCGCGCCGCTCTTAACGTGCGCACCCGGCAGCAGCACGGAGTCCTCGACCACGGCTCGCTCCTCGATGATGACATCGGTCGAAAGGATCGAGTGACGAGCGGTGCCGTAGATCTTGCAGCCGTTGGAGACCAGGCAGTCGTCCAGGCGGCCGTCCGGACCAATGTAGTGCGGCGGACGCGTGGTGATGTTGGACATGATGGGGAAGTGCTTGTCAAACAGATCGAACTCGGGGTTGTTGCCCAGCAGGTCCATCGAGGTCTCGTGGAAGCTGGCGATCGTGCCGACGTCCTTCCAAAAGCCGTGGAACTCGTAGCTGTACAGGCGCTTGCCCTCGCCGAGCAGCTTGGGGATGATGTCCTTGCCAAAGTCGTGGCTCGAGCGCTGGTCCAGAGCGTCCTCCTCGAGTGCCTCGATCAGCACGTCGGCCGAGAAGATGTAGATACCCATGGAAGCGAGGTTCGAATCGGGCTTCTCGGGCTTCTCGGTAAACTTGGTGATGCGGCCGTCCTCGGGGTCGGTGGTCAGGATGCCAAAGCGGCTGGCCTCCTCCCACGGCACGGGCATAACGCTCACCGTGAGGTCGGCGTTATTCTCAATGTGTGTCTTGAGCATCTTGCGGTAGTCCATGCGATACAGGTGATCGCCCGAAAGAATCAGGACGTACTTGGGGTCGTTGGCCTTGATGTAGTCCAGGTTCTGCGTAATGGCGTCGGCCGTGCCCGCATACCAGGCGCCGCCGGTCTGCGTCTCGTACGGCGGCAGGATCGACACGCCGCCGTCGCGGCTGTCCAGATCCCACGCCTCGCCGGAGCCCACGTAGGCATGCAGCAGGTAGGGGCGATACTGCGTCAGAACACCCACCGTGTCGATGCCCGAGTTGGAGCAGTTGGACAGCGAAAAGTCGATAATGCGGAACTTGCCACCAAAGCTAACCGCCGGCTTAGCGATCTTTTGGGTGAGTGCCCCCAATCGGCTGCCCTGTCCTCCTGCGAGGAGCATCGCGATGCATTCTTTCTTACTCATCGATTTCTCCTTCTGTCATCGATGTTCCTAAACCCATTAGCGACGGGCGCGGCGCAACGTCACGCCCGTCGAGTAATGCCGTGCTGGCATAGGAGAGCTCGCGCGCCTTTACGCGTGCCAGATCTCGTCGCGGTACTCGCGAATGGTGCGGTCGCTCGAGAACCAGCCGCTCGAGGCGGTGTTGAGCAGGGCCTTGCGGTTCCAGGTCTCCTGGTCGCCGTAGCTGCCCGTGAGCTTCTCCCAGGCGTCGACGTAGCTGCGGAAGTCCGCCATGACCAGGTCGGGGTCGTTGTTGTTCATGAGCTCGTTGTAGATGCTCTCGAAGTTGCCCGAAAGACCCGCAAAGGTGTTGTCCTTGAGCTCGTCCATCACGCGGCCCAGACGGTCGCGATCGTTGTTGAGCGTATCCCACGCAAAGTAGCTGTTCGATGCCCAGAGCTGCTCGACCTCGGGAGCGGTCAGGCCAAAGATGGCCTCGTTCTCGCGGCCGGCCAGGTCGGCGATCTCGATGTTGGCGCCGTCGAGGGTGCCCAGCGTAATGGCGCCGTTCATCATGAGCTTCATGTTGGACGTGCCCGAGGCCTCCTTGCCGGCCGTGGAGATCTGCTCCGAGATCTCGGCGGCGGGGTAGATGAGCTGGGCGTTGCTCACGCGGAAGTTGGGGATAAAGCAGACCTTCATGACCTCGTTGACGCGCGGGTCGTTGTTGATGACATCGGCCACGGAGTTAATGAGGCGGATGGTCTCCTTGGCAAAGGTGTAGCTCGAGGCAGCCTTGCCGCTAAAGATGAAGGTCGTCGGCGTCACGTGGAAGTTGGGGTCGGCGATGCGACGGTTGTAGATGTCCATCACCTTCATGATGTTCATGAGCTGGCGCTTGTAGGCATGGAAGCGCTTAACCTGAACATCGAAGACGGTGTTGGGGTCAATGACCAGACCGGTCTCGGCCTTAACGTAGGCGGCCAGGCGTTCCTTGTTGGCGCGCTTGGAGGCGCCCACGGCCTTCAGGAACTCGGTGTCGTTCTGGAACTCCTTGAGCTTCTCCAGCTCAAAGGCGTCCTTCAGCCAGCCATCGCCAATGGCCTCGGTCACGAGCTTGGCGTAGGTGGGGTTGGCCTCGGCAAAGAAGCGTCGGTGCGAGATGCCGTTGGTCTTGTTGTTGAACTTCTCGGGCGTCAGGGCATAGAAGTCCTTGAGCACGATATTCTTAATGATGTCGGAGTGAATCTTGGCCACGCCGTTGACGCTGTGGCTGCAAATCACGGACAGGTTGGCCATGCGAATCTCGCCGTCCCACAGGATGGCGGTCTGGCGCAGACGCTCCTGCCAGCCCTCCTGCGTGGTGTCGAACGACTCGTGCCAACGACGGCTAATCTCGTCGATGATCTGGTACACGCGGGGGAGGAGCTTGGAGAACATGCCGATAGGCCACTTCTCCAGGGCCTCGGGCAGGATGGTGTGGTTGGTGTAGCTCACGACCTGCGTCACGATGTTCCAGGCGTCATCCCACTCGAGCTTCTTCTCGTCGATGAGGATACGCATGAGCTCAGGGCCGCACATGGCGGGGTGCGTGTCGTTGGTGTGGATGGCCACAAACTGCGGCAGCAGCTCCCAGTTCTCGCCGTGCTCCTTCTCAAAGGTGTCGAGCAGGCTGTAGATGCCGGCCGAGACAAACAGGTACTCCTGCTTCAGGCGCAGCAGACGGCCGTGCTCGCCGGCGTCGTTGGGGTAGAGGATGGCGCTGATGGCCTCGGCCTCGGCGCGCTCGGCGTCGGCCAGGGCGTAGTCGCCGCGGTTGAAGGCCTCAAGGTCAAAGTGCTCCTCGACCGGCTCGGCGGCCCAGACGCGCAGCTTGTTGACGGTCTCGCCGGCATAGCCCACAACGGGGATGTCGTAAGGGACGGCCAGGATGTCCTGCGTGTCCACCGTGCGGTAGAACGTGCGACCGTTCTCCTCAAAGCCCTCGACGCGGCCGCCAAACTTAATGGTCACGGCCTTGTCCTGACGACAGACCTCCCAGGGATAGCCGTGGGTGAGCCACTCGTCGGTGGCCTCGACCTGGCTGCCGTTGACGATCTCCTGCTTAAACAGGCCGTAGCGGTAGCGCATGCCGTTTCCGTAGCCGGCGATGCCCTCGGCTGCCATGGAATCCAGGAAGCAGGCGGCCAGACGACCCAGGCCGCCGTTGCCCAGTGCCGGATCGGGCTCCTGGTTTTCGATGACAGACAGGTCAAAGCCCATGTCGTCGAGCGCCTCGGCGACCATGTCGCGCACGCCAAAGTTGAGCAGGTAGTTATCGAGCAGGCGGCCGATCAAAAACTCGATCGAGAAGTAGTACACGCGCTTCTTGCCCTCGACGGTGGCGCGGGCGTCACTCTTGGTGGCAACGGTGCGCGCCTTCTCGGCCACGAGCTTGGCCAGGGCGTTAAAGCGGTCGAGGTCGCTGGCGGCCTCGACGCTCTTGCCGCTGATGCTCATAACGGCATCGCGATAGAGCTCGGTAAACTCCTGCTTGTTGTCGAAGATCTTATTCATACGTTCCTTTCCCCCGGGGATGTTTCTCCCGGAACGGTTATGACATGTATCCTACGCCTTGGCGAGACGGGTAATTACAGCTGTAACGGCTTTGTTACGCATCCTTGGCAGACGGCTTAACAGAAGCTGCCTTGGCCTTGGGAGCGGCCTTTTTGGTGGCTGCCTTCTTGGCCGTAGTGGACTTGGCCGAAGCCTTGGCAGTGGGCTTTGCAGCCTTCGCCTTAGCCGGAGCCTTCTTGGCAGCCGCAGGCTTGGGCTTCACCGTGGACGTGCGCTTCTTGGGCGCAGCCTTGGGCTCCTCAACCACCGGCGGCTTGTAGCTGCTGGGACCGCGGCGCTTAAGCACCACGCCAGCCAGGCCGGGCACCTTGATCTCAATGGAGTCCATCTGCCCGTTCCAGGGATAGGGCTCGCTCGAGCAGGTGTAGGGCTCTTCGCCGGCATAGCCACTGCCGCCAAACTCGGGACGGTCGGAGTCAAAAATGACCTCCCAGTCGCCCTCGCGCGGCACGCCCACGCGGAAGCTCTCGTAGCTCGCCGGATCAAAGTTGATCAGGATCACCAGGTCGTCGTCGATGTCCTCGCCCTGTCGCACAAAGCTCACGATGGACTGCTTGGAGTTGTCCGCGTCGATCCAGGTAAAGCCGTCGTCGGTGTAGCCGCGCTCGTACAGGGCGGGCTCGGCGGTGTATAGGTGATTGAGCGCCTTGATAAACGCCTGATGATGCTTGTGAGTCTCGTACTCCTCGGTCAGGAACCACTGGATGGACTCGTAGTAGCGCCATTCAATAAACTGGCCGATCTCGTTGCCCATAAAGTTGAGCTTGGCACCGGGGTGCGTCATCTGGTAGAAGGCGAGCGTGCGCAGGCCGGCAAACTGGCGCCACCAGTCGCCCGGCATGCGGCCGATCAGCGAGCACTTGCCGTGTACAACCTCGTCGTGGCTCAGCGGGCAGATAAAGTTCTCGGTAAAGGCGTACATGATGGAGAACGTGAGCAGGCCGTGGTTGCCGGGGCGCCACGGAAAATCGGTCTGCATATAGTGCAGGGTGTCATTCATCCAGCCCATGTCCCACTTGTAGTGGAAGCCAAGGCCGCCGTCCTGCGGCGGATAGGTCACGAGCGGCCACGCGGTGGACTCCTCGGCCATCATCATCACGTCGGGGTAGTGAGCCTCCACGGCGCAGTTGACCTGGCGGATAAACGCGCTGGCGTCCAGGTCCTCCTCGGTACCGTACTTGTTGAACTTCTTTTGGCCCGGATCGTCGATGCCAAAGTTGAGGTACAGCATGCTGGACACGCCGTCCATGCGGATGCCGTCAACGTGGAAGTTCTCGAGCCAGTACAGCACGTTGGAGACCAAGAAGGAGCGGACCTCGCCGCGGGCGAAGTCGAACTTGTGCGTACCCCAGTTGGGGTGAATCTCGTGCTCAAACAGCATGTGGCCGTTAAAGGTGGCAAGGCCGTGGGAGTCGGCGCAAAAACCGCCGGGTACCCAGTCCATGATCACGCCGATGCCCGCCTCGTGGCACGCATCGATAAAGTGCATGAGCTGCTGCGGGTTGCCGTAGCGCGATGTGGCGGCATAGTAGCCGGTCGTCTGGTAGCCCCAGGAGCCGTCGAAGGGATGCTCCATGAGCGGCATGACCTCGATATGCGTATAGCCCATGTCGCGCACGTAGTCTACGAGCTCGACCGACAGGTCGTCGTAGGTGTAGAACTCGCCGCGCTGCGCGGGGAAGGGGTCCATGGGACCGGGGTAGTTGCCGTACTCGTCGGGCTCGCCCTGTGGCGCGTCGCCGTGGCGCTTCCACGAGCCAATATGCACCTCGTAGATGTTAAGCGGCTGAGACATGTGGTTGTGGCCGGCGCGGCGCTTGAGCCACGCGGCGTCGTTCCACTTGTAGCCGTCGAGGGTCCACAGCACGCTGGCGGTACCCGGAGGGCACTCTGCCTTAAAGGCATACGGATCGGCCTTGTAGAGCTTTTCGCCCTCGTTGGTTTCGATGAGATATTTATAGAGCTGGCCCTGCTCGGCGCCAGGAATAAAGCCTTCCCAAATAGCGCTCGTATGCACGGGCACCAGCGGGTTGGCTTCCTCATTCCAGTCATTAAATTCGCCAATGACATGGACGCTTTTTACATCGGGCGCCCAAACGCAAAAGCGCCAGCCGCGCGTGCGCTGCTGCGTGTCGGGATGCGCGCCCATCTTTTCCCAACTGCGCTCCCACATTCCAATGCCAAACAGGTAGACATCGTCCTTGGAGAGCTCCGGTGCGTGCGGAGCCGGTTTGCGGGTTGCGGGCTTTTTAGCCGTTGGCTTTAGCTTTGTATCGCTCACGTTTGATCCCATCATGACGCGGCAGCGTGTTGCCTTGGTGACTAGATGCGAAAGGTCCAAGGCTGCACGAATCGAAGGGACGGCGAAGTTTCTGTGATTCGTTCCACCTCGCGTGCTCGGTGGAACTTTCGGCAGAAACTACGATAACACCTGTGCGTTAGTTTTATGGACGAAAGCGGATTTGCGGGGGCGTTTAATCGGTAAGCGACATGTTTATACCACTGGCAGAATTGCCGTGGTAAAACTCTTGACAGTTTTACCAATTAGGGTATCAAAATTGTTTGGTTGACGTTTGGTAAAACGTTTTTAGCAGGATGTTTACCATTTGATATTGAAAGGTTCGTTTATGTCCCATACCGCCGCTCCCAAGGTTGCTTTAATTTTCGATTGCGACGGCACGCTGGTTAATAGCACCCCCGTTTGGGCTTATGCTCAGCCAGAGTTATTGCACCGCCACGGGATTGACGTGACCGTGGATGACTTTGCCCAATTTGAGCACCTGTCGCTGGAGGACGAGTGCCAGGCCTACCACGACACATGGGGCATTGGCGCGAATGGCGAGGAACTCTACCGTGAGCTGAGCGACATCCTGATCGATGGCTACTCCAAGGTGCCGCCGCGCGATGGTCTGCTTGCATTTTTGAAGCAGGCGCAGGAGGCCGGTATTGCCATGTGCGTTGCCACGTCCACGCCAGCCGAGCTGGTTAAGTCTGCGCTTGCGGGCGCCGGGCTCGATGCCTACATGGAGTTTGTGACCACCACGGGCGAGGCAGGTCGCTCCAAACAGTTCCCCGACGTATACGAGCTGGCGCTGCGCCGCCTGGAGGAGCGCCATGGGCACAAGTTTGAGCGCGCTTGGGTGTTTGAGGACGCCGTCTTTGGCCTAAAGAGCTCTGGCTCCGCCGGCTTTAAGCGTGTAGGTATTTATGACCCGCACGGCCGCATGAAGCGCGACGACGTGCGCGCCAACTGCGATATCTTTATCGACAGCTACGAGGAGCTTGACCTGGCCCGCGTGCTTTCGTTTGAGGGATAGGCGAGGGCTGTGGCTTGCAAGGTATTAGTGGTCTGCGGCTCGCCCGTGGTGGCGGGCGCGGATCTGTTGCGAAGGCTAGCGGGGGAGTGCGACCACGTTGTCGCCGTGGACCGCGGACTCGACGCGCTGTTGGGCGCGGGATTGAGTTGCGACGTGTATGTGGGGGATGCCGACACGGTGAGTGATGCAGGTCACACGTTGGTCGATGCCGCCGAAGCCTTTGAGGTGGAACGCCACGACCCTTACAAGGACTATACAGATCTGGCTCTGGCGCTCGATTCCGTCCGTCGTCGCTGGCCGGGTGCCGAAGTGGTTGCGACCTGCGCCACCGGCGGCCGTCCCGATATGGCACTTTCCGTGCTGGGACTGCTCGTGGGCTACGAAGATGCCCCTGTCTGGATTGCCGAGGACAAGGTGATCGCCCGTATCCTTCACGCAGGCGAATCGTGGACCATCGAAGGCGCCGAAGGAAAGACCTTCTCCATCATCGCAATCGCCCCTAACACCAAGGTCAGCGAACACGGCCTAGAATGGGAACTCGATCACGCCCAGCTAGCTCTACTAGCGGACACCGGCATCAGCAACGTCGTCCGGGGCACGGCAACCATTCAAGTTCACGCCGGCACCGCTATCGCTTACCTCTACAAGTAAGGTCTATCGCATCAGGGTTTTATCCACCGTCCAAGGAAAACGCGTAAGGCGGTAAATCAATCCAAAATTCCCCTTGCATCCCCGAAGATCTTCCCCTATAGTATTACCTCGTCACGGGGGCGTAGCTCAGCTGGGAGAGCGCTTGACTGGCAGTCAAGAGGTCAGGGGTTCGATTCCCCTCGTCTCCACCATCGTGAATTCAAAGGCCTTCGGTATCCCGAAGGCCTTTTTTCATGCCAAAATATCTCGCGCCGCAAACCCCACCTACGCCAACAAAAAGTTGCACAATTTATTTCCCATCTCTGTACATAGTTTGTTAGACAAACGCAATTACCAGTGCAGCTCGCCGTTCCATTTGTGCTTCAAGATCACCCTTAATCACCGCTAGCACCCCAATAACCTGCATCAATGTGAACAACATCCCAAAACAACCCCCTTAAGCACGCCAAATGAACGATATGTTGTCCGACGCAGCCCAAATCAGTTTCGCTACCAGCTTGTGCTAGGATACCTAATGTTACATGAGTTCAACTGCGCTCACGGCTCCAGCAAGTCGCAAAGCGCAGGGTCGATCAGCATCCGGCCGTAACGGCGGTGCCAGAAACACCACGAGCTCCAATATCGATTGCCATAACCGATTTTGCATTAGTTTTTGTGGCTATTTATAAGTTCGCATTACGCGTGCAATAAGTTGGTATGGCAAACCACATCAGTACTACAGCTGTTTGCGTGCGGTCCAGTTTTGTTCCCGCTTGACTGGTTCGCACGCAGCCAGCTGGGGATGCGGTCTTTTTGCGATACACGTCCGCGTCTCTAGCAACTGCATTTGTACATACCGTTCACGGTGGGGCAGAGCCACGCGCTTGTCTAACTGGGCTCAGGGTTTGAATATGGAGCGCCTTTGCGCACAAGCGCCCTGGCGAAGCCATACCCAAACCCCGTTAGCCACACGTATGACAGCAAGGGGGTGGTGCTCGTGTGGTATGTGATTCAGGTCATTAACGGTCGCGAAGATGTAATGCGCGAGCGCATAGAGCGTATGGTGCCGGCGAGCGCCATGCAGGAGCTCTTTTATCCCCAATTTCAAACCGAGATCAAAGTTCACGGCAAATGGGTCAGAACGACCAAGCCGCTCTTTCCCGGTTATCTCATCTGCGATACGGCAGATCCCCGCACCGTGCAACAGTGTCTGCTGCGCATGGACGACTTTGCCCGGGTGCTTGCCCAGGACGGTCAGTTTGTGCCGCTGGCAAAAGAAGAGACCCAGCTCATTGGCCGCTTTACCCATAAGGGAGACAGGGTAGTGCCCATGAGCGAGGCCTTAAAGGACGGCGACCAGGTTGTAGTGACGGCTGGTCCGCTGCTGGGCCACGAAGGCCTAATAAAAACCATTAACAGACGCAAGAGCACTGCCTTTTTGGAGCTCGACTTGTGCGGCCGACGCGTAACCACCCGCGTTGGCCTTGCGGTGCTTTCAAAAGAGCAGCGCGTTATGCGCAATCACAGAAGAGCGATCGCCTAGCTGCAAGCTCGCAAGCGGACGACCGAAGGCAAAAAGTATCGGGGGAGGGGCTCTTGGAGCCTACGATGATGACCATGGCACAGGGCGCGCGGGAGACGCGCACGGCCGCCACGGCGAATTCCGTCACTGCCGCAGCCGGTGCTGCGGGGGATTACCTTACAAACGAAGAAGCGTACAAGATGCTGCGCGGTGCCAACTCCGGCGTGAAGCCCGAGCTTGGGCACAGGCTCTACCGCGTTGTTAAGCGTACGGTGGACATTGTCGCCGCCGGCGGAGCCCTGGTGTTGCTCTTTATTCCCGGGGTAATTCTGAGCGTGGTCATTTGCATAAAGAGCCCGGGCGCCAGCCCCCTATATTCACAGTGGCGCGTGGGCCGCGTGCGCAAAGACGGCACGTTCTACCTGTTTAAGATCTACAAGTTCCGCAGCATGGTTCCCAACGCAGACCAAATGCTCAAGGACTTGCAGGCCCAAAACGAGGCCACTGGCCCCATGTTTAAAATGAAGCACGACCCGCGCATTATTCCCGGTGTGGGTAACTTCATTCGCAAGCACAGCATCGACGAGCTGCCCCAGCTCATCAACGTGTTCTTGGGCCAAATGAACCTCATTGGCCCGCGCCCCGGCCTGCCGCGCGAGGTTGCCCTGTACAGCGAGCACGACATGAAGCGCCTGGCGGTAAAACCCGGCTGCAGCGGTCCTTGGCAGGTAATGGGCCGCAGCCACCTGGGCTTCAACGAAATGGTTGAGCTGGATCTTCACTATATAGAGAATCGCAGCCTGCGCCAGGACCTGCGGTTGATATTCGGCACGCTGAAGACGATGTTCTCTGGGGAAGGTGCCGTGTAGCATGCGCATCGCCATGATAGGCCAAAAGAGAACGGGTTCGCGCGAGGGCGGCGTAGAAGTGGTGGTAGGCGAGCTTGCTCGCCGTATGGCAGACCTTGGTCACCAAGTAACCTGCTACGACCGTATGGGCGAAGGAGCTCCTTCCGAGCCCTACGAGAAGGATGGCTACCGCATCGTTCCCGTAAAGGCTCTGGACATCAAGGGGCTCTCTGCGCTCACGAGCAGCTTTGCCGCAACAAGGGCCGCCATCAAAGACGGGACAGACGTAATTCACTATCACGCAGAGGGGCCGTGCGTCCCCCTTCGTTTTGCGCGTTCCGCGGACATCAGGACCGTGGCAACGATCCACGGCCTGGACTGGCAGCGTGCAAAATGGGGCGGCTTGGCTTCCAAGTACATCAAGTTCGGCGAGGCGACGGCGGCCAAGTGCGCGGATGCGCTCATCGTGCTTTCCCGGGGCAATCAGGAGTACTTCAAGGAGGCTTACGGCCGCGAGGCTACGCTCATTCCCAACGGCATCACTCCCGAGGCGGATCTTCCCGCGAAGGAGATCTCCGAGCGCTTGGGGCTCACCCAGGGCTCCTATGTCCTCTACCTCGGTCGCATTGTGCCCGAGAAGCGACCGGAACTGTTGGTGGAGGCGTACAAGCAGGTAAAGACGGATAAGCGCCTGGTTATCGCGGGCGACTCCTCCGATACGGACGACTACGCCGTGGCGCTCAAAGAGGCTGCCGCGTCCGACCCCCGCGTGCTCTTTACCGGCCACGTTGAGGGCAACCTGCTCTCCGAGCTGTACTCCAACGCGTATTGCTACGCGCTCCCCTCCGACGTTGAGGGCCTGCCCATGAGCTTGCTGGAGGCCATGTCTCACGGTGCGGCATGCGTTACCTCGGATATTCCCGAGTGCGCGGATGTTCTGCAGGGTTGCGGGCTCACGTTCCCACACGGAGACGCGGGGGCGCTGCGCGACGTGCTTGAAGGCCTGATAGCGGATTCTGCCCAAGCGGAGAGGCTGGGCGCCATGGCACGTGACCGCGCGATTAATGGCTATGACTGGAACAGCGTCGTCCAAAGGACGCTTGCTTTGTATGAGGGTGTTGCGTAATGAAGATCCTTCTTGTAAATAAGTTTCATTGGCGCAAGGGTGGAAGCGAGACGTACTACTTTGCTCTTGCCGATGGTCTTCGCGCTCTTGGGCATGAAGTTGCCTTCTTCAGCATGGAGGATGAGCGTAATGAGCCGACTGAGTGGTCGCGTTACTTTGTAACGAATCGCGACTATAACGGACCGAGCTCTATTGTCGATAAGGCGAAGGCCGCGCAGTCACTTGTGTATTCCAAAGAGGCGCGCGAGAAGTTCGATGCGCTGTGCCGTGAATTCCAGCCCGATGTAATCCATCTCAATCTCACTCATAGGCAGATTACGTTTTCCATCTTGGACGCTCCTTGGCTAAAGCAGCATCCAACGCCGGTTGTGTATACCTCGCACGACTTGATTCTTGCTTGCCCGAGCTATCTTATGCTTGATTCCGAGGGCAACGTTTGCGATTCGTGTCTCGGGGGTCATTTTGGCAATTGCCTTAAGAAGAAGTGCGTAAAGGGTTCGATCGCAAAAAGCGCGTTAGCGGTGGCTGAGGCGGAGTGGCTTAAACGGCACAAAACCTATTCACGTCTCGATCGTATCATCTGCCCGAGTGAGTTCATGCGGAACAAGTTTATTGAAGCGGGGCTTCCCGAGCGTCAGCTTGTCCTCATGCGGAATTTCCTGAATCCCGATTCGATGTCACGGGAAGTTGCCAACCAAAATAATGAAGATCCCTACATGCTGTATCTGGGACGCCTTTCTCGCGAGAAAGGCGTGTTAACGCTCGTGCATGCTTTTGAGAAGGCGGCACCGGTGATCCCTGATTGGCGTCTTGTTATTGCAGGCGATGGCCCTGAATGTGATGCTGTGAAGGTCAAAGTTTCCGCAATGCCAAACGAAATAAGCTCGAGGATTGAGCTGGTTGGATATAAAACCGGTGACGCCCTGCGCGGACTTGTGAATCGAGCCATTCTGGCGGCTGCGCCGTCAGAGTGGCTCGAGAACGCGCCATATGCGGTTCTCGAGGCACTCGCCGCGGGCAAGCCCGTTATCGGTACGAACATGGGCGGAATACCCGAGCTGGTACGTGAGGGTGAAACGGGCTTCCTGGCTGAAGCCCACGATGAGGCAGGACTCGCAGATGCAATCCGTAGGGGTGCGGCGGTGGCCGCCGATCCTGCGGCTTACGCCGCGATGAGCGCGCATTGCCGTTCATTCGTGGCAGAGAACTGTAATCAAGAGGAATACATCCGGAATCTCGTCTCCCTGTATCAAGAACTAATTGACCGGAAGGTGGTGGCCTAACCCATGGCCGAGAAGAAACTCAACGGAACCGTAATCGTAACGTACCGCTGCAACGCGCGCTGCACCATGTGCAACCGCTACAAGGCTCCCAGCCGTCCGGAGGAGGAGCTCTCCCTCGACGTGATCAAGAAGCTCCCGCGCATGTACTTCACCAACATCACCGGTGGCGAGCCCTTCATCAGGACCGACCTTGCGGATATCGTGCGCGAGCTGTACAAGAAGTCCGACCGCATCGTCATCTCCACCAACGGCTTCTTCACCGACCGCATCATCGCCCTTGCCGAGGAATTCCCCCAGGTGGGAATCCGCATCTCCATCGAGGGTCTGCAGCAGACCAACGATGAGATCCGCGGTCTCCAGAACGGCTTCAACCGCGGCTACGAGACGCTCAAGAAGCTCGTGGAAATGAAGCACCCGGACGTGGGCTTTGGCATGACGGTGCAGGATCGCAACGCTGCGGACTTGGTGCCGCTGTACAAGCTTTCCGACGAGCTCGGCATGGAGTTCGCCACCGCCAGCCTGCACAACAGCTTCTACTTTGTCGAGGCGAAGAACATCATCAAGGACCGTCCCATGGTGGCCCAGAACTTCGAGGACCTGGTAAACGAGCTCCTCAAGTCCAACGAGCCCAAGAAGTGGTTCCGCGCGTACTTCAACATGGGCCTCATCAACTACATCTATGGGCAGAAGCGCCTGCTCCCGTGCGATATGGCGTTCGACACGTTCTTCATCGACCCCTACGGCGACGTCATGCCCTGCAACGGCACCAAGGAGAAGCTCGTTATGGGCAACCTTAACGACGAGTCTTGGGATGAGCTGTGGGAGAGCGCCCAGGCCGAGAAAGTGCGCGGCTGCGTGCGCCACTGCGACCGCAACTGCTGGATGATCGGCTCCGTGTCTCCTGCCATGCACAAGTACATCTGGAAACCCGCGTCGTGGGTGCTGGCGCACAAGCTCAAGCCCGGCAAGAAGTTCGACATGCACGAGCTCCCCATCGTGCGCGACTACGAGTCGGGCAAGGTGACGAAGGAGGAGCTGGACGCTCTTTCCACCTGCGACATGCACGCCGCGATCAACGACGGCCTTTCCGACGCAAGCCGAGCCGACGCGCACGTGTACGAGACTGAGGAGGCGCTGTAGTGCAGCCGGGTGGAAAAATCGAATGCAAAAATTCAGAAATAGCGGTTGCTCGATATCAATCGGAGGAAACACGTGAAAGTATCCTGCATAACCAGGCACGCAATCTCTAATTATGGCTCCCTGCTCCAGGCATATGCGACACAACGAGCGGTAGAGAGCTTGGGGCATGAGTTCGAGATTATGGACTATGTACCTGCTTGTGAGGACGTATCCCAGCAGGTGAGGACGCTTCTTTCGACAAAGCCGTCCTGGAACGGGAACCCGTTGAAGAAGTCTGTCTACAGACTTCTGATGGAGCCTGAGACAAGGGTGGCGGGCAAGCGGTTTGCGCGTGAGCGTTCCCAGCTGCTTAAGATGAGCCCTCACTATGCATCCCTGGAGGAGCTGAAGGCTAATCCGCCCAAGGCCGATGTCTATATGACTGGAAGCGATCAGGTGTGGGGTCCCATCAGCTCGGGCGCATACGACCTGTCATACGCGCTTGAGTTTGCTCCCGAGGGCGCAAGGCGCATCTCATATGCGGCAAGCTTTGGTAAGAAGAATATCCCGGATAGCGTGCGCCCCAGGTTTCTCGAGGACCTTCGAGCATATGAGGTCGTGTTCGTACGCGAGGATGCCGCGCGCGAGCAGCTTGCCTCGTGGGGCATAGAGGCCGGACAGGTTGTCGATCCCACGCTGCTGCTTGATGGCGAGGCGTGGAGAAGGATGGCGGCACCTGCCCCGAAGGGCGAATACATCCTCGTCTACCAGATTCACAGCGACCCGACGGTGGGGCAGTACGCCGTGAAGGTTGCCAAAAAGCTTGGCTTGCCCCTGATACGGATCTCCGCAAGCCTGCACCAGGCCTCACGCGAGGGCAAGTTCAAGTGGCTGCCGACGCTTGCTGAGTTTCTCTCGTATGTCGACAACGCAGCATGCCTAGTCACGGACTCGTTCCACGGTACGGCTTTTGCCATAAATCTCAATACGCCGCTGGTAGAAGTGCTGCCCAAGAACGGAACCTCGAGCAGGAACGTGAGTATTCTGCGACTCACGGACCTCACGGACAGAGTGCTTCAGAATCTAGATGATGTCGAGTTAGCATCCAAGCAGATTGACTTTGGTCGGGTCAACGACGTGATGGGTGCGGAGAGGGAGAAGTCCCTAGCGCAGCTCAAGAGCATGATTGAGGAGTAGGGCATTGTCAAACGTTGGCACTAGGACGGTATGCAAGAAGGATATGTGCGCTGGCTGTATGGCCTGCGTCGATTCATGCCGACATGGAGCGATTGCCATTGAGGATACGATTGAGGCGTATAACGCCCGTATTGATCCTACAAGGTGCGTGGGATGTGGACTGTGCGAGAAAACGTGTCCCCAGATGGTATCCCCATCTTCGTTGCGTCCTCTCGAGTGGCTACAGGGGTGGGCGAAAGATACATCGCTCAGAATGTCATCTTCGTCCGGGGGTCTGGCTACGGCCATCTCGGAGGCGTTTGTGGCGTCAAATGGATTAGTGTGTTCATGTGCACAGGAGGGCGGTGAGTTCCGGTTCCACCTCACTTCTGATGCGGATTACTTGAGGAGGGCCCAAGGCTCCAAATACGTCAAAAGCAATCCGCTTGGTGCGTACCGCGAGGTTAGGGAGGCCCTGCAAGGTGGTCAAAGGGTTCTCTTTATCGGTCTTCCTTGTCAGGTTGCTGCGATGCGTAACTTCGTTGGAAGCCGTTTAGCCGATTCCCTTTACACCATCGACCTTATCTGTCATGGTTCACCGTCCCCCAAGGTCCTGAGCCGATTCTTGGAAGAGACAGGTAACAACCTGTCTAATGAGCTGATACTGGACTTTCGAAAGAAAGTCCAGTATCAGCTCCGCTATCGCGGAGCTGAAACTGTGGGTAGGACGGGTGTCCGCGATCGCTACTCGATTGCTTTCCTCTCGGGTTTACCGTATACGGAAGGCTGCTACTCCTGCCGCTACGCCAAGGGTGATCGTGTCTCCGATATTACGCTTGGCGATTCATGGGGTAGCGAGCTTTCTGATGAGGTCGCGAACGGGATATCCCTCGCACTTGTGCAGACAGACAAGGGTCGAGAACTGTTAGAAATGACGGACCTTGAGCTTTTGCCGGTTGATCCTGGTCTAGCTGTGGCCAACAATGAACAGCTTCAACGTCCTTCGACGAAGCCTATAGAAAGAAATACCTTTATGGACGGCTTTCGTAACGGGGTACGGGTTAACCGACTCGTTCTCAGGGCGAGGCCAAAAGACTGCGCCAAGTACTTGGTCAAGGATATACTGCTTGCACTGGGTTTGCTCAGGGGTTAACACATCGAGAGCGTTTGCTTTAGGCATTAATGATAAGGTAATCCATATGTTGAGTAATTCCAAGGTGCCAAAGTGCGTCGTATTAATGGCGTCATACAACGGCATCCCATTTATTTCAGAACAAATTGACAGCATTCTCTCGCAGGCTGAAGTTGACGTACGTCTTTTTGTCCGTGATGACGGGTCATCTGATGGTACTCGTGATCTTCTGCAGCGCTATGCAGATGAGGGCAGTCTGACTTTGTTAACAGGAGAAAACCTAGGACCTGCTTTAGGGTTTTTGACGTTGTTGCGGAATGCTCCCGAAGCTGATTACTATGCGTTTTCCGACCAAGATGATATTTGGGATAGCGATAAACTGATAACTGCGATTAAACAGCTTAAGAAGCAGGAGAATTTGGCTCTTTATCATTGCAATTCAAGACTTGTAGATTCAGCTGGTAATGAGATGGGCCGGTTAACCTATGGGCAACAAAGGTGCATATCTTATCGAGATAACGACCCTCTCAACCAGCTTTGCATTGGGTCACCTATGGGATGTACGCAAGTATTTGATAGGCGTATTTGGGAAGTTGTTTGCTTGCATGAGCTGCCCCATCCCGTCATCATGCATGATAAGCTGATAGCTAATCTATGCGTGCTGCTGGGTTATCGGATTGTTTTCGATGCTTCTCCTCATATGGGATATCGCCAGCATGGTCGTAATGTGGTCGGTGTGAGTACTGATTTACCATCTAAAGTGATTGAGAAAATCAATAGTTTTTGTCATCCGCGAGAGATTACTCTTGCAAAGCAAGTTACTGGACTTCTTTCAACTTATTCCGACTGCATTCTTCCTCCAGAGCGTGCTCTTGGAGAGTTGGTATCGAAAATGGACGCTTCTTTCATGGCTAGGTGCAGGGTTTCTTTCTCTTCGAGGCTGAATTTCGGCAGTCTACAAGAGGGCCTTTTCAATAGATCTCTCCTCTTGTTTGGGAAGCGATGATATGAGTAAAAGCATCCCCAAACCGCACAATAGTGGGTACGTCCTAGCGCTTGCCTTTTGCGACTATCTCAAGGACAAGACCGGCACCCCAAAGGCTATTATGGCGAGTCAGCAGGCCATGGCGTCGCACGGCATAAGTTACGTCTATCTCCACTCGGTTAAGAAGACCCTGTTCAGGGACGACCAGATGCTATTTTGCGAATTCGGGGTTACGGTCGACGGGGTGGAGGCTGGTGTTTTCAGTATTGCCCAGGTGTGCGAGGCCCTTTGCAGCTGGCAAAAAAGCGGCTTCAGCCTTCTTGAGCTTCATATCCACCACCTTCTGTACGTGAGCCTTGAGAAAGTCTCCGAACTGCTAAAAGTTACAGGCAAAACACCGGTCAGGGCCTTTCTCCACGACTATTACCTGTGTTGTACAAGCTATAACCTCCAAAATAGGAGCGGCTTTTGTGACAGCTCAAGGCTCGGCGACGCTCCCTGCGAGAAATGCCCCCACTTCAGTAACAGCCTTCGTGTGGAGTCGAAGATCCAAGGGCTGTTTGACTCCATCAAAAATCTCCGTTTTGTTGCACCTTCGACCTATACGAAGAATCGGTTTCTCTCATTCAGGCCCCAATACGAGGGCCTTGTTGATGTAATACCGCACCAAAAGCTGCTTGGAGAGTATCTGGGCAACAGACGTCCTCTGAACGCAGGGGAGCGCATCAGGGTTGCCTTTCTGGGGATGCCGAGGAAGACAAAGGGCTGGGAGACCTGGCTTCGCCTCGTATCTGCGGTCGATGAACAAGAGTACGAGTTCTTCGTCTTCAACAGCTCGAACGATATGTATCCAGGGATGAACAAGCGGTTTGTCGAATTTGATGAGAAGCACCCAAATGCCATGACCGACTCTCTCAGGGAGTGCGAGATTGCCATCGTTGTCATGTGGCCATCTTGCCCAGAGACCTATAGCTACACCTGTATGGAATCTTACTCCGCAAACGCTTATACGATTTCGAGTGCATGTGCAGGCAATGTCGCCGACTTTGTCGTTGAGCATGGGTCCGGTTTGGTGCTGAATAACGAGGAGGAGCTAATCGGGCTGTTTAGGGATAAGAGCCGGCTTATCAGGGATGTCAATCGTTTCAGGAGCGGAAAGCCTGGTCCGCTCGATCTTGTCGATTCAGATGAGATCGTAGACCTGCTTCCATGCTCCTCGGTAGGTCTCAACACGGGAGTTCACATGCACACGAGGCTGATTGAACGTGTGCTGCTGGAGGTACTCAATGCAAGATCATAGGCATGCGAGGCTCGTTATAAATAAAGCGGAGGAGCGGGCTGGTCGAAGAGGTCGTTGGTATCTCCCTAATAAGCAAGGCGTTCTAACCGTTTGCATGGGTGACCTGGCGGATGCGACGATCGTTATAGGTATCTTGGCGCAGGTTTTCTTCCTTGAGTACTATGGTCTGGGGCGATACCTCAACTGGGTAATTACCGGCATGATTTGCGTGAGGGCGCTCTTCTCCGGATGGAAATATAGCGGTAGAGCGCTACTACTTGGGCTGATTACCGTTGCAGGGTGGCTGTCTGGTGCCCTCTTGGGTGGCAATATGGAAACGTTTAGGGCGAATATTTTGCTGCTCCTCTACCCGTTTGTCTATACGCTTTACTTCTTTCTTTTGGTCACTAACAAGAGGGATTTTCTTCTTGGACTCTTTGATGCAGGTTTTCCGGTCTTCAACGCCATATTGCTTCTCAATATGGCGATCATGTTTATCCAGTACTCTACCCATGGGATGATCGCTGCGACAACGAACGGCATCAGTTACTTCGAGGACAATATCTCCGGCCTGTTCTCTTATGCGTCCGTCCATGCGGTGGCCCTTTACACTTCATTCGTCGTGCTCTACAACTTCGTCTGGATTAGGAGGCTTCGGGGTCCTCTCTGGCCATCCCTTGCCATCGCTTACAACGTCTGCCTTATCGTCCTGTCCTTCTATCTTGCGACACTCAACGATAATAAGGCGCTCTTCATAATCCTTCCTCTCGTTTTAGTGATGTTCTGGCTTATTTCAGTCATGAGAGGAGAAGCGGATGTTTCGGGTCCCTTCTTTTGGCTTGTCGCCTTGTATTTTATCCTGACAATTGCATACGCCTTGGTGCCTGCGTTCCAGATCCTCGTGGATACGCAAGTGTTTGGTCTGTTCGATATGGTTGGCAGTTCAGCTTCCGTCGGTACTGCTGCCGACGGCAGTAACGAGAGGATTGCTATCATCGGCTTCGCTCTCTTGAGACCGGCTACATGGAGTCTCGGAGAGGGTCTTGGAGCCTCAAGCTTCTACGCGTCCGGGTTCATGTCGTTTAACCACTTTGGTCAAGCGGATATGGGGTCTTTCTTGATTCTCATGGGGGTTTGGGAGACGGCAGCGTATGTAGCGTTTTTCCACTCCGTGGTTAGTGAGTTTATGGAGCAGGAAAAAGGATCTAATGGCCGGATTGTTCGTTTGCTCCTTTTGCTAACAATTCTTATTACCTTTCTGTATACGCAGTGCTTTACAAGGGTGAACTGCTGCTTGTGCCTACTGCTGCTCTGTGGAGCGCTGGCTTGGTCGTGGAATTCCTCGGCTGCAGACTATTTGATTATTGATAGAGACGAAGAACAGGTTTGAACATGAAAATAGGCATTTCCACATTTACGCATGGGGACAACTATGGGCAGAGGCTCCAGAACCTTGCTGTCCAAGAAACTCTCAAACTCTCGGGTGCAGATGTCCTTACGTTCAGACAGAAGGACTCGAGATCTGCCAAATACAAGCTCAAGTCTTTGGCTTCGCTCATTCCAAAGGGGCTTGCCGTTGCCCACATCCAGAGGCATCGTTCGTTTGAGGATTTCAATTCCCGTAACATTTCCTTTAGCCGGGAGGTTATATCTGATTCCAACCCTCCACGTGACATTAAATCCTATGACTTTTTCGTTGCTGGGAGCGACCAAGTTTGGTCTCCGTATTCCCCTGACGCTAACTCCACTATGTTTCTCACGTTTTCGCCAAGAGAAAAGCGCATTGCTTTTTCGCCAAGCTTGGCAGCTCCGACGATTCCCGAGGAGAAGCGTGAGCTGTTCCACGGCTATTTCGACGGGTTTGATAGGCTGTCCGTTCGTGAGCAGAAGAGCGCCGAGCTTATAAACAGTCTGTACGGCTTAAAGGCCGAGGTGTTGATTGACCCAACACTGATGTTTGACGGCTCCTGGTGGGAAAGGTATGAAAAAGAGCCGCACTGCGGGCTTCCAAATGATTATGTATTGACGTACTTCCTCGGGAGTGCAGCTTACGAAGAGAGGGTTGCCGAAATCTGTGATTCACTTAGCTGCAAGAGGGTCGATTTACTAGGGGATGCGCGCTACTACGCCCTCGGGCCTTCAGAGTTCCTCTATGCCGTCCGTCACGCAAAGCTTGTAGCGACAGATTCATATCACGGATCAATTTTCTCGATCTTGTTCGGGAAGCCGCTGATTTATTGCCCTCGTGAGTCCACTGGTCCAGACATGAGCAGCCGATTCGACACGCTAGCCAGCGAGCTGGGTGTTTCTTTCGTTGAGCGGTCAATTCTTTCCGTATGTAATTCGGAACTGCTCGAGAGTGACTATTCAAAGGCGTATGACAGGTTGGCAGCTCAGAGGAAGATCGTTGTTGAATTCCTCGATAGATGTGGATTGAGCATTCCCTCGGAGGCCGCCCGTGGCTAGCCAGCGTAAGGCGGGCGCCCTCCTAGGCTACGCCAACATCCTCGCAAAGAACCTCGTCAACCTCGTCTACACGCCGATGCTACTGTCCTACGTGGGGCAGGCGGACTACGGCGTCTTCCAGAGCTCGAACTCCTTTGTCTTCTCGCTGACGCTCCTGTCCTTCGGCTTCTCCGAGGCCTACGTGCGCTTCTACACGCAGACGGTGGCGCACGGCGGCGAGCGCGACATCCGGCACCTGAACGGCATGTACCTCACGCTTTACGTCGCCGTCACAGCCGCGGCGGTCGCCCTCGGCATGGGCTTCTCCGCAAACGCCGGCGCGGTGTTCTCGGCCGGGTTCACCGAGGCGCAGGTCTCGCTCGCCCGGGAGCTGCTCGCCATCATGACGCTCAACGTCGCCTCGACGTTGTTCACCGTCGTGTTCAATTCCTACATCACGGCGCACGAGCGCTTCGTCTACCAGCAGACCAGGCAGCTCGTCACCACGCTTGCGACGCCGCTGTGCGCCTGGGCCCTGCTGGCCGCCGGTATGGGGCCCGTGGGCGTTGCCCTAGCACAGCTCGCGGTGAACCTCGTCCTGCTCGCCCTCAACGCGCGCTACGCCATCGTCGTGCTGGGCATGCGCTTCGAGCTCAGGGGTGCCGACTGGGGCGTCATGCGCGGCATCGCCGCCTTCAGTGCCTGGATCTTCGGTAACCAGGTCTGCGAGATGGTCAATCAGAGCGTGCCCAACATCATGCTGGGGGCCATCTCGGGCGCGACTGCGGTATCTCTGTTCGCGGTGGCCGTGAACATCCGCCAGGTCTTCTACTCGCTCTCCACCACGATGTCGAACGTCTTCATTCCGAAG
Source organism: Collinsella aerofaciens (assembly GCF_039062315.1). Classification (GTDB taxonomy): domain Bacteria; phylum Actinomycetota; class Coriobacteriia; order Coriobacteriales; family Coriobacteriaceae; genus Collinsella; species Collinsella aerofaciens_BG. Next base: position 130,808 of record NZ_JBCJBG010000005.1, read on the forward strand.
GTCAACCGCATCGTCGCCACCTCGGACGACAACGCCGAGCTCACTCGCCTTATGACGCGCGTGGGCCGCTACCAGATGGTACTGTTTTGCTGGGTGTACGGAGGTTTCGCTATTCTCGGGAAGTTTTTCGTGACGAGGTGGGCGGGCCCGGGCTTCGCCGAGGCCTACTGGCTCGTGCTCGCCATGACGCTACCCGTCATGGTGCCCCTCTGTCAGAACGTCGGCATCGAGATCCAGAGGGCCAAGAACATGCACCACGCCAGGAGTCTCGTCTACCTTGCGATGGCGGTCGGGAACGTTGCCTTCACCGCCGCGGCCGCCCCGGCGCTGGGGCCGTGGGCCCCCGCGATCGCCTATGTCGTCAGCATCGTGCTCGGCAACGGACTGTGGATGAACTGGTACTACCAGAAGCGGGTCGGTCTCGACATGCTCTTTTTCTGGAAGCGGAACCTGCCGGTGCTGCTCGCCTGGGCTGCCGTCACCGTCGCCTGCCTCGCTGGCACGGCGGTCCTGCCCGTCAACGGATGGCCCGCGTTCCTCGAGTGGGGCGCCGTTTACAGCGCGCTTTTCGCCATAGCCCTTTGGCTCGCCGTCCTAACGAAGGACGAACGTATCGCGGTCGTCTCTCGTCTCCCGTTCCTTAGATAGGGTCCATCATGAATGATTCCGAGAAATCCCCGAGGGTCGTCTCGCTTGGCGACCGTTGCTGCGGCTGCGGCGCGTGCGCTGCCCGCTGCCCCAAGTCATGCATCTCCATGGAACCCGATGATTGTGGCTTCCTACACCCCACCGTCGACGCCTCCGGGTGCGTAGGCTGCGGGGCGTGCGACGCCGTATGCCCGGCGCTCAACGCCCCTGGGGAGGACGGGTGCGAGTTCGCCCTCTGGGCGAAGGCTCATGACGTCGGCTTACTCGATAGATCGTCGTCGGGCGGCGTGTTCGGTCTACTCGCCGGTGACGCTCTCTCGCGCGGCGGTGTTGTGGCGGGCGCCGCGTGGACGGACGGTTGCCGCGAGCTTCGTCACGTGCTCGTGGAGGACAGGCCGGCGCTCGGCGCCGTTATGCGCTCGAAATACGTTCAGAGCGCGGTTGGCCGCGGCGTCTTCGAGGGCGTCCGCGCTGCCCTGCGTGAAGGCAGGCCGGCGCTCTTTGCCGGTACTGCATGCCAGGTGGCTGGCATGCGCTCATACCTGGGGAAACTCGCCGACTCTGACCTCTTCCTCGGCGTCGACGTCATCTGCCACGGTGTTCCGTCTCCAGAGCTCTGGTCGCGCTGGGTCGACTACCGTGGTGAGGCCTTCGGGTCGGACGTCTGCGACGTCAATATGCGGAGTAAGACAACCGGATGGTTGTCTTTCTCCGCTATGTACAAGCACATAGCGGAGAAAGACAACACCGGGGACACCGAGTCCCAGATATTCGGCAAAGACTGGTACATGAAAGCGTTTCTGGCCAATGCGAGCCTTCGTTCGTCCTGTCTGGCATGTCCAGCAAAGCGCTCCAGCGGCGCCGATATCACGCTCGGTGATTTCTGGGGGTTCCAGAATACCCATCCCGAGGTCGACAACTCCAAGGGCGTATCTGCCGTCCTATGCAATACCGAGAAGGGCGTGCGGGCATTCGAGGCTATTTCTGGGCTTACTGCAAACGGTCCGGTGACGCTTGATGGGGTAATCGCGGGCAACCCTAGCCTCGTCCATTCTGTCACGCCTTATCCAAAGCGCGACGAGTTCTTGAACGACGTGTCTGCCGGGCTTTCCATCCCAGATCTCATGGACAAGTGGGATTTCCGTCCCACTCTCTGGCAGCGTGTCCGCGGCAAGCTTGGTGGTATTAAACGACGACTAAAGAGACTCGTTGGAAGGAGAGCCTAGATGGCCAAGGATCGCTACCTTCAAGCTCTTCGTGGGCTTGCGATTTCCGCAGTGGTGCTTATCCACTGTCTTCCTCAATGTGCCGCGTCGGTCGCCATTCGCCCATTCCTCAACTTTTCTGTTGCGTTGTTCTTGTTTTTATCCGGTGTTCTTACCGACGAGCGCAAATTTAATGCGGGGGGGGTCTTCGACGCCGCATTAGCAAGGTTGCCGGACCTTATGCGTTCTGGAGCGTTATCTATCTTGCGGCGTTTCCCGCCCTTCATGGGCGTCTGGGTTTCTGGCGTTCGCCGTGGGCTCCGTATCGGCTCAGATGTACTATCTATTGGTCTATTCACAGCTTGTGCTGCTTACTCCGGTACTGTTCAGGCTCCTTTCACGGTATAGGTTCTTTGTCTATTGTGTGACACCGGCTTGCTTGCTTCTAAGGGAGCTCGCTGCCGTTGCCGGTATCGCATTGCCTCTAATACAGGTTTTCTGCCCCATGTGGCTCATCTTTTATGTTTTCGGTCTCGACTGAAGGCGTTGGGCTGCGCTCATTGAAGGACGAACCACTCAGCTTGTTGCAGTGCTCTTTATATTTTTAATAATTCAGGAGGTCGCAGGCTTCTGGTGGTATTTGACTGGCGATTTCAATATGGCCACAACTCAGCTTAAGCTCGGTTCTGCCGCGACCTCTTTAGCTGTGATCGCGCTTCTTATGGCGGTTCCGGGATCATTCAAGTCGCGATTATCTTCTACTTTGCTTGTTGACCTTGGGAACGCCTCTTTTGGAATCTACCTCTGCCATATACTTGTTCTCAAGGCCGTTTGGAAACTGCTTGGATTATTCGTCATTCCACTTGGTGTTTCGACATTTGCTGTTTGGGCGCTAACTCTTGCCGGATCTTATTCGCTTGTATCACTTTGCGGTCGTTATTTGCCCGAACGAATTCACATCATTGTGGGATTATAAATTGATTTTCGATACTGGCGCTTTTCATAGCGTTGAAGCAAAGTGAGTCCATTACCAACATTTGGCACGCGATCATCGGTGAAGATACCGGACTTCCTGTTTTCGAACGAGAAGATGACTTTTTACTCAAAATGGCTGATTGGATTAACCAACCTGAAATAACCGGAATCAATCTCCCTTGGTCGAGCATCGAAAAATGGAAGGGGCAATTCAGGTAGCCATATTCCGCAGTCATTACCTTGCCTATTTCGTTAAGAATGAGGGGGTTTAGCAAAATAGGATACCCAAGTCTTATTTATCACTCGATCTAAAGCGCATTTCGATTGTAGAGGACAGATTAAATGAAAGGCATCATCCTCGCGGGCGGGTCCGGCACGCGACTGTACCCGCTCACTCTCGTGACCTCCAAGCAGCTGCTGCCGGTCTACGACAAGCCCATGATCTACTACCCGCTGTCCACGCTCATGCTGGCGGGCATCAAGGACATCCTGGTCATCTCCACGCCGACCGACCTGCCCAACTTCCAGCGCCTGCTGGGCGACGGCTCGCGCTTCGGCGTGAACCTCTCCTACGCCGAGCAGCCCTCGCCGGACGGCCTGGCGCAGGCCTTCACCATCGGCGAGGAGTTCATCGGCGGCGAGCCCTGCGCGCTCGTGCTGGGCGACAACATCTTCTACGGCAACGGCCTGTCGCGCCACCTGACGCGCGCCGTCCAGAACGCCGAGTCGGGCCGCGCCACGGTCTTCGGCTACCACGTGGACGACCCCGAGCGCTTCGGCGTCGTGGAGTTCGACGGCGAGGGGAGGGCCGTCTCCATCGAGGAGAAGCCCGCCGAGCCCAAGAGCTCCTACGCCGTCACCGGCCTGTACTTCTACCCGGGCGACGTGTCCTCCCGCGCCGCCGAGGTGAAGCCCTCCGCACGCGGCGAGCTGGAGATCACCACGCTCAACCAGATGTATCTGGAGGAGGGGACGCTCTCCGTGGTGACCCTCGGCCGCGGCTACGCGTGGCTGGACACCGGCACCATGGAGTCGCTCCACGAGGCGGCGGAGTTCGTCCGCGCCGTCGAGCACTCCCAGGACCTACCGGTCTCGGTGCCCGAGGAGATCGCCTGGGAGAACGGCTGGATCACGACCGCCGAGCTGGAGGAGGCGGCCAAGGCCTACGGCAAGTCGGTCTACGGTCGGCACCTGAAGAAGGTCGCCGCCGGCGAGATCGTCAACAGCCCGCGCGAGTACTAGGAGGAACCCCTCATGTCTGAGATCTTCGAACCCAAGAACATCATCGTCACGGGCGGCTGCGGCTTCATCGGCAGCAACTTCGTGCACTATGTGGTCAACAACCACCCGGGCGTCCACGTGACCGTCCTGGACAAGCTGACCTACGCCGGCAACCCCGAGAACATCTCCGGGCTGCCGTCGGACCGCGTGGAGCTCGTCGTCGGCGACATCTGCGACGCCGGGCTGCTCGATAGGATCGTCCCCGGTCACGACGCGATCGTGCACTACGCCGCCGAGAGCCACAACGACAACTCCATCGCCGACCCGGAGCCGTTCCTGCGCACCAACGTCGAGGGCACCTTCCGCCTGCTGGAGGCCGTCCGCAAGCACGGCATCCGCTACCACCACGTCTCCACCGACGAGGTATACGGCGACCTGGCGCTCGACGACCCGGCGAAGTTCACCGAGGAGACGCCGTACCGCCCGTCCTCGCCGTACAGCTCCACCAAGGCGTCCTCCGACATGCTCGTGCGCGCCTGGACCCGCACCTACGGGCTGCGAACCACCATCTCCAACTGCTCCAACAACTACGGCCCCTACCAGCACGTGGAGAAGTTCATCCCCAGGCAGATCACCAACATCATCGACGGAGTCCGCCCCAAGCTCTACGGCCGCGGCGAGAACGTCCGCGACTGGATCCACACCGAGGACCACTCCTCGGCCGTCTGGGACATCCTCACGAAGGGCCGCATGGGGGAGACCTACCTCATCGGCGCCGACGGGGAGAAGAACAACATCACCGTGCTGCGCATGATCCTTGCGGCCATGGGACGCGACCCCGAGGACTTCGACTGGGTCGCCGACCGCCCCGGCCACGATCGCCGCTACGCCATCGACTCGACCAAGCTCCAGCGCGAGCTGGGCTGGAGGCCGGCCCACACCGACTTCGCCGAGGGCCTGAAGGCCACCATCGACTGGTACGTGGCCAACGAGTCTTGGTGGCGCCCGGCCAAGGAGGCCACCGAGGCCCGTTACCGCGCACAGGGCCAGTAGGAGGGGAGAGAGACATGGCAGACATCGCATTCGAGAAGGACCTCTCCGTCGCCGAGACCGGCATCGAGGGCCTGAAGGTCGTCGACCTCGCCGTCCACGGCGACTCGCGCGGCTGGTTCAAGGAGAACTGGCAGCGCGCCAAGATGACCGCCCTGGACATCCCCGACCTCAGGGTCGTCCAGAACAACATCTCCTACAACGACAGCCGCGGCGTCACCCGCGGCATCCACGCGGAGCCCTGGGACAAGTTCATCTCCGTGGCCCGCGGCTCGGTCTTCGGCGCATGGGTGGACCTGCGCGAGGGCAGCGAGACCTTCGGCAAGGTGTTCACCTGCACGCTCGACCCGAGTAGGGCCATCTACGTCCCGCGCGGCGTGGGCAACTCCTTCCAGGCGCTCGAGGACGGCACCGCCTACACCTACCTGGTCGACGCCCACTGGTCGCTGGAGCTCAAGAGGACCTACACCTTCGTGAACCTCGCCGACCCCGAGCTCGACATCCAGTGGCCGATCCCGCTCGACCAGGCCACCGTCTCCGAGGCCGACCTCAACCACCCGTACCTCAAGGACGTCGTCCCGATGGCTCCCAGGCGCACCCTCGTCACCGGCTGCAACGGCCAGCTGGGGCATGCGGTCCGCAAGCTCGCCGAGGAGCGCGGCGTCGCCAAGGACTTCGACTTCTGCGACATCGACACCTTCGACATGTCCGACCCGGACGCCTACTCAAAATACGACTGGTCGCTCTACGGCACCGTGATCAACTGCGGTGCCTACACGGCCGTGGATAAAGCGGAGACCCCCGAGGGCCGTGTCATCGCCTGGAAGGCCAACGCGACCGGCCCGGCGCTCCTCGCCCGCACCTGCGCCGAGCACGGCATCACGCTCGTGCACGTCTCCTCCGACTACGTCTTTGACGGCACCGCCGAGGTCCATGACGAGGACGAGCCCCTCAGCCCACTGTCCGTCTACGGGCAGACCAAGGCGGCAGGCGACATCGCCGTGGCCGGCTGCCCGCGCCACTACATCATGCGCTCGAGCTGGGTCATCGGCGAGGGGCACAACTTCGTCAAGACCATGAAGGCGCTGTCCGACCGCGTCGCCGACCCGGGGGATAAGCTCACCCAGATCACCGTCGTTGACGACCAGCTGGGACGCCTGACCTTCACGCGCGACATGGCCGCGGCCATCTTCCACGTGCTGGAGAACAAGGCCCCCTACGGCACCTACGGCTGCACCGGCAGCGGCCGCGTCGCCTCCTGGGCCGAAATCGCGCGTGAGGTCTTCGAGGCCGCCAACGGCAACGGCGGCAAGGTGGTCCCGGTCTCCACGGCCGACTACTACGCCGGCGCCGCCGGCCCCATCGCACCGCGCCCGGTCCACTCCGCGCTCGACCTGTCCAAGCTGGAGTCCGCAGGCTTCCACATGCCCGACTGGGAGGAAGAGCTGGGGGAGTACCTCAAGACGCTCTAGTCGCTCTTAATAAATATGCGAGAATCAAAGCCGCCGTTCTTTAACGGCGGCTTTTCTTGTGCCTGGCGTATAGCTCTGTGCCGGTAAGTGCGGCGGTGGTCACCAAGCGAGAACAGCCTGTCGAGCTCATGCTAGGAGTTCGCGACGGGGCGGTTGACGGCGACCTGCCCGTCCCGGGTGAGCATGCAGGCCCAGTGGAAGGACTTCCCGACATCGAGCTAGAGGACGGCCCTCCTCGCGGGCGCTGCGTTGTTGGCCATGGTATCCTCCAATCGTCGGTCGATCGGAAGCCGTTTCCCGCGACACCCACATTACCTGGCCGTGGCCATCTTCCCTGAGGTCCGGCAGTTTCCTATCAGTCGTCTGAAACGGCGACGCCTGCGTCGGCAATACCCCCCCGGGACCTCTTCGGGGCAGGGAAAGACGGCCGTACGCGGGCGCCCGATCGGCGGCCCAGACGGGCTTGCTTGCATCGTATGCGACACCGGGAAATGCATCAACGGGGTATCGAATAGCTCGTTTCTGACTGTAATGGGGCTTCGTCGCCGGTCGAGCAAAGTAGCCGGACCTTATGCGCTCTGGAGCGTTATCCATCTCGTAACGTTTCCCCGCCATTCATGGGCGTCTGAGTTTCTGGCATCGCTGTGGGCACCGCATCAGCTCAGATGTACTATCTATTGGTCTATTATGGCGAGGCTGTGGACGAGTTCATCGACTCGAAGTCGGGGCGAGGATAGACGCGAAGACAGGAGGGATTCTCTGATGGATAGCGTGTTCAATGACCATGTGTTCCCTAAATACAAGGATCAACAGGTCATGAAGCCTCAGATGCATGGCTTCAATGACCCCACTTTGAGGAATTTCATGCTGTTGGACTCGTCTGCCCTGGTGAAAGACGAGCTTAAAGCCGACAGGTTCGACGATGAGTTCATTAGATCCTTCCTCAATGCCGCCAAGGAGCTTGCGGCCGCCGGGAGGAGAGCGACCGACAGGCCGGGCATGTATGTGATGCTGGAACATTCCTACGCGATTCCGGTGATGTTCCTCACAAGGCACTGTATTGAGCTTTCAATTAAGAGGGCGATAAAAAGATGTGGGGCTAAGCCTAAGAAAGACCACAGCCTTACAAACCTGTGGAACTCCTTGCTCTCGAGGTTTCCGGGGCAAAAGTGCCGTGAAGACAATACAACCATCAAGAACATGGGTGCTTTTGTAAAAGCCATTGCCGAAATCGATGACAACGGCATCAGTCTCCGCTATCCGCAGGACAAATCAGGCAGACTGACGCAGGACAGGCCGCTATTCGTGAATGACGAGGAAGTTGTCTCGTATTTGGAGAAGTTCGTAGAGCAGCTTCAGCTGATTGACTTCGATTATCTTGTCGAGAATGGTAAATAAGCAGCTGGAGACCGCTCTTTATCGTTTGTAAAACCATTGGTTGGAATCATGGTTGTATTAGCCGGTTAATCAGAACAGCTGTTGATTATTTTTTAACAGCTTAATTAAGATACCTGTAATTTATGCATAAAAGGTAGTGAATTGCTACCTTTACCATATGGATCTGTGAGTAAGTGCTTCGAGATGATGATGCCGATCTCGCTTCAATTTATGGGTGTATCGAAAAATAAGGGCGGAGTCGCTCTCGCGTTCCCGCCCCGCAAACCCGAATGATTCTGACTTTCCCGTTATCCGGAACGGCCGGGAAAGTTCGCGTCTCAGTCCGGAAAACCCAATGCTTAAAGCGACGATGCCAAGGGGCTACTCGGTCAGCTTCTTGCATCCGTACCAGGTCAAGGGGAGGGGCAGCCTGTAGAACGAGGTCGGCTCCATAGGGATCTCCTCGAGACTTCCGTTGCCTCGCCGAACCCACGAAGTTCCGTTTGCGTCGGTGAAAGCCGTTTCGGGTGCCGTGCGTACTCCCATTCCGTGCCCTTCCGTCGGGAGCCATGTGTACCATGCTCCAGGAGGAAGCGTGCCGACGCAGACGCGGTCGGGAAAAGCGGGACGGTTGTCCTCTCCTTTGAAAGAGGGGCCGGCTCCGCTAATCCCGACACAGGTGACGATTACGTCGTAGACGGGGGACTCGCTTTCGTTTCGAAGCACGACTAACTGCCAGACGAATCGATTGTCCTTGGGCTGATCGGTTCGGTTTCGACCCCCTTCGTACCATGCCGATATGCGGGATGGCTGATACCGCTTGATGTCGTCCTCCCTGTTCCTTTTGTTCTGGCTGCTTTGCCGCAATGCGGCAATCAAGGTCCCCAAGGTAAAGAATCCGATGAATGCTTGGACAATCAGATTGGCGATGTCTATATCGATGCCAAAAATCATTGGATGGTCACCGGCTCAGCGTCGTGGGGCGATAATTCTAACTCCGAATAATACGGCTTGATCGATGGTCGACGTTACGTAAACGTCAAAATGGGTTTGTCTTAACAGCCTTATTTTCTTAAGACAAACTTGCCGCGACGCCAATTCAAAGAGTTTGCCGTGACGCAGACAGATGCAGTTGGTTGCTGAAAAGCGTGGTTATTTGGGCAGGATTCGCTTCAAAACGCCCGTCGATTATTACGATCTAATGCAGCCTGTAGGGTGGATGTACTTCGATAAGCAGTAGTCGACATGCTCTGGTTTTGAACGAAAAGTCCCAGAGACAATCGATAACGATTCTTCTTTGATGATGCGAGCGGCGCTACCATTAGCAGCGCCGCTTGTTTTCCGCTCGCAGATAGATCCCGCCATGTTGACCACCGAATGCATCTTGACCGACGTGCTCGTACTCCTATTCGGGCACAGAAATTGGAGGCGCGGCCCCCAGCGTCTACTCAGCGAAATTCGTTAAGAAAGCTGACATCGAACACTGTGAACTCCGTCATCGAATCGAATCTCATTGACTGGGATGCGTTCATTAATGATGACTTTGATGCCTATTTCAAAGCTCGCGTCATGGCTTTGCTGGACGCTATTGAGTTCGCACTGGGCAAGTCCATCTCCGATAGGGGCACCGAGGAAACAGTAAAGAGATTTGGCCGCTCATTGGAATAAGATGCTTCTTAGCTCCGTTATTGGTTATAGAAAGAAGGCTTAATGTCTGATTTTGAAATTTTGCAGCAGTTGTGCGAAACAGCAGACGAACTTTCAAAGAAATACATCAGCTCTAGTTCGCCTGACTTTAAAGCATGGAAGACAAGGGCGGACAGGCTTTTAATTAGGCGATTTGGAAAAGACAGCTACGAATTTAAAAGCTTTAACAAAATCAGCTACTCGTTGTCTTTCTTCACCTCCGGTACGCCCGACTCGGCTTTCGTTGAAGCCTGTGCGGACGGCCTGCGCAGTGCAAAAGCTGTGCTGGAGACATACCTTGATGAGTTTTCAGACGAAGGGGAAACCGGATCGACTGCAAATGTTGGAGATTATTCGAAGGTATTTATCGTTCATGGTCACAACGGAGAGCTTAGAGAAAGGGTCGCGAGAATCATCGAAAGGCAGGGCCTGACGGCGGTTGTCCTAAACGAGCAGTCAAATCAGGGCAAGACAATCATCGAAAAGCTGGAAATTGAAGGCGATGCAGCAGGAGCGGTATGCCTTTTTACGGCGGACGACGAAGGAAGAGCCCAGGCAGAACAGTCGGAAAAGCCCAGGGCTAGACAAAATGTTGTATTTGAAGCCGGATACTTTATTGGTCGGCTTGGCAGGGAAAACGTTGCAATTCTTGTTGACAAAGGTATCGAGATTCCCTCCGATCTACAGGGCGTCGTTTATACCGGAACAGACAGTTGGGAGTTCGGCCTCTTGAAAGAACTCAAGTCCATGGGATATTCCATCGACTTTAATAAGATGGGTATCTAATCCGTTGATCCCTCCTTTCACCGACTGGCAAAACGATTTACACCTAATTGTGGACATTGCCCACACGATTTCTCTTTGCTCCCGCATTGATCTCGCTAAACTATTAATTGCTGCTACCAGGGCATTTTCTGGTGCACATTCTATTGGCTCCTGCGAAGATCGGAGCAGGTATGTTTGCTGCCAAGTCCCACACCAGCCGTCATTACATTCCGATTGTTGCCATGGCCTGCCTATGCGTTTTGCTGGGCGGGCCTTCTTATGCCGCTGGCGCGGAGAGCCTCATCATCGCGGGCGCGACGTACTACGAGCCGGGCGCGTCGGGCCCCGGCTGGGTCTGGACCGATGCCGACCACCTGGAGCTTAATGGCTACGCGGGCGAGGCCATCGGCGCCGAGGGCGACCTGGTGCTGACGCTTGCCGGGCAGAACTCCGTGACGGAGTCGCATGCGCCCGATGCGGACATCACGCTGTGCGGCATGGAGGTGTGGGGCAACCTGACGCTTCGCGGCACCGGGACCCTGACGGCGACGGGCTCGCAGTGCGGGATCCACGTCTCGCAGGCGCTCGCGGTGGACGGCTGCACCGTCGATGCCCGGGCGGACGGGGCCGATATTACGGACGAGGCGGTCGCCGGCGTGATCGCAGGCGCCATGGCCGTGCGCGGCGGCGGGCGCGTCGTTGCCGCGGGCGCCGATGGCGGAGCGGACGTGCACGCCTATGGCGTGTATCTGCAAGATGCTGGCCTTGGCGATAGTGCGGCCAGCTGCCGGCTTTCCGTCAACGCCTCGTGGCTTGATGCGACCGGTGCCAGCTGCCGGCTTTCCGTCAACGCCTCGTGGCTTGATGCGACCGGTGCCGACGGCGGTGTTGCGTGCACGGGCGGGTCGCTTGTGTCCGCGCGGCTTGTGATGCCTGCCGGTGGGGCTTTTGGTGCTAGCGGCGTGGTGGATGCCTCCGATGCTGTGGCACCGCATGTGGTGGTTGAGCCCGATGCGGCCACACCTCCGGTGGGGGAGACCGATGGAGACGACGTGCCCGGCGATAGCGCGGACAAGTCTCCCATCGATGCTAACCCCGCTGCCGGAGAGCCCACCACGGGGCCCAAGGCAAATCCCGCGCCGAAGCCCGCGGCCGCGACAACCAAGACAACAACGACAGTAGCCAAGACCACGGTGTCCACGTCCTCCAGGCCCAAGGCCGCCACCGCGACCACTGCGACGCTCCCCAAGACCGGCGACAACTGCTGGACCCCCGCTTCCGTGATGCGTTTCCTGCTTGGTGCAGTGCTTCTAGCTGCCGCATGTCGCTATTGAGATAGCTGCCTTTTGGAAGAAAGGGACATCCACAAGGATAGCTATTTGTTTGTTTGCGTATAGGCGTCCAATTATCGAAGGCAGAGGCCATACGGACGCAGCCATGGGCCGAATCGTGACAACGAGACCCGGGATAATATACGCGAGAAAAGAATTAACAATAAAGTGGGGCATACCACAAGCAACAATAAGGGCACCGGGACCTATGTAGGCTCCGGTGCCCAAGCACAATATCGGCAGTACACGGAGCTCCGCAATACGGCGATCATGGTCGGGCACAAGGCGGATTTAAATTCGCTGAGTTCATTTTTAGTGCGAGCAGTATGGTATAGCCCCTCTTTTGCGTATACCCGGCTGATGCAGTCAAAGTCTACGTCCCATGCGTAGAATTGCTTGGTATATAGAATTGCAACATCATTAAGTATTCTGGGAGCATCTTGTGAAGTTTAACGAATGGGCTGAATTAATATGCGCGGTTATCTCTTTACTTGTAATAGCCATCATTGGCATGAAACAGTATTGCCAGAGTAAGCGCATGGAAGAATTCGAGCGTCGCCAGGACGAAAGAGACGAACGCAGACACGCCGAAGGGAATAAGGCGCAGGCGGTCGAGTTTATCTCGAAGTATTACACAGACAGAGGCTTAATTCCGCTTTGCGCTGTCGCCGCCATGTACAATGATCTTTTCCATTATTCACGTAAGATGTATTGGGAATTCTGCTGCCTTGTGCCGGAGGTGCAGAATCTGATTCTTAAATACTGTGATCTTGACTTGCGGGTCAGGGGAGAGGACGACCTGTTCGTCCGTTGCATCGCCGCAGTCGAAGCCGCCCTCCGTGACCGCTTTCCAGAAGATAAAACTATTCTTTATGAAGATGGGAAATACGTGCTTCGCAGCCTCGAAAGGTATGCGGGGGAGAGACTGCCAGCACCTCGGGTTGACCTTCCTCCCGAGCGCTTGGATTCTTCCTTCCTGTCCCCTGATGGCTGTGCCCCGGAGTACGATTACCTTATCCGTAAGGTCCTTTCCGAGGCCTTCGAGTCGAGGGGCGCTTCCTTCACCCCCATTTCCCATCTAAAAAAGGAATATCAATTCCAAGCGAGCTCCGAGATTGAGGCCTGCCGGTTCGCGACGACCGTTGCATTCTACGCGGCAACCTACGGCTCTGGCGACGAGACCAACGATAGGGACTACGGGTGCCCCGGCGGTTTCGATGGCGAGAGAATCGAGACCATGGAAGACCTATTTCTTCTTGCCGTCTTCCAGATATATACCAAGCTTCTGCTTCCGAACGAGGGGTAAGAAATAACACGAGGCATTCGTTATTTGACTCTGCCAAATTCATTTTCAAAATCTCACTCATTTCCTTCATTACTTGGGCATACTTAAATCAGAAATTGGTCGTAGGGCGCGACCAACGAAATCAAAAGAAAGCCCACTGAGAAGATGTCTTCAATCTCTTTGGGTTGGAGGCATTTTCTTTTTCGGAGAGTCTGCATGAATTCTAAAAATGTCTTTTTGACAAACTCGTTCTACAAAGAACATCCAAACCATCTAGTCTGCTCTTTATACTCGGATATAAACACTAAGGAGGTAGACGTGTTTTGGAGCTATGTTCAGCTTGATGACGGCACTCAGTTTGCCTACTCAGAGACAAGAGATGACGGGACCGTTCGCGTAGCCGTCGAGCGTCCGGTTGACCTTGGCTTTGACCATGCAGAATGCTTCTTGCCTGCGGTTAATTGGTTCAATGTCGAAGGATTTTCTATTGACGATCTGGATTTTTTGACCGAGTTCGTTAGATCAAACGCCCCATTAGTCTTTGAGCTTGCAGAACGGCAAAAGGCCGGACCGGCGGCATCGGCGCTGGTCCTCTGACGCTCTACTGTTGAACGGTAATTAACTCATGATTTCGCCTACCGACATATCCACTGCCGTCACCCGCGTGCTGGCTCAATACGACGTCAGCGTAGCCTATTTATTTGATTCGTTTGCCCGAGGCGAGCAAACGCCCGATAGCGATATTGACTTGCGCCTAGTTTGCGGCAACACCATGACGTTCGGCACGCTTTACGAACTCTCCCATGAGCTCGAGAGGGAACTTGGGCGAAAGGTTAAAATCGTCGCCAACCCACCAGAGCACATGCGCCCAGCATTCCGCAAAAGCATCAAGCAGGAAGAGATACGCCTTTATGTCTCAACATAAACGAAACGATGAGCTTACGGATACAACCCTACAGCCCTGTCCTCCCAAAGAACCTAACGCCGAAAGCCTAGAGGCCATCCGCGAAGGGGATGCGTTCTTTGCCAGTGGAGAACTAGGTCGTTTCGACAACTCCGCCGACCTTATCAATGCAGCTCTAAATGCCCCTGAAATGTGAGAAAACTCAATCACCAAAGAGACGGCCGTCTTGGAGGTGCCAGATCGGCGAGGTACGTACCTCGCCATTTTTGTCCTTCGACGGATAGCGGTACTATCCAGCCTTCTGGCATAGCCCGAGAGCCGACGAGCGCGACCGTGTGACTTCTGGGTTTGCCTTGCAGCTCTTCCCATTCATTTGTATGCTTGACTTTGATTTTGGTCGTAAGGCGCGACCAACGGAATCAAAAGAAAGCCTGCCGAGAAGACCTTGGTCGCAGAGCACGACCAACGCAATCAAAACAATGCTCGCGGAGAAGGCGCTTTCAATCGCATTGATTGGAGGCGCCTCTAATACCAAGAGATATCTACTCTGCCGGAGAGCCAGGAGCAAAGGTGGCGGTCGAACGCGCCTGATAACGGGTATCGCTCTAACGAAACCAGTACTACGCTTGGATCCAGGACCTCGTTTCCGGAAGCCGCACGACCAGTGGACTCGCCGAAGAGTTGCGCCGCGGTTGCATTGTGGGCGCGGGCGACCCGTCACCCGTATAGAATCAAACCATCCGCACGCCAGTTATTGAATGGATTGGACACCACATGGAAATCCCAGGCACCCTGTGCAGCAATGTGTACGACTTCGCGTTTTGCCCCGAGCCCTGCTACGACCGCTTGGCCGACCTCGCCGACCCCGAGGACTGGGGTCCCGGCAACCGCATCCTCAAAAACTACCTGTCGTTTTCGTTTAGCCGCGCAGTATTTTTGACCGAGCGCGACGTGGACCAGACCGCGCCGTCCAACCTGCCGCTGGTGTTCGACGACGACCGATGCCTGTTTAACACCGGCCTGTACACGCGCCGCTACGAGACCATCTACGGCCTGTTTGAGCCCAACACCAAGCCCGACGCGCGCCAGCGCTGGTTTTTGAAGGGCTTCTTTAAGGAGAGCGACCCCATGCTGGTCTCGTTTGAGTACCTGCCGTGCCGCGTGCGCTTTGCCGAGGACCCCTCCGAGCTTGTCTTTGACTACCGCCTGCCCATCCGCTCCAACATCGACCACATTCTGGGCGACGAGGAGAACCTGACGCGCATTCCTGCTAGCCTGATGGGGGAGGACAACTCGCTGCTGCTGCGCCGTGCCTTTGAGGGCGCCGTCGTCGAGGCCGCCCGCCGCGCCGCAGCCAACTATACGCTCGCGGTGCCGCAGTTCTACGGCGGCCGGATCCAGCTACTCCTACCGCTGTGCCTGACCGGCGACAAGCCCGAGCTGGCGCTGACCATCCAACGCGAGGACGGTTTCTACGCCGCGCGCACCTGTCTCACGCTCGACATGGCCTACAACAACGCGCGACTTATCTGCCGCCCCGAAACCTCGTGGATTAAACGATAAAGGGTGATTTAGCTGCGGTTTTGCCGATTGTTTTGGTTGTTTTGACTTGGCTAGCACCCACGAATTTAAAATCGAGGGCAAAAAGTTCTTGGAAAACCTCGCGCGGCTATGTTAGTATCTCTTTTGCCGAAAGGCGACGGGCGATTGGCTCAGGGGTAGAGCATATCCTTCACACGGATGGGGTCACAAGTTCGAATCTTGTATCGCCCACCATCAAAAGAGCAGGCCAGAGGTGTTAAGCCTCTGGCCTTTTTCTTTTTGACACTAAATCTGACACCAAAACCAATCGCAGTCGTCTAAGGCGAGATTTTTATTCCACCCTTTTTGCTGACGCCATTGCACGTTTTGCATAAAATGCATGCGTATTTTCATTGAATTCCCCGTGTGATCCAAGCGCAAATGTGAAGAAAGAGATCACACGCCCAGAGCGCCTTCCAGCGGATTTCTATCACACGAAGGTTTTTCGGCGGAACTCGTCAAGTATTTGGTCAGTATTTGGTCAGCCTCCCGTACTTACCCGCATGATGCCCCGTTAGATAATCGTCCACGACCACAACCGCATGGTCTACGGCCGATACCAGGGGAGGCGCAAATGGACGAAATCGTCTGCGCAAACACCGCATTCCGCTATTGGCGCTGCCCACCGCAGGTGCGCGACCTCTACCCGTGCCTACCCAACTCCGAAGAAGGCTGGCGAGCTCTATCCCAAGCCCCTTTCGTAACCGACGTCCTCAAGACCCCGATTATCGCTGTTGCTTCGCCAGGTTGTTGTAATCACCACTCGGGATTGCGCTCCACTATTCGCTGGGAAGGGGCATCGGATGTCAGCACAACAATCGACACTCATTTAGGCTTTTGTGTCACCAATCCGCTTAACACGTTATTTACTATGACGCGCTTTGTGTCCCAAATAGATCTCGTACTGGCTATGTACGAACTTTGCGGCTGGTTTTCTGTATTCGAGCCGGCTCCCGCTGCCGAAATGCAGCTAAAAATGGCGGTAGAGGAGAATCGCAATTCCAGCACGCAGGATTTGTTCGAACTTGGAGAGGGCGAAGACGAGGTTCCATGGAAACGAGTTTATGCCCGCGCAACCGTAAAGGACCCAGATAATGATGGCCAAACGAGCAAGCGTAAGGATGAAAGAGAGGTTACGAAACTCAAAGGTACTTCTCTTTGGATGAGAAAGCCGCTCATCGAGCTAAGCGATCTGCATCGATTCGCCGACAAGATCAAAAGTCAAATGTGGGGAAAGCAGTTTTATGATGCCACTCAGCAGGTTATCGGCATTGCTGCGTCTCCGCTCGAGGTCGCCGGGGTCCTGCTTCTAAGTCGTTCTCGACGTCTAGGTGGTGCAGGATTCAGATACGTGTACCTCAACGATTTAACCCCTCTATCCGTGGCAGCCCAAAGCATCGCAGGTCAAAAGGTTTGCTACGGCGACATCGTGATTGTAAACCCAATCCTAATGAAGGCAGTAATTATCGAGATCCAAGGTGAAGTCATCCATGGCTCAGGCGCGGTACTTGATCACGATGCGGAGCGCATGACTGCGCTCCAGAGCATGGGATTCGATGTATTCCTGGTGACTCACGATATGCTCAACGATTCAAAGCAGTTAGACACCATAATCAAAAGCGTCTGCAGTCGTTTGGGGATTCAATATAAAGCCAAATCCGAGGCAATGAAGTGCGCCGAGACGCGACTGCGAGCAAATGTTTTGTGCAACTGGTTGGAAATCGGAAATTAGCCGGCGATAAGGAACTAGAAAGATCTAGTTTGCCTGCTAGCGAATTATTGCCATTTCAAAACTATGCCGGATTACGGGGCTGGACCCGGACCGGCCGTCCATACCCTGCATTTCACGGAATGCGCAAGCCGTCTACCTGCGGTTTTGATTTTACCGATGACGGCATGCTCGGGGGTTCCCGGCCTGGCCCCGTAAACCGGCATGGTTTTGAAATCGCCGGGTCGGCGGGAGCGCGATTGGCCCCGGTAATGGGCCTGGCGCCGGCAAGACGGCCGTTGGGCGGATGGCGGCCCGCGCCGCGATTGCGAAATTTTCCAAAATTGTCCTTGCATCGCCGGGGGAGTTCCCGTATAGTACTTCTTCGCACGGGGGCGTAGCTCAGCTGGGAGAGCGCTTGACTGGCAGTCAAGAGGTCAGGGGTTCGATCCCCCTCGTCTCCACCCGAGCATTGAATGAGGCTCCAACGCAAGTTGGGGCCTTTTTTCATATAGGCACACAAGGTCAAAGGCGGCACCATGATCCTCCTGGCCGACAAGATCGTCCGTTGAACGGGCGCCGCGTGCATGGTAGTATTTCACGACGTGGTTCAAGATAAGGATCTGTTCTATTGGCCTCTATCGCACACGCCATTTTATAAGGGCTCTTGGCGCAACGGTTAGCGCAGGGGACTCATAATCCCTGGGTTCTGGGTTCGAATCCCGGAGGGCCCACCAGAGAATCAAGGGGCCGGGCAAATAGCCCGGCTTCTTTTTGCCATAGTTCCCACTCCATATGCCTGCCAAATTGCTTTGATAAACGTTTGCAGTTCAAATCCACGTAAAAGATTATGCTGGTTGACAAGAACCATTTCAAAACTATGCCGGATTACGGGGCTGGACCCGGACCGGCCGTCCATACCCTGCATTTCACGGAATGCGCAAGCCGTCTACCTGCGGTTTTGATTTTACCGATGACGGCATGCTCGGGGGTTCCCGGCCTGGCCCCGTAAACCGGCATGGTTTTGAAATCGCCGGGTCGGCGGGAGCGCGATTGGCCCCGGTAATGGGCCTGGCGCCGGCAAGACGGCCGTTGGGCGGATGGCGGCCCGCGCCGCGATTGCGAAATTTTCCAAAATTGTCCTTGCATCGCCGGGGGAGTTCCCGTATAGTACTTCTTCGCACGGGGGCGTAGCTCAGCTGGGAGAGCGCTTGACTGGCAGTCAAGAGGTCAGGGGTTCGATCCCCCTCGTCTCCACCCGAGCATTGAATGAGGCTCCAACGCAAGTTGGGGCCTTTTTTCATATAGGCACACAAGGTCAAAGGCGGCACCATGATCCTCCTGGTCGACAAGATCGAAAAAAGCTTCGGCGCGCGCGTCCTCTTTAGCGGCGCGTCCTTCCAGATCAACCCCGGCGAACGCTTTGCGCTCGTGGGACCCAACGGCGCCGGCAAAACCACCATGCTCAAAATCATCATGGGCATCGACAGCCCTGACGCCGGCCAGGTCCAGTACGCCAAGGACTGCCAGGTGGGCTACCTAGAGCAGGAAACCAACCTAGAGAACAAGGACACCACCATCCTCGCCGAGGTAATGGCGGCGGCCAAGGAAATCCGCCGCATGGGCGAACGCGCCAACGAGCTGCAGGCCCAGATCACCGAGCTCTCCGAGCAGGGTAAGGACGTCGACGCACTCCTGAACGAGTACGGCCAGGTCCAGGACCGCTTTGAGCACTTGGGCGGCTACGAGCTCGAGAGCAACGCGCGCAAAATCCTGTCCGGCCTGGGCTTTAAGGTCACCGACTTTGAGCGCCCGTGTTCTGAGTTCTCGGGCGGCTGGCAGATGCGCATCGCGCTCGCCAAACTCTTCCTGCGCCACCCCGACCTGCTGCTTCTGGACGAGCCCACCAACCACCTGGACCTCGAAAGCGTCCAGTGGCTGCGCGGCTTTATCGCGAACTACGACGGCGCCGTGCTTATCGTCAGCCACGACCGTGCTTTCATGGACGCCTGCGTCGACCACGTCGCCGCGCTCGAGAACCGCCGCGTGACCACCTACACCGGCAACTACAGCAGCTATCTCAAGCAGCGCGAGGACAACCTGGAACAGATGCGCGCCAAGCGTGCCGCCCAGGAGCGCGATATCGCCCACATGCAGGTCTTCGTCGACAAGTTTCGCTACAAGCCCACCAAGGCCGCCCAGGCGCAGGAGCGCATCCGCAAGATCGAGCAGATCAAAAAGGAGCTCGTCATCCTGCCCGAGGGCCACAAGCACATCGACTTTAAGTTCCCCGATCCGCCGCGCTCAGGCGACATGGTCGTAGGGCTCGAGGGCGTGTCCAAGTCCTACGGCAACAAGCACATCTACAGCGATATTGACCTCAAACTCTACCGCGGCGAGCACGTGGCGCTCGTCGGCCCCAACGGCGCCGGTAAGTCTACCCTCATGAAGATCCTCGCCGGCCTTGAGCCGCCCACCACCGGCACCCGCGACCTGGGCACCAACGTGGGCGTGGCCTACTATGCCCAGCACGCGCTCGAAGGCATGACCGAGTCCAACACCGTCCTGCAAGAAATCGACACCGTCACGCCCAAGTGGACCGTGCCGCAGCAGCGCAGCCTGCTGGGCGCCTTCCTGTTTAGCGATAACGATTCCATCGAAAAGCAGGTCCGCGTCCTCTCCGGCGGCGAAAAGGCGCGCCTGGCGCTCGCCAAGATGCTTGTGGCCCCCGAGGCGCTCCTGTGCCTGGACGAGCCCACCAACCACCTGGATATCGACTCGGTGGACATGCTCGAGAACGCCCTGCAAAACTTCCCCGGCACCATCGTGCTGATCAGCCACGACGAGCACCTGGTACGCGCCGTGGCAAACCGCATCATCGACATCCGCGACGGCAAAGTCACGGTCTACGACGGCGACTACGACTATTACCTCTACAAGCGCGAAGACCTCGCAGCCCGCGCCGCCGCCGAGGCGGCAGGGGAGAGCGTGCCTGCCGCGGCCAAGTCCACCAAAGCCAGCGCCGCCCATGTCGACACCCCCGCCGCGGCGCCTAAGCCGGCCGAGGGCAAAAAGACCAAGGAGCAAAAGCGCGCCGAGGCCCAGGCCCGCGCCGCGCTCAACAAAAAGCTCAAGGGCGTGCGCAACCAGCTTAAGAAGATCGAGGCGGAGCTCGACAAAAAGCGTGCCCGCTATGACGAGCTTATGGAATTGATGGCAAGCGAAGAGCTTTATGCCGATCAGGACAAGTTCAACGCCGCGCTGGGGGAATATAACGGCCTTAAGCAAGAGCTGCCCAAGCTCGAGGACGAATGGCTGGAGCTTTCCACCCAGATCGAAGAGGAGACCGCGCGTGAACTCTCGTAAAGCCACCGCCGTGGCGATGAGCATCATCGCCATCGCCTGTCGCATCTGCGGCATCTCTATGAGCGCGATGACCGTGCTGCTGTGCTTTAGCGGCCTCACCGCCAAGCTGCAGATCGTAGGCTTTGTCGTTGAGCTTTCGCGCGCGCTGCCGAGTGCTATCGCCGGCTACGGCGTCATCACATCGCCCTTTGGCGGTGTGTTCCGCCTGGATTACGCCATCGTGGCCGTCATCCTGTTTGTGGCAGACTACCTGCTCACGCGCGCCTCGCGCCGCGTCCGCTAGGGGAGCGCCATGTCCAGCAGCTACCTCATGAACCTGCTCGCCAGCGCCGTCGCCGTCATCGTGGGCATCGTGATCCACGAGAGCGCACACGCCGCCGCGGCCTGGGCGCTCGGCGACAAGACGGCGCGTTCGCGCGGCCGCGTTTCGCTCAACCCGCTCAACCACATCGACCCGTTTGGCACCATCATCCTGCCGCTGCTTATGCTTGCCGCCGGCGGCCCGGTGTTCGCCTTTGCCAAGCCGGTGCCCGTCTACCTCAACAACCTCAAGCACCCCAAGCGCGACGAGGTCCTGGTGAGCGCGGCCGGCCCCGCATCGAACATCGCACTCGCGTGCCTGGCGGCGGCCCTCATGCACGCGGCATACGGCAACCTCTACGCCAGCATGTCCTTTGCCGTGGCATCCCAAATCATGAACTTCGGCGCCACCTTTATCGTTGTCAACTTGTCGCTCGCGTTCTTTAACCTCATCCCGATCCCGCCGCTCGACGGCTCGTCGATCATCGTGCCGTTCCTCAAGGGCAAGGCGCTCGCTAACTACTACCGTCTGCAGCAATACGCCATGCCGATCCTTATCATCGTGCTGTACTTGCTGCCCATGTGGACCGGCATCGACGTGATCGGCCGCTATTTCGACGTTACCGTGTATCCGCTGGCTGAGCGGCTGCTCAACTTCGCAATCGCCGGCATCTAGGGTAAACTTACAGGTCGACCGTGCAAAACGGTCGCAACATGCACCCAAACCGCGCCGCGAAGGCGCCGTCAAAGGAGGTCGAAAATGTCGTATCGCGTGTCGACGCAGGTCTACAGCGGACCGTTCGACCTGCTGCTGCAGCTGGTAACCCGCCAAAAAGTTGATATCGGTGCCATCTCGATCAGCGAGGTGGCCGAACAGTACCTGGCCGAGGTAGAGCGCATCGAGGCGCTGGACCTGGACGTGGCGAGCGACTTTTTGCTGGTCGCGGCAACCCTTTTGGACATCAAGGCCGCCTCGCTGGTACCCCAGGAGGCCCCCAGCAAATCCGTCGACGATGACGAGGACGACGAAGACCTCGAGGAGCTCAGCGCCCTCGACGGCGACGCCCTGCGCGAGGTCTTGATCCAGCGCCTGATCGCCTACAAGCAGTTTAAGGGTGCGGCGGCCGCCCTCGGTGCGCGCATGCAGGCCGAGAGCCGCATGCATCCGCGCGTTGCCGGCCCCGACCCCGAGTTCCTGGGCCTTATGCCCGACTACCTGGCCGGCATCACCCTGCGCGGCCTCGCCGTCATCTGCGCCGACCTGGACGGCAAGCGTCAGACCTTCCTGCTGGAGGCCGAGCACGTGGCACCACATCGCGTGCCGCTCGACCTGACGGTGGCCTCGGTCGACCGCTTTACCATGGCGCACCAAACCTGCACCTTCCGCGAGCTGTTGGACGGCGACGCCACCACCGAGCAGCTCGTCGTTACCTTCCTGGCCATGCTCGAGCTCGCCAAACGCGGCTCGCTCACGCTGAGCCAAGATGAGATCTTTGGAACCATTCAAATCAACCGCGTCGAGGGCGCCGAGGCATACGTTCCCGGCGAGGGCCCCGAGCTCACCGAATAGGAGCGGCTACCATGTCAACCCTTTCCACGTTGGAGGCAAACAGCCTCAAAGGCGCCCTCGAGGCGCTGCTGCTGGTGTCGAGCGACCCCGTGAGCGCACCCGCGCTGGCAGGTGCGCTCGACATCGCCCCCGGCGAGTGCGCATCGCTGTTGGCCGAGCTCAAAGTTGAGTATGAGGAGGCCAACCGCGGCTTTCAGCTGCGCGAGGTCGCCGGCGGCTGGCGCCTGTTCACGCACCCCGCCTACCACGACGTGGTCGAGGCCTACGTGCTGAGCTGGGATACGCAAAAGCTGTCGCAGGCGGCGCTCGAGACCCTGGCCGTGATCGCCTACCACCAACCCGTCACGCGCGAGGTGGTCAAGGGCATCCGCGGCGTCAATTCCGACGGCGTCATCGCGTCGCTCGTGGACAAGGGTCTGGTGCGCGAGCTCGGCCGCGACCCCGAGCGCGGTCAGGCCATCATCTACGGCACGACCAACGCCTTTTTGGAAAAGTTCGGCCTGCGCTCCACCCTCGACCTGCCCGATCTGGAGCAGTTTGCCCCCGACGAGCAGTCGCGCCAGTTTATCCGCGAGCGCCTGAGCGGCCGCAGCATTCAGTCCACGCTCGAGGAGCAGGCCGAGGACCTTGACGAAGAGCGCGAACTGCTCGATACCGATGTTGAGGACACCGATGGCGATGAGCTTCTGCCCACTGGCGATACCTCGGAGGACATGCATGACGAGGACTAACGAAGTAGAGGAGACGTGCACCGCACGCGTCGCGGGTGCTACGGCGCCCACAGGCGGCGCCCAACCCGTCTACCCGCACACCATGCGCCTGCAGCGCTTTTTGGCGCGCGCGGGCGTGGCGAGCCGCCGCGGCTCAGAGGACCTGATGATCGCCGGCCGCGTGACCGTCAACGGCCAGGTCGCGACCGAACTGGGCACCAAGGTCGACGTCGATCGCGACCATATCGAGGTCGACGGCATGCCCGTCAAGCTCAACCAAGGCGCTGTGTACCTGATGCTCTACAAGCCGACCGGCTACCTCACCACCATGAGCGATCCGCAGGAGCGCCCTTGCGTGGCCGACCTGGTCCCGCGCGACCGCTTTCCGGGGCTCTTCCCGGTGGGCCGCCTGGACCGTGACACCACGGGCCTTTTGCTCTTTACCACCGACGGCGACCTGTCGCAGGATCTGCTGCACCCCAGCAAGCACGTCTATAAGACCTATCAGGCGCTCGTGGACGGCCACCTGACCGATCGCGACTTGGAACCACTCCGTCGCGGCATCGAGCTCGACGACGGCCTGTGCCAGCCGGCGATCTGCCGCGTTATTACCGCGCGCGAGGCCGAGGCCGTGGCTCCGCAAGGCGTAAAGCCCGGCACCACCGCCGTGGAGGTCATCATCCGCGAGGGACGCAAGAACCAGGTCAAGCGCATGCTGAGCAAGATCCACCATCCGGTGATACGCCTGCACCGCTGCAACTTTGCCGGCCTGGAGCTCAAAGACGTGGCTAAGGGCTCGTGGCGTGAGCTCACCGATCGCGAGGTACAGATCCTCAAGGCCGGCGGCATCCCGCCCAAGCAGGCCGCCTCTAAGCGCGCCGTGCCCGCGACCAACACCGCGAGCCGCACCCGCCACCACGGCAGCCACGGTTCCGCACCCAAGCGTAACACCTACCGCGAGCGCTACACGGGCTAGGCAACTCGCCAAGCCCTAGCGCCCGCGTCCCATACCAGCACGTCAACCACCGAAAGGAAGCATTACATGATCGTCGCCATCGACGGCCCTGCCGGTTCCGGCAAGTCCACCATCGCCAAGGAGATCGCCCGCCAGCTGGGCTTTAACAAGCTCGACACGGGCGCCATGTATCGCGCTGTCACCTTCGCCGCGCTCGACCGCGGCATCGATCTGGACGACGAGGCGGCCATCGACGCTCTCGCCGAGCAGATCGAGATTCGCTTTACCAACGGCACCGGCGAGGACACGCGCCTGACCATCGACGGTCAGGACGCATCGGCTGCCATCCGCACCCCGCAGGTGGACGCCAACGTCTCCAAGGTCTCGGCCTACCCGGGCGTACGCGCCGCCATGCTCATCCATCAGCGCCGCGCAGCCGAAGACCGCGATATCGTGGCCGAGGGTCGCGACATCGGCACCGTCGTGTTCCCCAACGCACAGGTCAAGGTATTCCTAACCGCCGACCCGCGCGAGCGTGCCCGTCGCCGTGTGCTGCAGCGTCACCAAAACGACGCTCAGCCGCTCTCCGAAGAGCAGCTCGAAGCCGAGGTCGACGAGACCCTCGACGCCCTCAAGCAGCGCGATAAGCTCGACAGCAGCCGCGAGGTCGCGCCGCTCGTTCCCGCCGAGGACGCGGTGCATGTCGACTCCACCGCCCACACCATCGACGAGGTCGTCCGCATTATCGAGGACCTCATCAACCAAAGGAGGTAGCCCATGCGCCTGTTTAAGCAGACGCCCGAGGATTACTACAACGCCCCCTACGCCGAGTTCCCGGCGCTCATCCGCGGCACCGTCGTCGTGGTCATGGCTATTCTTTGGGCCTTCTCCAAGCTCATGTGGCGTTGGAAGGTCGAGGATGCCAATCTGCTGTTTGAGCGCCAGGACGGCCGCGGAAGCGTGGTCATCTGCAACCACACCTCGATGGCCGAGCTCTTGGCCGTGGAGACGGCGCTGTTCTTTGGGGGGCGCCGCATTCGTCCCATCTTTAAGTCCGAGTTCGCCAAGAGCAAGATTGTGCGCTGGGCCTTTAGCCGCGTTGGCGGCATCCCCGTGGAGCGTGGTACTGCCGATATGAAGTGCCTGCGCGCCGCCCAACATGCGCTGCAGCGCGGCGAGGACGTCCTGATCTTCCCCGAGGGCACGCGCATCCGCTCGCGCGAGATCAAGCCCGAGGTCCACGGCGGTTTTGCGCTCATCGCTCAGATGGGCAAGGCACCTGTGAACCCGCTCGCCATCTGCGGCTGGTCCGACATCACGCCCGCGGGCAAAAAGATCATGCGTCCCAAGAAGTGCTGGATCCGCGCCGGCAAGGCCGTCTCGCTTTCCGACGCACCGGCCGGGCTTAAGCGCACTGAGCGCCTGGCTTGGTTTGAGTCCGAGGCCATGAACCGCGTCTACGCCATGCGAGACGATCTGTGCGCCGAGCATCCGGGCAGGTTCTAGCCATGAGCGAGAACGTGACGAACACCGCCGCGACTACGTCCGACCAGACAACCGCGCCTACCATCGAGATCGCCGCCCACGCCGGCACTTGCTACGGCGTACAGCGTGCGCTCGATATGGCGCTGGCCGCCGCGCCGCAGGCAGGTGAGTGCGCTCAGGTCCATACCTTGGGGCCGCTCATCCATAACCCCATCGTGGTACGCGAGCTCGCTGAGGCAGGCGTTGGCTTGGCCGAAACCCTGGACGACGCCGCAACCGGCACCGTGATCATCCGCGCCCACGGCGTGGTGCCGCAGGTCATCGATGCCGCTCGTGAACGCGGCCACAACGTGGTCGACGCCACCTGCCCCTACGTGAAGAAGGTTCATGTGGCGGCCGAGCGCCTGGTGCGCGAAGGCTACCGCGTACTCGTCGTGGGCGAGCCGGGCCATCCCGAGGTGGAGGGCATCCTGGGCCACGCTGGTGATAACGCGCAGGTCGTGAGTTGCGCTGCCGATGCGGACGCGCTGCCGCTCAAGGGCAAGGTAGGCCTCGTCGTGCAGACCACCCAGACCGCGCAGAACCTCGCCGAGGTCGTGGCCGCCATAACCCCGCGCGTGCAGGAGCTGCGTGTGATCAACACCATCTGCGCCGCCACGAGTGAGCGTCAACAGGCAGCAGCCACACTTGCCAACCGCTGCGACTGCATGGTCGTGGTGGGCGGCAAGAACTCGGGCAACACCCGCCGCCTGGCGCAGATTTGCGCAGACGCCTGTGAGCGCACGTATCATATCGAGGAAGCTTCCGAGCTCCAGGCCGCGTGGTTTGCCGGCGCGCGCCACATCGGTATCACCGCCGGCGCTTCCACACCGCAAGAACACATCGAACGCGCCGTCGCGCGCATCAAGGAGCTTTGCCGCTAATCATGGACCAGACCGTACCCGCATACGCCGCCGAGGTGGCCGATTACGGGCGCAGCCGCGACCCCGAGCCGGGTGAGGGCGCGCTCGTTAAGAACGTGCGTCCCGAATCGCCCGCATGGGATGTGGGTATCGAGCCGGGCATGCGCGTGCTCACGGTCAACGGTGAGCAGCTTACCGACATGATTGTGTGGCTCTGGGAGGCCGACGATGATACCGTCGACCTCGAGGTTTTCGACCCGCGCGACAACACCGTCACCCCCGTCGAGCTCGACCGCTTCCCGGGAGAGGACTGGGGCCTTGAGTTCGATGGCCCCATCTTCGATGGCATGCGCACCTGCGTGAACGCCTGCGTGTTCTGCTTTATGACGATGCTCCCCAAGGGCGGCCGCTCAACGCTCTATATTCGCGATGACGACTACCGCCTGAGCTTTTTGCAGGGCAACTTCGTCACGCTCACGAACCTCACCGACGAGGACGTGCAAAACGTCATCCAACGCAACATGAGCCCTATGAACGTGTCGGTCCATGCCGTGAGCCCCGACGTCCGCCGTCGTATGATGGGCCGTAACGCCCAGCGAGGCATGGACGTACTCGAGACCATCATGGCCGCCGGCATCGAGATTCACGCGCAGATCGTGTTGTGCCCCGGCATGAACGACGGCGAGGAGCTGGAAAAGACCCTGCGCTTTTGCGAGGAGCACGAGCAAATCACAAGCCTGGGCATTGTGCCGCTCGGTTTTACCAAACACCAAAACCGCTTTAGCTGGTCATACAGCGACAAGCCCGAACTGGCGCGCGAGACCATTGCCATGATCCGACCGTTCCAGGACCGCGCCTATGAGCGCTTTGGCCGCCACACCTTCCAGATGAGCGACGAGTTCTATCTGGACGCCGGCATCGATCCTCCAGAGGCAGACTTTTACGACGGTTACCCGCAGTACTACGACGGCATCGGCATGATCCGCTCGTATCTAGACGAGACCGACGACGTGCTTGCCGCCTATACCGAGCGTCTGGCCCGCGTCCGCGAGGCCATCGCCGCCCGCAGCCAGCATCTGCTGTGCCTCTCGGGCGCCAGCGCACGCGACACGGTGGCCCGCTTTGTGGAGTCGCCCCAGGGACTCGCCGGCACTGTCACGGCCATCAAGAACCGCTACTTTGGCGGCAACGTGGACGTGACCGGCCTCATCGTCGCGTGTGACATCTTGGAGCAGCTGCCCCAAGATCTGTCGGGGGTTATGCTCTTTGTGCCTAAGCTCATGTTCAACGCTGACGGCATGACGCTTGACGAGTATCATCGTGACGATTTACTCGCAAGCCTTACCAGTCGCGGCGCCGAGGTTCATGTGGTGTCAACCATGCCGCATGAGCTGCTCGATACCCTGGAGCATATCCTTGGCATTGTGCCTGCCGACTCTAACACTTCCACTGAACCTACCCATTAAAGGAGAGCAGATGAAACCTATCGTCGCCGTCGTCGGACGCCCCAACGTGGGCAAATCCACGCTCGTTAACCGCCTGGCCCAGACCTCGGACGCCATCGTCCACGAGTCTCGCGGCGTCACGCGCGACCGCTCGTATCACACGGCCGATTGGAACGGCCGCGAGTTCACCATCGTCGACACGGGCGGTATCGAGCCGCTCAAGAGCGACGACGTCTTTGCCACGTCCATCCGCGACCAGGCGCTCGCCGCCGCCGAGGAAGCCGCAGTCATCCTGTTTGTAGTCGATGGCCGCACCGGCGTCACCGAAGAGGACGAGTCGGTCGCCCGCATGCTCAAGCGCTGCGACAAGCCGGTCTTTCTGCTGGTGAACAAGCTCGACAACCCCGATCGCGAAAACGACAGCATCTGGGAGTTCTATTCGCTCGGTATCGGCGAGCCCACGCCGCTCTCGGCCCTGCATGGCCATGGCACGGGCGACCTGCTCGACGATATCGTGGCCCTGCTTCCCGAGGAAGAAGACGAGGTCGCCGATGAGTTCCCCGACGCGCTGAACGTGGCCATCATCGGCCGCCCCAACGCCGGCAAGTCGTCGCTGTTCAACCGCATCCTGGGCGCCGACCGTTCTATCGTGTCCAACATTGCCGGCACGACGCGCGACGCCATCGACACTGTCGTCGAGCGTAACGGCAAGCACTACCGCATGGTCGACACCGCGGGCATTCGCAAGAAGAGCACCGTGTACGAGAACATCGAGTACTACTCCATGGTCCGCGGCCTGCGCGCCATCGACCGCGCCGACGTGGCGCTGCTCGTCGTCGACGCCTCCGTGGGCGTTACCGAGCAGGACCAGAAGGTCATGGGTCTTGCCATCGAGCGCGGCTGCGCCATCGTTGTGCTGCTCAACAAGTGGGATCTGCTCGACGACGACCGTAAGCGCGAGGCCTGCATGGAGACCATCGACCGCCGTCTGGGCGTCATGGCTCCCTGGGCCCAGTACCTGCGCATCTCTGCTCTCACCGGCCGCAGCGTCGAGAAGATCTGGGCGATGGTAGACGCCGCCGAAAAGACGCGCTCGCAGAAGATTAGCACCTCGCGCCTCAACGCGTTCCTCACCGACCTGCGCGAGTTCGGTCATACCGTGGTGGACGGCAAGCGCCGCCTGCGCATGCACTACGTGACCCAGACGGGCGTCAACCCGCCGACGTTCACGTTCTTCGTCAACCACAGTGACCTGGTCAACGACACCTACCAGCGCTACGTGGAGAACCGCATGCGCTCGACCTTCGACTTTGCCGGCACGCCCATTCGACTCTTCTTTAGGAAGAAGGAGCAAAAGGATGCATAATCCGATTCTGCTGACCGCCATCTGCGCCGTGGTCTCGTTCTTTATCGGAGCGATTCCGTTTGGCCTGATCTTGGGCCGCGTGTTTAACCACACCGACATTCGCAAGGCGGGCTCCGGTAACATCGGCACCACCAACGCCCTGCGCGTAGCCGGCCCCAAGGTGGCCGCGCTCACGCTGCTGCTCGACTGCCTTAAGGGCGCCATCTGCGTTGTCATCGCCCGTCCGTTCATCGCGAGCGTGGGCTATGGATTTCCGCCGAACATCATGGCGCCCGGAGCCCCCGGCGACTGGATGCTCGGTGTCATTTGCCTGGCAGCCGTGTGGGGCCATATCTTCTCGCCCTATCTCAACTTCCACGGCGGCAAGGGTATCGCAGTTGGTCTGGGTGTCATCCTCGCCTGGTACTGGCCTATTGGCCTGTCGCTGCTGGGCATGTTTATCGTAGCCGTCGCCATCACCAAGTATGTGTCAGTGGGTTCGCTTGCCGCGGCCATCGGACTTCCTATCGCTGCTTGCGCGGTCTTTCCGTACAGCAGCCTGGGCCTCAAGTTCTGCATGGCGATGATCGGCATCACCGTGGTGTGGGCCCATCGCTCGAATATCCAAAAGCTCATGGCCGGTAAGGAGTCCAAGCTCTCGTTTACCAAGCGCGTCACCGAGCCCGACGATAAGTAGGAGAGAGTCATGAATGTTGCGCTGATTGGCTCCGGCTCCTGGGGAACCGCCGTCGCCGGCCTCGCCGCCGAGCGAGCCGAGCGCGTGACCATGTGGGCCCATAGCGAGCAGACGGCCACCGGCATCAATGCCGAGCACCGCAATCCCCGGTATCTGGTGGACTACGAGCTGCCCGGCAACGTTGTCGCCGCCACGGACCTGTCGCAGGCGCTCGACGGCGCCGAGGCCATCATCTTTGCCGTGCCCTCCACGCACCTGCGCAGCGTATGCCATCAGGCAGCACCCTTCATCGCCGCCGACACCCCGGCACTCTGCCTCACCAAGGGTATTGAGCCCGAATCCGGCCTGCTTATGAGTGAGGTAATCGCCAGTGAGATCGGCAACGAGTCGCGTGTCGCGGCGCTCTCGGGCCCCAACCATGCCGAGGAGATCTGCCGCGGCGGGCTTTCTGCCGCCGTCATCGCCAGCAATGATCCACAGGTAGGGGAGACCTTTAAGGACCTGCTCCTATCCACGGCCTTCCGCATCTACCTGTCGCAGGACATGACCGGCGTCGAGGTTTGCGGCGCCATGAAAAATGTCATCGCCATCGTGTGCGGCATTTCCGCCGGTTCTGGTGCGGGCGACAACACGCTTGCCCTTATCATGACGCGCGGCCTGGCCGAGATCAGCCGTCTGGTGCACGCCCGCGGCGGTCAAGCCATGACCTGCATGGGTCTTGCCGGCATGGGTGACCTCATTGCCACCTGCACCTCCGAGCATTCGCGCAACCGCACCTTTGGCTACGAGTTTGCCCACGGCATCTCGCTCGACGAGTACCAGGCACGTACGCATATGGTGGTCGAGGGCGCCGTCGCGGCCCGCAGCGTCAGTGAGCTTGCCCGTTCACTGGGCGTAGACATTCCGCTCACCTTTGCCGTGGAGCAAACGCTCTACAACGGTGTTACTTTGGATAGGGCGCTCGAGATTCTCACAGATCGCGTCCCTTCTCAAGAGTTCTACGGACTCACCGACTAGCGCAGAAAGGCTTCTACCATGGGTTCCATCAAAATCGCTCCGTCTGTCCTTTCGGCCGACATGGCCAACCTCAAGGGCGAACTCGACAAGATCGCCGGTGCCGACTACGTGCACTTCGACGTTATGGACGGTCACTTTACCGGCAACCTCACCTTTGGCGTTGACATCCTTAAGGCCGTCAAGCGCTCCACCGATGTACCGGTCGACGCGCACCTCATGGTGACGAACCCCGACGAGACGGTCGATTGGTACGCCGACGCCGGTGCCGACATGATCACCGTGCACTACGAGGCTTCCACGCACCTGCACCGCACGCTCACGCATCTGCAGCAGCGCGGCGTCAAGGCCGGCGTGGTGCTCAACCCCGCCACCCCCGTGTGCGTGCTCGAGAGCATCATCGACGTCGTCGATATGGTGCTGCTCATGAGCGTGAACCCGGGCTTTGGCGGCCAGAGCTTTATCCCGGGCACCATCGCAAAGCTTCACGAGCTCAAGGCCATGTGCGAGCGCCACGGCGTGTCGCCCCTGATCGAGGTCGACGGCGGTATCTCTTCCAAGAACATCGCCGAGGTCGTCAAGGCCGGCGCCAACGTGCTCGTGGCCGGCTCCGCCGTATTTAAGTCCGAAGATCCCGCTGCCGAGGTTGCGCTGCTGCAGAAGCTGGGCAACGAGGCCGCACAGGAGGCATAAACCCTTATGACCGCAGGTCAAAACCGCATACCCGTGAATCTTGACTATGCCGCCTCGACGCCAATGCGCGCCGAGGCGCTCCTTGCGCAGCGCGAGTACGACGACAGCGAGCTTGCCGGCGTCAACCCCAACTCGCTGCATTCGCTCGGCCGCAAGGCTGCCGCGCGTCTGGAGGTTGCACGTCGCGAGATCGCCCGCAGCTTTGGCGCGCACGTCCGCCCGTCCGAGATTGTACTGACCAACGGCGGCACCGAAGCCAACCAGCTGGCGCTGCTCGGTCTTGCCGAGGGCGCTCGTCAGCGCGATCGCAAGCGCGGTCGCGTAATCGTTTCGGCCATCGAGCACGATTCGATTCTGGACAACCTGCCGCTGCTGCGTGCCGCCGGCTTTACCGTCGACCTGGTGCAGCCCTGCCGCGCGGGCTACGTTGAGCCTGCCACGCTTGTCGAGCTGCTAGGCGACGACGTGGCGCTCGTGAGCATTATGGTCGCCAACAACGAAACCGGCGTGGTGCAGCCCATCCGCGAGCTTGCCGCAGCTGCGCACACCGCAGGTGCCCTGTTCCACACCGATGCCATCCAGGGCTACTTGCATATTCCACTCGATGTCACCGAGCTGGGAGTTGACGCCATGACCGTTGCCGCGCACAAGATCGGTGGCCCCGTGGCATCTGGCGCACTCTACCTTAAGAGCCGCACGCCGCTGCGCCCGCGCATCTTCGGCGGCGGACAGGAGGCCGGTCGTCGTGCCGGCACGCAAGACCTGCGCACGCAGCTCGCCTTTGCCGCTGCCGCCTCGTCTCTGACGCCCCATGTGGCTCAGGAGCGCGCGAAGCTGCAAACCCTTTCCGACAAGCTCTACGCCACGCTTACGGCCCACCCGCGCATTCACGCCACCATGGGTGACTACGCGCAAGCCGACCGTCTGCCCGGCATGGTATCGATCTACATTGACGGCATGGACTCCGAGGAGCTCATCATCAAGCTCGACGCCGCCGGCTTTGAGGTGTCGGCAGGCTCGGCATGCTCGAGTGGCAGCATGGACCCGAGCCACGTGCTCAGCGCGATGGGCATCGGCCGCGAACAGGCGCTGGGTGCCTTGCGCATCTCCTTCGACGACCGCGTGAATCCGGACGATCTGGACGAGTTTGCCCAGACGCTGCTCTCGATCGTAGGCGCCGCATGATCGTCGCCGAGCTTGAGCGCGCGCTGCTGGCACGCTATCCCAAGACCAATGCCGAGAGTTGGGACCATGTAGGACTCTCCGTCGGCGACCCTGCCGCGGAGATTACCGGTGTTGCCTGCGCACTCGATGCGACCGAAGCCAATGTGCACTGCGCCCAGGAGGCCGGCGCCAACGTGCTGCTAACGCATCATCCCATCTATATCAAGGCGCCCGAGGCGTTTTGCCCGCCCGGCGCGACGCGCCCCCAATGCAGCGCGGCGCTCTACGAGGCAGCCCGTTGCGGCGTGAGCATTATCTCGCTCCACACCAACCTGGACCGCTCGCACGAGGCACGTATCTGCCTGAGCAAGCTGCTGGGTGCCGCACCCGTGAGCTCACTGGAGCACGTGGACGACCCCGAGGCCACCGGCCTGGGCGCACTTGCAACGCTCAACGACCCGTGCACGCTGCGCGATCTTGCCACCCGTGCTGCCACGGCCTTTGGCAGCGACCCGCGTGTGTGGGGCAAAGCTGATCGCCCGTGCCGCACCGTCGCCATTTTGGGCGGCTCCCTGGGCGACTTCGGAGAGCTCGCCATCGCCGCGGGCGCAGATGTTGTCGTGACGGGCGAGGCGGGCTACCACGTGGCGCAAGACCTTGCCTTGCGCGGGCTGCCGGTGATCTTGCTCGGCCACGACCGCTCCGAGGAGCCGTTCGTTGATATATTGATGAACTCTGCAGTTGACGCCGGAGTTGACCCCCGTCATGCGATTAAAATACTGAACCCTTGCCAATGGTGGACTGTGACAAAAGGAGAGAACTTATGAGCGCCGGCGCTACGCTACTCAAGCTGCAACAGATCGATTTGGAGCTCGCCCGCAACAAGAGCGAACTTGCCAATATGCCGGAGCTCAAGGAGCTCGCTTCCAAGCGCAAGACCTATGTAAAGCTCAAGTCCGAAATGACCAAGCTCTACGCTCAGCGCAAGGACCTGGATATTGAGCTCGACGATCTCAACACCACCGAGATCCAGACCAATAACGCCATTGAGGCCGCTAAGAAGCGCCACGTCGACGGCTCTGACTACCGCGAGGTACAGGACCTGGAAAACGAGCTCGCCACCCTGGCCAAGCGCCTGGACAAGATCGAGCACACCCGCAAGGACGTCGTAGTCGCCCACAAGGAGGCACTCGACCGCGAGGCTCGCGCACAGGCAATCATCGCCAAGTTCGAGGAGGGCGTGAAGGCCGACACCAAGGCCGCCCGCGCCAAGGCAGCCGACCTCCAGGCCCAGATCGATGCCGCCACCAAGGAGCGCACCGCGCTGGCCGCTACGCTGCCCACCGACGTGCTCAGCGACTACGAGCGCCTGCTCAAGCAGTTCCGCGGCCTGGCCGTCGAGACCATCAAGGGCAACATCCCCACGGTCTGCCACACCGCGCTGCAGGCATCGTCCATGAGCGACCTCAACCACGACGGTAGCGAGATTACGCACTGTCCGTACTGCCACCGCCTCCTGGTGCTCCCGAGCAAGGAAGCCTAGCGATGACGGCAGCATCCAACAATTCAATGCAACTTGAGGGAAAAACGATCCTGCTGGGCATTACCGGCGGGATCGCCGCCTATAAGTCGTGCAATATCGTGCGCCTGCTGCAAAAGCGCGGCGCACGTGTCAAAGTCGTTATGAGCGAGCATGCTACCGAGTTTGTGGGTCCGCTCACCTTCCGCGCGCTCACCAATGAGCCGGTCGCGGTTGGGCTATTCGACGACCCGTCTGACCCCATCCACCATATCTCGCTTGCGCAGGAGCCCGACTTGGTGGTCGTGGCGCCCGCGACGGCCAATATCATCGCCAAGATGGCCAACGGCATCGCCGACGACCTCATCTCCACCACGCTGCTTGCGACGCCGCGGCCCGTCGTGATCGCGCCGGCCATGAACAATGGCATGTGGAAGGCGCCGGCGACGCAGGCCAACATGGCCACGTTGCGCGACCGCGGCGTTCACGTGGTGGGACCCGGCAGCGGCTACCTTGCGTGCGGCGACGTGGACACGGGCCGCATGAGCGAGCCCGAGGACATCGTCGAGGCTGTCTGTGAGGTGCTCAACCCCGTGCCGCAAGACCTGACGGGCAAGCGCATCGTCATCACCGCCGGCCCCACGCACGAGCCGATCGACCCGGTGCGATTCATTGGCAACCGTTCTTCGGGCAAGATGGGTATCGCCCTGGCGGGGGAGGCCGCACGTCGCGGTGCCGCCGTCACGCTCGTGCTGGGACCGACATCGCTCGACGTTCCCCGCGGTGTGGAGTGCGTGCACGTACAGACCGCCTCAGAAATGCTCAAGGCAGCGCTGAGCGCCTTCCAGACGGCCGACGCGGCCATTTGCGCCGCCGCCGTCGCCGACTACACGCCGGCGGCCCCGGCGGACCATAAGCTCAAAAAGGCCAACGAGCGCCTGGATCGAATCGAGCTCGTCGAGACCGTTGACATCTTGGCCGAACTTTCACGCCAAAAGGGCGATCGCCTCGTAATCGGCTTTGCAGCCGAGACTGATAACGTCGTCGAGTACGCCGAGCGCAAATTGACCCGCAAAGGCTGCGATGCCATTATCGCCAACGATGTCTCACGCGCCGATTCGGGCTTTGGAACCGACACCAACAAGGCTTGGATCGTGAGCACAACGGGTACGCAAGAACTTCCCGTTCTAACAAAACCCCAGCTCGCAGATACAATTTTGGACTTGCTTCAAAATTTGTAAAAAAGTTCTTGCACAAGGACAAAGTTTCGGGTTAATATACTCCCTGTTGCGAGCGAGAGCAGAGCAACAAACAAAAGCTTCGGGACGTGGCGCAGCTTGGTAGCGCACTTGACTGGGGGTCAAGGGGTCGCTGGTTCGAATCCAGTCGTCCCGACCAGAAGTTTGCAGGTCAGGCACCTTGTGCCTGACCTTTTTTGTTTTATGCAATTGCTTAATTTTGTTTAAGCAACAGGGTGCCAAAAATCTACCTGCGCGATAATCGCCTTTTGCGGCTACTTGCGCGTTTTGCACACGCTTGAGCCGATTTATTAACGCAATATGAATCTACATACGCGTAGCTGGTATGCAGCCGAGTACAGGCTGTATTTATCGCGGCGATTAACACAGATATAGCGACTATAACGGACAAGCGTGTCGCTGTATTTATTCCAGTAGTTCACTTGATCGGTGGACAAGTGGGCTGTTGCAGCGAAATGCCAAGCAGGATGAGCTCTACACGAGGACCCCGCAGAGGTAATGGCGGGGGAGTGTGGCAGACGCTCTGAGAGCCATGTTAGCGTCAATCTATTTTTCACCAGTTTCGCTAAACAGGCGCGCCGTTCGCGCAAAGGCGGTTTCACCGGTTGCG
>NZ_JBCJBG010000006.1:0-163828 GCF_039062315.1 Collinsella aerofaciens
ATTTCGAACAGTCCTGCGCAAGACGAAGGCCACATTAAGTGGCCTTCTTTGCGTGCGGAACTCATTTTGAGCAAGCACCCGCCCTGCCGGGGCTCCCGGGTTCCGTGACGACTCGGCCGTTCGGGTCAGGTAGGCTGAATGAAATAGAGTGAATGGGCGCGCCGTTGGCGCGTCCATTTTTGTGCGGGTGACAAAGGGACTGTCCCTTTGTCACATTGCAATAAATGTGATGAAAGTGTGGCGAAATGAGCTTAAAACTTCCGTAAATGTGATAAATGTCACGTTTTACCTAAGGTAAAATGTGGGAAATATCACGTTTACGGAAGTTTCTTTGCGGGAGGTTCGGTCATGCAGCGAGATATCATTGCCAAGCTTAACGCTTGGAAAGCGTCAGAATATCGTAAGCCGCTTATCCTTAAGGGGGCGCGCCAGGTTGGAAAGACGTGGGCGCTTAAGGAGTTCGGCCGAACCTCGTACCTCAATTTTGTGTATCTGACGCTCGAGGAGCCGTCACCTGGGGTACAGAGCGAGTACGCTCAGTTTTTCGAAGGTACGCGCGATCCTCGACGGATCATCTCAAATCTTTCCCTGGCACTTGGACAGCCTATCGAGCCCGGCGAAACGCTGCTTATTATTGATGAGATCCAGGATTGTCCTTCTGCAGTCGGCGCCCTTAAATACTTCTGTGACGAGGCCCCCGAGTATCACGTCGCATGCGCAGGGTCTTTGTTGGGCGTTCGCTTGTCCCGTGAGACCAGCGCTTTTCCGGTGGGAAAGGTCGAGTTCATGGAGATGCGTCCCATGAGCTTTTCCGAGTTTCTGAAAGCCGAGGGCGCTGCAAACTACGACGAATACCTTGGCGGCCTGGATCAGATCGAGACAGTGCCCGATTTCTTCCATGTCCGTCTCGTCGAGCATCTTCGTCGTTATTTTGCATGCGGCGGCATGCCAGAGGCTCTTGGCCGGTGGGTGGAGACGGGCGATATCGTTCAGGTCGATAAGGTGTTGTCTGATCTCTTGGATTCCTACGAGCGCGATTTTGCCAAGCATGGTGGCCGTGCGCAGTTTGCCAAGCTTTCACAAATATGGAACTCGATTCCAGCTCAGTTGGCGCGCGAGAACAAAAAGTTCGTTTGGGGTGCGGTGCGCGAGGGGGCTCGTGCTCGAGAATACGAGGATGCTCTGGAATGGCTTGCCGATGCTGGGCTCATCACGGCGGTTCGCCTTAATGCTGCTGGTGGTGTGCCGCTCTCTGCGTACGATGACCTCAAGGCATTTAAGGTCTACTGTCTTGATGTCGGCTTGCTGCGCCGCATGGCAAGGCTGGATGCGTCCGCTTTTGCCATCTCGGATGCGCTATTTTCGGAGTTCAAAGGTTCGTTCGCCGAGAACTATGTGCTTCAGGCATTACTTTCACAGTTAGATGCTGCTCCGCGTTATTGGACAAACGAGAAGCCGAAGCACAAAGTCGATTTTTTGATTCAAGTCGGAAACGAAATCGTTCCCGTCGAGGTCAAATCGGGAGAGGTCGTTCATTCCAAGAGCCTTAAGTACTATGCCGACAAGCATGCGGAGACGACTCCATTGAGGGTCCGCTACTCACTTAAGAACCTAAAGTTCGACGACGGGGTGCTCAACATTCCGTTGTATTTGGCTGATCGATCTGTCCCTCTTATCAAAAAGGCGCTTGATTGTGCGCATCTTGACGTTTAGATCCTGGGTGAGCTGACGGGCGGCGGCTAATTAATCGCTCCGTTACGGCCAGGGAGCTTGGGCCTTAGCGATGCTTGCTTCGCCAGGCCGTGGGTGTCATGCCGGTGTGTTGTTTGAAAGCTTGGGCGAAGGCGGCCTGTTGAGGGTAGCCTAGACGCTCTGCCACCTGCGCTATCGTGAGCGCGCTATCGGCCAAAAGGTCCTGTGCTCGCTCCATACGGCGTCTGCGAATGTAGGCGCCCAGGGACTCGCCGGTTTGGGCCTTAAAGGTGGCGCATAGTTTGGAGCGGCTTGTGTAGAGCCTCTCGGCCACCTCGTTGACACCCACACGTCTGCCTTTGTCGAGCGCGCGCTCAATCATCGCCGCTGCTTCTTCGGCAATGGTTATGCTGGCGCGTGTGTCTGCCGCCTGCCGCGCCTGCTTGTGGGCAGCGCGCGAACAGGCGAGCTCCGCGACCATGGTCTCCACGATGCCCTGCATATAGACGTGTCCGCCTACGGTGCGGGCGCGTTCCTCGTTAATCCGGCGCAGCGTGTGGAAGATGGCAGACGCCGCTTCCTCGTGCCATGGCTCGGCAAACGCCTCAAAGATTCCCGCGAACTCGGTGGGATAGCGGTGCTCCAGTTCGTCAAAATATCCAGGCAAAAAGAGCACCGAGCACGAGTGATAAAGCTCCCCCGCAAACAGCGGGCTTAATTCCTCGCCACAGCTATCTTGGATAAAGCTGCAAACGGCATTGTTTGGCCACGGTCCATGCAAGGGTTTAATGTTCGCAGGCGTTATGCCAGCCTCGGGCATGCATGTAAGTGTGGGCGCGCTGACTTCGCTCACGCAGGCGTATGGCTCGGGTGTGTATTCGGCCAGGTACATATCGTGCGTCGGGGTGATGAAATGCTCCATGACGATGCAGACAGGGGAGAGAGGCATGATCCATGCGCGGCCGTGCGCCCGGTCGTTTGCCACCTCGCCGGTAAAGACGGCACCCTTGCCGGTAAGCTCCAGGCCAAACTGCTCAAACTGTGGGGCGTAGAGCTCGGTTATGTCGGTCGCTGCCCGATGCATTTTCAAAAGCGTCCCCTCCCTTTGCGGAAACGTCCACGCCTGGCTCGATTGTGTGCCTTGGCTAACATATCAATGATAAGTTCATTACGGTTAACTCTCAAGCCGTCAGAAGGGAACCTCATGGCAAAGGGATCAAAAAAGGAAGGCGGCGGCATCGGCGAGCTGCTTGCATATGCCGGTGACCGTAAATACCTCACGTATTTGGGCATGGCTCTCTCGGCGCTCTCGCAGCTGCTGAGCTTTGGCCCGTACGTGTGCATCTGGTTTGTCGCGCGCGATCTGATCGCCGTGGCACCTAACTGGAGCGAAGCCACCGATATCGCGATGTATGGCTGGTGGGCCGTTGGTTTTGCCCTGGCAAGCATCGTAGTTTATTTCGTGGGGCTCATGTGCACGCACCTGTCTGCGTTTCGCTGCGCGTCCAATATCCGCAAGACTACGAGCGAGCACCTGCTTAAGCTGCCGCTTGGCTACTTTGACACGCACGCCACCGGTGAGCTGCGCCGTATTGTAGACGGATGCGCCGCCTCCACCGAGACCCTGCTCGCGCACATGCTGCCCGATATCGCCGGCGCCACCGCTATGGTCGCAGGCCTGCTCGTGCTGCTTTTCGCCCTCGATTGGCGTTTGGGGGTGGCATGCCTTATCTCGGTCGTCGTTTCGCTTGGCGCCATGGCCACCATGATGAGCGGCAAAGGCGCCGAGTTCATGAAGGCCTACATGGGAGCGCTGGTCAAGATGAACAAGACCGGCACCGAATACGTACGCGGCATCCCCGTGGTCAAGGTGTTTCAGCAGACGGTCTACTCCTTTAAGGCCTTCCACGATGCGATCGCCGAATACGCCGACATGGCACAAAGCTATGCGGGCACGTTCTGCCGAGGTCCGCAGGTACTCAACCTTACCGCGCTCAATGGTCTTGTGGCATTCCTGCTGCCCGTGGCGTTGCTGTTGGCGCCGGGCGAGACGGACTTCGCGCATTTTATGGCAAACTTCACGTTTTACGCGATATTTTCGGCCGTGGTACCGACGGCCATGACCAAGCTCATGTTTGTGGGCGAGGCCTCTCAGATGAGTGCCGATTCGCTGGCTCGCATCCGAAGCATCATGGATTCCAAGCAGCTCTCCGTGCCCGCCCAACCCAAGCACCCTGCCGGCAGCGACGTACGATTTGAGGATGTGAGCTTTACCTACGAGGGCGCCGAAGCGCCTGCCGTCAACCATGCGAGTTTTAGCGTTTCCGCTGGTAGCACCCTCGCCCTGGTGGGTCCCTCGGGTGGCGGTAAGTCAACCTGCGCAAGCCTGATCCCGCGTTTTTGGGATGTTTCCTCGGGGCGAGTGCTCGTAGGCGGTGTGGACGTTCGCGATATGGATCCGCACGAGCTTATGGACCAGGTCGCCTTCGTTTTCCAGACCAACCAGCTGTTCCGGCAAACACTTGCCGATAACGTGCGCGCCTCCAAGCCTACGGCCACTGACGACGAAGTGCGTGCGGCCCTCTCCGCAGCTCAGTGCGACGACATTGTGGCCAAGCTCCCACAGGGCATCAATACCATGCTCGGTGCCGGCGGAGCATATCTTTCGGGCGGCGAGGTCCAGCGCGTGGCACTCGCCCGTGCGATCCTTAAAGACGCGCCTATCGTGGTGCTCGATGAGGCCACGGCGTTTGCCGATCCCGAGAACGAGGCGCTCATCCAGCGCGCCTTTAGCAAGCTGGCGGCGGGTCGCACGGTCATTATGATTGCGCACAGACTCTCGACTGTAGTGGGCGCAGACCAAATCGTGGTGCTCAACCAGGGCAGCGTGCAGGAGTCGGGCACCCATGCCGAGTTGCTGTCCCAAAAGGGTCTGTATGCCAAGATGTGGGCCGAATACGAACAGGCCGCGAGCTGGAAAATCACTGCAGCGACCGCGGATGCCGCCGTCACGAAGGGAGGCGAGGCCTAAATGTTCGCCTCATTCCAAAAGAAGTATTTCCTATCCGATAAAGGCGTCGCCGGCGTAAAACGCGGCATTTTCTGGACCACGCTCACCAATCTCATTACCATGGCCGGCATGGGCTTTTTATTCCTGGTTATGGCCGGCTTTGTCGAGCATCTCGCCAGCGGGGCTGACCTGCCGGATGCCCTGCCGATTGTGGGCGGCCTCTTGGTCTTTTTCGTGTTGCTCTTTGCCTCTAACTGGCAGCAGTATTACTACACCTACTGCATCTTTTACGAGGAGTGCGGCAAGCAGCGTATGGAGATCGCCGAGCGCTTGCGCAAACTGCCGCTGTCGTTTTTTGGTCGTCGTGATTTGGCCGATTTAACCGAGACCATCATGGGTGACGTCCAGGCCATGGAGCACGCCTACAGCCACGTGCTGGGAGAGCTTTGGGGTGCCATCATCGCAAGCGCCATTGTGTTCGTGGCGTCACTGTTCTTTTGCTGGCAGCTGGCGATTGCGGCGTTTTTGAGCGTTCCCGTGGCCTTTGCCGTGCTGTATCTAACACGCGGCCCTATGACTCCGGTGTTCGATCGCGTGCGTGCCGAGAAGGTCAAGGTTACCGAGGCTATTCAAGAGACGCTCGACTGCGTTCGCGAGATCCGCGCCACCAACCAGGAGGCCCATTATCTTGAGGGACTCAACGCCGTGATCGATGCCGAGGAGCGCGAGACCACCAAGGGCGAGCTCGCTAACGGACTTTTGGTCAACTCCGCCTTTGCCATCCTGCGTCTGGGCATTGCCACCACGCTGGTCACGGGTGCCGCGATGGTCGCCTCCGGGCAGGTCGACTTTTTGGTGCTGTTTGCTTTCCTGCTTATGGTGAGCCGTGTCTATGCGCCCTTTGACCAGGCGTTAATGTTAATGTCCGAGCTGTTTGCCGCCGAGTC
This sequence comes from Collinsella aerofaciens, assembly GCF_039062315.1. Classification (GTDB taxonomy): domain Bacteria; phylum Actinomycetota; class Coriobacteriia; order Coriobacteriales; family Coriobacteriaceae; genus Collinsella; species Collinsella aerofaciens_BG. Next base: position 5,650 of record NZ_JBCJBG010000006.1, read on the forward strand.
GTCTGCCAAGCGCATGCGTTCCATCATGGAAGAGCCTGTGGCGCGGGGCAGCGAGAAATTTGAGCCCGCGGGCCACGATGTGGTGTTCGATCACGTGGCATTTGGCTATGGTGCGGGCGAGGACGGCCGCGCCGGCGAGAAGGTTCTTACCGATGTGAGCTTTACCGCCAAGGAAGGCGAGGTCACAGCACTGGTCGGTCCTTCGGGTTCCGGTAAGTCTACGGTGAGCCGCCTGGCCGCGCGCTTTTGGGATGCCACCGAAGGCACGGTCACCGTGGGTGGCGTGGATGTTGCGAGCGTCGATCCCGAGGTGCTGCTGCGCGACTACGCCATTGTGTTCCAAGACGTGCTGCTCTTTGACGACACGGTGATGGGAAACATCCGTCTTGGGCGTCGCGATGCCACCGATGAGGAAGTGCTTGCTGCTGCGCGTGCCGCCAACTGCGACGAGTTCGTGAACCGCATGCCGCAGGGCTATGACACCATGATCGGCGAGAACGGCTCCAAGCTGTCTGGCGGCGAGCGCCAGCGCATCTCTATCGCCCGTGCGCTGCTCAAAGACGCGCCCATCGTCCTTTTGGACGAGGCGACGGCGAGCTTGGATGTGGAGAACGAGACCGTGGTACAGCAGGCGCTCTCCCGTCTGCTCGCAGGTAAGACGGTTATCGTGATTGCGCATCGCATGCGTACGGTGGAAAATGCCGACAAGATCGTCGTGCTCAAGGATGGCATGGTTGCCGAACAGGGCACTCCGGCGCAGCTCAAGGCGGCGGGCGGAGAATTTGCCCGTATGGTCGCACTGCAAAAGGAGTCGGCGGACTGGCAGCTGTAGGAAAGGGGTAAAGAGACCGTTCCTTTGTCATGTTGTGGAGGTAGCTAGAATGGGGTCTAATACTTTTCCGAGAAGTGAACGACCTTATTTGGACCCCTGTAGCATCGACACTTTTTGGACGCCGTTTCCTGTGGTTTTGCCGAGTGTTTCCTGCGGTTTTGCTGCGAAAAAATGCAGATGTTTCGGGGGTCCGATTTTGCTCGTTCACTTCGCGGAAAAGTATTAGACCTCGATTCGTCGGGTCGGGGGAGAGCCTTTCATGGATGCCGGAGATGTACGTTGCGGCAGACGGATCGCCAGAAGTCGGCTGTTCCGCACCCCAAGATTTCCAAAAAGTTAACCTTTGTTGAACTTAATAGTTAGATAAACTAAAATATTTTCCAAAAGTGTGCTCGAGCAAACTTATTTACTCGGGTGCTGAGGCACCGTGCCGCGTCCAATGCGGCAAAAGGGAGAAGCAACATGAAGAAGTCGACGTTCAACACCCTGCTTGTTGGTGGCGGTTTTCTGCTTGGTACGGCTGGCATCAAGCTGCTCACCAGCGTTCCGGTAAAGAATGCCTGCGTGCAGGGCATTGCGTGCGGCATGCGCATCAAGAACGGCTACCAGGACATGGTCGAGCAGGCCAAGGCCGAGGTCGACGATATGGTTGCCGAGGCTACCTATCTCACCCAGAGCGAGGCCGCTGCGGACAAGGCAGCCGAGTAGCACTCCCAGGCATAAACTATGAGATTCTCGATTGTTAGCGAGATCCCCGGCAGGACCCGCCTCCAGTTGGCGGGTCCTGTGCCAGAGAGCGATCTCGATGCGCTTCTTAAGCTCAGTGGCGACATCGACGGCGTGCACAAGGTGCGCGTTTACGGCCGTATTGGCCAGATGGCGTTCGAATACGACGAGCCGCGCCGCGATACCGTGCTGGCCGCCGTCGGTGCGCTCGACGCTCAGGCCATTGCCGACGCAAAGACGGGTTACGTGATGCAGCTTGAGCCACGCAGGCACAAACTCGTTATGGACCTGGCGACACTCGTCGGTGCCCATTACGCACGCCGATGGTTTTTGCCTACGCCGCTGCGCGCAGTGTTTGTCGTGGCCGGTTACATGGCATTTTTGCGCGCTGCTCTTCATGAGCTGGCGCAGCCGCGCCTGACCGTTCCCGTGCTCGACGCTTCGGCCATCGGTATCTCGTTTGTCAAACGTGATGTCGACACCGCGGGCCAGACGATGTTCCTGCTCAATGTGGGAGAGCTGCTCGAGGACTACACCCGCGCCATGAGCGAAAACGAGCTCATCAACTCGCTGCTTGATGTGCCCGACAAGGCGCAAAAGGTTGTCGGCGACACCGAGGTAAGCGTTGCCGCCACCGAGCTCGAGCCCGGCGACTTGGTCGCCGTGCGCACCGGCATGTCCATTTGCATTGACGGCGTGGTCGAGCAGGGGAGCGCTATGGTCAACCAGGCGACCCTGACCGGCGAGCCGCTGGCCGTCGAGCGCAGCGTGGGCGACGACGTGTTCGCCGGTACCGTCGTGGAAGACGGCAGCATCTTGGTTCGCGTGCGCGCCAATACGGCTCAGACCAAGCTCCGCTCAATCGTCTCGCTCGTGCAGACGGCCGACTCGCTTAAGTCCGAGGGCCAGTCGCACATGGAAGACCTCGCCAACAAGATCGTCCCGTGGAACTTCCTGCTCGCGGGCCTGGTTGCTCTTACCACCCGCAGCCTCATCAAGACCTCAGCGGCGCTGATGGTCGACTATTCGTGCGCACTCAAGCTCACGGGTTCCGTCGCCGTCATGACTGCCATGAGCGATGCTGCCAAGATGGGCGTCATGGTCAAGGGCGCAAAGTACTTTGAGTCGTTTGCCAAGGCCGACACCATTGTGTTTGATAAGACCGGCACGCTCACCGAGGCGCAGCCGCGTCTTGCCTGCGTACTCACCACCGATGGCTGGAGCGAGGATGAGGTCCTGCGCCTTTCCGCTTGCTTGGAGGAGCATTTCCCGCATCCGGTGGCACGTGCCGTGGTCAATGCAGCACGCGAGCGCGGACTCGAGCACCGCGAGCGACATGCTGCCGTCGAGTACATCGTGGCGCACGGCATCGCTTCGTCCATCGAAGGGCGTCGCGCGATTATCGGCTCGGCACACTTTGTGTTTGAGGACGAGAGCGCGCAGCTCGAGTTCGACATCAAGGAGCAAATCGAGTCCCAGATGCAGGGCCTGTCGCCGCTGTATCTGGCGGTCGACGGCACGGTCGTCGGCGTGCTCGGCATTGAGGATCCGCTCAAGCCCGGGGTCCGTGAGGCCATCGCCGACCTGCATGCGCTGGGCGTCAAGCACGTGGTCATGCTCACGGGCGATTCCGAGCGCACGGCCGAGCGCATCGCGCGCGAGGCGGGCGTCGACGAGTTTATGGCCGAGCTGCTGCCCGAGGACAAGTATGCCTATGTGGAGCGGATTAAGCGCGAGGGGCGCCACGTTGCCATGGTGGGCGACGGCGTCAACGATTCGCCGGCGCTCGGTTTGGCCGACGTGGGCTTGGCGATGGGTGGCGGAAGCGACATCGCCAAGGAGGTCGCCGATATCATCCTGACCGATACGGATCTGGCCGCGATCGTGCGCCTGCGCCGCATGAGCCAGGGCCTCATTGATCGTCTGACGAGCTCCTACTCTAAGGTGATGCTCACCAACTCAGCGCTCTTGGCACTGGGCATTACCGGCACGATTACCCCGCAGACGTCATCGCTGCTGCATAACGGCTCGACGATTGCCTACAGCCTGAGCAACGCGAAGGCTTACCTGCGTTAGGGTTTTCGATTGAGCTTATGGCCTGCATTCGGGCGGTACCGCAGCCGCCAGGGTGCAGGCCTTTTTAGGCAAGTGCAGCTTTGATGGCGGGGATTTCGGTGAGTTGCTCGGCTGCCTTTTCGTCGGAGCTGTCGAGTGCTGCCAGACTGCGGTAGACCCACTCGTTGACCTGGGTGTTCTTGACGCCTGCGGTCTGCATAAGGGTGCCTACTTCGCGGATTGCTGCGAGCAGATCGGCTTTGGGGCCCGCGAGCTCGATCTCGATGTCGTGGTAGGCGGCCACGCCGCGGTTCTCGCTCACGTGGTCGATAAAGCCCTCGACGGTCTCGAGCTGCTGGGCGAGAGCTACATCATCGTCAGCGTCCAGCGCGACGAGTGCGTTCGATACCGTGAGGGCGGGATGCCCGCAGGGGACAAAGCCTTCGATGACATCCATAGCTTCGGTAATGGTTGAGCCCAGGCCTGCGAGGGCATTGACAAGTTGCTGCTTGGTATCCATAACGGTCCTTTCGACGGGTCAATTTTGCTTGGCGAAAATATACGTGACGCGTTCGGTGGCAAAAGTGCGAAGTATGGTGCACATTAGGGTCTTCACAGCTCGTGCATAGAGCAGCTGTCTGCCTTTAGAACGTGGTAAGATAGCTATCCACGAGCGGGGTTCATCCCGCGTGTTCCTTGAAAAGTCGACGGTTATCGGGTGTTTGCAGGCCCGATACCATCCAGACTTTCCCAACATTCGGGGGCGACTGGTTTCGACACGATAGCTCTGAGAGAGGAAGCAAGCCGAGGTCTCCTCGCCTCGTTAAACGGGGGTACCGTCAAATTGAATTGACAACAACTCTTCTTTTGAGCCTATGGCTCTCGCTGCTTAGTTTATAGCGGCGCGTCAACCCGGTGATTTCCCCGACACCGGCGCGACGTCATTTTAGGGGAATGCTCCCGCGCACGTAATCGGTATGGCGCGGGCTAAGACCGAACCGGTTGGGATGCTGCGAGCGTGTCGCTGTGCGCAAGGCGTCCGAGACTAAACCAGCGACTGAGCTTGGAGATGCCAATCAGGGGGCTTTCGTGGACCGGAGTTCGATTCTCCGCGCCTCCACCACTAGTTACAGGCAGGTAGAGAAGTGTCTCTACCTGCTTTTTCATTAATTACAGATACCGCGGAGAATCGAACTCTATGCAGGGCGCGAGCGTCAAGCAAACGCGAAGCGTTTGTAGCGAGCGGGCGAGGACGCCGGCAGGCGGCCGAAGCCGGTGCGTATTTGCGAAGCAAATACGCGGATTCTCCGCGCAAACTTTCGACTCAAAACGGATGCGATGTTTGTCGAATGTCAGCTGGTCAAGCCCAGCATCAACGGATCCCCCGTACCGCGGAGAATCGAACTCTGCGCAGGGCGCGGGCGTAAAGAAAACGCCGCAGCAACGCAGGGTGGGATGCGCTTTCCCGGCGGCAACTCATACTCTGGGGTTGACTTGACCGCCCCGCCCTCCGCAACTCCAAAACCAATGCGCTCTCTATCCCAAAACTGGGTAGAAGAAGGCCAAAACGAAACAGCAGGAGGTCAACATGACTGCAGAGGATAAGGCAAAGAACGCCGGCAAGGTCGCGCTCGTCCTGGAGGGCGGTAGTTTTCGCGGACAGTTCACCGCGGGCGTGCTCGACGTTCTCATGGAGGCCGGCGTCGAGATTCCGGCGGTATATGGCGTATCGGCCGGCGCCCTCAACGGCGTGAACTACAAGTCGCACCAGATCGGCCGTGCCAACCGCATTAACCTGGCTTTCTGCGACGACAACCGCTTCATGGGCGCCGCATCGTTTGCGTCCACGGGCTCCATCGTCGGCTACGACTTTATCTTCAACGACGTCCAGGACCGCCTGGATCCCTTTGACAACGAGACGTTCGACGCGAGCCCCATCAAGATGTACGCCGTCGCGACGGACATGCTCTTTGGAACCGCCGCGTACCTGCCGGTCAAAAGCGCCGTGCTCGACCTCGACGCCGTGCGTGCATCGACGTCGCTGCCGCTGGTGACGCCGCCGGTTGAGATTGACGGGCACAAATACGTCGACGGTGGCGTAGCCGATTCGGTCCCCATCGAGCACGTGCTGGAGGAGGCGGGCTTCGATCGCGCAGTCGTCATTGTCACGCAGGACCGCTCGTATGAGAAAAAGCCCTACGAGTTTATGCCCGCCGCACGAGCCCGCTATGCCGACTACCCCTATCTGCTCGAGGCTATCGAGACGCGCCACGACCGCTATAACATCCAGCGCATGCATCTGTGGAAGTATGAGCGCGAGGGCCGTGCGCTGGTCATTGCTCCGCAAAAGCCGGTCGAGGTCGGCCACGTTGAGCACGATCCGGCAAAGCTCCTCGACCTGTATATTCAGGGCCGCCAGGAGGCAAAGCGCTTGCTGGGAGATATCGAGGCGTTTGTCGAGCGCTAGCGTCGCGACGTCATGACCCATGGACGACATGTGCAGAAAGTCTGGTCAGAGCCAAAATACCTGTTGACTCGGGCGACGAGCGGGGTAATATGGACGGGTTACTTGCAGAGCCCCGTGAATCTCTGTAACAACACGTACTGTACATGGAGGAGTCTAAGTGATTTCGAAATCGACTCACTACGCCAAGCAGGGCGAGGTCCAGCGCAACTGGGTTCTCGTCGACGCCGATGGTGCTGTCCTGGGCCGTCTTGCCACCCAGATCGCAATGATCCTGCGCGGTAAGAACAAGCCCCAGTTCACGCCCAACAGCGACTGCGGCGACTTCGTTGTCGTCATCAACGCCGATAAGGTCCAGCTTACCGGTAACAAGGCCGACACGAAGACCTATTATCGCCACAGCGGCTACAACGGCGGCCTCAAGGCTGAGAGCTTCCGCCAGGCTATGGAGAAGCACCCGGAGAAGGTCATCGAGCGCGCCGTTCGCGGCATGCTGCCCAAGACCACCCTCGGCCGTGCCCAGATGACCAAGCTTAAGGTCTACGCTGGTGCCGAGCATCCGCACGCTGCCCAGAACCCCACGAAGATTGAGCTGGAGGCTTAAAGATGGCTGAGAACACCGTTGTCTACCAGGGTACCGGCCGTCGTAAGAACGCCGTCGCCCGCGTCCGTCTCGTCCCCGGCACCGGCAAGGTGACCATCAACAAGCGTGACGCCGAGCAGTATTTCGGCCGTCATCAGCTCGTTGAGAACGCCCTTGCTCCCTTCAAGGTGACCGACACCGCCGGTCAGTTCGACGTTATCGCTCTGTGCGATGGCGGCGGCATCTCCGGTCAGTCCGGCGCTCTGCGCCTGGGCATCGCTCGCGCTCTTCTGAACGCTGGCGACTACCGTGCTGACCTCAAGAAGGCCGGTTTCCTTACGCGCGATGCTCGCGTGGTCGAGCGCAAGAAGTACGGCCTCAAGAAGGCCCGCCGCGCTCCCCAGTTCTCCAAGCGCTAAGGTTTTATCTCCTTTCGAGATACAATGTACAAGCGGGGCCTGCCGATTCCTCGGCGGGTCCCGCTTTTCTTTTTCGACTAGGGTGGGCGGTTGCATATCGCCTGCTAGGGAAGGAGCAATCCTATGCCCCAGAACATCTTCGGTACCGATGGTGTCCGTGGCGTCGCCAACGCCGATCTTTCGTGCGACCTCGCGTTTCGCCTGGGCCGCGCGGCGACCAAGTTTCTTGGTCCGGACATCTGCATCGGCCGTGACACGCGCCTTTCGGGCACCATGCTCGAGAGCGCTCTGACCGCCGGCATTATGGCCGAGGGCGGCCGTCCGCACTGCTGCGGCGTCATCCCCACGCCTGCCGTGGCACTGCTCACCGTTCAGAACGAGCTCGATGGCGGCATCGTCATCTCTGCTTCGCATAATCCGCCGGAGTTCAATGGCATCAAGTTCTTTAGCCGCAAGGGCATGAAGCTTCCCGATGCTGTCGAGGAAGAGATCAGCGCTTGGGTCATGTCCGAGGAAGCCATGGCTGCCGACACGCTGCCGACTGGCGCCGGCGTGGGCCACATCATCAAGATGAAGGACGCTCGCAAGGCATACGTCGACCACGCCATCGATACGCTTGATGGCCTGAGGCTCGACGGCCTGGTCGTTGCCGTCGACTGCGGCCACGGTGCTTCTTGCCAGACTACGCCCGCCGCGCTGCAGCGCCTGGGTGCCACGGTGCACGCTATCAACACCGATTACTGCGGCACCGACATTAACGTTGAGTGCGGCTCTACGCACCTCGAGCCCCTGCGCGAGCTCGTGCTGCGCACCCATGCTGACATCGGTCTGGCCCACGACGGCGACGCCGACCGTGTGCTGTTCGTGGACAGCGAGGGCAATGAGATCGACGGTGACTACATCCTGGCTATCTGCGGTTCTGATCTCGCCGCTCGCGGCAAGCTCGCCAACTCCGAGATCGTTTCGACCGTCATGTGCAACCTGGGCTTCTCCATCGCTATGAAGGAACAGGGCTTCGAGATGGTCCAGACCGCCGTGGGCGACCGCTACGTTCTGGAGCGCATGCTCGCGGACGGCGCCGTCATCGGCGGCGAACAGTCCGGCCACATCATCTTCCTGGAGCACAACACCACCGGTGACGGCCTGGTGACGGCTCTGCAGCTGCTGGCCGTGCTCAAGCGCACCGGTCGTACCCTCACCGATCTTGCCGGCATCATGAAGAAGTACCCGCAGGTGCTCGTCAACGTGCATTCCGACAACAAGGCCGGCTTGGACGATTGTCAGCCCATCTGGGATGCCGTTGCTGCTGCCGAGAAGGAGCTTGACGGCCGCGGCCGCATTCTGGTACGCCCGAGCGGTACCGAGCCGCTGGTCCGCGTGATGGCCGAGGCCGAGACGCACGAGCTGACCCAGCGCGTTGTCGACGACATCGTCGAGGTTGTCAAGCGCGAACTTCCCTAATGGTCAAAAACCGTTGCCAAGTGGTAAACTGTTAAAGTTATTTTGATTGATTGGTATGTCCGAGGGGGAGCATGTTCACTAAAGTCCTAAGGTCTTTTGGTATGCGTGGTCGAGTCCTTACGCTGGATGCTCCCATCTCGGGCGATGTCATTCCGTTGTCCGAGGTCAATGACCAGACGTTTGCCACCGGCCTTTTGGGCCAGGGCGTGGCGATTCAGCCTACCGGCACGCGCGTGATTGCACCGGCTGATGCCAAGGTCGAGGCCATTTTTCCCACGGGACACGCCGTTGCGCTTAACACGGTCGATGGCTTGGACGTGCTCATCCACGTTGGTTTGGACACTGTTCAGCTCGAGGGCAAGCACTTTACCGTACATGCGCAAGTGGGTGACATCGTCCATAAGGGTGATGTACTCATTGAGTTCGATCGCGAGGCAATTGCTGCCGAGGGCTACGATGTGACGGTTCCCATCTTGGTGTGCAACTCCGTTGAGTTCTCGAGTATCAAGGGCTCCGTTGGCGTGCATGTCGAAGAGATGGACCAACTCATCGTTGCTCGCGAGCGCTAGCAAGTGCACGTGGCCATTAGCCTACAATTCAAACACGTTTACGGAGGGCGCCCTTGAAAGAGGACGCCCTCCGTGGCAAGATGGGATTTGTCCGAGGCTAAACAGCTTTGGGTCACCGTGGACGGGCAGGGGCCTCGACGCGGTTAGACACGAGACACATACATTACGCGACCTCGCCCTGGTGGCCGCACACGTTGGTTGCGGCCGACGCGGGCCGCGGGCAAGTGCTTGTAAGGGGAGCCTTGCCTCTCTTGTACGAGAAAGGACGCGTAATGAAAATCATTAAAGCTAAAGACTACGAGGATATGAGCCGCAAGGCCGCCAATATCATCTCGGCCCAGGTTATCCTCAAGCCCGATTGCGTGCTGGGTCTTGCCACCGGCTCCACCCCGATTGGCGCCTACAAGCAGCTCGCCGCTTGGTACGAGAAGGGCGACGTCGACTTCGCCGAAGTCAGCACCTACAACCTGGACGAGTATCGTGGTCTTTCGCACGACGATCCCCAGAGCTATCACTACTTTATGCGCGAGAACTTCTTCGATCACATCAATATCGATCTGAACAACACGCACGTGCCCGATGGCTCCAACCCCGATGCCGCTGCTGCCTGCTCCGAGTACGACAAGATCGTCGCTGCCGCCGGTTATCCGGATCTGCAGCTGCTCGGCATTGGCAACAACGGTCACATTGGCTTCAACGAGCCCGATGACCACTTCTCCAAGGGTACGCACTGTGTCGACCTGACCGAGAGCACCATTCAGGCCAACAGCCGCCTGTTCGACAGCATCGATGATGTGCCCCGTCAGGCTTACACCATGGGCACCCAGACCATCATGTATGCCCGCATGATCCTGGTTGTCGCCAACGGCGAGGCCAAGGCTCAGGCTGTGCACGATATGTGCTATGGCCCGGTTACGCCCAAGTGCCCGGCTTCGATCCTGCAGCTGCACACCAACTGCGTCGTCGTTGCTGACGAGGCCGCTCTTTCGCTCTGCGAGTAACGCGACCAAGCGATCTTACATAGCTTTTCAAAAGGCCCTCGCTTTGCGGGGGCCTTTTTGCTATCCCTTTTTGCCCACTTGACCAAAAACTTGCCGTAAGCTTGACGAATACCGGATGTCCAACAGCTTGATTCATTCCATATCAGATTCTATGCAAAAATGCCACTAGAAGGTCGTAGACGGTAGCGGGTGCTAGGCGAGTTGAATGACATGGCTGAACCTTGTTCATCTGCGTTACACTGACGCTTAGATGGGACAAGCTGACAAGCTCATTTACCTGCTTAAAGACCGATTAGTCGGGGATTAATAACAATCGGCCCTCGCTGTACAAAAACTTGCCGCTTGCGTACCAAAAGACAACCTAAAACACAAGGTCGCTCTATTCATAGCGCGGCTTGTATGGTCTTGCGGCTACAGTGTCCATACGGTCGACTTGAGGAGCGGGCATGGTAAACGATTTGAGCGGTATAGACGACCTCGAGCTGATGCCGCTGGGCGGAGGCTATATGGTGCGACGCGAACGCTTGATGAATGAGCTTATCGCCAAGGGCCGAAAGGCCGGCATCGTGGTTCTTTATGCGCCCGACGGGTTTGGGAAGACCTCGGTGCTGCTGCAGTACACCCATGAGGTTAAATGCGACCCAACGCGAGGCCCCGTGCGGATTATCGAGGCCGATCGCGCCATTGGGCGCGAGGTGTTTATGCAGCTCGAGGTGGTTACCGAAGAACTCAAAGACAAACCGCACTCCCTTATCGCGATTGATAATGTGCCAAACCTCGATCAGCACGATACCGAAGACCTCATCGACAGGATTCGCGGCCTGCGCGCTATGGGGATAGGGGTCTTTATCTCCTGTCGTCCTTCAAATCGTCAGCTGATTCATGGGCTGGGCGATTCGGTTAAGATCAATGCGCAGATGCTCAAGGTGCATGCCTATGAGTATTCGGCGTGGGCATCGGCGTTTTCGATCAGCACATCGCTCGACTTTTATCAGCTCACGCAGGGCGTGCCCGAGCTCGTTTCGGCATTGCAGACGGGTCTGTATGGCCAAGGCGACGTAGCCGGTCTGCTCGAAAACGAGATTGTCAACGTATATGGCGCGGCACTTGTCGATCTGGCTTCGCTCGACAATAATGCGCTGTTTTGCGTGGCATGTCTCATGGTTTTGATGGGCGAGGGCAATATCGCAGAACTCGAGGCTTGTGGGGTGAGGTTGTCGATGGTCGACCAGTCCTACTTTGTGCGCGACTACCCGATCTTTGGCTTGGATCCCGCCGAGCGGAGTTTTACGTGTCTGGGCACGGAGGATAACGGACGCTTGCGTTTGCGTAAGTTGGTGGCCGAGGTTCGCCCCGAACTTGTTCCGAGGGCGGCCCGGATTTTGCTTAAGGCGGGCCGATGCGATGCGGCGATGGGCCTGGCGGACGCCTTTTTGGACCGTGAAGCGGTCCTTGAACTTGCTGGGCAGTATGGGGTCGATCTGGCTCTGACGGGGCACGGGGCCGATATCTGCCGAGCGGCGCTGGGCACGATCGATGCCGACGATCCGGCTCCAGAGCCAACGCCTGCCGAAGCGCTTGGCGTATATCTGGCAGCGGTCAGCGTGTCCAATACAAAGCTCGCTCGCTATATGGCATCGGTCATCGAGCGCGGGGGCGAACGGGCGGCCTGCGAAATAGACCCTGTTTCATGGAGGGTGGCCCAGACGCTGACGGCTGTTTGCTATGGGGACAACGGGCTTGGGCTTCCTACGAACCTGGCCGTGCCAGAAATCGAGACATCCCATACCGCACTCGATATATTGTCTGCGCATATCGAGGTCAAGCGGTGCCTGACCGAGCGGGGAGATGACGGCGGCGTTCTACAGCAGCTCAAAACGAGCAAGGCCTACGACTGCGAGCTCGACCTCGCGGGGATTGTTATACGGGCCGATAGTATGCTGGTGGAGCTCTTTGACGGGTCGTTTGCGGGAACCGACGAGCGCGACGACGAGATGACGGTGGTGCGGGAGGCGCTCGACGTACGCGGGCTTAAGGCGATGGCTATCTGGGTGCGCATGGTGTTGGCGGCACGGCGGCTCCTTTCCGGCTTGCCGGTAACCGACGACGCGGCGTTCAACGAGCTCGATCGTTTTGCTGTGCGCATGCGCGACAACCAGATTCAGCTGTTTGGCCTGTTGCTAGAAGGCTGGCAGTCGCTGGCAGAGGGACGGCCGGTTAATGCAAAGTTCCGTGCGGTCCAAGTGCTCAAACTTGCCGAGGAGTCGATTGGGTACATGCGCGATAACGCATTGCTGCTGGAGCGCGCGGCATATCTGCGTAACACCTCGATGGTTTCGGTACGCGAGGAAGCGGAGCTGCTCGATATAAGCCAGACGCAGGTTGGTGGCGCAGAAGCCTGGATGGTGGCGCTGCATTTGGCCTGTGCGGGCCGAGACAGCGATCTTGCGGCCTGGATGTCCATGAATCGTGCGGGGATTCTAGAGCCATCGTATCGGCTCTTTGCGCGCCTTGCCATGCATTGTCTGGGCGAGCCGGCGGCCAGGATACGCAAGAAGCTTCCCGTGCGCGAGCTGTCGCGGTACTCGCTGCGCGACGATTTGGAAGGGGAGGGCGAGCGCCTATTCCAGGCCGGCGAGGTTGAAGCCGTTGATACCATCGACCATATCGAGATTCGCATGTTTGGTGCGTTTCGCGCCGAGCGCGACGGGTTTCCCATCACGGACAAAATGTGGCGCCGCAAGAAGGCGGCGACGCTTGCCGAGCGGCTTGCGCTGGGCATGGATGCGCTCGTCGATCGTGAGACGCTGGCCATGGAGCTGTGGCCCCATGCCGAGTTCAATAGCGCCCGCAACAACCTGTACTCGACGATATCGCGCTTGCGGTCGGCTTTGGGGCCGACGCCGGATGGCAAGTCATGCGTGCTCATCCAAAATGAATGCATTGGGCTCAACGGCGACTACGTCAAGACCGATGTACGGCTGTTTGACCAGATAAGCCGCGAGGTTTTGGGAAATCGCACGGGTGCGCGCGGGCCCCATCTGGTCGAGTTGTGCCTTAAGATTGAGCAGCTTTATGCCGGACCGTTGTATGTTCCCAATGGCTGTAATCCCACCTACTTTTTGCGCATGCGGCGCATTATGCAGTCAAAGTACATCGATTGCATGATTAAGGGAGCAAATGCCGCTCTAGAAGAAAACGATCTGCAGTCGGCGATTTGGCTGGCGGAGTCGGGGCTTCGGCAGGAAACGGCGCGTGAGGATATGGTGCGCTGCGCCATGCGCGTCTACAGTGCGGCGGGGCGGCGGCGCGATATCGTCGAGCTGTACAGCGGGCATATGCACCACCTGAGGGAGCAGGTCAATGGCGTGCCCGAGCCCGAGACGCGGCGCCTATACGAGCGCTTGGTGGAGGGGCGGCTCAATCGCGTGCTGGTCGAGCGATAAAAAACGGGCACCCGAAGTACTTGGGCACCCGTAAGCTTGCTATGTGTTGGCTCGCCGGATCATTGGCTCTTAGACGAGCTTGATCTTCTCGATGTCCTTGCGCGAGGACTCGCGATACAGCGAGAACTTGCGGCCGATAACCTGAACGACCTCGGCGTGGCAGCGCTCAGCGAGCTCTTCGGCGGCTTCGCGGGCGGAAAGGCTGGAGCCATCGAGCACGGAGCACTTAACGAGCTCGTGCTTCTCCAGGTAGGCGACCGTCTGCTCGACGGTGCCCTCGTTGACATCGGACTTGCCGATGATGATGGCGGGGTTGAGGTGATGGGCCATGCTGCGAAGCTGCTTGACCTGGGCTCCTGTCAGTGCCATGGGTTCTCGCTTTCTATGTATGGGGCGCCCCGCGACGGGGCCTTAATCTACGTGAGCTGTCCCACGATAGCGCAGGAACGGCGTGGTGTGGAGCGCGTTTGCCCAGTTCAAAAAGAATGCGGATGCCGAGTGAGTGGGCGGTGCGGGCTGCGAACAGGCTATGAGCTGGGCGCAGAGACCGGCTCCCATGCAATAAACGCCCAACGAACCTTACGGATATGGTCGAGCATATAGCGCCCCTGCGGCACGCCCTTGGGGCCCGGCTCACCGGCATGGGGGTTCTCAATCATGTGTTGAGCGATGTAGTCGCGCAGACGGCCGACCTTATCCTCGTTGCCATGCTCGAGCATGCGGGAAAAATCTGCTACGCCCGCTTCAAGGTTATCGAAGGTATCGCGACGAGGCGATTCAAAGTATGTAACCTGCGGCAACGCACCCATCTGAATGAGGATGTTGAAGGCGTACACAAAGCCATTACTGCAGGTAACCGAGGCGCCAATGGCGTTCATCAGGTGCAGATCATAGCGCGGGCTGGAGTTGGCGACCATCGTGGCAGCACAACGCCGACGAGCCGTACGATCAAGCTTGGCAAGCGCGCCTTTTAGGTTGGTCGTCGTAACCGACCGACTGGCAAAGGCAACATCTACCGCTTTTGCGATCGGTCCAACCAAATACCAGTCATCATCCCAAGCAAGCTCAAGCGGCGTAATAAGATCTTCGAGCCCGTAATACTCAATGCCGGCATCAAGCGTGCCCAACATGGCAGGAGAGAAGTCGGCAGCAATCACGGAATGCCCAGCCTGAGCAAGCGGAATAGCAATCGACCCAGCCCCACACCCCATATCAAGCACCGACTCACCAGGCTTCAACGCCAACAGCTTTATAAAATCCCGAGCATAAGGGGCAGTCTCCAACGGCCGAAAATGCCGAGCCCTTTTATCCCACTCAAAAGAATCATCAGCCCGTCGCCGACCAGCTTGCAGGCGCATCCATTCGCCATTCCAATCCGCAGCAAGCAGCTCAGAACGATTCTCCCCATCAACCACGGGCCAACCTCCTAGCAACAAAAAAGCGACTCCTCCCAAAAGAAGAGCCGCAACCAGCATATATCAGAAAGAACCGTTCCAACGCCAAACCGCCCTCACAACCAAGGCGGGCAGGAGCGAAGCGACTGCCATACGGGATAGAACCCAACTGAGGTCCCGTTGTGCGGGAGCCCCGGGGAGGGCAAATATATAAGGTCGATCGCGAGTTCCGCACGAGCCGGAGAGCACTTAATGTGCTCTCCGTGCGAGTCAGGACTGTCCGAGCAGGCGACCTTATATATTTGCCCTCCCCGGGGCTCCTCGCCCGAACCCCTCAGCTAGTTCTTGAGCGAGTTCAGCGGTGCCGGGAAGCGTCCGCCACGGTGGGCAAGCACGGTGCCGGCGTTGGGGTTCACCGGCATGATGGGCGCACGGCCGAACAGGCCGCCGTACTCGACGCAGTCGCCCACGCCCTTGCCAATGGCGGGAATCACGCGGACGGCCGTGGTCTTGTTGTTGATGACGCCGATGGCCATCTCGTCGGCGATGATGCCGGCGATGGTCTCGACCGGGGTGTCGCCGGGGATGGCGATCATGTCCAGGCCGACGGAGCACACACAGGTCATGGCCTCAAGCTTCTCGAGCGAAAGCGCGCCGGCTTCGACGGCGGCGATCATGCCGGCGTCCTCGGACACGGGGATAAAGGCGCCGGAGAGACCGCCCACGCTGGAGCTGGCCATGACGCCGCCCTTCTTGACGGCATCGTTGAGCATGGCGAGCGCGCAGGTCGTGCCGGGGCCACCGCAGATGCCCACGCCGATGATCTCGAGGATGCGGGCAACGGAGTCGCCGATGGCAGGCGTGGGAGCCAGTGACAGGTCGACAATGCCTTTCTCGACACCCAGACGGCGGGCTGCCTCACGGCTCATGAGCTCGCCGGCGCGGGTGATCTTAAAGGCGGTCTGCTTGATTTTCTCGGCAACCTCCATCATCGAGGCGGAGTCGGGGAGCGTCTCCAAGGCAGCAGCCATAACGCCGGGGCCCGAGACGCCAACGTTGATGACGGCGTCGGCCTCGCCACCGCCGTGGACGGCGCCCGCCATAAACGGGGAGTCCTCGACCATGTTGGCAAAGCAGACAAACTTGGAGGCGCCAACGGAATCCTGGTCGGCCGTGAGCTTGGCGGCATCGATGATGGTCTGGGCGGCCATGAGCACGGCATCCATGTTGATACCGGCGCGCAGGCTGGCGACGTTGACGCTGGAGCAGACGCGGCTCGTGGTAGCGAGCGCCTGGGGGATGGACTGGATGACGCGGCGGTCGGCGTCGCCAATGCCCTTCTGGACGAGTGCGGAGAAGCCACCCAGGTAATCGATGCCGAGCGTCTCGGCCGCGCGATCGAGGGCATGCGCGATGGGGGTGAGGTCCTCATCCTTGCAGCACGCGGCGATCTGCGCCACCGGGGTGACGGAAACGCGCTTGTTGACGATGGGGATACCGTACTCGCGCTCGAGGTTCTCGGCGGTCTCGACCAGGTGCTCAGCCGTGTGCGTCACGTGGTCGTAGATCTTCGTGCACATGCGGTCGAGGTTCTCGTCACCGCAACCCATGAGCGAAACACCCATGGTGATGGTTCTGATGTCGAGGTTCTGCTCCTCAACCATGCCGCGGGTTTCCGCGATTTCTGCGGGCGTGATCGCCATCCTTGCGCTCCTATCTGCCAAAACGAGCATAGTCTTATCTATTTTAACGTGCCGCACGTGCCAAGTGGCGCGTGCGGCACGTTTTGGTGCTCGGTTGTTTCCGTTGTGTTACTGCCCAAAGACCTCTTCGGCGATGCGCGCGCTTTCGGCGGCATCCTTGGCGTAGTAGTCCGCGCCGATCTGCTTGGCGTATTCGGGGGTGAGCACGGCGCCACCTACGATGATCTTGACGCCCGGAACCTCGGCATGGAGCAACTTGATGGTCTCCTCCATAGCGACGACCGTGGTGGTCATAAGCGCCGAGAGGCCGACGAGCTTAATGTCGCGCTCCCGTACGGTCTTGAGCACCTCTTGCGGGTCGACGTCGCGGCCTAGGTCAAAGACGGTATAGCCGTAGTTATCGAGCAGCATCTTGACGATGTTCTTACCGATGTCGTGGATATCGCCTTTAACGGTGGCCACGCAGATCTTGCCCTTGTCGGCAATCTCGCCGGCGGGCATCAGGCGCTTGATGGTGTCAAAACCCACGCGCGCGGCCTCGGCCGAGGCCATAAGCTGCGGCAAGAAGAACTTGCCCTGGTCAAAGAGGACTCCGACCTCATCGAGGGCGGGGATAAAGTGATTGTTGATGAGGTCCATGGCGTCATGGTCTGCCAGCAGACGCTCGGTCTCGGCCGCGATTTCGCCCTTGCGGCCCGAGACGACCATGCGACGAATCGGGTCGTCGTTGCCGTCGGTGCCGGTGGTGCCAGCAGCGGGCGCGGCGTCGGTCGATACCGCCTGAGCCGCCGCCGGATTCGCGGCGATCTTGTACGGATCGGTCCAGCCGGCGTAGCGCTCGATGTATCCGGTCGAGCCCTCGTCCTCAACGCTCAGCACGCGATAGCTGTAGACGGTATCCATAAAGCGCTTGGAGCCCGGGTTCATGATGGGGGCGTCCAGGCCCGCGCCAAAGGCGGCGGCCAAAAAGACCGAGCCCAGCAGCGGGCGGGCAGGCAGGCCAAAGCTGATGTTCGACACGCCGAGCGCGCATTTGACGCCCAGGCGCTCCTTGCACAGGGACATGGCGCGCAGGATCTGCTCGGCCTGGCGCTGGTTGGTCGAGGCGGTCATGACCAGGCAGTCGATGAGGATGCGGTCCGGTCCGATGCCGTAACGGGCAGCCTCGGCCACGATGTGCTCGGCGATGGCGAAGCGGGCCTCGGCGGTATCGGGGATGCCGCCTTCGTCGAGCGTAAGGCCGACAACGTTGGTGCCGTAGTGGGCGACCAGCGGAAAGATCTCATCCATGATCTGCTGCTTGCCATTGACCGAGTTGATGATGGGCTTGCCGGCGTAGCGGCGCACGGCGGCCTCGACAGCGGCGGGATCGGTGGAGTCGATCTGCAGCGGCAGCAGCGTGGAGCCCTGGAGCTGCTCGGTGGCCTGTTGGATGATCTTGACCTCGTCGATCTCGGGCAGGCCGACGTTGACGTCCAGGATGTCGGCGCCCTGTTCCTGCTGGCTGATGCCCTGGCTCACGACGTAGTCCAGGTCGCCGTCGCGCAGGGCCTGCTGCAGGCGCTTTTTGCCGGTGGGGTTGATGCGCTCGCCGATGACGGCGATCTTGTGGCCGTCGCAGGGAAGGTCCACGACCGTTTGGGCGCTCGTGACCGACATGCTGGGCTTGCGGCGGCGCGGGCTGGGCGTGTGGTTGTCGATAAGCGTGCGCAAGGCCGCCATGTGCGCCGGCGTGGTGCCGCAGCAACCGCCCACGACGCTCACACCGTCGGCGATCATGCCGGCGACGGCCTCGGCGTATTCGGGGGCTTGGATATCAAAGACGGTGTTGCCGTCGTCGTCTACATGGGGGAGTCCTGCATTAGCCTGCACCATAACGGGCTTGTCGGTAACGGTGAGCATACGTGCGGCGAGTCCTCGGAGCTCGGCCGGTCCTTGGCTGCAGTTGATGCCCAAAACGTCGGCACCGATGGCGTCGAGCGTGATGGCGGCGACCTCGGGGCTCGTTCCTAGGAAGGTACGGCCGTCTTCCTCAAAGGTCATGGTGGCAAAGACGGGCAGGTCGGAGTTCTCGCGGCAGGCGAAGACAGCCGCCTTGATCTCGGCCAGGTCGGTCATGGTCTCGATAATAAAGAGGTCCACACCCGCGGCGACGCCGGCGCGCACTTCCTCGGCAAAGAGGTCGTAGGCCTCGTCGAAGCTCAGAGTACCCAGGGGGCGAAGCAGCGCGCCGATGGGGCCGATATCGCCGGCGACGTAGCGGGCGCCGGCCTCGCGGGCGCAGGTGACGGCCGCGGCAAAGACGTCTGCCACGGTGGCAGCACCGTCGAGCTTGTGGGCGTTGGCGCCAAAGGTGTTGGCGGTGATCACGTCACAGCCAGCCTCGACATATTGACGTTGGATATCGGTGATAACCT
Source organism: Collinsella aerofaciens (assembly GCF_039062315.1). GTDB lineage: Bacteria > Actinomycetota > Coriobacteriia > Coriobacteriales > Coriobacteriaceae > Collinsella > Collinsella aerofaciens_BG. Next base: position 24,720 of record NZ_JBCJBG010000006.1, read on the forward strand.
GGGGTTCCTCAAAGTTGAGCAGCTCGGGCAGGGCGCCCGCCTTCATGCCAGCGGCCTGCAACATGGTGCCCATGCCGCCGTCGAACAGCAGGTGTCCCGTGCCATCGATGGCCGCACGCAGGCGATCGTCCTTAATGCGCAGATCGTCGATCGTGCGCGTCTTGTACGTGGCACCGTTGCGACGTGCGGCATCAACAGGTGCCGCCAATGCAGTGCCGTCAGAATCATGAGTGATAAGCGGAGTAAACATCGAGGGCTCCTAATGGCTGGAATAGCAGGTGGTGTGGGCGGCGCGGAAGCGACAGTGCTCGCGCATGCGGCAGATATTGCAGGTGGGGCGGCTCTGGGCGTCGTGGACTTCGCCGTCGAACAGACCGATCACCGCGGTCACGCTCTTGGTGGGCATGAGCAGGCTGGTGGGGGTGACGGTAAGTCCAATGAGGCGCGTGGCGTTGAGTGCATCCACGATCGAGCGCTGGGCAGAGAGCGGGCAGTCGCCATAGCCGGGACTGAAGCGCCAGTTGCCGGCGAGCCCGTGTGCGGCGGCCGCAGCCTTGACTTGCTGGTCCATCTGCTCGACGGCGGCCTCCACGTAGGCGGAGCATGCGGCGTCGAGCACGGCTCCCTCTAGGGGCTGCTGAGCTCCCGTGGTGCGCAGACGGCGTTCGGCGTCCATGCCGAGGGTGCATGCCATGAGTGCGGCAAAGCGGGCGTCTTTGAGGTGGCGATAGATATCACGACCCCGCAGCTCAACATTGGTGCCAACCAAGCGGATGCAGGGCTCTCCCTGCTCGTCCACGCCCGTGGCATCGACGGCAAACACGCGTCGCACGCCTCGGGGCTCGATATCCAGCTCTAGGCGTTCGACCACAAGCTCAATTCGTCGTGACAGTTCGGGCTCAATCTGCTGGCCGCCGTAGCCCAGATACCGCAGCATCTCGGCACGGTCGACACGAGGGTGGTGGGCAGCATCGATACGGTAAAGCGCCGGCGACGCAAGGTCGGCCGGCACTTCAACAACGGTTGTATCGACGTGCGGTTTTTCCATTACCCCAGGCGCTCCATAATGGTCGCGGCGATTGCAGGACGGTTCATAGTGTACAGGTGCAGACCGTCGGCACCGTGCTCCTTAAGGTCGCAAAGCTGACGAGCAGCATAATCTACACCGGCTGCCTGCAGGCTCTCGGGGTCGTTCTCGTACTTGGCGAGAATCTTGATGACGGGGGAGGACAGCGACGCACCACACATAAAGACCATGCGGCTGATCTGCGACTTGCCCATAAACGGCATGATACCCGCGGTAATGGGCACGGTGATGCCGGCCTTGTCGGCAAGCTCGCGGAAGCGATAGAAGCACTCGTTATCAAAGAAGAGCTGTGTCACAAAGAAGCTCGCGCCGGCGTCTTGCTTTTGCTTGAGGTGCTCGACCGAGAGGTTGAGATCCTCGCAGGCAATGTGGCCTTCGGGATAGGCTGCGGCACCCACGCAAAAGCCGGCGTCGACGAGCTCGGGGATGAGGTCGCGGGCGTAGGCGTAGTCCGAGGCGGGCTTGTCGTCCTCGGTCGCGCCAGCGGGAAGATCACCACGCAGGGCCAGGATGTTTTCAACGCCGGCGGTGCGATACTCGTCAATCTTGGCGGCGATATCGGCGTGCGAGCGGCCCACACAGGTAAGGTGTGCCACCGAGGGTGTATCGAATTCGCTCGTAATCATATGCGCGATGGGGGCGGTGGTGGCACCGTTGCCCGAGCCGCCGGCCGAGCAGGTGACCGAGACAAAGCTCGGCGAAAGCTTGCACAGATTGCCTGCCACCTCGCGAGCCGTGTCGAGGGTAAGCTCGCCCTTGGGCGGGAACATCTCAAACGAAACGGGTGCGGTGCCCTGGGATGCTGCCTGCTTAAAAACCTCGTCGACGCGCATATCGTGCTCCTTTAGATACTTAATAGTGTGATGTGTTGTAAGGATTCTACAGCACCACTATGTCACGGTGGAGTTTCACTCGCTATTTGGGGATACCAATCGAAAATGCTTTGCTATCGGCATTTCCTATAACAGTGTAGTCAATCTAAGACGGGGCTATATTGAATGGTATTTGATGCGAAATACCAGTTAATAGAGCCCCATCCCAAATTGACTACCCTTAAACTATGGGGAGAGGTCTGCAATTTATACAGTTGATTGGCCATTAAGGGCGGCAGCGCCGCTGTGATGCGGTAACCTCATTGATTGGTTTCGCGACAGCAACATAACGGTAATGTCGCGGAAACACGGCGAGTCTAAGCTATGACTCGTTCGTTAGTAATCAACACCGCTTCTCACGCGGTGCCGATACGAAGGGAGTTCCGTATGGCCGATCTTACTGACCGCTTCGGGACCATGGTGTTCTCTGAGGAAGTCATGAAGGACTACCTCCCCAAGGACATTTGGAAGCGCCTTGCTGCAACCCTCGAGGACGGTGAGCCGCTCGATCTGGATGTGGCCAACGCCGTTGCCCACGCCATGAAGGTCTGGGCCATCTCCAAGGGCGCGACGCACTACGCGCACTGGTTCCAGCCGCTTTCGGGCATTACTTCCGAGAAGCACGACAGCTTCCTCGAGCCCAACCACGACGGCACCGCCATTACCAAGTTTACGGGCAAGAACCTCATCCAGGGCGAGCCGGATGCCTCCAGCTTCCCCAACGGCGGCCTGCGTGCCACCTTCGAGGCCCGTGGCTACACCGCTTGGGATCCTACCAGCCCCGCCTTCATTAAGGACGATGTCCTGTGCATCCCCACGGCTTTCTGCTCCTACACGGGCGAGGCCCTGGACAAGAAGACCCCGCTGCTGCGCTCCATGACCGCGCTCTCGCGTGAGTCCAAGCGCGTTTTGGCGCTGTTTGGTAAGACCCCCAAGAAGGTCGTTCCTTCCGTGGGCGATGAGCAGGAGTACTTCCTGATCAAGAAGGACGCCTACCGCAAGCGCAGAGACCTGGTCATCACCGGCCGCACCCTCTTTGGCGCTGCTCCCTGCAAGGGCCAGGAGCTCGAGGAGCACTACTTTGGCGCTATCCGCCCCACCGTCTCGGCCTATATGAAGGACCTGGACGATGAACTGTGGGCGCTTGGCATTCCCGCCAAGACCAAGCACAACGAGGTCGCTCCCTGCCAGCATGAGCTCGCCCCTGTCTATGGCGAGGTCAACGAGGCCATCGACCAGAACCTGGTCATGATGGAGAAGATGAAGCTCATCGCCTCCCGCCACGACTTGGTCTGCCTGCTGCACGAGAAGCCCTTCGAGGGCATCAACGGTTCGGGCAAGCACAACAACTGGTCGCTTGGTACCGAGTCCGAGAACCTGCTCGACCCGGGCGACACCCCGCTCGACAACCTGCAGTTCATCGTCTTCCTCACCGCGGTGATCGAGGCCGTCGATAACTATCAGGAGCTCCTGCGTGCCTCCGTTGCCTCGGCCGGCAACGATCATCGTCTGGGCGCCAACGAGGCTCCTCCGGCGATTATGTCCATCTTCCTGGGCGACCAGCTTACCGAGGTCGTCGAGAAGATCATCGATGGCAAGGCTTCCGTCCATGCCACGCGCGGCGTGCTCGACCTGGGCGCCGATACCCTGCCCAAGCTGATGCAGGACAACACCGACCGCAACCGCACCTCCCCGTTTGCCTTCACCGGCAACAAGTTCGAGTTCCGTGCCTGCGGCTCCGAGCAGAACGTCTCCGACTCCAACCTGGTGCTCGATGCCGCCGTGGCCAAATCGCTCAAGTCTTTCGCCGACGCACTCGAGGGTACGCCCGAGGATAAGTTCCAGGACGCCGCGCTCGAGTACTGCAAGAAGGTGCTGACCGATCACCAGCGCATCCTGTTCTCCGGCGACGGTTACTCCGACGAGTGGCCCATCGAGGCCGAGAAGCGCGGCCTTGCCAACAACAAGACCACGGCCGACGCCCTGCCCGCCTTTGTTTCCGATAAGGCTATCGCGCTCTTTGAGGAGACGGGCGTCCTGACCAAGGCCGAGGCCCAGTGCCGCTACGACTGCAAGCTCGAGAAGTACAACAAGCTCATGAACATCGAGGCTACCACGATGGTTCGCGAGGCGCGTCGTACCTATCGCCCGGTCATTACCGCCTATGCCACCAAGGTCGCGAAGGGCCTTGAGACTATTCGTGCCGCCGGTGCTGAGGCCGCCATGCAGTGCGAGCAGAACACGCTCAACAAGCTCTGCAACGGTATCACCGCCATCAACGACTCCATCAAGGCGCTCGACGCCGTGCATCAGAAGGCCGAGGCCCTCGATGGTCAGGAGCAGGCCAACGTGTATGCACACGAGGTCGTTCCCGCTATGGATACGCTGCGCGCCGCCGTGGATGCCATGGAGGAGATCGTGGCCGCCGACTACTGGCCGGTCCCGACCTACGACGACATCCTGTTCTACGTGTAGAATGTAACTGACATATCGTCACGGTATTGAGCCGGGGTCCGCATCGCACGGGCCCCGGCTTTTTGTTTGAGAAGGACGCTTCGGAGCCCGCTTTGTCGCCGATTTGCCGGGATTCGCACCCTGTCGGGTTCGAATCCCGGCGTTGGGGAAGAAAAAAGCCCGTCACCGAATTGGTAACGGGCTTCAGATTTCAAATGGTGCCCCCAGCGGGATTCGAACCCGCGATATCCACCTTGAAAGGGTGGCGTCCTTGGCCGCTAGACGATGGGGACAGCGGGAAAGAGTATAGCAGACTTTTTTGCCGGCGCGTATATCGTTGGCAAACTGGAAAACCACCACAAAGGTGCCTGTCCCTTTGTAGTGGCGGGGCGTTAGGGGAGGAGCTTCATGGCGGCGTCGTGGGCGGCGCGCTCGTAGGTGTCGTCGAGGGGCTTGAGCGGCAGCAGGGCTGTGGCCTGCGCATCGCTGCGGCGCTCGAGGGCGTGGGTAATGAGCCAGTCGGCGAGCTCGGGGTTCTTGGGTAGCGCTGGTCCGTGCAGGTACGTGCCGATGACGCCCTTGTAGATGATGCCCTCAAAGCCATCGTCGCCGTTGTTGCCGGTGCCCGCAACGACGGACGTTCCGAGTGGCGTGGCCTCTGTATCGAGCAGGGTGCGGCCGCCGTGGTTCTCGAATCCCACAAAGGGCTCAGGTGCCAGGTCGGTCTTGACGGCGACGTTGCCGATCAGGCGGTCGGAGCCGCGCACGGTTTCGGCGGCAATGACGCCCAGGCCCTCGACGCGATTCTCGCCCATATAGTACGAACGGCCGAGCAGCTGATAGCTGCCGCAGATAGCAAGCAGCGAGCCGCCGTCCTCAACATAGGCCGCGACCTTGTCTTTTTGAGCGAGAAGCTCGTGCGCCACGGCCAGCTGGTCGCGATCGGAGCCGCCGCCCATCATGACGATGTCGGCGTCGGCGAGATCGAGCACCTCGCCCATGCGAACCTCGTCCACGCGAACGGGGATGCCACGCCAGGTGCAGCGGCGCTCGAGGGCGATGACATTGCCGCCGTCGCCGTAGAGGTTGAGGGCGTCGGGATACAGATAGACGATGCGCAGGGGGCGTGAAAGCTCGACCGGCGCGACGCCGACGGGGACGACGCTGCCATCGGCGCACGTTGCGGCGTGGGCGGCAACCGTAGCCGCATCGGTGTCTTTGAGCCCATCGAGCTCCTTGACCAGCGGCGGAAAGGCCGTGTAGTTGGCGACGGCATAGAAAGTGTCGCCAGCCTCCTCGTCTGCCACGGCGCCGATCGCCTGCTCGATATTCGAGATAATCGTGGCATCGATGTCGGCGTACTTGAGGCGCACCTGCATGTCGTGCGCGCGCGTGCCGCCGGCAAAGGCGACAAGTCCCGTTGTGTCGGCGATGCGCTCAAAGTCGACGTCGTAGATCCACGATACATCGTGGCCGTCGGCATCGTTGTCGTTGAGGAAGAAAGCGCAGAGTCTGCCGCCTGCCGTCTTGATGGACTGGATTTGTCGATCGAAGCCCACGGGATTTTTGGCCAGGTTTGCCTCGACGGTACGGCCGGCGATCTCCCAGCGGCCCATACGCCCGCCGGCGGGGATGTAGGCATCGAGCGTGGGCTGCAGATGCGCCGCGTCCATGCCCAGCTCGTGGGCGGCGAAGAAGGCTGCGGCTACGTTGTAGACCATGTACAGGCCGTTGTAGCGCGTGGCGATGTGCGTTGCGGGTGCGTCGATATCGGGTCCAAAGTTCAAGTCAAAGCTGTAGCCGTCACAGCCGAGCTCCACGCCCGTCACGCGACGGACAAGCCCGGGGCGGGCCCAGCCGCACGAGGGACAATGGTATGCGCCAAGCTGTCCGTACTGCACATAGTCGTACTCCAACGGCGCGTTGCACTGTGAGCAAAAACGCGAGTCGCTAATGCGGTCGGATTCGGTGTCGGTGGCGCCGTCGATGCCAAAGGCGATGCTTGCATTGGGAACGCGCGCGGCGATCGCGGCACACAGCGGGTCGTCTGCGTTGTAGATGAGCGTCGTTGCCGGCGAAAGCTCCAGCGCATGGGCGATGACGTCTTGGGTATGGTCGATCTCGCCGTAGCGGTCTAGCTGGTCGCGAAACAGGTTGAGCAGCACAAAGTACGTCGGCTTGAGCTTGGGCAGAACGCGTACGGTGTAGAGCTCGTCGCACTCAAAAACGCCCACGCGCTTGCCGCTGCTGGTGTGCTTAAGGCCGCCGCGGGCCTCGAGCAGAGCACCCACCACACCAGGCTCCATATTGTTGCCGGCACGGTTGCACACCACGCTAGCACCACTGGCAGCAACGGCGTCGGCGATGAGGTTGGAGGTGGTGGTCTTGCCGTTGGTGCCGGTGATCACCACGCTGCGGTCGACCAGGCTCGCGAGGTCGCTTAGCAGCTCAGGGTCGATTTTCATGGCGATGCGGCCGGGGAGTACGCCGCCCTGGCGCTTGAGGACGGAGCGCAGTCCCCAGCGGGCGATATCGCTCGAGGTGCAGGCAAGAGATGAGCGGAGGTTCATGAAATCGTTCCTAACGTAAACGACATGGTCGGGTCGAGTGCGTCACTAAAATCCGTAGCGGCGCGCAAATTCCTGGGCAAGCTGCGATACGTCTTCGCAGGCGTTGGCCCAGGGGGCAAAGTCGGGGGTGTCCGAGATAATGCCGTCGGCTTCCCAAACCGCCTGGTGCGAGAGGTCCCAGGGGTCGCGCGGCTCGGGTCGGCAGGGAAGATACGGCGTCTGGTACATGGGGTTCAGCAAGAAGAACGCACCGCCCTCGCAACGGTTGGCGAACTCACGCAGCGCGCGCGTCGCCGGGCGCATCTTGTTTGTTTTGAACAGCAGGATCGTGCGGGCGAGCAGGTACCAAGGAGAGTTTTCGAGCGCGTCTGCCCCCATCTGTTCCTCGAGCTGATGTGCCAGGGCAAAAAAACCGTCCTGGTCTTCTAGGCGAGCGAGGGCGAGTAGCACGGTGCCTGCAGCTCGGGTGGGATAGCCTTCCGCCTTAAGAACACGGCGAGAATAGTTGGCGGCAGCACGGTAACGAGCGCTCGCCATGCACAGCTGCGAGATGGCCTCGAGCGTGTGGAGCCAGCCGATCAGAGCCGGCTCGCTTACGGTGAGATCGGCCGCCGTCACGCCGTCTGCCAGCACCTTGTTGGCCCAGTAGTGTGGGGCCTCCATATCAAACCCGGGCACGCTCTGTTGCAGGTAGTCGGCCGTACTCGCCTCGAGCTTCATCAAGTCGCCCAGGCAGGCATCGACGGGCGTGTCCGCCAGGATGATGGCGAGCAACTGGGCATCGAGGACATGCGCATCGACGCGGACGATCTTGAGCAGCTCATCGCGCATGTCGTCGAACAGGCGGTTGCGCGTCTGCTCAAACTCCTCGTCGCTGCCCATGTCCTCGATGCGGCGAAGTTCGTCAAGCAAATGACGATGAACGCCGGCATAGGACAGCAGCGCCTGGGCATGCTCGGTCTGCGCATACTTTTGAGGGTTTGCGCTGATGTCGTTATGGACAAGCTCGCGTGCTGCATCGGTGAGTTCGGGGTGTGATGCCAGATAGGTGCGCTCCAGATAGGCGGGGATGTAGACGCTCGGATCCATTAGAGGTCTCCTCCCTTAAACGGCAATCCCTGCTCGGCTGCGCGTAGGATGCGCTCGTCGATTTGGGAGCGCACGATGTCGTTGGTGGCGACCCAGGCGGCAAAGCTGGCGTTGTCGGGCGCGCCTAGGCCCTCCTGCAGCACCGGCGTCGCCTCGGACAGGGCAAGGACGAGCTCATCGGTGGAGCCCGGACCTACGTTGACGCGAGCATAGACGCCATCGGGAAACTCGGTTTGGAAGTAGAGCGCCTCGGCTGCGTGCGGGCACGAGCGTGCAAGGATACGCAAGTAGTGCTCGGCACCCTCGTAGTCCAGCTCGCGCCAGGCAGCGCTCATCAGCGCGATGAGCGTCCACGGGTCCAAGTCGCGCTCCGCGTCCTTGGGACGACGGCGTAGCGGCGTGTTAGCGAGATAGGGGACGGAGTGGGCAGAGCGAAAGCGCTTGAGCTCCTCGGCGGGGTATTCGAGCTTCGCCATGGCGAGCATCGCGGTGTGACGGACGCCGGCCGGATCGTTGGGGGCAAAGTCGAGGCTGCGGTTTGCGGCTTCGAGCGACATGCGATAGCGGCCGCTAATGAGGGCGCGCGACGCAAGGGCGGCAAGCCAGCGCAGGTAGGGGCGGCGCATAAGGTCGCCTGCGGCCTCACGCTCGTAGGGGTCCTGCGCCGAGGCGATCTTGAGTGCCAGGTCGTGCTCGACTTCATCGCGCTTGGATACCAAGTACTGTACGTACTCCTCGTTGGAGTTGGCGGTGAGGGCGGTCAGCATGCGCTGGGCATCCCAGTTGGTAGGGTCGAGCGCGGCTGCCTCGCGAAGCATGTTCTCGGCAGCGGCCTCTTCTTGCTCTGCCTGGGTATCGTCAGGGATAAAGGGAATGCGGTAGTCGACAGCCTCGACCACCTTGGCAATGAGGTGCCCGGCGCGGTCGCGGTCGTGCACGATGAGCGGCGCGGGGTTGCGGGTGAATTGTTCCATCAGACGCTCTACGGCGGCACCGTCGGTGAGCGGGATATTGTCGCGGCGCAAGGCCTCAAGAACGAGGCGATGGCAATCCTCTTGAATGGGATCGAATGCCATGGGGCCTCCTTTGCTGCGGTTAGGGTTCAAATGTCTCTATATAAAGTTCTAGTTTACCCGCATGTGGCACACCGGGGGTGCCGCACTTGGACTTGCACCTTTGCACCACGAAGATGGATGTCGCACAAATGTCGGCACCTTGGACGACCGAGTGGTATCACGGTGCCGTAAACGGTCGATTTTTGGCGGCGAACGGGGCACATTTTGGAGGGGTACCGTCCTGCCCGGGATATGTGGTCAACCCTGATAAAACGTTTGCCCAGCTTGGGAGTATGAGTGCCCCACAAGGGTCTTCAGGGATAGAAAAAACGTTTCATCATTATTGGCTTTAGGTGAATAACTGACCAACCAGAACGGTAAAATAGTGTTTGTCTGAGCGTCGAGACGTTCAGACATCGCGCATTGTCATCGCCGGCAACGCGCAAAACGGTCCTAACGGAGCCAATTGGGTGCTCCGTTATATACGCAAGTCTAAGAGGGGCTTGTTTAGGAGGCACAGTATGGGACGTTTTACCAATCCTCGCGATCTGTACTTTGGTGAGGGCGCTCGCCACGAGGTGAAGAACCTCAAGGGCAAGAAGGCCATCATCGTTTCTGGCGGCAGCTCTATGCGCCGCGGCGGGTTCCTGCAGGACGTTGAGGCCGACCTCAAAGAGGGCGGTTTCGAGGTCAAGCTGTTCGAGGGCGTCGAGTCCGATCCCTCCATCGAGACCGTCATGAAGGGCGCAGCCGCTATGCGCGACTTCGAGCCCGACTGGATCGTTGCTATCGGCGGCGGTTCGCCCATCGATGCTGCTAAGGCCATGTGGGTCTTCTACGAGTATCCCGAGGAGTCCTTCGACAACATTATCCAGCCGTTCAGCTTCCCCGAGCTGCGTCAGAAGGCTCACTTCTGCGCCATTTCCTCTACCTCCGGCACCGCTACCGAGGTCACCGCATTCTCCGTCATCACGGATTACGAAAAGGGCATCAAGTACCCGCTGGCCGACTTCAACATCACCCCTGATGTCGCCATCGTCGACCCCGAGCTCACCTACACCATGCCCGCCAAGCTGTGCGCTCACACCGGCATGGATGCTCTGACCCACTGCATGGAGGCCTACGTTTCCACCTGCGCCTCTATGTTCACCGATGCCAACGCTCTGCACGGCATCCGCGAGATCGTCGAGTGGCTGCCCAAGTCCTATGCTGGCGACCATGAGGCCCGTCAGCACATGCACGAGGCTCAGTGCATCGCCGGTATCGCCTTCTCCTCGGGCCTGCTCGGCATCGTTCACTCCATGGCTCACAAGACCGGTGCTGCCTTCGAGAACGGCCACATCATCCACGGTGCTGCTAACGCCATGTACCTGGGCAAGGTCATCCAGTGGAACTCCAAGGATCCCCGTGCTGCCGAGCGTTACGCTTACGTGGCCAAGGAGATCCTGCACCTTCCCGGCGAGACCAACGAGGAGCTCATCGCTGCACTCGTCCAGAAGATTCGCGACCTCAACGACCAGCTCAACATTCCGCAGTCCATCAAGGATTACGCGAATGGTGGCGTGAAGGTCGACGCCGAGAACCCGCAGATGGTTTCCGAGGAGGAATTCCTCGCCAAGCTGCCCGAGATCGCCGCGAACGCCGAGCAGGACGCCTGCACGCCCGAGAACCCGCGTGAGACCAAGGCTGCCGACTTCGAGAAGATCCTCAAGGCCTGCTACTACGACACCGACATCGATTTCTAATCGACTCTTGTTATCGTAACGAGGGGCTCCGCACGTATCTGTACGGAGCCCCTTTCTTTTTTAGAGAATGGGATAGTTATGGCTGCAATTTTCAATAGCCCCAGCAAGTACATCCAGGGTCCGGACGAGCTCGCCAAGCTCGGCTCCTATGTCGAGCCGCTCGGCGCTAAGGCCCTCGTCATCGTGACGCCTTCGGGCAAGAAGCGCGTCGGTGCCAAGATCGAGGGCGGCTTTGCCGAGGCCAAGGCCGAGCTGCTGTTTGAGGACTTTAACGGCGAGTGCTCCAAGGGCGAGGTCGATCGCCTGGTTGCGCTCGCTCGCGACAACGGTTGCGACATCATCGTCGGCGTCGGTGGCGGCAAGATCCTCGACACTGCGAAGGCCGTCGCCTATTACCTGGAGTCCCCGGTTATCATTTGCCCCACCATTGCCTCGACCGATGCACCGTGCTCGGCACTTTCGGTGCTTTACACCGATGACGGCCAGTTCGATAAGTACCTCTTCCTTAAGGCAAACCCCAATATCGTCCTGATGGATACGACGGTTATCGCGGCGAGCCCGGTGCGCCTGACGGTTTCCGGTATGGGCGATGCGCTCGCAACCTACTTCGAGGCCCAGGCGACGCACGATGCCGACGGCGGCACCTGCGCTGGCGGCAAGGGCAGCATGGCTGGTCTGGCGCTCGCCAAGCTCTGCTACGAGACGCTTATGGCCGATGGCGTCAAGGCCAAGGTTGCGCTGGAGAAGGGTGCGCTCACGCCTGCCGTCGAGCACATCATCGAGGCCAATACGCTGCTTTCGGGCATTGGCTTTGAGAGCTCGGGCCTTGCTGCCGCTCATGCCATCCACAATGGCCTGACGATGCTGCCCGAGTGCCACAGCATGTATCACGGCGAGAAGGTCGCCTTCGGCACTATCGTCCAGCTGGTACTCGAGGATGCCCCGACCGAGAAGCTCGAGGAAGTCTTGGGCTTCTGCATTGAGCTGGGCCTGCCGGTCACGATGAAGGAACTTGGCGTTGCCGAGCTTACGCGCGAGCAGGCCATGATTGTTGCCGAGGCCGCCTGCGCGCCCGATGACACCATGTGCAACATGCCGTTTGAGGTGACGCCCGAGATGGTCGCCAACGCCATCCTGGGTGCCGACGCACTGGGTCACTACTACCTTATGGATGAGTAAACTAAGGTAAGGAAGGGGCAAAGCCGACAGAAGGCTTTGCCCCTTTTTGCTATGGTGCAAAGGGATCAGGTTGCTTTGTACCAAAGAGGGCGGGGTAGGCCTGCGATGAGGTTTTGCCCCGCCCTCGTTTGCCTACAGCTCGCAAACGTTCTGCGCGCGGCCTTCAACGTAGGCGACGACGTTGTCGAACTCAATCCTGGCGCGGCGGTGCATGGCCTCGTGCGTAAGGAAGCCCACATGCGGCGTGAAGATGCAGTTCTTGGCGTTGATGAGCGCGTAGTCGGCGGGGATGGGCGGCTCCATATCAAAGACGTCGATGCCGGCACCGGCGAGCTTGTCGTCGCTGAGTGCCTGGGCAAGGGCGTTATTGTCCACGATGGCGCCACGGGCGCAGTTGATAAACACGGCGCCGTCCTTCATCTGAGCGAACTGCTCGGCGCCAAAGCTCTTGCGCGTGGTGTCGTTGTTGGGTAGGTGCAGGCTCACGATGTCGGACTCGGCAAGCAGCTGCTCGAGCGAGACTTGCTCAATGCCCGCCTCGGCAGCCTCGGGATGTTCGTGACGGGCATAGCCTAGCACACGGGCACCAAAGGCCTTAAAGAGTCGAGCCGTGGCGCAGCCGATCTTGCCGCAACCCACAATACCCACGGTCTTGCCGCAGATCTCGGTGCCCATAAGGCCGGCGCTCGTCTTGCCGGTGCGGACGGCGGCATCGGCGGCGCTCACCTTGCGCAACACGTCGATGGCCAGGCCAAGGGTGAGCTCGGCGACCGAAACGTCGGAGTAGCCGGCGCAGTTGCGAACTTCAACACCGCGCTCATGGCAGGCGGAAAGCCCCACGTGGTCGATGCCCGTAAAGGCGACGGCGATCATCTTGAGCGCGTCGGCGCCGGCGACGACCTCGGCGGGGTAGGGGTTGTTGGCGATCATGACGACCTCGGCGCCCTCGCTGCGTCGAGCGAGCTCGGCCGGATCGGTGGTTTTGGTATCGAAATAGACAAACTCGTGTCCGGCGTCCTTAAGGGGTGCAGAGAGCTCGTCGATGGTCTGCTCGGGAACTCCCAGCGGCTCGATCAGGGCAATCTTCATCTTGTGACTCCTCAATAAACCTAGGCGATTAGGCTGGCAATAAATTGTAGGTCTATTTGCCGCAAAGATACGCCGCGTGTAATTTGCCCGAGGTGTGGGCCGATAGCGTATCATTATCTATCGCTTGTTTGCACTGCTCAGGGAGGGGCCGCGCATGGCGCAGGAACACGATTTGTTTGATGACATTATCGAGATCAGCAAGGGTTTCGACTTTCTTAAAAATCCGCTTGGCGGCGTGACCGATGCACTCGATCCGTCGGCGCCGCAATGGAATCCTGCCGACTACAAGGAGCGCCCGCGCGGCAACACCATTCCGTGCTTGACCTGCAAAAACGAAAAGAGCGGCTGCACCGCGTGCATGGACGTGTGCCCGGTCAACGCTATCGAGGTCGAGGAAGATGCCATTGAGATCCTCGACTCCTGTCGCAAGTGCGGCCTGTGCGCCGCCGTCTGTCCGACCGAGGCGATCATTTCGCCGCGCCTGGCGCCCAAAAACCTGTATGACGACATCGTCTCTGCTGCTACGAGCCACGAGACCGCCTACGTCACCTGCACGCGCGCCCTCAAGCGCATGCCGCGCGAGAACGAGGTCGTCGTCGCCTGCGTGGGCGATATTACTGCCGAGACCTGGTTCTCGGTGCTGGCCGACTATCCCAACGTGAGCGTCTACCTGCCACTGGGTGTGTGCGATAAGTGCCGCAACACCGGTGGCGAGGATATTTTAGGCGAGGCCATCGCCACTGCCGAGGAGTGGGCCGGTACGGGCATGGGCCTGGAGGTCGACCCCAAGAGCCTCAAATGCCATAAGCGCCGCGAGTACGAGCGCAAGGAGTACATGGATAAGATTGCCCGCACCACGGGCCTGACGGTGACCAAGCTCAATCCGGCGACGGCGGCGCTGGCCTCGGTGACGCAAAAGCTCAAGGCCCACCGTCACCAGATCACGCAGCTCGAGCGTACGCTCAACACCATGTGCGGCACCACGACGACCAAGCGTCGCCGTTCGCTCACGCACGGGCGGCAGCTGGTGCTCTCGACGCTGCAGAACCACCCCGAGCTTGCCCAGAATATGCAGGTGAGCACACCGGAATGCGATTTCGACAAGTGCACGTCGTGCGGCGAGTGCGTCAACGTGTGCCCCACGTTTGCCTGCGATTTGGTGGGAAGCGGTCGCTTTGCACTGGAGTCCACGTATTGCCTAGGTTGCGGAGCCTGCGTCAAGGTGTGCCCCGAGCATGCGCTCAAGCTGGTCGAGCACGATGCGTCCAATCTGGTCGTTGTCGACCCCGAGGCCGAGGAAAAGGCCGCTCAGAAGGCCAAGGCCCACGAGGAGGCCGAGAAGGTCAAGGCCGAGGCAAAGGAAAAGCTCAACAAGATGCTCGACCAAGTGGAAAAGCTCGCGGACTAGCTAAACGAGCGTAAATGATGACCGGTGGGACAGGTACTGCCCCGCCGGTCAAAAAAGTTGCGGTGGGATAGTTCCTGTTTTGCCCTTAAGCTGGCCATTCTAGGAACTATCCCACCGCAACTAATAGATGGTTAGCTCATACTGCTCTGATGGGTCTCGCTGCCGTTATTGCGGCGGGTGACCGTTTCGTGGAGTAAAAAGAAGCTGGGAACCTGCTTTGTCTCGGTGTATTCCATAAGGATGCCGTCGGCGTTGTAGGTCTGTCCGCGTACAACGGCGAGTGCGTTAAAGTCGTCGAGATCGAGCACGCGTGCATCCTCGGGCGTGGGATGCTCAATCGTTACATCGCGTTTGCCCGTGGCAATCTTAATGCCAAGGCCTTCTTCGAGGTAACGATAGATCGAGTCGTTGACAATCTCGGGTGTCAGCCCCGGTACCTGTGAGCTTAGGTAATAGGAGTCGTCGGAGCACACGGCCCGTCCGTCTGCATAACGGATGCGTTTGGCACGCGTGAGCTCACAGCCTTCAGGAAACCCGGTAATCTTGGAGAGCGCCTTGTTACAGACGAGGAGCTCAAAGACAGTGGTAACCGTTTTGAGCTCAAAGCCTCGACTGGCTGCGATTTCCTTAAAGGTCTCGAGTCCGCCGCCGCCACGACTCGTCTCGTCACTGATGTTGCGAATGACGCGCATGCCTTTGCCTTGCTGGGGGAGCACGTAGCCATCTGCCGCAAGCATCGAGATGGCGCGACGGACCGTCATGCGCGAACAGTCAAACAGCTGCGTGAGCTCAGTCTCCGAAGGCAGATAACTCTGATAGGCGTATGTGCCGTCGTCAATCGACTGCTTCACGTTGTCATAAATAGTTTGGAAGATGGCTCGCGCCATGACGGTCTCCTAGAGCTGAGTGCGCGAGCGGTGGATGAGGGCCGCCCGCGCAGGTGTCAAGCGATTTACTTGCTGGGGTCGATTATATATTTGCCCATGGCACGCAGGGCCGGGTCTGACAGGATGGCACCGAGTTCATCGAGGGAGGCTACCTTTGCGACCATCGAGGATACGTCGAGCCTGCCAGAGTCGATGAGCTCGAGCGCGCGACGCTGTGTGTAAGGGTTGATGTAGGACGAGGTGAGCACGAGCTCCTTCTGGAAGACCTCGAAGGGCTTGACGGTGATTGTCTCATCGGGCTTGGTGAGGCCGAACATCATGACCGTAGCCTTGTGGCCGGCGATCTGGATGGCCTGCTCGATGGTGACGGGCTTGCCGACGCATTCGATTACAACGTCGACGTTGCCGACGCCCTCCTGCTTCAGGCGGGCCGGGACGTCCTCGTGGATGGAATCAATTGCCAGGTCGGCGCCGAGTTTGAGCGCAACCTCGCGCTTGCCTTCGACAGGCTCGAGCAAGACAACCTTGGTGGCGCCGGCGTTTTTGGCGAGCTGCATCATGAGCAGACCGATCATGCCACCGCCGATAACGACAACTGTGCTGCCGGGCTTGATGTTGCACATATCGATGCCGTGCAGACAGCAGGCGACGGGCTCGGTCATAGCACCCTGCTCAAAGCTGGTGTGATCGCCCAACTTGTAGACTTGCTGCATATCGACGGAGCAGTACTCGGCAAAGCCGCCGTTAACGGTGGTGCCGTAACCGGTCATATGCTCGCAGTAGTGGTTGATTCCGTCGCGGCAGGGTTCACAGCAGCCGCAGGGATGGTTTGGGTCGATGCACACGCGATCGCCCGGTTTAAAGCCGGCGACGTCGCTGCCCACGGCCTCGACAACGCCGGCAAACTCATGACCAAGGATCGTGGGCGGGGTAACGTCGGCTGCACCCTTGTCGCCTTCATAGATATGAACGTCGGTACCGCAGACGCCGCAAGCTTTGACGTTGATCAGAACGTCGCGCCTGCCCACGGCCGGCTTTGCCGATTCCTCGACTCTGAGGTCGTGCTTTCCATAGAAGACCGCGCTTTTCATGGTGACTCCTTAACGTGGCGGTGAATGTTGTAATGAAGTATAGGCATGTATATAGATATAGACAAGCACATCTAGACAAGTAGAAAAGAAATTTAAAATGCAGCCATCAGCTATGTCAGATTTAGCAGGCGAAATACTGGACATATACCGTTTACGGCCAATAATCAACCGTTTACCGACCGTAGTCTTTATGCTAACTTGTCTAGATAAGTGATGTGATAAAACGTAAGTGCAAGAAGTCAGGGACACGGGCCCACCCGTCCTATTGCACGAGGTCCACGCAAACGGCGCGTCTGCGGTCTCGAGTGAAGCCAAAACCGCAGCGCTCCGAATGAAGAGAGGGGGATTCCCCGTCATGATGCAAAAGATACAACGTTTCGGCGGTGCAATGTACACGCCTGCAATTCTTTTCGCATTTTCCGGAATCGTCGTCGGCCTGGGTACGTTGTTTACCACCGAGGCGATCTTTGGCGAGATGGCCACAGCGGGTCATCTTTGGTTTGATTGCTGGAATGTGCTGCTCCAGGGTGGTTGGACGCTCTTTAACCAGATGCCGTTGCTGTTTTGCGTAGCGTTGCCAATCTCGCTCGCGAACAAGCAGAACGCTCGCTGCTGCATGGAGGCTTTGGCCATCTACCTTACCTTCAACTACTTTGTAAGCACAATCTTGGGGCAGTGGGGCCCTGTCTTTGGAGTCGACTACTCTGTCGAGGCGGGCAGCGGTACTGGTCTTGCCACTATCGCAAGCATCAAAACGCTTGATATGGGCATCATGGGCGCGCTTATCATTTCTGGTATCGCCACGATGCTTCACAACAAGTACTTCGACACCGAACTTCCTGAGTGGCTGGGCGTGTTCTCGGGCTCCGTGTTCATTTATATGATCGGTTTCTTCGTTATGGTTCCGGTCGCTATTATCGCCTGCCTGGTGTGGCCGCATGTTCAGGCTGCTATCTCCGCCTTCCAGGGATTCATCCTTTCCGCCGGTACGTTCGGCGTGGGCGTCTTTGCTTTCTTCGAGCGCGTGCTGATTCCTACAGGCCTGCACCACTTTATCTATACGCCGTTCTATTACGACAACGCGGCGGTCAACGGCGGCATCTTTGCTGCTTGGGCCAACATCCTGCCCCAACTGGCTGCCGATCCGAGCATTGCTCTTAAGGATGCCGCACCCTGGGCTGCCTATACCTGCCCTGGTTGGACTAAGGTCTTCGGCTCGCTTGGCGTCGCCATTGCGTTTTATATGACCGCCAAACCCGAGCGCAAGCAGCGCGTCAAGGCTCTGCTCATTCCCGTCACCCTTACCGCTATGCTTTGCGGTATCACCGAGCCGCTTGACTTCACCTTCCTGTTCATCGCGCCCGGCCTGTTCGTCGTCCACTGCGTGCTCGGAGCGCTCGGCTGCATGGCTCAAAACCTCCTTGGCGTCGTGGGCATCTTCGACGGCGGCATCATCTCGATGCTCTCGTGGGACTGGCTGCCCCTTTGGGCCGCACACGGTCTGCAGTACGCCATCTCCATCCTTGTCGGTCTGTGCTTTACCGCCCTTTGGGTCGTGGTCTTCCGTTTCCTGATCGTCAAGTTCGACTTTAAGACCCCCGGTCGCGAGGATGACGATGTTGAGGTCGAGCTCAAGTCCAAGGCCGACTACAAGCAAAAGCAGGGCGGTGCTGCTGCTGGCAAATCGGTCGCCCAGAGTAAAGATGATGAGCGCTTGGTGCTTGCCGAGAAGATCCTCGATCTGCTCGGTGGCACGGATAACATCATCGATGTAACTAACTGCGCTACCCGTCTGCGCGTTAACGTCAAGGACAAGAGCGTCGTTGCGCCCGAGGCTTCCTTCAAGGCGATCGGTACGCATGGCTTGGTGGTCCAAGGTCAGTCAATCCAGGTCATCATCGGCCTTACCGTCCCACAGGTTCGCGAGAAGTTCGAGAGTCTTCTGAAGTTCGAGAGTCTTCTGTAAACCATCGTCCATCGAAACAATCGGCCTTGCAGAGCCGGTATGCACCGCAAGGCCGATTCTAGAGATAAAAACTCCACTTCTAGGTAACAGTTCCAAACCGTGCAGGCCGCGTACGGGGATGGATTGAGCAAGCGGCCAGAATGAGGAGGACATCATGTCCAAGAAAAACTATGCCGTGACCATTGCCGGCGGTGGCTCTACCTTCACCCCGGGCATCGCTCTGATGCTGCTTGAGGAGCGCGACCGCTTCCCGGTCAACAAGGTGACCTTCTACGACAACAACGCCGAGCGCCAGGAGATCGTTGCCAAGGCGTGCGAGATTTACTTCCACGAGAACGCTCCCGAGGTTGAGTTCAACTACACCACCGACCCCGAGACCGCTTTTACCGGTACTGACTTCGTCCTTGCTCACATCCGCGTGGGTCTCTACGCTATGCGCGAGCTCGACGAGAAGATCCCCCTCAAGTACGGCTGCGTTGGTCAGGAGACCTGCGGCGCTGGCGGCATCGCCTACGGTATGCGCTCCATCGGCGGTGTCATCGAGATACTGGACTACATGGAGAAGTACAGCCCCAACGCCTGGATGCTCAACTACTCCAACCCCGCGGCCATCGTCGCCGAGGCCTGCCGTGTGCTGCGCCCCAACAGCCGCATCATCAACATCTGCGACATGCCGATCGACCTCATGGATAAGATGAGCCGTATGTGCGGCATCAAGGATCGTCGCGAGCTGCAGTATAGCTACTACGGCCTCAACCACTTTGGTTGGTGGAGCAAGATCTACGACAAGGAGGGTAACGACCTCATGCCGCAGATCAAGGAGCACATGGCAAAGAACGGCTACTTGGACGGCATTGAGCACGAGGCCGGTAAGGAGCAGCACGTCGAGGAGAGCTGGATTCACACCTTCGGCAAGGCCAAGGATGTCTATGCTGTCGATCCCGAGACGATTCCCAACACCTACCTCAAGTACTACCTGTACCCGGACTATGTTGTCGAGACGTCTGACCCCAACTACACTCGCGCCAATGAGGTTATGGACGGCCGCGAGAAGAAGGTCTTTGGCGCTTGCCGCGACATCATCGCCAAGGGTACTGCCAAGGACGGCGGCTTTGAGCCCGACGTACACGCCAACTACATCGTCGACCTTGCCTGCGCGCTGGCCGAGAACACGCTCGAGCGCTTCCTGCTGATTGTCCCCAACGATGGCGCTGTGCCCAACTTCGACCCGACGGCCATGGTCGAGGTGCCTTGCATCGTTGGCTCCAACGGCTTTGAGAAGATCTGCCAGGGCCCGATCCCGCAGTTCCAGAAGGGCCTGATGGAGCAGCAGGTTTCCGTCGAGAAGCTCGTTGTCCAGGCTTGGGTCGAGGGCAGCTACCAGAAGCTCTGGCAGGCACTCACGCTCTCCAAGACCATTCCTTCGGCGAGCGTTGCCAAGCAGATCCTGGACGAGCTCATCGAGGCCAACAAGGATTTCTGGCCCGAGCTTAAGTAAGGACTGCTGTCTCGAACTCTCACGCATCTCTGCTTCATTTGCGCCGCCGCGGTGTCCGGATTCGCCCGGATGCTGCGGCGGCGCTATACTTATGCAGTTTGAAGTACCTGTATCAAAAGGAGCTGTCGTGTCCCTTTCCATCGGTATCGTGGGCCTGCCCAACGTGGGCAAGTCGACGCTGTTCACCGCGCTTACCAAAAAGACCGGCCTTGCCGCCAACTACCCGTTTGCCACGATCGACCCCAACGTGGGTATCGTCGACGTGCCCGATAGCCGCCTGCAAAAGCTCGCCGCCATCGTCAACCCGGGTCGCATTGTGCCGGCTACGGTCGAGTTCGTCGACATCGCAGGTCTGGTGAAGGGCGCTAACGAGGGCGAGGGCCTGGGCAACCAGTTCTTGGCCAACATTCGCGAGACCGATGCCATCTGCGAGGTCGTGCGCTACTTTAAGGACCCCAACGTCATGCGTGAGGTGGGCCGCACGGGCGAGTTCGTTGATCCTGCCGGCGATGCCGACACCATCATGACCGAGCTCATCCTGGCCGATATGGGCACGCTCGAGAAGCAGCTGCCCAAGCTCGAGAAGGAGGCCAAGCGCGACAAGGAGCTCATGCCCAAGTTTGAGGTCGCCAAGCGCCTGCTTGCCTGGCTCAACGAAGGCAAGCGCGCCGCGTCTATGGAGATGACCGACGAGGAGCGTGCCGCTGCCAAGGGCCTGTTCCTGCTCACCATGAAGCCCATCCTGTATGTGGCCAACGTGGACGAGGATATGCTCAACGACGACCTGGCGCCCATCGATGGCGTCAAGCCGCTGCCCATCTGCGCCAAGATCGAGGCCGAGCTTTCCGAGCTCGATCCCGAGGACGCCGCCGACTACCTGGAGAGCCTGGGCCTGGAACAGCCCGGTCTGGACGTGCTCGCGCAGGCGGCCTATAAGCTGCTCGGTCTGCAGTCGTTCTTTACGGCCGGCGAGATGGAGGTCAAGGCCTGGACGGTTCGTCAGGGCGCAACCGCCCCGCAGGCTGCCGGCGTCATCCACACCGACTTTGAGCGCGGCTTTATTAAGGCCGAGGTCATTGGTTACGACGACTACATCGAGCTCGGCGGCGAGCAGGGCGCCAAGGCCGCCGGCAAGCTGCGTATTGAGGGCAAGGACTATGTCATGGCCGATGGCGACGTCGTGCACTTCCGCTTTAACGTGTAAGGACGACGCATATGTTTAAATATGGCAAAAAAGCTGGCTACATGGGTATCGCACTGCTGGTGCTTGCGGTGATTCCGCTGGTGGTCGCAGCGTGTGTTATCCCCAACATTGGTCCCGAGGTGGCAACGAAGTTTAATGCCGCCGGCGAAGTGACGCGCTGGGGCAAGAGCTACGAGTTGCTGGCGCTGCCGGTGCTCAACCTGCTGCTGAGCGTGGCGACGTACTTTACGGCGGGACGCCAGGCTAAAAACAATGATGACTCCGCCGCCATGGCGCGCATCGTGTGCGAGCGCTACCTGCGCAACGGCTGCATCACGGGCGTGTTCCTCAACGTGATCAACGTTTACTTTATGTACTCGGCGATTACCGGAACAGGCTTTGGTTTTGGTTTCTAGCTTGTCCTTTTAGGCAACGAGCCTGCAAGCATATTCGATGGCTGCTGCGAGGCCGCCGCTCGATCGTGGTTTAAAGACCATGTCGGCGGCGGCCTCGTTTTCGTATCCGGCGCCGCGAAGGGCGAGTGCGATACCGGCTTCTAAAAGGAGCGGCAGGCCGCGTTGGCTGGTTGCGATCACGGCAGCCTGATTGAGCGAGCAGCCGTGCGTCTGGCATCGGATGGCAAGTTCACCTTGCGCCGGGCAAGGGACCAGAACGGCGGCGACGCGACTTGATAGCAATGCAAATGCTGTGCGCTCATCGGGCGAAAGGCATTCTGCTTCAACGACGACGAGCTTGGGCGGTGCGCTGTTTGTGCGAGGCGTGGCTCGGTACATGCGGACCGAAGAACCCGACATAGAAAACTCCTGTGTATTCGGCAAAACGTAAACTATAGTTTACGTTTATGTTCGGCTCCATTTCAAACTCGGCTGCATGGACGAACGTGCGAAACAGATTCTTGGCAGGCGGGTCGAAGAGACACGCAGGGACCTTGGTATCTCCAAGGTTGATTTTTGTGTGGCAACAGGAATCAGCCGACCCTACCTCGACCGAATCGAAGGTGGGACGGCAAATTTCACGCTCAAGGTTCTATTTAAGATCGCGCCCGCACTCGGCATGACGGTGTCAGAGCTTCTCGAGGGCATCGAATAGGGGATATCCGTCGACAACTGAATTACGCCATCGGGATGCGGTCGTGGTTGACTTGGCTGTAGAACAGGCGCTGAATCTCGGCTGCATCGCGTGACTGGCCGAGTGCCCACATGGTCTTGGCCACGAGCGTCTCGGTGGTCATGTCATCGCCGCGCAGAATGCCCGGATGATCGGCGTAAGCACGGCCGACCTCATAAACGCCCAGATCGAGGCCCTCTTCGGGAACCTGCGTGGTCATAACGACGGTGCGACCCGAATCGACCCAGCGGAAAATCGCCTCCTGGAATGACTCGCCGGACTCGCCAAACTCGGGAATACCGCCAATGCCAAAGGTCTCCAGGATTACGGCATCGTAGCTATCGGCAAGGGCGTCGAGGATGCCCGGGTTTACGCCGGGCGTAAGCTTGAGTACAAATACGCGCGGATCGATGCTGTCGTAGAAACGTACCGGGTTTTCGCCCTGACGAGTGCCGTGGAGCCCGTTGCGCACGATGCGGTCGTTGCGGATGTAGGCAATGGGCGGATAGTTGACGCTAATGAACGCATTAAAACTCATGGTGCGCTGCTTACGGGCGCGCGTGCCGGCAATGGCCACGCCGCCAAACACGATCGAGACGTCGTGCGAATGCTCATCGAGCGCATAGAGCAGGCTTTGGTACAGATTGAGCTTGGCATCGGTAAAGGGGTTGCCCATGGGCTTTTGCGAACCGGTGAGCACGATGGGCTTGGGGCTGTCCTGAATCAAGTAGGAGAGCGCCGCGGCCGTGTAGCTCATGGTGTCGGTGCCGTGCAGAACCACGAAGCCGTCGTGGTCGGCATAACCTTCGACGATGACGTCGCGGATGCGCATCCAGTCGCTGGGTCGCATGTTGGTGCTGTCGATGTTCATGGGCTGCACGACGTCGAGCTCGCAGAGGCCCGAGATCTCGGGGACACTCTGGGCGAGCTCCTCACCGGTCAGGGCGGGGGAGAGGCCGTTGCCGTCCTCGGTCGATGCGATGGTGCCGCCCGTGGCGATGAGAAGGATGCGCTTCATGCTGGTATTCCTATCGTATTTGCCGCCGCAAGGGCGGAGTCGTTCGGCAGTATTGTGGCACAGGGCGGTGAATGTTCAAACGTATTACATCATCTGTAACGTTTGGTAATACTTCAATTGCCGTCAAATAGGGGCCCAGGTCGTGCGTTTGCCGTGCGCTGATGGCTGCGAGGGACGAGAAACCCCATATAACGTGTACACTATGAAAGTTATTCTCGTTTATTCGCGCGGGTGGGCACCGGCTCCCCGCCAACAAGAGGGGGAACCATGGATCAAAAGGCTTCCGCAAAGGTCCTCGTACTCGACTTTGGTGCGCAGTACGGTCAGCTCATTGCCCGTCGCGTCCGCGACCTCAACGTGTATTCCGAGATTGTCCCCTGCGACATCTCGGCCGACGAGATTCGCGAGATGAACGCCTCTGCGCTCATCCTTTCCGGCGGCCCGGCTTCCGTGTATGCCGAGGACGCTCCGTCCATCGATCCCGCCATCTTTGACCTGGGCCTTCCCGTCCTGGGCTTTTGCTACGGCCATCAGATCACGGCCGTGACGCTCGGCGGCAAGGTCGGCCACTCCGAGGTGGGCGAGTACGGCCGCGCCACCATCACGCGCACGGCAGACGCCAAACTCTTTAACTCCACGCCCATGGAACAGACCGTGTGGATGAGCCACCGCGATGCCGTTTCCGAGGTGCCCGAGGGCTTTACCGTTACCGCCAGCACCGACGTGTGCCCGGTCGCTGCGATGGAGTGCGTCGAGCGCAAGATCTTCACCACGCAGTTCCACCCCGAGGTCAAGCACTCCGAGTACGGTCAGCAGCTGCTGAGCAACTTCCTGTTTGAGATCTGCGGCCTGGAGCCCAACTGGAGCATGGACAACCTGGTCGAGACCATGACGGCCGAGTTCCGCGAGAAGGTCGGCAACGACCGCGTGATTCTGGCCCTGTCCGGCGGCGTCGACTCCTCCGTCGTGGCTGCGCTGGGCGCCCGCGCCGTAGGTAAGCAGATGACCTGCGTGTTCATCAACCACGGCCTGCTGCGCAAGGGCGAGCCCGAGCAGGTGGAGGAGGTCTTCACCAAGCAGTTTGACGTCGACTTTATTCACGTCCACGCCGAGGACCGCTATGCCGAGCTTCTGGCCGGTGTGACCGAGCCCGAGGAGAAGCGCCGCATCATCGGTACGCAGTTCTGGAAAGAGTTCTTCGCCGTGGCGCAGCAGCTCGAGACCGACGGCAAGCCGGTCAAGTACCTGGCTCAGGGCACCATCTACCCCGACATCATCGAGTCTGGCGCTCGCAAGACGGGCGGCAAGACGGCCACCATCAAGAGCCATCACAACCTGATCCCGTTCCCCGAGGGCGTGCACTTCGACCTCATTGAGCCGCTCGACCACTTCTTTAAGGACGAGGTCCGCGCGCTTGGTCTGGCACTGGGCCTGCCGGCTCACATCGTGTTCCGTCAGCCCTTCCCGGGCCCGGGTCTGGCCATCCGCATCATCGGCGCGGTCGACAAGGAGAAGCTCGAGATCCTCAAGAACGCCGACGCTATCGTGCGCGAGGAGCTCGATGCCTACAACCAGCGTCTGTTTGAGCAGACCGGCGAGCGCAACTCCGAGCACAGCTGCTGGCAGTATTTCGCGGTCCTGCCCGACATTAAGTCCGTCGGCGTCATGGGCGACGAGCGCACCTACCAGCGCCCGATCATCTTGCGTGCCGTCGAGTCCAGCGATGCCATGACCGCCGACTGGGCCAAGCTGCCCTACGACGTGCTGGCCCGCATCTCCGGCCGTATCGTTGCCGAGGTTCCTGGCGCCAACCGCGTCTGCTACGACATCACGTCCAAGCCGCCCGCGACCATCGAGTGGGAATAACGGAAACTGGCTTCTGAACTCGCGTTTTGATACCGTCGAGTACCGCCTGATGCTGTTTCGGCGTCGCTATAGAGCAAAGCCACTAGCGAAATAACGGGAATAACAGCCTCCGGACCCTCTGGTTCGGAGGCTTTCTTTTTGCATGTCTACCTGGGGAAACGACCTAATTATTCCCGTATACCCCTACTGAGCGGTATGGCGGAGTATTCGGCGGTACGGGAATAATTGGGCCCTGCGGGAATAATTCACAATTCGGGTTCCCCGAGGGGCGATTTCGAGCGGGCGAAACTAAGTTGAAACTGCGGGGTCAATTCAAGCCCTCCTTGATTGCATTCGCCTAGGTCAACAAACGGGAATAAAGAAACGCGAAAATCGGTTTACGCAGTTTCGGTAACCCCGAATGCCGCCGAATGACGCCGTGTATCTTGCCGTATTTGAGCACGCAATTATTCCCCCTAACGGTTCTTCCGGGACGTCGATTTCGTACGGGAATAATGGAACAGCCCTCGGAGAACCGGAGGCTGTTCGTAAGGAAATATCAATTTGCCTGGGGAAATGTCAGAAAGAGGTCTTCCAATCGCCACGACCAGGCCCCTCACGCTCGGGTCCAGCACGCACCAGTCCATGATCAGGTCAATGTTGGCGATGACCACGCCAAGGACTCCCTACACGATCGTGCGCGCCAGTCGCCAGTACCACTCGTTGCTTGCCAGAAACTCGTTCAAGTCAGCCCACCTTTCCCTCAAGGACTCGATGTCGTGCTTCGCGACAGTCATGTCCTGCTCGAGCACGTAGGTGCGCTCCAGGACCTGGTTGTGCTTCTCGACCTTCTTCGTGAGGGCGTCGAGCTTGACCTCCATGACGGCTCTGCTCTTAGAGTTGGAAAGGATCACCCCAATCAGCGTTACGACACCAGTAATGCACGCCACGATGATTGACTCCATAAAAGAGCTGCCTCCCGAGATCGACTTTTCGTCCTCGGGAGACAGTGTCCGACCGTGTCACAAGTACGCAGATTATGCTCGGAGTTGTCGCTTGACCTCACGTTCTTCTATGCATGATGTCGAGCT
Organism: Collinsella aerofaciens; assembly: GCF_039062315.1. Taxonomy (GTDB): domain Bacteria; phylum Actinomycetota; class Coriobacteriia; order Coriobacteriales; family Coriobacteriaceae; genus Collinsella; species Collinsella aerofaciens_BG. The sequence continues at coordinate 50,975 of NZ_JBCJBG010000006.1, forward strand.
GCTTTCTACTCATTTTCTGAGGTTATAAGGACGCGTGGAATCGCCTCTTCGCTCGGAACCATCTTCTTCACCAGTGCAAGGCACTCAGCAAAGTCGTCGCCTGGCAGGCAAAAGACCCTATGCTTCTTTGTTCCATTGGGATATGCGACGGCAAACGTCGTTGAACCTATGTCGGTAACAAACTCCTCGTCATCTAGCTCTAGGATACCGGCGACCTTCTCGGCAACTTCATCGAACAGCGCACGATAGCCAAGGCCGCTTGGCTGGTATGCCCAGCTCATCGGCAAGTTATGCTCTGATATCTTACGAGGCTTGTATTTGTAGCTGATCCAATCGGGTGTGATGACAACCATGTCGGTGAATGCTTCATCAACGCTACAAAAGCCCGATTCGCCCTTGATGACGATGCGGGACATCGTAGGCATGCTAACTACAGGCAGGTGCTTGTACTCCTCAAAGAATGGATCCTCTGAGTCATCATCAGGTTCTTGGTCATAAACAGTCACGAGCCCTCGGTCCTCTAAGTAGTCAAGCATGGCTTCAATCACATCACGTTCATCCTGCCATTCCATAGTTTGGAAGTATTCGAGATCCTCCACAGGCCTCGCATGGTCAGGAAACCAGTGGTTGAGAATTCGGGTTGTTTGTCGATCTAGTTCTCTTTCGAGCTCGTGCCTCTTATCCCAGTTTAGACCCTTGTACTCAGCTTCAGAAATGCCATGGATGAGCAGCGTATCAATAAGCTGCCGATAGGAGCCTAGCCGTAACTGCTCCGCAAGTTTGTATGGGAATTGCTTTGGATTCAGATAGTGTTCGCGCCAGTAGTCAAGGACTCCCTCTTCTTTCATAATGTCGAGATTGAGCGTCCATGCGTAGCGACCTGCAAGATAGTCTGGATAGACGTCGAGCTTCTTTGCAATCTGATCCAGCAATTCGGGACGTATTGTTCCCGACTTCACCGCACGAAGTATGGTTTTCTCTGTTCTGTCAATGTCGGCATCAGCTCCAAGCTTACGTATGCTCGAGTCAAGCCGGTGTATCACCCACTTAAACCACTCGGGGTCAATTTTCTCTCCAAAAGCATCAGCTTCAGCATTGTTCATCTTGACTCCTTTAGTACGGACATTTTGGTGTCATAATGGCTGTTCGCAGAACGCAACACTTCGTACTACCATGCATTATGCGGCCACGAGGTACGGACATCAAGCCGTGTAATCAATGCAAAACACTAACGGGCTCCATGTGAGCCCGAGAACGGAGAACTAACAATGGCGACTAACACGCTGGTACCGCATTACGAGGACAATGACATGGATCGCAAGGATCTCGCCGACTTCGCCAAGCAGAGCATGGATAAGGCCATGGACACCAATCACTCTGTTGCCATGCGTCAGATGGAAGTCCTGAGCATGCAGACCGACGAGACGCAGGCCCTGCTCCAGAGCGGCAATCTGACCGACGAACAGTTCGATAAGGTCATGCAGGAGTCTGAGAAGATTCGACAGGCAATGTCCGATACCACGACGAAGCTGCATAAGTCGAACTTCGAGTTGGTTGTGAGCACCTGTGCCGTGCTGTTCTTTGGCGGTCTGTTTTTTACGCTTCGCGCCGCTTAGCCGGCATGTATGAGGGGTGATTAATCCATTGTCCCTCATACATGTTTTCATGCCGAGATGTTGCATTCCAACGTGCTTGCAGCATCTATGCGGAAGCGCGCGTGTTCCGTCTTGCTGCTGGCCCACACCGTGCCATATCCGACGACAAGTCCCTCATTGGGAAAGATGGTCGCAACTCTATCGTCCGTCTTCATCGCTGTGTATCTCAATGGTGAGGATCAAGTTGTTACTCATCGCTGCCTTTGTCATCAATCTCGCGCAGACGCAAAAGCCAGCGTCTCATGTTCCCGTCCCCAAAGAAGCCGAGCAGTGCCCCATCGCAGAAGCGTTCTGCTCTCACGGCTCCGAGCAGAAGCGCCATCACCGCCTGGCCGTCGAGTTCCGATACATCTGCCCCAGACATTGCTTGGCTGCCCCACTCGAGTCCGTTGCGTTCAAGTATGTCGCGGTAATGCGTGAGCTCGTACTCGGGATGCTCGTCGACGAAGTCGTAGATTGATTGTTCGACGTCAGCAACCGTCGTTCCGTAATTCACGTAGGGCAGCTTGATTGGGTCGTTCATGGTGCCCTTGCTCGCTCGGTCTACAACCCAGTTGCCAAATCCCTCGGCATTCTCAATCGCAGGCAGATGTTTTGTCAGGCTCTCAAACATAAGCCGCTTCTTTTGAGAAATGAGCTTCAGCAATACCGTCGAGCTGCGAACGTATTGTCTCGAAGGGCTGGTTCAGGTCCAATGTCCTCACGCTTATCTGGTTACCGCTCATCTGATACACACCATCAGGCTGCACGTCTTCGTCGGTCTTGGCGTAGAGCAGCATGCCCGACACGCTATGCTGCTCGTGAGTGCTGGCGAGCTCCGCTTCCTTGTTCTTCACGTAGGTGAAGATCTGGTACAGGTTGCCGGAGTGGACACTTTGCTTGTCGAACTGCTGTTGCGTCGTGTGACTGTAGTACTTCGCGTCGATGATGAGGACGGTCCTGCCTCGTGTGAGCGTTATGTCGGTGTGCATGGCGGGGAGCATGTCATCGAAGCTGTCGTCGAGCGCCCAGCTGATGTACGGCGCCCCCGCGGAAAGCTCTGGGTGCTCACGTCTGTAGTACTCGAGGATGAACTTCTCGTACAGGTGGCTCATTCGCTGCTCGTCGAGGAAGTCCATCATGCGGAGACTCCCGCTCTCCCGCGTCTGGAGAAGGCCCTTCACGACCAGCCAGCACACGTTCATGAGCATGCGATAAGTCTGGTTGTTCCGGTCGAAGCGCATGTGCCAGTCTTCGCCCGAAAGGTTCACGTCTTCCACGTCCACGAAGTACGGAAGCAGCCGTCTAAGTGCCTTCTTGCGCGCCTTGTCGATGTCCGAGCGAATCAAGAGCATGATCGTCGCCTTGAGGATGCGGTTCATGCACGTGTCCGTGCTGAACTCGTCGTAGCTGCAAACCAGCTGCCTGCGCAGAATTGAGCGCGTCTTCAAGGACTCGGAAAGTTCGATCTTGCCCCTCGGTGAGGAGAGCATATCCTCGCGGTCGACGTACTCCCGGCCAAGGCCGCGCTTGAGCTGCAGGCTCACGCCCCGTGACAGTATCTCGGCGAGGAGGTCGGCGGTGTTGTCGAACTCCTCGGCTGCGATGTCGCGGTAGCCCTGCCCCTGCAGCGTCTGGAACGCATAGGCGAGCATGTGGTAGATGTTCTGTGTCCGGATCACTGGATTGACCTGCGCAGCTTGCCGGCCCACTCGTCGACCTTGGTGGGCTCGTCGAACCAGTACTCGCGCAACATCGGCACGAGCTCATAGTTGACGATTGCCGAGAGTTTATCGTCCGTTACGTCGTCCGGAGACATGCGGCAGAAGTAGCTATGGCCGATGCAGAAGCCGTCTCCCAGCGACTCGTCGGACGCGATCGCCTCGTTCAGCTTCACGACGCAGGAGATGAGCCTATCGAACTTCTCGCTGGCAAGTCCCTCCTGATAGGCGATGAAGCTCTCCGTGTCGAAGGCGGGACGGAGGTCGAAGAACGCGAAGCGGCGGCGCAGGGCGTAGTCGAGCATGGCGAGCGAGCGGTCCGCTGTATTCATCATGCCAATGAGGTATACGTTGCTCGGAACGTAGAACAGCTCGTGCGAGTAGAGGAGCTGCAGCGTGTTCCTGGGCCCGCGCTTGTCGTTCTCGATGAGCATAAACAGCTCGCCGAAGATCTTCGAGAGGTTGCCACGGTTGATTTCGTCGATGATGAAGAAGTAGTCGTTGTCAGAATCGTCCTTCGCATTCTTGCAGAAGTTGTAGAACGCGCCCTTCTCGAGGTCGAAGCCCTGCGCGTTCGGGCGGAACCCCTCTATGAAGTCCTCGTAGCTGTAGCTCTGGTGGAACTGCACCATCATCACACGCTCGGCGTCCTTCACGCCCATCATGGAGTAGGCCAGGCGCTTTGCGGCGAAGGTCTTGCCTACGCCTGGGGCACCCTGCAGGATGATGTTCTTCTTCGCGCGCAGGACGTTGACGAGGGTCCTGTAGTGCTCGCCGTCCATGTAGACCTCCGAGAGGAAGTCCTCGGACGTGTACGCTGGGTATTCAACCTCCTCCGTGTCTTCCTCGACTTCGCCGCCCTCGTCCTCGAAGAACGAGTTGAGCTTCTCAACGAGGTCGGGATAGGCGGTGATGTCCGTCAGGGTCTTCACGGCGAGGAAGTCTTCCGTGTGCCACTCTCCTCTGTTCGTCCAGCGTACCCTGCGGATGTTCGGATAGGAGTCGCCATTTTCGTCGAATTGGTAATCCCCCTCAACGATGCCGCGACCAATAATTACGCTGCGGCCCCGCTTAGCAAAGATAACGTCGCCCGGCTTGATTTCGCGCGAGAACTGCCAGAGCGCGAGCGCGGAGTTCTTCTGCGAGTACTTGCTACTGTACAGGGTGCGCAGGTTCTTGCGGATGTCTTCCTTGCTGGCGTATTTCTCGACGTCGCCGAGCTTGCTCCAGCCGACACCCATTACGCCACGTGCGTAGAAGTCATCCCACCTCGCGGCACCGTCTCCCGGGGAGTAGGTCCAGTAATGTGTGGTCTTGACCCCCTCGTCTCCAAGGGAATTTTCTTCCGCCTTCTCGGCTGCAGCCTTCTCGGCGACCTTCCTCTCGCGGTTGACGCGCTCAGACTCCACGAAGGCGGCAGCCGTCAGCGAGGGGAAGTCTGCATACGAGCACTCTTCGCTTCCGAGCTCCGACTTGATGGTGTCGCAAATGGCGAGGTAGCGATCTCCGTCATGAACTGGCGAGTCCTTCTCCTTCGGCACTATGCCGGCGATGGCGGTGCCAGCCTTTGCGACGTCGGCCATGAACCAGCGGTTGCGCGAATCCAGGCTGATGAAGTTGTAGGGCCTCGCCCAGTAGAGGCCCATGGTGAGCTTCCAGCCAAGTGTGAACTGGATGACGGTGGTATCGAATGCCTCGACGAAGGCCTTCCGGGTTTCCTCGTTGTCGTCGGCGGCCAGTGCAAGTTCGGCCTCGAACACGTGCCAGAGGTTATCGATGTCGTGATCGCCGCGACGTTCGTCGTTGGCGAAGGCATAGAAGGTCGCGTTGAGGTTGTTGAGCACGGGGATGCCCTCGAAGTCCGTGGGCTGATCTGCCCCAATGTCGAACACCTCGGCGATGCCGGCGATGATCTTTTGCCGGTTTGCGTCTGTGATGCCCTTGTTGAAGAGGCCGAAGACGGTGAACGGATCGATGTCTTGGAGCTCATCTGCCTCAAGCTTAGGGAGACTCATCCCGATCGATTCATAGACAGTTGCTAGCTTGTTTATCAGATCGTCGCGCCTGTCTCGATAGGTCAGCAGCTTGTCAGATAACTCTTCATAAAAGCTGATCCAAGTAAATTTTGTGCTGGTCATTATAGTCACTGCCTATCTTGTGCCTCTGCCAAGGCGCCTTGCTTTCAATGTCTTTCCATATGCGTCTACATGCGCGACAGGTATCTTTATCGAATCTAAGTACACCAACGAGTATCTTTGCATCAATGTAATCCAACGCTTCGTCGATATTGCGCCCATTTCTTACTACTCCGTCAATTATGCTGATAACGTTTCTTTTTAGCTCGGGATTAATGTTCAATAGACCGGTATTGAGAACATGGATAATGCCAACTTTCTTGGGCAGAATCTCAAGCACACCGCCCCCACAGCTTCTGCCGTAAAGCTCCGTGAATGCGAACGCAATGCTGTTGTAATAGGCGATAACAGAACAGACGTTCGATAAAATAATATAGCATCAGATGGCGGGCACGGTTTCAATCGAATCCGTGCCCGCTGCTGTATGTGTGTCCTTGCACGCCCAATATGCGCCGTAAAAGCCGTCTTCTTCAACGTCAAAGTGAGCGCGCTTCATTTTTGTCTCTTAGAATCTTATTTTCACGATTTGCATTTTCATCCCGTTGTCACCGACCCTTGCGAGAAACCGGAAAAAGCCGCTGACAGAAGGGTCCCTCAAATCGTTGTAGCCCAGCATATAGCCGCGACTTGTGACCTGCAGACGGCTGTCCCACGTGCCGATTTCCTTGGCGGCATCCGAAACCGCAAAATATGCCCCCACATCCTTGATTTTTGCAGTCTTAAGCCATGTTTTTGCGATCATCTTTACTGCCGTCCGATTGGCAGCATCAAAGACCAGCACACCGCCGGGGAAAGCGTCTGCCATCCCCCGTACCAGTTCCCGGACCTGCTGGGTCAGAAAGTAATAGAACACCCCGGAGGCAAAGAACACCGCCCCGCCGGAGGCATCGATTTTGCTAAACCATGCGGTGTCTTTCAGGTCGCAGGGGATATTATGTTCTCGATCCCCGGCGGGCAGTAGCTGCTGCCGCAAGGCAATCACATCCGGGAAGTCCAGATTGTAGATCTTGCATCTACCGTTGTCGCAGGTTCTGCCGGTGTTGTCCAGCCCGCAGCCCAGATTGACCACCGCCGCATTGGGGTGGCCTTTCAGGTAATCCCGCACCTCGAAAGCAAGATCACTCTGCCGTGTGGCCACCTCCAGCGCACCAAAGCGCTGCATCAGGCTGCGGGAGTTTTTCTCTGCCTCTGAAAAGTCGTAGTCGATTTGGTCGAGCAGACGAACCGCTGTTTCATCCCTATAAAGGTTCGGGTACAGCTCCGTACACAGCTTCCGGGAATACAGCGGGAGGATCAGCGTCTCCTGAACGGTGTTTTTCTCAATTTTACATTTCATAGGTTTCTTCCTCAGTGAATAAAAATTGTCACAATTGCCGCCAGCACAGCCGCTATGACCGTCATGCCTATCGCCATGTGCAGGATGGATGCAAAAATACCCGTGCTTGATGCCCTTACTTCCGCGCCGTGACGCAGAGCCACTTTTTCTTTTTGTGTATCTGCACCTCGTGAAAACCCGCCTGCTCCAGACATGCCTTTAATTCGATGTCCTTGTAGATGGTCATGCCGCCGATGATCTGCGTCCACCTCTCGTCCTTGTCCGTATCGCCATTGCTCTCGTTGCAGATAAGAATTGTCCCGCCTGGCTTCAGCGTCCGCCAGACCTCACGGAAGCATCGGGGCAAATCAGGCCAAAAATAGACGGTCTCAAAGGCCGTGGCAGCATCGAAGTAGCTATTCTCAAACGCCATATCCGCCACACTGCCTTGCAGAACGGCGCAACGCCCCTCCTGAATTGCGGTTCGGTTGAGCTTTCTAGCCTTCTCCACGCTGACGGGCGAATAGTCGATGCCCTTGACGACGCCATGCGGGCATTTTTTCAGCAGCCGTTTTATGTTTGCCCCGCCGCCGCAGCCGCAATCCAGCACCTTGGCATTTGGCGCAAGTCGTAGAAATTGAAGTCCCCACTGGGCCACAGGGCTGTGGCCCAGATTCATCATGGCAACCATAAGTTTTCCGCCGAGGCCCACGGGCTTGCGGGTGTTTTCAAAGAACGACATCTGGTCCCTCCGATTTCGTGCATTCCGCATAGGTCAACGGGAACGAAGCCTTCAGCACCGCGCTTTTCTGCACCGCCCAGCCGTTTTGACGCAGGAAACACAGGTATTCCTCGCTTGTCCACCTGCTGTGGAGGGGGAATCCCGCCATACTCATGAAAAAGGCTTTTACCTTGCCGGAAACCGAGTTTCCCGCGTGGGTGAAGGTTGGCGCGATGAGCACGCCGTCGTCCTTCAGCACCCGCCTGATTTCTTGCAGGGCTTTTTCCGGATGCGGCACTATGTGAAGCGCGTTGGACGCGATCACCACTTCGAAGGACTTCTGTGCATAGGGCAGGCGGAACATATCTTGTACGGAAAAATGCAGCTTTGCGGATTGATTGCCCCGCTTTGCCTCAAGGATCATCTTTGCAGAGGCGTCCGTAGCCTCGATGTGCGCCGCCGCATTCACGACGCTCTTTGCGATAAGCCCCGTGCCGGTGGCAACCTCCAGCACGGTTTTTGCTTTCACCACCGGCCGGATCAGCCCATACATCTTCTCATACGCCGCCCGGTCGTTTCGCATGAAACGGTCGTACCGACCGGCATTCCTGTCCCAGAAGCCCTTGCGTCCGCGCATGGCTATCGCCCCCAAACAGTTAGAGTCATCTCCCCAGGCGTCCTGTTGCTGAGCTCGTAGTTCCTGATCGCCGAATTGCGTTGCCTCCTGCTTAGAGTTTTCTCTTATATCCACAGTCGCAGTACGGGCCTCCGGAGGCGAGCGTGTACTGCCGCACAAAGTCGGTCACGCCGCCTGCCTCGCTCATGGTGTAATCCAGACGGCACAGCGCAGGGGTTAGATCGTATAGCTCCAGATCTTTCATCAGCACGCAGATGCCGCATTTCGTGAATCGTCCCTCGTAACCGCTGCCGTCGGGGTATTCGTAGAAATCCATGTTCCACGAATAGGGATTCCGGTCAGCCGCCCTTAGCGCGGCGGTGGCTTTCATGCCCGCAATATCCTTTTCGGTGAATTTGCTCTTTCCGCTCATTCGGCAGAACCACTTCACGGGCTTTGTCATCATGGCGTCGGCGTAGTAGATTGTCAGCCGTTCCACATCTGGGCGCTCCGGCATGGAGAGAACGAACGCGCCGACCATGGCGCTGTTGACAAGGTTCATCTTGAATCGGTCGCCCTTCTCGAACTCCGGCAAACCGGCGATGATCCTTCTGTATTCAGACTTCGCCTTTCGCGTGATAGCTTTTGCTCTTTCCGTATCGTAGCCGAACACCGCTGTCAGCTGTTTTCGGAAGGACGGCGCAAGCAGTGCCCACATGGCGAAAGGCATTCCGAAGTAGATCACTGTTTGTCCCTCCAATCGCATAGTACGCGGGTCAGGCGGCGGTCGATGTCAATGCACGCCATTTGCTTTCACCACCGGCCGGATCAGCCCATACATCTTCTCGTACGCCGCCCGGTCGTTTCGCATGAAACGGTCGTACCGACCGGCATTCCTGTCCCAGAAGCCCTTGCGTCCGCGCATGGCTATCGCCCCCAAACAGTTAGAGCCATCTAACTATAACACGCGAATCGTGCAGCAAGATAAGGCTAGCCTTATTTTCTTGGCAAAGACGCATCTCTCCGGCTTTCGCCTATAGCGGCGCGAGCCAGATGCTAGGCTGGAGCTGAAGAAGGGGCTTGGCGGACAGGTAGGTCGATTCCGGTTCCCGGAACGGTGGTCCAGCCAATTACACCAGGGCTCTAGTCATTGAGTGGGAATAGGGATTTCTTTAGTTATGGGGGTATAAATTTGATTCCCTTTAGGATAAACCCCCATGACTACATGAATTGACCTGCTGACTCCAATGAAGATTGGAGGGTAACGGCCAGGGGTGACGGCCCGGCGAGTGTTATTTTGCGAGCTATGCGCATTGAAAGCGACCTTTCGTGGTATAAACTACTTGCCGGAAGCCGCGGCTTTCAGAGTACGGCTTACGTGTACGTTTAACCTCCGTGGGCGACGGGGTGCCGCAAGGCGTAGAATATCGTCCACCTGTAGGGGCCTGCAGCGATGCGGGCCCCGCTTCGTATGAAGGGGGCGTAACCGATGAAGATCGTATCCATCTCCCAGGACTTCTTCGACCTCGTCGAGGGCGACCGCGAGCTCATGCTTAAGCACAATCGCCCCTGCATCGTGGTGGTGAGGCTGCGTTTCCGCGGGAAGCGCAGGGACTTCGCCGTGCCGCTGCGTTCCAACATCGCCCCTAACGTGCCCAAAGACCAGTACTTTGCGTTGCCACCCCGCCCCACGACGCGCCCCGGCTGCCGCCACGGCATCCACTACATCAAGATGTTTCCCATAACCAAGGCCTACCAGCGCCGCTTCAGGACCGAGGGCTCGACCTACTACGAGACACTCCAGCGCATCATCGACGGCAACACCAAGCGCATTGTCTCCGAGTGCCAGGCGTACCTTGACCGCTACGAGCGCGAGGGAAGGTCTCGTTTTGCCGTCGACATCGACCGCATCGTGGGGCTGTTGGAGGGCGAGAAGTAGGGCACCTCGGCTCAGTCTCGAGCCATGCGGAGTCGCTCAGCATCTTTGAACGCCGCGTGTGCGTCCCAAATACTTGAGAAGCAAGCTGTGAAGTGCAGTGGCGCGCCCGTGCCCGTGCATAGCCGTCACCATCAGCGTCTACGGTGCGCTACAACATCACGGGCAAACCGCCTGACAAGCCGAGCATCCTGATCGTTCCGTCTATGAGCTACGTTGCCGTGCGGGGCAAGGGCGATCCCAATGCCGAAGGCGGCACGTAGCAGAACGCGTTGCCGATGCTCTACGGCGTCGCATATACCATCAAGATGTCGAAAAAGGGCCCCTGAGAGATCGTGGGCTATTTCGACTTCGTCGTGCCGCTGGTCGAGGGCTTCTGCCGACATGACATGGCCGGGGCTTACCCTCCGACGCGCCCTTGCGCATATTTCCTTATCGGTTTCGAAACCGAGAAGGAGCTGATGATGGCTTGGGTAGACCGCAATCGTACATGGAGCGGCTTTGGGCGCTCGAGGGCACCTGGGACATCAAGGTGATCACGGGGATGCGCCGCTCCAGCAAGTCCGAGCTCATGAAGGCGTTCTCCGCCTCCGTTGCTCGGAGGGACCCATCCTCCAACAACGTCTACATCGATCTGCTGGACCTCGACAACGAGCCGCTGCTTGAGTATCACACGCTGTATCACGAAATCATCGAGCGGCACAAAGAGGGCACCCGCAACCGTCTCTTCATCGACAAGGTGCAGCTGTGCGAGGGTTTCGAGAAAGCAATTAACAGCATTCACGCACGTGGCGGATGGGATATCTACCTCACGGGATCGAACGCGTTCCTCCTGAGTTTGGACCTGGCAACCCTGTTCACAGGGCGCCACGGGGAGGTACACATCCTCCCCTTCAGCTTCGGCGAATACCGCTCCTACTTCGACGAGCAGGGGGCCGTCGACGACGACTTCGACGGATTCATCAGGCGCGGCGGGCTCGCCGGGTCCTACGATTACGATGACATCTCGGAGTCGTACGGTTTCCTTCGGCGCGGGCGGATTGGGACCGAGCGCCGATCTAGAGGCATTCGGTCAGAATCTGGAACACCTCGCTGCGCTCCAGTTTCTTGGCGCAGCCGCCGGTGAGCACGCAGGTGCCCGCAACCTTGTGCAGCGTCTCGTCGGACGCGTCGTAGCCCATCTCGGCGAAGCTCGTGGGAAGCCCCATCTCGCCGATGAACGTCTGCAGGCGGTCGATGCCTTCGAGCGCCACCGTAAGGTCGTCTTTGCCCTTGGCGTCGACGCCCCACACCTCGCGCGCCCAGCGGGCGAACTGCGCGGGCGCCTCGGGGGCCAGGTGGCGGTAGAGCGCAGGGTGGATGACCGCGAGGCCCATTCCGTGGTTGGTGTGGGTGTACGCGCCGTACTGGTGCTGGATCATGTGCGCCTGGAAGTCCGTTGACTTGCCGATCTTGAGCACGCCGTTCTCGGCCATGGCGGAGTCGTATACGAGCTCGCTTCTGGCATCGAGGTTCTGGTCGTCGTCTGCGATGATCCGCATGTTGCGGATGACGTTACGCTGGATGGCGAGGTTGATGTCGTCGGTGACATTGCGCCCGCGCGGGCTTCCGAAATAGCTCTCCATGCAGTGCGAGAGCGTGTCGAACGCGCCGCTCATGAACTGCGCGTGCGGTACGGTGAGCGTGAGCGCCGGGTCGAGCGCCGCCCACATGGGCATCGCCCCCAGATAGGCGCCCTTCACGTGTGTCTCCTCGTTGGTGATGACGGCGCCGTTGTTCTGCTCGGCGCCCGTGCCGGAGAGTGTCACGATGCAGCCCATGGGGATGAACGAGCTCGGCATCTTGCCGTCGACGTGCTCGAACGTCTCGATGTCCTCGTCAAGCATCGCCTGCGCGGAGACCACCTTGCAGCAGTCGAAGACCGACCCGCCGCCGACGGAGAGAATGAAGTCGACCTGTTCCTTGCGTGCGAGCGCGGCGCCTTCCTGGCACTTCTCGTAGGTCGGATTGGGCATGATGCCGCCGAAGTCCACCACGCGCTTGCCCGCGCTCGTGAGCTTATCGACCACGTGGCCGTAGACGCCGGTTCGTTTGACCGAGCCTCCGCCGTAGGCGAGCATCACTGTCTTGCCCATGGCACCCATCTCGGCGTCGAGTGCCTGGTCCATGGCCCCCTCGCCGAAGTAGTTCCTGACCGGGTAGTCGTACGTGAATGAGTTCATGGCAATTCCTCCTAGTAAGTTATCAGTGCGGTCTGACCGCTCGTCTACACGTTGCGCACGAGCCCGGACAGCCATTCGATGGTGGCGGGGTCGTGGTGGTCGAAGAACGCGCTGCGCCCGGTGTCGAGCGCGGCGATGGCGACCATCTCGTCGTCGCCCAGCGCGAAGTCGAAGACGTCGAAGTTTTGCTCCATGCGATCGCGGTGCGTGCTCTTAGGGATGCAGACCACACCGCGCTGCAGCAGCCAGCGCAGCACGACCTGGGCGACCGTCTTGCCGTGCGCCTCGCCGATGCGAGCGAGGACCTCGTTGCGGAAGAGGTCGTTTCTGCCCTCCGCAAAGGGTGCCCAGCCCTCCATGGCTACCTCCTTGCCGGCCATATACTCCTGCGCGTCGCGCTGCTGGAAGAACACGTTGCACTCGACTTGGTTCACGGCGGGGGCGATGCGGTTGAACGAGATGAGGTTTGCGAGGTGATCGGGGTAGAAGTTGGCTGTGCCTATGGCGCGGATAACGCCCTGCTCGTAGAGCTCCTCCATGGCGCGCCACGCGCCGAAGACGTCGCCGAACGGCTGATGGATGAGGTAGAGGTCGACGTAGTCGAGCCCCAGCCGCTTGAGCGACGCGTCGAAGCCGCGCTTGGCCCCCTCGTAGCTCACATCCGACATCCACAGCTTGGTCGTCACGAACACCTCGTCGCGCGGCAGGCCGCTCGCACGAATGGCAGCCCCGACCGCCTCTTCGTTGCCGTAGCTCGCGGCCGTGTCGAGCAGCCGGTAGCCGACCGAGAGCGCGTCCTCCACGGCGCGCTGGCATTCCGCGGCGTCCGGGATCTGGTACACGCCGAAGCCGAGCTGCGGCATCCTGACGCCGTTGTTCAAGGTGATGTAGTTCATGGTGCCTTCCTTTCTCGCAACTTGACGTATCCACCATACGAGGGGAGCCGCGTCGGCGGAAGTTTCCGTTGGTGAGGGTTCTATAACGCTGGAGTGCGCACGGTGTTATAACCCGCGGGTTCTAGGTGTCACCTCAAAGAGATCGGCGCCGAGCTCGTCGGCGATGGCCTGAGCTACGACAGCGGTGTGGCCCTGTGCCGAGTAGTAGGCCACGAGGACGTTGCCGTCTGCAGCGGGCACTGCGGCGGGCTCGTCCTCGACAGCCGACTGGTCCTCGGCGGCGGCTTGGTTGGTCCGTTATCGTCTGAGCGCTACTCCTGCGCGTCGAAATCGGGGCGTATGGCCAGGTAGCCCGCGAGTGCTTCCTCAGTGGCGGTGTAGTAGGTCATGGTCCCGTCGAGCTTGGCAATCTCGGCCATCTCGTCTTCGGTGAGGGAGAAGTCGAAGATGTTCGCGTTGTCGGCGATGTGGGCGGGGTTCTTGGAGCCGGGGATGATGGAGGTTCCCATCTGCACGTGCCAGCGCAGGATCACCTGGGCCGGGGTCTTGCCGTACTTCTCGGCGAGAGCGACGAAGACGGGCTCCTCCAGAAGACCTTTGTCGCCGTGGCCGAGCGGGTACCACGCCTCGATCACCGTGCCGTACGGCGCGAGGTAGGCGCGCAGGTCGCGCTGGGCGTGGTAGGGGTGGCACTCAACGGTCACGAGCTGCGGCTTGATGTCGGCGACCTCGATGACCTCGGCAATCTTGTCTTGCGGGAAGTTGGAGAGGCCGAGGGCGCGCACCTTGCCCGCGTGGTAGGCCTCCTCCATCGTGCGCCACGCGGCCAGGTAGTCGCCTACCGGCTGGTGCAGGATGAGCATGTCGACGTAGTCGAGCCCCAGGCGCTGGAGCGTGGCGTCCACCGCCGACATGCCCGCGTCGTAGACGCTCGGCCAAAGCTTGGTGGAGACGAAGATCTTGTCGCGCGCGATGCCGCTCTTGGCGATGGCACGGCCCACGGCGCGCTCGTTCATGTAGGCGTTGGCGGTGTCGATGTGCTCGTAGCCAGCCGTGAGCGCGGCGGTTGCGGCCGCCTCGGCCTCGGCCGGGGTCATGAGGAAGGTGCCCAAACCCTCGATGGGCATCTCGACGTCGTTGTTGAGCTTCAGATACTCCATGGTCTCCTCCTTAATGGTGACTTTTCGAATACAAGGCTACGGCGTTTACTGACGTGCGAGAAGTTCACGTTGGAATGATGGATATAACCATGGGGTATATACGGCACATAATGTGTGACAGGAGGATCGATGTACAACCCACAGCTTGACACTTTCATCCGCGTGGCGGAGGCGGGCAGCTTCTCCAAGGCGGCACAAGAGTCCTTCATCACGCCCACGGCCGTCATCAAGCAGATGAACCTGCTGGAGTCGCGGCTAGGCCTTACGCTGTTCCACCGATCGCATCAGGGGCTTTCGCTTACGCGAGCAGGCAGGTCGCTGCTCGCCGACGCCCGCCATATCGTGCAGTACTCTCAAGAATCAATCGCACGCGCCCGCGTCGCCGAGCGTGGGGAGAAGCGCATCATCCGCGTGGGAGTGTCGCTCATGACGCCCAGCACGCCGCTCACGAAGCTGTGGCCGAAGGTGAAGGAACGTTGCCCTGGCATGAGCCTTCAGGTGGTCACGTTTGAAAACACACCCTCGGCGGCGCGCGGTTTGGCGAACCTCGGGCAAGACATGGATATCGTGGCGGGGATTTTCGACGATGCCTTTCTTAAAGAGCGCGGGTGCCTGGGCCTCGAGCTTTCGCGCGAGCCGCTCTGGTGCGCCGTTCCCGTCGACAACGAACTCGCCAAACGCGACATTGTCACATTCGACGACCTCCACAATCACAGTCTTATGCTTATACGCCGGGGCTGGAACACCGAAATCGACCGCGTACGCGACGAGATACTCTTGCATCATCCTCAAATCGCGCTCGTAGACTTCCCGCAATATCGGGTGGAGGTGTTCAATCGCGGCGCGAACGAGGACCTCGCGCTTGCGACGTTGCCGTTGTGGGCCAACGTCCACCCCATGCTCAAAACCGTCCCTACCGATTGGGACTGTCTCGTGTCTTACGGGCTGCTTCATTCGCCGCACCCCGCAGACCATGTGCGGGAGTTCCTCGATGCGGTGTCTGCCGTGCTCGAGGCAAAGCATCGATAGGCAGTCGCGAACAGATGCGCTTATGCCTATGGGAATAACGGGAATAACAGCCTCCGGAACCTCTGGTTCGGAGGCTTTCTTTTTCGTTCTGCTCGGAAAGAGCCCCTTGCCAAAGCCCCTTGGGCATCAGACGCCACTATCGAGCGTGCGCGTTATCGTAGGTATCTTTGATTTCTTCCGGCAAATTGTCGGGAATCAGCGCCTTCACTCTATCCTCGTTGCCATCTTGGATTGCCTGCTCGTAGTACCAGCATTTGAACTTCAACATATCCAGCGCACGATTCATGTTTGCGATCTCCGACTCTATGTGGGCCTTTCGCTCCTCGAACATGGCCTTGCGCTTGGGATATGTCGATGGGCCTTCCGCACACCATTCCATGAACAGCCGGATGTCCTTGATCTCCATTCCGGCCTTCTTCAGGCATTCGATGACCCGAAGCGCCTCGAGTTCTGTATCGCCGAATCGGCGAATGCCGGACGTCCGCTCCAATTCCGGGAACAATCCCTGCTTGTCGTAATAACGCAGCGTGGAAACGGGCAGACCGAACATATCTGCTACCTGTCCGATTGTGTACATGGTCCCTCCGGACGAATCTTGAATTATCTCCTTGACCTAAAGTTAGGTTTAGGTATTACCTTCATTCTCGTCAATATAAATTGGGAGCGCAAGGGGTGTTCAGTAATCGCCGGTCACCCCGCCCTTGAGCAGGCGCGACGAATGGGCATGGGAGTCTAGACGCGGCTTAGCTGGACGGAAGCAGTTTTGCACTCAAAACCATCGACAGGAGGAATCAAACATGACGATTAAGCAGACAGCGGGCAGGGATGCCCTGGGGGAGTTCGCTCCCAAATTTGCACAGCTCAACGATGATGTGCTGTTCGGCGAGGTGTGGAGCCGGGGAGGCGAGCTTTCCTTGCGCGATCGCAGCATAGTGACGGTGGTTGCCCTAATGGCGCAGGGCCTGACGGACTCTTCGTTCCAATATCATCTGATGTCCGCAAAGAACAACGGCGTGACCAGGGCGGAGATAGCGGAAATCCTTACGCACGCGGCGTTTTACGCAGGCTGGCCCAAGGCATGGGCGGCCTTTCGCATGGCGAAGGAGGTCTGGGCGGATGACGATGCCGCCGACGCAAGAACCAAGCATCAAAACGAGATGGCCTTTCCCATCGGTGCCCCCAACGACGCATTTGCGAAGTACTTTATCGGGCAAAGCTACCTCGCGCCCCTTTCCACCGAGCAGGTCGGTATTTACAACGTTACGTTTGAGCCCGGCTGCCGCAACAATTGGCACACCCATCACGCCAAAAGCGGTGGCGGACAGATCCTCGTCTGCGTGGCTGGTCGAGGGTTTTACCAGGAATGGGGCAAACCGGCACAAGAGCTATGCCCTGGCGATGTAGTAAATATTCCCGCGGGCGTAAAGCACTGGCACGGTGCGGCACCTGACAGCTGGTTCTCCCATCTCGCGGTGGAGGTTCCGGGCGAGGAGGCCTCCAACGAGTGGTTGGAGCCCGTGGACGACGAGCAATACCTTAAAGCGATTGACGGGAAGGCTTAGGCATGGAGCAGTTGAAACTGACGCAGGAATGGGACAAGGTATTCCCCAAAAGCGACAAGGTTGAGCACAGCAAGGCGACCTTCCACAACCGATACGGCATCACGCTGGCTGCCGACGTGTACGTGCCTAAGAACGCGGAAGGCAAGCTGCCCGCCATCGCCGTCAGTGGCCCGTTTGGCGCGGTGAAAGAGCAGTCTTCCGGTCTGTACGCGCAGAAGATGGCGGAGCTGGGCTTTTTCGCGATTGCCTTTGACCCGTCCTATACCGGCGAGAGCGGCGGCACGCCTCGCTATGTAGCATCGCCGGACATCAACACCGAGGACTTCTGCGCAGCGGTGGATTTCCTCTCTGTGCAGGAAAGCGTTGACCCGGAGCGTATCGGCATCATCGGTATCTGCGGTTGGGGCGGCATGGCGGTCAATGCGGCGGCCATCGACACCCGTATCAAAGCTACCGCGGCTATGACCATGTACGACATGACCCGTGTGACCGCCAACGGCTATTTTGACGCCGAGGATTCCGAGCAGGCACGCTTTGAAAAGCGGAAAGCGCTGAACACGCAGCGCACCGAGGACTATAAAAACGGCAGCTATGCGCTGGCGGGCGGCGTGGTCGATCCGCTACCGGAGGATGCGCCGCAGTTTGTAGCGGACTATTACGCCTACTACAAAACTCCGCGAGGCTACCATCCCCGCAGCCTGAACTCCAACGGTGGCTGGAATGTGACGTCCTCGCTGTCGTTTTTGAATATGCCGATTTTGCAATACAGCAGCGAAATTCGCTCTGCGGTACTGCTGGTGCATGGCGAGAAGGCGCACTCCCGCTATTTCAGCGAAACCGCGTACGGCAAGCTGACGGGGGACAACAAGGAATTGCTCATTATCCCCGGCGCCAGCCATACCGACCTCTACGATCAGATGGACGTCATTCCGTTTGGAAAGCTGAAGGCATTCTTTGAGGAATATCTGAAATAAGGCGTGCCTTGATTTGATGCCAAGTCTCCAGCAACGATTCTTCTAAAGAGTGGGAGTAGCTGAAACGAGGCGATTGAATAACTCCATACGTTTAGGTTAAAACAAACTAATATGCCGCGCGCCTGCGGCATGAAGGAGGGAGATTTCTATGAATATCGTTGTATTGAGCGGTAGCCCGCGCAAAGGCGCCAATACCGACACCATGGTCGAGGCGTTTGCCGAGACCGCGCGTGAGGGCGGCCATACGGTCGAGGTCGTCCGCGTTGCCAGCAAGAAGATTGCCGGCTGCTTGGGATGCCAGTACTGCTTCGCCCATGAGGGCACCTGTGTGCAGAAGGACGACATGGCCGACGTGATCGAGTCACTGAAAGACGCCGATATGGTTGTCTTCGCTTCGCCTATCTACTGGTTTGATATCACTGCGCAGGAGAAGGCCGCCATCGACCGCCTGTACGCCTTCGGTGCTACGGGCTTCCCGTTCACCAAGACGGCCCTTTTGCTCGATAGCCACAGCGAGGGCGTCTATGATGCGGCGATCGCTATGTACAAGTCAACCTGCGCGTACTGCAAGTGGGAGGACCTGGGCATTGTCACCATTAGCGGTATGACCGAGCGCGATAGCATGGCATCGTCGCCCAAGTTGGAAGAGGTGCGAGAGCTCGCTCGCAAGCTCGCCTAAGGGCAAGAAGAACGCATGGCAATCGGTGTTGGTGGAAAATGCTTGCTATCCTTACCAAGAGGAATGCTGATTGCCATGCGTTGATGCTTCCGCGGACAATTCCGGCGTGCTAAAACGCCTTCTCGTTCAAGAATTCCCTGAGCGCGGGGATGTCAAAGCCAACGAGACCACGCCCCCGCTCTCCGATGACGCCGTCCTCGAGGAGGCGGCGCTTGTATTGGCTTGCATAGTTGCTTGCGACGCCCATACGCTTGGCTATCTCCGAGACCCTGCTGGGGCCAGAATCGGGCAGCATCGCGAGCAAAAACTCAATGTCTTTATCGGAAAGCTCCCGATAGGTCGTTTCGAGAGAAGCTCGATGTCATGCTTCTCGAGTTGCCTGAAGACGCCATTCATGCGCGTGCGCCAGTTGCCCTGAGCCTCTTGAGCATATGTCCAATCGATGCCCACTGGGCCAATTTGAACACCGTTTATGCGCGCGTGAGGCTGTGAGAGGTAGCTATCTGCGGCTTCTTTGGTTCGCTCGATAATATCTTCGAGCATGCCTGGCATGGCGGAGACATTTGCTGTACTCCATGGTAGCTCCTTTGCAGGTTTTGCTAATTTTTGCAAGTTTTGCTAACGGCTTAACATGTCTTGTGCCGTGGGATTGCAGGAGTGAAAAACGGGGATTCCTATTATTCCGACTACGTTGCAACGAGCGGGGCCCGGAGCGCGATGTTGCTGCGCTCCGGGCCCCGCTGCTTTGTAAACCCATGACGGTTTGGCCACCGTTGTTTTAGTCAAACAGACTCGGCATGTCGTTTTCTTTCATGAGGGCACCGGCGGAGGGCAGACTCTGCGCGGTGAACTTCTCGGCCGAGACGCCGGCGCCAAGGATCTCCTCGGTTGTGCCGACGGTGGTGACCGAGCGGCCCTTCTTGGCCGTAAAGGCCTGGACGCCCTGCGTGTTGGTGGTCGTCTTGGTCTTGAGCAACGACGTGTTGAAGTTCATCAGGCGGTAGTCGCTCGAGACCAGCGCGATGTCGCGATCTTCCTTGAGCACCTGGGCATACAGCAGCTTGCTGCCGCCGTAGATGGCGTTCTTAAGGCGCTTGCGGTTGGTCTTGGTGACGTATCCAGAAAGCGCGACGCGCACCACGCGGCCGTTCTCAAAGACGAACAGCACGT
This sequence comes from Collinsella aerofaciens, assembly GCF_039062315.1. Lineage (GTDB taxonomy): Bacteria > Actinomycetota > Coriobacteriia > Coriobacteriales > Coriobacteriaceae > Collinsella > Collinsella aerofaciens_BG. The sequence goes on from NZ_JBCJBG010000006.1 coordinate 70,745, forward strand.
CGGCCTTGTAGTCCTCGGGGTCGATGACCCAGATGACGCTCTCGTCGGGTTCCATCTCGAGGTCGGTCGGCAGGTACGAGCCCAGCTGGGCCGACTTGGTATCCTCGAACGCCGCGACCTTGCACTTGTACACTTGGCTCTTGTTGGTAAAGACCAGCAGCTCGTGGGTGTTGGAGGACGGGAACTCGATAAAGGGTTTGTCGCCGTCCTTGTACTTGAGCGTGGTCGCCTTCTTGAGTACACGGTCCGTCATCTTCTTAAGGTAGCCATCACGCGAGAGCATGATGGTGACCGGGTACTCCTCGACCTCGGGCTCCAAGCTTACCTCGATAACCTCATGGGGCTCGATCCTACCCGTGCGGCGCGGCATCACGTACTTCTTGTTGACCGCGGCCAGTTCGTTGCTGATGACCTTCTTGATGTTGTCTTCGCTGGAGAGGATCTCCTCAAGCTCGGCAATCTCGCCCTCAAGCTTGGCAATGTCCTTGGTGCGGTTGAGGATGTACTCCTCGTTGATGTTGCGGAGCTTAAGCTCGGCAACAAACTCGGCCTGGGTCTCGTCGATGTCGAAACCCTTCATAAGGTTGGGCACGACCTCGGCTTCGAGCTTGGTGCCGCGGATGATGGCGATGGCCTTGTCGATGTCGAGCAAAATCGCCTCGAGGCCGTGCAGCAGGTGCAGGCGCTCGGACTTTTTGCCCAGGTCAAAGTTAATGCGGCGACGCGTGGACTCAATACGCCACTTGACCCACTCGTGCAGGATCTGGCGCACGCCCATAACGCGAGGGTAACCATCGACCAGCACGTTGAAGTTGCACGAGAACGAGTCTTGCAGCGTGGTCGAGCGATAGAGCTTGGCCATGAGCTTGTCGGGGTCGACGCCGCGCTTAAGGTCGATGGCGATGCGCAGACCCGAAAGGTCAGTCTCGTCGCGGATGTCAGCGATTTCCTTGACCTTGCCCTCCTTGGAGAGCTTGACGATGCGCTCGATGATGACATCGGTCTTGGTGGTGTAGGGGATCTCGTAGACCTCGATGATGCGCTCTTCGGGAATCCAGCGCCAGCGGGAGCGAATCTGGAAGTTGCCAAGGCCGGTTTCGATAATCTTTTCCATCTCCTCGCGGCGGTAGATAATCTCGCCGCCGGTCGAGAAGTCGGGCATGGGCATGTACTCGAGCAGGTCGCAATCGGGGTCCTTGAGGTAGTGCATCGTGGCAGTGCAGACCTCGTTGAGGTTGAAACCGCAGATGTCGGACGCCATGGCGACGCCGATGCCCTTGTTGGCCGAGACAAGGATGTTGGGGAACGTGGTGGGCAGCAGGCGCGGCTCCTTCATGGCACCGTCGTAGCTGTCGACGAAGTCGACCGGGTCCTTGTCGATGTCCTTGAAGATCTCGGCACTGATGGGGGAGAGCTTGGCCTCGGTATAACGCGATGCGGCGTAGCTCAGGTCGCCCGAATAGTACTTGCCAAAGTTGCCCTTCGACTCCACGAAGGGCGCAAGCAGCGCTTCGTTGCCGGTGGCCAGGCGCACCATCGTCTCGTAGATTGCGGCATCGCCGTGCGGGTTGAGCTTCATGGTTTGGCCCACGATGTTGGCGCTCTTCTGGCGCTCGCCCTTGAGCAGGCCCATCTTGTACATGGTGTAGAGCAGCTTGCGGTGCGAGGGCTTAAAGCCGTCGATCTCGGGGAACGCACGCGAGACGTTGACGCTCATGGCGTAGGGCATATAGTTGACCTCGAGCGTCTGCGTGATCGGCTGGTCGGTGACCTCGGAGTGCAGGCCGATGACGTTCTCGGCGTTAACCTGCTTTTTCTTTGGCTGGTTCTTCGTCTTCTTCTTTGCCACGATATCCTCTTGAACTTCTTATAGGCCGTCGTTATCGATTTGCTGCTACTGCAGGTCCAGCTGGTCCAGGTATTCTTTGCCGTGCTCGGAGATATGGCGCTTGCGGCCTGCCTCGTCGTTGCCCAGCAACAGGTTGAACATGGTCTCCATCTTAGTGACGTCCTCGGGCTCCACCTTGATCAGGCGACGCGTCTCGGGGTTCATGGTGGTGAGCCACATCATGTCCGGATCGTTCTCACCAAGACCCTTGGAGCGGTTGATGGAACACTTCTGGTCGCCGATCTCCTTAAGGATGCCGTTCTTCTCGAGCTCGGTGTAGGCAAAGTAGGTCTTTTCTTTGCAGTTGATCTCGTAGAGCGGCGACTCGGCGATATACACGTAGCCCTCGTCGATAAGCGTGGGTACCAGGCGATAGAGCATGGTGAGTACGAGCGTGCGGATGTGATAACCGTCGACGTCGGCGTCCGTACAGATGATGACCTTGTTCCAGTTGAGGTTGTCCAGGTCAAAGGCGCCGAGGTTCTTGATGCGCTTGTCCTTGATCTCCACGCCGCAGCCTAGCACGCGCATAAGGTCCATGATGATGTCGGACTTAAAGATGCGCGGATAGTCCTCCTTTAGGCAGTTGAGGATCTTGCCGCGGACGGGCATAACGCCTTGGAACTCGGCATCGCGCGAGGTGCGAATGGCGCCTGCTGCCGAGTCGCCCTCTACGATGTAGATCTCGCGACGGTTCTTGTCCTTGGAGCGGCAGTCGATGAACTTCTGCACGCGGTTGGCCATATCGGTCTTCTGCTGCAGGTTGGTTTTGATGCTCTGGCGCGTCTTCTCGGCATTCTCGCGTGAACGCTTGTTGATGAGCACCTGCTCCATAATCTTATTGGCGGCGTCCTTGTTCTCGATCAAGTAGGTCGAGAGGCGCTCCTTAAAGAAGGCAGTCATGGCCTGCTGGATAAAGCGGTTGTTGATGGCCTTCTTAGTCTGGTTTTCGTAAGACGTCTGGGTGGAGAAGCAGTTGGTCACTAGTACCAGACAGTCCTGGACGTCCTGCCACTTAATGCCGCTCTCGTTTTTGTTGTACTTGCCCTGTTGCTTAATGTAGGCATCGATGGCGCTGGTCAGAGCGCTACGGGCCGCCTTCTCGGGTGAGCCGCCGTTCTCGAGCCAGGAGGAGTTGTGGTAGTACTCCTGCATCGTGAAGGTGCGCGAGAAGCACATGCATGCGGTGATTTTAACGTTGTAATCGGGCAAGTCCTCGCGATCGCGACCGCGACGGTCGGCCTCGATAAAGAAGGGCTCGGTAAGGTAGTCGGTACCGACCTTCTCGAGCACGTAGTCCTCGATACCCTTGGGATAGCAAAAGTCCTCTTCGGAAAACTCGCCATCGTCGCCCTCGATGCGCAGGCGGAAGGTCACGTTGGCGTTGACCACGGCCTGGCGGCGCATGGTCTCGCGATACCAATCGTGGGGGATGCTGATGGAGGTAAAGACCTCAAGATCGGGGCGCCACTTGATGGTGGTGCCGGTACGGTCCTCATTGCTGGGCTCAATCTCGAGTGCCTTCTTTTTGGCACCGACGACCTTGCCCTTCTTAAAGTGCAGGGAGTACTTGTTGCCGTCGCGCCAAACCGTGACGTCCATGTACTCGGATGCGTACTGGGTCGCGCACGAGCCCAGGCCGTTGGTACCGAGCGAGAAGTCGTAGTCGCCGCCCTGGTTGTTGTTGTATTTGCCGCCGGCGTAGAGCTCGCAAAAGACGAGCTCCCAGTTAAAGCGCTTCTCGGAAGGGTTCCAGTCGAGCGGGCAGCCGCGGCCGTTGTCCTCTACCTGAATGGAGCCATCGCGAAAGGCAGTAAGGGTGATGAGCTTGCCGTAGCCCTGGCGCGCCTCGTCAACGGCGTTGGACAGGATCTCGAAGGCGGCATGCGCGCAGCCGTCGAGCCCGTCCGAGCCAAAGATGACGGCGGGACGCAGACGTACGCGCTCCTCGTCCTTGAGCTGGCGGATACTGTCGTTACCATAGTTTGCGGTGTTTTTTGCCATACTCGCTCTCTCGGTGCTCCTTTGCTGCGTTTAAGTCATATAGATAGTCAAGGTAGCATAGCCCGGCCCTTGGGCGATTCCATCCAACACGAAATCCATCGAACAATCGTTCGTGATATATCGACTGATGTTAAGCTATTGGGAGAAATAGCTGAATCAAATCAATAAATATTTGATTTCCTTTAGTAGAATCAGATATATACTAAATGAAAACGAATCAGGAGAGCTTTTATTTAATAGAGCGGTGAAGATATGAAGATTATCGAACGTCCTCAATATATGGAAGCGCTTCTTGGCGCTAAGGGAACGCCGGACATCAAGGTTATTACCGGCATTCGTAGGTGCGGCAAATCTGTTCTACTGGAAGCTCTTGCCGATCGCATTCGTGAGGCCGACCCCGATGCCAATATTATCCGTATCAATTTCAATCTCCTCGAATTCGAGGAACTAACGGATTTTCGAGCATTGCATCGCTACGTTGAGGAAAGCTATTGCGAGGGCCTCGATAACATCGTGATAATCGATGAGGTACAAACTTGCGTTGGGTTCGAAAAAGCGGTCAATAGCCTTCATGCATCGGGTAAATACGATATCTACGTTACTGGCTCCAATGCTTTCTTACTTTCGAGTGACTTGGCGACGCTTTTTCGCGGGCGGACATATGAGGTCGAAGTATTCCCGTTTTCCTTGCTTGAGTTTTCGACGTATCACGAAATTCATAACCCAGACGAAGCGCTTGACCGCTATTTAAGAGAGGGCGGAATGCCTGGCTCTTATTTGTATCCTAGCGAGCGAGCTCGCTATCGATATATTGCGAACGTGCTAGATGTCTTGGTTTTGCGTGATGTGGAAGAAAAGCATGGGGTTCGTAACAAGGTACAACTAGAACGTGCATGCGATTTCCTAATGGACAATATCGGTAACATATCTTCTGTTAGCGGGATTGCGGCCGCGCTGGACGCTGCCGGCACGCGCGTTTCCGTGGCAACGCTCGCCCAGTACCTTGGATATTTATGCCAGGCCTTCGCGTTCTATCGAGTTCGCCGCTATGACGTAGGCGGTAAAAAGTACCTCACTTCGGGTGATAAATACTATTTATCGGATCATGCAATCAGATATGCAAAACTGGGCACTAAAAAACTCGACTTCGGGCATGTATATGAAAATATGGTCGCTTTAGAGCTCCTAAGACGCGGTTGGGAAATCTATGTCGGGGTGCTTTATAAGAAGGAAATCGACTTTGTGGCAATTCGTCGCGATGAACGTGTGTATATCCAAGTTAGCGATGACATTTCGCGTCAGGAGACCTTTGAGCGCGAAGTGGCGCCTCTGCTTGCGATACGTGATGCGTATCCCAAGATGGTCATTGCGCGTACAAAGCATGAGGCTGTTGATTATGAGGGGATTAAGGTGGTCGACATCGCCCGATGGCTGATGGGGGAGGGGTCGGATGTCGAATAGCGGGCGGTGGACGCCTATCTAAATCATTGCGCTGCTCGGGCGCCTTGAGGGTCTTCTTAATAATGCGGGTGAGCCCACGCTCCTTACCGATGAATTCCACTTACTCGTTTCTGCCCGAGTAAGTTTGAAGACGGATGAGCCCGCTTCATTTTGTTTGCGGCTGGATACGTTTGTCGAAAAGTGCCGCGTGGATGGCTCAAATCGAACATTGGGACAGGCGTCTCATTTTATGGGCCGAGGGCGTGCGTATACAAGTGTTTTTGGTCCATAGGGGATGCTGGGCGGTTGCTAGTTGGGCCACGGGTCACTTCGCCGGCGCTGCTTCTTGCCATACGCTCATAGTGGAAGCCGATGCCACGGAGTCGACTTGCGATTCGGGCAACGGATGAGCGGCAAGTCGAAAGGAGCGGTGAGGATGATGAAGCCCATGACGAAGAAGCTGCTGTTAGGAATTCCCACCGTGACGCTTTCGGCTGTGCTGGCGTGTACGCTTGCCGGCTGCGGCGGTAATGCGCCGAGTGGCTCGGGTGGCAGCGCGCCCGTGCAGGAGAAGACCGAGAAGCCCAAGGCCTATGAGTCGCAGACGGTCGAGGTGGCAGGCATTACCTATGAGTCGACAGCCCACGGTACGTTCTATCGCGGTGATGCCAAGAAGCAGGATGGCTTTTACCTGCACATCAAGATTACCAACAACAACACAAAGAATAGGACGTTCAGTTCCTTTAACGTGCATGCTGCCCAGGGCGATCTTGAGGCAGGCGACCCGTTGTTTACTTCCGGCAAGGCGGCCGTGCTCGACTACGTTGCAAGCGAGGCTCCCGATGAGCTTCACGAGGGCATCGATCTTTCCAAGAGGCCAGATATCGGCCCGGGCGAGACTGTTGAGTACGTGTATTTCTGGGCGCCCAAGACGGCGTACTACGGGCCCATCACTGTCGAGTTCGTAGACGCTTACGCCCCCGCCAAGAATCATGAGGCCATGCACTTCGACACCACGGGATGCGAGACCAAGGAGTTCAAGGCGGCCGGCGGCGTGGCCGATTCTGGCGAGAAGGCAGATTTAACGGGCATCGACTGCGCATCGTACAGCATCGAGGCCGCCGATGGGTACACGCTGGATTCGTCCGACGAAGAGCGCGAAAAGGCAAACTTCTTCCATGACGAGACTGGAGGACGCCTGAACATCAGCATCTTCCCGCGCTCGCCGGAGGAAGAGGTTGCAAGCCTAGAGCAGGTCTACGAAGGCAAGGAGACAACAACCGACCAGGTCGAGTACAACGGCATAGCGTGGCTGCGCTTTACCGGTCCCGACAACGGCCATACACTGTTTGCGACGGCTCCCGCAACGGGTGAAACCGTCCGCGTGTCGATTGGCTGGAAGATCGATTGGGACGCCGCCGTGCCCATGATGGAAGCACTGAAGCTCAAGTAACGCCGCGATTCTTACGTCAGGCGACTCAGGGCTGGCTCCGAGTTATCGGGGCCAGCCCATTTTGATGTTCGATGAGCCGAGTCGGCGTCTCTCACGAAAGTAACTAGGAGCTAGCGAGGCTTATCCAAATTGGCCTCATTGGCGGTGTCTTTTTCGAGCGCCGTGCGGCGGGCGCTGTAGGCGACGAGGCCGGCGCCTGCCGCGGCGAGTGCTGCGGCGGCTGCCGTAAGGGGAGCGTTGACATCGCCCGTGCCCGCAAGCGCGCCCGCTTTTCCGGAGCGCTTGTTATTGCCGTGGTCCTTGCCGCTGCCGGAGCTGCTTCCGCCGGAGCCGCCGCCCTCGTCAGTACCGCCGCCGCTCGAGCCGCCATCGCCGTCTGCTGTCATCGGGGCGTCATGAAGTTCTGTCGTATTCGCGCTGTCGCATATGCCGACCTGAACTTCTGAGCGTTCGCATGCCGCGTCGGGCACATGAAGCTCGTGCAGTACGGCACCCAGCGCCGAGTTTGCGCCCGGTCGAATTTCCTCGAGCGTTACGGGATCGAGCGCTACCAGGTCACGCGCCTTCGCATACAGCGTGACGCGTTTGCCCACCTCGTCGCTCCAACTCTCGGGGATGGCGAAGCTCATGCGGAACTGTGCCGTGCAACCCGGTGCCAGCACGGCGTTGCCGCTGTCGGCTACCAGCGGGTGCGTTGCAAAACGTGCGCCCAGCGTCTCGAGCGCGTACTTCACATGTGCCATGTCGTTGGCCGAAGCGTCCTCGGCAAGCTCTGGGTCGTAGATCGATGCCATGCGTGTGTTCGCTCCGAACCCGATGGATGCGCTGGAGAACGGCTGGCTGGAGCCCTCTCGGTACAGATCGATCGTGCCGGCGGTCAGCAAGGTGTTGCCGTCGTTTCGCACCGTGACCATGAAGGATTCGCCTGCTGCTCCGGGCACCACCGCGCCCGAGGTAGCGACTGCGCCCGTCGGAGTGGCACACGCCACCAAGGGCACTTCGATGCCGTGTAGTTCTGCCTCGCTCTTCTCCGCGCTCACAATGTGCGTGGCGAGCGCGGAGAGCATGCCCCCCGACGTCAAAAATGTCGTTATCTGATCGACGGGATGGTCCAGCTCGCACATCACGAACGGCTCCGTGAACAGATCGCCTGCCAAGGTGCTGGCGAAGATGCGGAAGTGCTTGCCCATCACTGCTACTGGGTTGCCTTCTTCGTCGTAGGTTTGCCCCACCTTGCCATCGGTGTTCTCTACATAGAGCACGCACCTGCCGTTGTTGCTTACGCTAAACGATGCCGGGCCACAGCCCGCGGCGCCCACGGGCTGCGTTGCAAATGCCGATGCGCCTCGTGCCCAAGTAATATGCTGCAGCTGCTCGTTGACGGTAGCCAAAAAGCCCGTGTGTTGCGGCCACGGCACCGCGTGGGGTACTGCCGCATCTGGCGACATAACGCCCCAGCCCGCAATGGACTGGCCGATCACGGCGTACGATGCGCAGCCGCAACCGTCTGCAGTCTCGTATGCAACGGGCACCACCATTTTGCCGTTGATATTCTCGGGCGTGCCCAGCTCGATGCTCGACGGTGCCTGCGGAAAGCGGAGGACCTGACGGAACGTGAGACTGTCGCCCGAAACGTCCGACCACAGGGTAAAGCACTCCAGCGCAACCTCGGCCTCGCTGCCGAGTGCCTTTTCTGCGGTGGCTCCGCGGCGGTGGAGGTAGGCGCCCGACAGGCGCCCGTCGACTAGCGTCTTGCCCACCGTGATGCGTGGGCACTGCAGGCAATGGTAGCCATCCTCCTGAAGGCGGCCGCGCGAGATGCTGCGCCATGACGTATGCGATATCACGCGAACTCCGTCGTTGCTTATGCGCAGGCGCACAACGGACAGTATGCCGGATGTGCTCGCCGTATCGAAAAGGGTGTTGTCACCGGCGGGGCGCTCGCCCGAGACCAGCAGCACGTAGGCGTCCTGGTTTCTCCTCCCGTCTGTATATTCCACCACGTCGAAGTCGTAATCGAATATGCCGTTGCGCTCCACGTCGCCCTCGCCAAACCCAAGGGAGAAGTCCACGGGCGTGGGAGCGGACCACGTGCCGTTCGTTTTTGTATGCACCACCAGGCGCGAGCGACCGTTCTCGCCGTAGCGCACCGAGGCGATACGGAACAAGCACTCCACGCCGGCGATTATTGCCAGCTTCATGTGGGCTTCGCTGAGCACGCCAGCAAACAGCACGTTGTCGCTCGAGGGCCTGATGCCGCCACGCTCGTCCTCCGATACACCAGCAGAATTGGCGTTGGGGTCCGCAGCGGCGTCCCTCGCCTGCCCGATATAGGTGTACTTATACATCGGCGCGGCGTTTTCGTCGTTCTCTATCAGTGCGTGGACGAAATGTTCGACCTGTCCCGTGTCGTCGCTTTCTGCATCCGCCTCGAGCTCAATGCGCGTGACCGACCGGTCCCAATCGCGTACGGTAGGCGCGACATTCCTTGCAGTGGCCTTAACCTCGGCGCGTGCGAGCAGCTCGGCGTTGGTGACGATGGTGGCCGATGCGATAAATTGCGGCACGCCGCCCGCCTCGGCGTTGCCGGCTGAGCCGAAGCAGGCATCTAGTGTATAGGGCGTATCTCCACCCAATGCGAGCTCAGAGCGCTGGAGTACATACTGGTCGCCGTTGTTCACCGACATATTCCACGAATCGAGGAGTGTGGGCCACGACCCCGACCAAGCCTTGGTGGTCCACTTGAACATCACGAACTGGAGTATCACATCGACATCGACGTCTGCACCTATGCGCAGCCGCGGAAGCTGGTGTCCATCTGCCTTCTCGTACCCAATGAACAGCGTGAGGGATGCGGCGCCGCGCACGGCAGACGAAGCGACGCCTGCAACGCCGGCGCCAAAGGTGACGGCAAGCCCGATCTGGATGGTGAACGAGCCCGACGTGTTTGAATAGTCGAGCGAAATGTTTTTAAAAAACGCCGCGCCGCTGCCGTGCGTGTGGGCACCCACGGCGAGCGCCAGCTTCGCCAGCACCCAGGGGTTGACGTTTAGGAAAAACGGCACCGGTCCTAGGGTAAACTGCTCGGTCCAATTGAGGTCGGTTCTTACCTGGAAGAGGGCCTTAATATTGCCGTATGCGGGGTCGTTGTTGCTGTCCCAGGTTTTGCCCACCCAATCGTAGGCGAGCGAGCCGTACAGCTGTGTGGCGATATCCATCGTGAACAGCGGCGTGCAATGGTGGCGAAGGAGCTTGGTGTTTCTTGGATCGGTGCCCGAACCGGCACTCATACTCTTGTACTGATTCCACTTCCCCTCCATCTCGTCGAGGTAGCGGTTTGCCTGCTTGGCGCCCGACTCGCGCGGCGATTTCTTCCAGTATTCCGGATCAGGGTTGCCCGAATCGTTCATATAGCTGGCTGGCTTGTATCCTCCGCCAAACAGCACGTATCCAGCAAACGAGAAATCGAAGAGGATCGGAAATGTGGGCATCCAGCACGTGAACTTATTGCCGCCGATGCCGGGAAACGCTGCGGGGAAATCAAACGGAGTGATCTCTTGGTCCATGGTGGTGGGGACGATAGTGGTCGATCCCGATTCTGCCTTTGCCGCCGGCGCGGTAACAACGGCCATGGGGGAGGAGAGCGTGTAAGTTTTGCCCTGGTAGTCGAGGACAAAGCGCAGCTTACATCCTTCTTCCAGAAGGCTCGATGCCGCGTCGAGGAACTTGTCTTCGAGCGTGAACGTCGCCAGATTATCCGCGCCCGATGCGCTGGCCTTGACTTGGCCAATCTGCGTGACGGTTTCGGATGAGCTGCCCGCAGCGGGCATCACTTTATTGATATGCAACGTTGCCTGCCCGCCCTGCGGCAGATGGGCTTGCACGGTAAAAGCGTGTGTGTCGGGCTGGTCGTTTGCTGCTTCGTCCGCTGGCATTGCCATAAACGTGGCGTCGGCGTACTGGATGTCCCATTCGTCGAACGTAAGCTGTCGAAAGTACGGCTCGCCATCGGAGAGCGGACGTGTGGGTGCGGTAATGGCGGTGCCGCCTTGGACACGCGCGAGGGGAATTTCGACATCGCGGTAGCCCGCCATGCTAATGGAGATGCCGCCGTTAAAGTCGTACACGTCGAGAAGCGTTGCCTCGTCCACGTAGCCTTCCGAAAGCGGCGCGATCTCAAAGATGGCCGTGCCTTCGTCATCGGTCGTGGCGGCGAGCTGCTTGCCCGCGGCGTAGCGCGACGTGAGCGTGACCTTGGCGCCTGCGATGGGCGTATTCTTGTTGGAGACGTCGACCACGACCACGCCGAACATGGTGCGCGAGAGAACGAGCACCTTGAAGGGGTCTTCTTCGTCGGCATGGGCCTCGGTGGGGGCGAATGGCAGTATGAAGGCGTTTGCGCTGCCCAGCACGCGAGGCAGCATGATGCCTGCCAACGAGGATGCTCCGGCAACAAGTAACGAACGGCGATCAAGCATCTTTGGCTCCCATCCCGCAGGTATCGGTGGAAATAATCCAATTTTGCGAGAAGGTTCCCCGTGGCGGTAGTGCCGTTCAAGGGTCAAAATGTCCAAATTGATTGAGCGAAGCGCCGGGTTCCGGAACGCGTTCGATGCGCTTGGCAGCCCGGTTGCTAACGCAACATATGCGCGACCAGCTCGGCGCGTGTGCCGATGCCAAGCTTTGCGTATACGCCGGATAGGCGGTTTTTGACGGTGCCCGGCGATACTCCCATATGGCGTGCGATTTCGGCGTTGGTCCACCCACGACAGGCGAGCATGGCCATGGTGAATTCCGTGGTCGTTAGATCGTCGGCCACGTCCTCGCCCGAATCGGGGTTGTGGATGCGCCGCCAACCGTAGCTGAATCGATACGTAATCTCGATGATGCGCGCGAAGTCGTCAGGGTATCTCGTTTTTAGGCACGCCTCGATGAGCCCCTGTAAAAGGCCGTGATGCTCGCCAATGAGCTCGATAAGGCCGTCGGGACGCGCAATGTTCCAAGCAACTCCGAAGTGCGTTTTTGCGGCGTCGACGTCTTTGAGACTCATGCATGCCATGGAAGCTGCCAGGTGCAGGAACAGTTCCGAGATCGGATAGCTTCCCTGTTTCATGATCAGGGCATTTTCCGCCATGCCCAGACTGCGGCCGTATTCGCCGCGCAGGTACAAGGCGTGCGCCATCACGTAGCTGGCGAACAGGCGCAGGCCTTCGGGCAGATGCGCCACAAGTGGATAAAACTCTTCGGCAGAATACGGGGAAGGCAAGTGCAGCAGGACACTCGCGGCCGAGGCGAACAGGATATGCGTAGCGTGGATGGCGGGCGATTCCTCGTCGGCCGGCGTATCGAGGATGCCCGCAAGACAACGGCGGGCGTCGGCGATACGGTTGAGCGACAGGCTGGCATATCCGCAGATAAAGCATGCGGAATAGCGCAATGCGGGGTCGGTGGCGTCAAGATAGGGGCGCGCCGTCTTGGCAGCGAGGGCGGCCTGTCCGCGAAAGTACAGCGCTTCTGCCGTGGTGATGGTGCGTGAATCGGGGTCGGAAATGCCTGCAACCGCAGCGTCAATCTGCCCCGGCACAAAGGCAGTGCACATCAACGGCATGGGAACGCATGGGTAGCCATCGCAGTCCATCTTCCATCTCCCAACAGCTGACAACAATGCAGCAATTGTACTCCTGTTGTTCGGGACTGGAATTTGTGGGTATCACCGACGATTATGCCGAACGTATAAAGGAAGACTAGCGGCTCTCTTGAACCCGAGGTCGAAGGGGGCGTTGTACAAGGCATATGGGGCCGAGTGGAAGTGGATCAAAAGAGCGTTACTTGACGTTTCATGCATAATGCCAACCGCCCCGCGACATCACGTTCGCAGCGCGCAGGGGCCGGAGAATCTTCGCGATGAGAGTTGACGTCTAATACCTTGCATCGTATAGTGTGTATAGCATAGTATATGACGAGAGGAGGTGTGCGGATGGAGGCCCAGATGAAGCGCGGCTTCCTGGAGGCCTGCGTGCTCGCGGCCGTCTCCGGCGAGGAGTCCTACGGCTACCAGATCGTGAAGGACGTGCCGGCGAGCATGGGGCTCACGGAGTCGACGCTCTACCCGCTGCTCAAGCGCCTGGAGAATGCCGGGTGCATCACGGCGCGCTCTGCCGAGCACAACGGGCGGCTGCGCCGGTACTACCGCATCACGGACGATGGGCGTGCGCGCATCGAGGAGTTCCTGGCCGAGTGGCCGTCCGTACGGGAGATTTACGCATACGTTGAGGGGGCGCACCATGACGCGCGATGAGTTTCTGGGCCGGTTGGGCGAGCTGCTTGCCTGCCTGCCGGCCGAGCAGGTGGAGGAGACCAAGGCGTTCTATGCGGAGGCCATCGCCGACCGCATGGAGGACGGTATGAGCGAGGAGGAGGCCGTGGCCGCCATGGGCGCCCCCGGCGAGGTTGCCGAGGCCACGCTCGACGACCTGCCCGCCGTGCCGCGCGCGATCGCGAGGACGCGCCGGCGCAGCACCGCGCTGCTGTGGGTGCTGACCATCGTGGGCTCCCCGGTGTGGGTGCCGCTGCTCGCCGCCTTCGCCGCCGTGGCCGTCACGGTCTATATCTGCATCTGGGTGCTGGCGCTCTGCGTGTGGATCGTCGCGGCGGCACTCGGGGGCGTGGGCGTAGTTGAGCTCCTGCTTGCCGTAAGCGGCGTCACCATCGGCCACTTCCCGTACGCCCTCGCCTCGGCGGGCGTGGGGCTCGGCCTCGTCGGCGTGGCGCTCTTCGTTGGTGCTGGCGCTTGGGCCGCCTCAAAACAAATTGCGCGCCTCTCGGCGCTCTGGGCGAGGAAGGCCGCCTCGCCCTTCTGGAAGGGTAAGGGCGAGAAGGGCGGCGCTGCCGCGCATCTCGCGGCGTAGAAAGGAGTGAGTACCATGACCAGCGCGAAGAAGATCTACCTCGCCGTGGCGGGCGGGCTCGTTGCCGCGGGTGTTGTCCTCGCGGGCATTGGCTTTATCGCTTCGGGTTTCGACCCGGCCGTGTTCACAACCCAAATCGACACGCGCGACAGCACCATCGTGCTCGGCGGCGTCGAGGTGGACGACCCGACGGGCCTCCCCCTCATCGAGCAGCTCGCCGGAATCGGCGAGGTCGACACCTCCGGCATCACCGCGTCCGAGTCCCCTGCTGCCCCGGAGGCGCCCACCGCTCCCTAAGCATAGCGTGCCCGGACGCCCCGTCCGTCGGGCTGTGCAAGCCTGTGGAACCCGGACCTCAACCCCAACCCAACCGGCCTCGAGCCTGCGTCGATTCGCTCCCCGTCCCGCGCGGGGGCCCATGACGCATACCCAAAATCCATCCGAGGAGAAAGGAACGCAATGACGACAGCCATGCCCCTCCGCCTTCACGGGGTCACGAAGGCGTACCGCGGGAGGACCGTCCTCGGCCCCATCGACCTCGTCCTCGAGGCGGGGCGCGTCTACGGGCTCATCGGCGAAAACGGCGCCGGGAAGTCAACGCTCATCTGTATCGTCACTGGCACCGCCAGCCCCAGCTCGGGCTCGGTTGAGCTGTTCGGCGAGCGCGGCGGGCGCGGGCTTGCCGCCGCCCGGAGGCGTATGGGCTACATGCCCGACGCGAGCTCGGCCTACCCGGGGCTCTCTGCGCGGGAGAATGGATTTGCAACGGTTGCTTAAACATTTTTTACAGGGACAGCCCTGCGTTCCTGAACTCAACTGGGCTCATGTAGACCAGTGTCGAAGGGGCAGTCGCCCCAGTCCGCGTACCAGACCTGTGTGCCGCCGAGGGAATACTTCCTCCAGTAGGGCCAGTGCGGGACGTCCATCCTCTCTTCCTTTCGGGGCGTCAGGCGCCGGGCCCAAGGCCGCACCTGCGCTCCAGCTCCGCCACGAGGGCGTCGTTGTCTCTGACCGAGACGATGGCGTCGCCGTCGTAGGGCGCCTCGATGTAGACGCGGTCGAGCGAGTTGGCCGTCCCCGCCCAGAGCGTCCTGGTGCGCCGGACGCCCCGCACGTGGGCGTAGGGTATCACCGAACGCGTCCCAGCGTACACGACGAGGAGGCGGTCGCCGTAGAGCTCGAGGCGATTGCTGCGGACGGGAAGGGCAGCCAGGGCCACGAGGGCCGGGATGGGCAGCAGCGCGAGCCAGCCCCATAGGAGCGCGGGACTCGAGCTCAGGAAACACGCGATACACGCCGCGGATAAACCGCCCGCCACAATCACCATGGCCGCTATGAACCACGGGTCTGTCCTGCCGGGGAACACCCGCTCCGGCCGCTCGCCCTTCTCACCCATTACGGCCCTTCCGTCTCTTGCACCCCTCCCGGAACTGTCCGCATCAGTATAGCCAATGCTTTTTCTGATTTGTTGAGAAGCCGGCATTTGGGGGCATTTTGGATAGCGAACAGTTCAAACAAGAAGCTGAGAAAATAGAACAAAGCCTGAGTGCCTTGAGAGTCGCCGAGCGCAATGCAGTGATTCCCTTTATGAACGGCGACTTTACCCAATGGGATCTATATCTGGCATCCTCCTCTGAGTATGCGATGAGACTGATAGACGGATTTATCTCCATGCTCGAATCGAGGAATCTTGTTTGCGTCGCCCAGCTTCTCCGCGCACAGGTTGGAGTCTGCCTGCGGACATTCGCGTTATTCGCCGCCGAAGACCAGGATGACTTTCTCCCAAAAGGCTGCCAAGTACCATGGCGTGAGCGTTGGGGTAGCCATCATTCAGCGTGGATACATCCGGATGCGCATAGATCCAGACGATTCCAACGCTCTCGTATTTCCCGTGCAGGTAATCGAAGAGGGCAAGCGACACCATGCGGTTGCCGCCGACGGTCACGACTCTGTCGGGGTTTTCTGCCGTAAGCTTCCTCTGCGCATCCTGAATCCCCGCCAGGACTTCGTCCTCGGCATAGATGCGAACTGCCTCCCATTCCTCATATCCAAGTTTTGGGACGCGTTTCACAATGCCGAGTGGAACCCCTGGACAGTCGGATCACGTGGTGGCCCCCTTTGAGAGGGTCACGAGCATCACGGTTCCGTTCTCGGAACTTGTTTCGACCTCTACCGTGCCACCGTGAAGCGCTGCAATCTCCCAAACAAGCGCTAGTCCGAGTCCTGCGCCGCCGTATGCCCTGCTGCGGGATTTATCCAGGCGAAAGAACGGTTGGAAGATGCTCTCACGGTACTGCTTGGGTATTCCCGGGCCCTGGTCCTCGACTCGCAGGAACACGTGGCTGTCGTTGTCGCAGATGGAGACGTTGACAGTCGAGCCGGGGTGGCTGTAACGGATGGCATTTTCGACCAGGTTAAACACCAGCCGATAGAGGAGCGTGTCGCTCCCGATTACTAAAGCGTTCCCAGCACAATTGAGGGCTATGCCCTTATTTTCGGCAAGTGGCGCAAGGTCGGTGAGGATCTCTTCGGACAAGGGACCAAGTTCCACATCGTCCTCGCAAGGAACGCTGCGGAGCTCACTCATCTCGAGCAACACCTTGGTCATCCGCGACATTCGCTCAGTTTGTTCTTGTAGCAGGCCGAGCAGCTCGGCTGTTTCGGGTTGCAAACCGGAGTGCTCGGAGATGAATAGTTCAATCTGTGCTTGCATAAGGGCGAGCGGGGTGCGCAGCTCGTGTGCGGCGTTGCCGGTAAACTGACGCTGTGCAGAGAACCCTTCGCCAAGACGGGCGATCATGTCGTTGAAAGAGGCGCTGCATCGTTGTAACTCGGTGGGCACATCTTCGCTGAGTCTGATTTCGCTTAGGTTGTCAGGCTGCACACGCTCAACCTGGGCTGCAAAAGCTCGTAGCGGTTTGAGTGCACGGCCGCTCACAAAGTATGCCAGCACGCCGCCAAGGAGTGTGACTCCAGCCGTGATGCGCCAGGCTGTCGTGCCAAAAGACTCCTGTGCGTCGTTTACGACGATCGTGACCTCGTCATCGAGGGTCGCTTTCGTTGGGTCGAACGCCTGGGGCGAATCTTCGCCGGTTGCGTTAAAGGCCGAGATGTCACTGCCGATGGCATCCATGTAGCGCATGCCCGTATAGCCGACCAGACAGTTCGTCAGCACGCATGCCGCACACGTGAGCAGTGCCGTCATAATCGTTATGCGCCATTGCAGCGAAAGCCTTTTCATTCGCTATCCTCCATAACGTAGCCCTCTCCAATCCGATTGCGAATCGGGTCGTATCCCAAAGCGCTGCGCAACTTTTTTCGGAGCGACGAGATATGAACGCGGGTTGCGTTGCTAAAGCTGTTCACGCTGCTATCCCAAACGTGCTCGATAAGCTCCTCTTGGCTTACCGGTCGCCCCTGATTAAGCATCAGATATTCCAAGATTCCCGTTTCCTTGCGTGTAAGAGATAGAGCCTCGCTGTCCACGGAAGCGATGCGCGCCTTGGTGTCAAAGCGGAGCATTCCACAGGTTAATACTATGTCGCTTTGTGCGAAGCGTCTGAGGGTAAGGCTGCGGATCCTTGCCGCAAGTTCGTCCAGATGAAACGGCTTGGTGAGGTAATCGTTGGCGCCGGCATCGAGTCCGGCGACTTTATCGGATACTTCGCCACGCGCGGACAGAATCAGTACCTTGGTCTCGCAGTCGGTTTTCCTAAGTTCCCTGAGCACGGTCATGCCATCGATACGGGGAAGGTTGAGGTCGAGTACCACGAGGTCAAAGACTTCGATGCTCAGCAGATCGAGCGCCTCCCGTCCATCGTGGCAGCAGTCGACGCTGTATGCCAGGTTTCGCAAGCTGCGTGCGATCGTGTCGCACAGTGCTCGCTCGTCTTCGACGATCAAAATACGCATAACAGTCTCCTTGCACATTCCAAATCGCGCTTAACACGGATTTTATAGTCGATATGGTCCAATGGTCGCGTAACGAAAGGAGTGGTTAGGTTGTTCAAAGCGGTAAAACCCGTGGTACAGGTCGCTTTGTTGATCGTCGGAATTGCCATGGTGTGCTTTGGCGTTATGCGTGGCGAGGCGGATGCCGTGCTGGCCAAAGCGATTAGGCTGTGCTTGGAGTGTATCGGAATTGGATAAAAGAGAAAACACTGCGTCGCATGTTTTGGCCCGATTTCGCGGATTCATTCAGGCGGCGGCGACGCTCATCACCAACATTCACCTGCCAAACTTTGCCAAAGGCGGCATCTATCAGGGCGCGGGAAAAACAGTCTGCGTACCTGGACTTAATTGCTATTCGTGCCCCGCGGCATCGGGTGCGTGCCCCATCGGGTCGTTCCAGTCGGTGGTAGGTTCATCCAAGTTCAACTTTTCTTACTACGTCACCGGTACGCTCATTTTGCTCGGCGTGCTGCTGGGACGCTTTGTATGCGGCTTTCTGTGCCCGTTTGGCTGGCTTCAGGAGCTGCTTCATAAGATTCCCGGCAAAAAGTTCTCCACGAAAAAGCTCAAGCCGCTCACGTACATCAAGTACGTCGTGCTGCTGTTTGCCGTGGTGCTGCTGCCCGTCTTGGTGGTTAACGACGTGGGCATGGGCGACCCGTTCTTTTGCAAGTACATCTGTCCACAGGGTGTGCTCGAGGGTGCCATTCCGCTGGCCATCGCCAACGCCGGCATTCGATCTGCGCTGGGGCAGCTCTTTACCTGGAAACTTGCCGTTCTCATTGCCGTGGTAGTGCTGAGCGTTTTGTTCTATCGCCCCTTCTGCAAATGGATTTGCCCGCTCGGCGCATTCTATGCGCTCATGAATAGGGTGTCCTTGTTGGGGATTCAGGTCGACGCGTGCAAATGCGTCTCGTGCGGCAAGTGTTCAAGGGTTTGTCAGATGGACGTTGATGTGGTCCGCGCGCCCAACCATGCCGAATGTATCCGGTGCGGAAAGTGCATCGGGGCCTGTCCTGTCGATGCCATCAGCTATCGCTATGGCCTGGATGTGTCGGCGGAAAAGCTTCCCTTGACCGCCGATAAAAAGTAAACAAGCTTCGACAAAACGGAGGAATGACTATGAAGCTTTCTAAGATTGCGGCCCTGTTTATGGTGCCGGTATTGGCCTTGTGCCTTGTGGCATGTTCGGCGCCCGGTGGCAATGTGAGCGAATCTGCGAGCTCCGATCCTAAGATCGCAGAACTCACTGCGCAGAAGCCGGCCGATGCCGACGAGGCCGCCGAGCTGTATGCGAAGCTCATGCAGAAGGAGAACGAGATCTTTTCGAGTGATAACGCGCTGTGGGAAAAGGTATTCAATGCGGCCAATAAAGACTCGGCAATGATTGAGGACGGCAGCAATTACGGCGATTTTCTGCTCAAGACCATCGACGGCGCCAAGGATGAGTTCACGGCGGATGAGCTTAAGACACTCAAGGCCGGTGCGCAGCAGATCAAGGAGATCGAGGACAAGCTCGAGAGCCTGGAGAAGGAGTTCCCCGGCTGTGGAAGCACGCCGAGTGCAGGCGAGAGCGTCGACGCTTCGACCGCTGGCATGACGGCTGGTGCCAATGCTTCGAGCGAGGCGACGAAGTTCCCCAGCTTTACGGGCAAAGACCTGGATGGCAACGACGTGAGCAGCGACGAGTTGTTCTCTAAGAACAAGGTCACCGTCATGAACTTCTGGTTTACCACTTGCAAGCCGTGCGTGGGCGAGCTGGGCGATCTTGAGAAACTGAATCAGGAGCTTGCCGAGAAGGGCGGCCAGGTCGTGGGCGTCAACTCCTTTACGCTCGATGGCAACAAGGGCGAGATTGCAGATGCCAAGAACGTGCTGAGCAAGAAGGGCGTGACATATAAGAACATCTGGTTCAAGTCGGATAGCGAGGCCGGTAAGTTTACGTCAAATTTGTTCTCGTTCCCGACAACGTATGTCATCGATCAGAATGGCAACATCGTAGGGGACCCAATCGTGGGAGCCATCAGCTCCGCCGAGCAGCGCGCAGCACTCAACAAACTTATCGACCAGGCGATTGCGAATAGCGAGCAGTAGGTTCGAATGTGGCAAAGGGACAGTCCCTTTGCCACATTGTCAATGCCATGTGCGGGATGGTGCGCCACGCGACGTGCCGTCCCGTTCGTTTTTGTGCGGTTCCCAACATTCCTCACTGGCACCGGCAAAACAGTTTCCATTGATACGGCTCCTAGAGACCCAGAAGGGCACACATAACGGCCTTGATGGTGTGCTGACGGTTCCCTGTCTCACGGAAGATGACCAAAGCGTTGGCCTCAAAGCACTCGTCGGCAATCCCAAAGCCCTCAGTGATGATCTTGCGGTACAGGTCATTCTTGCGACAGTTGACTTTTGCTGCTCCCTATTATTCCTGATAGATTAGACCATGGGAGAAGGAGTCGCAGATGACCATGGTGCAAAACGTTGTAGAGAAGCTCCCTTTTTGGGCGCATCTGTCTTCTGACGAGAGGACGCTCGTTTTGGAGCAAGCCGCCTTGCGCACCTTCGATGCCGGCCAGCTTATCGGCGGCAGCGATAGCTCCTGTACCGGCATGTTCCTTATCGTTCAGGGTGGTGTCCGCGTCAGCCTCCTTTCCGAGGAAGGCAAGGAGGTCACGCTCTTTAGGATTGGGTGCGGCGAGTGCTGCGTTACAACAGCTTCGTGCGTAATTCGGCAAATCTCCTTTGGCACGTTGGTTGCCGCAACAGAGAAATCCGAGCTCCTTATTGTGCCTATCGGTGTTTGCGAGCATCTTGCCAGCAACAATATTTTCGTCAAAGTCTTTATGCTCGAAGTGGAGGCGCGGCGCTACTCTCAGGTGGTTCGTGTGCTCCAACAGATGCTATTCCGACGTCTCGACCAGCGTGTTGCCGACTATTTGGTTGAGCGATGCCAGGCAACGGGGTCAATGGAGCTCCGGGTCACTCAAGACGAGCTGGCGCGTGACATCAACTCTGCCCGCGAGGCGGTGACGCGCGTGCTGCGTCGTCTTGCCAATGAAGGTCTTGTCGAGGTGAAGCGCGGACGAATCCTTGTTCTGGATGTCGACGGTTTGACACGCCTGCCGTAGCGATGGCTTTGCCATGGTGCCTATCCGTCCAGTGCCTGGCACTCGCTCTTAAGAAAAAATTGTCCCATACGGTGACTTGGTCACGGAACCGGTCTGCGCCTTCCGGGCATACTGGCATCAAACGATAGGGCAAGCGAGCAAAGGAGCTCATCATGGGATTGTTCAATCTATTTGCTGGGGTGGATATCAACAAAGGTGTTGAAGAGTGCCGTGCGACCGAAGGTGCGGTGTTGATCGATGTGCGTGGCGCCGATGAGTATCGGCAGGGACATATCCCCGGTGCCATCAACATTCCCCTCGATGTCGTCAATCGCGTGCTTGTCGAGTATCCAAAGAAGGATACGCCTCTGTTCGTGCATTGCCTGAGTGGCGCTCGTAGCGGTCGCGCTGCGAGCTTTCTTCAGCGTGCGGGCTACGTCAACGTGAAGAACATCGGCGGAATCAATAGCTACAGCGGAAAGGTGGTGCGTTAACTATGAAGGTGGTTATCGTGGGGGGCGTTGCTGGCGGTGCATCGGCGGCAGCGCGCTTGCGCAGGCTTGACGAGCAGGCGGAGATTGTCGTTTTTGAGCGCACAGGTTATGTCTCCTATGCTAACTGCGGATTGCCATACTTTATTGGCGGCGTGATTGAGGAGGAGTCTGCGCTCACGCTGCAATCGCCCGAGGGCTTTTGGAATCGATTCCGCATTGCCGTGAAGACGAGCCACGAGGTGATCGCCATTCATCCCGAGGTGCATACGGTTGACGTTCGCGACCTGCTCACCGGCGAGGAATTTGTCGAGACGTATGACAAGCTGATTCTTTCGCCAGGCGCGCATCCCATTCGCCCCGCTCTTCCGGGAATCGATTTGGATAAGATCTTTAGCCTTCGAACGGTAGAGGACACGCTGCGCATTCATGGTTATGTGCAAGAGCATGAGCCGAGGAGCGCCGTGGTGATCGGTGGCGGCTTTATCGGTGTTGAGGCTGCCGAGAACCTGCGTGGCTTGGGTCTCGAGGTGACGCTTTTGCAGCGCCCCGGGCAGCTGATGAACAACCTGGACTACGACATGGCGACGCTGCTTCATGCAGAGGTCCGCGAGCATGGCATTGACCTGCGCCTTCGTGCCGACGTTACGGGCTTTGAGGAGGCCGATGGCCGTGTGGTCACACATGTGGCGGGCGATGATTCCATTATGGCCGATATGGTGCTACTCGCTATCGGCGTTGCGCCCGAGAGCCATTTGGCAAAGAAAGCTGGTATCGAGCTGGGCATCAAGGGCTCCATTGTGGTGAACGACCGCATGGAGACGTCTGCTCCTGACGTATATGCCGTGGGTGATGCCGTGCAGGTCAAGCATCAGGTGACGGGTGAGGACGCGGTGATTTCCCTTGCAGGCCCCGCTAATAAGCAGGGACGTATCGTCGCCGACGTGATTTGTGGCTTAGACAGTCGCTATCAGGGCTCGCTGGGTTCTTCGGTAATCAAAGTGTTCGACTTGACAGCTGCGAGCACGGGCCTTTCTGTGAAGGCAGCGCGTGCGACGGGAATCGATTACGAGAGCGTCGTGCTGTCACCTGGATCGCATGCGGGTTATTATCCCGGGGCCACGCCCATGACCATGAAAGTTGTGTTTGAGAGGGAAACCTTGCGTCTGCTGGGCGCGCAGATTGTGGGCATCGATGGCGTGGACAAGCGCATCGATGTGCTGGCGACGGCAATCCAGGCCGGTATTCGTGCCGATAAGCTCAAGGATTTGGATTTGGCTTATGCGCCGCCATATTCTTCGGCGAAAGACCCGGTGAACATGGCCGGTTTTATGATCGAAAACGTGGGCTCGGGCATGCTCAAGCAGTGGCATTGGGAGCAGGAACCGGATCTGCCGCGCGATGGTAGTGTGCAGCTGCTCGATGTCCGTATGGTTGGCGAGTATGACCGCGGACATATCGACGGCTTTGTGAACATTCCCGTCGATGACTTGCGTGCTCGCTTGGGGGAGCTTGACGTGACAAAGCCTGTTTATGTTATTTGCCAAAGTGGTCTTCGCAGCTACATTGGTTGCCGCATCCTCGCTCAGTACGGTTTTGACTGCTATAACTTCTCGGGTGGCTATCGCTTCTTTGCTGCTGTGACTAAAGACCATCGCGGTAGCGATAACGTGATGCCGTGTGGATTGGAAAAGTAAGGCCTTTTGAGCGGCGTGTATGACAATGACAAGATAGAGTAGGACAAACGCGTCGAATACGAACGGCGGGGGAGAGCGGGCAAGTGCGCTCGCGTGGGAGAGGTTGCCGTCCATGCTGGAGCTCAAGGGTATTTGCAAAAGGTACGTTACGCAGTCGTTTACGCAGGTGGCGCTCGACAGCGTGAGCTTGTCTTTTCGCGATAACGAGTTCGTAGCCATTCTGGGTCCCTCAGGTTCGGGTAAGACCACGATGCTCAACGTTATTGGCGGACTCGACCACTTTGACTCGGGCGACCTGTTGATCGACGGCATTTCGACCAAGGACTTTCACGATCGCGATTGGGATGCCTACCGCAACAACCGCATCGGCTTTGTGTTCCAGAGCTATAACCTCATTCCGCATCAGACCATTTTGGAAAACGTGGAGCTGGCACTCACGCTCACGGGCGTGGGGCATGCCGAGCGCCGCCAGCGTGCACGCGAGGCGTTGGAGAAAGTCGGCTTGGGGGAGCATGTTAACAAGCGCCCGAGCCAGCTTTCGGGTGGACAGATGCAACGCGTGGCCATCGCCCGCGCCCTGATCAATGATCCCGAGATTGTGCTGGCCGACGAGCCGACCGGTGCCTTGGATTCAACGACATCCGTGCAGGTCATGGATCTGCTCAAGGACGTTGCGCGCGACCGCCTGGTCATCATGGTCACGCACAATCCTGAGCTTGCGTACCAATATGCCACGCGCATCGTCAACCTGGCGGACGGCAAGATCACCGACGATTCCGACCCTTTCGATGCTGCCGAAGCCGCACGTCGCGAGGCCAAGCCTACGCGCAAAACTTCGATGAGCTTTGTGACGGCGCTGGGCCTTTCTGCTCGAAACCTCATGACCAAGAAGGGCCGTACGGCCATGACGGCCTTTGCGGGCTCGATTGGCATTGTCGGTATCGCGGCGATTCTGGCGCTGTCCAACGGCGTAAACGGCTACATCAAAAAGGTCGAGGAGGATACGCTCTCGAGCTACCCGCTCACCATTTCCAAGCAGGATTACGACCTGTCGTCCATGATGGGCGGACAGGGGGTCACGGATGATGACTCGCCTGAAAACGTGGATTCGTCCGACGACAGTGCCGGCGGCAAGGCTCAGGGGACCGATAGGATCCCTGTGGTCACGGCCGTAAAGGATATGTTTGCGAGCGTTAAGTCCAACGACATGACGAGCTTTAAGGCATGGCTCGATGCCGGTGGCGACGGCATCGATAAAGAGGTCAACGCCATTCAGTACGGCTACGGTGTATCGCCGGTTGTCTATCGTGCCGGCAAGGGCGATGAGAAGCCTGTCCGGCTGGTGCCCAACGCCATGACCGAGGCCATGAGCGGAGGCGCGAGCTCGGCGGCAACGGTGAGCATGGAATCCATGGGAACCTCGGTCTTTAACGAGATGATTGACGACCAGAGCCTGCTCGACAGCCAGTACGATGTCGTCGCCGGTCATTGGCCCACGTCTGCCAGCGAAGCCGTGATGGTGCTTTCGAGCCGTGGCACGGTGGGCGATTACACGCTCTACAGTATCGGTGCGTTGGATATCGATGAGCTCAACGACCTGGTTAACAGTGCTATGACGGCTGACGGTAAGATCGAGACGTCCGAGGCCGGTACCGATTTTACCTACGACGATGCGCTGTCCACGACGTTTAAGGTGCTGTCGCCGGCCGATGCGTATCGCAAAAACGAAGAGACCGGCATGTGGACCGATATGTCTGGCGACACCGACTTTATGGCCGCCAAGGTTGCCGACGGTATCGACGTACACATTGTGGGCGTGGTGCGGCCCAATGAGACGGCCAACGCGAGCGCACTGACCCCGGGCATTGCCTATACGCATGCACTGACTCGTCAGCTTATGGAACGCGCCGCAAATTCGCAGATTGTGCAGGAGCAACTCGCCCACCCCGAGACGGATGTCTTTACGGGCAAGTCTTTCGATGAACTGCAAGGCGAGGCCAAGCAAGGCGTGGATCTGGGCAGCATGTTCAGTGTGGACGAGGCGGCGCTGAAGAGTGCGTTTTCGTTCGATACATCTGCGCTCTCGGGTGCGGCCGGCGGTATGGACCTTTCTGGTATTGACCTGTCCGGTCTGGACATTGACCTTTCGGACGTTGGCAAGGACATCGACTTCAGTGACATCATGGCCAAAGCACCGGCCCCAGATTTCTCGGGCATCTTTGACGGTCTGGAGCTCACACCCGAGCAAATGCAGCAGGTGGGAACGCTTGCCAACCAACTGTTTGAGGGCTTTTTGCAGTCTGATCAGTTTAGGGCGCTGACACCCGAAGATCTTAAGGACGCGTCAAAGCTCGCTGCCGCATTCTCGACGTATCTTGAGAATGATGCCACGGCGCAGCAATACCTGGCTCAGCTCAAGGCACTCGGTGGCGATGCCCTGGCCGAGCGCCTGCAACAGGCGATGACCGACTATGTGCAAAAGCAGCTGGCTCCGTATCTGCAACAGGCTATGGATCAGGTGATGCAGACAATTAGTGAGCAGATTGCGACAACGGTATCGTCCCAGCTTAAAGCGGGCGCGGCAGGGCACATGGACCAGATGGCGACGCAGATGTCTTCGAGTTTTGCCAACCTAGCGAGCGCTATGCGTGTGGATGCGAGCGCCTTTGCGCGTGCCATCCATTTCAACATGGACGCCGAGGACCTGAGTTCGCTCATGATGAGCTATGCCAAGGCGTCGAAGCTCACCTACGATAACAATCTGACCACGTTGGGCTATGCGGATGAGGCAGACCCCATCTCGGTTAAGATTTTCCCGCGCGACTTTGAGGCCAAGGAGCGCGTGCTCGATCACATCGATGCGTACAACAAGCAGGTCAAAGCCGCTGGCCACGATGAGCAGGCAATCTCGTACACCGACTACATGGGCATCATCATGGGTTCGGTGACCGACATCGTGAACACCATCAGCTTGGTGCTGATCGCGTTCGTGAGTATCAGTCTGGTGGTGAGCTCCATCATGATCGGCATCATCACCTACATCAGCGTACTGGAGCGCAAAAAGGAGATTGGCATTCTGCGCGCGATCGGCGCGTCGAAGCGCAACGTGGCCAACGTATTCAATGCCGAGACCTTTATCGAGGGCCTCATCGCCGGCGTCTTTGCCATTGTCGTTGTGGTGGCCGTGAGCTTTCCGGTTAATGCCTGGGCACTTGCTGCCAAGCAGGTACCCAATCTGATGAGCCTGCCCGTGCAGGATGCGCTGGTGCTCATCGCGATTTCGGTGCTGCTGACGGTTGTCGCTGGCCTGCTGCCGGCTCGCAGCGCGTCCAAAAAGGATCCCGTGGAAGCCCTGCGCTCCGAATAATGTGACAAGGGGACAGCCCCTTTGTCACATTGAGTGGCTTGTAAAATCGAGGTCTAATACTTTTCCAAGAAGTGAACGAGTAAAAACGGACCCCCGAAGCATCGACACTTTTGAGATGCAATTTCCTGCGGTTTTGTCAGCCAAATCCTGCGGTTTTGACGTCTGAAAATGTCGATGCTTCGGGGGTCCAAAAACGGCCGTTCACTTCTCGGGAAAAGTATTAGACCTCGAGATATGGACGATGTTTGCGAGCGGCAATTAGAGTGCAAGCCTTTAGTTCTTCTTTGCGGAGAGCATGAGCCTAATTTCCGGATGGGTGTACTCGTCGAACTCTTCCTCGGGCTCGGTGTCAAAGGTGTAGTACGACTTGATAGATTCGTCCTCCGTCTTGATGCTGATTTCTTCATATAGGGATCCGGCTAAAAATGCCTGTTTAAATTCATCCGACGGGCTGCATGGCGTGAGGAGGCCCGGTGCGGCAACGGAAATGTCCAACCCGTTGAGCGGGGCACAGAGCGTCGCGATGTCCTGCTCGGCGCGGGCGAGGTTGTCTGCAAGGCTTGCCTCGGGGTCGATCTGGCTGGTGTAATCGACGTCCGTGAGCATGCCGTCTGCATCGAAAGAAAGGTAGACATAGGCTGCTTGAGCGCCGAGGTCATTATCGCGCAGATAGCCGATAATGCGATAGCCGTAGTCGTGATACGACTCATATGGGTCGTCTGCCGCAACGCGTTCGCACACGGGCTCCAAGGCATCTTGCGCGATGGCGAGCTGCTCGGCGGCTGCAGCCTTTCTTACCTGAAGCTCGTTATTCCCCTGGACAAACTGCGGGATGTAGACGCCAAGCAGCACAATGGCGGGCGCCACTGCGAGAGCTATGATCTGCTTCTTGACGCTTGGAATCGTCACGTCGTATGCGTTTGCCATGGCCTCGGCATTGCTCGAGGTTTCGGCTAGCACGTCCGCCGCGGTGGCAACTGCCCCTACGGCGCTGGCAACCTCGGCGGCGCCGCCCAGGTTGCGCGCAACATCGTTATCGCTGTTCTTGAGCAGGCGGCCGGCTGCTTGCGCGGCGAGCACGCTGGCGACCTCCGCGGAGCGGTCTTTGTTGTTCTGGGCTACCGCAAGCCTGCTCTGCAGCTCCTTCCACTGTTTGCCCTGCATTCCAAAGCGCGGCGCAAGAGCGCAATAGCAAAAGATGGCGAGTTCGATTGCGGTAAGTGCGATGGCGGTATATATGCCCGCGGGTTGGAATTCCTTTTGGTGGAACGCGATATCGTTGATCATTTGGAGCGGCAGCATGAGCAGACATGCTGCGAACGACATGACGAGTGCGGTCGCTGCGATCTTGGGGTACGTGCAATACCGCTGGA
This sequence comes from Collinsella aerofaciens, assembly GCF_039062315.1. Classification (GTDB taxonomy): domain Bacteria; phylum Actinomycetota; class Coriobacteriia; order Coriobacteriales; family Coriobacteriaceae; genus Collinsella; species Collinsella aerofaciens_BG. The sequence continues at coordinate 98,421 of NZ_JBCJBG010000006.1, forward strand.
TGCGTTTCTTTTCTTGCTCGGTGAGCTGCTGCATGGGGCCTCGGCTCTCATCGTTATTCGGGGGCGATGCACACGCACTCTTGAGTATAGATGAGTGGGGGAGCTGCTGCGGGGCGGCCCTACTTGCTGTTCGTGGACACCGTTCACCTTCGTTGCGCAGGGATGGTTGGAGGGCTGGTTGGCGTCAGTAACTGCCTCCGCCTTGTGGGCCACCTCAAGGACAAGGCATAATGCATGTGACAAAGGGGCAGTCCCTTTGCCGCATTGATTTGAGAGTAGATGTTGATGATTCTATCGTTGGCCCCCATGGAGGGGATTACCGGGCATGTGTTCCGTCGCGTGCATGCGGAGTGCTTTGGCGCGCTCGATTGCTATTACACGCCGTTTTTGCCGCCGCCGCGGGTGGGAAACCGCTTTGGCGGCAAGGCGTTTAAGGAGATCGATCCTGCCAATAACCAGGGGCTCAACGTAGTGCCTCAGCTGATGTCCAAGAACGCGGACGAGTTTGTGTGGGCGGCACAGGTACTCGCCGACATGGGATATCGCGAGGTCAATCTCAACTTGGGTTGCCCTTCGGGAACGGTTGTCGCCAAGGGCAAGGGCTCGGGTTTCTTGCGCAATCTCGACGAGCTCGAGGTGTTCTTGAACGATGTGTGCGAGCGGTCGCCGTTGCCGGTATCGGTAAAGACCAGGCTGGGGCTGGAGGGCGACGACGAATACGAGCGTGTACTCGATTTGTATTGCCGCATGCCGCTGGCAGAGCTGATCGTGCATCCGCGCGTACAGAAGGACCGTTATACGGGCTCGCCGCGCAAGGAGTTTTACGGCAAGACGTTGGAGCGGGCGCCGTTCCCCGTGGCCTATAACGGTGACATTTTTGATCTTGAGGATATGGACGCGCTGGTGGAGGCCTATCCCGGCACGCGCCATGTGATGTTGGGGCGTGGCCTGCTCGCGAACCCCGCGCTGGCTCGCATGGTCAAGGGCGGCCCAGCTGCAACGGCTGCTGAGCTGCAGCGCTTCCACGACACGCTGTTTGCGGCATATGCAGAAGAGATTGGCGGCAATGCGGTCTTCCGCATGAAGGAGTGGTGGTTCTACGCCAAGTGCGCTTTCGCTGATCCCGCTACCGTCCACAAGATCGTGCGCAAGACCAAAAAGGTTGACGAATACCGCGCCGCCGTCGAGCGCGTCTTTCGCGAGCAGCCACTTGCACCCATAGCCCGCTTCCACGGCTAGTTAGTCGTCGGGGACGTTCTTTAACGACTAGTCATTTAAGAACGTCCCCGATGACTATGCTGCACTAGAGCAGGTTCTCCTGTACCCACGTGATGATGTCACTCGATTCGTAGAGCGGCTTGCCGTCGATGAACAGGCAGGGAACCTGGCGTTTTCCGCCGACGGCGATGAGCGTCTGCTCGGCATCGGGGTCGGTCGAGATGTTGCGCTCAGGGATGGTCACGCCGTTATCGGCCAAAAAGCGCTTGACCTTTATGCAATACGGGCAGCCGGTCATAACGTACAGAGCGAGCTCGTGATCAGTAGCCATAGGTCTCCAATCGGTTGAGGTTTTGATTGAAGTACCCAAAGCTGCCGCGGTCTATGCGCGCGTCAACGACGACTCGATGGCCTGCACCAGAAACGCCGTGGCTCCGGTGCCGCAGGGCTTGTCGTAGTAGTCAACAAAGCGCTGGTCGGCAAGATAGCCGTGGGCGAGGCCCAGGTACGCCTCGTCTTGGGGCTCGCATCCCCAGTTGAGAGCAATCCAGCGACGATGCATCGCGACAAGCTTACGAGCCTCGTTGCTCTCTGGGTCGCCAATGCCCATGGCAATCGAAAGCTGGCCCAGAACAGCGCGTTCAAGTTCCTTCATGTCGTTCCATGTCTCGGGGTCCATGTCCAGCAGCGTTTCGTTTGCCGCATCGATGGCCTCATCGCCATAGCGCGCCCGCGCTTCGGCGCCGTAGCGCTCCTCGTTTTCCTGCACGGTGCGCCAGCGCTCCAGTTGCGGCAGGACGGCGCCCATGAGCGAGACAGCTTCGTCGAGCGACATACCGGTGTTTTGTGCCAGGCGCGGGGCACAATCCTCAATCATTGCCTCCATGGTGGTCTCGTAGGTGTACTTGCCGTGGTCGTAGCACCACTTGCAGTAATGATTGGTCACGGTGCCCGTGGCATCGGTGCCGCAGTCGTCGGGCGTGAGTATCATGCCGCAGCTCTGGCAATAGTGCTCGGGCATTTCGAGCAGGTGGGACAGCGGTTCTCCGGTTACGGCGGCGATGAGCTTCATCATGTCGATGCCCGGGGTGACCTCGCCGCGCTCCCAGCGGCTGATGGCCTGGCGTGTGACGAAGAGCTTAGCGGCAAGCTGCTCTTGGGTAAGGTGATGGGCGCGACGGACAGCAATGAGCTTTTCTGCAAAGGCCATAGCGGCTCCTTTCTGCTGGTTGATGGCTTAAGCATACGCGGCAGCAGGTGCCCTTCCAAGCAACCGTTGGTTGCATGACGGGGGACCGCGGCGAAGAATTGCGCGCAACGCCCCACACCTTCATGCCGTACAATGGCCGGCATGGAACCTATTGCACACATACATACCGACCTGCCGCAGAAGTTCGGCATTCCGCGCAACAGCTTTTTGGCGCCCCATCTGCAGGGACGCATCGTCTTTAAGCCGGAATTTGCCTCCAATGCAGCGGTTGAGGGCCTAGACTCCTTCTCTCACCTGTGGCTGCTGTGGCGCTTCGAAAACGGAACGCCCGGCGGCACGGCTAAGGACATAGCTACCGATGCCAAGACGCAGGACAGGTCCGGCACCAATGCCAAGTGGTCGAAAACTGTGCGCCCGCCGCGTCTGGGTGGAGCCGAGCGCGTGGGCGTGTTTGCCACGCGCAGTCCGTTTCGCCCTAATCCCATCGGTCTTACCTGCGTCAAGCTCGATCGCGTCGAGCTCACCGACAATGGTCCCATCATCCATGTGCTGGGGGCCGACCTGCGTGACGGCACGCCCATCTACGACATTAAGCCCTACATTCCGTTTGCGGACTGTCACCCGGATGCGACTGGCGGCTGGATTGAGGGTACTCCGTGGCAAGAGCTCGACGTCGAGTTCCCACAAGCGCTGCAGGATATGGTCCCGCCCGCAAAGCTCCCTGGTTTGGTCGAGGTCCTTCGCCAAGATCCGCGCCGCGCGGGCAGCAAGCACGAGCCAAACCGCGTTTACCATTTGGCTTACGCCGGGCTTGACATATCGTTTACGGTCGACGGCGCCAGGTTGACGGTAACCGCCATCAACGACGCGCGGGACTAACCATCCGTCCGTATCCGTCAAAAACAACGCTTAACCCCGCTCCAAAACCGCCCACGCTGGTGGACAATAACGCCTACCAAAACAATCACTTTGCACGGGGGCTCAGCATGAAATACGACTTTAGCTCGCTTATCGACCGCCACGGCATGGACTCCATCGCCGTTGACTCCTGGGGCGAGATCCCCGGTATGGCTCCGAACGCACCCGACGAGGGCTTCGACCGCATTCCCATGTGGGTGGCCGACATGAATTTTGCCACGGTGCCCACGGTCCAGGAGCACATCATTCAGCGCGCTCAGCACCCCATGTTTGGCTACTTTAACCCGCGCGCCGAGTACTTCGACCGCATCATCGAATGGCAGAGCCGTCGCAACGGCGTTGAGGGCCTGGCGCCCGAGCATATCGGCTACGAAAACGGTGTGCTGGGCGGTGTCGTGTCGACGCTGCGTGCGTATGTTCAGCCGGGCGATGCGGTGCTGGTCCACAGCCCCACCTACATCGGCTTTACCAAGTCCATCGAAGCCGCGGGCTATCGTATTGTCCACAGCCCGCTTAAACTCGACGACCAAGGCGTGTGGCGCATGGACTTTGAGGACATGGAGTGCAAACTCGCCCAAAACCACATTCATGCCGCGGTGTTCTGCTCGCCGCACAATCCCTGCGGCCGCGTATGGGAGCGCGACGAGATCGAGCGCGCCATGGACATTTATCGCCAGCACGATTGCGTGGTGATCTCGGACGAGATTTGGTCCGATATCATCCTGCCGGGACACAAGCACATCCCGACGCAGTCGGTGAGCGAGGATGCTCGCATGCGCACGGTTGCCCTCTACGCGCCCAGCAAGACGTTTAACCTGGCGGGTCTGGTCGGCAGCTACCACATCATCTATAACGAAACACTGCGAGACCGCGTGTGCGCCGTGTCCAACAAGACTCACTACAACGAGATGAATGTCCTCTCCATGCATGCGCTTATCGGTGCCTACCAGCCGCAAGGCTACGAGTGGGTGGACGAGCTCAACCAGGTGCTTGCCGGCAATATCGAGTACTTCTGCGATTACGTGGACGAGCATTTTGAGGGCGTGTCCTATTCGCGTCCGCAGGGCACGTACATGGTGTTTCTGGACTGCACCGAGTGGTGCCGCGAGCATGGCCGCGATATTCAGTGGCTGCTCGACGAGGGGGCGCGCGTGGGCGTGGGGTATCAGGACGGCCGTCCGTTCCACGGGCCCTGCCACATTCGCGTGAATCTGGCGCTGCCGCTTTCGCGCGTGAGGGAAGCGTGCGACCGCCTGGACCGCTACGTTTTTAATGCACGGTAAGCGTGCGCTGCATGTGGGGCCTTCTGCCAAGTTGGCTAGAAGGCCCCGTGTGGTAAGGCATCTGTAACCATTGGGCGCAGACCTGCTGAGAGGCTTACTTTTCTTGAATCTGCTTGCCGCAAAGATGCTCAATTGTAATCTCGTAGAGCTGGACGCCCTTGATGTCTTTGGCGATTTCCTCTTCGACTTCCTCGGCAGAAGGGTAGTACTTAAGCGCGAGCTGGCGGACTTTGTCCTCGATAAACGCGGGAGTGTCATTTGCCAGGCGACAGCGGCCAAAGACCACGGTACTCATAACGTATGGAGCCCAGTCACCGTCCTGGTACCACTCGTTGCCGTAAACGGTAAAGCAGACCTTGTCATCGCGCTTGAGTGCGTCGACCTTGTGGCCAGCCTTGGCGCCATGGAAATAAATCTTGTCGTGCTCGGCGTCAAAGAAGTAGTTGACGGGAATGGCGTACGGGTAGCCATCGTCGCCGTTGACGGCAAAGACGCCGCGCTTGCAGGTAGCGAGCAGTTCGCGCGCTTCCTCGTCGGTGATGGCGCGTTTCTTTCGACGTAAGGGCCTAAACATCGTTGGCTTCCTTTCTGGTCGTGCGTGGTGGTTGAGCACAAACTATAGCGAAACGGATCCGTTTTTCTTGATGCGGGCGAGTATGTTTTTGAGCTTGTTAAAGTCGAGCGGTTTGGACAGATGGGCGTTCATGCCGGCATCGTGTGCCGCCTTGGCGTCCTCGGCAAAGGCGTTGGCGGTGAGCGCGATGATGGGGATATCGGCTGCATCGACCTTCTCGCTCAGACGAATCGCGCGGGTTGCCTCATAGCCGTCCATGCCCGGCATCATGATGTCCATCAGAATCGCATCGAAGCTGCCGGCGGGATGTGACAGGTACAGATCGACGACTTCGTTGCCATTGGCGGCGCGGGTGACCACGACGCCCTCGGATTCTAGCAGCGTCTGGGCAATCTCGGCATTCAATTCGTTGTCTTCGGCGAGCAACACGTTCATGTCGGCGAGCGAGCAGTCGAGCACCCTCTCGACCGTATCTGCCCGCGCCTGAGGGTTCTTGTCGATATCGAGCGGAATCTGGACGTTGAACGTACTCCCCACGCCAACCTCACTCGAAATCTCAATCGTACCGCCCATCAGTTCAATAAGCGACTTGACGATTGGCATGCCCATGCCGGTTCCTTGGAACTTGCTGCGCGCATCGTCACCTTCTTGGGCAAACGGTTCATAGATATGCTTTAAAAACTCGGGAGCCATGCCAATGCCGGTATCCGAAACGCTAAAGCAAAAGAGCGCGCGCCCATCATCGAGTGGCTTGGTCTTTGAACTAAAGGTGACGGAGCCGCCGCGCTTGTTGTACTTAATGCTGTTGTCTAACAGGTTGATTATGATCTGTCGGATATGGGTGGGACTGCCGATCATGTATGGCCCCGTGGCGTACGGCAGACTATTGTCCTGCATTGTGATGCCGTTATCGGATGCGCGGAGCTTGCACAGCACCAGCGTATCGTCACAGAGCTCTTTGAGGTTAAAAGGCGCATGTTCCAGAGTTAGCTTGCGGTCTTCGATTTTGCCCATCTCGAGGATGTCGTTGATCAGCGAGAGTAGGTGATTGGCGGCAACACGCGCCTTGGCGCGGCTTTCGCGGGCGGCCTGCATGTCGCCGTCTTTCAATTCCTCAATTTCGATAAGACCCAGGATGCCGTTGAGTGGCGTACGGATGTCGTGGCTCATGCGCGTGAGGAATGCCGTCTTAGCGGCGTTGGCGGCATCGGCTTTCTGCTGTTCTTTCTGCGCGCGGTGAAGCGACCAGACAAGGATGACGATGCCGGTGAGCAAAATGCAGATGACGACTGCCGCAATGACGATGCGGTTGCGGTAGAGAAGTCGAAACGCATCCGATTCTTGCGCCGAGTACGATGTGGGGGAATAACTGCTTGCAGAGAGCGATTCGCCAGCATTGACGATGCCCTTATTAATGATTCCCAACAGCACGGGCTTGCCGCGCGAAATCAAACACGATAGCTGTGCCGTGTCGGTGAGCTCCTGTGTTTGGAAATCCTCGATATCGTAGGTGTCGCGGATGGTTTTCAAGCGCGTGCTGGGGACAATGATGCAACTTGCCTCCCCCTTATTGAGGGCTTCGCGTGCCTCGTTGTCATTCGGATACTCGGTTACCTTTGCGTTGGGGAATAGGTTTGCGAGCTCAAAACGGTTGACGATCGCGTCTGCTGTGCAAGCGATGTTCTTAAGGTCACTGTTCAGGTTGCTGCTGCTGTGAATGGCGGCTAGGGAAACCGTTCCCATCGGGTTTGACAGGATGACCCCTGCCTGCTCGGCAAGCCAGTAGTCGCGAAACAACGGTAGGGCGACATCGATGGTCCCTGTGGAAAGGGCTTTGGTCATTTGCTCGTTGTTCGAGAACGCTACTGTTGCAACCGTAATGCCAAACTTGTCGTGCAACGTCGTTGCAAGCGAGGCGAGCGACCCTTCCATTTCGCCGTCGTCATTTTGCGTGCAGTAGGGGAGTTTGTTTTTAAGATAGCCGATCGTGATGGTGTTGTCGTTTGCTTTGAGCCAGGAGCGCTCGGGGCCGGTGAGCGATGATGAGCCGCTGTTTTGGGCCGAGTAATTCGCCTTGACCTCGTCGTTGTAGCGTGGGTTGACGCGGGCGATTGCCGTCATGGCGGCATTGATATCGTTCATCAGGTCGGGGCGGCTTTTGGGGACGGCAAAATAGTAGTCACTCGAGCCAACGTAGAACATGGGCGACGCATCGGGCGACGAGATGGTGTCGTTCATGATGACGGCGTCGACCTCGCCGTCTGCGAGCGCGTCAAAGAGGGCATTGCCGGTGCTGATTTCTTTATAGGTACAGGTGATGCCTTCGTTGACGAGCCACTGCTGGCCGACGAAGGTTTGCATAGCGCCGGGGTTGCAGCCGATAGTAAGGCCCTGAAGCGCTCGGGGGTCACCCTTGGCCAGGTCGTCGCGATCGGGCTTGGCGTAGATGTAGTAGCGCTCGGTGCCCTCGGGGTTCGAGGAAAAGAGCAACTTTTGGGCGCGTTCCTCGGAGTAGGAGATATTGGGCATGAGGTCGATCTCGCCCGCCTCGAGCATGTCCATAAGCTCGGCGAAGGTGCCGGAGACGTATTCGTATTGCCAGCCCGGCGTGTAGTATGACAGCGTTTGTAGGTAGTCATAACCCCAGCCCGAAAGGCGCTCGCCCGGCGTGCCCTCCTGGAAGCCTTTGTTGTTGACGAGCCAACCAACACGGACCGTCTTGACCTGCTGGCCAGAGTCGGCGGCAAAGGCGGGGACGGGCATGACGGCGCTCAGCACGGCGAGCGCGGTAAGCGCGACAGCCAGAGTGCGATATATAACTGAACGAAGGGCAGCGGAAGCTCTCACATGCAAACCTAACGAATCGAGACATTTCCGCATAAGGATACCAGTTCAGCCTGCCCAGTCGGCAGCTGCACCGCTAAACGGTCTCGCCCGGCAGTTGGGGACAGTCCCTTTCTGCCGGCACAAAAGGAACGTCCCTAACTGCCGGTTGCCTAACTGCCGGTTGTGGGACAATACCGAGCAAACGTGATTGGGCGTCTGGGGAAAAGGGGTCGCGATGAAAAAGCTGAGGACGCTTGCCGATGTTTTGCGCCAGGCCGGTTTCGTGCGTATCACGGGCCTGTTCCTCGTCTTCTATCTGCTGTGCTCGACGGCTGTCTGGCTGTCCGAGCCCACGACCCTTACGTTTGGCGATGGTCTCTGGTTTAGCTTTGAGACCGTCTCGACCATCGGCTTTGGCGATATCCCGGCCGAAACGCCGGTCGCCCGTGCTATTACCGTCGTCCTGAGCGTCATCAGCATCTTCTACATTGCCATGCTCACGGGTGTGGCGGTGAACTACTGCAATACGCTCATCAAGCTGCGCCAAAAGGACACCATGGCGCGCTTTATGGACGATCTGGAGCATTTGGAAGAGCTCGATCGTGACGAGCTCGCCGACCTGTCGCGCCGTGTGCGCGAATATCGCCGACGCCAACGCTAGAACGGGCGCCGCGCGTCACGACGAGGGGGACTGAATATGAATATCACGGTATACCTGGGCGCCAGCGTCGGCAATGACCCGGCGTTTCTGCCTGCGGTGCAAGAGCTGGGCAACTGGATTGGCTCCAACGGGCACGCGCTGGTATACGGCGGGTCCAAATCGGGCCTGATGGGCGCGCTCGCCGATAGCGTACTCGAGGCAGGTGGACACGTGACGGGCGTTGAGCCGAGCTTTTTTATAGAGGCCGAGTTTCAGCACGACGGCATCGATGACCTCATCGTGACGAGCGATATGGCCGAGCGCAAAGCCAAGATGATTGAGCTCGGCGATGCGTTCATCGCCTTTCCCGGTGGGACGGGCACGCTCGAGGAGATTGCCGAGGTCATGTCCGCGGTGTCGTTGGGGCACCTGAGTGCTCCGTGCATCCTGTATAACCTTGACGGTTACTACAACGACCTCAAGGCGCTGCTCGGGCGCATGATTGATAAAGGGCTTTCGAGCCTGAGGCGCCAGCACGGCATCTACTTTGCCGGCGATTTGCGCGAGATTGTCTCGATTATCAACGGATAAGTCTTGAGCCTGCCCCACTATGACTCCCAATGGTGCCGTTTGTGGCGCAGATGGTTGGCTTGTCTGGGTAACGCTCGCTCTACAATAAAACGTAATTATGTCGACTTTGACCGCGGGAGGACCCGATGGACAACCTTGCCAAACCCACAAACCGCGCGCTGTTTTTAGTTAGCGTTGCCGTGACCGGTGCGTTCGCAGGTGCCGCGGTCTGGCTGTTCTTTTTTGCGATGGAGCACGGTATCGACTATCTGTGGACCGAGATCCCCCACATGCTGGGCGCGGCGTCGCCCGAACTCGCCAGCGGCCCGTTCGGTTTTCTGCCGTATCCGTTTTTTGTCTGCCTGCTGGGCGGCCTGCTGATCGGTCTGTACGAAAAGCTTACGGGCACCAAGACCGACGACCTCAACCAGGTGATGGCTAAGGTTAAGCAAGACGGGCGCTACCCGTACGACAACCTGGGCAAGCTTTCGATCGCGGCATTGCTGCCGCTGCTGTTTGGCGGAAGTATTGGACCGGAGGCCGGCCTGACCGGCGTTATCGCGGGTCTGTGCAGCTGGGTCGGCGACCGCATGCGCCGCTTTGGCGCCGAGTTTAGGGAGCTCACGCTGTTGGGCACCCAGGCCGCGCTGACGGCGCTCTTTACCGCGCCCGTCTTTGGCTTTGTGGCGCCGCTCGCCGGTAGCGCCGACGGCCAGGGTGCTAATGACGATGAGTCCGCGTCCGGCGAGATCACCATCAAGCTGCCCAAGGCACAGAAGACTGTGGTCTACGGTATTGCGATTGCCGGCGGCCTGGGCACCTATCTGCTGCTCGGCCAGCTTATGGGCGGCGGCATGGGCATGCCCAGGTTCGAGTCCGCCGAGGTGGGCAACCTGGAGCTTACCTGGCTCATCCCTCTGTCGCTGATCGGAACAATCTGCGGCTGGCTGTACTTTGTCTCTGAGCACGCGAGCGAAGCGTTTGCCCATGCCATAGGGGAGCGCCCTGTCGTCAAAGCCATGCTGGCCGGTCTGGCGCTCGCCATCTGCGGCACGGTTTTGCCCTACACCATGTTTGCCGGCGAGACCCAGGCCGACGTGCTCATGGAAACCTACCTCACCATTCCCGCCGGCGTGCTTATCGCGACCGGTCTGGTCAAGGCCATGCTGACGCCCGCCCTTATCAACCTTGGTTGGCGTGGTGGCCACTTCTTCCCGGTTATCTTCTCGGGTGTGAGCTTGGGCTACGGCCTTGCCATTCTTACCGGTGCCGATCCGGTCTTTTGCGTCGCCGTCTGCACGGCATCGACGATGGGTGCGGTCATGCGTCAGCCGGTCATGGTCGTGGGCCTGCTTCTCATGTGCTTCCCGCTCAAGGGTATCGTCTGCATGATCATCGCCGCAGCCATCGCCGCCGGCATTCCGCTGCCCAAGCCGCTGCGCAAGTAGCGCGGCAGCGCGCAGTCAGTGCAAACATCTCAAGTCCGGTGCGGGCGCTGTGTCACGGATTTACGGGTGGACTGGATTTCGTTCGGTATCGGCGCTACTTCCAAATTGCAAGCGCGGCGGTGCCCAGTACGATGAGGGCGAGACCGATGGCGCTGCGGCGGGAGAGTTTTTCGTTGAATGCCAGGCGCGCAAATAGCACCGATACGACAATCGATAGTTTGTCGATCTGCACCACGACACTCACCTGGCCTGCAGCGATGGCATAGTAATAGAGCAGCCACGATGCTCCAGTCGCGATGCCCGATGTTGCGAGAAATGTGAGTTCGCGCCGGTCAACGTGCGCGACCTGCTCCAGTTTTCCCTTGGCTGCCACGATTGCCCATGCCATAACCAGTACCACGCAGGTGCGGATTGCCGTGGCCAGGTTTGACTCGACGCCTTCGATGCCGATCTTGGCGAGGACGGAGGTGAGTGCCGCGAACACGGCGGCGCCGAGGGCGTAAGCGAGCCAGGTTCGGTCTTGCTGCTGCTCGGGTTCGGCGGACTGCTTCTTCTCGATCATTAAAAACGTGCCGAGGGTGATGACAGCGGTTCCCACGAGCTTAACCGCAAGGTTGCTCGTCTCGTCAAAAAGCGCGATGGCGACCAGCGCGGCGAGCACGGTGCTCATCTTGTCGACCGGTACGACCTTATTGACATTTCCGATGCTCAACGCCTTAAAGTAACAGATCCACGAAGCACCGGTAGCGAGTCCCGAGAGGACGAGAAAGAGCCAGGATCTGGGTTCGATGCTGCCAATGGTTCCAATGGATCCAGAAATGCCCGCCATTGCCCAGGCGAAAACGAGCACCACGCAGGTGCGAATGGTCGTCGCGACATCGGAGTCGGTCTGCTTGATGCCGCATTTGGCCAAGATGGATGTGATGCCGGCAAAGAATGCTGACGCAAATGCTGCGACAACCCACGACACGGGTGCGGTGCCTCCTTGGATAATGGGTTTATCCTGCGAGTTTTATGGACATGAGGATACCGCCCCACCATGAAGGTTTGATATGGCCGCGGCGAGACGGGGGTTATGTTCCGGGGAGCCATTTGGTGAAGGCTCGAATTGTCGATATGCTGTCGACTTCTCTTTGGTTTCCAAGATCTAAACGGCATGCTTCGAAGGGCGGCGGCGTTGTTGCTGCTTCGTCTTATCTAGTAAATGAGGTGGGGTGCCGCCCAAGTCCTTTAGCTGTCGATTACAGATCGCGTACTCGATAGACCTTGGTGCTGACGGTGCAGCTGATTGCACATAGCGCGAGGGCCAGCACGGCAATTCCTGCGCACAGACAGCCCAGAACGGCAGGATCGGGATTCGCTCCGGCAATCGACATGAGCCAGTTGCTGATGGGGTTGGAGGAGCTCAGCGTGGCCATGGCAAGGCACCCGAGCATGGCAAACAGGCCAACGGATAGGCGCAGCGCCTCCATGTGACCAAATCGAAAGAACAGCGGCTGCGCCAAAAACACCATCATGAGGGAGATGAGCATCGATGCTGCCGAGGCGATTGCGATTTCAAAGACAATCTGTCCCGTCAACGGGATACCCGCGCTGTTGAAGAGCGGGAAGGAGACGATGCTCAGAAGCGCGGCGGCGCACGCCGTGACAGCCGAGAAGACAATGATGCTCAGGTAGCGTGCGCAGATGATGTCTTTACGCGAGAGAGACAGCGTTGCGCGATAGCGCTCCCAACCGTTTTGATTGTCGAAGCCGGCCAGCGAGCTCATGACCATGATGGGTGACATGGCACTGACCGCGCAGGCGCCAGCGCTCATGCCGGAATCGCCGTCCGATGCGTTGGCAAGGGTCAGCACGACGAATATGAACAAGCCGACACCCGCAATGCTTGGGGCAAGCGAGCGAACGATGGCGAGCTCGGACATAAAGGCGCGTTTCATTTCGAAGCCCCTTTCAGCGTGAGGCGAAGATAGTCATCAATGGTTGCCCGATCGCAGGGAATCTCGGGAAAGGCCTCGAGCGCTTCGCGACGGTTGGGCACGAGCACGTCCACGCTATAGGCGTGGTGGGCGGCACGGGCGCCTTCGACGCAAGCCATAAGCTCGGCGGCCTGTGCTTGGGTGCAGTGGGCGATGCCGGCGCGGTCGGTAATGTCCTCGCGCGGCAGGTCAAAAATAATCGAGCCATTTTCGATGCAGATGACGCGATCAGCGGTGCGATCGAGGTCGGACGTAATGTGGCTCGAGAGTAACACGCTGTGCTGGCCGTCGGCGACAAAGGCAAGCAGCTCATCAAGCAGTTCCTCGCGTGCCATGGGATCGAGGCCCGCGGTGGCTTCGTCCAAAACGAGCAGCTTGGCATTGTGGCTGAGTGCACAGGCAAGCTGCAGTTTCATGCCCATGCCGCGGGAGAGGTCCTTGACCTTTGTCTTGGGATCGAGGCCAAATCGGTTGATGAATCCGGCGAACGTTTCGCGGTCCCATGTGGGGTACGCCGGTCCTACGAGCGACTCGATCTGGCCCACCCTGAGCGTGGAGGGGAAGGGGCACGTGTCCAGGACAAGACCGACGCGGGAGCGTAGATGGCGTTGCGATTCATCGGGCGCGTCGGCGCCACAGCGCTGCCCAAACAGGTGCACCTCGCCGGCATCGAGCTTTATAAGCCCGAGCGCGGCGCGAATGGTCGTTGTCTTGCCGGCGCCGTTTGCGCCTACAAAGCCAACGATCTGGCCGGGCTCCACAGCGAGCGTGACGTCGCGTAGTGAAAAGCGGTCGCTCACACGGCGTGAGATGCCTTTGAGTTCTAAAAGGTTTTGCATGGTATAGCCTTTCTTTCAGATGGCTACTGCATGGTTTCGGGGGCTACCAGGTCGAGCATCTCGTGCAGTTTGTCGCGCGTGACGCCCAGGGTTTCGGCTTGGCTCGCCGCTTTCGCAAGTAGCTCTTCGATATGGCAGAGCTGGTTTTCGCGCAAGAGTTCCTGGTTGCCCTCGGCGACAAAGCAGCCCTTGCCCTGCACGGTGCAGATAAACCCGAGTTGCTCTAGGTCGGCGTAGGCGCGCTTGGTGGTGATGACGCTCACGCCAAGATCGCTCGCGAGTGCACGGATGCTGGGGAGTTTGGCTCCCGCAGCGAGCGTGCCCGATAAGATCTGAGCTTTGACCTGCGAGGTTATCTGCTCGTAGATGGGCTTATCGCTCGAATTGGATAGGATGATGTCCACAGCGGCTCCTTAGCTGTTGGGCTACACGTGTATATAACCGGTAAGCACAGTATATATACACTATGCACAGTTATGCAAGAGCTAAATGTGGAATAGACCATCGGCGCCGCGCTTGCTCCAAAACAATCTCAATCTGTAACATCTGGGTCCGTTTTTGGTCGCCAACTGTTACAGATTGAGATGTTATTTTCCCGCCTGCCTATTTGTCTTAATCTGTAACAGTAAGAGTCGATTTGCGCGGCTAGATGTTACAGAACGAGACATTGGCTGCCTGCCTTTCCGTTTATCTCGATTTGTAACAGCTAGACCCAATTTGGGCGGTCAGGTGTTACAGATTGAGATTGTGTCGGCGGGCAGGTTTGTTTGTCTCAATCTGTAACATCTGGGTCCGTTTTGGGTCGCCTGCTGTTACAGATTGAGACAATCTGCTGCAGAATACTATCGATAACTAGCCGTTCACGTTCTGACTGATGAATTTGTCCTGATAGGCGCCCTAGAGCGAGATTTCGCGGCTACAATAGTGCGGTTACAACGACGTAATGCACTCAATGCAAGAAAGGATCCGCATGGCAAGCCTGTCGGATGAAATCTCGTCGCGCCGCACATTCGCGATCATCAGCCACCCGGACGCCGGTAAGACCACGCTTACCGAGAAGCTGCTGCTCTATACCGGCAGCATCCAGACTGCCGGCTCGGTCAAGGGCAAGAGCTCGGCCAAGCATGCCGTCTCGGACTGGATGGACATCGAGAAGGAGCGCGGTATTTCCGTTACTTCCTCGGTGCTGCAGTTCACCTACAACGGCGCCTGCGTCAACATCCTCGATACCCCCGGCCACCAGGACTTCTCGGAGGATACCTACCGTACCCTTATGGCCGCCGACGCCGCTGTCATGGTCATCGACGGCGCCAAGGGCGTCGAGGCCCAGACCAAAAAGCTCTTTAAGGTCTGTACGCTGCGCCACATTCCCATTTTCACCTTTGTGAACAAGCTCGATCACGAGGCTCGCGATCCGTTTGAGCTCATGGAAGAGATCGAAAACGTCCTGGGTATCAATACGTATCCCATGAACTGGCCAATCGGCAGCGGTCGCAACTTCCGCGGCGTGTTCGATCGTCAGACCCGTCGCGTCATTGCCTTTGAGGGCGACGGTCATGCCAACGCCACCAAGAAGGTCGCCGAGGTCGAGGCCGAGCTGGGCGATCCTTCCATGGACGAGCTCATCGGCGAGGAAAACCACAAGAACCTGATGGACGACATCGAGTTGCTCGATGGTGCCGGCGACGAGCTCGACTTGGATGCCGTGGCCTGCGGCAAGCTGAGCCCGGCGTTCTTTGGCTCGGCGCTCACCAACTTTGGCGTGGAGCCCTTCCTCAAGGAGTTCCTGCGTCTGGCCCCGACGCCGCGCGCCTATACCGATACGCTCACCAGCGAGCCGGTCGATCCCTGCCGCGACGACTTTAGCGGCTTTGTGTTTAAGATCCAGGCCAACATGGACAAGAACCACCGCGACCGCATCGCCTTTGTGCGCATTTGTTCTGGTAAGTTCGAGCGCGGCATGGATGCCTTCCACGTGCAGGGCAACCGCAAACTCAAGCTTGCTACGGGCACGTCGATGATGGCCGATGACCGCGCCATCGTGGACGAGGCATACGCGGGCGATATCGTGGGCCTGTTCGATCCGGGTATCTTTAGCATCGGTGACACCGTGTGCTCCGGCAAGCGCCACGTGCAGTATCCGCAGATCCCGACGTTTGCCCCCGAGATGTTCGCTCGCATTACGCAGGTCGACACGCTCAAGCGCAAGCAGTTCGTCAAGGGTATGGAGGAGCTTGCCCAAGAGGGTGCCATCCAGATCTTCCGCGAGCTAGGCGCCGGCATGGAGAGCGTCATCGTGGGCGTGGTCGGCGTGCTGCAGTTTGAGGTGCTCGAGCGCCGTCTCAAGGCCGAGTACCGTGTTGAGGTTCGTCGCCAGCCGCTGCCCTATACGGACATCCGCTGGATCCAGAACGACCCTGACACCATCGATATCCCGGGCCTTTCGCTCACGCGCGACACGCTGCGCGTCGAGGACATGCGCGGCGGCAAGCTGCTGCTGTTCACGAGCCCGTGGAACGTGGATTGGGCTACCGACCACAATCCCGACCTTATCCTGTCGGAGTTTGGCAACGTAGCGTTTTAACGCATCGGCGCGGTGGCCCTGCGGGGCTGCCGCGCCGTTTGCTTGCCTGATGCCGTGTGAGCGGCTATCATACCACCGTCGTCTCAAGACCGGGGCGTCCGAGCAGTTCGGGTCCGATATCCTGCTCGTTAAACCTAAAACCAAAGGAGTACATAATGATCAAGAAGGTCATGGAGGACTACAAGGTCCTGTTGCGGAGCATTCCCGCGGCAACGGTTTCGCTGTTTTTCGTGAGCGTCATCATGATGAACCTACTGGCCAACAAAGAGCTCATCAGCCTGCCGTATCTGGCACTCGATTGCGGCTTTGTGGTGAGCTGGGTCTCGTTTTTGTGCCAGGACATGATCTGCAAGCGCTTTGGCGCCAAGGCATCCATTAAAATCTCTATCCTCGCGCTGCTGGTTAACCTGGCCGTGAGCCTGTGCTTTTGGGCATGCTCGCTCACGCCCGGTATGTGGGGTGCCTACTACGACACCGGCATGATCGAGGTCAACACTGCCCTTAACGCCACCATCGGTGGCACCTGGTACGTGGTGCTGGGCTCTTCGCTGGCAATGCTCATTTCTGCCGTGGTTAACTCCACGCTCAACCAGTCGCTCGGCCGTATGCTCAAAAAGAATAACTTTGCGAGCTTTGCCTTCCGCTCCTATGTGTCCACGGGCGTTGGCCAGTTTATCGACAACCTGGTCTTTGCCATTGTGGTAAGCCACACGTTTTTTGGTTGGACCTGGGTACAGGTCCTTATGTGCTCGCTGACCGGCGCTGTTGCCGAGCTGCTGTGCGAGGTCTTCCTGAGCCCCGTGGGCTACAAGGTCGTGCGCGGCTGGGAGCGCGAGAACGTGGGCGCCGAGTACCTCGAGCGCCACGCAACCGCCTAAGGAGCAAGTATGCGGGTTTTGATCACGGGCGCTTCGGGCGGTATCGGAGCCGCGTGCGTGCAGCGCTTTTTGGACGAGGGCCACGAGGTCGTGGGCTTTGATCTGCTGCCGGCGGCGATCGAACACGAGCGCTACCGCCATCTGATCGTTGATGTCCGCGAGCCTAACTCGTTTCCAGGCGACCTTGAGCCTCAGGTAATCGTGAATGTTGCCGGCACGCAGGATTCGGCTGACGACATCGCCGCCAACCTGTGTGGCACCATCAGCGTGACCGAGCGCTACGCCTTTGTGGGGGAGGGGCTTGCCGCCAAGCCGGCGCCGGCTATCAAATCCGTGGTCAATGTGGGGTCGGCGAGCGGGCATACGGGATCGGAGTTTCCCGCCTATGCTGCCAGCAAGGGCGGCGTTATCGCCTACACCAAGAACCTTGCAAACCGCCTGGCACCGCAAGCCATCGCCAACAGTGTGGACCCGGGTGGCGTTATAACGCCGCTCAACCGTTGCGTGATGGAAGACGAGTACCTGTGGAACCAGATCATGGAGCTCACGCCGCTTAAGCGCTGGGCCACTGCCCAAGAGATCGCCGAGTGGATCTACTTTGTGGGCGTGACCAATCGGTTTATGACCGGGCAGAGCCTGCTGATCGATGGCGGCGAGGCCGGCCGCACACAATTTATTTGGCCCGAATAGGAAACGCGCCCGATGGAAAGCCGTCGGGCGCGTTTTTGGTGTATCGATTTTTAGCCGAGGCAAGTCCAGTTGACGGGGGTCGAGCCGTGCTGTTCGAGTAGCCGATTGGCTGCCGAGAAGGGGCGCGACCCCATAAAGGCGGGGAGTTCTGCCGTGGCACGGTTAGCCGAAAGCGGTGAGGGGTGCGTGGAGGCCAGGCAGAACTTGCCGGTCGCCTTGCCCGCGCCGGTCGCGACGAGCTTGCCCTCGACCATCTGTTGGGCAAAGCGGCCCCATGCCAAAAAGACTACCGGCTGGGGCAGCTGGCAGCAGCGTTCGATAACGTAATCGGTGAGCGTGCTCCAGCCCAGTTTGGCGTGCGAGTTGGCGGCATGCTCGCGCACGGTGAGCGTAGTGTTGAGGAGCAGGACGCCCTGCCGTGCCCATGGGGTTAGGTCTCCCGTGGCGGGAATGGGGCAGCCCAGATCGGCTTTGAGTTCCTTGTAAATGTTGCGCAGGCTCGGCGGCAACTTGGTTTGCGTCGCGGGGACCGAGAACGACAGCCCCATGGCCTGGTTGGGTCCGTGATAGGGGTCCTGACCCAAGATGACAACCTTGACCTGGTCGGCCGGCGTGTAGGCGAGGGCATTGAGAATGTCGTCTTGTGCCGGATAGATGGTCTGCTCGGCACGCAAAAGGGCGATGCGCTCGAGCAGCTGGTTCGTAGTATCACGTACCGGCTGCGGCGCATCGCCCAACCAAGTTGCTATGTTGCGGTCGCGGGTCGCGGCGTCCATGGGGCTCCTTTGCGTCAGATGCTCTGTTTGCATCTATTGTAAAGGCGCACCGGTTGCCTTTATGCCGCGGCTGTATAAGGAGTGGGGTCTACGAGACGCGCTCGGGCGCTCCTGCCATGCGAGCCTGTCCATGTGCGCGAAGGCGCGGAAGCTCGACGGTTGCCACCATGACGCCGGTGAGGATGAGAGCGGCGCCAAAGAAGGCGATGGGACTCAGGACCTCGCCGACCAGGAAGAACGAGAAGACGGCAGAGCAGACCGGCTCGAGCGAGAAGGCAAAGCCGGTGGTCTCGGCAGGCACGTGGGGCTGCACGAGCGTTTGGGTGATAAAGCCATAGGCAGAGCAGATGAGTGCGAGTGCGACGACGACCACGACCTCGCCCGGCGTGCCGGGAAGCGTGAAGCCGCCAAAGGTGAATGCTGCGATGCCTGAGAACAAGCCGCCAAAGCCCAGCTGCCAAACGCCCAGGGACAGCGGATCGACTTCTTCGACAAAGCGCTTGGCCACGATAATGTGGCTGGCATAGATAAAGGCCGAGAGCAGCATGATGAGCGCGCCCGGGTTCAGGCTGGTGAAGTCGGCGCCCGAGAGCAGCAACATGCCGCAGGTGACGATGGCGGTGCCGACGAGCACTTTGCGCTCGGGGGCGCGACACAGCAGGGCGGCGTTGGCAAACGGCACGATCACGACCGTCAGGCTCTGCAAAAAGCCGGCAGTGGAGGCAGAGGTGAGGCTGGAGCCCAGGCACATGCAGGTGAGCTCGGTTGCCATAATGGCGCCGATGATGGCGGCGCGGACCACAAGGTCGCGATTGATGCGGAAAGCGCGCTTGTGGAAGAGCAGCAGGCAGGCCGCAAAGGCGATGATGCAGCGCAGCGCAACGATGCTCGTGGCGTTCATGCTGTCCATGCCGATCTTCATGAGGGGATACGAAAAGCCCCATGCGACGGGAACGGAAAATGAGAGCGCGATTGCTTTTTTGCGATCCATGGGGCTCCTTTTGTTACAGAACGGTTTCGTAAAAAGGATTCTGCTCCCAGATATGAATGTAGTAAAGCGAATGTATCTTCAGTATGATTAAGAAATGCTAATGTAGGTAGAAAAAGCCCTGGCAAAACGTTTTACGGTTGCATTGATGTGGAGGCACGATGGCATCGCGGTATCAGATTGTTTGTATGGTGGTCGATTGCGGCAGTCTGAAACGTGCAGCGGACGAGCTGGGCTACACACAAAGCGCGGTGAGCCAGGCCGTCAAGGCGCTCGAGCGCGAGCTGGGTACCACGCTTATCGAGCGCGGCAAGCAGGGCGTGTCGCTTACGCGCGACGGCAAGCAGTATCTGCCGTACCTGCGCCAAATCGTAACTGCCGAGGCCGAGCTTGAGGGCAAGCGCCAGGAACTGCTGGGGCTTTCGTCGACCGATATTCGCATCGCGACGTTTACCAACGTGAGCCGAACCGTGTTGCCGCGTGTGATCCGCGACTTTGGGGCGCTGCACCCGGGCGTACGCTTTACCCTCAAGCAGGGCGATTACACGCGCAACGCTCAATGGGTGCACGATGGCGTGGTTGACTTTTGCTTTACGGCGCGCGGATTTACCGCTGGACTCGAGAAGCGCGTGGTCTATCACGACGAGTTGGTGGCGCTGCTGCCGGCCGCGCATCCGCTGGCGGCAAAGGAAAAGGTGACGCTCGCCGACCTAGCGTCCGAGCCCTTTGTGCTGCTGGATGAGGGCGAACAGAGCCTGGTGCTCGATGCATTTGCGACACATGGGCTGTCGCCGCACGTGACGAGTGAGGTGACTGACGACTACACCATCATGGCGATGGTGGAGGAGGGCCTAGGCGTGAGCATGCTGTATCGCCGTACCGTTGAGGGCATGCGGGCCGATATTCGCGTACGTCCCATCGTGCATGCCCCCTCGCGCGACGTGGTGGCCGCCTGGCGCAGCTGGGACACCATGCCTATCGCCACGAGGCGCTTTATCGACTATATGAGCTCGCATATTGTCAATTAATGACTGGCGTGGCGTTGAGTGCGGTGTTTAGCGGGCTGTCGCTTTGGCTTGGGTGACGCGATAGGTGCGTGCCGGGTGGCAAAGTAGTACCGCCACGACCATAAAGAACGCCGTGGTGCCCAGGCTGATGGGGTAGACCATCATGATGTTCGCAAAGGTGCGGAAGTGTGGGAACACGCAGAACACCCAATAGAAGCGGATGCCGCAGACGCAGATCATGGTGATGAGGGCGGGCGTGAGCGAGATGCCAAAGCCGCGCAGGTAGCCGGACATGTTTTCGTAGAACATGCTAAAGGCGTACGCCGGGAAGATCGAACATACGCGGATATAGCCGATCGAGACGATGTTGGGATCGCTGTTAAAGAGCGACAAGATCTCGCGCCCCAGGCCGACAATAACGATGATTGTGGTGAGTGCAACGATACCGCCTTCGACCAGGCAGACCTTAAGCGTTTTGGTGCAGCGGTCGATCTGGCGGGCACCGTGGTTTTGTCCCACAAAGGTGGTGCAAGCCTGGCTAAAGCTGTTGAGCAGGTTGTAGCATACGTACTCCAAGCTCATAGCGGCGCTCGATGCCGCCATGACCTCGGTGCCCAGGCTGTTGATAGCAGACTGGATGATGATGTTGGCGACGGCAAAGACGGCGCTCTGGATGCCGGCGGGCAGGCCGATCTTGACGATGCGCTTGAGGGCGACGGGGTCTAAGCCTAAGTCGCGCGGGGTGACGCGGACGACGGAGTCGGTCTTGAGCAGGCGGATAAAGAGCGTAGCGGCGCTGACGGTGTAGGCGATGGCGGTGGCGATGGCGACGCCCGCGACGCCCCAGTGGAGTACGGGGACAAAGATGAGGTCCAGGCCAATGTTGAGGACGGTGGACACGGCAAGCGCCTGCAGCGGCATGCGGGTGATGCCGACGGAGCGGAAGATCGCGGCCTCAAAGTTGTAAAGCAAGATCGAGGGCATGCTGAGCAAAAAGACGCGTAGGTAGAGCGAAGCGAGCGGCATGGTTTCGGCGGGAACGTTGAGCGCGGCGAGCATGGGCTCGGCAAAGATCTCGCCCAGTGCGATGACGACAAAGCCCACAAGTGCCATAAGAATCGAGGTGTGGACGGCGCGTTTGACCATGTTCTGATCGTTGCGGCCGATAGCGTTGGCGATGACCACGTTGGAGCCAAGCGACATGCCAATAAACAGGTTGAGCATAAGACTGGTAAGCGGAACATTGGAGCCGACCGCCGCCATGGCGAGGGTTCCCTGGTCGCCCGAGAAGTTACCGATGATGACCGTGGCGATGAGGTTCGACAGTTGCTCCAAGATGCTCGTGGCGGCCACAGGGAAGGCGAACAGGGGAACATTGCGCCACAGCGATCCGGTGGTCATGTCAATGTGCTTAGATACGGTGTCAGCCATACGCTCTCAATCTCTAACATGCTCTTTTGTGCTTATTTGCGCAGACGATGATACTCCTAATCGCCTAGTCATTGGGGACGTTCTAAAACGATTACTCATTCAAGAACGTCCCCAATGACTAGGCGGGGAAGGCGTGCGACAATGGTGGGCGTTGTGTTGTTCGCGCTAAGGAGTTGCCATGTTGTTGTGTCCCGTTTGCCATGAGCCGCTGGTGGATGACGAACGCGGTGCTGCATGCGCGGGTGGGCACCGGTTTGACCGTGCGCGCGAGGGCTATCTATATCTCCTGCGCTCGTCCAAGAGCGGCGACTCCATGGGCGATCCCAAGTCGCAGGCACGCAGCCGTCGCGACTTTCTGAACCGCGGTTACTATGCGCCGTTGCGCGATGCGATGGTCGAGCTGGTGCGCGAGCGGGCGGCAGAGCACGGGGCGTATACGGGCAAGCAGCTGACCTTGCTCGATATTTGCTGCGGCGAGGGCTACTACACCAGCACCATGGGCGCGGTGCCGGGCGTGGATGCTTACGGCTTTGACCTGGGCAAAGAGATGGTGCGCCTTGCCGCCAAGCGCGGCGATGCGACCTACTTCGTGGCCAACATGAAGGACATCCCCGTGGCCGATGGCGCCTTCGATATGGTGACCGAGCTCTTTGCTCCCTTTAACGAGCGCGAGTTTGCCCGCGTACTGTCGCCAGAGGGCTCACTCTATACCGTGGTGCCGGGTGCCCGTCATCTCTTTGGGCTCAAGGAGGTGCTCTACGACACACCGTACCTTAACGATGAGAAGCTGCCGCAGACCACCGAGCTCGAGTTGATCGGAACGCAGCGGGTGTCTGCGAATATAACGCTTCAGACCCAGGCCGACATCGAGGCGGTGTTCCAGATGACGCCGTACTACTACCGCACGCGCCCTGCCGATAAAGAGCGCCTGGCAAACTTGGACACGCTCCAGACCGATATCGACTTTATCATCGCCGAGTACCGCCACAGCTAACAACCTGCCAAAAAGGGACAGATTTATTGTGGCAGGTTTTATCTGGGCAAACGTAAAGGGCCGACCGCGGAGATGTGCGATCGGCCCTATTTAGTTGCTTGGCTGCAGAGGTTATGAGACGCGAGCGCTTACAGGCGGTCCTTGTTCTCGGCCTTAACGGCGTGTGCCTGCTGAACAAAGAACAGGTCGTACACCACGATGAGAAAGGCGACAATATTGACGGCGCTGCCGCCGAGCGCGGGAAGCGTGAGCACGGCCTGCGCAATCGTGGCGATTGCGGCAACGATGCCGAGCTTAAACGCGCCATCCACCTGCGAAGGCTTGTTGGCGCCCTTGATGCCCGCAACACCTGCGGCAAGATCGACAACGCCCTTGGCGACCAGCACGACCGCGGCGAGCATGGCGTTCGACCCGTAGGTGGACTCGAGCTTGCCGGTCGCGATACCGGCGATTCCAATGACGAGACTGGCGATGCCCAGAACAAAATAAATCAGGGCAAGGATTTTGAGTGTCTTGCGAGCGGCGCTCATAGCTGGTCCTTTCGATGCGGGCGCGGAGAATCTGTCGCACCCAGGTTGCGGCACATATCGTGAAGCACATTGTAGTTCAACGGGGCGATGCATGCGTTTGAAAGCGTCTCTTGCCTGTACGGTCCAACCTTTCAAAAAGGAAAGCTGGACGTAAGCCAAATCGATGGCAGCCCATGTGCGGCGCTGCGATGATGAGGCCGTAACAAGGAGCTGGTCTCAAGGAGGAGTCATGATGTACGGAGCAGGGCAAGTGCGTGAGCCGCGGTCGTTGGGAAGGCGCATGGGTGATTCTGTGATCGCTGCCGTGTGCACGGGATTGATGGCGGTGCTTTGCATTGCGATGCTGTGGACCATGTCGCATGTGGGACAATAGCGAACGGTTGGGTGCCAACACAAACGGCGCTCACGTATTCGCTTTGCTTGCTAAGGAGTGCCCATGGGCGTCGTCGATCCCTTTTCTGTTGCTCGGGCTGCGGGGCTTGAGCTGATCGGGAAGTCCGAGGGTCTCACGCTCACCGACGGCACGATGGAGCTGCGCGCCGATTTTGGCCGCATGCTTCCACGACTCAAGCAGGGCCGTTTGCAGCAAGAGCTACTGGTGAAGGCTGCGCGCACAAAAGGCATCGAGCAACCATGGGCGATTGACGCCACGGCGGGCTTTGGCGAGGATTCGCTGCTGTTGGCGGCTGCGGGCTTTACCGTCGATCTGTATGAGCAGGATTGCGTGATCGCGGCGCTTCTCAAGGATGCTTTGGATCGCGCGGCAGATGAACCGGCGCTTTCGACAGCCGTGGCGCGTATGCGCTTACATGCGGGCGAGGACAGCATTGCCGGCCTTCGCCATACAGCTGAGCTGATCGGGCGGGGCGAGCTTGCCGCCCCCGACGTGGTATATCTGGATCCCATGTTTCCCGAACGCACCAAGAGCGCGGCGGTGAAAAAGAAGTTCCAACTCTTGCACCATCTGGAGCAGCCGTGCGCCGATGAGGAGACGCTGGTCGAAGCTGCGCTTGCGGCGCGCCCGCGCAAGGTCGTTATCAAGCGGCCGGTGAAGGGGCCGCTGCTTGCCGGCGTTAAGCCGAGCTATCAACTTGCGGGCAAGGCCGTTCGCTACGATGTGTTGGTGCCGCCGCGCCCGTAGCTTGCGTGCGATGGCTGGCGCTCCGTCAATGCCGTGCCGATGCGGCGCCTATTTCCAAGGGTGCGACGTCAAGTGCCAGCCGCCGCAGTATTCGCATTTGTAGCAGGCCAGCCCGCGGCGTCCGCGGTTTTCGCAGTCGGCCATAACTGCCTCGGCCTCGGCGCGCGTGTCGTAACGGTTTTTGCGCTCGCACGATTTGTAGCGCCAGGCTTCATCGCGCTCGGCGTCCAGGGCGTCGCGGCGCTCGTCCTCGCGTGCAAACAGGTCGCTCATATCGCCGCCGGTAGCAGCGCTTAAAAACTCGCTTTTGGCCTTTGACCAGGCGGCTCGCTTTTTGCTTCCCATCTGCTTCGCGCCCTTCTCCAAACGTTGGTATCATTGCTCAATCAAAGTGATACCAATAAACGTGAGGTCGCCGCGTGATGATCAGAAAAACCCTCGATACCGACATTCCCGCCGTCATGGCCATCTATGACGCGGCTCGCGCCTTTATGCGCGCACATGGCAACACGACGCAGTGGCCCGAGGGCACGCCTTCGGGCGAGCAGCTGGCTGCCGATATCGCCGCCGGTGGCAGCTATGTGTGCGAGGAAGACGGACGCGTGGTGGCGACGTTTGCCTTTCTGCCGGGGTCGGACAGTTCCTACGATGTGATCGAGGGCGGCCAGTGGCGCAGCGACGCCCCGTATGCTGTGCTGCACCGTGTGGCGTCCGATGGCACCGCGCACGGTATCGCGGCTGCGATGTTTGCCTTTGCCAAGGAACGCGCCGATCACCTGCGCATCGACACGCATCGGGACAACCTGCCCATGCAGGGAGCCATCGCCAAGGCCGGGTTTAAGCGCGCCGGTATCGTATATGTGTCGGACGGTACGCCGCGCGTCGCGTTTGATTGGCTGCGCGAGGCATAAAGGCCGAGCCACATACCAGCGTTTTACCAAAAATGGCCCCGAGTGGGGCCATTTTTGGTAAAACGCGTTGTTGTGGGGCTCGCGTTGTTATCGCCCCAGATGAGCCCAGGCAGACAAAAAGGGGAGGTGCCGGCTTTCGCAAGGCGCGAACCTACGAAAATCGCTGCGCGGCAACGCGGGGCGATGAGCTCGGTCGGGGGATAGGGCTCGCTTCGCCCGCCGGCCCGTACATTGTATCATCCAGTGTGGAACGAGGATGCCCGTTGCCGCATGCGATGGGCTTGCAATAAGAGGAGAGCCATGTCGAAGCAAGCGGTCGTTGGAATCTTGGCGCATGTCGATGCCGGCAAGACCACGCTGGCCGAGGCCATGTTGTTCAACGCGGGTCGCATTCGCAAGCGCGGCCGCGTGGACGATGGCGATTCGCATCTGGACACGAACGCGATCGAGCGTGAGCGTGGCATTACGATCTTCTCGTCGCAGGCCGTGCTCGACCATGGCGATACCCACGTCATGCTCGTGGATGCACCGGGGCATGTCGATTTTTCGGCCGAGGCGGAGCGCACATTGCGCGCGCTGGACTACGCGATTTTAGTTGTGGGCGCCAACGACGGCGTGCAGGGGCACACCGAAACCCTGTGGCGCCTGCTTGCGCGCTATGACATCCCGACGTTCATCTATATCAATAAAATCGATTTGGAGAATCCCGGCCGCGATGTCTTGTTGGCACAACTTGGGCAACGTCTTTCCGAGGGCTGCCTGGATGCCAACGAACTGCTGGCGGGCGGGGCCGTTCAGGAGGACGCTGCCGCGTTAGACGAAGAAGCGCTCGAGGAGTTTCTTGAGGCGGGCGAGCTTTCTGTCGCAACGCTGTCGCGCATGGTTGCCGAGCGCAAACTCTTTCCCTGCTTTGCCGGGTCGGCGCTCAAGGACCAAGGCGTGGACGAGCTGCTGGACGGCATATGCGCGCTGATGCGTGAACAGGCATGGCTTCCGGAGTTTGCCGCGCGCGTCTATCGTGTCAGCCGCGGGGATCGCGGCGAGCGCTTGGCTTGGGTTAAAGCGACCGGCGGCACGCTGCATGCCAAGCAGATGATTGACGGACGTTCCGGCGCCGAGGCATGGGAGCAGAAGGTCGATCAGGTACGCATCTATAACGGCGAAAAGTATGAGCTTGCCCAAGAAGTTGCTGCTGGCGGTATTTGTGCTGTGACGGGTCTTGCGCATGTTCGCCCAGGGGACGCCCTGGGCGCGGAGCCCGCGGGCGATGCGCCCGTCATTGCGCCGGTCCTCACCTATACGGTGCTTCCGGGCGAACACGATGTCCATGCGGTGTTCAAAGCGTTGACTGAGCTGGCGGACGAAGATCCCATGCTCGGCGTAAGCTGGAATACGCATCTAGAGCAGATTCATTTGCAGTTGATGGGCGCTGTGCAACTCGAGGTCGTGCAGCGGGTGTTGGCCGATCGTTTTGGCCTTTCGGTTGCGTTTGAGTCTGGCGGCATTCTCTATAAGTAGACTATTTCGCAGCCGGTTGAGGGCGTGGGCCACTTTGAGCCGCTGCGCCACTATGCCGAGGTGCATCTGCGCCTGGAGCCGTTGGCAGCGGGTTCGGGCGTGCAGTTTGGCACCGTGACCTCGACCGACGAGCTCAATCTTAACTGGCAGCGTTTGGCACTCACTAACGCCATGGAGCGCGATCACCTGGGCGTGCTGACCGGCTCGCCCATCACCGATGTACGCATTACGCTCACGGGTGGTCGCGCGCATGCCAAACACACCGAGGGCGGCGATTTTCGCCAGGCCACGTACCGCGCGATTCGCCAGGGGCTCATGCAGGCGCGTGAGGCCGGCGCGGCGGTGCTGTTGGAGCCGTGGTATCGCTTTGAGCTCGAGGTGCCGGGGGAGTGCGTGGGCCGGGCGCTCTCGGATGTCACGCGCATGGGTGCCGAGTACGAGCCGCCGACGATGGCGGGGGACCGGGCGAAGATTGTGGGTCGCGTGCCGGCATCCGAGGTTCAGGATTATGCGCTGGAGGTGGCTGCCTACACGAGTGGTCGCGGGCATCTGTACCTGGAGTTCGCCGGCTATGCGGCTTGCCATGATGCCGAGCACGTAATCGAGACGGCCGCCTATGAGCCCGAGGCCGATCTGCCCAACACGCCCGACTCGGTCTTTTGCTCTCACGGCGCCGGTTACACGGTCAAATGGTACGACGTACCCGCCGCGGCACACGTAAAGGTCGATCCCGCCACCTTCCGCCCCTGGCGTGCAGCAGACGCGGAGTTTTTCGGCCACATGTGACAAAGGGGCAGTTCCTTTTGTTCCATGCTATTGGTATAACTCGGTATAAGTTGGTATAACTATTACCAGGGTTTGCCAATCCGAGGAGTCCGACATGAATCCAAATCCCTTTAAGCCCACTGCCGGCAAGCGGCCTCCGATACTCATTGGTCGCGAGTCGGTCATCGAAGATTTTGAGGAAGGGCTCGATAACGGCGCCGGAGCGCCGGGCAGGCTCATGCTCATTACGGGAAACCGCGGCTGCGGCAAGACAGTTCTCCTGCGGGAGCTGCAACGTCTGGCCAGCGAGCGCGGATGGGCGGTTGTCTCCGATTCCGCTTCGCTTGGCTTATGCGACCGCTTGGCCGACGCGCTTCGCTCGAATAGGCCCGTTGTGACGTCAATGGAATTCGGTCCGTCGTTTGGGCGGATGTCAGTCGAGGCGGCGCGAGCAAAGGGCGAGACGTTGCGAGGGCTGGTCAACGAGCGCCTCAAGAGGCTCGGTCCAGGCAAGGGCATACTGTTTGCGATTGACGAGGCTCAATCTGCGTCTATCGAGGAGCTGGCGGCTCTTGCCGTTCTCTATCAGCAGGTGCTCGGAGACCAGGATGCCACGGGCTTGTCCGATAGCGACCAGCGCGGCCTTGCGCTTGTTTTTGCCGGCTTACCCAGTATGGTTGACGATCTGCTCGAAGAGCCGAGCGTGACGTTTTTGCGGCGTGCCCAGCAGCGTACGCTGGGGGCGATATCTTTGCCCAAGGTGCGCGATTCGTATATCCAGACGGTCAAAGACGCTGGTCTTTACGTTGACGCGGAGACGGCGGACCTTGCGGCGCGCAAAAGCATGGGGCATCCCTATATGGTTCAGCTGGTGGGCTATTACATGTGGCGGTCTGCTGTCCGGCGCAACTCGCGAGTCATTGAAAGGCGCGATGTCGAGGCTGGCTACGCCGATGCCGTCTCCGAGTTCTATGAAGCGGTCGACGCTCCCTTGTATTACGGGTTGCGCAGTCCGCAGCGCCTCTTTATCGAGGCCATGGCGGCTGACGAGGGCAAACCGACTCGCATGGCGGATATCATTGAGCGTTGCGATCGCACCCAAAGCTGGGCGAGCAAATATCGCGCAAGCCTGATTCGCGAGCGCGTCATCGAGGCTGCCGGATACGGCCTCGTCCGGTTTACCGTGCCCATGCTGGGCGAGTATATCCGCGACCGCATTTTATGGTACGAGTAGGGTGATAAAGGTGACGGAACAGAGGATGAGCCCGCAGGCTATCGAGGTACGTGGCGCACGTGTCCATAACCTTAAGGACATCGATATCGATATTCCGCTGGGAAAGCTGGTGGGTATTGCCGGCGTATCGGGTTCGGGCAAGAGCTCGCTGGCGCTGGGGGTTCTTTATGCCGAGGGCTCGCGTCGCTACCTGGAGGCGCTCAGCACCTATACTCGACGTCGCCTGACGCAAGCCGAGCACGCCCAGGTGGACGAGGTGCTGCACGTGCCGGCGGCGCTCGCATTGCATCAGCGCCCCAGCGTGCCGGGCGTGCGTTCCACCTTTGGCACCATGACCGAGCTTAACAATAGCCTGCGTCTGCTCTTTAGCCGTTGCGCCCATCACGTGTGCCCGCACTGCGGGGCGCGCGTTGAGCCGAGCCTTAACGTGGCCGCAGGCCTTTCGCTCACGTGTCCGACGTGCGGCCGCGAGTTCTACGCGCCGAGTGCCGAGGATTTGGCTTTCAATAGCGGTGGCGCGTGTCCCACCTGCGGCGGCACCGGCGTTATGCGCGAGGTGGACGAGGCGAGCCTGGTGCCCGACGAGTCAAAGACTATCAACGAGGGCGCGGTGCTTCCTTGGGGCACGCTCATGTGGGATCTGATGAAGCAGGTGGCCGGCGAGATGGGTGTGCGCACCGACGTGCCGTTTAACCAGCTCACGCCTCAAGAGCGCGACATCGTGTTCCATGGTCCGGCGGTTAAGAAGCATATTCTCTACGTTCCCAAAAACGGCGAGGGCGCCACGCCGCTCGACTTTACCTATTACAACGCTGTCTATACCGTTGAGAATGCGCTCGCCAAGGTTAAGGACGACAAGGGGCTTAAGCGCGTGGCTCGCTTTTTGCGCGAGGGGCCATGCCGTGACTGCGGCGGCACGCGTCTTTCCGAGGCCGCACGCCAGCCCCAGGTACGCGGTATCAATCTGGCGCAGGCCGCGGCCATGACGCTGGGCGAGGCGATTGAGTGGGTGCGCGGGGTGCCTACGTCCTTGCCAGCCGAGATGCAGCCCATGGCAGTGGATATCTGCGATTCGTTTTTGGGCACGGCCCGTCGCCTGGTCGACCTGGGTCTCGATTACCTTTCACTCGATCGCGCCGGTGCCACGCTTTCCACGGGTGAGCGCCAGCGCGTGCAGCTTGCTCGCGTGGTGCGCAATCGATCGACGGGCGTGCTCTATGTGCTGGACGAGCCCTCGATCGGCTTGCATCCTGCCAATGTCGACGGCTTGGTGGGTGTGATGCGCGATCTGGTGGATGACGGCAACACCGTGGTTGTTGTCGACCACGATACGCGCGTACTGGCGGAAGCCGACTATCTGGTCGAGATGGGCCCCGTTGCCGGAGCAGGCGGCGGTAATGTGATTGCCGCTGGCACGGTGGACGAGCTCGAACAATCGCAGGGCAGCCGCATCGCTCCGTTTTTGCGCGCAGAGTCCAAGCGCTTGCGTCCGCAGGTGACTGACGAGGAAATGTTCGACCAGGGGCATATTCGCATGGCAACCGATGCCATCCATACCGTTAAGCCGCTCGAAGTTGATATCCCGCGCGGCCGCCTTGTTGCGGTTACGGGCGTTTCGGGTTCGGGCAAGACGACGTTGGTGCTCGAGACGCTCATCCCGGCGCTTAAGGCGCAGGCAGCCGGCGAGCGCCTGCCAAAACATGTGCGCTGGGTCGATGCCGAAGGCATTGCCCGCGCAAACCTGATTGACGCTACGCCTATCGGCGCCAACGTGCGCTCGACAGTGGCGACTTATGCCGACATTCATGACGAGCTGCGTCGCGCCTTCGCCCGTACGTCCGAGGCCAAAGCAGCCGGCTACAAGGCGGGTGCCTTTAGCTACAACACTGGCGCCTTACGCTGCCCTACGTGCGATGGCACGGGCTCGATATCGCTCGACGTGCAGTTTTTGCCCGACGTCGAGATCGTCTGCCCGGCATGTCGTGGATCACGTTATGCAGACGCGGCTTCGCATATCCATCGCGAGGGCAAGGACGGGAGTCTGCTTACGTTGCCGCAGCTTATGGACATGAGTGTTGACGAGGCCCTCGACGCCACACTGGGGCTCAAGAAAGTCCAGACGCGCTTGCAGACCTTGCACGACCTGGGATTGGGTTATCTCACGCTCGGTGAGCCCACGCCGGCGCTTTCGGGCGGCGAGGCGCAGCGTCTTAAGCTCGCGAGCGAGATGGGACGCGTGCAGGATGATGCCGTATTCGTGTTCGACGAGCCCACGATCGGACTACATCCGCTCGATGTTCAGGTGTTGCTGAGCGTGTTTGACGGCCTCGTTGCCAAGGGCGCCACAGTCGTCGTGATCGAACACGATCTCGACCTTATCCGTAACGCCGATTATGTGATCGACATGGGCCCGGGCGGTGGTGGCGCCGGCGGGCAAATCGTCTGCGCCGGTACGCCAGGCGACACCGCGGCCTGCTCCAAGAGCATTACCGGTCGCTACCTATAGACAATGAGGCAAAGGGACAGCCCCTTTGCCTCATTGATGCCTATTTCACGCACTGAGCGGCGAGATAGTCGCGGAAAAACGGCAATTCAAAAGCGACGATACCGCGCCCGCGTTCTCCGATGATGCCGGCATCTATCATGCGGCGTCGGTAGCGGGAGACCTGCTGCGGCGAACGCTTAAGGCGCTCGACAAGGTCAGCGGTGGTGGACTCTTCCTCGTCATCGAGCATGGCGATGAGGAATCGCTTGTCCTCTGCCGTAAGTTCCCGATAGGTTGCCGCGAGGATTCGGTCGTCCATCTCGTCGCGCGCGATTTTGATTCCCAGGTCAAAGTCGCGTGACGAGATTTCCTTCGAATCGCTTGTGAGATCCCAGGCACGGTAGCCTACAAGTTGCAACAGGAAGGGAAAACCAGAGATCGAGCGAACGGCTCTATCGATTCCCTCAGCATCTGCCAGGCGATCGTTTTCCTGGATTGTGCGAATCAAGGCCTCGCGTACGTCATAGTCGGCAATGCGACCCAGATGATATTGTTGGGCGCGGCGAAGGAACGAGACCGTCTTGTGGTTCAGCAACGTCGAGACGTTGTTGGGAAGTCCCGCCATGAGCAGGGCGACGCGTTTCCCATCGGTCACAAAGTGCTGATACGTCGCTGCGAGCTGAATCATCTCGTCGAGTGTCGGGTCCACCTCGTCAACCGTGACGAGCAGACCGGTGCCCGCCTCGTTGAGCTGGTCGATGATGTCGCTCATGCGATAACGCCAAGTTGAGGCATCGTGAACGCGATTGACCTCGATGCTGCCGAGCGGTGCAATTCCGAGACCGGTGACTTCGAATTGGTTGGACGAGTCGATGAGATGGGCTGCGGCGTGTTTCGTCCCGAACTCGATTTCCTCAAGCATTCCCGGGAGTGCGGTCGTCTTTACGGCTATCCAGCCGTGGGATTCAGCCCTTGTCGCGAGCGACGACATGAGAGCGGTTTTACCGGTTCCACGCGCGCCTGAGAAGATCGAGGTCAATTCTGGGCGCCTGCGCTGGCTCAAGAAGGCACGGTCCAAATCCCGAATAATCTGTTGTCTGCCAGCGAGATGGGCAGGAACCTCGCCAAAGCTAGGGGTAAACGGGTTCTCGAGATATTCCACAAAGCTCTCCTTTCACAGCGCCGTTTAACTTCATTTTACTTTAGTTAATTCTGATTAAAAGTGAGGGCTCTTTATCTAGAGCATCAATTAGGCGTGTGCGCCATCGGCGCGGCGCTTGAATGTGACAAAGGGACAGTTCCTTTGTCACATTCCCGGAAAGCCTGTTTGGCGCAGGGCTTCGTAGAGGACGATGGCGGCGCTGTTGGAGAGGTTGAGTGCGCTGATGCGGTAGTCGTCCGGGTTGACGAAGTTGCCGCAGATATCCTGCCGAAGGATGGTCTCATGGCCGTCCTCGGTATGCCCGAGCGATTCCTCGTGGGCTTCCCAGGCCTCGGCGTTATCGAGCGAGTCGCAATCGCGCAGCATCGGGATGCGCTCGCAGCGCTCGGGCGCCGCCGCGAGCAGTGGCTCGGGAATGCCCGAGCTCTCGCTGCCAAAGACCAAGTAGTCGCCGTCGCGGTAGGTGCTTTGCGCATAGGTGCGGCGTGCCTTTTTGGTCAACAGATGTAGGTGCTCGTCGGCAGGGGAGAGGCCGTTGCGCGCAAGGAAATCCTCCCAGCCGGCATAGGTCGTCACGTCCAAGTTTTGCCAGTAGCCCAGGCCGGCGCGACGTACCGTTTTGTCGTCGAGCGAAAAGCCCAGCGGCTCCACCAGATGCAGGCGGGCGCCGGTGACCACGCAGGTACGGCCGATATTGCCCGTATTGGCGGGAATCTCGGGCGCATACAGCACAATGTTGAACATGAATCTCCTTGGCTCAGAACGAAAAACCACCACGAAGGGCACCTTCGTGGTGGTTGGCGACTACTTTTCGGACAAATGCCCGCTTGGATAAACCTAGGCGCGGTGCCAGTCGGTCAGGCAGGCATCGAGGGAGGCGATGAGCGCATCCTTGTCCATGTGACGGCCGATGATGCACAGGCTCGTCATGCGGTCGCCCGTCTCGTCGTCCCAAATCTGCATGATTTCGGGGTTCTCGTCGATGATCTTCTGCTTCTCGCCCTCGGGCGCCGAGTCAACGAACAGGCCGTTCTCCATCAGGCGCATCTGGTGGCCGGCCTGCTCAAACATGTAGCACATGTCCGGATCGCCGGTCTGCCACAGCGGACCCTTGACGCGGATGACCTCGTCGGGCCACTCCTGCTCAACAAAATTGGTGAACTTCTGCAGGTCAAACGGCTTGCGGCGCGAGTACACAAAGGTTTCGATGTCGTACTCGAGCACCTCGGGGTCGTCGTGCTCCTCGGGATGCTCCATGGCCTCGATCCAGGCGGCGGAGTTGTAGGCGCGCATAAAGTCGAAGCGGTCGGTGTCGAGCAGCTCCTCCATGGGAACCTCGCCGTTTTGAGCCTCGACAATCACAGCGTCCTTCTGCAGGCTGCGCACGATGGCCTTAAGCTCGGCGATCTGCTCGGGCGTCACGGTATCGGTCTTGTTGAGGATCAGCGTGGAGCAGAACTCGATCTGCTGGATGAGCAGGCTCTCGATGTCGTCCTCGTCGATATCCTCTGCCAGCAGGTCGCGGCCGCCGTTGAACTCGTCGTACATGCGGGCGCAGTCGACCACGGCCACGATGTTGTCGAGCGCGAGCTTGGGCTCGCCGCCCACCTTGGCCTCGTCGCAGAAGCTCGAGATGGTGTAGGCGATGGGGATGGGCTCGCAAATACCCGAGGCCTCGATGATGATGTAGTCGAAGTTGCCCGAATCGGCGATGCCCTGCAGCTGGTTGGCCAGGTCATCCGAAAGCGTGCAGCAGATGCAGCCGTTGGTGAGCGGGATGAGGTCATCGGTCTCGGAAAGGCCGCCGTCGGCGATAAGGCTGGCGTCGACGTTGATCTCGCCGATATCGTTGACGATCACGGCGGCGCGGATGCCGCCGTCGTTAGCGAGGATGTGGTTGAGCAGCGTGGTCTTGCCGGCACCGAGGTATCCGGTAAGCATGATGATCTTCACGGGTTTGTTGGGCATGTGCCCTCCTTTGTTAGACATGGCTTACAGTTGAATCTTATGCCAAACGCCTGCTCTTATACCCACGCGCCGGCAAATAACACAAGCTACTCCCAGGCTCCCCATACATCGGGGCAATAACCGACGGTGGCCTTTTTGCCGTTGCGCACGATGGGCTCGGCCAAGACCTGCTGGTTCTCGAGCAGCTTGTCGAAGCGCTGACTGGGGGTGAGGTGCTGAATGAGCGCGAGCGTCTCCTCGTCCTTGGCTTTGGGGTTGAGCAGCTTGTCGATGCCGCCGACCGCTTGCATCACGCTCGTGAGCTCGCCTTTGCTCATCTCCTTTTCCTTAAGGTCGATAAACTGCACCTTAATGCGGCGCTCCTTAAAATAGCGCTGGGCCTTTTTGGTGTCGAACGACTTCTTAGTCCCGAAGATTTGAATATTCATGGTTTCGCCGCTCTATCGAATGAAGTTGGTCGTTGCGTGATCTGCCTCGGGTGCGTTGATGCCGGCGGCCTGTCCTGCCTCGATGCAGCGCAGGAGCCAGGCCATGTTTTTGCCGATGTTTCGCATGGTGGCAAGGCCCTCGGCGTCCCCATCGGCGTCGCCGGGCACGCGGCCAAACACGTTGTTCCAGTAGGTGGAGGCAACTACGGGCATTTGCTTAATGGTGAAGTACTTGTTGAGCACATCGAAGGTGGTCGACGTGCCGCCGCGACGGGCGACGGCGACCGCGGCGCCGGGTTTGTGCTCAAAGGCATGCCCGCCTGCATAGAAGGCGCGATCGAGGGCCGAAAGGATGCGGCCGCTGGGGTGCGCATAGTAGACGGGTGAGCCAAAGACAAAACCATCTGCCTGCTCGGCGGCAGCGATGAGCCCGTTCACCACGTCGTCGTCAAAGGTGCAGCGACCGCCAAGCTTGCCACACTGGCCGCAACCGATGCAATCGCGAATGGGCTTGGCGCCCAGCTGAAACACCTCGGTATCAATGCCTTCTGCATTAAGTTGCTCGACGACTTCGGCGAGTGCACGGGCGGTGTTGCCGTTTGCCTTGGGACTGCCATTGACCAAAAGAACCTTCATCACAAACTCCCTCTGCTTTTGGTGACTTCTGCAGAGGATTATCGCACGATGGGGGAGGCGGTGCGGGCGCGGTGCTAATCCAGTTTGGTACCTGGCACCTGCACGGCTTTCCCGAGCAACGCTTTGAGCTCGTTCAAAATGGAAACAGGCTGACGGTCGACGCCGTCCAGATGGAGCGTGGCCACGCGAATGGGCGGCTGATATTCAAGCGAGCCGATGAGCACGGGAGAACCCAGGAACCGTTCGATGTCGCTTGCGATCTCATCGATTGCCTCGGGGCCGAGCTCATCGAAAAGCGCCACGAACATTGGTCCCGTCGAGCGGAACAAGCGACCCTTGCCGCGCGAACAGTCCATGAGGCAGGCGGCGCTTTCGGCGAGCACGCGGTCGCCTGCATCGAATCCAAAGCGGGCATTGACTTCGGCGATATCGTCGACCTTAATGGCAATAAAGCCTGCCTCGCGCGCCACGCGGCGCATCTCTCCAATAGCGTTGACCAGCGCGTGGACATCGCCCAGGCCCGTTACCGAGTCGGTCGTATCTGCCAAGCTTCGGTTGATGATAATGCCCACATACATGCTGGGCTCGGTATCGGTGCCGTCCAAACGGTAGCCCGTGCAGTCGCAAAGCACGTATTTTCCGGTGGCATCCATTACGCGATACTGCATGTAATGGAAGTGCCACGTGCCGTTTATCACCATGTCGAGCTCGGCGCGTACGTTGTCGCGGTCCTCGGGATGAACGCGGGCGAGCCACATGTCGAGTGAGTTAAAAGGGTGCTGGGAGGGCAGGTCAAAATCGCGCACGGCGTTAACCGACCATTGCGATTCGCCCGTATCGAGATTGAGGATGAACGGATAGCGCGTCTCGGAGCTCATGGAGATCGCTTGGAACACCCGGTCGTTGCAGGGAAGCTGATCGACGATTGGGCGTTGCGGCGCGTCATTGTTTTCCGGTTGCTGTACACGATGCATAAGCTTATAGCGATACATCTTGCGATCGGCATCCATCGTCATCTGGCGACGCGTGTCGCCGGCAAGTGGATCGACGCGCGAGCAGCCAAAGCTAAAGCTGGCGATCATGGGCGCCTTGCCATCTGAGCTCGCCTCGATCAGCCCGGCACGTACCTGCTCCAAGCGCTGCTCGAGTTCAGTCTCGTTTGCGGAGAGCGAGATAAGCACAAACTCGTCTCCACCGATACGGAACAGCATCTCATCGTGCTCCATGGTTTCGGAGAGCGTGCGGCAGATGCTCAGAATATAGCGATTGCCTTCGGCGTGGCCAAACCTATCATTGCAATGCTTGAGATGGTCGATGTCAATATAGGCGCAGGTGAAGGGGTCGCCTTTGCGCCAGAGTTGCTCGACGTGACGGTCGAGTCCGCTGCGGTTGCCCAAGTTGGTGAGCGGATCGATATAGGCGTTGCGCTCAAGCAGCTGGCGCTCTTGTTGCAGGATGGCATGCGTCTTTTGCAGTTGCTCACCAACGGCGCGTAGCTCAGCAGGCAGCGCGGCAACATCGAGTTCGGCGGTCGAGATGCCATTCGCAAGTCGCTGAAGATAGGCAATAATCAATTGCTCACCCAGGCGATATGACTCGTTCATGATGGATAACCTCCTTGGGCGGAACAATGGTTTGTATCATATCCCCAATTCGGTTTGAATTGGGGATATAAGTTAGCTAATGGAGGCAAATTCCCCCTTCGGCGGTGGCGTTTTGCGCGCGAGCGTATCAGTTGTTATTGCCACCATCGAGCAATGCCTCAAAATCCTTCGCCGGCATGGGGCGGTAGTAGAGGAAGCCCTGAGCGTAGCGGGCGCCCATTTGTCGTAGCATGTTCGCCTGCTCATTTGTCTCGACGCCTTCGACCTCGACGGGCAGATGGAGCGACTGCGCCATTTCGAGCATCGATGAAATGATTTGCGTGCTGCGGCCTTGATCGCGGTCGGTGGGTACAAAGGCGCGGTCGAGCTTGATGACGTCGACGTTGACGTTCTTGAGCATCGCGAGCGTGGACTGACCGGTGCCAAAATCGTCCATATAGGTCGAGAAGCCGCGGGTGTGCAGGTCGGCCGTCAGTTTGTCCACGGCCTCGGACTCTCCCGTATAAGCCGTCTCGGTGATCTCGATACGCATGAGCTCGGGCGGTAGGTTGTATTGGGCGGCAAGCGCCCCCATATGTTCGGCAACGTCGCAGGCAAGGATATCCACGCGCGACACATTAAGCGAAACCGGAACCACACGAAGTCCTCGATCGATGCGCTCGCGCAGCCATGAGGCGACACCCTGCCAAATGTACTTGTCGAGCGTCACCACAAAGCCGCTATCCTCGAGTGCGGGGATAAACGTTGCGGGCGAAATGAGAGAGCCGTCCTTGTCAATCCAGCGGGTGAGTGCTTCGGCGCCAATAATCTCGCCGGTTTCCATATCGACCTGGGGCTGCAGGTAGTACGTGATACGGCCGTTTGAGAGCGCGTATTGGAACTCGGTCAGCGTGCGGTGGAACGCAATCTCG
Organism: Collinsella aerofaciens; assembly: GCF_039062315.1. GTDB lineage: Bacteria > Actinomycetota > Coriobacteriia > Coriobacteriales > Coriobacteriaceae > Collinsella > Collinsella aerofaciens_BG. The sequence goes on from NZ_JBCJBG010000006.1 coordinate 136,567, forward strand.
TGCTCATATTCCTCGGGGCGGAAAATAGCAATGCGCTCCTTGAAGTCGTTTTTGGCGCGTCGATTGGTAAACATGGCCTTGGCCTGGGCATCGATGGTGATTTCCTCGCTAGCGTCGATGGGGCATACGCCCATGGACGGCCAAAAGCCTACGCCGTCGTCGTGCTTGGCTACAGCCTCGCGCACGCGCGCATAGACTCGGTGAACGAAATCGTGCTCAAAGGGTATGAGCAGACAAAAGTCGTCTTGTCCCCAGTATCCCGCGACACCCATGTCGGCGTTCTCGATATCCTTGAGCACCGTGCCCACATCGGCAAGCATACGGTCGCCTTCGGTCTGTCCATACCATTCGTTAAATAGGCGCATGTGGCCCATGTCGACGGTGGCGATACACCAAGCGCCGTCGCGCCTTGCCTTGATGAAGGCATTGGCACGGCGCATAAACTCGCTGGGGCGGTAGAGGCCTGTGAGCATATCGAGGTGCTCGGCGACGGCGCCTTTGCGTTCCATCTCGGGTATGGGCAGACTGTCGTTGGGAACAAGTCCGCCGGCCGTGCGAAGGCGACGATCGAGTTCGCCCAAAACAGTCGATGCTTGGGAGTCCAGGCGTTCGTAAAAGGTCGGGACGACAAGACAGACGGGAGCAATGGTGTCGCCTGCGATTTGCACAGGAGCGAAAACAGCCTCTTTAAGGTGGTGGGTCAGTTGCTCGAATGCCTCGTGGTCCAGGTCGTTGCTGAGCACGACGAACTGGACGCTACGTGAACGGTAGACCCTGCTCCTGCCGCGGGTGATCGACAGCATGCGGCCTGCGTATTCGGCGAGCATGTTGTCGACAGCCTCGGCTCCGTAGAGCTCGTTGAGCTTTGTCGTGCCACGAACGCGCACCGCTATAAGGCCCGTCTCGCAACGGTCGCAACGACAGGCGTCGATGGCATTGACCAACATGCGCTGGGTGCCGAGGCCTGTCGCGGCGTCGACGGTTTCGGCAAGTGAGTGGTTGACGAGCTCGCCGACATAGAGCGAGGGGACATTTTCGTCGCCGTCGATGCGAAACCCGCGAGCACGGCAGAGGACGTAGTCGCCGACGGCATTGCGCACACGATACTGCATGACGCGACGGTGCTTGGTGCCGTTATAGACCTGGTCGATGTCGTTGATGTAGGCCTCAAGGTCATCGGGATGCACGCGCGTTTTCCAGTAATCGCGACAGTTGTCTATGTGCTCCGAGGGAAGGCCAAGATCGCGCAAGGCGCCTTGCGACCAAAGGGTGCGATGTTTGTCCAAGTTCTCGATAAAGAAATAGCGGCCCTCGTTGAGCATCGAAAAGGCGTCGAAAATGCGATCGCTTATTTCGAAGTCGTCGGTGTGGACTTGCGAGATATTGCGCCGATCAAGGTGTACGGCATGACGTAGCTTGTAGTCGTACATGCGATGGTCGGCATCGAGTGTCATGCGATTGGGGGCCTCGCCCAGGGCGGGGTCGGCATGTGACACTCCGTAGCTAAACGAGTGAGGCATCTCGGAATCGTTGTTTTTGAGCAGGACCGTTCGGCAGTGTTCCAGACGTTCGGCGAGGTCGTCCTCGGTCGCAACCGTAGACAGGATGGCAAACTCGTCGCCGCCTATGCGAAACGCCGCCTCGTCCACCTTCATATACAGCTTGAGATAGAGGCTTACCTGCAAGATATAGCGGTTGCCCTCGTCATGCCCAAAGATGTCGTTGCAGTGCTTAAGGTTATCGATGTCGATAAACGCCATGGTCACGGGCAGTTCCTGCTCCCAGATTTCCTCTAAGGAGCGAGCAAAGCCGCCGCGGTTGCCAAGTCCGGTAAGCTGGTCGGTAAAGGCGGTCCTAATCAGATCATCCTGACGCTCGAGAAGGTCGCGAACGGTCTTTTCGAGCGTTTCGGTGTAATTGCTGACAGTATCCATGTCGTAAGCGGCTTTCTGAGGTCGGGCGGATTGCGTCGGGCGAGCTCGTCGTGTACACGCGTCGTTGCTCAGCGTTTTGCGTGTATCCAGGCCCCCGCCTTGCTGCGTTGTTGGGTTACTTTGCCGGCTAATGTTCGCTGTTGATAACTGCTGAGTAGTATAAACAACAGCACACAATTATAGATGGGTGCACATGCTGTGGGCGGCTATTATTCGACAAGCGGTAGCGCGACGATGCGATGCTCGATAAAAATGCGACTGGGGCGGTATATGTTGACGGGTATACTTGTTCCGTTTAAATTTGCGGGGACGGAGATGGTCGCATGGCACAGTCAAATATGATGCGCACAGTGGGGCTGGCGCTCGAGGGAGGCGGCTACCGCGGTATGTATACGGCGGGCGTGCTCGACGTATGGATGGAGCACGGTTTGACCTGCGACCATATGGTGGGTGTCTCGGCGGGCGCGGCGTTTGGCTACAACTTTAAATCACGACAGATCGGCCGTGCCATTCGCTACAACAAGGCCTATTGCGCCGACAAGCGCTATGCGGGTGTAGCAAGCTGGCTGCGAACTGGCGATATGTTCAATGCCGATTTTGCCTATCATGAGGTGCCTATCGAGCGCGATCCCATCGACTTGGAGACGTATCGCGCCTGCCCCATGCGATTTACGTGCGTGTGTACCGATATCGAGACGGGCAAGGCCGTCTATCACGACCTGCCCTATGGCGACGAGCGTGATATCGAGTGGATCCGGGCGTCGTCGGCGATTCCTGTGGCGACGCGTCCCGTTGTTATTGACGGGCATAAGTATCTGGATGGCGGCGTGGCTGATTCAATTCCCAGCGCTTGGCTGTTTGCGCAGGGGTATGACCGCAATATCGTGGTGCTCACACAGCCGGCTGGCTTTGTGAAACAGCCCAACAGCGTGATGCCCATGCTGCGGCGCGTGCTCCGTCACTACCCGGAGTTTGTCGCAGCGCTTGAGCATCGGCATGAGGTCTACAATGCCACGCTCGATGACCTGGCACGTCGCGAGGCTGCCGGCGAGGTCTTTGTGGTGCGGCCGAGCGAATCGGTGAAGGTGCCGTCGCTGTGCCGCGAGCCCGATGAGCTCGAGCGCATCTACCAGGTCGGTCGTCGTGATGCGGAGGCGACCTTGCCGGCGTTGGAAGCGTATCTGGCGGGGTAAGGGTCGCATGCGGAAAGCGCATCCCGGAGTGGAGGTCCAAACTGGGATGCGCTTTCCATTGCTGAAGATGTGAGGCTGCGGATCAGCTGCTCGGCTTGAGCCTATGCCTGCTGCCAGGTGTCGACGAGCTCCTTGGCTGCGGCGTGGGGGTCGTCGGCACTGCAGACGGCGCTCACCACAAAGAAGCCATCGACGCCGGTTGCCTTAAGCTGCGGCAAGTCGGCCGTCTTGACGCCGCCGCCCACCACGATGGGCACGGGGCTTGCCGCGTGGAGTGCGGCCAAGTCCTCAAAGCTCTTGGTGATGATAGAGCCGTCGGCCGCGCGTCCGCAGTCGCGCTTGGTCTCGGTCTCGTGGAGCGGGCCGATGCCCAGGTAGTCGACTAGGCTCATGTCGGCGGTCTTGACGTACTCGAGCATCTCCTCGCAACGGGCCGAAAGGCCCACGATGGCGTCGGGGCCCAAAAGTTTGCGGCAGGCCTCGACGGGAATATCACTCTGACCCACGTGCACGCCGTCGACGGCAATACCCTGCTCGCGCGCGGCGAGTACGCAGTCAAGGCGGTCGTCGATCAGCAAGGCGACTTGACCGGTCTTGCCGGCCTGTGCGATTGCCTGCGCGGCGTCGCCCGTCAGCGCGATGATTTCGCGGGCGCTTGCCACCTTGGAGCGCACCTGGATGCAGGTAAAGCCTGCGTCGAGCGCCTGAGCCACCACATCGCCCACGGGACGCCCGAGCGTGTTTTCGGGGCCGAGTACCAGATAGGCCGAGATATCAAGGTTGTCGCGGATACTCATCGTGCTTCCTCCTGCTTTTTGATCTGCGCTTCCATGCGCTCAAGCTTGCCGGTCATGGTGTCGGTAAATCCGGGTCGAATATCGGCTTTGAGCACGACTTCGGTGCGGATGCCCTTGCTCGCCAACACAAAGGTTGCGTCGCGCACGACCTGCATGACCTCGTCCCAGTCACCCTCGATCTCGGTGAACATCGAGGTGGTGCGGTTGGGAAGGCCGCTCTCGCGAATGACGCGCACGACCTCGGCGACCTCGGCGGACAGCTCGTCGCCGGTGCCGCACGGGGCGATGGCCACGGCGACGAGCGTGTTCATGCCGGCATTGGTTACGGGCTCGGACATGGCTTATGCCTCCTCGAGCTCGAGTTGGTTATTGGCAATGTCCTGGGCGGTTGCGCGGTAGAGCTCGTCGATAAAGGCGACCTTAAAGTTTGCCGGGGCATCGGCGACAGCGGCGGCACGCGTGCCGGCGACATTGTAGACGGCGGTACCGCAGACGGCTGCCGTAAACGGATCGGCAGCGCAGGCGTACACGGCCAGCACGCCGCCCTGCGAGCAACCGCAACCGGTGATCTTGGACATGAGCGGGCTGCCGCCGTGGGACTTGGCCACGGTCGTGCCGTCGGTAATCAGGTCGACTTCGCCCGAGACGACCACGGCGCCGCCGGTGTAGCGGGCGAGTGCCACGGCAGCATCGCGGGCGGCGTCTACCGTGTCGGTGGTATCGACGCCACGTACGCGGCTCAGATCGGCCGCCTCGCCCTCAAGACTCCACAGGCCGGCGAGTGCAATGATCTCGGAGGCGTTGCCGCGCACGATGGTGGGCTTGTACTGCTTGAGTTCGTTTACCAGCTGGGTGCGCAGGCTACCGATGCCTAGGCCTACCGGATCGAGCACCCAGGGCTTGCCGGCGTCGTGTGCCGCCTTGGCCGCGCGGGGAATCGTCTGCTCATAGATGGGGAAGAGCGTGCCCATATTGAGATAGATGGCGCCGCCGCCGGCAACGAGTGCCTCGCCCTCGTCGGGCAGATAGACCATGGCGGCCGATCCGCCCACGGCGAGCTGCGCGTTGGCGACAAAGTCGATCGTCACCGTGTTGGTGATGGAGCCGGCCATCGGATTGGTGGCGCGAATCTCGTCCACCGCCTTGACCATATGTTGCTTAAGCTGTTCCGAATCAATCACTGCACATGCCTCCTTGGCATAGAAAAGGGGCGCTGTGCATAGACAGCGCCCCTGTAAAGGCGGCATGCTCCCTACGCCAGCATTAACTGACAGGTTCAAAGGATTGGGCCCCATGCCCTCTCAGCCTTGTGGTTTGCACCGCCGGCACTCCCGCATCGAATCTGTTGTTCCCTATACTAGCGCACCTGCCAAAAAGGGACAGGTTTATTTTGGCAGGTCGTTACAATAGGTAGGACCGATACGAATGGGGGCCTTATGATCAAACTTGTGCTGACCGATATGGACGATACGCTGATTCCAGCCGGGCATGACGGCGCCAGCGACTACGCCATCGAGGGCATTCATGCCATGCAGGCGGCGGGTCTGCACTTTGGCCCGGTTTCGGGTCGTCAGCCGTCCGCGATGGGCTGGATGTTCAAAAACCGTTCCGAGTGTTTTTCGACAGGTGCGTTCTGTAACGGCCAGGTGATGTTTGTCGACGGCGGAGTCGTCGCCTCGCGCGCAATCGACAACGATGCTCTGATGCGTTTGGCCGACTATCTGGAGCAAGAGACCGATGATACATTTTTAAAAGTCTACAGCCTGGGCGATGACTTTTGGGGCAACGATGCCTATTGCGTGACGAGTGATCCCGAGCGCGTTCGTCGCGCCATGGGGTCGGGCGGCAACACATGGCTCAAAGGCGAAGAGGCTCCGTGCCATCCCGTCGTCGATGACGCGCCGGTGTTCAAGGCGAATATCTGGAGTGCCCGTTCGCGTGAGGAGCTCGCGGAGCTACGCGAGCGCGTTGCCGCTGAGGTGCCGGAACTCTCGCTCGTGTTTCCCAACAACCGAGTGCGCCTGTTCGACATCCTCCCTGCTGATTGGGACAAAGGCTGCGCTGCGCTGGAGCTGGCGCGTGCTTTGGGCCTGACGCTCGACGAGGTGGCCGTATTCGGTGATTCTGATAACGATTTGCCCATGATCGATGCCGTTCCCAGCTCCGTTGCAGTCGCCAATGCCAACGAGGCCGTCACGGCTGCCGCGCGCTGGCATATCGGCGCTGCGGCAGACGATGCGGTCGCCGGGGCTCTGCATCAGATTGCCGCCTGCGCCGCGACGGGGGAGATGCCGTCATTTATGCGCCTGCCGGGTGCTGCCGACGCGAGTCTCACGAACAGCTAAGGAGACAGCCATGAAGCTCCAGCAGCTCAGATATGTCGTCAAAGTTGCCGAATGCGGCAGCATTACCGAGGCCTCGCGCCGGCTCTTTGTGTCGCAGCCTTCGATTACCGCGTCGATCCGCGATCTCGAAAACGAGATGGGTGTGCACATCTTTGAGCGCACCAACAAGGGCGTCATTGTGTCCGAGGAAGGCGAGACCTTCTTGGGCTACGCGCGACAGGTGCTCGACCAGGCCGATCTGCTCGAAGGCAAGTACAAGGGCGCGTCCGAGCAGGTGCCGCACTTTAGTGTGAGCTGCCAGCATTATTCCTTTGCCGTTAACGCGTTTGTCGACGTGATCCGTGAGTTCGATGCCGCGCGTTACGACTTTACCCTGCGTGAGGAGCAGACCCACGAGATTATCGAGGACGTCGCGCATATGAAAAGCGAGCTCGGCATCCTGTATCTGTCGGAGCACAATCGCGAGGTCATCGAGCGCATGCTGGTGGCCAACGAGCTCGTGTTCGAAGGGCTCTTCTGCGCCACGCCGCATGTCTTTGTATGCGCCGACCATCCACTGGCGGACCGCGCCAGCGTGACGCTCGAAGATCTCGAGGACTATCCGTTTTTGTCCTACGAGCAGGGCAGCTACAACTCGTTTTACTATTCCGAGGAACTGACCTCGACGTTCGAGCGCCGCAAGAATATCCGCGTGCGCGACCGTGCGACGCTGTTCAACCTTGCCATGGGCCTCAACGGCTACACGGTATGCTCGGGCGTGATCAGCCACGAGCTCAACGGCCCCGGCATTATCTCGATTCCGCTCGACGTGGACGAGTACATGGAGATTGGCATCATCACGCGCAAGAACACGACGCTCACGCGCTACGGTCGGGCCTATATCGACGCGATTCGTCAGCATATCTAGGGTGCTGTGCTCCGCACGGTTCAAGTCTCTTTATGGCAGTCCAGACTGATATAGGAAACATCTATATCAAACTGTTATAAACATATATTTTACGATGGCCATATGAGCGCTCATACTCTGTCTCGGTAAAGCAACCAATGCAAAGGGAGATATCTATGAGCACTTTGATTCAACCGAACGCGCCGTTTCGCGCCGATATCGTCGGCAGCTTTCTTCGTCCACGGGCTGTTAAGGATGCACGTGCCGCCTATGCCGCGGGCACACTCGACGCCGCCGGCCTTAAGGCCGTCGAGGACGATGCCATTCGCGATTTGGTGGACAAGCAGAAGGCCGCCGGCCTGCAGGTTATCACCGATGGCGAGTTTCGCCGCAGCTACTGGCACCTCGATTTTATGTGGGGCCTTAACGGCATTGAGCGCCGCGCCTCACGCACGGGCTATATGTTCCATGACGAGGAGACGACGGCCGACACCGCCGTGGTAACCGGTCCCATTAGCGGCGAGAACCATCCGTTCGTCGAGCATTTTAAGTTCGTCAAGGCACTTGAGGGAGAGGGCCACGTTGCACGCCAGACCATCCCGGCGCCTATCCAGACGTTCTCTGAGGTCACGCTCGATCGCTGCGACGGCCAGCAGGAGAGCCTGCGCGCTGTCTATAAGACCGATGAAGAACTTGCCGACGCCATTGCAGCCGCTTATCGCACGGTAATTGCCGACCTGTACGCTGCAGGCTGTCGCAACATCCAATTTGACGACTGCACCTGGGGTATCTACTGCGATACCGATTTTGTCGTCAAAACCGGCATGAGCCCGGTCGATCTGCAAAAGGTAAGCGAGCTGGGCGTGGCGCTCAACAACGCCGCCATCGAGGGTAAGCCCGACGACCTGGTCATCAACACGCATGTGTGCCGCGGCAACTACCACTCTACCTATGCCTTCGAGGGCGGTTATGATCCCATCGCGCCGTACCTGTTCGCAAACGAGGATGTCGACGCATTTTACCTGGAGTTCGATACGCCGCGTGCCGGTGGTTTTGAGCCGCTCAAGTACGTTGCCCCCGGCAAGAAGGTCGTGTTGGGCCTGGTGACCACCAAGGCCGCTGAGCTTGAGGACGAGGATGCCATCGTCGAGCGTATTCACGAGGCTGCAAAGTATGTTCCGCTCGAGAACCTGTATCTGTCGCCCCAGTGCGGCTTTGCCAGCTGCGAGATTGGCAACAAGCTGACCGAGGACGAGCAATGGGCAAAGATCGCGCTGGTCAAGCGTATTGCCGAGCGCGTTTGGAAATAGCGGTAACGTTCGCAGGTGACGGCGCGTGCGAGACATAGCGTATCGCGTACAATGGTTCGGATCGTATCGTTCGGGCAGGTTATCCGATATGCCCGATGCCCTTCCATTCGAAAGGACATCCATGTCCCAATCCTCGACGCCCGCCGTCACCGATGCCATCTACGATGCATCGTCGCTCGGCCGCCCGCGCATGTTTTTGCTCGGCCTGCAGCATCTGTTTGCCATGTTTGGCGCCACCGTGCTGGTACCCGTGCTCACTGGCCTCTCGGTATCGGCAACGCTTTTGTTTGCCGGCCTGGGTACGCTGCTGTTCCACTTCCTGTCGCGCGGTAAGGTGCCGGCATTTTTGGGCTCATCGTTTGCCTTTATTGCCGGTTATGCCGCAATCGCGCCCAACGGCGAGACCGAGTTATTGCCTTACGCTTGTCTGGGCGTTGCCTGCGCCGGATTGCTCTACCCGGTGCTGGCGGCGCTCTTCCGTGCGTTTGGTGCCAAGCGCGTCATGCGCTTCTTCCCGCCGGTGGTGACTGGCCCCATCGTCATTTCCATCGGCCTGATCCTGGCAAGCTCCGCCATTGCCAACTGCCAGACCAATTGGCTTGTTGCCGTTGTCGCTGTGGCAGTGATCGTCATCTGCAACATCTGGGGCCGCGGCATGGTCAAGATCGTGCCGATTTTGCTGGGCGTTGTGGTGAGCTATGCCGTTGCGACTGCGCTGGGCGAGGTTGATTTCTCGGGCGTTGCCGCCGCGCCGTGGGTCGGTCTTCCCATCGTGTGGGACAACACCGTGTTTGCGCTCTTTGGGCCGCAGTTCGATAGCGGTCTTGCCACGACGGCCATTATCACCATCATGCCGCTGGCATTTGCGACCATGATCGAGCATATCGGTGATATCTCGGCTATCGGCTCCACTTGCGAGCGTAACTACATCGCCGATCCTGGCCTGCATCGCACGCTGCTCGGCGACGGCCTTGCCACGATCCTGGCTTCGCTCTTTGGCGCTCCGGCCAACACCACCTATGGCGAGAACACCGGCGTGCTTGCCCTGACGCGTGTGTTCGACCCGCGCGTGATTCGCATTGCCGCGTGCTGCGCCATCGTGCTTTCGTTCTGCCCCAAGTTCGCCGCGGTCATCGCCGCCATGCCGGCGTGTGTAATCGGCGGAGTGTCGCTCGTGCTCTACGGCATGATCAGCGCTGTGGGCGTCCGCAACCTCATCGAGAACCAGGTCGATTTCCAAAACAACCGCAACGTGCTGGTGACCGCCCTGGTGCTCGTGCTTTCGCTCGGCATTGCGTACAGCACCGCCGGCGCCATCGTGCTGGAGTTGGGCGGCGTGACGATTTCGCTTTCCGGCCTTGCCGTGGGCTCGCTGGTGGGCATCGTGCTCAACGCCATTCTGCCGGGTAACGACTTTGAGTTTGATGTCTCCGAGCTCGAGGAGGCTGCTGAGTAGTAGCTGCGTTCAACAAAAACAAAATAAATGGCGCCCATGCGTACGCGCGGGCGTCATTTTTAATGCGTCAATATCCAGTGGATGCCACGTGCCATGCGTAGATCGGTTTGGGCAAAGTGATTGCCGGGGTTGAGCTCCAGCGTTGTTGGAATGCCGCGCTCGACGAGCAACGCTTCCATCGCGCGCGTGTCGTCGAGTACATGCCGCATCATGCGGTTGGGTGTCTTGGTCTCCTTTTTGCCGAGCGACAGGTAGACGGCGTCGGGCGTAACTGCCATCGCGTGCTCGTGAGCATAGTCGATAAAGCCAGGAAACCACAGGGACCCCGATGCGCTTGCGGCGCGGTCAAAGGCATCGGTTTGCCAGAGGGCCCAAAGCGAAAAGAGACCCGCCAGCGAATAACCGGCAATGCCACGCCAAGCAGGTGGCTGTGGGAGCGATAATTCGACCTTTGGGATTATCCGGTTCAGCAACTCATCAAGAAAACCGGCAGCTTGGCCGCCGAAAGGCTCGGCATCGCGTACGGTCCCGTCGCATGCCCAGGGGCTCAGCTCGCGATTCCAATCGAGCCCGCCAATGGCGACGAGGGTGAATGGCGGACAGCCGAGCTCTCGGCAGCGGTCATAAACATCGCTACCGTCGCCCATGACCACGGGGAGGTAAATGACAGGTGCGCTTTCCGTATGCTCCGAATGAACGGTTATCTGCTTTTGCGCTTCCAAGGCAGGCTTCTCTCAGTGTTGTGATATCGGCAGCCCCAATTGTCGCACGCCAGCGTATGCCGGTTGGGCTAGACCAAAGACAATCTCGTGCATCCCCTGCGGACGCATATGGAAAACGCCACCGCCGGAGGGGAGCTCGGCGATGGCGTCGTTAAACGGTGCTCGGGCTCGGGGCCTTCGCGGGAGCTGCCATGTGCGCAGAGGCGTCTAAGAACACTTACGGCTCGCCATGGTGCCTGCGGCGATAGCGGCTGTTCCCGCAAGGACGGTTGCCACGATGGCCGCACCCGAGGTGTCGCCGGTTGCCGCGAGCACGCCGGTAGTCTTGGCTTTCGTGGTTGAAGCCGCAACGGCCTTGGTCGGCTTTGAGCCCTCAGGCTTGGGGTTCTGCTTGGACTCCGCGGGCTTGCTTTCTGCGGGCTTGGTCTCGTCGGGCTTGGGGTCTTCCGGCTTGTCTACCTCGGGAGGTGCGATGGTCGTACTTTTGGCGACTGCTTTGATATAGAGGGAGTCGACCGTGGCGTCGCCCGTGCCGATGGCTTGGCCTGCCTCGTAGATGCCGTCACGGAGCTTGCGATAGTCAATGACCTTGCCGCCTTCGGGCGTCTGGATGGCGGCGTTCTCAATCTTGATGGTGCCGATTGTCTTGCCGTCAGCGCTCATGGCACGGGCAAAGATTGCCGCTGTATCTCCTTCGGCCGTTACCTTGCTGCGGATGATCGAGATGACTGCGGGTGTGACGCCCTCGCTGGTCTGGGCGATGATGCCGATGTTCTCGCCTTGGGGTTCGCGCCTCGTCTCGCCATCTTGGTTTTCGCTGTAGGGGATGGGGCCGTCGCCGTTCTCGACATAGCGGGCTATGGCCTTGACAACGGAGTCGCTGATGTAGATGTGGCCGCCCTTCTCGTTGGGTCGATCGTTTCTGGTGGAGAATGCAGCCGAAACCTCGCCTTCCGCAAACGCGTCCACGGTGGAGCCGTTCTTGACGACGATGTCGTCCTGGTAGGTGAAGAGGGCGTTGGCGCCACCGTATCTGCCTTTACTTGCACGGACCGTCACGTTTGCATGATCGAGGGTGATGCCCTTGTGGGCATAGACGCCATATTCAACACCGTTTACGTTGAGGGAGGCGTTTGTGGCTGCGAGGCTGCCCTTGGCCTCGACGGCAGCGTCTTTCTCGGAGCTTGCCTCGACCGTCCCGCCACCCTTGATGGTGAGGTTCTTGTCGGCTCCAATACCCTTGTCCTTGGTAGCCCTGGCGGTGACGGCTCCGCTGTCGTCAATCGTGATATTGCCGTTTGCCCTGATGCCATCCGATGCACCCGTGGCGTTGACGTTGCCCGAACCTTTGATAGCGAGATCACCTCCGGCATTGATGGCATCAAACCCAGTGCTCGTGGCGTTGACGGATCCGGCTCCGTCGATGTTGATATTACCCGTGGAGAGGATAGCGTCCTCAGTAGATGTCACGCTGAGCGTGCCGCCCTCGTCGCCTTGGATATTGAGCTCGGCATTCTCGTTAGTGCCATGAGAAACGTTGATGCTTTCGATCCATTCGGCAGTGACGATGTTGGTTCCCGAGTAATTCACGTTGAGCTTGCCTGCGGCCTGGATCTCGCCGCCGTTATAGTTGTTGAGCTTCAAGTCGTCGGCGCCGTCCCACGACCAGGTACCGGCCTCGTCGCTCGCCGCGGTGTTGTACTTGTTGCCGCCGACCTTGACCCATTCCGCTGCGAGCGAGACGCTCGGCATGAGCAGCGAGCTCACCGTGAGCGCGCACACGGCGCCCGCGACGATGCGGCGCGTCACGCGGCGCCAGCTGCCGTGCGCGAGTCCTATGCGACGGCGAACGTCGGGTTCGGCAACATGGGTTCCGGCGGTAGTGTCATTGCGTTTGGGGGTCGTGAACAAGGCTGCCATGGTTGCTCCCGTTCTCATAGGGCCTATACGACTAGATTCAGCGTATCTGCTGGATGTTGCCGGCGGTAGTGCCGTTTGGAGGGCAAAATGGCCAAAATGGGGGAGAAATAGGCCGCACGCCGGCGCAGGGACCGGCGCTAAAAGAAAAGCGCGGGGCCGCATGGCGACTCCGCGCTTTATTGTTCAGCTTTTGCAGCCTTGCCCTTACGCTACGAAGAAGTAGACGAGGAAGGCAAGGGCCGCGATCCACCCGTCCCGTGCGAAAAAGTGTTTACGAGCGCTTGCGGCTCACCACGGCGCCCGCGGCGATGGCGGCTGTTCCCGCAAGGGCGGCTGCCACGATGGCTGCGCTCGAGGCGTCGCCGGTTGCTGCGAGTTTGCCGGCGATCTTGGCTCCCGTGGCTGCAACTGCAACGGTCTTGGTCGTCTTCGTGCCCTCGGACTTGGAACCCTCGGGCTTGGTCTCGCCTGGCTTCTCCTCGGGTTTGATCTCCTCGGGAGGCGCGATGACCGTGCTCTTGGCGACAGCTTCGTTATAGGGGGAGTCGATCACAGCGTCGCCCGTGCCGATGGTTTGACCCACCACGTAGAAGATGCCGTCATCGAGTTCTTCCTTGTTGCGATAGCCAATGATCTTGCCGCCTGTGGGCGTCTGGATGGGAGCGCCTTCGATCTCGATGGTGCCGATTGTCTCGCCGTCCGCGCTCACGGCAAGGGCGAAGATTGCCGCCGTGTCTCCCTCAGCTGTGACCTTACTGCGGACAATCGAGATGGTCGCGGGCGTGATGCCCTCCTTGGTCCGGGCAAAGATGCCGATGTTCACGCCCCTATGCTCGGGAATGACCGCGCCGCTTTGGTCGTTGCTGTAGTGATCGGGGCCGTCGCTACCGGACTCGACATAGCGGGCTATAGCCTTGACAACGGAGTCACTAATGTAGATGTGACCACCCGCTTCGTTGGGGTAGTAGTTTCTGGTGGAGATTGCGGTCGAGAACTGGCCTTCTGCGAACGCATCCACGATCGAGCCGTTCTTGATGACGATGTCGTCCTCGTCGGTGAAGAGGGCGCTGGCTTCATCGTTCCCTGCACTTGCACGGACCGTTACGGTTGCGCCATCGAACGTGATGCCCTTGTAGACAATGCCATACCCAACGCCACTTGCGTTGAGGGAAGCGTTCGTGACCGTGAGGCTGTTTTTACCGTCGATGGCGGCGTCTTCCTCGGAGCTTGCCTTGACCTGGCTGCCACCCGAGATCTCGATGTTGCCGCCGGCCCAAATCGCATTGTCTTTGATAGAGCTTGCCTCTACCTTGCCGCCGCCCTTTATGATGAGGTTCTCGTTAGCATCGATACCCTGATCCTCGGTGGCCTTGGCGGTGACGGTTCCGCTGTTGTCGATCGTGATGTTGCCGTCGGCCCTGATGCCATCCGAATCGCCCGTGGCGTTAACGTTTCCCGAGCCCTTGATGGTGACATCGCCCCCGGCATCGATGGCATCGTGCTCGGTGCTCGTGGCGTTGACAGTGCCAGCGCCGTCGATGTTGATGCTGCCGACGGAAGTGATGGCGTCACGAGAAGATGACACGTTGAGCGTGCTGGACGCGTCGCCCTGAATATTAAGCTCGGCGTTCTCGTTCGCGCCATCCTTAACCTTGATGCCGCGGCCGTCGCCGTTAGTGACGGTGTTGTTGCCCTCGTAGCTCACGTTGAGCTTGCCCGCTGCCTCGATCGCGCCGCCGTTATAGCCGTTGAGCTTCATGTCGTCGGCGCCGTCCCAGGCCCAGGTGCCGGCCTCGTCGCCTGCTGCAGTGTTGTACTGAGCGCCGCCGACGTTGACCCACTCGGCCGCGAGCGAGACGCTCGGCATGAGCAGCGAGCTCACCGTAAGCGCGCATACGGCGCCTACAACGATGCGGCGCGTCACGCGGCGCCAGCTGCCGTGTGCGAGCAGCGTGCGACGGTGCACGTCGGGCTCGACAAAATGGGCTCCAGAGGTTTTGTCATTGCGCCTGGGGGTCGTGAACAAGGCGGCCATGGTTACTCCCATCCTCATAGGGCCTATGCGATTACGCCCAGCATATCTGCAGGATGTAGCCGGCGGTAGTGCCGTTTGGAGGACAAAATGTCCAAAACTTGGGAAGCAATACATCGCGCGTCCGTGCGTCGCCTGGCTTTAAAAGAAAAGCGCGGAGCCGCTCGATGCGACTCCGCGCTTTGGTGTTCTGCTTTGGCAGCTTTGCCGCTACGCTACGAAGAAGTAGACGAGGAAGGCGAGAGCTGCGATCCACATGAGCGGCTTGATCTTGGAGGCCTCGCCCTTAAAGAGCGCGACGATCACGTAGGCGATAAAGCCCAGGCCAATGCCGGCAGAGATGGAGTAGGTGAAGGGCACGCCGGCGACAATCATGAACGCCGGGAAACCCTGAGACACGTCGGACCAGTCGATCTCGGAGGCCTCGCTCATCATGAGGTAGCCGACGTAGACCAGAGCACCGCAGGTGGCGGCGCTGGAAACGATGGTGACGATGGGGGAGAAGAACGCGGCGAGAATGAACAGCACGCCGGTGGTGACGGAGGTGAGGCCCGTGCGGCCACCGTCGGCGGCGCCGGAAGTGGACTCGACGAAGGTGGTGATGGAGGAGACACCCATGAAGCCGCCCACAGCGGCGGCGGCGGAGTCGACGATTAGGATCTCCTTGATATTCTCGACGTTGCCGTCGTCGGTGAGGAACTCGCCCTGCTTGGCCACGGCCATCGCGGTGCCCATGGTGTCGAAGAAGTCACTCATGAGCAGCGAGAACGAGATGACGAGGAGCGCGGGGTCGGTAAGGACCTTGACGATGGCGGGCACGCCGCCGGCGTCGGCGATGGGGCCACCGATGCTCGAGAAGTCGAGCGGGGCGATGAGGCCCTCGGGGGCGTGGGTGACGCCCAGCGGGATACCGGCGATAACGGCGACGATGATGCCGATGAGCAGCGAGCCCGGCACGTTGCGGGAAGCCAGGGCAACCGTCACGACGATGGAGATGATACCGACGATAAAGGTGGGGGAGGCGATGTCGCCCAGGCCGACGAGCGTACCGGCGCCAGCGGTGATAATGCCGGCATCGCACAGGCCAATCATGGCGATGAACAAGCCCAGACCCACCGAGATGGCGTGACGCAGGACAACCGGGATGGCGTCCATGATGGCCTCGCGCAGGCCACAAAGCACGAGCAGCAAGATGACGACGCCCTCAAGGAAGATGACGCTCATGGCCACGTGCCAGTCACCGCCGCAGACGGTGGTGGTGATTCCAGCAATCATCGCGTTGACGCCTAAGCCCGACGCGCAGGCGAGCGGGCGGTTGGCGAAGATGCCCATGCAGATGGTCATGATGCCGGCGCCCAGGCAGGTGGCGCAGGCGAGCGCTCCCGCATCGATGCCGGCGCCCGAGAGCACCGCAGGGTTGACGGCGATGATGTAGGCCATCGCCAGGAATGTTGTCAGTCCAGCGCGGAGTTCGGTCCCGATTGTGGACTTGCGCTCGCTGACGTGAAATAGTTCGTCCATGCATACCCTTTCCTTGTTCGGCCCCGAGTTTAGGCCGATTGACACGAACTCACCCACTATAGCCCCTTTACGACGCTGTTG
Organism: Collinsella aerofaciens; assembly: GCF_039062315.1. GTDB lineage: Bacteria > Actinomycetota > Coriobacteriia > Coriobacteriales > Coriobacteriaceae > Collinsella > Collinsella aerofaciens_BG. The sequence goes on from NZ_JBCJBG010000006.1 coordinate 152,764, forward strand.
TTCCTCGCATGTTGATGTTCGGCGCTTTGTAGCAGACGGACGGTATTTTTCGCATGAAAATGTGTGGGTACCGTATACTTAAGCGGTTACAACGACCCCTATGGAGGAACGTATGATTAAAGAGCTTTGCCGCGACGAGGCTATTCTGTCCCAGCGTTGCGAGGTCGCGACCGTCGAGGACGAGTCGGTGGCACAGGACCTGATCGATACCATCAAGTCGCTCGACGATGCCGGCTGCCTTGCCGCCAACCAGATCGGCGTCACCAAGAAGGTCTGCGTCTACCTGGACGACGCCGGCGAGCCCCATGTGCTCTACAACCCCCGTCTGGTGTTTGGCCTGGGTGCCAGCAAGATGGAGGAGAGCTGCCTGACGCACGAGGAGATCACCAAGTCCACGCGCTACATCAAGTGCAAGATTGCCTTTGACCAGATCGTCGACGGCAAGATGCGCGAGCGCAAGCAGGACTTTGTGGGCTTCGAGGCGCAAATGATTCAACACATGATTGACCACTGTCTAGGAAAGTTGGTCTAAGGGGACCAAAGCACCGCACCTTGCCGCTCAATCGTCGCTCGCGTACCTTAAGTACGCTTCGCTCCTCTTTCGTGGCAATCTGCGGCACTTTGACCCCTTAGACGACCTGCGGGGTTAACTTGGTTGAGTTTATCCTGCTTGAATAGTCCGGGCGTGACATTGTTGTCATGTCCGGGCTTTTGTGTTTAGCGCCTCTTTGTTTGGTGACAATAACCTTAGCAAGAACGTAAAGCTAGGAGGCGCTATGTGTACGAGTATTCGATTTACCGATAATTCTGGTCACATGTATCTGGGCCGCAACCTCGACTGGAGCTTTGACTACGGCCAACAGGTTCGCGTGATGCCGCGCGGGTTCCACATTCCGTATTCGTTTATCGACGACGCGACAGCGGCACACGCGGTGATCGGTATGTGCATCGATTACAAGAATTACCCTATGTTCTTCGACTGCGGCAACGATGCGGGCCTCGCCGTGGCGGGTCTCAATTTCCCGGGTTATGCCGAGTATGCCGAGGGGCCGGTTGATGGAAAGACCAATATCGCGGCCTATGAGTTTCCCCTGTGGGTGGCAGCGACGTTCTCGACGGTCGATGAGGTCGAGGCCGCGCTGCGCGACACGGTGATTGTTGCCAAATCTGCCGGAGAGGGGCTGGGCGTGTCGCTGCTCCATTGGATTATCGGCGACAGCCAGCGCAGCATCGTGGTCGAGATGATGGCTGATGGCCTGCATGTATACGACGATCCGGTCGACACCCTTGCCAACCAGCCGACCTTCCCGTGGCACATGGAAAACCTCCGCACCTATATCACCGCCACAAGCGATTTTCCGCAGACGGCGACATGGCGTGGCGCCGAGCTCAAGCCCTATGGCGCGGGTGCCGGCATGCGCGGCATTCCGGGCGATTGCTATTCGCCGAGCCGTTTTGTAAAGGCGGCGTACCTCAATGCCAATTACCCGCAAAAGGAGAGCGAGACCGAAAACGTCGTCCGCATGTTCCGCTCGCTCGAGGGCGTGGTGATGATCGAGGGGGCGTCCAGGATGGGCGATGGCAAGTTCGAGAAGACTATCTACACCGGATGCTTTAGCGCGCGCACGGGCAATTATTACTACGCGATGTATGATGATCCGTCGATTCGCTACGTGAGCCTGATGGATGCCGAGGGCGCGAGCCCCGATAGACTCGTGGTTCCCGAGCCGCGTCGTTCGTAGCCGCTAGCTTTACTGCAATACAAGACGGCCCTGCATCTCTCGCGAGGTGCAGGGCCGCTATCGTCGATGGGTGACGGCGCTAGAAGTTGGCGTCGTTGAGCTGTTCGCTCTCGAGGCAGTCGAGCTGTTGCTGTTCGGGCGTATCGGCGACGCTCTCGAGCAACTCGGTGGGATCGACGTTCATGTTCCTGCCGGCTTCGTTGCCGTTGACCAGGTCGTCCGAGAAGATATCGACTTCCATTTCCTCGGCTTCCTCGATTTGGACCTCGAGTGGCACCTGGGTGCGTACGAGCTTGACTGCTGGACGCATGCGGGCAAAGAGCGGTACGTACTCGATGATGATGGCCGAGTTCTCAAGACCGTACCAGCGTGCCGGGCTTCCGCAGGCGCGGCGGACGGCGTACTTGATGGCCATGACGCGGTGATCGTTGCGGTTGATGTCCGTTTCGGGGGCAAGCATCTTGCGCAGCATGCAAAAACGGAAGTCGCCCACGTTGCCGCGCGTCTCGTAGATGGAGTAGGCGTGATGCTGCGGCGGCAGCTCGCCCGATGCCATCAAGTCGCCAACGATCTGGCGCAGGTAGGCATTGATGCGCTGGTTGACCTTAAAGCCCAGGTCCAAGCGCACGCGGAACAAAAAGTCCGTGCCAAAGGTCTCGACGGAATACTCGTGCGTATAGGGCTCATCGGTGACATGCACGTTGATGAACCAGTATGCCTTGGCACGCTTGGGATGCTTATCCAAGATGGAGTAGAGCACGTCGCGGTCGAGCGTGAGCGGGTCGGGACTGTTGGTAAGGAACACCAGATTGTCGGCGAGCACGGGGTAGGTCTCGTCGTTGCGCAGGCGGCCGAGCTGGTCAATGTACTTGGAGACGGGCAGCAGGATCGTCTGCGTGCGCTCGATGGCGGTGCCGCGGCGCCACACGTACATAAGGCCAAACAGCAGCGCGGCCAGGAAGATCATGACGTAGCCGCCGTCAAAGAACATGGTGAGGCACGAAGCGAAGAAGCACAGCTCAATGGCACCAAAGAGCAGGGCGAAGACGCAGGCGCCCAGCTTGTGCTTGAGGATGCCGGCGATGTAGCTCGTCAAAAGCGTCGTGGTCATGAGCATGGTCACGGTAATGGCGAGGCCGTAGGCGCTCTCCATGCGCTCGGAGTTTTGGAACAGCAGCACGATGAAGATACAGCCGACCCACATGATGTTGTTGACGAGCGGAATATAGAGTTGGCCCTTGGTGTCGCTGGGGTAGTGGATGCGCAGATGCGGCATGAGATTGAGACGGGTTGCCTCCGAAACCAACGAGAACGAGCCGGTGATGAGCGCCTGCGAGGCGATGATGGCCGCCACGGCCGAAAGCACGATGGCAAAGGGGCGCAGGGGCTCGGGGAGCATCATATAGAACGGGTTGACGATATCCATCGCGAGCATCTGGGGATTGGAATTGTTGGCGAGCAGCCAAGCTCCCTGGCCCAGATAGTTAAGGATGAGGGCCGCCTTAACAAACGGCCAGGATGCGTAGATGTTGGCCTTGCCCACGTGGCCCATGTCTGAATAGAGCGCCTCGGCGCCGGTCGTCGACAGGAAGACGAAGCCGAGCACCATGATGCCCGAGTGGTTGATGGGCGAGAACAGGAACATGATGCCACGGATGGGGTTGAGCGCGCGTAGGATGGACAGGTTGCCGAGCATGTTGAACAGACCGGCGCCAGCCAAAAACAGGAACCACAGCGTCATGAGCGGGCCGAACAGCTTGCCGATCGACGAGGTGCCGGCGCGCTGCATGGCAAACAGGCCGCAGATAATGATGATGGTGATGATGATGACGTTGGTCTGGCCGTCACCCAAAAGCGCATGGCCCCACTCGATAGTGCGCAAGCCCTCGATGGCCGTGGTAACCGTGACGGCGGGGGTGAGGATGCCGTCGGCGAGCAGCGCCGCGCCGCCGATCATGGCGGGAAGGATCAGCCACGGCGCCACTTTGCGCACCAAGCTAAACAGGGCGAAGATGCCGCCCTCGTTGTGGTTATCGGCCTTCATGGCGATAACCACGTACTTGACCGTGGTCACGAGCGTCATGGTCCAGATGACGAGCGAGAGTGCGCCCAAAATCATGTCCTCGCTGACGGTGCCGATGCCGCCGTTGTTGGCGACGATTGATTTCATGGTGTACATAGGGCTCGTGCCGATGTCGCCGTATACGACGCCGAGCGTTACGAGCAGCATGCCAGCGGAGAGGGGGATGGCGCCATGTCCGCTCTGACTACGCTGGTCTTGGAGGCTTGCCTCCAGTTTGTTGTGTGCCACGTGGACTCCCTTGGACATCCGGCCTCTGCCAAGGGCAGTAGACCTTTATGCCATCTTTATACATATAAGAGCAGTTTGGCACATCGGGGTGTTTTAGACAATAATCCCCAGCTGGGGATTATTTATATACGCAGGTAGCATTTCAAAGCAGGGGCTTTTAAGCACGTGCTGTCTGGGCTATGCCAGCCTTGGCGCCTGCGCGTTTGCCGGCGAATTCGCAAAAGAGCGCGCCGCCGATGATAAGTGCGGCGCCCATCAGGCGGACCGGTGTTATGACTTCGCCCAAAAGGACGGCCGAGAACACGACGGCCGAAAGCGGCTCGAGGTAGCCGACGACCGCAACGGTCTGGACGGGCAGCTTGGCGACAGCGCTAAAGTAGAGCAAGCAACCGATGCCGGTGTTGACGACGCCGAGCATGACGACGGCGCGCCAATCAATACTGGCGGCGACGCCGGCGGACAGGAATGAGGGAGCGCCCTGCGTGATGAGCGTGAGGACCAGCGCGGTCACAAAGGCGGCGCTCACCTGGAGCGTGGAGTTTTCGAGGCCTTCGATGTGTGGCGCACCCTTGCTGGCGATGACCATCAATGCGTAGCAGAAGGCCGAGGCGATGCCGCAAGCGATACCCGCAATGGGCATATTGCCGCCTAGACCTTGCGCTGCAATGAGAAAAGCACCGCAAGCAACGGCGATAAACCCGGCGATTTTGCCACCGGTCAGCTTTTCGCCAAAGATGAGCGGGGAGAGCGCCATGACAATGATAGGGCCGCAGTAGTACAACAGCGAGGATATGCCGACGCCGATCGTCTGGTAGGCGCGGAACAGAAAAATCCAGCTGGCGCCCAGTGCGGCTCCCGAGAGGAGGAGGGCTGCGGCTTCGCGGGGGCGAGATGGCGCCTGCAACTTATGGCGTTGGGTGATGGCGAGGATGGTGACAAGCGAGAGTGCGCCCAAAAACGTGCGCAGCAGCACGATATCGGAGCTCGGCAGCGCGATGGCAGCGGCGATGATGCCGTTGGAGCCAAACAATAGCAATGCTGCTAAGTACGTAAACAGTCCGTTTTTCATGCGCTTCCGTCCCCTCTATATCCGAGCATGTTCACTATGGGTGAACTGGCTTTAGAAGAAAAGTGAATATAATGCATGGATGACATGACAAATACTCATGCAAAGGTGGGGACGTGCCGTGGAGACCAATATCCAAAAGATGCAAGTGCTGCTCGAGACGGTGCGTGCCGGCAGCTTTACGCGTGCTGCAGAGCGGTTGAGCTATTCGCAGTCGGGCGTAAGCCGCATGGTGGGCGACCTTGAGGCAGACTGGGGTTTTAAGGTGCTTGATCGCAGCCGCGAGGGCGTGGTGCTTTCTGCCGACGGGCGGCAGGTCATGCCGGCAGTCGAGGCGTTATGCGAAGAGTTTGGCCGCCTACAGCGACGCGTGGACGAGATGCGTGGGCTCATGCGTGGCAAGATCTGCATCGGTACGTTTTCGAGTGTGGCGACCCACGTGCTGCCGCCGGTGATTGCGCGCTTTCGCGCCGATCATCCGGGTGTCGATTACGAGCTGTTGATGGGTGATTACTCCGAGATTGAGCAATGGGTGGCGGAAGGCCGCTGCGACCTGGGCTTTATTCCGCGCGAGCCACGCGGCGCCGGCATGGCGTCGCGGCCGTTGGTGCAAGACGAGCTGATGGCCGTGGTGCCAGCGGACTCCTCGCTTGCCACCGCGGAGGTCGTTTCCCTTGCCGATTTGGCCAACGAGCAGTTTATTCTGCTGGAACGCGGTAGCGACGACGAGATTACGCCGCTGTTTCGCCGCGCGGGCCTGGCGGTGCGCTCTAAGCTGTCGACCTGGGATGATTATGCGATTATGGCCATGGTCGAGGACGGTCTGGGCGTGAGCATTCTTCCGGCGCTCATCTTGCGCCGCTGCCAGTTCGATGTTGCCGTGCGCCCGCTCGAGGGGCATCCCCATCGGCAGATCAATGCGATATATCGCACGGCTGATGTTTCGCTTGCCGCCGCTCGATTCCTTGAATACCTCTAAACGTGTGCACGTTATTGTCCGCTTTGGGCAAATCTCGGAGTTCGGTACGTTTTCTTATGAAATTGAACTTTCGAATGAGGCACGGCGCTATACTGCTTGCTAAATTGAACTCTGGTTCAATTCGTGTTCTATAAATTGAACTTTGCCAGCAAGGAGGTTCTAGTGGCCCAAGAGACGTTTAGCGATCGCCTGCGACAGGCTATGTCCGATCGCGACGTTCGCCAGTCGGACGTAATCCGCGCATCGGAGATGCTCGGCAAAAAACTCGGCAAGAGTCAGATGAGCCAATATGTGAGCGGCAAGACGATCCCGCGGCGCGATGTGGCAGAGCTGCTCGCCCGTATTTTGGAGGTCGATGTTTCCTGGCTGCTCGCCAGTGACGCCGATCAAGTCGAGACGTCCTCGTCCCATAACGTTGCCAAATCCGAACCTAGTCCCTCAGCTCAAATTCCAAGGAGCACCACCATGCGTACTTTTTCTAAATCCACCAAGCTCGATAACGTCCTGTATGACGTGCGCGGTCCCGTCGTCGACGAGGCTGCCCGTATGGAGGACGAGGGCGAGCGTATTCTCAAGCTCAATATCGGCAACCCCGCGCCCTTTGGTTTCCGCACGCCCGATGAGGTCATTAAGGATATGCGCCAGCAGCTGCCCGACTGCGAAGGCTATTCCAACTCGCGCGGCCTGTTCTCTGCGCGCAAGGCGATCATGCAGTACTCGCAGATCAAGGGCCTGCCCAATGTTCAGATGGAGCACATCTACACAGGCAACGGCGTGTCCGAGCTCATTCAGCTTTCGATGAACGCGCTGCTCGACAATGGCGACGAGATTCTGATCCCCAGCCCCGACTATCCGCTCTGGACGGCGTGCGCGACCCTTGCCGGTGGACATCCCGTGCACTATCTGTGTGATGAGCAGGCCGATTGGTATCCTGACCTGGAGGATATGGAGTCCAAGATCACGAGCGCGACCAAGGCCCTCGTCATCATCAACCCCAACAACCCCACGGGCTCGGTTTACCCGCGTGAGGTGCTCGAGGGCATCGTCGAGGTTGCGCGCAGGCACCAGCTCATGATCTTTGCCGATGAGATCTATGACCGTCTGTGCATGGACGGCTACGAGCACGTCTCGATTGCCTCGCTCGCTCCCGATCTGCCCTGCGTTACCTTTAGCGGCCTTTCCAAGTCGCACATGATCGCGGGCTATCGTATTGGCTGGATGGTGCTTTCGGGCAACCAGCGCTGCATGAGCGACTTCATTATGGGTATCAACATGCTCTCTAACATGCGCCTGTGCTCCAACGTGCCGGCCCAGTCGATCGTCCAGACGGCGCTCGGTGGCCATCAGTCGGTCAACGACTACATCCGTCCCGGCGGTCGTGTCTACGAGCAGCGCAACTTTGTGTATGAGGCACTCAACAAGATCGATGGCATCTCGGTGGTCAAGCCGCGCGCGGCGTTCTATATCTTCCCCAAGATGGATGTGAAGAAGTTCAACATCACCGATGACGAGCAGTTTGCCCTCGACCTGCTGCACGAGAAGAAGATTCTGATCACGCGCGGCGGCGGCTTTAACTGGGCCGCGCCCGATCACTTCCGCATCGTGTACCTGCCGCGCATGGAAGTGCTCAAAGAGTCGCTCGAAGACCTCGCCGACTTCTTCGATCATTACCGTCAAAGCTAAGGGATAGAGGCTCTATACAATCGAAAGCTCCCTGCAGTTGCTTGGCTGCAGGGAGCTTTCTTGAATCGGTGGAACTAAATAACGATTCCGTTGCAGTGGTCGATTTCGTGCTGGATGATCTCGGCGGTGTAGCCCGAGAAGTTTTTGATGCGGCGGACAAAGTTCTCGTCCAAATACTCAACCTTAATGCGGCGATATCGGGTACAGGGACGCTCGCCGGCCAGCGAGAGGCATCCTTCGCTCGTCTGATAGGCATTGACCTGCTCAAGAATTTGAGGGTTGTACATCAGGAGCGCCCTGGTGCCGTCCTTTACGCAGATGATGCGTTTGCGCACGCCGATCATGTTGGCGGCGAGGCCCACGCACTCGTGCTCATGTTCGTTGAGCGTATCCAGGAGGTCCTGCCCGGTCGCGGCGTCGTCGGGTCCCGCGTCTTCGGAAGGAAGGCGCAAAAAGAACTCGGATTTCATGATGGGCTTGATCATGGCGGGCTCCTCATGTCTTATGCTTTCGTGGACTTTTAATAATAGCGCGGAAGGAAAGCTGTGCGTCCGCGTTACAATCTTTCGATGTTGGACCATGTTGCCAGATTCGTCGTGTACGGCGTCTGGCGTAAGTCTAGGGCTCATTTTTCGCCCTGGACTGTTCCTCTGGGGCGATGCGACTGTCGTTCCAAGAGGAAGGAAATGCATGGGGAGCAAATCTCAGCAACAAGTTCAAGTAACGCCATCGGCCACCGCGGCGATTCTCGTCGTTATGTATATTGCAGCCTTTGTTGCCGCGTTTAACGAGAACATCATTAACGTGGCGTTGCACGACATTATGACAGCCTTTTCGGTGAGTGCCACCACGGCGCAGTGGCTCGTTTCGGGCTACATGATCGTGACGTCGATCTTTACGGCCATCATGGCCTTCCTGTCCGGCCGTTTCTCGACGCGCAAGCTGTTATTTTTCGCATGCGGATGTATGGTCGCCGGCGAAGTCCTGTGCCTGGTCGCTCCGTCGTTTAGCGTTTTGCTGCCAAGTCGTATTTTGCAGGCTGCGGGATCGGGCATCTTGTTCCCGCTCATGATGAACGTGGTGCTGTCTTGCGCCCCGCGCGAGAAGCTCGGTCTGTATCTTAGCCTGGGCGGTGCCTGCATTACGCTAGGGCCGGCGTTTGGACCTGTGATCAGCGGTCTTATGTGCACGTTGTTTGGCTGGAGGGCGGTGTTCGTAGTGCCGCTGGTGGGCGGCATTGTGGTCGCTGCGGCGGGCGTAAAGCTTGTACAGAATGTCGGAGAGCGCTCGAACGCCACGCTTGATATTCTGTCGGTTGTTTTGCTCGCTGCCGGCATTACGGCATTTGTGTATTCCGTAGGCGAGTTCTCGACCAATCTGATTGCCGGCATCGTGACGCTCTTCGCCGCCCTTGTGCTGCTCGGCCTGTTTGCGGCCCGCCAGCTCAAACTTGAGCATCCGGTGCTTAACGTGCGTCCTATGGCGAGCGTTCGCTTTTGGCCTGCGTGCCTGCTTGTGGTGGTGTCGATGATGACGACGTTCTCGATGAGTGTTTTGTTGCCGCTCTATTTTGAAGGTGCCTACGGCATGACCGCACTTGTTGCGGGCCTGCTCATTTTGCCGGCGATTGCCTGCAACGCCGTGACCTCGATTGTGGGCGGACGCGTGATGGACGCCCGTGGCGCATGGCCGCTGTTGCCGGTCGGCTTTGCCCTGATTGCCGTGGGGCAGACTGCAATCTCGATGACGGCGGCAAGCATGAACATCGGCGTCGTCGTGGCGCTGACCGTTGTGGTGTATGCCGGAGTCGGCCTGGTGCTGAGCCCCTCGCAGACAGCCGGCTTGGAGACGCTTCCTGCCCCTGAGCATCCTCACGGAACGGCATTGCTCAACACGTGGAACATGATTGCCGCATCGTTTGGCCCGTCGCTGTTTATCGGCTTGCTCTCGAGTTCTGCGGCGACTGCCGGTGCGGCTGGCGTTGCGACCGACGTTGCCCAGGCGATTGGATTTGCAGCTGCCGTGCGCGTGGCGGCTGTGATTGCCGTGGTCGGGTTCGTGGCGTCACTGGTGTACGCTCGTCGCGAGTCGCACATGTCGCATTAATGTGTGCACATAGATTCTGCAGCTAGATTGGATGGCGACACCATAAACTAATGGACGTTTTGCCGAGAGGCATGAATGTTTAAAGCGCAAAGAGTGCGCGACGGGCCCCGCGAATGGGGCGATGATGCCCGAGAGGGCCAAGAAGGAGTCTCATGTCTGAGAACGAAGAGATCATGAACGAGACCGAGAACGAGACCATGGCTGCCGAGGTCGAGGCAGTCGAGACCGTGGAGACCGAAGCTGCCGAGGTTGAGGCTGCTGACGAGGTTTCCGCCGAGGAGGAGGCCGAGGTTGTCGAGGCCGCCGTTGATTACGATGACGAAGAGCTGATGGACAAGATGCAGAAGGCCGCCCGCCTGCTGCGTAGCCGTCGCTTTGCTATTTCCAAGGAGGAGGAGGCCAAGGCCGAGCGCATGGCGAACATCGAGCGCGCCATCAAGCTCCTTGACCTCAAGCCCAAGATGGAGCAGAAGGAAATGTCCGACCTGCTGGGCATGCGCCTTCGTGAGCTCGATGGCCTGATGGCCGAGGCCGAGGCTGCCGATCTGGTCGGCCGCATCGACGACGCCGAGGGCGATATGCGCAAGATCGTTGTCTTCGCTGCCGAGGATGCCGCCGAGGGCCTGGTCGAGCTTGCCAACAAGAAGGAGAAGCTCCTGCCCGAGCTTTCTTACGAGGAGGCCACCGAGCTGATGGCCGCTCTCGATAAGGTCATCGCTCCGCTCGTCGCCATGGGCCTGGACGAGGACCGCGGTCCTCGCGGCGGTCGTGACGATCGCGGTGGCCGTGGCGGCGACCGTGGCGGTCGCGGCGGCTTTGGCGATCGCGGTGGCCGTGGCGGTGACCGCGGCGGTCGCGGTGGCGACCGTGGCGGCCGTGGCGGCTTTGGTGACCGTGGCGGCGACCGTGGCGGTCGCGGCGGCTTTGGCGGCAACCGTGGTGGCTATGGCGATCGCGGTGGCAACCGTGGCGGCTTCGGCGGCAACCGTGGTAACGACCGCGGCGGTCGCGGTGGCGATCGTGGCGGCCGCAACGGCGGCGGCTTCCGCGGCAACCGTTTTTAGTTACGGCGTTTTACCAAACGCCGTAACGGGCCGACGTTGCGCGGGCCGCATTTGGACAATCTGACGTTCAACTTCAAGGGCGCGACCAGAAGGTCAGCGCCCTTTCGTTTCACG